>NZ_CP162495.1:0-1367230 GCF_040939125.1 Clostridium sp. BJN0013
ATGAATGCCCATTTAAAAGAAATATGGGAACAATGTTTAAACATAATAAAAGGTGAGACTACTGAAGTAAGCTTTAATACGTGGATCAAAAGTATTACTCCTATATCTATTGAAAATGATACATTTATGTTAACTGTACCAAATGACCTTACCAAAGGTATACTAAGTAACAAATATACTGACTTAATAATTAGGGCACTGCAAATGGTTACTTCAAAAAAATATAATGTTAAATTTTTAATTTCATCTGAATTAACAGAAGAATTTTTAACTTTAGATACAACAAATGAACAAAATATAAAAAGTTCAATAATAGTAACCGATGAGATGTCCACTATGTTAAACCCAAAATATACTTTTACCTCATTTGTTATAGGCAACAGTAATAGATTTGCCCATGCAGCTTCCCTTGCTGTAGCAGAATCACCTGCAAAAGCATATAATCCTTTATTTATATATGGAGGAGTAGGTTTAGGTAAAACCCACTTAATGCACGCTATAGGACATCATATATTGCATAATAATACCAACTGTAAAGTAGTGTATGTTTCTTCTGAAAAATTCACTAATGAATTAATAAATTCTATAAAGGATGACAAAAATGTTGAATTTAGAAACAAGTATAGAAACATAGATGTTTTACTTATAGATGATATTCAATTTATAGCTGGTAAAGAAAGAACCCAAGAAGAATTTTTTCATACTTTCAATGCACTATATGAAGCTAATAAACAAATAATTCTATCAAGCGATAGACCTCCAAAGGAAATACCTACACTGGAAGATAGACTTAGATCTAGATTCGAATGGGGGCTTATAGCTGATATCCAACCCCCTGACTTCGAAACAAGAATGGCTATATTAAAAAAGAAAGCTGACGTTGAAAAATTGAATATTCCAAACGAGGTAATGGCATACATAGCAACAAAAATCAAATCAAATATAAGGGAACTAGAAGGAGCTTTAATACGAATAGTTGCCTTTTCTTCACTTACAAACAAAGAAATAAGCATAGATTTGGCAACAGAAGCATTAAAAGATATAATATCAAGTGGTCAATCAAAACAAGTTACAATAGAATTAATACAGGATGTGGTGTCTAACTACTATAATTTAAAAGTATCTGATTTTAAATCATCAAGAAGAACTAGAAATGTGGCTTTTCCAAGACAAATAGCAATGTATTTATGTAGAAAACTCACAGATATGTCCTTACCTAAAATAGGAGAAGAATTTGGTGGGAGAGATCATACAACTGTAATACATGCTTATGAAAAGATATCCAATAATTTAAAAAAAGATGAAAGTCTTAAAAATGCTGTAAATGATTTAACAAAAAGATTAAATCAACAATAGTTATTAACAAACATTGTTGATAACTATGTTAATATTAAATTAAAAAGATACTACAATTATTATTTTTTTAAATAATGTGGATAATGTGGATAATGCAAATTTTATTCACATACTTATCCACACTTATTTTTTATTCTTTTTTCAATTATACCAACATTTTTAAGACTTATTAACATATCCACAGTCTCTACTACTACTACTACTAAATATAATTATCTATCTATATAGATAATCATAAAAAAGGAGGTACTTAGATGAAATTTCTATGTACAAAAAATAAATTACAAGAATCCATATTTACAGTTCAAAAAGCAATAACTGGTAAATCTAGTATGCCCGTGTTGAACGGTATACTTTTAGAAGCCTATGATAATACAGTGAAATTAACAGGTTCTGACATAGACTTAAGTATAATAACAACAATCCAAGCAGAAGTAGAAGAAGAAGGAGCTATAGTAATTGATTCAAGAATATTTGGAGATATTATACGAAAATTACCAAACGATAATATATATATATCTACAATTGAAAATAACTCTGTAGAAATATTGTGTCAAAAATCAAAATTTAATATTATTCACATGAATGCAGAAGATTTTCCTGAGATACCTAATATAAATGAAAATATATTTTTTTCTATACCCCAAAATACATTAAAAAATATGATAAAAGGTACCATATTTGCTACAGCACAAGATGAGGCAAGACCCATACTTACAGGTATTCTATTTGAAATTAAAAATAAAAAATTAAATTTAGTAGCTTTAGATGGATATAGGTTAGCTTTAAAATCCGAACTTCTAGATAATGAAAATGTAATAAATGCTGTTATTCCAGGAAAAACGTTAAATGAAGTTTCAAAAATTTTAGGAGATGATGATGAAAATGTAAATATAACTTTTACTCCAAATCATATATTATTTAATTTAATAAATACAAAGATTATATCCAGACTGTTACAAGGTGAATTTATAAAATATAATTCTATAATTCCAGAAGAGTATAGTCTTAGGGTAACAGCTAAAAAAAATGAATTATTAGATTGTATTGAAAGAGCTTCGTTAATGGCCAAAGATAGTAATACAAATTTAATAAAGCTAAAAATAGAACAAAATAACATGATTATAACTTCTAATTCTCAAATAGGAATGGTTAGGGAAGAGTTAAATATACTGCTAGAAGGAAATACACTCCAAATTGCATTTAATTCAAAGTACTTAATAGATGTACTTAGGATAATGGAAGATGAAGAAATTATAATGGAATTTTCAGGTAGTGTAAGCCCTTGTATCATAAAAAATAGCAAAAAAAATAATTGTATTTACCTAGTATTACCTGTAAGACTATTAAATAATTAAAAATAAATAAATTGGAGATAATGTAAGATGAATGAAATTAAAGTTAATACAGATATAATAAGGTTGGACTCTTTTTTAAAATGGTGTGGGGCAGTTTCACAAGGATGTGAAGCTAAAATATTCATAAAAGATGGTATGGTAAAAGTAAATGGAGAAGTAGAAACAAGGAGGGGAAGGAAGCTATTTAAAGGCTATATAGTTGAATTTGGAGGAAATACGTATAGAATTATATAAATTATTCTATATAAACATTAAGAATTTATTATTAATTGTCAATTATATATTTGTGATATAATTATAAATAGGTGTTTTTAATGTATATAAAGTATTTAAAATTAATTAATTTTAGAAATTACAGAAAATTAGATATAGAATTTAATAAAAATATAAATATATTCATAGGAGATAATGCACAGGGAAAGACAAATATATTAGAAAGTATATATTACTGCAGTATAGGTAAATCACCTAGAACAAATAGAGATAAAGAATTAATAAATTGGGATAATAAAGAGTCATATATAAAAGTCCATGTGTTAAAAAAGTCATTAGATAAAAAAATAGAAATAAAAATATTTAAAGAAGGAAAAAAAGGAATAAATATAAATTCTATAAAAATAAGTAAATTATCTGAGCTTATGGGAGTTCTTAATGTAGTTATGTTTTCACCAGAAGATTTAAAAATAATAAAAGAATCTCCTGTTTATAGAAGGAAATTTTTAGATATTGAACTTTGTAAATTCAGCAAAAAATATTATTATAGCTTGGTTCAGTATAATAAAGTATTAAGTCAGAGAAATATTATTCTTAAAAATTGGGATAAAAGTAATTATGTAGATATTCTTCAAGTATATGATAAACAATTATCAAAATATGGTGGAGTTATAATAAGACTTAGGAATAAGTATTTAAAAAAACTTAGTGAAAAAGGAAAAGTTATTCACAGTAACATAACTTCAGGAGTTGAAAATATAGAATTTAAATATATAACATGTTTAACAAGTTTTGATAAAATAGAAGATAACCTATTTGAAATTTTAGAATTTAATAGAAAAAAAGATATATATAAAGGTAGTACACTCTATGGACCCCATAGAGATGATTTTATTGTGAATATAAATGGAATTAACGCCAGAAATTTTGGTTCTCAAGGACAGCAAAGAACCTCAATTTTGACTATGAAATTTGCTTCCCTTGAAATAATAAAAGAAATTATAGGGGAATATCCTGTATTGCTTTTGGATGACGTTTTATCTGAATTGGATAAAAACAGGCAAAAATATATATTAAGTTCTATAAAGGAAATACAAACATTTATAACTTGTACTGGAATTGATGATATAAAAAAATATATAGTAGATGAAGCTCAACTATTTACTGTAAGAAAAGGTAAAGTTAGCAGAATTTAATTTTGAAAGGAGATTGTTTATGTTTCTACACTTAGGTGAAAATATAGTTGTTCCAATAAAAGATGTAATTGGTATATTTAATGTTGAAACTTCAACATATAGTTCTGATACAACTCAATTTTTAAGGATGGCTGAAGAAGATGGATTTATACAAAAAATTACAAAGGATAAACCTAAATCTTTTATTATTGCAGAAGTTAATAAAAAGAGTAAAATTTACTTGTCACCTATATCTTCATCCACATTAACTAAAAGATCGGAAATTCTATACTATGAACTTTAAGATAAGGTAAGGAGGATAGGTATGCCACAAGAAAAAAAACAGATTTATGATGAAAATCAAATACAAATATTAGAAGGATTGGAAGCAGTTAGAAAGAGACCAGGCATGTATATTGGAAGTACTAGTTTAAGAGGACTTCATCACTTGGTATATGAAATAGTAGATAATAGCATAGATGAAGCACTAGCAGGGTATTGCGATAAAATAGAGGTAGTTATACATAAGGATAACTCTATAACGGTTACAGATAATGGTAGAGGAATGCCGGTTGGTATACACCATAAAATAAAAAAACCTACAGTAGAAGTAATAATGACAATATTACATGCAGGAGGAAAGTTTGGCGGTGGTGGATATAAAGTTTCAGGCGGACTTCATGGGGTAGGAGCATCAGTAGTAAATGCTTTATCTGAAATTTGTGAAGTTGAAGTAAAAAGAGAAAAACACATATGGAAACAGGTATTTAAGAGAGGTAAGGTAGCTACAGGATTAGAAATAATAGGTGATAGTGAAGAACATGGAACAAAAATCTACTTTAAACCAGATAAGGAGATATTTGATGAAATAGATTTTGATTATGATGTGCTTTCTCAAAGACTTAGGGAATTGGCATTTTTAAATAAAGGTATAGCTATAACTTTAAAAGATGAAAGAAGTGATAAAGGAGAATTATTTCACTATGAAGGAGGAATAAAATCTTTTGTAACCTACCTCAATAGAAATAAACAAACAATTCATAGAGATCCGATATATGTAGAAGGTATTAAAGGTGATTACTCTGTAGAAATTGCTTTTCAATATAATAATGGATATTCTGAAAATATTTTTTCTTTTGCAAATAATATAGATACGGTAGAAGGAGGAACTCATCTAGCAGGTTTTAAATCTGCTTTAACAAGAGTTTTTAACGATTATGCAAAACAATTTAATATATTGAAAGAAAATGATAAAAATTTATCGGGAGAGGATATAAGAGAAGGTATCACTGCAGTTATATCTATAAAACTTGTAGATCCTCAATTTGAAGGTCAAACTAAGACAAAACTTGGAAATAGTGAAGTTAGGGGTATAGTTGATAATATAATGGCAGAATCTTTAAGTGATTTTTTACAAGAAAATCCTCAAGTTGCAAAAACTATAATTGATAAATCACTGGTTGCGTCACGTGCAAGAGAGGCAGCGAGAAAGGCAAGAGAGCTTACAAGACGTAAAACTGTACTTGAAAATACATCTCTTCCGGGAAAACTTGCAGATTGCTCGTCTAAAGATCCATCTGAATGTGAAATATATTTAGTTGAGGGAGATTCAGCAGGTGGATCAGCCAAACAGGGTAGGGATAGAAGATTTCAAGCTATACTTCCTCTGCGGGGCAAAATAATGAATGTAGAAAAGCAAAGACTTGATAAAATACTGGGATATGAAGAAATAAGAGCCATGATAACGGCATTTGGAGCAGGAATAGGAAAAGATTTTGATATTAGTAAGATAAGATACAATAAGATAATAATAATGACAGATGCAGATGTAGATGGTGCACACATAAGAACGTTACTTCTTACCTTTTTTTATAGGTATATGAAAGAGCTTGTTGAAAAATGTCATGTTTATATCGCTCAACCACCTCTATACAAAGTAGCTAAAAGTAAAAAAGACTATTATGCTTACTCCGATAAAGAATTGGAAATAGTACTTAATGAAATAGGAGGAAAAAATAGTAATGTAGATATACAGAGATATAAAGGACTTGGAGAAATGGATTCCGAACAGCTCTGGGATACTACTATGAATCCAGAAACAAGAACTTTAATACAAGTTAATGTGGAAGATACAATTGCTGCAGATGAAATTTTTACTATACTTATGGGTGACAAAGTAGAACCTCGTAAAGATTTTATAATAGAAAATGCTAAGAAAGTTGTTAACTTAGACATATAGTAGAGAGGTGTATTTGATGTTTGATGAAGGAAAAGTTTTACCAATAGATATAAGTCAGGAGATGAAAAAGAGTTATATAGATTATGCAATGAGCGTTATTGTCAGCCGTGCACTACCAGATGTACGTGATGGATTAAAACCAGTTCATAGAAGAATATTATATTCTATGTATGAACTTGGGCTTACTCCTGAAAAAGGCTATAGGAAATGTGCAAGAATTGTAGGAGATGTTTTAGGTAAATACCATCCACATGGAGATTCATCTGTTTACGATGCTCTTGTTAGAATGGCCCAGGACTTTTCTATTAGATATACTTTGGTTGATGGTCATGGAAATTTTGGTTCTGTAGATGGAGATAGTGCTGCAGCTATGAGGTATACAGAAGCCAAAATGAATAAAATAACTGTTGAGATGTTAAGGGGAATAAATAAAAATACAGTAGACTTTATTCCAAATTTTGATGGTGAAGAAAAGGAACCATCGGTTTTGCCTTCAAGATTTCCAAATTTACTTGTGAATGGTTCTGCGGGAATAGCAGTAGGTATGGCTACCAATATACCGCCACATAATCTTGTTGAAGTTATAAATGGAGTTATAATGATAATAGAGAATCCAGAAGTTACTATTCACGAACTTATGACATCTATAAAAGGGCCTGATTTTCCAACATCAGGAATAATAGTTGGTACATCTGGTATAAAAAGTGCTTATGAAACTGGAAGAGGAAAGATAATAGTAAGGGCTAAAACTGAAATTCAAGAAGAAAAAGGGAAAAATAGAATAGTAATAACTGAAATTCCATATCAGGTGAACAAATCCAAACTTATAGAAAATATGGCGGATTTGGTTAAAAATAAAAGAGTAGACGGTATATCGGATATTAGAGATGAGTCAGATAGAGATGGAATGAGAATTGTTGTAGAATTGAAAAGAGATGCCAATGCTAATATAACTTTAAATCAGTTGTATAAACATACAAGGATGCAGGATACTTTTGGAGTTATAATGCTCACACTTGTAGATAATGAGCCTAAAGTTTTAAATTTAAAACAGATGCTTGTGCATTATTTAAAATTTCAAGAAGAGATTTTAACCAGAAGGACTAAATTTGAATTGGATAAAGCAGAAGCGAGAGCTCATATTCTAGAAGGATTAAAAATAGCATTGGATTATATCGATGAAGTAATAAGTTTGATAAGATCGTCTAAAACTACAGAAATTGCACGAAATGGTTTAATAGATAAGTTTAATCTTTCTGAAAAACAGGCTCAGGCTATTTTGGAGATGAAACTTCAAAGACTTACAGGGCTTGAAAGAGAAAAAATTGAAAATGAGTATAATGAATTAATGAATATAATAAAACATCTTAAAGAAATATTAGAGAATAAATCAGTTCTATTAAATATGATTAAGGATGAACTGATTGAAATAAGAGATAAATATGGTGATGAAAGAAGAACTGAAATACAAATAAGTAATGATGATATAAATATTGAGGATCTTATTGAAGAGGAAGAAGTAGTTATAACTCTAACTCATGCAGGATATATAAAAAGAATTTCTGCAGATACTTATTCTTCACAGAGAAGAGGAGGAAAGGGCATACAAGCTATGACTACAAAGGAAGATGATTTTGTAGAGCATATATTTATTACTTCCACTCATAGTCATATTTTATTTTTCACCAATAAAGGCAAAGTATATAAATTAAAAGGTTACGAAATTCCTGATGCAGGTAGAACAGCTAAAGGTACTAATCTGGTTAACTTGTTGCCTTTAGATGGAGATGAGCAGATTCAAGCAGTTATATCTTTTAAAGAGATTGACGATGATAATTATTTTATAATGGCTACTAAGCAGGGATTAGTTAAAAAGACTGAAATAAAGCAATATGCATCTATAAGGAAAAGTGGATTAAATGCTATAAATTTAAGAGATGGAGATGAACTTATAGGTGTTAAAATGACTACAGGTGGTAGTGAAGTGATAATTTTTACGAAAAATGGATACGCTATAAGATTTAGTGAAAAAGATGTAAGACCTACTGGAAGGAATACCACAGGAGTTAAAGCTATAACTTTAAGGAAAAAAGATATTGCTGTTGCTATGGATATTGCAAGCAATGATGGAGATATTTTAGTAGTTAGTGAAAATGGGTTTGGAAAAAGAACTCCAGTAACTGAATATACTATCCATAGAAGAGGAGGAAAAGGAATTATAACTTATAGGTCTACAGAAAAGACAGGTTTAATAGTAGGTGCTAGAGTTGTAAAAGATGAGGATGAAATGATGCTTATAAATAGTAGCAATGTAGCTATAAGACTTAATGTATCTGATATTTCTACTACTAGTAGAAATGCTATGGGAGTTACTCTTATGCGTACAGAAGAGGAACAGAGAGTTGTGGCTATAGCTAAAATAAATTGTACTGAATAAGTAATAGATTTAATTGCTGAAAATTGTTTATCCCAATTCTGGAATTAACTAAGGTTCCCATCTTATTCAGAGTGGTGTATAAACACTGCTACGTATCTTTTAAGTTCTTCTGTTTAGATGGAGATATAGGCAAATTCCACCTGAACATAAGAATTACTTGATTTTAAATAAATCAAGGATGTCTTTTATTGTCTAAACTTCCCAGATATCCTTGATTTTAGATATTTCATTAAAAGAATTGAAAAATAAAAAAATTATTTGTCTATATATATATAAATATTTAAAAATGTATTGACGACATTAAATTTAAATGATAGAATGTAAAAGTCGTAAGGGATTGTAACAGTTTTTTCATTAAAGTTTGGGTGTATTTAGTAGTGTTTTAATAATGTTACAATGTTTGCGAAATAAAATGATCCTTGAAAATTAAACAGAATGAAGAACATAGGTAAACTTATTTATTAAGAATAAACCAGCAATTCTTTTGAGCTGCGAGAGCAGTAGAGGAAGTAATTTCGTAATTAAGTATATTTACTTAGTATTTTGCTGAAAGAGATATACTAAAATTACTAGTAGCGAGTACAGCGAGGAAAAGGCTGAATGAGGAGCGGAACTTACTTGTGTAATTGAGCACCGGAATGAGGCATTTGACGAAGCTGGGCGAAGCTAATAGTAATTTTCAACAGAGTCAAATAAAACTTTTAAAATAAGAGTTTGATCCTGGCTCAGGACGAACGCTGGCGGCGTGCCTAACACATGCAAGTCGAGCGAGGAAGCCCTTTCGGGGGTGGAATAGCGGCGGACGGGTGAGTAACACGTGGGTAACCTGCCTCAAAGAGGGGGATAGCCTCCCGAAAGGGAGATTAATACCGCATAGAAGGTAAAAACCGCATGGAGGATACCTTAAAGGAGAAATCCGCTTTGAGATGGGCCCGCGTCGCATTAGCTAGTTGGAGGGATAAAAGCCCCCCAAGGCGACGATGCGTAGCCGACCTGAGAGGGTGAACGGCCACATTGGAACTGAGAAACGGTCCAGACTCCTACGGGAGGCAGCAGTGGGGAATATTGCACAATGGGCGAAAGCCTGATGCAGCAACGCCGCGTGAGTGAAGAAGGTTTTCGGATCGTAAAGCTCTGTCATCCGGGACGATAATGACGGTACCGGAAGAGGAAGCCACGGCTAACTACGTGCCAGCAGCCGCGGTAATACGTAGGTGGCGAGCGTTGTCCGGAATTACTGGGCGTAAAGGGTGTGCAGGCGGATATTTAAGTGAGATGTGAAAGACCCGGGCTTAACCCGGGCAGTGCATTTCAAACTGGATATCTAGAGTGCAGGAGAGGAGAACGGAATTCCTAGTGTAGCGGTGAAATGCGTAGAGATTAGGAAGAACACCAGTGGCGAAGGCGGTTCTCTGGACTGTAACTGACGCTGAGGCACGAAAGCGTGGGTAGCAAACAGGATTAGATACCCTGGTAGTCCACGCCGTAAACGATGAGTACTAGGTGTAGGGGGTATCGACCCCTCCTGTGCCGCAGTAAACACAATAAGTACTCCGCCTGGGAAGTACGATCGCAAGATTAAAACTCAAAGGAATTGACGGGGACCCGCACAAGCAGCGGAGCATGTGGTTTAATTCGAAGCAACGCGAAGAACCTTACCTGGACTTGACATCCCCTGAATAACTTGTAATGGAGGAAGCCCTTTGGGGCAGGGAGACAGGTGGTGCATGGTTGTCGTCAGCTCGTGTCGTGAGATGTTAGGTTAAGTCCTGCAACGAGCGCAACCCCTGTTGTTAGTTGCCATCACAGAAAGGTGGGCACTCTAACAAGACTGCCGCGGTTAACGTGGAGGAAGGTGGGGATGACGTCAAATCATCATGCCCCTGATGTCCAGGGCGACACACGTGCTACAATGGGCAGAACAGAGAGAAGCAATACCGCGAGGAGGAGCAAATCTCAAAAACTGCTCCCAGTTCGGATTGCAGGCTGAAACCCGCCTGCATGAAGTTGGAGTTGCTAGTAATCGCGAATCAGCATGTCGCGGTGAATACGTTCCCGGGTCTTGTACACACCGCCCGTCACACCATGAGAGCTGGCAACACCCGAAGTCCGTAGTCTAACCAAGGAGGACGCGGCCGAAGGTGGGGTTAGTGATTGGGGTGAAGTCGTAACAAGGTAGCCGTAGGAGAACCTGCGGCTGGATCACCTCCTTTCTAAGGAGTCGAAAGGCAGGGAAGCTTGCCTTAAAAGCTGGGGAATATAGATAAGTAAGTTACCATTTATTCTGTTTAATTTTGAGGGATCATAGTCAGTTGACAATTAAGAGTTGACAATTGACAGTTAGATTCTCATTCCAATTGTACGGTGTAAGCAGTAATAGTAAATTGTGCACTGTGAATTGAAAGAATTTTGTCCTTTGAAAATTGCACAGTAAATAAAAGAAGTAAAGCTAAGGTTAGAAATAACCTTTGTAGTAGTAAGTATAATTAAAGTTATGCTTGCATTGTAATAAATAACTAAGGATAAAAAATTGGTAATAACGAGTACAGCAAGGAAAAGGCCGAATTAGGAGCAGAGTTTACTTATGTAAATGAGCACCGCAGTGAGGCATTTGATGCAGCTGTGCGAAGTTAATAGCAATTTTTTAATGAAACTCACTCAGCTAAGGCTGAGGAGTGCAATTTAGGAACCAAATCAAAGATTTGGACTAAATTATCAGGTCAAGCTACAAAGGGCGCATGGAGGATGCCTTGGCACCAGGAGCCGAAGAAGGACGTGATAAGCTGCGAAAAGCTCTGGGTAGGCGCAAATAGCCAGAGAACCAGAGATATCCGAATGGGGAAACCCACCTAAAAAACAATAGGTACTGCAGGGTGAATATATAGGTCTGCAGAGGGAAACCCGGGGAACTGAAACATCTAAGTACCCGGAGGAAGAGAAAGAAAAATCGATTTTCTAAGTAGCGGCGAGCGAAAGGGAAAGAGCCCAAACCGGAAACTTGTTTCCGGGGTAGAGGTCAGGTAAAAAAAATTGTGGAAGCTTAACTGAATACAACTGGAAAGATGAGCCGCAGAAGGTAAAAGCCCTGTAAGTGAAAAGCAGAAACGAAATAACCTGTACCGGAGTACCACGAGACACGAGAAACCTTGTGGGAAGCAGGGAGGACCACCTCCCAAGGCTAAATACTACCTGGTGACCGATAGAGGAGGAGTACCGTGAGGGAAAGGTGAAAAGAACCCCGGGAGGGGAGTGAAAGAGAACCTGAAACCGTGTGTCCACAAACAGTCGAAGTACGTTAAAGTACGACGGCGTGCTTTTTGTAGAACGAGCCAGCGAGTTACGGCATGCAGCAAGGTTAAATACTTAAGGTATGGAGCCGAAGGGAAACCGAGTCTGAAAAGGGCGGGGAGTTGTATGCTGTAGACCCGAAACCGGGTGACCTATCCATGGCCAGGTTGAAGCGGAAGTAAAATTCCGTGGAGGACCGAACCACGTTGGTGTTGAAAAACCATGGGATGAGCTGTGGATAGCGGAGAAATTCCAATCGAACTCGGAGATAGCTGGTTCTCCCCGAAATAGCTTTAGGGCTAGCGTCGGGAGTGAGTAATGGAGGTAGAGCACTGAATGGGGTAGGGGCTGACAACAGTTACCGAACCTTATCAAACTCCGAATGCCATATACTTGAATCCCGGCAGTCAGACTGCGAATGATAAGATCCGTAGTCAAAAGGGAAAAAGCCCAGACCACCAGCTAAGGTCCCGAAGTGTAAGTTAAGTGGAAAAGGATGTGTGATATCGAAGACAACTAGGATGTTGGCTTAGAAGCAGCCATACATTTAAAGAGTGCGTAATAGCTCACTAGTCAAGAGGTCATGCGCCGAAGATGTCCGGGGCTAAAACTTACCACCGAAGCTATGGGCCTGAAAGGGCGGTAGGGGAGCATGCTGCACAGGCAGAAGCCATACCGGAAGGAGTGGTGGACGGTGCAGGAGAGAGAATGCTGGCATAAGTAGCGAGAAATAAGTGAGAATCTTATTGGTCGAAAACCTAAGGGTTCCCGGGGAAGGTTCGTCCGCCCGGGGTAAGTCGGGACCTAAGCCGAGGCCGAGAGGCGTAGGCGATGGACAACCGGTTGAAATTCCGGTACCACATTTTTGCGAAAAAGAACAGAAGGGATGACGCAGAAGGATAGGATGTGCACACGAATGGATGTGTGTCCAAGGAGTGAGGGAGGAGATAGAGGAAAAACCATATGTCCGGTAATCCTGAGCTTTGAAGGGGAGTCCGCAAGGGCGAGTATCTGATTTCACACTGCCAAGAAAAGTCTCTATGGAGCAGGAATGTGCCCGTACCGCAAACCGACACAGGTAGGTGAGGAGAGAATCCTAAGACCATCGGAAGAATTGTTGTTAAGGAACTCGGCAAATTGACTCCGTAACTTAGGGAAAAGGAGTGCCACGGAAGTGGCCGCAGAGAAAAGGCCCAAGCAACTGTTTATCAAAAACACAGGTCTCTGCTAAAGCGAAAGCTGAAGTATAGGGGCTGACGCCTGCCCGGTGCTGGAAGGTTAAGGGGACTGCTCAGCGAAAGCGAAGGCAAGAACTTAAGCCCCAGTAAACGGCGGCCGTAACTATAACGGTCCTAAGGTAGCGAAATTCCTTGTCGGGTAAGTTCCGACCCGCACGAATGGCGTAATGATTTGGGCACTGTCTCAACAACAAATCCGGCGAAATTGAAGTGCAAGTGAAGATGCTTGCTACCCGCGATTGGACGGAAAGACCCCGTAGAGCTTTACTGCAGTTTATCACTGAATTTTGGTATTGCCTGTACAGGATAGGTGGGAGGCAGGGAAAGAAGTGCGCCAGCATTTGTGGAGCCAACGTTGGGATACCACCCTGGCAGTACTGAAATTCTAACCGGAGTGCATGAAACTGGACACGGGACAATGATAGGCGGGCAGTTTGACTGGGGCGGTCGCCTCCAAAAGAGTAACGGAGGCGTACAAAGGTTCCCTCAGAAGGGTTGGAAATTCTTCGGAGAGTGCAAAGGCAAAAGGGAGCTTGACTGCAACACAGACAGGTGGAGCAGGGACGAAAGTCGGGCTTAGTGATCCGGTGGTACCTCGTGGGAGGGCCATCGCTCAACGGATAAAAGCTACCTCGGGGATAACAGGCTGATCTCCCCCAAGAGTTCACATCGACGGGGAGGTTTGGCACCTCGATGTCGGCTCGTCGCATCCTGGGGCTGGAGTAGGTCCCAAGGGTTGGGCTGTTCGCCCATTAAAGCGGCACGCGAGCTGGGTTCAGAACGTCGTGAGACAGTTCGGTCCCTATCCGTCGCGGGCGTAGGAAATTTGAGGGGAGCTGTCCCTAGTACGAGAGGACCGGGATGGACTGACCGCTGGTGAACCAGTTGTTCCGCCAGGAGCACAGCTGGGTAGCTAAGTCGG
Source organism: Clostridium sp. BJN0013 (assembly GCF_040939125.1). Lineage (NCBI taxonomy): Bacteria > Bacillati > Bacillota > Clostridia > Eubacteriales > Clostridiaceae > Clostridium > Clostridium sp. BJN0013. The sequence goes on from NZ_CP162495.1 coordinate 14,227, forward strand.
GAAGGGATAAACGCTGAAAGCATCTAAGTGTGAAGCCCACCCCAAGACGAGATTTCCCATGGCGAAAGCCAGTAAGACCCCTCCGAGAAGAGGAGGAGATAGGTCAGGGGTGTAAGCATGGCAACATGTTAAGCTGACTGATACTAATAGGTCGAGGGCTTGACCAAATAATATTTACTGTGCAATTTTGAGGGGATAAAACTCCTGAACAAAAGAATAGAAATCTGGTGGCAATAACGTGGAGGCAACACCCCTTACCATTTCGAACAGGAAGGTTAAGTTCCACAGTGCCCATGGTACTGCAGGGGAGGCCCTGTGGGAGAGCAGGTCGCTGCCGGGTAAAAAATAAGGATCTTTAGCTCAGTTGGTTAGAGCAACCGGCTCATAACCGGTTGGTCCGGGGTTCGAGTCCCTGAAGGTCCACCATAAAAGAACTACATTTATTATGTAGTTCTTTTCTTTATATCTTAATTTTAGTCGATTTTATATACCAGTTACTCTGCATTTGAAAGGGAGATGAATACATATATTTTATAGGATAAAACAATTCTATTGGGCTATTACGTCTAAAGTAAATGAAAATGATATTAAATTTGTAAAAAATATTTTAAATATGCAGGAATTAAAATTATTTAATAAATTATCCATACAAGAACAGAAACATTCTATAAAGGTAGCATATGATATAAAATTTTTTTGTAAAGAAAATAATAAAATTAATATAGATTTATTACTAAAGGCAGCACTTCTTCATGACATAGGTAAAATATATAAGAAATTAAATTTAATGGATAAATCTGTAATTGTATTATTGAATAGCATATCTAAAGGCAAAATAAAAAAGTTCTTTAAAAATAAAAAAATAAATGTGTATTATAATCATGGTAGAATTGGAAGAGAATTATTAGAGAGGATAAAATGTGATGAACAATTACTTTATCTAATAGAACATCATCATAATTTTGAAATACATGATAATTTAGAACTGACTGTACTTAGGTTTTATGATAAAAAAAATTAAATTATTATAAACAGACCTCTCCTGAACCTAAGAATTACTTGATATAATCAAATGAATTGTTTATATATGGAAAAGTATTTAAGTTTTCATTGTATAATGTTAAAATATAAATAACATTATTATTTATATTTTAAAATTATAGTATTGGAGGTTATAATGGATTCAAAGAAAAGAAGAATATATATTAGAGAAATTCTTGAGAAAAGTGATACGCCTCAAAAAGGCCATATTTTATCCGAAAAGTTAGGTGTGACTAGACAGATAATAGTTAAGGATATAGCTATTTTAAGGGCTGAAGGTAAAGATATAATAGCAACTCCAGAAGGATATCTAATTCCAAAATCTGAAAAGAATCTAATAAAACAGGTAATAGCAGTTTCTCACAAAACTACTGAAATAGAAGATGAACTTAAAACTATAGTTAAGTTTGGTGGCAAAGTTCAAGATGTAATAGTAGAACATTCTATTTATGGAGAAATAAAAGCTATGCTTATGATAAAAACCCTATATGATGTAGAAAATTTTATGAATAAGGTAAGGGAACATAAGGCTGAACCTTTGCTTGTATTAACAGGGGGAGTTCATCTGCACACTATAGTGGCAGAAAATTATGATATACTTGAAAATATAAAAGGTGAATTAAAAGATAAAAATTATATAATCTATGATTAAATTATGTTGATTATGTTTATAAAAGAGGTGATGTTTATGAAAAAGAAAATAGTATGGAGCAGTCTAATAGTAATTTTATTTGTATGTATTTTATTTTTAAATAAAATTGTAAATTTTATAATCAATATAGAATGGTATAAAGAAGTGGGATATTTAACAGTTTACTTTACAAAGCTTATAGCTATGTGTAAGCTTATGATACCTTTATTTATAATAATTTTTATAGGCATAGCACTTTATTGGAGAAGTTTAAGATTAAGTATTATAAAGTATAGAAAGGTTTTCGAAGTAAATAATAATAAAGTTAAAAATGAAAAAAGAATATTTATTATTGTAAACTTAATTGTATCGTTTTTATTTTCTTATGCATTTGCAGCAACTTATTGGTATAGAATTTTACAGTTTAATAATTCAGTTCCTTTTAATGTTAAGGATCCAATTTTAAATTTAGATGTATCCTTTTATATATTTAAATTACCGCTTATACAATCATTACATAGTATGATTTTAAGTTTAATAGTTCTCTTAGGATTAATAACTCTTTTTACTTATTTTATATTAAGCGTTAAAGACAAAGTAATGTCAAGAAATTTTAAAAAAGGCTTTGATAAAATAGATATTCTAAATAGTGGAATAACCAGGTTTGCAGGAAAACAATTAGCAGTTTTAGCTGCACTTATAATGATTTGTGTATCAATAGGATATATTTTAAAATGTATTGGACTTGTATATAGCCAAAAAGGTGTAACTTTTGGTGCAGGTTATACAGACGTTCATGTAAGTTTATTATTATATAAGATAATAGCAGCAGCATCAATTATTTCAGCTGTAGTTATATTTATAAGTATACTTGTAAGTAAAGTTAAACCTATAATAGTATCCATAACTGTAATAGTATCCTTAATTTTAATTAAAAGTTTGTCTTATGCTGTAGTTCAAAATTTTATTGTAAAATCTAATCAAAAAACATTGGAGCAACCTTATATAAAATATAATATTGATTATACACGTAAAGCATTTAATATTGAAAATATTGATTCTAACCCTTTTCAAGTTAAAGATAATTTAACTTCACAGGATATAGATAACAATATGGATACAATAAATAATATAAGGATAAATTCTTTTGAGCCTACTTTAGAATTTTACAATCAGGTTCAAATAATAAGATATTATTATAAATTTAATAATATTGATGTGGATAGATATAATATAAATGGAAAATTTAATCAGATATTTATAGGTACCAGAGAAATAGATACTAAGGCTATAGATCCTAATACCTGGCAAAATAGACATCTTATATATACCCATGGCTATGGTATAGTAATGAATAAAGTTAATTCTGTAACTTCAGAAGGACAGCCTAATTTTGTCATAAAAGATATGCCGCCTCAAAACTCTACAGATATAAAGCTTAATAATGCAAGAATATATTTTGGTGAAAAAACTGATGATTATGCTATAGTTGATACCAAATTAAAGGAGTTTGATTATCCAAAAGGCAGTGAAAATGCAACTAATAATTATGATGGTAGTGCGGGAATAAAATTAGGTTTTATTAATAGAATATTATTTGCAATAAATCAAAAAGATATAAACTTTCTTTTATCTCGTGACATATTAAAAGAAAGTAAAATATTAATAAATAGGAGTATAAAGGATAGAGTAAGTAAAATCGCACCATTTTTAAATTATGATTCGGATCCTTATATAGTTATGAGTGGCGGTAAACTTTATTGGATATTAGATGGATATACAGTTTCAGATAGATATCCTTTTTCACAACCACAAAATAATTTAAATTATATAAGAAATTCTGTGAAAGTTATTGTAGATGCTGAAAATGGAAATGTTAATTTCTATATAATGGATAAAAGTGATCCTATAGTACAGAGTTATGCCAAGATATTTCCAGATTTATTTAAAGATATAAATAAATTACCATCGGATATAGTTCAACATTTTAAATATCCAAAAGATTTATTTAATATTCAATGCAGTGTACTTGGGAAATATCATGTAACAGATCCTGGGGTATTTTATAGTGGTGAAGATCTATGGGAAGTAGCTAAAAATCAAAAGCAAGTCAGTGGGGAAAAATATTCAATGGAATCCTCATATATGGTTATGAAACTTCCAAATGAGCAGAAAGATGAAATGATATTATTGCAGTATTTTAATATGAGAGATAAAGATAATATGGTAGCGTTATTTGGAGCTAGGATGGATGGGGAAAATTACGGGAAGATGGTTCTCTATAAATTTCCTGCAGAAAAAACTGTATATAGTCCTTATTTATTTAAACAAAAGCTAAATCAAGATACTACAATATCCAGTCAGTTATCTCTTTGGAATAAAGATGGTTCTCAAGTTCAATTTGGTGACACCATAATAGTTCCTATCAATCAATCTCTTGTTTATGTGGAGCCTATGTACTTAAGAGCTAGTGGAAAAGAAGGCATACCAGAGATGAAAAGAGTTATAGTATCTTATAGCGATAAAATGGTATTAGCTGAAAGTATAGATGATGCACTGCAGCAGATATTCAGTTATAAACAAAAATCTGAAGAAGAAAATTCCAATGAATCTCAAATAGAAACACCTTCTTCTGATATTAATGCAGAAAAGTTAAAAGAGGCAAAAAGTTTGTATGAACAGGCATTGGAAGCTCAGAAAAATGGAGATTGGTCAAAGTATGGAGAAAATATTAAAAAACTTGGTGATATAATAGATTCGTTACAAAAATAAAAGACGTAAAATTAAATAATCTTGTTTTTGTTGAAGGGAAGATTTAATATGGATTATGATGTACTTATATTGGGCGGTGGAATAGTAGGATGTGCAGTTTCATATGAACTTTCGAAATATAATTTAAATATAGCATTGATTGAAAAAGATTATGATATAGCAGATGATGTAGCTTTAATAGATTCTTCTATAGTTTATGATGGACTGGAATGTGAGGATACCCTATTAGCTAAACTAGAACTTATGGGGAATAAAATTATGCCAGAACTTGCCTCTAAGTTTAATATATTCTTTAAAAAAAAAGGATGTTTATTATTGGCAGATAGTAAAAAAGATGAAGAAAAATTAGTTAAGATGTATGATACAGCATTGAATAGGGGAATAGAAAATATATATTTATTGGATAATTCTAAAGATATATATAATCTAGAGCCAAGTTTAAATAAAAATATAAAAAAAGCTATTTATTCTAAAAATACAGCAGTTATTTCACCATATGATTTGGCAATTTCATATGGTGAGATTGCTTTTGATAATGGTGTGAATTTTAAATTAGGTGAGGAAGTTTTAGATATAAAAAACATATCTAAGGGATTTAGAGTAATAACCAATAAAAATAAATTTACTTGTAATATGGTTGTAAATACAACTCCAAGGGAAAGTTATAGTATAGATAGGGAAAATAAACTTAATAAAAAAAAGAAGTATTTAAAATATTTTCTGTTGGAAGAAAATTCGACTAAGGCATATAAAAATATCATATCTGTTATTAGAGAAAATGATGATAAAATATATACCATTCCTACTAAAGAAAATGGTATATTGATAGTTTTAAAGAATAATAGAAAAATAAGTAATGAAGAAGGATTAAAAAAAATTAAATATTTTATAAGAGATATATCAGAGAAAAATATTATACCATTTTATGAGTCTACATGTTATGATGATTTTTTAATTATAGATGATAGTTTAATAGATAAGGGCTATATTAAGATATTCGGAAAGCATTATGGTCAGGTTACTATGACTCCGGCAATTACAAATATAGTATGTGAAACTATAGTTAGCAATTTAAACTGTGTTTTAAAAAAGGATTTTATAGATAAAAGAAGAGAAGTTTATAAATTTAGAGATCTTTCAAATATAAATAGACAAAATATAATAAATTTAAATAAGAAATATGGAAAAATGATATGTTATTGTAAAAAAGTTACAGAAGGCGAAATTATAGATTCCATAAGAAGACCTCTTGGAGCTCGCACTATAGAAGGAATAAAACGAAGAACAAGTGCTACCTTTGGGAAATGTAAAGGATCTCAATGTCTTTGTAAGGTTGCATCAATTTTAGCTAGGGAGATAAATAAAGATATGACAGATATACTTAAAGATTCTAAAAATTCTAATATTATATTAGGGAGAATAAAAGAATTTGACGAGATGTAATTGGGAGGAGTTATAAATTGATTAAAGAAGTAATTTTTGGTGAGTGCAGTAAAAAGTCTGATGTTAATGTAAATATATATAACGACAACTTGAAAATTAACAATCATTTATGTAATAAAAAGGATAATCTCACAAAATTAAATATTGATAGTAAGTGTGATATATTTACTACTGTTGTTAGAATAAAAGGTTCAGATTGTAATGTAGTACCAGTGAAAAGTTCCAGACCTTTAAATAAGAGCTTATGGTTAGAGTGTTCAAAGGTTTTAAGTAGAATACACGTGGGAGCACCTATAAAACTAGGGGATATTATTTGTAAGAATATTTTGAATACTGGAGTTGATATAATTTGTACCAAAAGTATTGATAAAAGAAAGCAATAAATTTTTAGTTTTTACTTTATTATTTTCTACATGTTGGTTATAATAAATGATGGATATGTAGTTATATATTAATATTAGACTAATTTTATGTAATCTAAAAATAAAGTCAACTGATAAATAGAGTATTAGCTTTATATAATTATTTAGGGGAGTCAGTGTTTTGGTATAAGTTGATATAATGATATTGTTAATTTGTCTTTGAAATATTAATAAATTGTATTATATCGTTATAATCTTAAGAATAATCATTAATTGATTATTTATTAATTGGAGTGTCAACACGGAGTCTTTGGTCCTTGAGAGGTATAAGGCTCCATTTGTTTTTAATAGAAAAATAGAAATTATGCATAAGCCAAGGAGGATTAACTATGTTAGATTTAAAAAGGATAAGAAATAATCCAGAAGAAATAAAAAAACAACTTTTAAATAGGGGAGAAGATTTTGAACTATCAATTATTGATGAAGTAGTATCTTTAGATGAAAAAAGAAGAAAAATTTTAGTTGAAGTAGAAGCTTTAAAAAATAAAAGAAATCAAGATTCTGGGGAAATAGCTAAAATAAAAAGAACTGGTGGAAATGCAGATACTTTAGTTTTAGAAATGAAACAAGTTTCGGATGATATAAAAGAATATGATATTCAGTTATCAGAAATAAATGATAAAATAGAGTACATAATGCTTAGAATACCTAATATCCCTCATCCAGCAGTTCCAGAAGGAAAACTGGATGAGGATAATGTAGAAATTAGACGATGGATGGAACCTACTAAATTTGAATTTCAACCTAAAGCTCACTGGGATATAGGTACAAATCTTAATATACTTGACTTTGAAAGAGGAGGAAAAGTAGCAGGCTCTAGGTTTACTTTTTATAGGGGGTTAGGAGCACGACTTGAAAGAGCTGTTGTATCTTATTATTTAGATTTTCACACCGAAAAACACGGATATGAAGAGATATTACCACCTTATATGGTAAATAGAACCAGTATGATTGGTACAGGACAACTTCCAAAGTTTGAAGAAGATGCTTTTAGGGTAGCAAATAATGATTTTTTTTTAATTCCAACTGCAGAGGTTCCAGTAACTAATTTTTATAGAAATGAAATATTAAAAGGAGAAGATCTTCCAATAAAACATGTTGCATATAGTGCATGTTTTAGAGCCGAAGCAGGTTCAGCAGGAAGAGATACTAGAGGGATTATAAGGCAACATCAATTTAATAAGGTTGAGCTTGTTAAGTTTACAAAACCTGAACAATCTTATGATGAACTTGAGAAATTAACTAATGACGCAGAAGATGTACTTAAGGGATTAAAAATTCCATATAGAGTAGTTAAGATATGTAAGGGAGATCTTGGATTTACAGCTACACTTAAGTATGATATAGAGGTTTGGATGCCAAGTTATAATAGATATGTAGAAATATCAAGTTGTAGTAATTTCGAAGATTTTCAAGCAAGACGAGTTAATATTAAATATAAGGAAACTCCAAAGGATAAACCAAAATATATTCATACATTAAATGGTTCTGGAGTAGCTATAGGGAGAACTGTGGCAGCCATTTTAGAAAATTATCAACAAGATGATGGAAGTGTATTAATTCCTGAAGTATTAAAACCATATATGGGTGGAAGAGAAATGATAAAATAATTGTTGATAAAAATTCAATTTATCTGAATGCGGCAATTGGCTGACATCCCCAGCTTCTTCAAATTGGGGGATAAGCACTGTTATATGTGTGAATAAGTAATTCTAAGGTTTAGATGGAGGAAGGCATTCATTATGAGTAAATCTCATCTGAACCTTAGAATTACTTGATAACATAAAACTTTTTCAGTATTTTTATTGTAAAGTCTATTGACAGCTAAAAAACTTCATGTTATAGTAGTTAAGGTGAACTGAGGAAAATATTATGAATAAGAAACTAGTAAAAAGCTGGTATTATGGAAAGATGGTCGAGTTGGTTTAAGGCACCGGTCTTGAAAACCGGCGTACGGGTGACCGTACCAAGGGTTCGAATCCCTTTCTTTCCGCCATTAATATATTTAAAAGTAGGGCATGGAGAAATACTCAAGTGGCCAAAGAGGCGCCCCTGCTAAGGGCGTAGGTCGGGGTGACCGGCGCGAGGGTTCAAATCCCTCTTTCTCCGCCATAGGTTTTATTAAAATGCATTAAGCTTTATGAATGGCGTAAAATCAAGGCTTTAGAGAAATGACGTATCATTAAGAGTTATTAAAAGTTACTATAATTGTAGTACTAACTGTAGTAAAAATTGTAGTAAAATAAATGTAGTCAATCAAGGAAGTTATCCAGTAAACTGGTTGCTTCTTTTTTTCGTTCTTCAGATACATGGACATAAGTTTTTCGTGTAGTGTCTATGTCTATATGCCCAAGTAGAGCTTGAATTACATTTAAGTCACCACTTTGTTCGTAAAGTCTAGTAGCATATGTATGTCTTAAACTATGGAAGGTCAAATCACTGGATATATTTAATTTTTTATATACTTTTTTTACTGCTCTGAGTGGAGTCTTGTCATTTAAAAAATCTCCATTCTTATTGCAAAATACCAGGTCCATTTTTTTATATTTTTTAGGATTTTTAACTTTCTCTTTTAAAAATTCTTTGTGTTTAGATTTTAATAAACTAAATAATTTTTTAGGAATTGGTACATATCTTACTTCATCATTTTTGGTATCTGCAAGAGTTTTTACATAACCAGTAACTTCGTTATTTTCGTTATATATAGCTTGCTTGCTATAAGTTTCATTAACATATATCGTATCTTCTTTAAAATTGATCTTATGCCATTCAAGACCTAGAAGTTCACCCTCCCTTAATCCAGTAGATAAATCAAAATAAATCATGAGATTATAGCCCTCGTGTATATGCTCTAATAAATATTTTGTTAGTTTATTTTGCTCATCTATAGTTAAAAATTTCTTCTTTTTTATTTTCTTGATATGAGGGAGGACAACGGCATTGCATGGATTTTTAACAATATAATCCTGGTTAAGAGCTTCGGTTAGTGATGATTTGATTAATCTCACTATATATTTTATATTATTTGCTGAAGTATCAATGCAATTGATAAATTCTTGTATCTGGCTTGCCTTTAAATCTTTAAGTTTGCTATCTCCTATAGCTGATGTTTCAATATAGTTTTTATAGATTCCATAATATCTTTGGAATGACCTTGGCTTTAAACTATTCTTTTTATATTCAATTAACCAAATGTTAATCCACTGCTTTAGCGTCAATTCTTCTTTGGCAAAGTCAATTCTTTCAAAGTCTCTGGTGAACTTTCTTACTTTTTTAATTATTTCTTTTTCAGACATTGCATATAATACTTTCCTTTTTGGTTTTCCTGTTAAAGGGTTAATTCCCACAGTGAAAGATGCAGCCCACCTGCCGTCTTTTCTCTGGTATATAGATCCTTCTCCATTTTGTCTGCGCTTTTTCATTACATAAGTGCCTCCTTATTACAAACTGATGTTCTGATTAAAATTAAAAAATATATAGGAGTATTAGCTCCTATTTAATTTTTTTAATATGAATTATTATGTTTTAACAACTAGTTATATTATTTTTCTGGAAATTTATTCTGTTCGTCGTTTTCTTTGATGGATGATATATCTTTATATTTGCGTTCAAGCTTTCTTATATCTTCTTCTACTGGCAAGTCTTCAGGCATAGTACCTCCGAGATCTTCAATAGTTTGTCTAACTTTTTTACCAACATGATAGTGAGCTTTATTGGCATCATTTTTATTAATTATGTTTTCTCTTTTTAATTTTTCTTCTGCTTGTGTTGCACGAAATAGATTTGCAGCTAATTCTGTACTACCCATGTGATCTAATAATTGTTCAGATTTTTTTAATTTTTTATAGTTTTTTATTTCTTTACAATCCATTTCATTATAAAGCCCTTTATAACCATGATTTTGAAATATAGCATATTCAATTTTAGTTTTCACACCTGCATTATTGGCGGCAGTAGCTAAATTTTTATTATGCTTTTTAACTTCATGTCTCAGAGCTAATCTTCTTGTTTCATCCCTTTGTTTATCTGTAATTTCTTGTTTTCTAGTTTGTATTGCAAAATAAGTTTGACCTAATGCAACTGATTTTTTGCTAGGATCAGAATTTTGTACTATTAAATAACAGGCATAGCGAGTTAAACAATAATCCTCTACCTTTCTCTTTGAATTGCTCCCGATTGCTACCATTTTGTGTACTTGCGCAAAATGGTCTGATTCGTTCTCATGGCTATTTTCACAAGATTTAATAGCTTTCTTTATGACTGGTAAAAAATTTCTATAGCTTTGATACTCAAGTTCAACCATCAGTTCTCTGGCATACCAATATTCAGTGCCTTTTTTACTGATTTTTTTAATTTTTTCAAAAGGAGATTCAAAATTATTATTTTCTAAATCACTCATAAGACCATTCCCTTCTATAATTTAGTATAATCTGGGTTTAGTGGATTTATACTAAATTTAGTCTTTATTTAATCAATATATCTATTTAATACTTCAATCAATCTATCTGAATATGAGTATAAATCATCTAAAGAATTTAATTCGTATTTTGTATGAGTTTTATCTTCATTAGGTAATGTCAGTATTTTTTTTACGTTAAGAGATAACCTGCAGATCCACTTTCTTGTATTACCATCAAATAAGACTCCAAAATATGATTCAGTATCTTTATATGTAATATGTGATAAATCGATAGTATTTCTAAGAATTGATTTTATTATTGCGTATGCTTCAAGTTCTTCAACTGTAGTCAGAATTTCGTGTTTATCTTCAACAATATCATCTGTAACAGCAATTTCTTCTTTTGATGTATTATTAACTTCTGAATCTGTTCCTTTTAATGTTTCTCTGAATTTATTGCTCATGGTTTCATTTATAAATTGATTAAGCGATTTTTTAACTATTGGAATAAATTTTTCTATGATGGAGGAAGTTCTTCTGCCTTCGTAAATTTCACCTAATATATAATTAGCAAAATCTTCAGATGGTTTTTCCATTTGTTTTTTAAAAAAATCTTTTATAAGACTTGTATATTTTAATTCTGATGCTGAGTTAACAATTGCATCCACATCCAACTCATCTTTTGAAAAGCCTTCTAAGTATTTAATAGAACTATCTTTTAAATCAAATAAATCAATTTCAAAAAACGGTTTCTCATCCATTTTATTTGGTTCATCTAAATCAGTGAAAAATCTATATTTTATTCCATTTGTCAATACTCCAAATTTTGCTGATGATGTAGTGTAATATCTAAAAAGTTGTGATCCATGTTTATCGAGGTTATCATTGCATTCTTTTGCTTCTATAAGAATTGTAGGGGTACCATTTATAAGAATAGCATAATCAACCTTTTCGCCTTTTTTTACTCCATAATCAGCATCAAATTCAGGACAAAATTCAAGTGGGTTAAATACATCATACCCTAACATTTGGAAAAATGGTAATATTAATGATTGTTTAGTTGCCTCCTCTGTTTTTATTTGATTTACCAGCGTTTCGGCTCTATCTGATAGCGCTTGTATTTTTTCTTTGATTTCCATTTAACCTCATCCTTTCTCATATGTTACACATAATTACAAAATTTTCTCAAAAGTGTAAAAATAAAAACTCAAAATTATAAAATTGAGTAAGTCACTTAATGCTATATAATTTATTAGCTACATTATCGGCAGAAAGCTCCATATATGTACACTGCATGTCCAATCCTATTATGTATCCTATGTTAGGTATATCTTCAGTGATATGTTTTATTTCATGTAAAAAGACATGACATTGAGTTTCATAATTTATATTGCCGTTTAGTATGAGATGATAATTTTGCCGCCTGCTTAAGTAAACAAAACCTAATATGCTTGCCGGAATATTAAAGGCTATAGTGGTCTTTATATTAAATGCATTCATCACCTCATAGAAAGGAATATCTTTATTTAAAAGTGATCTTAACAAGGGCTTATCCAATATGTCCATAATATCATCCCCCAAACATTACACAATTTAGTCTCCAAAATTTTTATTGGATAAATCTTTTATAAAATCGTAAGCTTTTTCACCTTTAGTTGACGTTTTAGAAATATTTTTAATGGCTCTGTCATGCAGAGTGTAGTTCCTTTCTATTGTTTCATTTACTTCTGCAAATTTACGATCCATTTGCTCGGATAAATTTTTTTGCCACTCAACCAATAACTGTATATCTCCACCACGTTTTTCAAGCATTACAGAATTCTTTTTAACTCCTACCTCTACAGAGCTTAATCTACCTTCAACGGAATCCATTCTACTTTCAACTGAGCCTAATCTACTTTCAACAGAATCTATCTTTTCATTTACACCTTTAAATCCATTTTGCATTTCAGCATACATTTTAGTCATTAGATCAAATACCTTATCTTCTTCCATCTTAATTCCCCCTCTCAATATATTTTATATGTATGGATATATATTTATCCATCATTTCTGTCTTCCTCATCTTCGATTGCTTTTATAATCCGAATAATTTTTTTAATATCATTAGGAGACATATCTCTAGTTTGCTTAAATAGTAATTTTAAATCTTCTCTATCTTTTAGTGAATCCCAAAACTGCGCTAATTCCGGATCATCATTTATGGATTCAGCTATTTTATCGGCGGAGTCGGTTGTATTCTTAATATTAGTATTTCCTAGAAGATAATCTATTGAAACATCAAAAATAGATGATAACAATTTTAATGTTTCAGTATCTGGTTCCCGGCTACCATTTTCATATTTGCTTATGGTTTGCTGAGTTACTCCAAGTTTTTCAGCCAATTCAGATTGGCTCATATCATGTTTTTTTCTTAATAGTGATAAGCGCTTCATTTTTGCACCTCCTATCAATTTATATACTACTACTATATGGCGTAAAAATAAATATACAAAAAGGCGTAATTTTATATTGACATACACCTAAAAGGCGTATATAATAAAATTAATGAAACACCAAAAAGGCGTACAAACGAAGGGAGGCTTGCTTATATGAAAAGGCAAAATTTAATAGATGCACGAGGGAATAAAAGTCAATTAAATGTTTCAAAAATATTAGGTATTTCACAAAAATATTTAAGTAAAATAGAATTGGGTCAGAGAACACCAAGCGCACCACTTTTAGCAAAAATTTCATATTATTATCAACAACCGTTAGAAGCGTTGTTCCCAGATATTTTTTTAAATAAAAATACGCCAAAACGTCGTATAAATAATCAAAAACAGATCATTTAATGCCATAATCTAATTCTACCAGTAAAAGGAAGTGATTTGAATGGACAAAGAGTGCAGAAATATCTACCAAATAGCGAGGGAAAGTGCAGGCTTGACCCAAGAAAAAGCATCAGAACTAATGGACATATGTGTTGAAAGCTTAAGGGCTTATGAGGGGGGAAGAAGAATACCGCCGGACCGTATAGTTATCAAGATGATAGAAATTTATAATACACAGTATCTTGCATATCAACATCTGAAGACAAGTGCTGAAGTTGGTCAGAGATATCTACCAAATATAGAAATTAAAGATTTACCAGCATCAATATTAAAGCTACACACAGAAATTAAGGATTATATCGATCGTGAAGATCTACTTATGGAAATTGGTTCTGATGGAAAAGTGTCAGAAGGTGAAGCACGTGACTTCAAAAGAATTTGTAAAGAAGTTGACGATATACTTGAAGCAATTTATACATTTAAATTTTCTAAACAAAAATCTGAGTAAAAGAGAGGAGCGAAAGAGTTGGATGAGCTTATTCTCAAAGAACTTGAAGATATAAAAAACTTGGTAAGTAGGCAGACAGAACCTAAACAATTATTTGGTGTTATAGAATTTGCTGAATTGGCAGGTATGAAGCCAAGGAGGGTTAGGGAATTATGTAATGTCAAAGGTTTTCCATGTACTAGAGATGAAAGAAAAATATACGTTCACAGAGAGGCTTTTGACTGGATTAAAAAAAGACGGGAATTACCACAGGATAATTGAAAATAGGAGGGATGAAGTTGAGTAACTTGATAACAAAACAAGTAAATTTTCATGGAGACAATTTAATGGCTGCTAAAGATAAAAACACAGGAAAGATTTATACGGGAGTTAGTTATATTTGCAGAGGTATTGGATTAACTAAAGATCAAAAAGATAGACAAGTCAAGAATGTTCAATCAGATTTAGTTCTAAATAGAGGGTGCGTCAAATTTGGGGCAGGGGTATTTGACCTAAATAATCCAACGCTTGCAATGGATATAGACTTTTTACCTCTATGGTTAGCAAAAATTTCAATAACGCCTAAGAAGAACTTGAAATAAATAGAAAGGAGGGATAAGACTTGAGTAATATAATGCCCATGGAATTTAAGAATCAGAGAATTATGACTACTAAGGTTTTGGCTGAACAATATGGAACAAATGAACAAAACATAAGTAAAAACTTCACTAGAAATTCAGAAAGATTTGTAGAAGGTAAACATTATTTTAAATTGGAAGGTGAGGAATTAAAGGAATTTAAAGGGTATGTACTAAATGACGAAAGCCTAAAATTTGTATCTATTTTATATTTATGGACAGACAGGGGAGCAGCGAGACATGCAAAAATTTTAGATACTGACGAAGCATGGGATATATATGAGGAGTTAGAAGAAACTTATTTCAGGGTTAAGGAAAGTAAACCAACATGCATAGAAGATGTTTTGATTCAGTCACTTCAAGAAATGAAGGACATGCGCTTACAGATTGAGGAAGCCAAGAAACAAACAATTGAAGTAAAAGAAGAAGTGCAGGATATAAGAAATGTAATTACATTGAATCCACAAGCAGCGTGGCGCCGAGAGTGTAATAGGATTTTAAATGCTATAGGAAGAGAACTTGGAGATTATAAGGCTCCAAAGGATCAGGTGTATGAAGCTCTGAAAGTAAGGGGTAAATGCAGACCCAATGTATTGATCGTAAATCTTAAGAAAAGAGCTAAAGAAAATGGCATGGCTCCAAGTAAAATAGAAAAATTAAACATACTTGATGTGCTGGAAAATGAGCCAAGGCTTAAAGAAATATATGTAACTATAGTAAAGGAAATGGCCATTAAAAATGGAGTAAGGATAAGGGAGGAGGTTGCAATATAAATGACCAACTCAAGGAAAATTAAAATTGGTGTATTTGCAGGAGCACAGGTAACACGCAGGGAATTGGCTCAGGCTATTGTACAGGAGTTGTGTTACCCGCATGAAAATATTGATTACTACACTGATAATTTAGGGAGTCTACCCCTAGATGAATATTCAGAGGAATTGAAGAATATGGAACGACCATGTAGGAGGAGGAAAGTAAATGTTTGATGCCACTGAGGTAAAAGGATATAACAAGCTAAATAATGACGATAAGGAGCTTTTCAAAAGGTTTTGTAAAAAGTTTTATGATGCATGGGAATATCCAGAGAAGCATAAACCGGTAAAAGTGCAAAAAATGAAGGGGTATTTGAAGGTGACTTTGGTTGATGTTAGCTGGTTGCATATTACTAAGGATTGTGAGTGGTATTAGGTATGGAGAGGGAGAGGAGGAAGAGAGCGACAAGTGGTGAAGAAATTTACATTAACAATACCGGCAGAATTATTAAACCAAGTGAGAAAAAAGGCTAATAGAAAAGGAATGTCTGTGAATGAATACATTCTCTTAATAATTAGCCAAGGACTATGTATTTAGATATCCTTATTTTTTTCAATATGCTCTTTTATAAGCATTTCAATTTCTTTATTGACAGAACGACCATGATTTTCTGCTATAACACGAAGCTTCTGTAGTAATTCAATTGGAATTCTTAGAGTAAACTTTGACAATTGAGAAGCCATGAAGTATATACCTCCTTTGCCATCAATATGACACCATAACTATAACATATTTTAAAAACAAAATAAATACTTGACGGCATATTGACGGCATGATAATATAATTATAGGAGGTGACGGCTAAATGGTGGCAAAACAAAGAATCACAATAAGGATGCCTGAGAAGCTAAATTTGGAACTTTCTAATAAAGCAAAAGAAATAGGAATAAGTAAAAATTCATTAGTTCTGCAAATATTGTGGAAGAAAGTAAAGGAGGAAAAAGTATGAACAATAAAGCTATTAGGATGTTTGAAGGACAGGAAATAAAAGTAACGACAGATAAAGGAACTACACTGATAAATTTAGCTTGTACAGCTAGGGTATGCGGATTAACTAAAATAGCTAAAAGTGGCAACCAAACTGTTAGATGGACAGATAAAGGAGTTGCAGAAAAATTAAAAATTATTCATTCCACCAATGTGGAACGCCATATAAAGGAGGAAATAGTTTTCATTTTAGATGAAATAGAAAATGCAGATGATAGAAATTCTATTTATATATCAAGTTGGTTAAGTAAGAGATTGGCAATAGAGTGTCATAGTGACAAGGCTATGAAGTATAAAAACTTCTTAGTTACCTTGGATGAAGATTTTCAAAATGGAAAATTATTCACAAGGGATAATACTGAACTGGAACTTATAAACAAGCAGTTTAATCTTCTGATTAAGAAAACCACAGAACATGACAATGAATTAGAAGATCATAACAACAGAATACAGAAAATGGAAAATAACATGACAATAGACCATGCACAACAGGAAAAATTGAATAGATATGGCAGAGCTAAAGTAGTTGAAGTTTTAGGTGGTAAAGGTACTAATGCCTATGAAAAATTAAAAGGTAGGGCATTTTCAAAGTTCTGGAATGGGTATAAGAGGTGTTTTGGGGTTAGTAGTTATAAGGACACATCGGTTAAAGATATGGATAAAGCATATGCCTTTATAGATAGTTGGACACCAGATGAAGAATTTGGACTTGCTATACGTGGTGCCAATGCACAGATAAGTATAGTTAAATAAGGGTTTTGGAGAGGAGGAAGAACAGTGAAGGAAAATTGGTATGCACTTCTAATAGCTTCACAACGTCCAGTTGGTGTAGAACAGGCTTTTAGAATGATGAATGGGGATTCAATAGGAAGGAAGAAGAAATATTCCAAATTCACACAAGATGATATTGAATATATGAAAAATCTCAAAAGTGAAGGATACACATATAAGCAGATCGGAGAAGTATATGGCATATCAGAACATGCTGTACGTTTAAGAATTTATAGAAGAAAGCAGGTGGAAATAGCATGATAAAACAATTATTTCAAGATTCCGATATTCAAGTGACTGACCAAGAGTTCAAAGAAATAATGCAAATTACCACAGACGACATAAGGGAAAACAGGGTTAAGTTCGGTAAAAAGACAAGCCTGGAGCAGATGTTTATTATAGCAAAGAGAAGTTTAAAAGTGATGATGAGTGCTTGAAGGAGGCCAATAGATGAGAGATAAGAAGTTTGTGAAGCTGCAGAAGGAAAACAAAAATCTAAAAGCACTTTTAGAAGAAAGCTTTGATTTTATAGAATTCTACAGAGAAAGAGCAAGGTACTTGGAAGGTGTGTACAAGCAGTTGGATATTAAGAAGGATTAGGAGGTTGGAGTAGATGCAAAGAAAAATTGAATTCAGATGCTGGGATAAATGGACAAAACAAATGTTACCAGTGTTAAGTATAGATTGCAAGGAAACTTATTCTTCGGAAAGAGGAAATATCGTATTAATGCAGTACACAGGATTGAAAGACAAAAATGGTGTAGAAATTTATGAGGGCGATATAGTAACAGATGGCATAATTAATTACGTTGTTGCTTTTTATATGGGCTCATGGCGTTTAAAACGAAATATAAAGGGTGACACATGGTGGAAATCTTTATACAGATATATTACAAACTATAAGTATAAAGTTATTGGTAACATTTATGCTAACCCAGAGCTTTTAAAAGAAGGTGAGTAACATGGATGCACTTACAGAAAAGAAACTTAGAGAGTGCGAACTGGATAACAATGGAGAACTTTATGATCCGGTATCTGGGGAAACTTTTAAAGATATTGATGTGCTGACAGATGAAGAAGTAAAAATATTTGTGGAGGGATAGAATATGTGGATTAGATCACAAGACAAGAAAAGGCTTATAGATGCTGAGATGATAGAGATTTGTGATAATAGGATTTTTGTCAGTGAATTACCAAGTGAAATGATAACATCAGGTATTTGCGTTGGAAAGTATGGGAGTGAAGAGAGGGCTGTTGAGGTATTGGATGGGATACAGAATGCTTTAGACACATATATAAATGATAAAAATTTCAATTTAGCTCTTACTAACGCGCCTGACACAGCAACATCATTATATCCGATATTTCAAATGCCAGAGAAATAAAAAAAGAGCTCTTACAAAAAGAGCCAATGAATAATTAATCATTATCCCCATTCTAACGCAGAATGGGGGAAAAATCAAATATGGGAGAGAATGATATATGATTTCTTTATATATTATGTAGCAGTGTAATTTATGTGAGTAGTATTTATTACTTCTATAGAAAAAAGTAAATATGTAGGAGGTGCAAAAGTTGTACAAGGTATTGACCAAAACTAAAGATATGACAGAAATAGAATGGCTAAAGAGCAGGCAGCAAGGGATTGGAGGCTCTGATGCAGGGGCAATCCTTGGAGTGAATAATTATAAAACGCCCTTTGATGTATATATTGATAAAACTCAAGACATAGTTGAACCAAACGAACAAAGTGAAGCTGCTTATTGGGGTAATATTCTTGAAGATAATGTTGCAAGAGAATTTACCAAAAGGACAGGCAAAAAAGTAAGAAAGAGAAATGCAATTCTTCAAAATATAGAATATCCATTTATGATAGCCAATGTTGATAGAGAGGTAGTAGGAGAAAATTCAGTGCTTGAATGTAAAACTACGAGTGGATGGAATTCTAAAGAGTGGGTGGATGAAGAAATACCTGCCAATTATTTAGTTCAGGTAAATCATTATATGGCAGTGGCAGGATATGAAAAAGCGTATATATGTGTACTTATAGGAGGACAACGCTATTTATACAAAGAGATAGAAAGAGACGAGGAACTTATACAGATACTTATACAGGCAGAAAAAGACTTTTGGGAAAATCATATCCTTAAAAGGGTACCTCCGCCATTGGATGGTTCCAGTGCTGCAGAGAAATATCTAAAGGAAAGATTTAAGGATTCAGCTCAAGGAGTTGCTATAAATTTAAGTTCTGAATACAAAGATAAAATCAGTGATTATTTTGAACTTAAAAATACAATAAAAACCCTTGATCTGCAGGCAAAAGAAATTGAAAACAACATAAAGTTTGAACTAGGCGAGGCAGAGATTGGGTATGCTCCTGATTACGAGATTAATTGGAAGAGTGTAACCTCCAATAGGTTTGATAGCAAAAGGTTCAAAACGGAGCACCCTGAGCTATTTAAACAGTATTTAAATACTAGCTCATACAGAAAATTTAGTATTAAGGAGGCAGATGCGTAATGGGAAATCCAGCATTTAGAACACTTATAAATAGCTTTAATGCTCAATTGAAGACTATGAATAATGAAGATTTTAAATTATATGATCCAAGCGATTGTGAGTATTTTATAGATTCTATATATTATGACAGTGATAAAGATAAAATAATGTGCAAGTTTAAGGAGGATAAAGAACAATGGCAACAACAGAGAGTTTAAAAAAGCAATTAGTTAAAAATAAAAAGGATAATTCAAATACATCTGTAGGGGCAACCGTTAAAGGGATATTAAACAGTCCGGCCATAAAGAAAAGGTTTGAAGAAATTTTGAAACAAAAAGCACCGCAGTACATGAGTTCAATAATAAATTTAGTTAATGGAGATACGGACCTTCAGAAATGCCATCCAATGAGCGTTGTAGCAAGTGCTATGGTAGCAGCTACTTTAGATTTACCTGTGGATAAGAACCTAGGCTATGCGTGGGTAGTACCATATAAAAATAAAGCACAATTTCAATTGGGTTATAAGGGGTATATACAGTTAGCATTAAGAACCTCACAGTATAAACACATAAATGCAATAGCTGTGCATGAAGGAGAACTTATAAGTTGGAACCCATTAACCGAAGAATTAGAAATAAATTTTGAAAATAAAGAATCGGATGCAGTAATTGGATATGCAGGATATTTTGAATTAAACAATGGATTTAGAAAATCTGTCTATTGGACCAAAGAACAAATTGATAAACACAAAAATAAGTTTTCTAAAAGTGATTTTGGATGGAAAAACAATTATGATGCTATGGCTATAAAAACAGTTATAAGGAATATGCTGTCGAAGTGGGGAATACTTAGCATAGAAATGCAAAGTGCATATATTGCAGATCAAGCTCTAATAAAAGATGGCATTTTAAAGGGTGAGGATATTGAAAGTAATATTGATTATATAGATGACATTGAAGATGATATAGAAGCTGAAGATGCAGAGTATACAGAATTTGAAAGAGAAGATAATGAGAAAGATATATACAAAGGCACACCGTTTGAAGAAGGTGTGGAAAGCTAGAATTATTTTAGAGATTACAAAGCAGGACTGCCGGTACCGATCTGGCAGACTGCTTAAAATTCCGATATGTCCAGTAATTTATTTTAGTAGAAAAGGTGAGATTATGGCAGAGATTAAGTGGATTAAGATAACAACAACAATGTTTGATGATGAAAAAATTAAATTAATAGATGCAATGCCTGAACGTGACACTATATTTTACATATGGATGCGTCTTTTAGTGCAGGCCGGCAAGACAAACGCAGGAGGATATATATTCCTTACAGAGGATATACCTTACACTGATGAAATGCTATCAACAATCTTCAATAGGCCTCTTAATACTGTTAGGCTTGCCTTGGATACTCTAAAGAATTTTGGAATGATTGAAAGGTCTGAAAATAATGATTTAAAAATAACTAATTGGGACAAACACCAAAATGTTGATGAAATGGATAAAATAAGGGAACAAACGAGGAAAAGGGTTGCTAAATGTAGGGCTAAGAAAAAGATAGCTGAACCTAGTAACGAAGAAAATAAAAATAGTAACGCTACTGTAACGTTACGTAACGGAACAGAAAGAGAGAGAGAAGAAGATCTAGATAAAGATAATAAGAGAGAGAGAAGAGAGAAAAAAGATCTCTCTCTCGATAATAAAGCATTAGAACTTTGTAAATATTGGGAAGTTCTGAAACCAGGTGAAAATATAACTGCACACTTAGCAGCTTTAAAGATATTTATAAACACCTATGGCTATGACTGGTGCAAAGAAGCACTGCAAATTATGGTCAAGAACAAAAATAAATTTATTTTAAGCTACATGGAGAAGATTTTAAAAAATTGGCTTGTGGAAGGAAAAAGTGAGGAATGTGGAACTTCCAAGAAAGAAAAGAATGCTCCTAAACCGCCATCTTACAAGGTTGTAAATCAAGGGTGTTGCCCTGTTTGCGGAGGCAAGGGGGTAGTAAGACAAAACAATGAATGGGTGGAATGTCCTAAGTGCAGGGGAGGTTAGAAATTGAATAACGTGACAGCTTTGCCAAACAGTATTGAGGCTGAAAGGGGAGTTATAGGCACCATACTAAACAATAATCAGGCCATGGATATAGCTCTGGAATTAATTACGCCTGAAGATTTTTACAGAGAAAATCACAAGGTAATATTTAAAGCTCTAGTGAATTTGCATGAAAAAAATGCAGCTATGGACCTGTTGACAGTGAGTGAGCAGCTGAAAGACGGATTGAAAGAAATCGGGGGAATTACTTACCTGTCACAGCTTATGGGAGCCTACACTCCAACATCAAGCATAAAAGAATATGCCTTGATAGTGAAAGACAAAAGCAATAAAAGAAAAATAATAAAAATAGCCAATGAAATGATGCTGGATGCCTGCAATAACTCCAGTGTGGAGGATATTTTAAACAAAGCAGAAAGTAAGATTCTGGATATAAACAGCTATAAGGATTCAGAAATAGTCACTGCCAAAACAGTTGCCATGAACGCCTATGAAAAAATAGAAGAAAATTACAATAAGGGCGGGGGATTGGCAGGTTTAGCAACTGGTATAAAATCCATGGATAACATGACTGGAGGATTGGAACCAGGGGACTACGTGATACTTGCGGCAAGACCTAGCATGGGTAAAAGTGCCATGATGCTTGAAATATCGGAAAACGTGGCAAAACAGGGTAAGTCAGTGTTGGTATTCAGTCTCGAAATGACCAAAGAAAAGCTGATGAACAGGCTGTTTTCAAGCTTGACAAAAATACCACTTGAGAGAATAAAGACCGGGGAGTTAACTTCACCTGAGTGGAATAAGCTTGCAAATGCTGCTAATTTCATATGCCAGCAGAAATTATACTTTGATGATAAAGGCGGCCAAAGCGTAAATGAAATACGCTCTAAGTCCCGAAAAGCCAAGCTGCAATATGACCTGGATTTAATCGTAATAGACTATATTGGGAAAATACAGGGACAAGGCGAAAACAGGAATCAGGAATTGAGCAGGATATCAGATGCGCTTAAGAATTTAGCCAAAGAACTAAAAATACCCATTGTGGTTTTATGCCAGTTATCTCGTGCACCTGAGGCCAGATCGGATCATAGGCCAATGCTTTCGGATTTAAGAGAATCAGGGTCTATAGAACAGGATGCGGATATAGTTATTATGCTGTACAGGGATGAATACTACAATGCGGAAACTGAGGAAAAGAATATCATGGAAGCCATTGTAACTAAGAGCAGGGATGGGAAGACAGGAACTGTTAAATTGTATTGGGATGGTAATACCCAAAGGATTAGAGAACTGGATTATGTCCATGAGGGAAGTTATAACCCTGAAATATTTGGAAGAGGTGAGTAATAGATGGTGAATAGGTGGCAGATTTTTAATTACCTGAAGGGTGGAAACAACGAGATAAGCGTGAAAGACATAGAAAGGGCTCCAGTAGAAGAACTCAGAGAAGGCTTAATAGAGTTTATATTATACAAGCGTTTGATAACACGTGAGGAAAAAGAGAGGGCAATAAAATAACAAGGAGGAATCAATTGAGTATGAAATCAACAGGAATAGTTAGAAAAGTAGACCAGCTGGGTAGAGTAGTTCTACCGAAGGAGTTAAGAAAAAAATTGGATATGCCAGAGGGTGTACCGTTGGAAATGGTTGTAAATGGAGATGAAATTATTTTAAAAAAGTATAAGCCTGCTTGTATATTCTGCGGAGGAACAGAGGATGTTGTGAAGTGGAAAGGGAAAAAGGTGTGCCAGAGGTGCTTGGATAACCTTAAGACAAGTAGATTGAGGTGATAAAAATGGCAGTTGCATTCGAAAGGAAAAAAGAAACCCTTGACTTCGTAAGAGATAATTGGGAAATTATGCCCAAAAAAGATATGGCGAAGAAATTAGTAATAAGGACAAATGCTTTGAATATTTCAGCAAGAATGATGATAACGTAAAAATCAATTAATTAAAAAGGCGTCAAAAAAATTTAAAATTCCAAAATCCTTAGTAGAATCCTATTATTGTGAATGGAAAAATAAGTATATGGATTGTAATATAAAAGGATATAATCATAATCCGTGGCACAAGGATAAAAATGTGATGAGAGTTAGACAAAAGCAGAGGGTGAGGGCGTGAGAAGTAAATTAATAATCATAGAGAATGTCAGACCCATAAAATTTGGTAATCAGATAGGAATGAAGATGGATGAACTGGACAGAGGAACAATACCAGGAATATCTCAAAAAGAGAGGGCAGAAGGTAGAGAAACCAAAAGTAAAAAGGCAGAAATACAGGAATAAGGGTGTATGGCATGATGGAGTATATTTCAGGAGTCAGCTGGAGATGAAGAGGTACTGCCAGTTAAAACTTTTATTCTATGCTGGGGAAATTGCAGGATTTATATTGCAACCGGAGTTTATTATTCAGGAGGGCAAAGAAGAGAAAAGAGCTATAACTTATACTGCTGATTTTCTGGTTTTGAATAATGATGGTACCTACAGTGTTGAAGATACCAAAGGGTATGAAAGTCAGCAGTGGAGGAGAACGTACAAGCAGTTTAAATTGAGGTATCCAGATATTGATTTGAAAGTATTGAAAGAAGTGTGAGTATGGATAAGTCCAAGAAAATTCAAATAGATAGACTAGAAAAGAGCTTACAATGCCTAAAAGAAAAGCTATTAACAGATAGGCCAGAACAGTACAAGGCTATGGCTTCTGGATATATAAGACAAATTGAAGAATTGAGAAGGTGAACGTATTGAAACTAAAACTAATGGTACTTAGGAAGCTGATAGACAGTAAAGGTAATAAAATAGACAACCGTACAATGACCTGGGAGAATTGGAAAGATAAAGTTTTAGAAGAAGCAGGAGAGTTATGCAGAGCTCTCTCTTCTGGGAATAAGAAAGACATAATGGAAGAGGTGTTGGATGTTATTCAGGTGGGCATAGGAATTTTAGCGAAGTTGTTTAGAGAGAAAGTTGATATACCCCAAGGGCTTCATAGGCATAATAAAAAGCTTATAGATAGGGGTTGTGAGGCTTGTGGGGAGATTAGATTTAATGTTAGCAGGAAGTAGGTGGGGAAAATGAAATTATTAATTGGAAAAATTAAGAATGGTTGCAGTAAAGACTTGCAGGAACTAAGAGGAATTAAGCTAGTGGGATTTACAATAGACGAGGAAGATAAGAAATTACATGGAATCCATCCTATAAATTTAGGTGATATGGAAAAATTTTATAAGTTTAGTTTTGAAGGGCTTAAAAATGATATATCAGAGGATTATGACTACTGTATATGGTATTTGCTTGGGGAAGATTGTGAATTTGTATCCAGTATAAATCTAAATGAATTAGAAGATATAAGAGAATTTACCAAGGAAGATGATGAACTGTATGGAAAGAATCTTGAAGAGTTTAAGAAAATACACCACTTTTATGATATGGAGCAGCGAATCAAAGATGAAGAAAAAGCTGAAAATAAAGCCAACGAAGAGTTCCTGAAAGAAAAGAAACAGAAAATTGAGGTGCGTGTTCGTGGTGAGACTGAAACAATAGATGCTGTGATATATAAGGGTTTTGGCATACACAATCCATTGGGCATAGAAGATAGTTCTTTTAAAACCATAACAATTTTGGAAGGCGATAATAAAGGATTAGCCATGATACTTTATTGCAAAACCTCAAAGTGTGAAACTTTAATTGATGAGATGAGAGAATCTATAGGAGATAAGGCTGTTGCAAATGAAGATAGGGTTAAGTTAGCTGAAATAGTGAAGAAATATTAGAAGTTGATACGTACTTCAAATATTATATGATGAACCCAAACACTGGGGATTTGAGCATCCCCGGCACAAGGATTTATTATTGGAAAATGAAAATTAAAATGGAGATTAAAATAATACTTTAATAAACAGTATGTCCAAAATTAGATTTATTATACAGGGAATTTGAAGAAGGTGAGTAGATGGAACATTTAATAAAATTGGGTTATACGTTTATAGGAGTATGGGCTTTAATTAGCATAGTTGGGATAATAGGCTTTTATATAGTTGTTAGGAATTGCAAGAAGGAAAGTGCAAAGAGCTATAAGGAGTTTAAAAAGGAATGGGACAGGCATGGGAGGAGGTTAGAAAGATAATGGAAGTATTGATAGCAGAACGTAAACATATAGATTTAACCAAACACTGTAAAATAAGATATGTAGAGAGAGTGAAAGGAATAACTGGTGACTTTGCTGTTCAGGAATATATGATAGCCAATGATGAACGAATAATACAGGATGTAAATAAGATATTCACTTATTCCGATTTCCTGATAGAGGGTAAGATTGGTGAGGATAAGGTAGTCAGGAGATTTTATGTGAAGGATGATATACTCCTTGTTTTAAGTAAAGACGAGTCTGTGATTGTTACACTTATTAAAGTAGACTTTGGGTTCCCTAGGAAAACTAACAGGGGAATTGTTAAGGACCTTCTGGAGGAAATAAATTTACTGAAGGAAGATTTAGAGGAAAGTGAAAAATCTATAACCGATTATGTGAATGCTAGAAGTTTGGAAAGGGAAAGGTATTTCGATAAAATCCAACTGCTGCAGGAAGAAATTAATTCTCTTAGCTTAACCATAAAACAAATTGATGTTGATATAGAGAAGAAGAGGGAGAGTACCAAGGTTTCAAAACTTAAAATAAAGGAATATGTGAATATGATTTGCAATTCCAGGGCTTTTAAGGATGATTTGAAACAGATGGGTAAGTGAGAGATATAAGGAATAGACATAATTAAATAAGTTCATGGGAGGGAACTGTATGTTGGACAAAGAAACATTTAAAAGGACAGAAGGTAAGCTGTATGGCTATTTTAGAGATTTAAAAGAAATGGAAGCTTTGGAACTGGAATGCAAAGACCTTCAAGATCAGGAAGAGAGTATTCAATGGGATATAAAGCACTGTAATGTATATGTTGTTGCAGACAGCCACATGAGCCCTAGTTTTAGTGAAAAGGTACAGACAAGCCCTACAGGAGAAAGTACAGCAGAAAAAGGAATTGTTAGAGAAATTGAAAAGCTTGAGGATGAACTTGAGTATGTTGGAAGAAAGCTCCGTAAGAATATGGCCAGAATAAGGCAGTTAAAAAGAAATACAGCTCCGTTGAAGAAAGTACTGACAGTCCCTCCACTATCAGAAGAAATCATGCAATTCATTATTTATAAGTACAAGCTAAACAAGGGCGTCGGGTGGATAGCAACTGAAATGTATGGTGGTGTGAGAAGTACTGCCTACAGGTGGCGAGAGGACATACTGGAGGATATTGTGAAGTGGGAAAGGGTGTATAAAGTTGGATAGACATAATGTTGACAATATATATTATAATATAATTAGCTTTTTAATCGTGAAAGGAGAATTTTGATATGTATGATAGTGACATAAGATCATTTTTGTATAGAGATTTTTCAAAAGAACCAATGTATGTAAATGATACTAGCACTATCGTTGTGCCTGAAATGAGCATATTAAACGGCTATGTTAGGATAGACATAGCCGTAATCAATGGTTTATTTCATGGATATGAAATAAAAAGTGATATGGATACCTTGCAAAGGTTGCCTAGACAATCAGAATATTATAGTAAAGTTTTTGATAGAATGGTATTAGTAACAACCAAGAAATATGTGAATGAAGTAAAGAAAATAATACCCAAATGGTGGGGAATTAAATACTATAATGAAAATAAAGAGCTTAAAACTGTTAGAAAAGGACGTATTAATAACAAAGTAGATCCATTTTCAAGACTAACTATTTTATGGAAGGACGAACTTATAGAACTAATTGCTAGATATACAGACAAAAAATATAAGAGCAAAACAAAACGTGCTCTTATAGATATGATTTTAAAAGAAGTTCCAAATAATGAAATAATAGATTATACAAGGACTATAATTAAACTTAGATATAATTGGAGAGCTGTTTCAATATTACAGCTATGTGGTGAGCAGTAGAAATTGTAACCCAATCTCTGCTTCTACCAGGACCTTTTTTATTAATAGATTTGGTGTATATTTGATTATCTCCATATGAAAAGTCTTTTCCGTAGAAAAAATTGGAATTAACTATTTTAGCACACATGTCAAAAACTGAAACAATATAAGTATTTTTTATCCTGTCTTTTTTACCCTTTTGTACATAATAAAAATTATCAGTTGTATATTTTATTTTTGGCAGAATGCCATATTGAAGTTTTGAAAAGTCCATTTCTGTATCTGTAAATTTATTAACACCGTAGTCAGAATATATTAGTTTGTCCATTAAGTTTTTATATTCGGGGAGATTTAAAGCTTTATTAAATATACTAAATTCATATCTTTTATACGATTTTTCTTCACCTGCTTCTAAGGTACTTAAATTTTGGGGAAATGATGTAGATGAAATGATTATTTTGTTTATGTTATCATGATATTGTTCCAATTGGTGTAATACTTGATTTAATGCTACGTATTTTAAAGAAGCTGATTCCATATCTT
This sequence comes from Clostridium sp. BJN0013, assembly GCF_040939125.1. Lineage (NCBI taxonomy): Bacteria > Bacillati > Bacillota > Clostridia > Eubacteriales > Clostridiaceae > Clostridium > Clostridium sp. BJN0013. The sequence continues at coordinate 42,501 of NZ_CP162495.1, forward strand.
GAACAAAAATTAAATCTAATATTATATCAATTTTTAAATTTGTTTCTTTTTTAAATATGTTTTTAAAAAATTCGGTATAGCTTAAAGAATCAAGAGGTTCAGGAATTGCTAATCTTATACATATTTCATCAAATTGGTCTTCTATAGAAGAAATGCTATTAAATAAATCATCAATATAAAATATAGGAATTATGTGCAGTGGTTTATTTCTTGAAGTTAATTTTTTATAAAAGTTAATATCTGTTTCCTCATAATGAGAAGTATCAATAAAAGCGTGCTCTAAGCCTGTTTCTTGTATTTGACTTAGCAAACTATTTGCATCTATTGCATCTACTAATTCAATTACAGGGAAAATTTTTTCAATCTGTTCTTTGCTCAACTTTTTGATAGAATCTTTTTCACCTGGCTTCCATTTTAATATAGGAACATATTTAATCATTTTTATCCCTCCTGTTTTTAATAAATATTATTAAACCAACTTTAAAGTATAAAATTTATTTATTTTAATAGTAGATTAAAATGTAAAATTATGCAATAGACAGCAAAAAAATCGTGAGACAAAAATGAGACAGATTTGAGACAAAAATAGGACAAAGTTGGGACAAAATTCATCTAAAAGTGTTATATACTATATATAGTCGATTATGGTTAAAATGAAAAATTGCAAACTGCATTGCAATAACTCATATACAAACTCTCCCTTAAAATAAACCTCTAGCCCCGAGGTTAAATGGGGCTGCCAATACGGGAAACCGTAAATAAAAATTATACTATATATGTGTGTATATCAGAAGGTAGGCACTGTTAAATCAGTGCTTATTTTGTATATTGTTTACAAATAGTTATTACATAGGACATTAGATTGTAACAAATACCATATATAATAAATATTATAACAGATTATAAATTAGTTCCCTACCATATGAAGATTTAACCCGGTGTCTGTGGTTGCAGGACACATTAAACTCAAATGCAACCGCCAGAAGTTCGTATACTACATAATAGTCTCCTTTAAAAATAATGTTATTAAAAGCAGGCACCTGTCATCTAGGGTGCTTATTTTGTACATAATTGAATAATATGGGTTTATTACCAGTGGATTAATATTTATATGATTTCACTCATTCTTTATACTAATTAAAAAAAGGAGTGAATTAGTATGTCTGAGATAGATAATATTCTATCACAAATAGAGTCTTTAAAAAGAAATCTTGACAATCTAATCACGCAGAAAGATAGTTTATTGGATCCAGAAATAATTATTGCAAGTCAAATGCTAGATTCAATGTTAAATAAATATAGTAAAATAATTAAAGAGAAAATGGATAAATAAAAAACAGGTGAGAGGTATGAAGATAAGAGAAACCTTGAAAGAAAAGCTTGACCAAGATAAAAAATTAAATAAAGATAAACTAAGGAGAGGCGAATACCTCTCCTTTTATGATATAGAAAAATTAATGAGGCATGATTGCTACAGGAGGGTCAAGGGTGCTGTTAGGAGGGTAAGGTGGAATGGTATATAATCCATCAATTCATGAATGCCCAAAGGATTGTGAAACCTGTGGAAAGACACCAGAAGATAAAGAAAGCTGTAAAGATGAGTTTATAAAATACTGTGGGGAATGCCCTAATAGGGAATGGAAAAGGGTATTTGTCTGTAGGTGTAAGAATACTATTTGTAAGTATGGTTTTGAATAGAAGGTGAGGTGAGAAAGATAATAAAAAATTTCCATTAAGTTCATATATTATAAATAGTTACAATATATTATAAGTTTATAGTATATAAATTTAAGAAGGGGGATTTATATTGAAAAAAGTAGCTATGAAAATAATATGGGTTATTATAGCCACCGCATTGGTACTTCCTTTTATATTAACACTAATAATTAGTTATCCCAAAATTATACATAATATGATGAAATAAAAAATATATTAACTGAAGTTTCATCCAAAACAAAACGAATAGGCAGGTGGTGACAATGTAACTATGGCTAAAACAAAATGGGATACCGTAAAAGATAAATTGATATTGGTTGAAGGTTGGGCTAGGGATGGGCTCACTGAGGGACAAATAGCAAAGAATTTGGGCATAAGTGAGAGCACATTAAATGGATATAAGAAAAAGTATCCGGAGTTTTTACAGTCCTTAAAAAAGGGAAAAGAGGTAATTGACTTTGAAGTGGAAAATGCACTTTTAAAAAGGGCATTGGGCTATGAATATACAGAAGTTACCAGAGAAAGAATGATAAGAAAAGACGAAAAAGGGAAGGTACTTACTGATATACATGGCTTCCCAACATATGATATGGTGGTTACTAAAACGGTTAAAAAGGAAGTTACACCGGATACCACGGCGCAAATATTCTGGCTCAAGAACAGGAAGCCTGAAGAATGGAGAAATAAGAGAGATGTTGAGCATAGTGGGGAGGTAACACAAAATATTAATAATAAAACGGATTTATCTAACTTAAGTGACGAGGAGTTGAACACACTTGAAAAAATCATTGGTAAGTCAACTTCCAACACTGAATGAAATAAGAATAGAAAAAGCTAAAAGACATCTGATTGATTTTACGCATTGGACTTTTCCTCAATACATAGTTAATGATCATCATAGAAGATATGCTAGTGCTCTTGATAAATTTGCAAAAGGTGAAATAAAAAATCTGATGGTATTTATGCCACCACAGCATGGCAAAAGTGAATTGTGTAGCAGAAGACTTCCAGCTAAACTTTTAGGAGACAACCCTAATTTAAGAATAGCTCTGGCATCTTATAATCATAATTTTGCAAGCAAATTCAATAGAGATGTTCAGAGAATTGTTGACAGTCAAGAATATAAGCTGTTATATCCCAAAACAAGAATTCCGTCTAAGGGTTTAAAAACTAATGGTACATGGCTTAGAAATTCAGAAGAATTTGAAGTTATAGATCATAGGGGCAGTTTTATTACTGTAGGTGTAGGTGGAGGTTTAACAGGTAGACCAGTAGATATAGGAATCATAGATGACCCTTATAAAGATCCTGCTGATGCATGGAGTCCCACAGTAAGACAAAATGTACAAGATTGGTATGACACAGTATTTAAAACTCGTTTGCATAATGATAGCCAACAACTTATAACCCTTACCAGATGGCACCAAGATGATTTAGCAGGAACGTTATTGAAAAGAGAATCAGAAGAATGGGATGTAGTTATTTTCCCAGCTATTAAGATAGGGCCTCCAACAGAAGAGGATCCAAGACAAGAAGGAGAAGCTTTATGGAAAAACAAACATAGCCTTAAAAAATTACTTTCTGTTAAAAAGCAAAACCCTTATATATTTGAATCCATGTATCAGCAAAATCCTAAGCCAGCAGAAGGGTTATTATTCCCTATAGAAAGCTTACACAAATTTACTATGGAAGACATTAAAAATAAACCTAGTGATGGAGTTATAGCAGGTATAGATTTGGCAGACAAGGGAGAAGATTTTTATTGTATGTTGGTTGCTTTAATTATAGAAGGCAAGATATATATTGTAGATTGTGTATTTACTCAACAACCAGTAGAAAAGACAGAACCTCTTACAATATCCTTGTTGAAGCAATATGATGTTTTTAAATGTAGGATAGAAAGTAATGGGGCCGGTGAAATGTATTGCAGAAGCTTAAAAACAAAATGCCTAGAGGAAGGAGCTGTTACTTCTTTTGATCCGGTATTTACAACGACCAATAAAGAGACGAGAATTTTATTATCAAGTGGGCAGATTAAAGAACATTTATACTTTAGGTCTGATTACGAATATGGGAGCCAATACGAAAAGTTTATGGACAACTTAACTAATTATACTATTCAGGGCAAAAACGAACACGATGATGCACCAGATGCAGCAGCTATGATTATAGATTTAATAATGAAGAGTGGACTTAAATTTTTATTGGAGTAATGTTAAGTAGAGTTTATATAACTCTTTTTTATTTTGCACGAAAGGAGGTTGAATATGAACAGCAGAAGACATAGAAAAAGAAAAAAATATAATATAGATGCTAAACCTAAAACAAATAATATAAAGCCTCCTAAGGGACTTGTTACAGATTCATTTTCAAATGTACTTGCCAGATTGGGCTATGGAACACCAAACCTGTTAGAAGGTACAGAATATCCTCTCACAAGGATTACACAGGATTATGGGCTTATGAATAGCTTGTATAGATCCAATTGGATAATAAGAAAGATTATAGATACTATCCCGGATGATATGTGTAAGAATTGGATACAGGTAACTACAGAACTTGAACCGGACCAAATAAGGCAATTACAAAAACTAGAGAGAAGAACCAAGTTAAAAGCCAAGATACTTGAAGGGCTTAAATGGGGGAGGCTTTATGGTGGTGCCGGTGGTTTGATAATAATAGATGGACATGAGAATATACTAGACCAGCCACTAGAATATGATGATATAATGCCAGATAGCTTCAAGGGACTATTTATAACAGATAGATGGAGTGGCATAACACCAAGTCAGAATATAGTTGAAGATATAAACAGTCCTGATTTTGGAACACCTGAATTTTATAATGTAGTTGCAGATGGAGGGAAAATAATAAGAGTACATCATAGCAGGGTTGTAAAATTCATAGGTAGAAAACTTCCGTATTGGGAGGAACTTGCAGAGCAGTATTGGGGAGCCAGTGAGGTTGAAATCGTGTTTGATGAACTTAAAAAGAGAGATAATACTAGCTGGAATATTGCTCAATTGATATTTTTAGCAGATTTAAGGGTATTAAAATTAGATGGAGTAAGGGAAATGCTTAGTATAGGAAATGATAAAGCCGCACAAAGAGCGTGGAAAGCTATAGAAGCACAGAATATGCTAATGAGCAATATGGGATTACAAATACTGAATTCAGGTGAAGAATTAGAAAGACACCCATATTCTTTTAGTGGATTGAATGACATATATCAATCTTTTATGTTAGATGTAGCTGGAGCCTGTGAAATACCTGTAACACGATTATTTGGGCGTTCTCCTGCTGGCATGGATGCAACCGGTGAAAGCGATATGCTAAATTACTACGACACTATAGAAGAAAAACAAGAATCTACATTGAGGCCAGTATTAGATCAATTATTGCCTGTATTATGCATGAGTGAATTTGGAGCTATGCCGGATGATTTGGATTATGACTTTAACCCTGTTCGAACACCGGATGGAAATGAATTGGCAGATTTATCTAGTAAAAATACTGCTGTTGTAATAAGTGCTTATACAAACGGATTAGTAAGTCAGAAAACAGCATTAAGAGAGCTTAAACAGCAAAGTAATGTAACTGGCCTGTTTAGCAATATATCTGATGAGGAAATAGAAAAAGCAGATGATTCGACTGTTGATGAAGGAGAATTGGAAGGATTGAATAATTATGGTAGCGAAAACAGCTCAGGACCTTTGGAAGCCGAAAAGATTAATAGAGAAGAGATATCAAAGAACATTAAAACGGGCAATGAAGATTCTTCAACAAAATTTAAATGGTTTAAGAAATCCAAGAGAAATACTTAGAGAAATTAAAAAGTTCTCCAATAGCCATGAATTCAAGAAATTCGCAGAAGCAGAAGCCTTAAAAATGGTTACTCATGTATTTGCAGATGCAGGCCGTACATGGAGACAGGCAGCAGCCAAAAATGGCAAAGGTAGTGAGATATACAAAGCTCTAAAGAAAGAGTTACAAGGACCAATAGGAGGGGCTATAAGTGCACAAGTAGAACAAAACGCTACTTTGATTAGAACATTACCTCAAGGCGTGGCAAGAGAAGTTACACAACATATTGCAGAGGAAACATTTAAAAGTAGGAGGCCAGAGGATTTAACAGAAGAAATTAAGGAATTGTTTAGTTATAAGGCTCAAATAAGAGCTCAAACTATTGCACGTACTGAAACAGCCAAGGCAAATACAGCTTTAACTCATGCTAGAAGCAAACAACTTGGCTTGAATTGGTATATATGGAGAACTGCCGAAGATGTAAGGGTTAGAAGTGCACATGCTTTAATGGATGATGTTATATGTTCCTGGGATAATCCTCCAAACCCTGAATTACTTAATCATGAGAAAAGAAATTATGGGAATTATAATCCAGGAGAGATATTTAACTGTAGATGTTTTCCAGCACCCATAGTAAATATAGACTTTGAAAAATTCCCTCACAAAGTATGCTACCAAGAAAAGATAATTACAATGACTAAGAAACAATTTTTAGAGATTATGTAAGGAGGAATGATGTATGCATAGAGTATGTTTTTGCGGTTGCTGTAGCGATAAAGGTGACGAATATATGTGCGAAGGAACATGTTCCAATTATACTTTAAAATCCTATGGTTACAAATTAAAAAAAGGTGAATGTGAAAAACCATATTTTAAAACAACAAATAAAAATGATCTAAAAGATAGTATATTAAATAGTACCAAAGTTAAATAAGCCTTAGAGGGCTTTTTATTTTGCCTGAAAGGTGGTGATTAATTGAAAGCGTATTTCGGAGTACCAATTTCACCTAATATTACAGAAACACCGGATGGGTTTTATATATGCAAGAATGTTCCCATAGCCCGTACTGGTTGGTATGAATATACGGATGAAGAGCTAGGTCTAGATGATAGAGACAAAATCTATAAAGTATATAGAAGTCCAGAAGAAGTTTTTAAACCTGCAGCAATAGCAAGCTTTAATGGTAAAGTTGTTACAAATGAGCATCCCTCAGAATGGGTAACACCAGACAATGCCAAAATCTATATGAAAGGAACAAGCCAGAATATAAGGCAATCCAAAGATGAACCCGATTTATTACTGGCAGATTTAATTATTTATGATGCAGATTTAATAAAAGCAATACAAGAAGGTAAAAGAGAAGTATCTTGTGGATATGACTGTAATTACGTAGACAACGGAGACAATACATATTCACAAACAGATATATGCGGTAACCATATAGCAGTTGTAGAAGCTGGTAGAGCAGGGAACCGTGTAGCAATAAAAGATTCAAAAAATAAAATTGAGGAAGGAGAAAAAAAGATGTCAAGTAAAATAAAACTACCAACCAAAAAGCACTCAAGAGTTACTGACATGTTAGCAGCTATAGGATTGAAGCATTTTGCTACAGATGCAGATGCAGAGGAGGTTCTGGACGCTGTAGATGCCATGGCAGAAGAAAAGAAGTGCAATGATGAGGAACCGCCTGTAGAAGAAAAGAAGGAGGAAGTAAAGGACCAGAGCCCAGAACTTGAATCCAAAATTGATAAAATATGTGGTTTGATTTGCCAGCAACTTGGTATAAAACCGCAGGAAGATGAAGCTCCTACAGGAATAGAGGCAAAGCTTGAAAAGTTAAATGATTCCATAAAAGCTTTGGCAGAAAAGAAAGGTGAAACCGAAGAAGATCCTGAAAAAGCCATTGATGAAGTTATCTCTAAATTGGAAGGTTCCAAGCAAGAAGATGAAGACCTCCCAAATGAAGAAGAAATAACAATTGAGCCGGAAGAAATAACAGATGAAGAACCAAAAGAAGAAGAAAAATCACCTGCAAAAGATGATTTCTATAAAGCTCAATTTTTAAAGCAGATGAAGCCTATAGTAGCTCAGATACAGGACAAGGCAGCTAAAAAGAAAGCTTGTGATGCACTTATTAATACAGTAAGGATGAAAGCACCACAAGATAAGAATAATTCTTATGCATCTATAGTTAAAGGCAGAAAGAAAAAAGCAGCAGACAAGCAGAAAATGAGTGATGCAGAATATCAGGAAAAAGTAGCGAACTTAGGAATGGAAATAGCTAAAAAGTTCAATCCACATTATAAGGAGGTAAAATAATATGCCAGGTGCAGCAATAGGTAAAATATTAGGTTTAGGTTATCCAGGAAATGTAGCTAGACAGGCTGATGCAATCATAACCCAGAGACCAGTTAAGGGAGATCCAATATCTTTTGGAGATCCAGTTATATTAAATTCAGATAACACTTACACAAAATTTGCAGCTGCCAATACAGCAGCACAATTTGCAGGTATAGCAGTAAGAGAAGTAAAACAGGCTACAGATTATTATCCAGTAGGAGGAAATTACAAAGAAAATGAGCCTTGTGACGTTATTTCAAGGGGAACAGTTACAATAGTTTGTAATGTAGGGACGCCTACAGCTGGCGGCTCTGTTTATCTTAGAATAACAGAAAACGCAACTATTCCAAATGGAGTTGTAGGAGGATTTGAAGCAGCAGCAGACGGAACAAATACAATTGAACTTACAAATGTTAAATTTACTACTGGTGATATAGATGCAGACAAGGTTGCAGAAGTTACTATACTTACTAAATTACAGCCTTAAAAGGAGGAATGAAAAGTGGAAACAATAGATACTTATAGCAATAAAACTTTGGCTTTACCCGGAGTTGGCAGAATGCCGACAACAGATTCGGCAATTGGTACAGGACTAGCCTTTCTGCGTGGCGAGTTAGAAAAAAGAGATCCTAGACTTTTAGAACCATTGGTAAATATAGATTGGCCTAGAGATATAGTTGCAAAAACAGGTGGCGGATGGAGTGAATTCTCTTCAAACACTTTTGTTGATTATGCTGGGACTGGCGGCTCAAACAAGGGCATAATTGGAGGGCAAACTAATAATATTCCTATTGTACAGGGCAATATTACAAAAGATATTTTTAAGGTATTTACATGGAGCAATATTCTTAAGGTACCCTTTGTAGATCAATCAAAAATGCAGACAATAGGACGTTCCCTTGACCAGATATATGATAAAGGACTGAGACTTAATTATAACAAGACAATAGATTTTCTGGTATATCAGGGTTGGGATAAAGAAGATATTTATGGCCTTGTAAATAATCCTCAAGTTACAGCTTCATTGGTAGACGCTGGCGCAAGTACTGAAACAAAATGGTCAAAGAAAACGGCAGATGAAATACTTCATGATATAAACCAGGTTATAAATGATACATGGGCGAATTCAGAGTATGATATTACAGGCATGGCAAACCATATATTAATACCACCTGCTCAATACACTGATATAGTATCAAGGAAGGTATCTGAAGCTGGCAATGTATCTATCCTTGAATATCTTTTGAAAAACAACATAGCAAATAATCAAGGAAGACAGCTTGCGATTGTACCATCAAGATGGTGTATAGGTGCTGGAACCGGTGGAACTGACAGAATGGTTGCATACGTAAACGATGATGATAGAGTTAACTTTGACTTACCTGTACCTTTGAGTAGAGGAATGAGTAGCCCTGATGTTAAAGAATTGAGTTATCTTACTGCATATGTAGCTCAAATATCACAGGTTAAAATACTTTACTATCAGTGCTTTAGATACAGAGACGGTATATAAGGGAGGTAATTTTATGTTAAGAATATTTACTAAGCAAGCTTTTGAATTTAGAGATTCAGAAGGTAAGATGGTGCAGGCAAAATATAATGAGTTTTCTGAATTACCTGATTGGGTTGAAAAAACCCCAACATATCAATTAGGTGTAAAAGATGGATTGATAGTGGCATATGGAAATAAGACAGTTTCAACAGAAACAAATAAACCTGCAGAGGAAAACAAACCAGCAGAAACAAATAAACAGGATGCTAAACCATCTACTAACACTAAAAAGTAGGTGATTTTTTATGCCTTATTTAAATGGAATTATAGGAGATGCTTCCAATTTATCATTTGGAAGCAATCCTCCTTATGCAATAGAAGATTTTTTGCAGGTATATCCTCAATTTGGAAATGATGCAAACAACAATTCTGTAATACCCACAGCTATAATACAAATGTATATAAATTTAGCTACTACCTGCATTAAAAAAGACAAATGGTTTGATGCCTGGGAAGTTGCTATGGGATGGTTTATTGCTCATTTTCTTACTTTGTATTTACAAGGAACAGCAGATCCTAATAGTGGGGCAGCAGGAGTATTACAAGCCGGTCAAACTAGAGGTTTAGATACGTCTGTAAGTGCCGGTGGTGTATCTGTAAGTACAGATTATGGGACAATAACACAGGATTTAAACGGATGGGCTGGGTGGAAGCTCACAATATATGGAACACAGCTTGCGAGTATGGCAAGAATTATCGGGATTGGTGGCAGTTACGCCTATTAGGAGGTAATTTGTATGCTTGATAAATTAATAGATGTTATGGTGACAAAAGATTTGACAAATGATTTACTACAATCCTTAAAAGAATTAAGCAATAAAAAAATATGTATAGGAGTACCGCAGGAGGATAACACCGAAAGAGGAGATGTAAAATATAATCTTACTCATAAAAGAAAAATAAAACAAGGTAGTAATTCAAGAACCAATCAAAGGATTACAAATGCACAATTATTATATATTCATTCTAACGGAGTAAGAAGTAATTCCATGATAAAAGCTATGCAACATGATATTGATTCAGGAACGCCATATTCAAGAGCATATGAGTTTTTTGTACATGAGCATGGTTCACCTTTATTTAGGATACCACCTAGGCCTGTGCTTGCACCTGCTATTGAAAATTCTAAAGATGTAATTGCTGAAGCTATGAAACAAGCTATGAAAAGTATACTAAACAATAGAGATGTTTCAACTCAGTTAGGCAAAGTAGGAATGCTAGGACAAAATATCTGTAGAAAATGGTTTACGGATCCTGAGAATAAGTGGGCATCAAACAGCCCTTTGACTATAAAACAAAAAAGAAAGAACAGTGATAAACCACTCATTGATACGGGAGCATTACGTAATAGTATTACTTATGTTATAAGGGATGATTCACAATGATTAATTTAAGTAGAGTAATAACAGATCCACGTATAGCACAAAAGCAGCCATTTACAGTATGGCGTAAATCTACTACATGGCAGGGCGGGAGACCAACCTCAACAGAACTTCCTATATCCATAGTTGGGATTATAACCCCTGCAAACCCCAGAGATTTACAACAGGTTCCAGAAGGTGATAGAGTCGGTGGAGAAATAACTATACTTACTATTCAACCTATATATATTACAAGAGCAGGAGATGAGCAGGGCATTTCAGATGAGGTTGAGTGGGACGGAGATAGATACCGTGTATTTAATGTATTCCCGTGGAAAGACTATGGATTTTATCATGGGATAGGAATTCGCAAGACAAGTAAGTAGGTGATTATATGGCAGATGTACAGGATACAGTACTTACATTAAAACAAATTGAAGATATATTCTTTGCAGAAACATGTAAAATGCTAGGATTAGATCCTACATTACCAGAGAATCAAGGCAAGGTGAGGTTTGCGTGGCCTACCGATGGATCTCCGGGATGGAGCATAGATGAAGATATAGTATTTTTAAGAATAACACCTCAGGATGATAGGATAGCTAGGATATTTGATACAGTTTTTAATACAGAGGATTCGGAGTATGCTTTAAAAGAAACGGGATATACAAGGGTTCATAAAGTGGATTGGTGTATCTATGGTCCTAATTCATATGACATTGCAGATAAAATAAGATTTAAAGTACTTAGCAGAGATTATTTGGAGAATTTTAAAGCCAATAATCTTTTTTTAATTACAGACGTAACAATGCCCGTTAGAATCCCCGAACTTTTTAATGGACAATGGTGGGAAAGGGTAGATTTTCAAGCTTCTTACAATGAATTGGTAGTACGCAGAAGCCAATTACCGTACATAATAGGTACGGATATAAGATTAATAACAAGCAGATAGAGAGATTAAATCTCTCTTTTTTTATTGCAAAAAAGGAGGTTAAACAATGACAACTTTACCTTTAAGTGATGTAGTAAATGTTTCTGTTAACGTTGGGCCTGTCAATTCTGTACGTACTAGTTTTAACTTAGGATTAATAGTAGGACAGTCTACAATTATATCCACCGATGAAAGAGTTAAAACTTATGCAAAAACAGCCGACATGATCGCTGACGGATGGACAGGAAATGAACCAGAATATTTAGCAGCACAAATATATTTTTCGCAGTCTCCACAGCCTGCAAAAGTAGCAATAGGCGTACAGATTGCACCAGAAACAGCAGTTGCTGCGGTAACAGCATGTAGAAATGCTAATGCCGAATGGTATGCATGTACTGTGTGCGGTGCAGCAAAAGCAGATATACAAGCCATTGCAGCTTATATAGATTCAGCAGATCCACCATCAGCATATTTTTACACAACTCATGATGAAGATGTATTGAACGGTGTGTCTGGAAATATTATGGACTTATTAAAGAAAAATAATGTTCACAGAACCTTAGGACAATATAGTACAGATTCTATTCAAACACAAGGATACGAAACAGGCGGAGCAGGAGCAGCAACGGATATTCACAGCGGAACAGATAATGAATTTAACATTGCTTTAGATGGAGATGCTACACCTAAGAACATAACTCTTACATTATCTAATTGCACAAGCGGGGAAACTACAGCAGCAGAAATTGAAAGACAAATACAAGCTTTAGGGGGAGATGTATATTCTAATGTTAAAGTAGAATATTCCGTAGATCATTATGTTATAACTTCTCCTAGCTATGGAGATGGAAGTCAGGTGAGAATTACAGCAGCAACAGAAAATGATATATCAGAAGAATTGAAGATAGGTGCCGCAAATGGAGCCGTAGATACAGATGGAGAAACTATTTATAAAGAATCTGTAGTAGCAATTATGGGTTATGCCATGGGAGCTAACACTCAAACCGCCAATAGTGCATATACTTTAGATGCTAAATCAGAAGTTGGAGTATCTACAGAGGATTTGACAAATACACAACTGACTAAAATCAAAGGTTATAACGGAAATGCTTATGTAAGTAGAGGAAGCGTCTATAGTTTATTTGAAAATGGAACTATGGCAGATGGGACTTTCTTTGATGAATTAATAAATTTAGATATGCTTTCAAATAATTTACAAATAGCAGTATTGAATATGTTTACAGGTAATTCTAAAATTCCACAAGATGATACTGGGATGCAAATGTTAGTTAATGCTTTAACTACACCACTTGAAAATGCTGTAAATATAGGATTTGTTACTCCGGGAATATGGAACTCAGAACCAATATTGGCCGTAAAAACCGGTGACATGTTAAGTGCAGGTTATAAAATATTATTTGATTCAGTTTCTAGCCAATCTCAAGCTGATAGAGATGCAAGAAAAGCCCCACCGGTATACGTGCTTGCTAAACTTGCAGGAGCTTTTCATAACGCACAAATTGGCGTATATATCAATAGATAAGGAGGGGTAGAAATGGCATTAACTTTCAATACCTATAGTTTTCAAGATGTTACTGTAACATTTGACCATACGTATGGAAAAAGAAGTTCTGTTGGGGCAGGATTAGGGAGTATTACAGTCGGAATGACACAAACAAAAACTGTGCAAGAAGTCGGAGCCGATGGAGTTGTTATGGTAAGTAAAGTTTTAGGAGAAAATGGAACTATTACAATTACTGTACAACAAACTAGCCAATTACACAAATATTTGATTAACTGGTATAACTATATAAATGATTCATCAATTCCTACAAACGAATGGGCTTCTATGACAATAACCATTATGTCTCCAACAATGGGGGATGTAATTACAGCATACGGAGTATCCCCTCAAAAATTAGCAGATAGAGTATATCAATCTCAAGGGCAAATGTATTCGTGGTCATTGATGGCAGCTAAAATTATTCATGAATAGAGGGTGGTTAAATGGAAGATGTAAATAAAAGAATAACATATAAAGATATAAAAATAGGAACCAGAACATTTAAACTTAATAAGTTTGATGCGCTTACAGGTTCCTATATGCTTTTTAAATTAATTGGATTAATTGCACCTTTGTTTAAAAATGCCGAATCTAAAAATAGCAAAGATGCAAATATAGATGATATTGATATTTCAGAAGCATTAAAAACTTTAACGAGTTTGCCTAAGGAAGATTTTGAATATATACAACAAAATTGTCTTAGAGTAGTAAATGAAGTTCATCCAAATGGCATGTTGTCTCCATCCGTTTTGGATGAAAATAATAATTTTGGAATAGCAGACTATGATTTGCCACTTATATTGAATTTAACTGTACAGTCTTTGATATTTAATGTTAGTGGTTTTTTCAACGAACCCCTCTCGGGATTGAACCTAGAGGGGTTGAATATATTCCAGTAGAATTTCAAAATATAAATGCTTTCGTATATGCTCCGGTAGTAGCTAAGATATGGAAACAACATGAGGTTTGGGACGGAACATATACATTGGATGATCTTTTGGATGCACATGAAATATTGGCTATAAAGTCAGAAAATGAAGCAAGAGCTATGGAAGCATCACAACAGGAGGGGGGAGTATATTAATGGATCTTAATGTAATAAAAGAGTATTTGATCGGAATTGGTTTTAAGCTCAATGAGGATTCTTACAATCAATTCCAACAGACAATGAAAAATGCAGAAGGAAACATAAAAAACTTTGCTAATAACAACAAAGACAATATGTCTTCTTTACAGAAATTCTTTCAATTATTTAATGGTTCTTTAAAAGACAATATGGGAATAATAGCTAAAATTCTTCCAGAAACCAAAGCCCCTTTCCTGCAATTAATTGCTTTCATAGAATTATTACATAAGGGTGTCAATAAAGTTTCGACGGGATTCAAGGGCATAAAAACAGATACCATAAAAGGTGACAATGTTAAAAAAGCTTCTGAAACCATGGAGGAACTTTCAAAAAAAACAAAAGAAACTCAATCGCCCTTTGTTCAATTAATAGAACTAGTTAAGATATTAAATATAGAAATAAATAAACTTTCTTATAATTTACAAAATATAAAAACTCCTGATATGTCAGAAGTTGGCTTAAAACAAATGGAATCTGGATATTCTGTTCCTCAGAATGGTGCTGATTCGGGAAAAGAAACTCTTAATAAAATGCCAACTGAATTAAATAAAACTTCTCAAGCTTTAGAAAGTGTATCTAATAAAAGTAATGATGCTAAAACATCTTTATTATTGTTGAAAGAAAATGGAGGAAAAGCTATAGAAGATTTAGCAAAGACCTCAAAAATATCTTTAGGATTAATCGCAGGGGCATTTGCGGGTATTGCGGCTATAGCAATAGCATCATGGAAAACACTCACAAGTTTAGCCAGTCAGGATTTAGGATATCAGAAATTAGCCATGCGGTTATGGACTACAACAGAAAATGCCAAGGAAGTAGATATGGCTCTGAAAACTATGAAAATATCCATGCAGGATCTTTGGCTAAGTCCAGAATTATTACAGCAATTTAACCAGCTAAGGCAGGATTCGGCACAGTTAAAGCTTCCGTCTGATGCAGAGGATAAATTGAAACTCGTAAGGAGTATAGTTTTTGAATTTAAAAGATTAAAGCAGGCAGGAAGTTTGGCCTTTCAATGGATAGGGTATTATATTTCAAAATATGCCGGTGGACCTTTGGCTGATATTCATCAAGCATTAAATGGATTTGTTGATTGGGTGCTCAAAAATATTCCAGAGGCAGCAAAAATTATTGGAACAATTCTGGGTGTTCTATTTAGATTGATTTTAGATGCAATACAAACAATAGGAATTGTGTTGAAACCTATTATTAATACAATAAGTTTAATTATAGAAGTTATTGGGAAAATACCAGCGCCAATCAAGGCCATAATTGCTTTAGTAGTAGCCTTGCAAATAGCCTTAGCAACGGGACCTTTGGGAGTTTTGTTTCTTATAATAGCAGCTTTAGATGATATATATACTTATTTTAGGGGAGGAAAATCGGTTATAGGAGGCTTCTTTGATAAATTTAAAGAGGGAGCTAATGCAATAAAAGATATCAAAGATGGATGGAATGGCTTTTGGAGAGGTATAGAAAATTTTGTAGATAGAATTAGAGCAAAAATTAAGAACTTAATTAATGATATTAAAAATATCCCATTAGTTAAAGGTATAAACGAAATTAAAAATATCCCAGATGATATAAAATCAAAAATAAAAGGATTTGCAGGGAGTGTAAAGAAAGGTGTATCTTCTGTAACCTCGTATATATTACCTCGAAGTAGTACTACAAATAATAAAAATTCTACCATGAATAATACTAATCACAATAATACTACTAATAATTTTAATATTTACGGAACTACGCCTACAGGTACAGCCAATGCAATAGATAGTAAATTAAATAAGACTAAAACTAGCATTTTAACACGTAATCTAGGGGGGATCTATTGATGGCTACAGAAAAAGCTACAACATATATAGATACTAACCCTGGAAGTTCCACAGAAGGCAAATATATATTTGATGCTTTCTTTAATATACAACATGATACTACATTAACTATAACTGAAAGCCCTGTACAAACAGGAGCAAGTATTTCAGATCATGCTTACATGGAACCTAAAGAATTAACATTTGAAATAGGCATGAGTGATGTAATGACAAGATCTAGAGATTGGCAATTTGAAGCTGAAAATGGAAGTACAAGATCCATAACAGCTTATCTTTTTCTAAGACAACTACAGGAAGACAGAATACCTTGTACAATTGTCACAAGATTAGGAACATATAATAATATGCTTGTAGAAACCATAAGTGCTCCAGACGACAATACAACAGCTTTCGGACTTAAAGCTACGGTTACAATGAGAGAAATACTTGTCGTAGCTGTAACTACTGTTAAAATATCTGCTAGGCCTCAAACTAGTACTACAACTAACAGCGGAGATCAAAAAGCAGAGAAAGCAGATGAGAGTATATTGAAAAAAATAGAGGGTTTATGGGATCAGGTAACTGGAAAATAAGCAATATAAGAAAATTAGCACATTGAAAAGGTACTTTTATATTTAAAAGGGAAGTGATAACTTTGAATAAAGAAACAGAAGAAAGATTGAAATCACTAGAAAAAAGAGTAGCTGTACTTGAAGATAAAATGCAAGTACAGCCATCAGAAAAAATGATCAACAACATTCCTAGAATTGATGAAAGGGTTGCAATAAGAGGTTAATTAATGAGGTGGAAATATGATAAATGAAACAACATATAATAAATGTATTGATATAAAAGAAATGATTGCTCCCGAAGTACCAATTCAGGAACAACCCAAAGCAAAAAAATATGATTTTAAACAAATCGCTAGTGAATTGCAAGAAATTTTGGTTAAGCATGATATATATTTAGATCAATTCGATCCGTTAATACAATATTTAAAATCAAAAATCATGCATGAAACTAAAGCTCAAAAAAGAAATAACGAGACTAGGATTCAAATTCTTTGATGAACGCTAATCCTTTATAAGATAATCTTATTTCACGTTGAATACTTGGAAATAAGTTTCCGCAAGCATCTTTTTGAAAAGATAGACCTTCTATTAATCCAATATCAACGCATCTAAGTATTGCATCATCAAAATTTATATCACCGAGTTTTGACAATACACTTTTAGGATCTTCATTATCACGAATTTGAATTAGGATTTCATATATTAGTTTGTCAAATTCTTCTATGCTTTTGAACATAGTTATCACCTCCATGGTGATAATTCTACAAAATAACACAAAATCCTCTTATGTCAAAAATAGTTTAAATCCTCTTTGAAATGTTGTATTATGGAATTAAAAAGGGGGATTTTAACTATGAAAAGAAAACTCATAGAATTTATTTGTGTAGTTGCTGTTACTTTACTTTTTGGAATTAGTGTTAAGGCTGATTCTTTGCAAGTTAATAGGTTGGGTGGATATAGCAGATATGAGACAAATATTAATGTTGTACAACAAGGCTGGCAAAAATCAGATTATGCAATTGTGGTAGGAGGAGAAAATTTTCCAGATGCTTTAAGCGCTACAGTTTTAGCTAAAAAGTATAATGCACCTATATTTTTAACATTACCTACTGGAATAGATTATACCATAGAAAATGAATTTGATAGATTAGGAGTAAAAAAAGTTTTTATAATTGGTGGTCCTGGTGTAATATCCACTTTAACAGAAGATACTCTTGATCAAAAAGGAATAGAATACGAAAGAATATATGGAACAAATAGATATCAGACATCAATAGCTATAGCTAATAAAATAGGTACTCAAAATGGTGTGGTTGTTGCTACAGGAGATGATTTTGCAGATGCTTTATCAGTAGCACCTATAGCAGGAAAATTACAGATGCCTATAATACTTTCTCAACAAGGTGTTTTGGATTCTATACAAAAGAAGTTTATTTCAGAAAATACTATTTCTAAAACTTATATAATAGGTAATACAGATATAATAAGTGATAATGTAGCTTCTAAATTTCCGAATGTCCAGAGGATAGCTACGGAAAGCGATAGATTTTCTAGAAATTTAGATATAATAGCTACTTTCGGCAATGATATTGATTTTAGTACAGCAATATTAGCTTATGGTGGAGATTTTGCAGATGCATTAAGCGCATCTGCCTTGGGAGCCTTAAATGGAAATCCAATAGTTTTAACAGGTGAATATTCATTATTCAAATATACAGAAAAGGCAAATAATAATCTTATAGAAACTTTATTAGGAAATGTCGGTGTTAAAAACATATATAAGCTATCATTTAAAGGAAGTATAATTGATAGTGGCTTAGATAATATAATAAATGGAACTAATGCTTTAAGTACTATAAAATCTAAAGTAACACTTGGATCAAATTTAGTATTTGGTTCTACGGGAACTTATAGTTATGATGGTAGTAATTATTATCGTATATCTTTATATCACGAAGTGAATAATAAACCAGTAAATAATTTTTATCAATATGACTTTCTCGTAGATGCTCTAACAGGGGATACTTATAAAATAGATAATACTACGAATGAAATAACGCCATTAAATATTACTAATATAGAAGATACAACTTCTGCCAGTATTTTAACTCCTGAACAAGCATTAGATTTAGTTAAATCAAAAGTAAAATTAGATGATGGATATAGTCTTGATATTTCGTCAGATGAATCGTATAGAATAGCTAATTATAATGATGAAAACTATTATCGTGTGGTTGAAAATTATAAAGATTATTATGAAGTATGCGAATATCTAGTTAATATGAAAACAGGACAAATTATAAAACATACTCAAGAAGGATATGCTCCAATGGACTGATTTAGAAAAATAAAAATATATAAATTAGAGAATCACTTAAATGTGGTTCTTTTTTACTATGTAAAGAAGTGAAGTATCATCCAATATGAAAAGATGTCAATAGCATTTAGTACCCTTTAAAAAATTTTTAAAATAAAATTTATCCTTGTAACCATTGATATTACAAGGTTTAACGTAATATCATGTAAAGAACACTTTTAGAAATAGTAGAGGTATTAAAAAAATCTATGATACAATATTTTTTGTGAAGAGAATTAAAAATACTCCTTAACTTCTTGACTTTATAGTTTCATGAAACTATAATAATAATAGGAGGTGAGGAAAATTAAACAAATAAGTGTAAGATTTGATGATGAACTCCATAAAAAGGTAAAATATTTATTGGTAGATATAGAAAAAAGTTTTAACGAATATATATTGGGGTTAATCAGAGAAGACTTACTGAAAAGAGAAAAGCAAAAAAAATAAAGATAATCTTAATTCTTTCCACGGAGCAAGATTATCTTTACGCAGAGACTATTCTCTGTGAAATATTGTATCATAAAGGATAGTCTCTTTCAAGATTGAAAAAAGAAGGAGAAGATGCAATGTGAATGAAGTTATAATTGTTAATAGTAATCAATTGAGGATTAAAGAATATAAAAATCAAAGAGTTGTTACAACGTGGGATATTGCCAGATTGCATAATATAGATTCTAAAATAATAAGAGATAATTTTAGAAATAACAAGTCGAAGCTTATAGAAAATGAAGATTATTTTCTAATTCCGAAGCAAAGTAATTTTGCTAGCGATTTAATCGTCAGCAAAGAAGTTGATTACCATGCTTTAAATGCAGCTAAAGAAATAGTAGCATTCACAGAAAGTGGATATTTGATGATAACAAAGCCAATGCAAGATGAACTATCTTGGCAAGTACAAAGGCAATTAGTTAAGGGGTATTTTAAATTGCAGGAAATCAAACAAAAGGTTGAAGAAAATTTTAATGAAACGTCAAATAAATCCCCAAATAATCAATTGGAAAAACTTGAAAACGTAAATAAGTCATTAGAGTTTCTAACACCATTATTAGATTATGCCGGAGTAGACAATACTATTAAATTATTAGTAGCTAAATCCTTTTTCTCAAAAGCTGGAATTGATATACCTGTAGACATACAAGCAGATCAAAAATATTACGATACTAAACAAATAGGTAATATGATAGGGATGTATTCTAAATCAGGTAAGCCAGCATATATGGCAGTAAATGAGATATTAAAATTATTAGACATTGAAGAAAGCGAAAAAACAGCAGTATGGGAAACTAATGGAGCGTGGCAAGGAACAGTTACTAAGTATAGTGATTCGGTGGTAAATAAAGTAAAGGAATGGCTAGAAGAAAATGATCATCCCGCAGATATACCAAGTAAGAATAAAACTTTCCACGTATCATATAGTGGAGGTGTGCAATTATGAACACAGCCATCAAACAAACTAAAAGCTTCAAATTTGCTTCTAATGTTATCGGAAGAGATATTTGCAGCACAGATGAATTGACAAGCAAAGACTATTACGCGCTTATACGATTCTTTTTTAAAGATAAATTGGGTGAGGTAATGGAAGCATGAATAAAGAATTTGATAAAAAGAATAGAGTCCCAATGTGGGGCAGAACTGACTATCACTGTGAATATTGTGGTTGCCCTATTAATTTATGGACACCAATGGAAACATATAAAAGTGATAGATGTTGTGAGTTATATAGTGACTTTTATGATGTAATAGATGAACTAGAAGAAAGAAAAATACCATATAGATATAGAGATATTTTAAAAGAATGTTTGAAATTTAAACATGAATATCCTGATATTCCAGATTTTGAAGCAAGTTTGCATGAAATGATTGAGGAAGATGTAGACACAGGTGTTATTTCAGAATTATATATACAAGAACCCAATTAAAAGTAATTAAATAAAACATTTTAAAATACTCAAGTCCACTTTTTAGTGGGCTTTTTTAGTGTGGTGATTATATGGCAAATCAAGTAATACCTTTAACAACAAGCCCCAACAATACATTTACATGTACTGTAGCTGTAAATGGTGAAAAGAAGAAATTCTATTTTTTCTTAAGATACAATACAGAAGCCAGATATTGGGTTATGGATTTATCGGATGAAAATAAAGTTCCTATAGTTTCATCAATACCTCTTATAAGTGGAATAAATATTTTAGAACAATATGAGTATTTACAAATAGGTAGAGCTTATATAGTTAAAACAGATGATAGTTTACTTGCAGATATACCAGATACTACTAATTTAGGTACAGATTTTAAACTTTTATGGATTGACAATTGAGGTGATTAAATGTGAGTATACAACAAACGGTTTGGAGTTTTTTAAGAGGCAAAGGCCTTCCTGAGAAAAGCTGCAGTGCGGTTCTTGGCAATATACAAGCGGAATCCGACTTTGATGAAACAAAAATCGAGGTAGGTAGCGGGAATGGCTTTGGATTATGCCAATGGACTGGCGAAAGGCGAATTCAATTAAAAGCTTACGGAATAGATTTAACACATCAATTAAATTTCTTATGGGCTGAATTATCAGGAGATGTTGGAAATACAGGAGCATCATTACAATGGATAGATAGAAGTGGATACTTGTCTCATAGTGCTTTTATGAGTGGAAATGGGAGTATAGCAGATTTAACAGCGGCAATGTGTTACTGTTGGGAACGCCCTGGGATAGCTCGCTTAGCTATAAGGCAACAGTCAGCACAGGATTACTTTAATCAATTTACAGGCGCAACAGGTACCCCTAGTGCTAATAACCAACAAACTATGGCCATAGAATCTACAAATTACGAGGTAGTATCAGGAAGTCAAAAACAAGGTCAAATTTTATATGGTAGAAGATATAGAGTTACAGTAACCGATGCACAAGGGAATGGAATAGATGTATCACAGTTAAGATGTGTATTTCAGGTTAAAAAGACTATTCAAATGGAACCTAATTTTTCTCAAATAACTATTTATAATTTAAATGCCCAGACTGAAAATGCAATAATGCTATCTGCTACCAGGGTAACACTTGAAGCAGGATATGAGGGAAAACAATATGGCTTAATCTTTGATGGAGACATATTGCAAACAATAAGAGATAAAGAAGATAGTACAACATATAGGCTTACAATAATAGCCTTGGATTCAGATAGAGCCATTAATTATGATATAGCAAATTATTCTGTCTTAAGAGGACAGACCGCTAGAACACTTGTGGATCACATAATAAATAAAGCTCAATATCCCGTAGCTTTAGGAAGCATTTCAAGTCAATTAGATAATGCACCAAAGTTAACCAGGGGTAAAGTATTCTTTGGAAAATCCAGCGATTATTTAAGACAAATAGCTGAAAGCAATAAATGTAAGTATTACATGGAAGATGGAAAATTAAATATTATAAATGTAGCAGACTTGCCAGAAGGAGAAATATTTGATTTAAGTCCTTCATCTGGATTAATAGGTACTCCCGAACAAAGTGAATATGGAATAACAGGAAAATGCTTATTAAATCCTAAAATAAAGGTAAATACACTTATACACATAGATAATAGTTTAGTTAGAGCAAGACAAATAGACACAACAAATAGTTCAAATACTGTGCCAGCTTCATCTAATAATGCTAGTAGTGGAACAAGGCAGACAATTATAGCTAAAGCCGCAGAGATAGTACAAAAATGTCAAGAAGGTAAAGCTATATACGTACTTGGTGGAAGAGGTACCAATTCAGCAGGTCAAGAGATGTATGATTGTTCTATATTTGCAGAAACTTGTTATGCGGCAGCAGGAATAACAATGACTGCTCCGAGCGGAAGTCAATATTCTAAGTGTTCAGGGAGTGGAGGTTTTGTATCTACAGATTTTAATAGATTAAGGACAGAAGGAAAAGCTGGAGATTTATTGTTTGTAGGTGCTGGAGGTAATACTCATGTTGCTATTTATGATGGAAACGGCGGCCAATATGCAGCACATAGCCATTACCCTAATGATACTACAAAAGATATAAGGCATGATAGCACTATCGAAGGATACCATTTTACTTCTTGGGGACGTCTTGCAGAATTAGCTAACTCAGATAATGGTATAGCTCCTAGTGCAAATGGAAATACAACAGGAACTAATGCTGTTCAAACTTCACCATTCAGATCGCTTGATCAGGACGGTATTTACAGATGTATAGCTTGTACCTATTCAGGAGACACACGGGGTGATCAGTGGGAATGCGAATTTATCACTATAGATCAATTAGGGGGAGCGATCCCTATCGTTACTAATTAGGTGGTGTTTAAATGGAATACACGAGAAATATACCAGAATTAATAGGGTCAAATGATGAATTTTATAGGAAATTTAAAGAAAATATACAAAGCACCTTGAAAGTTTGTTCGCCTGGCATAATACAATCTTTTAATAAAGATGAACAGACCGTTACTGTGCAAATAGCGTTAAGAGAATTAATTACACAACCAAATCAAACTAAAGTGTGGAGTAATGTACCATTACTTTTAGATGTGCCTATACAATTACCTCGAGGCTCGAATACTGTCTTGACAATGCCAATAAAAGAGGGCGATGAATGTTTGGTGATTTTTAGCGATAGATGCATAGATTCATGGTTTAGTTATGGTGGAGTGCAGAATCAAATAGAAAAAAGATCTCATGATTACTCGGATGGATTTGCCCTGGTTGGAGTGTGGTCGCAACCTAATGTAATTCCTGATTATTCTACAGAAGCCACAGAATTACGTACTATAGATGGAAACACCAAAATTTCTCTAAAAGAAGAAGAAATTAATATAAATGCTGCAACAATAAAAATGAATGGAATTGATGTAACCCCTAAAGAATAGGGGATTTCTTATTTCCAAAATTAAGGTGGTGATAGAACATGAGGTATAGGGTGCTTGATGAAAACTCTGATTACTCATTCGGGAGATCACAGCAAAACATTACCTATGGTTGAAAGGAGCTTATGCATGCGGTCAGGCAATTAAGACTAATTTTTTATTACTTAAGGGCGAGTGGTGGGAGTCGATCGATAAGGGTTTTTCTTTATTCCAAGATATTGTAGGAAAATTTACTTCTCAAACAAGTGTAACGTTAGTGGATTCTTTAGTAAAATCTTATCTCTTAGGCATAGAGAATGTAACAGCAATAAAATCTTTTGAAAGTAAATTAGAAAACAGAACTTATAGTTTCACAGCAACTGTTATAACACCTTTTGGAAATGTAACAGTTGCAAAAACTTTTTAGAAAGGAGTGGCATATATGGCTTACTTTTCCCCTTTCGTTGATCAAAGCGGATTAAACCTCACGACCTATGTAGATATCAGAGATAACTTAATTGCTATGTGTAAAAATATCTTTGGCCAAGATCTTTATCTAGGCGAAGATACGCAGGATTATCAATGGATAGCAACAGTTGTGGAGAAAATCTATGATACTTTACTTGCGTCACAATTGAGTTATAACAATAGAAGCCCAGCCACAGCAGTAAGTACAGGATTAGATGGTATTGTAAAAATAAATGGAATAAAAAGAAAAGAAGCTACATATAGTACCTGCCCTGCAAGAATAACAGGGAACCCAGGATCTATAATAACAGGTGCTATTGCAGTAGATAAAGGTAACATCAAATGGGATTTGCCATCATCTATAATTATCCCAGAATCAGGGGTAGTTGAAGGACTAATATTAACATGCGAACTACCTGGACCTATTGCCGCTTCACCTGGAGATATAATTCAAATGTTCAATCCTCAATATGGCTGGACTGGAATAACAAATACAGATTCAGCAGAGTTGGGTTCATACGTGGAGACAGATGCAGAATTAAGGCTTAGGCAGCAAATAAGTACAGCATTACCTTCACTTACAGTACTAGATGGGATAAAAGGTGCTATAGCAGGACTTACAGGAGTAACAAGAAGTGAAGTATATGAAAATGATACCAATTTAGTTGATTCAAGAGGATTACCGCCTCATTCAATTACAGTGGTTGTAGAAGGTGGAGTAGATCAAGAAATAGGCAATGCTATTTATATTAAAAAAACTCCAGGATGCTATACCAACGGAACCACAGAAGTACAAATTATAGATTCAAATAATAATTTGATGTGGGATGCCTTTAACGAACCGGTGATACGTAGATTTTATAGACCCACATATATCGATATAGATGTAACTATAAATGTAAAAGCGTTAAATTCTACTTATACAACACAAAATACAGCAGATATAAAAAGCACAGTGGAATTATATTTAAATAGTTTAAAAATAGGGTCAGATCTTTCGTTATCAGCTATATGGGGTTCTGCTCTTTCTTCAATGTCGGATTTAAAAAATCCGGCTTTTTCTATTGTTTCTGTTACTGCGGCACGACATGGGCAATTCCAAGGCACTTCTGATATAGATATAGCTTTTAATGAGGTTACTAGAGGAAACGTGAATTATATAACTGTCAATTTAAGTTAGAGGTGATGTAATGGCTATAGATGCTTATTTAAATCATATAACAAGTCAACATAGAGATAAACCTAAATTTATTGCATGGTTAACAGCTTTCTTAAATAAAGTTGATGATGCCTATAATTGCATAAAGGGTTTTGACAATGATTTTGATATAGATTACGCAATTGGAAATCAACTTGATATCTTAGGACAAATTATTGGCGTTAATAGAGTCCTTAATTTTCAACCTACGGAAGATTTTGATCCTAAATTAGATGATGATACTTATAGACTTGTCTTAAAGGCAAAAATAGGAAAAAACATGTGGCAAGGCACTCTGCCAGAAATTTATACAATATGGAGTAATATGTTTCCAGATCTAAAATTAAATATTATAGATAATCAAGATATGTCCATGACAGCAGTAATTGAAGGTGTCATAGGGCAACTAAAGGAACTTCTAATTGCTAATGGATATATAATCCCTAAGCCTTCAGGAGTTCGTATTAATTATGTAGGGAAATCGGCTATAAATTTTAAAACTTACTCTTCTATGGTTGTATGTGGAAATACAACTACTACTATTCAAATGATGCAGCCTAAATATCCTATAAACTTTAGAACATATCAAAGCATGATTGTAAATGGAAACGTGACAAACATAATATCTTAAAGGAGAGGTTAAGATGGCTATATTTAATAACATGGTTATAACAACAAAAGGAGAAGCTTTATATAACAAAGTTCAAGCAGGAATACCATTAAATTTCACAAAAATGAAAATAGGTTCAGGGCAATTGGCAGAAGGCGATAATCCCGAAACTTTTACAGGTTTAAAAAATTATAAATTTGATGTTTCTATAAGTTCTGTAACTCAAAACACACAACTTCAAGTAGCTGTAATTTCAGGAACAATAAATAATACTAATATTACAGAAGGACAATATATATGCGAGCTAGGTTTATTTGCAGAAGATCCAGACGAGGGCGAGATTTTATATGGTTATGCAAACGCAGGCACACAAGGAGATTATATAGCCCCAAATAATAAAGGAGCTTTTGCTTGGAACTATCAAGTGAATGCGGCGGTAGGAAATGCTACAGAGGTTACAGCTATGGTATCAAGTACTACATTTGATTATGCTGTAGCAAGCTCAAGTGCAACCTTTGCAATAATAAGCGGAACAAATCAAAAAGAAATAAATGAAAGTATAGATACAACTTTGGGTTTAATACAAAACACAGTAAATTTTGAACCTGGAAGTCATATAGCTACACAAGATAATACTACAAGTTTTATTATAGATGTTCCATATAATCCGGGTACAGATCATGTGGAACTTTTTTATTTGGGTAATCAAAGAATGGAACCGAATGATAATTATACATTAACTGGAACAAGAGTTGATTTAGTAGACTGGTCTTTAAAAAGTGGAGAAAAAATTACTTATAACGTATGGAAATTTGTAAATAATGTTCCAATAATGGCAGATGGTTCAAACCTACAAGATAATAGCGTAGCTATAAGAAGCTTAACAGAAGATGTGCAAGAAAATGTAAATCAAGTGCCTATACTTATGTCGCAAATGGCAGATAAAGCGCAAGATAGTGACGATAATAGAACTACAACAGATAAGACTGTGACAGGTGCTATTAATGAGTTAAATAATAATAAAGTTGAAAAAACAGATCTGGATTCAACTAATGCAGCAGTTGAATCTAAAGCTCCTCAGACGCAAGTTGATTCATTACAAGTGCAATTGAATACTTTAGTATTAGCCGCTGGTTCAGAAAGTGAAAGCTATGCAGAGATTGTACAGGCAAGAAATAATGAGGATACAATGAATGACAGAATTACAAAGATTGAAACGGGCGAAAGAATAGAATTCACTGGTTCGGCTATAGAATATGGCTATAGAAAAAGGATTCCGCTAAAATGGATTAGTGGACAGACGGTAAGTGGCACAACTGGCGCAATTACAACTTCTGCTTCAAATGTTCGTTCAGAACCGATATATATACCATATACCGATTGTTTTGTACTCAGTTCTGAAAGTGTATTGCGTAGTATATATTTTCATAAGTACCCTAATATAAATTGTAACGCCGCAGAATATCAAGGTAATAGTGGTTTTTATCTAACAAGTAATGGAGTGAGTGACTCAAGTATAACAGGAAAAACAGTACGGACAATAACACCAGGATATTATATTATAACTGGTTCTATTGATTTAAATACAGCGGCAGTAAAATTGTATTCCGGAAAAAGCACGATTTTTGATGATATTAACGCTTTAATCTCAGGTATACAATCTCAGATTACAAATGGTATTAACGGAGAATTATTGGACTCAAGAAAAGATACATTAGGTAATACTTATACAAAAGTAGGGGATATAATAAGAACTAACTCAGCTAATACAATAGAACTTGATGCGGTTTTAAATATAGGTTATAAAGCTGAAATAAAACCTATATGGAAAGCAAAAGGTTTGCGTGAAGATACCGGAGCGGAAGTAACAGACGACGCAAATATATGCACCGACTTTTTATCATTTCCGTTCGTTGAACTTATGATGACTTACAATGTAAAAACAGTTGTAAAAATATTGAAATATACAACATCAAAGGTATTTGTTGGCATGGCAACAAACGCCTATGTGTATGGTGATGCTGGAACACCATTAAAAGTTACATTAGAAGCTGGGTATTTGTACCGTTTCAAGATGAACTCATCATACGATATTTCACAATTTCATATATATTGTGGCGTTTCTGATATAGAGAAAAGAATAAAATTACTTGAAACCAATCCAACAAAATTTTCCGATTGGAAAGATAAAAAATGGATATCCTATGGTGATTCTCATGTACGTTCTGGTAATAACTTAGAGACAGGTACATGGCAACAACAAGTACATGATTATTTTGGATTCGCGGAACATTTAGGTTGCGGTGTTGGAGGTTCACCTGTCCAATGGACAGATACTACTTTCGGGTGGAATGATATACAACACCCTGCGGGATGGTGCTCGTGGGAAAGGATAAAGGCGCAAATGACTATGGCTGCTCCTGATTTAATTTTTATTATGGGTGGGTCAAATAGTTTTTCGCTTAATGGTGTTGATGCTCCAGAAGGAGATTTTACATGGAGTACAGCAAATACTACTGATGAAGAATGGATTTCAGACGGAAATGCAGGGGATTTTGGTTTAACAACATTCAAAGGTGCTTTATCTTCTGTGATTATTAAAATTCAAAAATTATACCCCAATGCTGTAATTGTCTTAGGCACTATGCCTAACGCTAGAGGCTCAAATGTGGATGGTTCTTATCCAAATTTAACTGCTACAGTAGTAAATGCCTTAGGATTTACTGAGAGGGATTATGCAAACTGGATGAAAGAAACTGCTGAATACTGGGGCGTTGAATTTGTAGATTTTTACGGAAAATGCCAAGCTAATGTATTTAATAGGGCTAATTATTCAACCGATTCAGTGCATTTTAACACTGACTTAGGTAAAAAAGCAATTGGCAGGGTTGCAATTGAAAGTCTATTATCTATAATGCCTTATCAAAGTTAATCCATAATATGAATAGATTCGTATTAACGAATAACTCAATGAATTAAACACTCTAAAGAATAGAGATTATGGTATTGCTTTTAAAGATATAAAAATTTCAAAGAAAATTAATATAATTTTCTTTGAATACATATCCACTAATTGGTTAAAATACAAAAGTATTAGGGGGCGAAAACTTTGAATTTACAAATAATATTTCAGTGGCACAAACTATTACATCTTATATTACCAATAATTATTATTCCTATATTTCAGAAACGAGTAGGATTATTGAAAATTTGTATTATTGTATTTATAACTGGTTTACTTAAAGAGATACGTGATATTGTAATCATAATGGACCCTCTATTAGAATCAGTAATAGATATGATTTCAAATATGATTGGTATACTACTAGGAATTATTACGGTTAAAATAAAAATGAACTTAGTTAATATTTAGTATGCAACAGAAAACTAATACAACATAACACATTAAGAGTTTTGGAGAAATCCAAAGCTCTTTTCCTAATTATAATATTAAAATAAATTCGGTAAGCCGAGAAAATATATATCTTTAGAAAGGACGTGTTATTATGGGAAAGCCTTATCCTTCTGGCGAAATTGATCAACTTACTCTAGATATTTCTGCTTTGCAAACAGGAAAGTTAGATAATCTTTATGCGGTATCAACTAATTTAGGGAATGTATATTCGATTACTTTAGCAAATGTAGAAAGCTTATCAGATATAGAAGGTATACCTATAAGAGTAAAATTCAATACTGAAAGTACAGGTAATGTTTCAATAAAAGTAAATAATTTTGATGCAGTTGATTTAATGGATTATTTTAATCAGCATGTGACCAACGTAAGGCAAGATTTAATCGCCAATATAGTTTATTGCATACCTTCGACCGGTAGCCCAAATTTTCAATTATTGGGTAAAGGAGGTGAGGGAAATGCAACAGCGGGAGATATTATAAAAGATAAAACTGCCACAACATCATTAGGATTTATAACAGGTACAGCTACCATACAAAGCTTAGGAGGCAAATATTATGCAAGTGGAACAGGGACAGTAGATGAAAATGGAATAGCTACAGTTGAAAATTTGAGTTTTCAACCATCTAAATCTATAATAACAATACCTGGAAGTGGAAGCACTTATTATGACTATATTATGTTAGATACTCCTATAGGCTCATGGTTTTCTTGTATATGGAATGATACAGGAACGGTAAGTAATAACGCACCTGTTATGCGTTCAGGGGAGATAGTCACATATAATAGTTCTGGGTTTTCCTGCCAAATTACTGAGGCTGACACTCAAAGTGGTGGCAACATTCCGGCAACTCAATATGCTGGAGCTACTTTTAACTATATAGCAATAGGGCAATAATCATAAAGCAAAATAGAAGCTAGAGGTAGCTTTTTTATTTTGCTCTATAAATTATGTAAAGATATAAAAGGGATATTGTCTCTGATTGTTTAATTAACTATTTGGGGGCGATACAAATGAATAAAGAAATAAAGGATAAAATAAAAAATAATTTTGAAATAGCTTTGGATGGAGGGACAACTCTATTAGGGGAGTGTTTAAAAGATGTTCTTGTAGCACACATAGCTCCAGGAGTAGTTACAACATATCTGTCATATAAACAAAAACGTACAGAAAAAAATATTATGGCTATGCTAGATGAGCTTAAAAACAGATTAAATATAATTGAAGAACATTTGAGGGCTATGGAAGAAGATGAAATTAATCTTATTAAAAATAAAGTGTTTCCTATGATTTTTGATTTTGTCATTGATGAAGCTCAAGAAAGAAAAATTAAGTATATAGCAAATGGTATCGAAAACATAATTGCATATAAGATTACTGATGAAGATCTAATATTAACTTATTTCGATGTTTTAAGTGAATTAAGAATGATTGACTTAAAAGAATTGTTGTATATTAATAATTACCTGATGGCGGGAAATGAAGTGTACAGTTCATCAAGTGAATTTACCGAATCTGATGCAGTAAAAAGACAAGTATATATTAAATTGCAAAAGTATAATTTAATAATAATTCAACCAATAATAGCAGATTTTGAAGGAAAAGAAATGACAATGGATAGACATAGGGCTAAAATAAGTGCTTTTGGTAGAAATTTTTTAAAATTTATTTTAGGCCAGGATAAAAATCATAATTTATAATTTGGAGGTTTTATAATGGATGAAACCATGAATGATTTTATTAAATGTTGTCTAGAATTAGGGAAGGAATTGCTAGATAAAGATGTGTTAACTCCAAAAGAAGAAGAATTTATTACAAAATTAAATAATATAATTGAAAATTATTTAAACTAAGATCTAAATATTAAGGGGTCTTGAAATAATCAAGGCTCTTTAATTTTGCTTAAAACAGGAGAAAATTTATATGTCATAACACATTAAGAGTTTTGGAGAAATCCAAAGCTCTTTTTTGGCGTTTAAGAATAACTGTAAGGGAGGTTTAAAGTGGAATACCTTATAAATTATTTCAAAGAATTTACAGGAAAATTACTAGCTATAGGGTTTACAAGTTCTACACTGGGGGCATTACTTACCTGGTGCTTTGGTGGGTGGGAAATGGGGATAAAAGTATTGGTGTCCTGCATGGTTTTAGACTATATTACAGGGCTTATGTGTGGATGTAAAGAAAAACATCTGAATAGCTCCAGGGGATTTAATGGCCTTAAAAAGAAATTTACAATACTGTTTGTTTTAATACTGGCGGTACTTTTAGACAGGCTCCTTGGGCAGTGCTGGACATTCCGTACTATGGTTATATATTTTTATGTGGCAATAGAGGGAATAAGTATATTAGAAAATTCGATTAAATTAGGTGTTCCAGTACCTAAAAAGTTGGAAAATGCACTGGAACAGTTGAAAAATAAATAGGAAGGAAGTAATGTAAATGGTAATCACTTATGATTTTGGGCATGGATGTGGTCAGGACAGAGGGGCTTCTGGATACCGTAATGAGGAACATGACTGTAGGGAATATGGAGCATTGGCCATAAAGAAATTACAGTCTCTAGGACATACTTGTTATGATTGTACACCAGCATCTAGTCCAGCCTTAAATTTAGGACAATCACTGGCCTATAGGGTGAACAAAGCTAACTCTATAGGTTCACAGTTACATTTATGTTTTCATGTCAACGCCTTTAAAACAGATGTGGCTACAGGCTGTGAGGTAGAATATGCCAGTGCCGCAGGACAGGCTTATGCAGAAAGGGTATCATCTGAAATTTCTACAGCTTTGGGATTAACCAATAGAGGTGCAAAATTACAAAGTAGCTTATACGTACTTAGATATACGAATATGGTTGCAATCTTGATTGAACCTTTCTTTTGCGACACCAAGACAGACTGCGACAAATACAACGCTGAAAAACTGGCAACAGCTATTGTAAAAGGAATCACTGGAATAGATACATCTACACAAACTACACAGACTACTGAACCAATAATACAAACAGTGCCAACCTATGATGAAACTGTACCTACAGGGCCAAATATTTGGCAGATACCAGGGATGAACTTCTATGTAGAACAAAGAGCAGATGGTGATATGTCTATTCACCTAGATAGAGGAAATTATTTAACACTAAGAAAAGGTGGAGCACCAGAGGTATATTGGAATAACAACCAGGGAGCTGGTGGATCTAAGAGATTATTTTAACTAAGGTGATTACATGCAAGATTATATGACATTAATACATGGTGAATGTTTGAACGAAATGGATAAATTGATAGAGCAAAAAGTTAAAGTAAATTTAGTCTTAACAGACGAGCCTTATGGGACAACTGAATGTAAGTGGGATGAAGTAATTCCTTTTCATGAAATGTGGCCCAGGATAAATAATCTTAAAAGAGATATACACACACCTGTAATTTTATTTGGCAGAGAACCATTTACCAGCAAGCTTATTAATAGCAACATGAAAGAATATAAACATAAATGGATATGGAATAAAAAGCAGAGTGGGAGTCCTCAAAATGCAAAATATATGCCACTACAAATAGATGAGGATATCATTGTTTTTGCTAAAAGCAGGGTAAATTATTATCCTGTAATGAGAAAAGGCAAAATGCGAAAAAAGGGAGGATGTAAAAAGCCTATACAGACTATGGGAGAATTTAAAAGGTTAGATTTCTCAAGATATAGCGATCTATATTATCCTACAAATATAATTGAAATTTATAATCCACGAATTGGAAAAGTCCATCCTACTCAAAAACCAGTGGAATTGATGGAATATTTAATAAAAACATATACCAAAGAAGGAGATCTGATATTGGATTTTGCTATGGGAAGTGGAAGTACAGGAGTTGCGTGTAAGAATTTAAATAGGCAATTTATAGGTATAGAGAAAGAAAAGAAATATTACGACATTGCAGTTAAAAGAATAAAATTATTAGGAGGTATATAACATGTTAGGAAAAGAATTAGCAAATATAATTACGAGTGGAATTTTAAGTATTTTAGGGGCGTTGGCTTCTTATGGTGTTACTGTAGGCATAGCTTATCTTAAAAAGAAAAAGGAATCCCTTGTTAAACAAATAGAAATAGACCAATACAACAAGGATTATAAAATAGCACAAGACATATTCTATATAGCAGAGCAACAATTTAAATTCATCCCAGCAGCAGGGGAACAGAAGAGAAAAGAGTTCGACAAGCTTTTGGTAGAGAAAATTCCAGGAATATCTCAAGAAGAAATCGATCATTTTAGAGAGACTATTTGTGGAAAGATAAATTCAGAGGTCAAAGATAGTGGCATATTAGCACCTGCATTTATAGAGGGAAAAGATCTTGCAGATGTAGTTACAACTACAACATCATAGAAATAATTATTGCCCCGGTTTTCCGGGGCTTTATTTTTTTGAAGATGATTTATTTATAGTATCTTCAATTTTATTTATGCAATCCTGAAGGTTTTTTTTCACATCTTTATCCCAAAAGCGAAGGATCGTCCAACCTTTACTTGAAAGTTCTCTGTTTACATTTTCATCCCTTCGTATGTTCCTCTCAATTTTAGGTATCCAATAATCCCTGTTTGTACCAATTTTGTTTTTCTTCTCTTCCCAATTGTATCCATGGAAAAATTCCGAATCTATAAATATTGCAATTTTTAGTTTCGGAAAAACTATGTCCGGTTTTCCAATAATTTTATCATAGTTTTTCCGATAATTCCTGTGACCGAGTTTCCATAATTCTTTCCGCATAATTATTTCTGATTTTGTGTCTTTACTTTTTATTGATTGCATTATTTTTCTGCGCTGTTGTTTGGTTATTTTATCCATATTCTATTTCATCCGCCCTTCTCAAAACCATATATATATAATATAATACAATTAAATAGGAAATAATAAAAATCTATAATAATATATTTTGTATTGGAGGCTGGTATTTAATGTCAGTTATAGATATAAATGAAATGCTTACCACAAAACATTTTTCAGCGGTATCATTATTTGCGGGTGCAGGTGGGCTGGATTTAGGTTTTGAAAACCGAGGGTTTAATATAATTTGGGCTAATGATATAGACGAAGATGCTTGTAAAACGCACCGTATTTGGTCAAACGCTAAAGTTGTTCAAGGCGATATTGGTAGAATTGACTTTGAGGATATCCCTAGGTCAGACATAGTGTTGGGAGGATTCCCATGCCAAGGTTTTTCATTAGCAGGTCCAAGGAAAATTGACGACAAAAGGAATAAGCTTTATAGGTATTTTGTTAAGCTAGTAGGGGCTAATCACCCATATGCTTTTGTTGCAGAGAACGTAAAGGGTATTTTAACTTTAGGCGGTGGAAATGTGATAGAAGCAATAATAGAAGATTTTTCACAAAAAGGTTATACTGTATACCCAAAGCTTGTTAATGCAGCTGATTATAACGTCCCACAAGACAGGTGGAGAGTAATTATGGTTGGATTTAGGAAAGACCTTAATGTTAGCAGTTTTGAAATGCCGAAACCTAATGAGTATAAGGTGAAACTTATAGATGCGCTGAAAAATATACATAACCCTAATTATAAAGATATTTGCCATGCTTCGTATTCATCTAGATTCATGAGCCGTAATAGAAAACGTGGCTGGAACCAAGTTAGTTATACTATACCAGCAATGGCTAAGCAAGTGCCATTGCACCCATCAAGCCCGGATATGGTTAAGATAGGGGAAGATAAATGGAGGTTTGGAAATAATGGTAAAACAAGGCGTTTAAGTTGGCAAGAATGTGCAGCTATACAAACGTTCCCACCTAACATGGAATTTGCAGGTAACCTTACAAGCAAATATAAACAAATTGGCAATGCTGTACCTGTTAAACTTGCTGAGGCAATAGCATCTAGTATTTTTGATGTATTGAATGCATGTGTACACCTTGAAGGAGCGCAAGAAGTATTGGGGGTAAAATAATGGCAATCCAATCTAAAAACGGGAAAGGGTTTGAATATGCTTGTTTAAATGCTTTTGAAGAATATTTAAAAGGCAAAAATAATATTGTATTAATAGAAAATAATGAAGCTGTAGAAATAGCACGGAAAGATTATTATAAACTGTTACCTACACTGCGGGCTAAAATGGATAAGGCGGCACAGGCTGCAGCCCGCGTTATATCGCGATTGGAACCAAGGCTCCAGAACCCGATAAACGAGGACAATCTATACCTTACCCTTCAATCGGATAAAAAGGGAATAGAGGGAGATGTACGAGATCTTATTGCTATAAGGAAAAAGGATGATTGGGAAATAGGGATTAGCTGTAAGCATAACCATTCTGCAGTAAAGCATTCAAGGCTTTCAAGAACTTTGGATTTTGGTAGTAAATGGCTAGGTATACCATGTTCAAGTAAATACTTTAATGAAATTTTACCAATATTTGATAGATTAAATGAATTAAAAAGACAGGGAAAGGAATGGAAGGAAATATTAAATAAAGACGTGGGAATATATATGCCTGTATTAAATGCATTTATGAAAGAATTGAAAAGGCTTGAACAAGAGAACCCTAATATTGTGCCACAGAAATTTTTAAGCTATTTATTAGGCAATAGGGATTTTTATAAAGTTATAAGCATTGATAATAAAAAATTAACTCAAATTGTAGTATTTTCTATGTATGGCACTTTAAACAAAAGCTCAGGGGAAATTAAACCGCAAGTAAAAATACCACAATTGATTTTACCAGCAAAATTTTATGATATTAGCTATAAAAATAACTCTAAAAATACAATAATAGCTACGTGTGATAATGGCTGGTCAGTATCAATGAGGATACATAATGCAAAATCATTGGTAGAACCGAGCCTTAAATTTGACGTCAATTTGGTTGGAATACCACAAACACTATATACTCAGTCTGAACCATGGCAGTAATATGTATACCCAATTTACTATATTTAAAACAGAAGAAAGCTTTATGTCTGAAACCATTTACATGTCTTATAAAATCATATATCATATACTTATAAGGTTAATTGCCTTAACTGATTTTTTACAACCAATATAATTTAATTTTTTTCGAATCCACACTCCAAATAGTATGATTGATTAATGATCATACTATTTTTTTGAAAGTTTAAAGGAATTTTTAATTATACGTAGAATATATACAATATAAATAACAAATAATGTAATTACGGTGAATTAAGTATATTTTTGTCGAATTTGTTGAATATTTGGTAAGCATGTCCTATACTAAAGAAAAAACCTATCATAAGCCCATTAAACTTATGGATAGGTAAGTGCTTTCAAATCATTTGACTATCTCCATTATATAATAATGTTTTTGAAGGTGCAAGAATAAATATATATTGGAGGTATATATTATGGATATGCGAAATGTCTCAGAATTAATAATTGAAAAAGCAATAATACATATTTTAGATAATAGAAAAGAAAACCCAGTACTAATTGACTTTCCGTTAGAACTAACGGAGGATATATATTTACTTTTTGAAAGACATATTAAAAATTCTATCAATGATGAAAGCACAAGAATTGCAAAATTTGATGGTAACATTAATGTAGTAAAAGAATGCTGTAAAAATATAATTGAATCACCTGATAATAAATTTGTATCTGAATCAAAGGAAATAGCAAAATATTTATTTGATGCTATGAAAAACAGCAATATATCTCCCGCAAATTTTGCAGTATGTATTTATTCAGTTAATAATGAAAAAACATTGCATTGCTTAAAATGGATTTTAGTAAATTGATACAAACTAAAGTTGAAAATGTAGATGGTGGAAAAAAGAAAATAAAAGTGATTGTAAGTAGTGATGGAATTCCGAATAATAAGCAAAAGCTTCAGAAATGTGTCTTTGTAAGACCAGATAATCCCCAAAATGATTATGATATAATATTATTGGATAAGCAAGCTGTAAAGTCAAAGAAAGATGATATGGTTGCAGATTTCTTTTCTAATACTTTTTTGCATTGCAAGCTAACAAAAACGGATCGAGATAACACAAGGATGTTTAAAGCGTATACTCAAAAATTTATTGAAAAAAATTATAGTAGTAATATCGAAAAATCGGAAGATATTAGGTCGCATCTATTCTCAACATTAAAAAGTGCTGAGGAAATTAATATTAAATCGTTTGCTGAAGAAGTTTTTGGCGATAACGAGGAAAAAAGAAATGAGTATATTTCTTATATATCAGAAAATTTAGGAGATCTAAAATTTAATATTGATAAACAATGGGTGGATACTCATGTTAGAAGAAAAAAAATAAAAACAGATACAAATGTTGAAATAAATATTGATTTTGATACCTCACAAGACAAGGAAAAATTTGACATAAAAAAGCATGAAGATGATGATAAAATGGATATAATAATAAAAAATATATCTAATTATTCTGAGGTTGTAACCAAGTAAATTTTATGAGTAATAATATGGAGTGATAATATGAATGGGGTGATAGCTGAATTAAATAAATTTTTAGCTTATATGGACTGGGGAAATGTAGATAACTTAAAATTTACAGAAAATGCAAATTACTTTATTTACAGAAAACAATGCATTAGTTCTGAAATAAGAAATATCATAAATTATAATTTTGAAAATTTGTTTCTTATTTTTGATTCATCATTAAAAATAATTTTTAGTCATATAAATGAACCAACCCCGTTTATTATATCAGATAAATTTAATAAACAGTATGCAAATGAATATATTGAAGAAATGTTTATTGCACATGAAACAATAAATGTTGAATTGAATATAAATAAAAATATTCTTAAAAATAAAATTCTTAACTCTGAATTTAAGGATAAATTTAATATAAACTTATTTTTTACTGATAAAATGTTTTTAGAATATGTAAACTTATTATCATATAGAAATTTAGAAAATGAGTTATATTCACAGACTCAAAAAACAATAATTATTATTTTCAATAAAACAATATTATTTTATAATGATTTAGTTTTAATTATTGGTGGAAATAAAATTATAGAATTAGAAAATTATATAAAAAATAAATTTAATTCTATTTTAGATATGGAATTATATAAAAAAATTATTCGAATGCGAAATGAGCAATGTAATTGGATAGATTGTCCTGAATGGTTATGCCCAGAATATATGTATTTTAATTTTTCTGAGGATGATTTTATTTATAATTACGAGCTTAAACAATATTTTCTTTATATGACTGTAAATTTAGCTATACCATTTATTGCTAATTACACTAATAAAGAAAATAATAAGATATGTAGCTATATAAATGGGTATAAAAAGATAAAAATATATTATATGGATAATATAGTATATGATAACAACATGGTATACTTTTTATTTAAACAATATAATTGGGCATATGAAGGTAATAACTCTGATAAATTGAGTATGTTAAGAAATTTAATGACTATATTTCTATGTGAAGAATGTGAAAGCTCATATTATCAATTAATATTAATTAATTCAGAAGATATATATAAATCTGTCAAAAATAATTTTGATATTTATCTTAAAAATAATGTTAAAGAATATTTTACAGAAACTCACAAAGTTAGAGAAATGGTTTCTAATAAATTAAAAGAAATTTCGGATGAAATTAGCGATCTAATTGGTAATATGAATAAAAACTTTCTAGCAACAATTGGGGTAATATTAGGAGCAGCAATTGGGTATTTGACTAAAGGTAATATATATATATTAAAAATTTCAGCTATGGCTTATGGAATATTTATTTTTTTGAATGCAAGTCTAACTATTCCATATTATAAGAAAAGAATTAATGATATTCAAAATGATTATACAGAACATCTTAAAATGTTTAGCAAAATAGTATTGCCTAAACATATGCCTGAATATGGAATAAGTGGTAATGTTAAAGTTTTTAATAAATATTGGTTTATATATATAGGTATCAATTTTATAATTTTAGTATTAACATTTATTTTTGTAATAAAAACTACTTATGCAGTTGACTTTATAAAAAATATTTTACAATAAAAATTTGAAATAATTTTAATGCAGAGATACAAACTGCAGGTTATAGACCAATAAAAAGATAAATAAAAGCCCCAGACCAATCCAGGGCTTTTACCAATCAAAACTATTTGGTGAAATAATTATTTTCATGGTATTAAGCATTATGTCCGAGTTACCATATTTTATACTTGGTTCCTAATTATATTGATATTTTCATGAACCCTGTTATAATAATAATTGGATGGAATTTTAGACTACCTATAAGGAATTGAAACTATGAGCCATAGAGGTATTAATTTCGCATTTTAGATAATTTTAGACTACCTATAAGGAAAATGTAAAAAGCTGACCAAAGGCCAGCTAAAAAATTTGAAAGGAATAACTATAATAATAGTATGACCAAAATTTTTAGGTCGCATACAATAACATAGGAAACAATTTTAATTAAAATATAAGGTATTCTTTAAATAAAAATTTTTATAATAAAAGCTCTGGCAAACACCAGGGCTTTTTAAGACAGTTCATTTATTATATATTATAATTAGGTAAAAACTCCAATTGAATTTTAACTGAAGTTTCTTTAATGTTTATTAAAATTAATTGATAACGTAGTAAAAACTGTAGTAATTTGATTAATATATTTCTATAAGTTTAGATATATCAAAGTGTACCAGATTTTTATTATTCAAATCCCTCTTTCTCCGCCATAGTATTCATTAATTAGTATCTCTGCTTTCAAATATTAAATTATCTACATTTTCCAAGATGACCTTTATCCTTGATAAACCTATCTTGCATACAACCTCAAAAATTTCCTTCTCTATACTGTTGAAATTCAATTCCAATTCATCTAAAATTATTATTCATACTAAAGCTCCTTTCTATATTTGTTTTCTCAAAATTAATTATAAAAAGTCTCTAGTATCAATAAAAGGCCTTTCAGCTAGGTAATTGCTGGCGGTCTTTCCTTTTTTTCTGCCTAATAATATTTTACTGTGACTTAATGATATTACGATAAATTTTTAAAATGCATTATAAAATATAATAGGTTATTTCTGTCCAAAATGAAAAAGGAAAAATATTGATGTTGAAGAAAAATTTGCGCAATATAAATTTTTACTGTGACGAGATATATCCCAATGAGGAATGCATTCTTTTAGTATTATAATATAATTCAATATATTTAAAGATTTCTTTTTGAGCTTGTTCAGGTGACTCATATCTTAGCTTTTTTATTTCATACTGACACGAATAGAGCGCGGTTCCATGACAGGGAATGAACTTCTCTCCGCATTCTTCATATTCACTTATCCAACGATATAAAGAATTATAATTAATAGATAATGCTTTTGTTGCATCAGCAACAGACATCTCATCTTCTTATACTAACTTAACTGCTACAATTAATTGTTTATCATAACTTCTTCTCATAAAGCAAACCACCCTTTCACGTTTTTCTCTTATCTTAGTGTTTATTTTATTGTACCATTTTCATTTTTTAATCTGTCTATCTTAAGAGGAACATATCAAAAACTCATGTAGTAATTTTTTATTTATATTAAATTGCATTGTAATTACAATGAATAGTTTACTGTTAACTACATCTAACTGTATATTATGTACAATTAATTGCATACTATATTCATTTATGTATTGCATTAAAAATAGATTTTGCTATAATATATATGAGGTGAAAATACATGGATAATAATATATTAAATGTTGAACAAGCAGTAGAGTTCTTAGGTGTAAGTGAAAAAACACTAATAAAATTACTTAGGGAAGAACATATACCGGCCAGAAAGATAGGTAGAGAATGGAGGTTTAGTAAAGAGGCTTTAATAAGATGGTTGTCTTCTGGTGATTCATGCAATTATATTAATAAAGCTGAGATCTATCAGATTTCTGTAGATGAATCTGGTAAGTGTGAGCAACTATTAGACAATATTTGCTCACACTTATCAAGTCTAAAAAGTACTAATAATATCAAACTTATTTTAAAAAAACTTGATAAGGATGTAAATATTCCTGAAGATGTGAGTTTAAGGATGAGTTATAAACAACAAAGAGATATTGAAAAGCTTGAATTTAAGATATACTGGCCTCAGAGAGAGGAGTGTAAAATTGATATAAATCAAAAATAGAATTTTAGAGGAAATTAGGAAAGCTTTTTGAAAATATAGCAACATAACAGTAAATAATCTGGGAACAAAGGTGGGATGGGTGTGTATATTAATAATGAAAAAAAT
This sequence comes from Clostridium sp. BJN0013, assembly GCF_040939125.1. NCBI lineage: Bacteria > Bacillati > Bacillota > Clostridia > Eubacteriales > Clostridiaceae > Clostridium > Clostridium sp. BJN0013. The sequence continues at coordinate 84,405 of NZ_CP162495.1, forward strand.
AAGAAAGTTTTAGGACTTGAACGCAACATCTTTTTTATTGGTATAACTAGTTTTTTAATGGATACAACAACGAAAATGATATACTCTATTATGCCCCTATTTTTAATGTCTATAGGTGCATCAAAAACAGAGGTATCTCTTATTGAAGGAATTGCAGAGAGTACAGCTTCAGTTCTTAAAGCTGTATCAGGCTGGTGGAGTGATAAAATTGGCAAAAATAAACCTTTTATGATTATTGGGTATGGCTTTACAGCTATTTTGTCTCCATTGTTTTCAATAGTAACTTCGCCTTTTCAGGTGCTAGTTATCAGATTTAGCGAAAGGGTTGGAAAGGGAATAAGGACTGCTCCAAGAGATAGTCTTGTAGCTGGCTCATCAAGTAATAGTGAAAAAGGAAAAAATTTTGGATTTCACAAAGCTATGGACAATAGTGGAGCGATAGTAGGACCTCTACTTACTTTTATAATTTTATCAGCATTTCCTAGTGATTATCGGAAAATATTTATATTTTCAGCTTTACCTGGGATACTTGGATTACTTACTATAATTTTCTTTGTAAAAGAGGCTAAAAAAAGTAAAGACGCTCTTCCTAAAAAGATTACCCTTAAGGACTTTTCATATAAATATTATATGTTTCTAGGCATTGCTTTTATATTTACCCTAGGTAACTCAACCGATGCCTTGTTGCTAGTAAAGGCTAATGACGTTGGTATAAAAGCTTTATTTATACCAATGGTATACTTGATATTTAACTCAGTATCAGTAATATTTGCTGTTCCTATGGGGATTCTCTCTGATAAATTTGGTAGAGAAAGACTTATTATCTTTGGATATTTACTTTATTCTGTAATATACTTCAGTTTTGGAAGAACAACTAATAAAATCCTGGTAATTTTGCTATTTGCATTATATGGACTTTACAGTGCAGCAACAGATGGAGTACAAAAGGCACTAGTCTCAGACCTTATTGATGAAAATAAGAGGGGAACAGGACTGGGAATATATAATTCATTAATAGGGATAACCTTACTCCCTGCAAGTCTTATAGCTGGTATATTATATGACAAGGTTAATAATAGTGCCCCTTTTTATTTAGGTGCAGCAATGGCTTTAATTGCTACAATACTAATGTCCTTATTTTATAAGAGATTTGGCAAGATGAGTCAAATATAATCTGCAATAAGTAATATGAAAAATTAAAAAAATAAGTAATATAATAATTATTTTAAGAAATGATTTTAAAGTCTTTTATAGAATTATATATACTAATAATAATTTAGGGGAGATAGTTATATATGTTACAATTAAGCAAAAATGATAAGAATAAGGTGTTAGGTGCTATAAAAGAATGAAAAATTGATGCTGCAGATGTAAGCTTTCCTAATTTTATAGACGCAATAATATTAAAAATGAAGAATATGGGAATTATAGGTAAGTTAGGTAAAAGCTTTGAAGATAAGAGAAAGCAAAACAAGCATATGCCTTTAGATATACTTATTACGCTAGCAATCACAGCAAAGATGAAACTTAAAACAAGCCTGACAGATGTAGCATTTGCAGTAACTGATTGTGAGTTATTATCAGAGCTTGGATGGAGTATGTGGGATACAGATAGAAACCTTGAAGAAGGCTTATTTGCAGAAGGTGTTATGAGAAATTTGATTCAAAAATATGATGCCAGGGAATTTATAGGTTCTTACAACCATTATGTTCAAGATGTAGTTATGCCATCCCTTGATATAGCTCCATCTATACATATCCTAGACTGTACTAAAATACGGGTAAACTTAGATAATGTAAATTATGAGAATTCTGATGTATGCCAGCTATCCCTCAGAAATAAGAGCACTTCTTGATCCAACCTTGGTTTTAGTATAGCGAGATTGGAGGCTTATATCCAAATCACGAATTGCAGGTTATAATCATAATTGAAGTCATCCTTTAATGATATTTTTCTGTTTTTTAGTGAAAACATTATATCATAAAGTGATGACTTATTTAATTTTACAATTACTGTTATTCCACAAGCTATTATTAATATAAATATTATACAATTTTATATTAATAGGTTTAGTGCATGTTCATTCCTGGCATATTGCTTATTATTTCAGGATTGACCATACCAAAAATCATTGCAATATGTGCAACTATTAAAAATCCACTTATGAGTATAAAGTGAATTTTTAATTTATCGTTAGAGGATTTAGTTTTAAAGAGTATCCCTAGTTCTATTAATGTTATTGGTACTAGAAATATTACACCACTTAAATAAGATAGTACTGCAATTACATCTACCCATGTGTGCCATCCATTATTAGTTGTAAGAGGAATTACCACATTTACAAAAAGATATATAAATATTCCTGTAAAATAAATACCGTCAAATATTCCAATGATTTTATTTAGAGTTTTTATACCTCCTTTTTCAATTTTATTATAAATTATAAAAAATTCTGTAATAGTAAGTAGTTCAGCACATACTACAGGTATAACCATAAAAATAATTAAGTTCCAGGGTTGATTATCCATTAATAAAGACATATAATGTGTCATGTTCATTAGTATTACCTCCACAATAAATATTTTATTAATAATACCAAGGAAATATGAAGATCGTATGAAGATTGTACAAAGCGATCAGTATAATTATAGTTGAATGTGAAAGAACAATAAATTACAAAATATAGTTAAAATCTGATTTATTAATTATAGTATAAGAGTACGATTACTATGGGATTTCCATCACGACAAAAGCATGAAGGTAAGTTTGTGCAACAAAAAATTACCAGTAACTAAAGTAGAAATTTTATAGTGAAATGACCTTGTAAACATAAACCTACTGAAGTTAAAGAATATTTTAGAGATTCCATGGCAGACAAGGGTAAAAATGAAAATATGGAGTGTCATCATACTTTGGAGAAAGGCCATGGACGGATAGAAGAAAGGAACTATTATTACTCTGGTGATGTTAGCTGGATGCAGGATAAAAAAGATTGGATGAAATTAAATAGTATTGGAATGGTCATAAGAAAATGTGAAGAAAATGGAATTAAAACAGAAGAATCCAGCTGCTATATTTGTAGTGTAGCAAATGTAAAAGATTTTGCATGATCCGTTAGAAAACATTGGGGAATTGAAAGTATTCACTGGAGTCTTGATGTAATTTTTAGGGAAGATCATAATCGGACGCGAACAGGAAATGCGCCGCAGAATCTTGGTTTACTAAAAGGGCTTGCCCTCAATATGGTTAAAAAGGACGTAAAAAGGTATCCTAAAAAAGTTTGAAATCCAGAAGATTTCAGGCTCTGCCCAGCCGGGAATTATGTCGCAAAAACATGACATATCTCATAACATAAATGATCTAAAAGCATTTAAAAAAATTCTTGAAAAAGAGTTTTGGAAAGACATGGGTTTATGCTTTTTCCGTGGGGATTTCTACAGGGAAAACGCATGAATAAATAAACTGTAAAGAAGTCTGAAATCATGGGTTTAAGACTTCTTTAATTAATTATTATAGTATGATAATTCATATAAATTATATGAGGTATGAATGCTATGATAAAAAATAAAATGATAGATTATTTTGGAATTATAACAGATCAGAGACAAAAAGCAAAAATTAAACACAATCTAACAGATATATTATTTATAGCTGTAGTTGGTACGTTGGCAAACTGCGATAGTTAGGTTGCCGTAGAAGATTTTGCAAATAACAGGAGCAGCTTTTTCAAAAAATATCTTACTTTGCCTATAGGATACCTTCTCATGGTACCATGCAAAGAGTTTTTGAATGGATTGATCCAAAGGAATTCCAGAACTTTTAAAGCTTCTGGATATAAGTGGGTGTATTGTGACTACCGATGCAATGAGATGTCAGAAAAAAATAGTAAAAGCCATTGTAGATAAAAAATCAGACTACGTATTAGCAATTAAAGGTAATCAAAAACTATTTTATGATGAAGTAAAATAGCTGTAATGGTTATTTTTTAAAAATCTCCTATTGTGGATGTGATTAAGAAAAATATTCATGCGTAACTCCTGGGGATTTCTATAATTTTTATTGACATTTTATATATTTTATGATAAGCTGAATGACAAAGAATGTAAATGGGGTACACCACCTCGGGTGTAACTTGTTTACATTCTTTTTTGTTACTAGTTAAAATTTAAAAAGAGGTGAAAAAATGAAAGTAAATGGAATTGTTATCCCACTGAAAGAAGGAATAAACTTAGTTTACTTCCTGCAAAAAAAGGGATATGATCCGAGGAAAATCGCTGTAGAAGTTAATGGTAGAATTATTCCACGAGAAACGTATGCAGAAGTACAATTGGGGGATTCGGATACATTGGAAATTGTACATTTTGTTGGAGGAGGATAACTTTAAGGTAGTGTAAAGTGAGAATGGAGATAACTATAAATGGGAAAAAGCAAATAGGTGATTGGAAAACTGCTTTTGAAGTAAGATCTTTCGTTGGAAAAGAAGATAATGTTTTAATTATAAATGGATTTCAAGTTCAAGAAGATTGTATTTTACATCTACAAGATGTAATTTAATAGTTATGATATAGTCTGCGAATCATTTAATGATTCGAAAGCAAAAGCCATGCTAGTTAATACTTTGTTTATAGAACTTCCAAATTGCAAAATTGTTTGTGCTTCTGGTATGGTAGGCTACCACAACTCAAATCTGATTAAAACTCAAAGGAAAATGAAAAATTTATATATTTGTGGAGATTTGAAGAGTTCTGCATGTCAGGGCAATGGTCTTGCCCCCACGGGTACAAATTTATGCAGGACATCAGGCTAATATGGTTTTACGTTTGCTTATTGGAATTGAAGAGGTATAACAAAATGAAATTCACAAAAGGAGAAACTTAATATGAAACAGAATGATGATAAGATTATAATTGGTGGGCATGCATTTAATTCCCGTTTTATTTTAGGATCAGGCAAATTTTCGCTTGAAATGACAAAAATAGTTATAGAGAATGCTGGTGTAGAAATGGCCACATTGGCACTTCGTCGTGCTAATGTTGGAGGTGAGGGAAATATACTAGATTACATGCCAGAGGGTATTACATTGTTGCCAAATACTTCTGGAGCTAGAAATGCACAGGAAGCTGTAAGAATTGCAAGATTGGCTCGTGAACTTGGGTGTGGTGATTTTGTAAAAATTGAAGTAATTCATGACTCAAAATATTTACTTCCAGATAATTATGAAACAATTAAGGCTACAGAAATTTTAGCAAAAGAAGGATTCATTGTAATGCCATATATGTATCCTGATTTAAATGTAGCACGTTCACTGGTTAATGCAGGTGCTGCTGCCATTATGCCTCTCGGTGCACCCATTGGCAGTAATAAAGGACTTCTAACATATGATTTCATTAAGATATTGGTAGATGAAATTGATATTCCAATTATTGTAGATGCAGGTATTGGAAGACCATCTCAAGCTTGTGAAGCGATGGAGATAGGGGTTGATGCAATAATGGCCAATACGGCTATTGCTACAGCAAAGGATGTGGGGCTTATGGCAAAATCATTTAAATTTGCTATTGAAGCAGGTAGACAAGCATATCTTGCAGGATTAGGACGTGTACTTGGCTATGGAGCAGAGGCTTCCAGCCCACTTACTGGGTTTTTAAAATATTGATTTTTAAACAATTTAATTTTAGTAGGCATGTTAAAATTGAATGTCGGATAGGAGAAAAATAGTGAAAAAGGTTAAAACAGATCATATGAAGTATAAGCCAAATATGGAGATAGTTGATTCAAGTATTATGGATACTGTGTTATATATGGTAGATAGCTATGATTATAAACGCTTTAGTAAAGAAGAAGTAAAAGAGGCTCTTACAAAAGATAATTTAACAATTGAAGATTTTGGTGCATTGTTATCACCGGCAGCATTTCCATTTTTAGAACAAATGGCTCAGAAAGCTAAGAATGAGACACAAAAACACTTTGGAAATTCTGTGTCTGTATTTACTCCGCTTTACATTGCAAATTATTGTGAGAATTATTGTGTTTATTGTGGATTTAATTGTCATAATAAAATACGACGTGCAAAGTTGACTATGGAGGAAATAGAGAAAGAATTAAAAAATATTTCTGCAACAGGACTTCAAGATATATTGTTGCTTACAGGAGAATCACGGCGAATGTCAGATGTAAGATATATTGGAGAAGCAGTAAAGTTGGCTGCAAATTATTTTAACCTAGTTGGAATCGAAATATATCCGTTAAATACTGATGAGTATGATTATATACATGATTGTGGTGCAGATTATGTTTGTGTATATCAGGAAACCTATAGTACAAATAAATATGAAAAAATTCATCTCAGTGGTAATAAACGTATTTATCCTTATCGTTTTAATTCTCAGGAACGTGCTATAAAGGGTGGTATGAGAGGTGTAGCATTTGGAGCGTTGTTGGGATTAGATGATTTTAGAAAAGATGCTTTTGCTACTGGAATTCACGCTTATTTTATACAGAAGAAATATCCACAGGCAGAAATTTCTTTTTCTTCTCCAAGGTTACGTCCGTTTATTAATAACACTAATGAAGATCCACATGGTGTCTATGAAGCGCAGTTATTACAGGCCATGTTGTCCTATAGACTTTTTATGCCATTTGCAGGTATTACAATTTCTACTAGAGAACGTGCTGGTTTTCGTGATAATGTAGTTGGAATGTGTGCAACAAAAATTTCGGCAGGTGTGAAAGTTAGTGTGGGAGGTCATGAAGAAGATTCAAAAGGTGATGAGCAATTTGAAATTTCTGATTCAAGAAGTGTGGACGATGTACACAAAATGCTTTTGAAACGCGGTCTGCAACCAGTATATACTGATTATATTCGTGTATAGTAGGTATGATAAAATGGTGATTTGTGTAACTAATCGATTATTGTGTAAGGATAATTTTTTAAATAGGATTGAACAAATTGCAAGAGCAAAACCTGAGGGAATTATTTTACGAGAAAAGGATCTATTAGAATATGAATATGAACAGCTTGCATATTTGTGTCATGAAATCTGTTTACAGTACAAAACATCGTTAATTATTCATACATACATTGAAGTAGCAAAAAAACTTGGAATTTCAAAAATTCATATGCCTCTAAAAACTTATCTCAAAAATCATGAACAACTTACTGACTTTACAATAAAAGGTACCTCTGTTCATACCATAGAAGAAGCTATTCAGGCACAAATATATGGTGCAGACTACATTATTGCTGGACATATTTTTCCTACTGATTGTAAAAAAGGGATGCCTGCACGTGGATTAGATTTTTTAGAAAGTGTATGCTGTGCTGTATCTATTCCTGTGTTTGCCATTGGTGGAATTAAATTGGAACGTATGATAGATGTATATAGAGCGAAAGCATCAGGAGTTTGTATAATGTCTTATTTTATGGAATGTAGTGATCCCGAAAAGGCATGTGATTCATTTAAGGTATTCGATTAGTCATCTCTTAGTCTTTTTATACAATAGCTAAAAAGTAGCTAAAATAATTTTGTTTAAATATTTAGGATGTATGGTAATTAAAGTTTCTTATAGCGAAAATTAAAATAGATTTATCCGAAGGCGGCAATTAGCTAATCCCCAGCTTCTTTAAAGTGGAGGATGATCACTACTATGCCCTTTATAAGTTCTCTTAAGTTTTAGATGGGGAAAAGCACCTCTTATGAGTAAACTTCATCTGGAACCTAATTGGAGGATCAACTTGGCTTTAGATTAGAAAATACATCTAAAAATATTAAAATTGATTTTAAATATTATTTGTGTTAATATAATATTTATGATATGCATCAGTAGCTCAGTTGGATAGAGCAGTTGGCTACGAACCAGCGTGCCGGGGGTTCAAATCCTCTCTGATGCACCAAATTTATTGATATAAGCGGATTTCCAGAGTTGGAAATTTGCTTATATTTTTATTTTAATACAATGGCATAAAAATATTAAATCTATTCCTTTTATTTTTTAAATCTAAAAGTTTTTCGGTTTTCTTTTTTATAGTATAATTTAAATTTTCCAACTATATATCTCTAATAATGTGTTGTAAGTAAACTTGATATTTGCTTATGCAGAAGGATATGTTAAAGTCATATTGAAAATAAGATCTTTTTATGTAATTTAAGAAAAATTTACTATTTAATACTTGATTTTCTATTATTTTACATATATAATAATACTTGTCCTAGGGTAAAAACTTAGAGAAAAAAATAGGCATTTGGTTTAATTCCAGGTGCTTATTTTTTATTTTTATTAAATGATTCTAAATTCAAGTGGTTGCTATTAGGAAATGTTTTCATCTGAATTTTAAAAGAGCTTATTTAGAGCATAGCAGTGTTCATATGGCCATTTCAAAGAAACTAAGTTACTCTTTAGATTATGATATTTTATGTTTTGAGTCTGTATTATTTGTGCATATCATATTTTTTAATGCATTTAAAGATGGAGATATCCATTTTTGTTTATGATATATCATTTTAGCACATATAGAAATGTTACAATTTTCTATGGCTAGAGTAGCAAGCTCACCTTTATTAATTTCTTGTTGAACTGCAATTTTTGGTAAAAGGGAAATTCCAAGTCCTATTTTTACACATTGCTTTATAGCTTCTAAGCTACTAAGCTCCATAATGGTATCTATTTTTATATTATGCTCTTTTAATAATTTCTCTAGTTCTACACGATAGCAACATTCTGCTTCTGGAAGAATAAAAGAATGATTTTCAAGTTCATGTATTTTTATTCTTCTTAAATTAGCAAGGGGATGATCTGGAGCTGAAATAAAAACTGTAGAATCTTTAAAAATATTAATTTGGGAGATATATTCATGTTGTGACTGATCATGAAGACTAAAAGCAACGTCAATCATATTATGAGATAACATTTTTGGAAATTCAGTGCAATCAGCCATTCTAAGTGTTACTTTAACATCCGGATATATAATACAATATTCTTTAAGAATAGGAGGAAGCCAGAAAACAGAAAGAGTCTCAGCAGCTCCTATTCTAAGTAATCCAGAAATTTTCTCATTTTTATTAAATAATTCTTGAATTTTTTTTTCATCTTGAATCATTTTTTCAGCTAGAGAAATTAATTTTTTCCACTTTCATTTAGAAATACTTTTTTTCCGAGACGCTCAAAAAGTTTTGTATTAAGTTCTTTTTCTAAGTTACGTATATGATCAGAAACAGAGGATTGCGAGTAATTAAGTTCTTCTCCAGCTTCTCTAAAATTTAATAATTTAGCAACAGTAATAAATGTTTGAAGTTGTTTAATATCCATTAAATCACATCCAATCGTAAAAAGCGATTAAATTAATTAAAATAATCGACTTATCACTATACATATTTTATGCTACATTAGAAACAAGAGGAATTCAAGTATTACAATCTTTTATATTTATGATTGCAAACTATTTATTTTAAATTTTTATAGTTTAGCTTTTAAGTTTATGTTATAAAGTAATTATTTTGTATTTTTACACGTAATTATAAATTATAGATATATTATACTATAGTTTAATATATAGGCATTAAATATCTTTCGTACCCTTTTTTATATTAGATTCATTGTATATTTTAGGAGGTAGTGCTGTTGTTTTATGTATAAGACTAGTTTCTTACCTGTAATCATAAGTGGATTAAATGTTTTATTGAAATATAAAATGTATATTTTAAGGGGGAATTTTTTATGAAAAAAATTATAGGAACCATATGCATTATATTAGTTATAGTTGCAGCTTTATATTTAATGTACATTATTCAATAATTTTTGTTATAGAATAATATTGAGAAATTTAATATCTACAGCATTAATAATATTCATATTTTTAAAGATAAATAATATATAAATAGAACATAAGATATAATAACTATAATATAAAAACAATATAATAAAGCTACCTCCTAATAAAAATATTAATACAAAAATATAAGTTTTTAAGGCACTTTAATTCATAGGAATATTTTTCAAAAAATAGGAAAACCTAAAATAATAAAAGTTATTTTAGAGGCTCCTATTTTTTATATTTAGTTATAATGTTATAGTTATATTAAATATTTAATTTTAAGTGATTATTAAGGTTAATATAATATTTTATAGTAATGATATTATAAATTATGGAGATAAATATGGTATTTGATTTATTATTAAAAAAGCAAGAATTTATAAAATATGCTATTTCAGGAACAATAAATACATTAATAACATTAATTGTTTATAATATTCTTATACAAATTGGTGTTAATTATATGATATCAAATGGTATAGCATATTTTCTTGGAATCGTAAATGGATTTGTACTGGATAAAATTTGGGTATTCAAGTCTAATAAAAACGTAGTTATCTTATTTAGTAAATTTATTATTGTTAATATAATTTCTCTTTTTTTTAATTCTACATTGTTATTTATATTAGTAAATAATATTGGTTTAGATAACATACTTTCACAGTTAATATCAACCATTTCTACAGGTATGTTTAATTACATAATGAATAGGGTATGGACATTTTCTTAAATATTTGTATGAATTAATGAAGTGGGATGTGTATATATGCCTATAAATCAATGCAAAAGGTATTTTTTAAAGGAATGTAATAGTATTGATGAATTTTGGAAGGAACTATGTCCTGAAAAGCCTTTAGGACATAAAAGAGGAAGATTTATTTATAGAGGTCAAAGAGATGATACATGGCCTTTAGTTCCCAGTATATTAAGAATTAATGAAAAAATTAATGGTAAAAGTCCTATAAGATGTGAAGAGCAAGTACGTAATGAACTTATGATATTAAATTATTTTGTGGATCAATGTGATTTGATTGGAATCAGTATCATAAATGATTCTTTGGAATTTCGAAAAAAATACTTAGATTTTAAAGTAGGGAATGGAAATGATAAATCTTTTATTGATCCATCAAATTGGCCCAGTGAGGAATTGTTAGAATTAATGGCATTAGCACAGCATTGTGGAGTGCCAACTAGTCTGATTGATTGGTCAAAACGTTCATATGTAGCTGCATATTTTGCTGCTTCATCAGCTTTGAAACATTATGAAGAAAATAATGATAAAAAATTGGCAGTATGGGCTTTGGATATAGAAAAGATTAAGTTATATAAAAATATTAAGTTAATTAAGGTTCCAGGTTCAACTAGTAACAACCTTGCTGCTCAGTCTGGTCTATTTACTTTTCTTAAACAACCAGGTAAAATGGGGGATATATTTTCCCCTAAATTTTTAGAAAATGAATTTAAAAATACACCAGATACTCCTTTATGGAAAATAACATTACCTGTTAAATATTCTGTAGAAATACTTAAGTTGTGTAAGTTATATGGAGTTTCAGGTGCAACCTTATTTCCTAATTATAATGGTGCTTCACGTTCTGTTCTTGACTATATAAACACTATTTTAATAAAGTGAATCTTATAAAGGAACTTTATTCAAGAGTATAACAATGCCTAAGTGCCTACACTCACTTTAAAGAAGCTGGGTGTGGAATGTTAGCTAATTGGGAAACCTTGAATAAATATAAATTAATTAAGATATTTATTTTCTAAATTTTACAATAATATTTACTACCTCAGAGGTTGACCCTATACGTATAGGTGGTCCCCAGGTACCGGCGCCACAGGATACTATAACCTGTAATCTTCCAGTTTTAAGATATCCGTAATGAATTTTAAAAAGTTTATTTGTTATAATATTAAAGGGAAAAAATTGTCCTTTATGAGTGTGACCGGATAATTGTAAATCAATCCCAGCATTTTCTGACTCATGAATATTTATGGGCTGATGATCTAGCATAATTATAGGTAATTTATTGTTTATTCCTTCCATAAGTTCTGATAATTTCATTCGTTTTTGTTTACTTATCATTTCATAAGACTTATCTTCACGTCCAATAATATAAAAGCTGTTTGCTATTTCTACTATATTATCCCTAAGTACATTAATTTTTGCTTCATTAAGTTTATCTACTACATATGATAAATCTCCACTTAAGTAATCATGGTTTCCTAGGCAGGCATATACACCATATTTACTGTTGATTTTATGAAAATCATTTATTATTTTATGCTTTATAAAAGGTAATATATCGTCTAGTATATCTCCTGTAATGAAAACAATATCTGGATTTAAATTGTTTATAGTATTAATTATTTTGTTTTGTCTTTTGTCATTTATATTACTAATATGTATGTCAGATATCATAACGATGTTAAGTTCTTTTAAAATAGTTTCATTTTTAGGTATGGTTAAATTATATGATGTGATTTTAAGTTTTTTGCCATTAAATGTGCCATATATCAGTAAGATTATTATTAATATAATAACAGATAGTACAAATAAATTAGCAAATATATAAGTATTGTTACTTAGATTTTCAGAAAAATGTATCAACTTATTTAAAAAAACAATAATATTGAAAATTACAATGGAAATTATAAAATAAGATAAAATGACTAGCCAATAGGAACCCAGAGTATAAAAAATGCTTCGGAGAGAATAAGGTAGAAATTTATTTGCAGCGATTCCAATAATTACACATATAACAATAATAGAAAAAAATGCCCAGTAAATATTTTGATTTAAAAAAGCTATATTCATACTAAGAAGATGCCATCCACAAAGTCCTATATAGTAATTCAATGCTCCAAATAATAGTATGAATATACTTGTTAATACATAATAAGTCAGTTTAATGCACCCACTTTCAAAAATATTTAGTGTGTCTATTTTAACCTTGAAATATAGGTAATTTAAGTATATTAGAATATAACTTTATATCAAACCCTAAGTCTATATCCTGCACCCCATACCGTTTCTATGTATTGGGGCTTAGAGGCATGAAGTTCTATCTTCTCACGTATTCTTCTTATATGTACTGTAACAGTGGCATTATCACCTATGGAGCCAAGGCCCCATATTTTTTCAAACAATTCTTCCCTGCTGAATACTCTGTTGGGATTCTCCGCCATATATAGTAAAATGTCAAATTCTTTTTGGGCCAAAGTTACTTCCTTGCCATTTACAAAGACTTGTCTGGAGTCTTTCAATATTTCCAATCCTCTTATTATTAATTTATTGCGTTTTAAATTAAATTTACTTTTGATTCTTTCATAATTTTGAATATGTGATTTAACTCTTGCAACTAGTTCGCCGGGGCTAAAAGGTTTTGTAATATAATCATCTGCCCCTAAGGTGAATCCCTTAATTTTATCAATTTCCTCTTTTTTAGCAGAAACTAAAAGTATGGGGATATCCTTTTTATCCTGTATACTGCGTAAAATACTGTAGCCATTAATTTTAGGGAGCATTATATCTAGAATCAATAAGTCGAATTTATTATTATTTAAGATATTTAAGCCTTTTACTCCTTCTGTGCATATAGTGACTTCGAATCCTTCTAATTCAAGATAATCCTTTTGGAGTTCTGCTATGCTTAAATCATCTTCAATTATTAAAATCTTTCTCATAAATAACCTCTTTCATACATTTGGTATTATGTATTTGATTTGTTTTTTATATTGATTAAAGGAAAGGTTGTCCTGATATAGATCTCTTAACTAACTTTTCCAATGGATATTAGTATACTTGTTCCTTTGAGTTCATTAGATACAGCCCATATCTTACCATTATGGCCTTCTACAATTTGTTTTGATATAGCAAGACCTAAACCACTTCCTGAAGCATTGCTTCTTGAAGAATCTCCTCTATAGAACTTATTAAATATTTTATTTACATCATTTTCATTAATACCACATCCATTATCTTTTATTTCAATTATTATACTTGAAGCAGTTTCCCTGAGAAATATAATTATTTTTCCTTCTTCTTTATCCATATATTTTCTAGAATTATCAATTATATTTAATATGACTCTCATGAATCTCTCTTTATCTATCATAACATATTTTGAATTTTTCAAGTGACTTTGTAAGTTTATTTTTATGTTAAATTTATTAAGTTCTGGTTCACTTTCAAGAATACAGTAATTAAAATAGTCCACAACATCTGTCTTTTCGTAGTTGAAGGGAATCTGTTTTAAATTTAACTTAGAATATAAAAGCAGATCATCTATCATATTGTTAATTTGCATTGTTTTTTTATGTATAGTTTTCAAATAATGTTCTAGTTTTTCAGGAGTGTTAGCTACACCGTCTAAAATCCCTTGGACATATCCTTCTATAGAAGTTATTGGAGTCTTTAAATCATGAGATATACTGGAAACAAGTAATTTTCGGTTGTCGTCATATTTTATTTTTGCATTAATTGAATCTTTCAATTTTATCCTCATCTGTTCAAAATCAGTACAAAGTTCTCTTATCTCTTTATCTCCCGTTTCTGCAATTTCAAAATTTAATTCTCCATTTCGTATTTTTGACATGGATTCTTTTAGCAATGTTATAGGAGTCAATATTTTTTTGGAAAATATATATGATACAAGAATACTTGTTAGAATAGACGAAATCAAAAATATAGCTAAAATAGCTATTATAAAGTTTTTCAAAACGTCCGTTTCTTTTCTTATAGGAGTTAAAAATATTACCTTTCCTTGTAATTCATTATTAAATTGAAGAGGAAAAGATTTTACGGAATAATAGGTAGTTCCTATAGTTACCAGATTTTTTGAAGATTTATTATTTGCCTCACTTAATGAATTTTCTATATCCATTTTATCCATATTATCGGAATAAAATATAATAGCATCATTTTTTATTATTATAATCTTACCATCTATAAGTGCAAGTTTTTGATTTAAAAACTTTTCAAATTCTGTACCTTTTATATTTTTAATATTAGATTTGGATATTTCTTTTATCGTATTTAATAATTCAGACCTTATGTATGCAGATTCTTTAAATTTATCATAGTTTATACTGGTGTCAAAAAATTTTGAAGATATTGATACAAATATAATTGCAATTATGCTTGCGATTATAAAAGGAATTATTATTGTTAAAGTATTATAAAGAATCATTCGTCTTTTTATGTTCATATAAATTAACACCTCAAAAATCTTTTTTATCAAACATATAATAAGCTGTTGTAAATAATATTATAATATAACTTAACATCATTATAAAATTACGAAATACTTTTATAAACGGTATATTATCCATAATCCATAGAGTATGCCACCCCATAATGGATGTAAATAAAATTCCCGAATAAGATGGAAAGAAAATAGCAAGTACTTTAAATGAAATAAATACTAGTACAGAAAGAAAAAATACGGCTATTCCACTTTTTAATATATTTGTGAACAAAACAATCATAAGACATAGGATTATCATAGGTATTAAAGTTACTATGTAGGAAATTACTATTTTAATAATATTCTCCCAAGTAAAAGAATTAGCATTAAATATTAGTCCTGATATTATAGAAAAGACCATTATAATCATTAAAGTTATAAATATAATTATAATTATTGCACTTATTTTTACAATAAAAAGCTTTAATCTTGAGATAGGTTTTGTTAGACATATTTTCATAGTATTATGAGAAGATTCACCAGAAAAACTATCAATAGTAATAAGAGCTATGAGCAAAGGTAACAGTGTGTTTATAAATACAGAAAGAACCAGCAGGGAAAATTCTGTGCTGGAAACACCTCTGAGTCCAAAATTATTTCTTACCACTAAAATAAAAACTTGTCCAAGTATAATAAATATTATGGACAATATAGCTACTATTAAAACTTTTTTATTTTTATATAATTTTTCCAATTCATTTATTAGTGTTGCTTTAATTCCTGTCATTTCTATCTACCTCACTTATAAAATAATTTTCTAAAGAAGCATAGTTGTTTAATATATTCTTAGTAGTATCTACATTAATAAGATTTCCATTATACAGAACACCAATATGTGTACAAGTTAATTCAATATCATGTATTAGATGACTGGAAATAAAAAAAGTAGTATTTTTATTTTCTGCTAAATTTTTTATTATGTTTCTTACATCAATCATCCCTTCCACATCCAGACCGTTTAAAGGCTCATCCAAAATTATAATTTCAGGATCACATAAAATTGAAGATGCAATTCCAAGTCTTTGTTTCATTCCCAGGGAAAATTTTTCAGGTTTTTCATCTTTATATTTTAAAAGGCCTACCATATTTAAAACCTCTTCAATTTTAGCATCATCTATATTATCATAATATCTAGAAAACTGTTTTAAATTTTGAAAAGCGGTTAGATAAGAATAAGCTTCTGCATTTTCTATAATACACCCTACTTTATAAATAGCCTTTTCAAATTCTTCCAATATACTGTAACCTAATATTTTAACATCTCCTCTATCTGGTTTCACAAGTCCTGTCATTATTTTCATGGCAGTGGTTTTTCCTGCACCGTTCGGCCCTAAAAAACCAAAAATCTGGCCTCTGTATATATCTAAATTAATATTTTGTATACCTCTTCCGTTTTTGTATACTTTAGATAAATTGATTAGTTCAATAACTTTTTCCATTTAAATCCCTCCTAAAATTTGGTTTTATCTATCTGAAAACAATTTGCCGGTAATATTCCGGCAAATTGTTTTTAATATATATTTTATCCTAGGATCTAGTCTAATACTTTTCTATAGGTACCATCTAATATTATATTTGAGTTTGTATAATTGTTAATATTGAAATATATACTCGCATTATTAGGTTGAATATAAATATCTCCAGATACATTTTCATTAGATTCTGTTGTGCCATTGAATTTACCACTGAAGTTATCCTGGTTTTCACCTAAAGTTCCAGTGAATTTTATACTTTCATTACCATTTGCATAATTTTCATATCCTTTTAAATACTCTTTAGAATAACTTCCAGTTATAGTCTTATTATCTATTTTTTCAATGTTCACAACAGCTTTTCCTATTTTTGTAAATTTATCATCATCTTCTACTATAATATCTGATGTATATTTTCCCTCATATTTCTGAGGATTAGTTAATTTAGTATAATCTCTTTCTATATTTTTTATTACTTTTTCTTTAGATAAATCAGGTTTTGTTACAGTAGTTGAATTTATATTTTCTATTTTTACTAAAACTTCTAAAGTAACCTGATGTTCAGCACCATTTTTGTCCGTACCATTTAAAGTTCCAGAAGCCAAAATATTTTTAATTAAACCATTTTTATCCGTAGTCATATTGCCTTTTACACCATTTACAAAAATATTTTTTGTGAGTTTAGGTATAACATCTTCACTGCTATTTGTATTGCCATAGGAACTTTTAAACTGAAAAGATGTAAGGGCATTTATAAGAGTAGGAATTTGAGTATTATTTAAAGAGCCAGATATCTCTTTAGTCCCATCCTGCTTTTCAGTAACTGTTACAGAATCCTTTAAATTTCCTACAAGGGCATCTGCTATTTTTTCGATATCAGCTGCCTTATCTTCCTTAAAAGGATTTTCTAATACACTATGATTTTTATCTTTTTCATTAGAATATTCAGTTAAATAGTACACATTTTCATTGGCATTGGGACTTTTAGTTATATAACCACTTTTATCTCTATAAAAATAATTTTCTGTTTTAGTGGAGCCTTTAATACTGGCATTTGTACTTTCCTCTGAATTTTTAGATATATCATACTTATTAATTAAACTTTCTGATATTATTGTATTTCCATTATCTTTTACCACAAAGGATGCATCTACGGTGAAGTTTGAAAGGGTGCTAGTACAATTTTCTGCAGTATATTTTAAAGAATCTTTTAATTGATCATAACCACTTTTAGATGCTACTTCAGCCATAGCAGTAGTGGCAAACATCATAATTCCCACTGTAAAACTTATGGTCATAGCTGTTTTTTTCTTAAGTTTCATTTCTTCATCTCCTTTTTATATTTTATGGGGAAGTACTTCCTAATTATATTTTAAAATATGTATCTCTATTTTATCTAAACTAATTATAAACAAAATCTAAACTTTTTAGGGTGATAAGATATAATAAATTAGGTGTAATTTATTTTGTTAAATACATTAAATATAAAAATTTTAAAGAAATATTAGAAGTTTATTTATAAATTTGAAAAATTTGATTTATATAGTCTGGTGTGTTATATTTAACAGTAGCTTAAATAACCAGTAAATGATTTAAACACGGATATATTTTAATTATCACTGAAAGTAAGGAGAGTATAAATATGGAAAATATAGGCATTAACAATTTTATTTCTATTGTTATAGGAATATTTTTAGTTTTATTATGTTGTATAATTTCTTATCTTTTTCAAAAGCACCTATTTAGTAAATATAAAAATAAAGTAAAAAATATAGTAGATAAGGATGATAAACCTATATCTTAAGTTATCCTCTTTTCTTTAAAAGTAGTGCTGTAAAAAAAAGAAACATTTCCAATCCACTCTCAACCAATATAGCCATAAAAGGATATGAATAAAGACCAAAGGCTACTAACTCCATGCTATTTTTAAATGAGGTCATGCTGATAACAAAAGAAAGTAGTACAGTCGGCAATACAAGAGGTTTATATGTACTTAATCCTATAATTTGAGATATCCCTAAACTGAAAGCCCATATCATATTTGATGAAGCTATAATCCCCGCTCCAATAAAAATCATGAGCCAGATAGCTTCCACACGTTCAAAAAATTCACCAATGTGGACAAATCTTGTGATTTCAAGGATAGCATTAAGCATATTTTTGGCTTGTGGATAACTAAATATTCCTATTGTACTAATAATAAATATAATAATAATGAAAGTACCTATGCTCACAGCAATAAATTTTCCAATAAAGCCATTCTCAGGGTGATTACAAATGGGGATGTACATTCCCATGATAATACATATTCCTATGAAAGATAAAATAATGGGAGTACCTGTTAAAGTTGGATATAGACCAACCTCAAACTGTGGTTTAAGCCTATCTATTTTTATATCCGGGATAATAAATAAAAAAAGTACAATGGAACTAAATAAATATACCGGTCCTAAAATTTCACACACTCTTCCTATTACTTCTATCCCTTTTATAACAGCATAACCAATTACAATATAAGAAGCAATGAGAAATACCAATTCTGAAGTTTTAGGAAAGAATACTACATTAAGAATCATACTTAATGCCCTTTGTAATGTAGCAGAAACCAGTAAAAAGAAAATAGGAAATAATATTCCTATAATTTTACCCAACTTTTTTCCAAGAATAGTCATACTGTATTGCACCATGTTCTGCCCTGGAAATCTTATGCCCATATAAGCATAGACCACAGCTAAGAGAACATCCAAAAACCAGGCTAAAATTGCAGCTAACCAGGCATCTCTTCTTGCCTGAAAGATTAATAGTGATAATACTTGCAAGCCGGTAAAAGAGGTAATAATACAAAAAAGTAACCATATAAATTGATTTGTACTAATAACTTCTTTTTCATGCATATTTTATTCATCTCCCGTTTATAATTTATTAAAAAATATTTTTCCTAAGGGTTCAAATAATTTTCCTATAAGATTTATTGGAGTCATTATACCTAAGTTTTTACCAATTTGGAGAAATAAGCATATTAATAATATAAACCCCACGGACAATAATTCTTTCCACATTTTTTTTTTCATTAAAGGGATTCCTTCCAGTATACATATTAGCAATATTGAAATAATTATAATTGCTGTCATTTAGCTTTTTCCTCCTTAAGGTACCTTAAAACTAGTTAGTATACTTAATCATTTGATATAACAGAATCTTTAATTATACCTATATTAGTTATTTTAATTTTAAAAGTAATTTTATAATTTATATTTGGAAATATTTTATCCCAATTATTTTTCATAATAATCCACTTTTGGGGATGATTAACTTGAAAGAAATTCAGGTGTTTTTGAACATGACAAAAAGACCTATTAAAATGAGGTCAAAAAAAGAGACTTATATTATTTATAATTAAAAATCAACTTATTTTCGGTGATATCTCTTGACTTACTTTTGTTACTTCAAAGCCTTGAGCTTGAAGAAATAAAATAATTCTATCTATATCA
The DNA here is from genome assembly GCF_040939125.1 of Clostridium sp. BJN0013. Taxonomy (NCBI): domain Bacteria; kingdom Bacillati; phylum Bacillota; class Clostridia; order Eubacteriales; family Clostridiaceae; genus Clostridium; species Clostridium sp. BJN0013. Next base: position 104,432 of record NZ_CP162495.1, read on the forward strand.
GGTTGAAAATGTCGAGAAGTGTTTTCTCTTTTTAGATATTTTTCATAAATAGAATTATCAAAGGCTTCATTTTTTAAAAGCATATTATAAATACAGGTTAAAAGCATTCTTGCTATAGCAATAATTGCTCTTTTGTGCCCACGTCTTTTCTTTATACTTTCATAACGATATTTAAAGTATGGGCAGGACTTGTTTTTTATTGCTGCATTAGCACACTGAATAAGTATTGGCTTTAAATAAGCTCCGGCACGGCTTATACGAACACTTTTCTTTTTGCCAGCACTTTCATTATTTTGTGGTGTAAGACCTGCCCAAGAACACAGATGTTTAGCATCTGGAAAGACTGACATATCCACTCCAATTTCAGAAATTATAGTTGTAGCAGATTGTGTAGTTATCCCAGGGGCAGAAGCAATAAGCTCAATTTGTGACTTAAATTCACTTGAAATTAATGAAATGGCAGTATCAAGTTGAGAAATACAATTGTTAATATAATCATAATGATTCAAGCATACAGACATCTTTGCTGTTTGATTTTTAGAGATGCTTCCTTGCATAGCAATCTTAATTTCGTCAGCCTTAGATAACATACTCTTGTGTAGAAATTGAGTATAGTCTATATCTAATTTATCAGGATGCTCCATGGCATATTTAATTATAGCTGATGATGATTTACCAAAGGTATCTGATACTACGCTTGAAATCATGATATTTGAAACTGTTAATGAATTTTGGAATCTGTTTTTCTCACTTGAACGGAAATTTGTAAGTTTAAAGCGATAGCGCATAAGGTCTCGTAGTTCTCTTATGGCCTTTGGAGGAATAAAACTTCCTTTAACTAATCCATGCTTATGTAAGTCTGCAAGCCATAGAGAATCTTTTTTATCAGTTTTTTTGCCGGGAATGTTTTTAACGTACTTTGGGTTAGCCAGAGTAATATTACAGGAATCTTCAAGTATGTTATAGATAGGTATCCAGTACTTTCCGGTGCTTTCCATACAAACTTCTTTACAGTTATGCTCAGATAACCACTCTTTTAAATGGAAAAGATTCTTTGAGTAAGTACTGAATTGTTTGGTTGCATAGGTAGTGATGTTATTCTCATTGGTTGATGTTACAGTTGCAACTACAAATTTTTTGTGAACATCAATACCGCAACAAATAGGATAAACGATTTTTAACATTTATATCACCTACAAATAAAAAAATAAAGTACACAGGTGTTGACTGAATACTCATACTTTTAAACGGTCTTTGTTTAAACAAAGATTAACTTACGTGCCCTAGGGCACACTTATTTGTACTTAAAAGAGTAATCGGCACATGTTATTATACGGATTACAGTGAAGTGCAATCACACTCACCCCGCCGTGCTCTGTAGTACACCTGTATACTTGTCTATATTATTCACAGTAATTGGTAATTTTAATCACTCTTTCATTAATTTTTGTGCCTTGAGCACAGCGAAAGGAATGAATGTTATTATGTATTTTTGTTGAAAAACCAACAAAATCTGCATTGAAATGTTTTTGTGATTTATCTATTAATTCACTTAGCTGGTTTTTTAGTACTATTTCAATATTATGTTCCATTTTCTCTATTATTTCAGGGCTCACATCAATGTTTTGTATTTCTTTAATAAAAGCATCTCCTGTACATTGAATTTCTATATTAACCCCATCTTCAGTCATATGAGGAATTATTTTATTAGATTTTTTTAAAACTTCTACAGTTATATTCTCATTATTTTTTACTGATTTAGTGAGAGGCATAACCATATGGCCTTTTGAATAATCGATTAACCACAACAAATTTTTGGATTCTTCATTTGTTAATATTCCAATTAAACGGCTATTTTTAAAAATAGCTGTTTTTTCAATTATAATTTTTCCATTAATATCATCTTTTGATTTTTCAAGTTCAATTACAGGGGCAAAGCTTGTTCTTGATTCCTTTTTTGATTCTATAATAAAGTCGTTTAGACTGACAGGTAAAATAGATGGATACTTTTCAAATCGGTTCATCATATTAGTTATACCCCTTGAAGTAATATCTTCCCCAGATAGTCTACTCTCTAAAATTTCCCGGGCTGTTTTATTTGCAACAAGTATCCAATTAGTACTACGAATTTGACGATGTCTATTTAAATAGTCCATTACTTCAGAAACTCCTGATTCACATAAATTTCTTGAAAAAATAATTGTTTTAGCATGTGAAAAATCCAGAGTTGCAGAATTATTCTTTGAGAAGTTTTGGATTGCATCAAAAATAGAAGTTCCTGTGCTTACTGTTACAATAGATTTATTTTCTTTGCCGGATGTATTATTGTCACTTTTACCAGATCTAGGATTAATAATTTCTAATGTTAAAAGAAATGGTCTATCACCGGATATTTTATCAATACCCATACCCATTACAACAGAAACTTCATTTAGTTCAGTTTTATCGCTGCTGCAGCCATAAAGGAAAATGGAAAACATAAAAATGAAAATATTAAATAATATTAATTTATACTTTACAGTATATTTCATATCTTATTGCCTCTTCTCATCTTTTTTATTTTCATCAGGTGGCTCAGGTTTTAAATAGTTTTTTTGCCGTTGTAAGTTACTGGCATAATGGGGTCTATGACTCATATGCCACCATGGAAATCTTATTATAACATCTCTAAATTCTTTTAGGTTTAGAGGTGAAATAGGGGAAAGATAATTTACACCAAAGGATCTTAGTGATGACAGATGAATTAAAATTAGAATGACACCAAGCATAATCCCATATAAACCTAAAAATCCTCCTAGAAAAATCATACAAAAACGTAAAATACGAATAGCATAACCCATATCATAAGACGGTATGCTAAAAGAAGCTATTGCTGTAATAGCTATAATAATAACTGTAATAGGTGAGACAATACCAGCTCTAACAGCTGCCTCGCCAATAACAATTGCACCAACCATACCTACAGTTTGATTAGCGGGTGAAGGAAGGCGTATTCCTGCTTCTCTAAATGCTTCAAAGGTGATTTCCATCATTAGTGCTTCAATAAGAATAGGAAAAGGAACTCCACGTGCAGCTCCAAGAATACCAATAAGTAGTGGAGTGGGAATCATTTCTTTATGATACAAAATAATTGCCACAAAGCACCCAGGCAGTAAAAGTGAAATTCCAAAAAAAATCAGTCGTATTAATCGAATGAATAAAGCAGTTGGATATCTTTCATAATAATCTTCGCTAGCTTGTAAAAATTGAATCATAGTGGCAGGAAGTATCAAAACACAAGGTGTACCATCTATTAAAACGGCTACTCTACCTTCTAAAATACCAGCTGCTACTCTATCTGGTCTCTCACTATGTTGAATTTGTGGAAATAATGTATAGGAAGTATCTTCTATTAGTTCCTCTATGTATCCACTTTCCAAAATAGAATCTACATCTATTTTTTTAATTCTTTTTCTTACCTCTTTAACAATATTGTCATTTACTATTCCCTGTAAATAAGTAATATTTATTTTTGTTTGTGTCTGTGTGCCTACTATGAATTCTTCAGTCTTTAATTGATGGGATTTAATCTTTCGTCTAAGCTGAGAGATGTTTATGGAAATGTTTGCTGTAAATCCTTCATTGGATCCCCTAAGTACCTTTTCCACATTTGTCTCTGATATATTTTTTTCTTTCCAGCCTGGGGTTACGATTTTTAAGGCTTTAATGTCTCCATCTAATAAAAATACAGTATTTCCATTTAATAAAGCATATACCACTTCTCCAATAGTTGATATTTCACTTGTGTTAGCAATCCGAAGAAAATGTTTCTTAGTTATTTCTATAATATGGTTTGATGCTAAATCTTCTGGTGGTATTTTTTTAATACCCATAATTGATGTTATTATATTTTCATTAATTAATTTAACATCTGCCAGGCCATTTATGAAGATAAGCACAGAGGAGCGTTTAATTGTATCTATAACAAATTCGTGATAAACTATATCGGTGCAATTGGAAAATAAGTTATATAAAATATTTAAATTATCTGAAAGAGATTTATTTAAAGGCAAATTTTCTTCACTATAAGGTAATTTCTGTTCATAAATAGGGGTTGAAGTTGAAATATTGTTAGAATTAAAGAATTTTTTCACAATTAAAATCACTCCAATAAAAATTATATTTTATAATTTATGATTATTCTTTGCATTATGGAGGAAAATATTCAATTAGATATTATTATGGACTGCACTTCTTGAATATTGTAATAAAGCATCTGAAAATAAATATTTTTAATAATATCTGGTACCTATACTTTCTCCCATAAGTACCTTAGTTTCATAGCCAATTCTTGATTGTTCTAGTAAGTCTTTATGAATTTTTACTTTATTTTGCTCAAAAAATAATATAATTGTAGAGCCGCCAAATTTAAAATAACCTTTTTCATCTCCTTTTGATACATGTTTTCCCGGAAAATATGTCTGTACTATACTTCCTACACAGGTAGCACCTATTTCTATATAAAGTATATCTCCAAAATTTTTTGAATGAAAAATGCTCCACTCTCTTTTATTTCTACAAAAAATGTTAGGAATGTTTCTTAAGGCAATTGGATTCACAGAGTAATAATCTCCTCTAATTTTATAAGTAGGATCACATACTCCATGATCTATAAAGTGGAATCTATGATAATCGGTTGGACAAAGTCTTAGTATTAAGCAGGTACCTTTATGAAATCTTTTGGCAATGTGAGTATTGTCTATAAGATTATATAAACTATATGTACATCCTTTGATTTGAACAATTTTATTCAAATTTATATTTTCATAGATTTGTAATCTGCCATCTCCAGGGGATATTAAAACTTTTTTATTCATATCAATAGGTCTGGCATTATTTTTAAGGGTTCGTGAAAAAAAATCATTGAAACATTTAAAATCATCTGCATGTTCTTCATAGTCATCCATATTTATATTGAAATTTTTTATAAAAGAATAAATATTTTTTTTACTGTATTTACTATTACAAAAATAACCATATAGTTTAGAAAATATTTTCTTTTTAATTACAAGTTCTAAAAGTTTCATTCCAAGGGGAGAACAGTAAGTCCATTTTAAATACTTCTCACTTGCTACTTGTTCAATCTCATATTGTTTTGTTTTTCTATTAAAATATTTAATCATTTTTACCTACCTCTAGAGTTATTTTGATTTTTATTTTAAATCTTTTATAGTTTATTTTAACATTATAGTCAGTGTATAGAAATAGTTTACATAGCTAATATTTAAAAAGTTGTTGAGTTGTTTTAATAACGTAAGTATAATAAAGTTATATATAATTGTACTCACCAGTCGATAATTAATAATAGAAATCTGGGGTGGTCTTCATGAATGATACAAAGAGGATAATTTTTGAATCTGCTATAAAGATTTTTTGAAAAAATGGATATAATGGAGCAACTATGGATGCTATAGCTGCAGATGCTGGTGTAGCAAAGGGAACTTTATATTATCATTTCAAAAGTAAAGAAGAAATATTTAAATATATAATAGAAGAGAGAATGAATATACTTATAGAAAAAATAGAAATTGATTCTAAAAAAGAAAAGAAGGCTCTAAATAAGATAAAAATTTTGTGTAAAGCTCAATGGGGATTAGTCTATGAAAATAGAGATTTTATTAAAGTAGTAATGAGTCAACTATGGGGGCAGGAAATAAGGCAGATAGAACTGAGAGAATATATAAGATCATATATAATTTATACACAGAACTACCTGGAGCAGTCTATGGTGAAAGGCAGTATAAAAAAGTGTGATTCATCCTTTTTAGCTTATACTTTATTTGGAACTATTTGTTCTGTTGCCGTTTATGAATTAATGAATGAAGATAAGAAGGATTTGGATGATATGATAGAAAATCTCATGAACTATATTTTAAATGGAATAAAAAAAGGAGAGTGATTTAATCTCCTTTAAAGTTTACCTGATTTTAGTATAGAAATTATAAGTGTAATACCAATAAATATAAAAAGCATGAAATCTATAATACCGATTAAAGGTATATTGTAAATTTTAGGACCTATATTCAGATTTAATATTAAAGAGGAACTTATAATCATAGAACATACTATGAGGGAAATTGACAGTCTATTTACCATTCTATTTAATTGATTTATAGAATCGTCAATTTTATTAAATTTTAGCTGAATTTTAGCTCTTCCATTGAGTATACCATCTATTAATTCTACTGTTTTCATTGGAAGCTTTGAAAAATTTTTAGTAAAATTATAAGAGTTTATAAGTATATCCTCTAAATTTATACCTTCAAAGTAATAAAATTTATTATTTTGTTTTAAAAAAGGTATGGCTATGTCTAAAATGTTGATTTCAGGTGAAATTTCAGTTATCAAACCCTCTATTATAATTAGGCTCTTTACTAATAATATCAAATTTTTAGGCAAAACTATCTTATTATTTTTTGCACACTTGAAAATTTCTGTCATTAATACTGAAATTTTTATGTTTTTAAGTGATGTAGATAAGTAATTTACTAAAAACATTTCTATATCTTCATATAGTTTATTTCTATCTATAAGCTCTTTTTTTACGCCTAAGGATATAATTGAAGATACAAGCATATCTGTATCTTTTTGTACTATGGCTATAATAATTTGGTTCAAAAGTAACTTAAGTTCAGGTGAAATTATACCCATTATCCCAAAGTCTATAAAACATATTTTAGTGTTAAGTATCATTAAATTGCCAGCATGGGGATCTCCGTGAAAAAATCCATCAGTGAATACCTGCTTGAAGAAAAATAGGGCAAGCTTTTCACCTAAATCCTGTAGATCATAATTCTTCTTTTTCAATTTAGCCATATCATTTATTTTAAATCCATGAATTTTTTCCATTGTTAATACTTTAATTCCAGAGAGTTCTTTTACTACATAAGGGGTATAACAAAAATTAATATTTTTGTTTAGTTCTTTAAATTTTATCATATTTTCACATTCTAATTTAAAATTTAGTTCCCGTTTAGTGGAGAATAGTAATTCATCTAAAGCTTCTTCAGGATCTATTAAAACATTTTTAAATTTATTTCTGCTAAGTTTTATAATTTTATATAATAAAGATATATCAGTTTCCATTTTTTCTTTTATTCCAGGTCTTTGTATCTTTACAATAACTTTTCTTCCATCTTTTAAAGTGGCATTATGTACTTGGGCTATAGAGCCAGAAGCTAAGGGAGTTTCTTCAAAATACAAAAAACAATCTTTTATATTTTTGTTGAACTCATTAAAAAATACTTTGTCTATGTGTTCATACTTTTCAGGAAGTACTTCATCTTGAAGTTTTGAAAGTTCTTCAATATATTTTAGGGGTAATATATCCGGCCGTGAACTCAGTATTTGACCTATCTTTATGAATGTAGGTCCTAAAGTTTCAAATGCTTTTCTAAGATTTTCAGGGGATTTTTTATTCCTAGAATTTTTAGTATCTATTAAAAATTTAAAACCATATTTAGTTAGTACTTTTAGTATTTCTTTAAATCTCTTTGAAGATTTTTTATTCATAAATATATTGGATAACTAAAGCCATAAAGGCTTTAGTCATCATTATCTGTTTTACTTTCAAGTTTAGTCAATCGTTCATTTAAAGATGATATGTCATCTTTAGTGGCAAAGTTCATACTAGCTAATATGGATGTGAGTTCATTTTTAGTTAAAGGTTTTATTTGTTCCTTTTTAGCTAGGGCAGTTTTCTTTAGTTCTTCTGATAACTGCTTTCCTTCATCCACCGTTATCTTTCCTTTTTGAACCATTTCTTGAATTAGTTTTAATGCCTTTTCATAAGTATATGCAGCAGAGCCTATTCCTGCTAAAAATAAATTTTTTAATTCATTAATCATAATGAACCTCCTTGTAAAATAATTTTTAATTTTGTGGACGGATATATACATTTTTATAGGTATCATCATAAAAGGTAAAAACAAATTGACAATTATTATAAACTATATTAAAATATTAAAGTAGCAATTTTACATAAGTATGCGCTCGTAGCTCAGTAGGATAGAGCAGCGGTTTCCTAAACCGCGTGCCGGGGGTTCGATTCCTCTCGGGCGCACCATAGGTCTTGTAAATGTATTATTTACAAGATATTTATTTTATGATATATATTTATTTCTAGTATACCCTTATTTTATATTTTATTTATTATTGGCAATTTATATGTTTGTTTATTAAAAAAGTATTTTTATTGAGTTTGAATTGTTAAACACAGAATAATTTATTTTTGAGGTATTTATGGATAATTTTATACTTGAAGCCATAAAAGAGGCTAAAGTAGCATTAGAGTTAGGGGAAGTTCCAGTAGGGGCTGTTATAGTGAAAAATAATAAGATAATATCAAGATATCATAATTTAAAAGAAACATTGAAAGATAGTACTGCCCATGCTGAAATACTTGCTATAAGAAATGCTTCAAAAGTACTTAAAAATTGGAGATTAAAAGATTGCAGTATGTATGTTACATTAGAGCCTTGTCCTATGTGTGCAGGAGCTATAATGCAGTGTAGGATAAATAAGCTATTTATAGGAACATTTGATCCTATTATGGGTGCTTGTGGCTCCGTAGTTAATATATTGCAAAATAACTTTCTGAATCATTGGGTAGATATTCAAAGGCTATATAATGACGAGTGTAGTAATATGTTAAAAGAATTTTTTAGAAATAGAAGATAGGGTATCAGCTAATTCCTGTCTTTGGATAAATTTTTATATGGAAGCGTATCGAAGTGGTCATAACGGGCCTGACTCGAAATCATGTTACTTGCTCCAAAAACTGAATAATTATTAAATGGAAGCGTATCGAAGTGGTCATAACGAGCCGCACTCGAAATGCGGTAGTCCGCAAGGGCTCGTGGGTTCGAATCCCACCGCTTCCGCCAACAACAATCCCGCGTAAATCAAGGGTTTACGCGGGTTTTCTTATGCCTTTTTCTGGTGCCCGGTTTGGCTTATAACGGCTAAAATGGTGCCGGTGGTGCTCTGATTTGTGGTGCCCGGCTCGTTTTCCGTTATACACTCTATACACGGAAAATGTATGCCGTGGTGCCCTAATGGTGCCCGGAACTCCTAAAAACATATAAAAAGCAGCGTGGAGCTATAAAAAGATACATCTGTCATAGCTCCATTTCGCTGCTTTTCTTTTTCTCTTTAGGAACTGCTTCTTTACTTCTTTTTTCTTTTCCTGTGTTGGGCTTTCGTGGCTGTAATGCCTTATGGTAAGTTTCTAGTACCGTTTTCTTACGCTCAATCCGCACATCAACATACTGTGCTGTAACAGCTTCAAGGTTGGTAGAAATACCAAGCGACATACCGATACCTTTCAGCGTATGCCCCAATATCTCGCCTACCGTGTAGAAATCGCCTGTTAGCTGGTGCATATTGGTCGCTGCCGTGTGTCTTAAATCGTGGAAACGAATGTGCGGCATTTCAAGGTGACGGATAAGCTGACCGAAGTTAGCTGACATTCTATCACGTCGGTACGGAGAACCGTCCGGCTTTGCGATAAACAATTTGTTGTCATAGTATTCCCCGCCGCCCGCAGTAATCAAATCCTTTTGCCTATAAAGCAAATCAAACTGCCGCAGGAAATACGGCAGCGTTTCTTCTGTAATAGGCAAAATACGGTCGTTGGATTTGGTCGGTGCCATTTCTGTTATGATTTTCGTACCGGGCGGTACTTGGAAAGGCATTTGCTCGACAACGCCAAACTGCATTTTGTCGAGGTCAATGTTAGTTGTCCGCAGTCCGATAATCTCACTCATACGCAGACCATACATTCCTGCCAGCACAACAGGCATTTCCCATTCCGTACCAACTACATTACTCATAAATTTTTGCATTTGTTCTATGGTGTACGGGTCGGGCGTTTTCCCTTGCTTTCCAAACTTTGTAATAATATCGCGGGCAGGATTATGTTCGATATAGTGATACTTCCGTGCGTGTTCCATTGATACACTTAAAATACGCTGTGCATAACGGACGGTACTATGAGATAGCCCTTTGTCAAAAAGCTGCTGAAACATATGGTCAAGCATGGCCGGAGTGAGTTGATTAAGCTGCACATGGCCGATATACGGCAGGATATGGTTTTTGATGTGGCTTTTATATCCTGCAAAGGTACTCGGACGCAAATTTGCCTTGCCGTGATTTTCTACCCATTCTTCCAAGTATTCTTTTACAGTCTGCTTGCCTTGTGAAGCAACGATAGGAGTATATACAGGGTTTGCAAGTTTCGTTTTCATTTCCGCTTCATGCTGTGTCGCTTCTTTTTTCGTGGCAAACCCCTTTTTGGAATAGGTCTTTTTCCCCTCCGGCGAATTGTATTTTATATTTACGTCGTAGACTGTACCGGGCTTGCCCGTCAATACGCCGTTGCCATCACGTTTATTTTGTACTTTTCTTGCTGATACTGCCATAGCTTACCCCTCCTTTGCAACAGGGGGATTAACGGGTCGTTTTGCTCTTTCGTACCAATTCCAAATAGCAGCGTCAGCAATCAGGCGGCGATTGCCATTTTGGATATACTCCAGTTCTCCGCTATCCATAAGCTCACGCAATTTATTTTCACCTATACCGCTAATCCGGCTCATTTGTTCCACCGTTTTCAGCATAGGAAGTAATTGCGGTTGATTTTCCTTTTTCGCCATAGAAATACCCCCTTTCATAAAATTGGCTAAAAGGTTGCATTTATAAAGAGGCTTTAATCGGACGGTTTTAGCAAAACCTCACGGGAATTTCACCCCTGCATGGTTCTCATGCAGCCCTATTCATTGCCTGCGACGCTTTGAACGCTCGGACTATGGCTATAAGGGAGTATCATTGTACCTTTTTGCACGTCGTCGCCCGCAAGCCGCTACACTTGCTTTGAATTGTGGTGTTGTTCGCTCTCTCTGGAATAGAGGTCATGGCGCACCCAACCTATGGCTCGGCACAAAAAGAACGTATCCGATTTGCCTTATACTGCGTCGGCATTTTCTTCCGTCGCTTTCTTTGTCAAAGAGCAAAAGCAAGGTGAGGTTTTACACTCTGCGGAAAGGGGGCGCAGCTTGCTTAACTCAAACCTTGAATGAAAGGACAGCCCGCATCAGCTTTGACCGCAAGCGGTCGCGTATGTCCTCGTCTATGCCGTAATAGATATTGCCGCGTTCGTCGCGGAGCTTCCGCATAGACAAAGTGGCTATGTAGCTTTCGTAATGCTGTACGACAATCTTCATAGCTTCCGGGTCGCCCTTTGTTGCAGCTATGATTACCGGGTAGGGTAACAAGCCGCGTTCGTCGTTTTCGGTGTTACCAATCATTTCAATCATAGGCGCGTTCCTCCAAATAGCGTTTTAGAAGCTCAAAAGAGCTTGTCCGTCTGTACTGTACGGTGCTGCGCGGAATTGCGTGCAACTTTGCAATTTCCGCGTCGCTCATTTCAAAGAAGTAATACAGTAAGACGGCGTTGCGTTTTTCTTCCGGCAAGCTGTACAGGGCTTCGGCAAGCAGCTTTGCGGTGATTTCCTTTCCCGCCACGCAAAAGGATTGTTCAGCTTCATCATCCGCAAAATAGCGGTCATAGGTGAAAAGCTGATTTTCCTCCTGTGCGGACAGGTCAGAAAAAGTCACTTCGCGTAGCTGCTGCCGCTTCGTGTCCCTGTGGGCGTTGACTGCTTCGTTTTTCAACGCCCGTTTGCAATAGCCGTTAAAGGCGCAACGGATTTGCCATTGGGTACGAACAGGTTCATTCATGGTACTCACCTCCTTTCGCAACCGCGAAAGCGGGTGATGATTTCCCCTTTCGTAAACCCTCAACACCGGGCATTTTGGAAATGCCGGAAATGTTGGCTGTTTTTTCAAAAAAACTTTTGAGAAAAACGCAAAAAAGCTCGGCTGCATAAAGCGACCGAGCAAAAGGGAATTATTGGCATTTATATGGTGATGTGTGTGTTCATGTTGATGGTTAGAATATCCCGTTAGTGGATAAAGACTTTTTTTGACAAGTAGAATGGTATCAAATTATGTAGAAGGCAAATAAACACGGCGGCATCCTCCTTTTGCCGCCGTGTTCTTAAAAAAGGGCAAATTTAATACACCCTCCGCTATCTAATTTTTTGAAAAGAAAACGGCGGCTTTGATTTATTTCAAAACCGCCATCGAACGGATATGTACTACATTACCGCCAAACAACGGTCTTGTATTTGCTGCCGCGTAGCACGATACAGTCACAATAAAAGAAAGAGCCGACAACTGCGATTTCCATTCACGGTTATTGGCTCTGCGTCTTAGCGTCTGGCTCTTTGATAACTGACATATTTAGTTGTCGTACATTGATTAGCGTTTCCTGTTTGCACTTTGGACAGAATAGCGGGAAGTTTTCAAGTATTGTGTCTCCACGTATCCTAATGCGAGTTTTATTTTTGCAGACAGGACATAATAACCATCTACTTTGCTCCATGTCTGTACCTCAATAATTCTCATTTTCATTTCTTTTGCTACTTACAGCTTTGGATAACATGCGTATAAATATATTTTTTTCTTCCATGTCTAATTTTTGCAACATATCCTCGAAAATTGCATATTCGATGTTGCGATGTTCATGTTGAGCTTGCAAACCTACTTCCGTTAATTCTAAATTGTAGGCTCGCTTATCCTCTTTGCATAGATTTCTTTTAACTAACCCCTTTGATTCAAGACGATTTATTGCACTTGTTAAGGTGCTTTTGGGAAGTTCTAATTGACTACTAATTTCCTTTAGCATACAGTTAGGGCGATTTTCTACAACTTGAAGAATACTTAATTCCACCATTGATACACCCAATATAGCTGGATATTTCCCGCTATTCATCTCCGCTTTCATACGCATACCTACTATATGCCATAAGTCATTTAGCTCTTTTACTTTATCTATTGACATAATTCCCTCCACATGGTACGATAATCGTACTATTATAGTACGACATTCGCACTAAAATGTCAACAGAAATAAGGCGGTGTTTTATATGGACTTTCAAGTTATTCGTGCAACTAAGGACAACGCTATTGAAATGGGCTTTGTTCATTCACAATCATGGCAAAAAGCATATAGAGGGATTATAGCAGATGAAATAGTAGATAGTTTTACTCCGGAAAAAAGAGCAGAAATATTTGCTGACGCTATTTCTACACGCCCCGAAGAATACTATCTATTTAGGGTTGATGGACGTCCTGCGGGGATAGCATCATTAAATAAGAGCCATGAAGAAAATGCTCCTGACTATATAGGTGAGATTTATTCAATATACTTTCATCCTGAGTTTTGGGGAACCTCTGCTACACATAAGGGATTGCAATTTTGTGTAGAGCGGCTAAAATTACTGGGATATACTCAAGTCAAAATATGGGTATTAAAAGACAACTTTCGTGCACGCAGTTTCTATGAAAAAAATGGTTTTTATTTTGACGGTTTTGAACAAGAAATAAATATAGGTAAACCATTAGTAGAAATACGTTATTCAAAGAAAATATAGTATTTCCCTAATCTAATCTTTTACCGGGCAGTTAAAATTGCCCGGTATTTTTGTTGTTCAAATTTATGCTCTATTACAATCAATCATATGATATGTGTACTCATATCTAAAAGAAAAGGTGAACAGTAAAATGTAGTAGGGTGAAATATTATGAAGCGAGAAGTCAAGAAATACGATTTTAAGGCTTTCGGTCAAGCCATAAAAGCAGCACGAAATGCAAAAGGAATATCGAGAAACCAATTAGCAGACCAAATGCACATTGCCCCTCGATACATTGCGTCCATTGAGAATAGCGGACAGCACCCAAGCCTGCAAATCTTTTATGAGCTTGTTATCCTTTTGGACATATCGGTAGACCAATTCTTTTTTCCAGACAAGGAAATGGACAAATCCACGCAGCGCAGACAGCTTGAAAGCCTGCTTGACGATATGAGCGACAAGGGATTGCGGATAGTTACCGCTACGGCGAAAGAGATTAAGGAAGTCGAAACAGAGGACGAATAAACGTCTACAACACAACTGAATAGGATTGAGAAGCGTTGCAGCCGATACGGTTCGCAGCGTTTTTCTTTTGCGCTCGTTTGGCAAATTTGCACTTTCAGTTGTTGTAGGTAGTGAAAGGAAAGTTTCTTAGCAAGCATAGGAAGCGGGTACCCGCTTCCGTATTTTGCCCTGCAAAATGCTTGTTGGGAAGTATCCCAAACCCTCTAAAAACGGAAAGGAGCGGCGGCGTATGAACGGACGAAAAAGGACAGTGCAAATCAAGTTTCGTGTGACGGAAGAAGAACGCACATTGATAGAGGAAAAAATGAAGCTCATACCCACCCGCAATATGGCGGCGTATCTGCGGAAAATGGCAATCGACGGGTATATCATTCAGATAGACCATAGCGACATAAAGGCAATGACAGCAGAGATACAGAAAATCGGGGTCAATGTCAATCAGATAGCAAAGCGCGTTAATGCGACGGGCAGCGCATACCAAGAGGACATAGAGGAAATCAAGGGGGTGCTTAACGAGATATGGCGGTTACAAAGATTAAACCTATTAAAAGAACGTTAAGCAAAGCCCTTGACTATATCCAAAACCCGGACAAGACAGACGGAAAAATGCTTGTTTCCTCTTTCGGCTGTTCCTTTGAAACGGCAGACATTGAGTTCGGATTTACCCTTTCGCAAGCATTGGATAAAGGGAACAACCTCGCCCACCATTTGATACAAGCCTTTGAACCAGGGGAAGTGGATTATCAGACCGCCCATGAAATCGGACGGCAGCTTGCCGACGCTGTTACCAAAGGACAGCATGAGTATGTTTTGACGACGCATATTGACAAGGGTCACGTCCATAATCACATCATTTTCTGCGCGGTCAATTTCGTAGACCACCGCAAATACAATTCCAACAAACGCACCTATTACGGCATACGGAACATGAGCGACAAGCTGTGCCGGGAACATAACTTATCTGTTGTCGTTCCGGGCAAAGGAAGCAAGGGAAAAAGCTATGCGGAGTACCAAGCAGAAAAGACGGGTACGAGTTGGAAAGGAAAGCTGAAAATTGCGGTTGATACCCTTATCCCCCAAGTGTCCGATTTTGAAGAATTATTGAGCCGTTTGGAAGCGGCGGGTTATGAAATTAAGCAGGGAAAATATATATCATGCCGCGCACCCGGACAGGAACGGTTTACACGTTTGAAAACCCTCGGTGCAGACTATACAGAGGAAGCCCTAACAGAACGTATCAAGGGCAGACGTACCCGCACCACCAAAGCTCCACGGACAGAGAAAAAGGGCATTTCCCTGCTGATAGATATTGAAAACAGTATCAAGGTTCAGGAGAGCCGGGGTTATGAGCAATGGGCGAAAATCCACAATCTGAAACAGGCTGCTAAGACCATGAATTTCCTAACAGAAAATCGTATAGAGCAATATGCAGACTTGACCGCCAAAATTGCGGAAATTGCGGCAGAGAACGAACAGGCCGCTGACGCATTAAAGGCCGTCGAAACCCGGCTTGCGGACATGGCGGTGCTGATTAAGAATATCACTACCTACCAAAAGACAAAGCCCGCCTATGACGCATACCGTAAAGCAAAAAACAAAGAAAAATATCGCGCAGAGCATGAGAGTAATATTATCCTGTATGAAGCCGTAGCCAAAGCATTACGAGCGGCGCAGATCGGCGGCAAGCTGCCCAATGTTGCCGCCCTACAAACGGAATATGCAAAACTCCGAGAGCAGAAAGAAGCCCTATACGCTAATTATGGCAAACTGAAAAAACAGGTCAAGGAGTATGAAGTTATCAAACGGAACATAGACAGTATTTTGCGGCAGGACAGACAGCCGGAAAAAGGAAAGGAAACAGAACGGGGATAAGGCCCGTTTTATGGTAGAAATATAATAAAAAAAGTGGTAAAATATAGTTATCCAACAAAGACAGGAGTTTCCAGAATGACAGAAAGTAATATGCCGGATTACGGTACAATCCAAGCCGCCGTTGCGGGTGAAAAATGGGCGATTGGAAAGGTGCTTGACTGTTATTCCTGCGAATTAGATAAGCTCGCCACGGTTGAAAAAAAGCGGCCGAACGGAAGCGTAAAAAAGGAAATTGACGAGGATATGCGGCAAGCTCTTGCGCTGAAGCTCATAGAAGCTATCCCGCAATTTCTGTTAGAAAAGGGGTGACGATATGACACGCGGGAAGATATGGAAAGATTTTTTTAAGAAAACAGTTTTACCCGTCGTTATTGCATTGTTTTTATTCTTCATGTTCAAATCGATATTTACCAATAACGGCGAAACGAATTACTTTTATGTGTGGCTGTGCTGCGGTATTCCGTTCGGTATTCGCCGTATGTTCGTATGGCTTGTGCCGCATGGGTATGACTTAGGCGGTACGGTGGGAATTATCGCCCTCAACTTCATTTTGGGCGGTATCATTGGCGGCGTCATTCTAATATGGCGGCTTATTTGCGCTGTTTGGTACATACCCTTGACTGTGTACCGATTGTTGACGATAGGCAAAGGCAATACGATTGAAATTAAATTAGAAGAATGAGGATATACATATGAGATTTTCAGAATTATTAAACAGATTAACAGGCATTAGCTGTCCCGTTTTCGGAATTTCATGGAACCCTGTTGATACAGAAAGAAGTATCGCCAGAAGAATAATTGTTTTTCTCGAACCGCGCCGCGTTCTGTACTCCGCGTATGAGTACGAGTCGGTTTGTCCCTGTATTACTTCTGTAACAGAGATTAAAAACTATTTGACTTCTGAATTACAGCAAATCGACGAAAAGGGTGAGCTTAATTCCTATGTACGAGCAATGCGAAATGCTTGTAATAAGTTTCTAAGTAAATGCCCTGATAGCAAGAAGTTTCGTTGTTACGCTTGTGAAAGTGGAAACATTGATAACTGGATTTTTACGTCGGCCGTTGGTGAGTTGCGCGGCGTATTTGGTGTTATGATTGGACAAATTGCAAAAGCGTATGGTCTTGATGTTGAGGACGATTTGGCTCAAATAATACCAGATTAATTTAAGAGAAAAAAATATTGATAAGCATATGATGATTTATACTGTTGATTTGTCCGCAAAGTCAAAGAATTTTAGGTACATGGGAGGTTTGAAATGTGCAAATGTATATACTGTAATTCAGAAGATTTATCAGTTTCAGATATTATTTCATATGCTTTAACTGGCACTAAATTAACGAGAAGATTTGTTTGTCATAAACACAATGCTTTTACAAATGACAACTTTGAAAAAAGAGCAATTTCAAACCTCGACTTTTTTAGAAGTTCATTAGGATTATCGGATAGAAAAGGTGCTGAAATAAAATATAAGGCTAATGTTATCATAGACGGAATAACTATTCCCAACATTTCAGTCAGTGGAAGAAAGTCAATTTATGAGGATAAAAAACGGTTATTTCCAACAGAAGAAAACGGAAAAAAAGTTTTGGTAGGCAACATTGAAAAGCTCAAACAAAAAAAAGATGTTGTTACAGAAGAAATAAAACTATTGGATATGAGCGACGTAGTTGTGAGTGTTACATTTTCAATAGAGGAATTATTTGCTTCTGATGAAATGCTACATACTGTTGCTAAAATCGCATACGAATGGTTTTGTGCCGTTAATGAGATAAATGAGTTTGTTCCAGAATGTTATAAAGAGATTGTAGATAGTATTTTAATGGAGCAACCAATAAAGGATGTTGTTGAAATTGTTGTTGATGGAAATCTTGATTATGCTCTAAAAGATATTTGTCATTTGGGTAGTCATGGTTTGTTTGAATATGTTGATACAAATGGGTGTCGATATGTGATATATAATTTTTGGGGTATTATTTATTATAAAATCCGAATTTGTAATACGGGTTTTCCGAATACAGATATTTGCAACTGCTACAATCTCTATTTATATAATTTAGATGGCGATCAATCTCGAACGGTATTTGGAACAATGGGAAAATCAAATTTTATTTCTATGCCTGCACGAGAAGCGATAAAACAGTATCATAAAGTATATTCGCAAAAATTAGAACAGCTTGTAAAAACGATTGTGTTATCTCTTAGAAAAACCAAAGTATTAGTTGATGAATTGAGAAAAGCGCTTTATACATATAAACAACCGCCCCACGATTTCGCAAGACTTGTTGACTATGAAGATAATGACAGGGTAATGGCTATTCGAATAATATTTTTTTTGCTTGAACACGAGGACGAATATATATTTGACAAGACCTATAACGAAAATCTAAAGCAACTTTTAGGGATAGATGATACCCTGATTTTTGATGTTGAGGAAAATAAGACTTATGTAAAATATCTTTTAGATTTACATGAGAAGAGTGTTTTGAGCAGTAATATTGAAAATGGATTATCTCTATTTGATAGAATATTTGCGAATGAACAATCTAAATAAAAAACAACGGGGCGCGGCAGCCAATTCATGGCCACCGCGCCCCGTTGTTTTTATGGGTGCAGTTTTAAATATCAGTTACGGAGTAGAACGTCGTTTTTGAGGGGTTAGGTATAAACACCTCACTCTATGAAAAACAAGCTGAAAACACCGCATGATATAAGACTTATTTCGCCCCTATTGCGTAACAAGGGTGCGTCTTTTTCTCATGCGCTTGGCTGCTTGCCTGTTGGTAATTCGTTTGCGGCAATTTGGGCAATATTTCACGTTGTTTGAGCTTGACGCAAAGGGCGCGCCGCACACCAGGCACCGCCGTTTGTCCTCGGCGGCGTAAAGCTCTGTATATAATACTTTATCAAGGGGCAGAACGCCGTCGCGAAACCATTTGCAAAGCAGGGAATATGAAATAAGCTGCGGACATATATGCTCGTCCCCGTCGTCAAGCAATATACAATTCCCGCCAAAGCAGTTGCAGCACTCTTTTTTCACAAGGGCGTTTACCCGTCTGCTTTGGGGCGGCGTCAGCCGTTTTATTTTGCTCATACCTCGTCGGCAGCGAAAAAAACACATTTCGCAAACTCCATTTCGGTCATGCTTTCCACTTTCGCAAGGGTACGGGTGGCAAAGTCCTGCATTTTCCCGTCCATAAAGGGCAAGGCGGCTTTCATACTTACAATAACCCCCTGTCTGCTCCCTGTCATGTAAATGCTCAAAAGGTTTGTTTCCTCAACGGTAAATTTTTTCATGCTCATACCTCCAAATCGTGATTTTTCTGTTTTGCGGTTTTCTTCTGTGCTGCCCGTTCCTTATAAGCTTTTAGCTGCGCCCGGATAGAGGGCTTTTCTTCCGGCTTGCCGACGCGCTCCTTATCGGCTTTGATTGCATTTGCAAGGTCAATAAGGGAAATAGGTTCACCCGCTTTTGCTTTCTGCTCCAATTCTCCTACGGTGGGCGTCTGCGGTGTGTTGTTGATAATCCCGTCAAAATTGTTGTCGTTCTGCTCTACGGTATCCTCAATATGCTTCAAATAATTTTGGGGCTGCTCAACCGCTACGGCAAAAGCCCGTGTGCCATTCCCCATGATGTAATATTTTCCGTCCTCCGAATTGTGATGAATGCCATACCCGGCTTCTTTCATTTGTTCCATGCTCATAGAGGTTAAGCGGAAGCTGCCGCGCGGTGTTGTGATTTTCTCCCCGGTCAAAAATTCGTCCGGGGTCAGTTCTTTTTGCCGCTCTTGCAAAAACTCTGGTACTTGCCGATAGCCGAAACTGTCAACATAATGGGCGGCGTCCTGCCCGTTCTGATAAAGCACCACCACGTCGGAAACGGAAAGACTATGTCCCTTAAAATCTTTCGGGTGGTCGATATTGAAACGGATATAAATATCTTCAAGGGAAGTTCCCTGTGTAAGGGGCGCGGAATAGATAAGGTCATAGTTCGCCGGGTCAACCATGTTTCCCGCCGCTTGCAGACGGTCATAAGGCTCAAAGCGCAAATTCCGCGTTTCGTCGCCATGCTTTAACTGATAAATGGAATAAGTATCTTTGTCCTGCTCGGCTTCCTGCGTCGGCTGTTCAACGTCGTCGGTTTGCTGCTGTGCTTGCGGCGGTTCCTGCGGTTTTGCCTTTTCTGCCCGGATATGCGCTCTCTGTAATTCCGTAGGCTTTTCCCCGGTGAGGGGCTGAATGGCTTTTATATAATTTGCAGCAAAATAGGCATTATCGGTAAGCTGCCGCTGCCATGCTTCGGCGTTGGGTGACCAACGAAAACCGTTGTTTTTAAGCTCTGTCCGCGTCGCTTCGCCCGGCTTTTCCTCAAAAAAGATTTGCAGACGGTTGACTTCGGTATTGGCTTCTACCTTACCGCCCGCAAACTCCCAACCAACATAGCCGACGGTCTGTTTCTGCGATAAATCCTTTATACGGTTTTTCAAGCGTCGTATCTCTGCGCTGTTATTTGATAACGCCCATGTAGGATAGGGCTTGCCCTCAAGATGATAACCTTGCGCCATACTCGCTTTCAGTTTTTCAATGTTTTCCGGCGACAAATGAGGGCAGCCGTCAAGGGTTTTGTTCTTGCGGTAATAGGCGTTTACGGCTTTCATGGTTTCCTGTGATTGCTCCAAGCCCACAAGTTTGCTTTCCAACTTCTGAACGGCTTGCGGGTCGTCCGCGCTGATACCGCCCATGCCCGTACTGCGGATTTTGTCAAGCAATCCCTGTATTTCCTGCCATTCACCCCAATTTCTATCACGGGCGGCGTTCTGTTTTTCTTTCTGTCTAACGGGGAAATTACTGCCCCCCGCAATCAGGATAGAGGGAACGCGGGCGTCAATAGAAAATCGGCTATTCATGTTTGCTGCAAGTTTCCGGGAATAGGTATCAAGCAAGCTGTCGATTTTCTCATGGTATATAGGGTCAACTCGCTTTTTCTGCCGTTCTGCAAGCGCGGCGACTTCCTCTACATACTGCCGGTATTCAGCCGTTGCGCTGCCCGGTTTATAATCATAAAAGCTGTTTGCGTCTTTTGCGCGGCGGGCGGCTGTTTCGTTGATAGAGTAAAACTGAACGACGGGCTGTGTTTGTTGCTCCGCCGCAGGTTGCGGCTCATCGCTGCGTTGTTCAACCTTGTTTTGGGGCTGTCCGGTCTGTGGCGGCTCCGGTGTAATTTTTTGCTCCTGTTCCTCGGATTTTTCCGACATTGCTTGTTCCATATGCTGCTCCTTTTGGATTTCCGCAAAATGCCCGTCAATGGTGTCAATCAGCGTCGCGGCGGTACTGCGGATTGTTTCAAGAGAGCTTTTCAGTTCCGCAAGCTCACGCCCGCTGCTCCACCCGGCAACATATCCGAAAGAGTAGTCCGACGTATCAAGCCCGTAATACTGGCATACGGTATAAGCGACGCTTTCCGCTTGTACCTCGCGGGTACGACGGTCTGGACGTTCCGGCGCGTCCCGGTCGGTGTCATGTAGGGTTGCATGGGCGATTTCGTGAATGGCGGTTTTGATGTTCTGTAATTCACTCATGCCCTCATTGATTACAATGCGGCGTTCTTCATAATTGCAGCGGCCTTTGGTGCTGTCGTCCATACTCTCAAAGGTAATGTCAAAGGGAGAAGTTTTTTCAAGAGCCGCGAAAAAGTCTTTGTATTGCTTCACGTCGCCCATCAGCTCATTAACGGAAATATCGGACAATTCTTTACCCTCTGTTTGTGATACATCAAAAACAGATACCACCTTAAACGCAGGGATTTTGATTTCCTGTTCTTCGGTCACGGGCTTCCCGTCCTTATCAATAACGGGCTTGCGCGTTTCGGGGTCGATTTTTTCCATTTGCTTTTTAACGGTGAAGGGCGCGGGCGCAAGTATTTTGATTGCCTTTTCACCGGGTTTCACATGGCGGTCAAATTCCTTTTCCCATTGTCTGAATCCTTTTACAAGATTGCCGCCCTGCATGGCGATAAGCAGCGTATTGTTGAAGCTGTAATTATGAAATTTTGACATGGTACGCAGATATTCGACGTACCGTTCACTCTCAAACACGCCTGCGATACCCTGCTCCAAGCGGTCGGTTATCTCTTTCATTTTGTCGGCCGGATTTTCAGAAGTAAGGATTATCGGCATGACCGGGCGCAGCTCGGCGGGCAGCGTTGCCGCCATAGCGTCAAAATCCTCTTTTGCCGGGTTGCTGCGTTCTGCCCGTGGGAAACTCATAATACGGTATTCTTCCGGCACGTCGCGTCCGTCGTACCACTCCGTAAAGGTGTTTTTGTTGTTATAAATATAGCCCTGCTCGGTAAATCTGCCGCCCTCATTGATAGTAGCGTCGCGCCCATATTCTTCATACATGAGATACTTTTTTGCTTCTTCGGGCAGCTCCAAGCCGTCCAGCTCGTCAATAAGGTAATAGCCGTAATCTTCCTCGCTTTGGACGGTGGGATAAATCCAATAGCAATCAAGATTTTGTGCAAGGTTGATAAGGTCTTTGAGATTTCCGGCATACTCGCCATGCGTGACCGCCGCCGCAAATTTTTCCTTATCCTCGTCGCGCTGCATTTCAAGCAGCTTGCCTAAGTAGTTCAGTTCGTCTATACTGCCGCTTTGGATAACGGCAAGTGGCACATCAAAAGGGCAATCCTCGGTATTGGCAAAGCCATTGATAAAAAAATCCTGCGGGTTGTCTGCGGTAATACCGACGCGCCCCATAACGTCGTGAATCTGCTCCGCTGTGGCAGGCATGGAAAGCCACACGCCACCTGTTTCGCCCGTATCAAAACGGGTGCGGCTGTCTATTAAGACTGAAAATTGTTCGTTCATACATTAGCTCCTTTCGTTTCGGTTTCATAGAGGGTTTGGGAAACTTCCCAACAAGCAAAATTCCCGCCGTTCTCTGTGAGAAAAGGCGGGGATTTGACGGAAAGGGTACCCCTTTCCTATGCTTGCTACGAAAGTTCTTTGTCCCTCTGAATTGTAATGCGGTAGTTGACATATTTCCCGCCTGTGTCGGCTAAAAGCACCGTTCCGTCATAGGTTTTGCCTGTTTTTGGAGAATACAGCTTTTTCACTTTCACCCTGCCGTTTTTCAAAAGCTCGGCGGCAATCTTCGGCGTAAAGGCGGTTTTTCGTTCCTCAAAGAAGCGGTCATTTTTCCACATGACAAAGGCGCAATCCTTGTTTTCGCAGTAGTAATTTTTCTTGCCCTCATAGACATTGCCGCCGCAACGGGGGCATTTGCCGATAACGGGCTTTTCATTCTTGAAACGCTCCTTGTCCGTATCGGAAAGGGACGGATAGGCTTTCACAAGTTCCCGCGCCATTTCTTCAATGCCGCGCATAAAACTGTCCGGGTCGGCGGCTCCCTTTGCAATCTGCGTCAAGGAATTTTCCCACTCGGCGGTAAGCTGCGGAGAGGTCAGGCTATCCGGCAGCACATAAACAAGATTGCTCCCGTCTTTGGTGGGAATTAGCTGCTTACCTTTGCGCTGAACAAAGCCGGATTTTACTAACTTTTCAATAACGGCGGCGCGGGTGGCGGGTGTACCGAGCCCGCGGCGTTCCGTGTCCGGGTCGGTGTTCTCATTCCCGGCGCGTTCCATAGCGGAAAGTAAGGTTGCTTCATTGTGGGGTTTCGGCGGCGTTGTGTCATGGACTGTTACCTTTGCGGCGGGTCGGTCAAAGGTCTGTCCCTCGGTAAAAGGCGGCGCGTCAAGCTCCAATACCTCGTTGTCGTCCTCCGGGTCGGGCTTCGCTTTCAGCGTTGCCCGGTAACGGTGTTCAAGCTCTTTCCACCCGGCACAAAGTACCGTCTTGCCCTTTGCGATAAACTCCTTGTCAGCGCACCCAAAAACCGCCGTAACCGCTTCATAAATGTGCGGCTCGACGGCGGCAAAGAGCAGACGCGCCCCGGCAAGGATAAGGATATTTCTTTCGCTTTCCGGCAGTTCGGCAAGGTCGGTTTTTGCAAGCTCGGTTTTTGCAAGCTCGGCGGTGGGGATAATGGCGTGGTGGTCTGATACCTTTTTGCTGTCAAGCAGACGGGAAATGTCCGGCGTGAAGTTCACGCCCTGCATGAAAGGCAGCTTGCCGCAAAGCAGGGTGGCAATGCCCGCCGCCGTACCGCCCATGTCGTCGGTCAGAAATGCGCTGTCCGTTCGTGGATAAGTCAAAAGCCGTTTTTCATATAGGCTCTGTGCAAGGTCAAGGGTCTGTTTCGCGGTATAGCCATGAATACGGTTTGCTTCCCGCTGCAAACTCGTAAGGTCAAATAACCTCGGCGGGGCGACGGTTTTCTTTTCGCGGGTCAGAGAAAGGCAAACGGCCTGTGACACTTCGCAAGCCGTTTTGAGTGCTTCCGCTTCCTCGGCAGAGCGGATCCTCGCGCTTACCGATTCCGCACCGCCCATATCAAGCCGCACATGGTAGTATTTTTCTTTCTGAAAGCCCGTTATCGCTGCGTCCCGGTCTACAAGCATTTTCAGCGTTGGGGTCTGTACCCGTCCCACATTCAAGGTCTTGCTGTACAAGCAAGAGAAAAGTCGGGTGGCGTTGATACCGATAAGCCAATCCGCTTTTGCCCTGCATAGCGCAGACGCAAAGAGGGGGTCATACTCCCGCCCGTTTTTGAGCGTGTCAAAACCTTTTTTGATTGCTGCGTCCTCCATAGAGGAAATCCAAAGACGGCGCATGTTTTTTTTGCACCCTGCCACATGGTAGACGAAACGGAAAATTAGTTCACCCTCGCGCCCTGCGTCGCAAGCGTTGATAACCTCGGAAACGTCGGGGCGGCACATGAGGTCTTTTAGGATTTTGAATTGCTTTCGCTTGTCGGCCGCAACGGTGTATTTCCATTCCTGCGGCAGAATGGGTAAGGTTTCATAGCTCCATTTTTTGTACTGCTCCCCATAGGCGGCGGCTTCGGAAAGCCCCACTAAATGCCCGACGCACCAAGAAACAAGATAGCCCCCGCCCTCGATATACCCGTCCTTTTTTTCCTTTGCACCAAGAACGGCAGCGATAGTCTGGGCGACGCTGGGTTTTTCTGCAATGACTAACTTCATATAATTTTCCTCCTTTTGGGCATAGAAAAAGAGCAACCAGATTTTGATTGCTCTTTCCATATTACATTGATATTCCATTAAAGATTATCTGTCTTTTTCCGCACATTTCAAAATATATTCACGAATGCTCATATCTATAGGAATGATATTGTCGGGGTCATTATCTCCATAGACTGTAACGCTTCCTTTGTCACGTCCTACATGAATGTATACATCAAAATCATAATGGTAATTTCCTTTTGCTATTTCTTTCGCAAATTCCTTAGAAGCAATATACACAAGTGTTGTACTTGTATCATTGAATAGCTTCAGTTTTTCATTAGTTGTCATACAAATAAACCTCTCTTTTCTTAAAGTGTTTTCATTATTTGTTCAATGTTTATGTAATCAAAAATATTGTTAAAAGTTGAATAATCCACATAAAAACTTTTTCTTAGATGGTCTTTCTCAATACCTTTTAAACATTCTCGAATAGCTTCTTTTATTTCTGTATCAATGGGGTTGGAAACATAGAAATGAGTTCCATTTGCATGAATATCTTGGATAAAATGTTTTTGCTTGCTGTCTGCATAATATATCTTATCTAAAGAACGATATATATCAAACCATACATCATGTTTTGATACTGAGATTTTTATAAAACCAACAATTTGATTATATCTCCATAAACAATGAGGAAAGCATATAGCCGATATACCCGATTTTGCACTGTCATCAGTGTGTCCGCTATTGATAAATGTATTATACAAATTAGTTTTTTTATTATTCCAACGTTTATTAAATTCTTTTTCGCTCATAGAGTAAATCGGTATTTCAAATAAAGTTTTCTGTTCCATAATCCCACTTCCTTTCTAACCTTATCTTACCATAGTAATATAAGTAAGTCTATTTGGATTGTTTATTTGTAAGTATTTTAATACAGTACCCGACACAAGAATTTTGCTCCTTATAAGGGCAGCTTTCACAAGCCGGGGAATGAGAAACGGGCGGAGTATTTTCACGCCGCCCGTTTGGTTTTTTGGTCATCATCTTTTCATAAACACTGTCAGTAAACCATGTCATGGGGTGTCCTCCCCGTTGTCCTCACTTTCTTCCGTTTCGGGCTGTTCGTCCTCGTCGTATTCGTCAAAGTCAAAATCTTCAAGGTCAGTATCGCCCTTGACAGCTTGCTTCGGCTTTAAAATCTTAAAATAATAGAACGCGCCGCCAATCCCGGCAAAGAGCAGCAGCACCATGAGCAGTATACCGCCCGTATTGCTTTTTCCCTCTTTGGGCTGTTCCGGCTCCGGCTGCGGTGTCGGTTCGGGGGTAGGCTCTGTGGTGACTTCTGAATCTTGCGGTAGCTTATCTTCGTCTATGAGAGCCAGTAAGTCGGATTCGTCTACTTGATTGAGGAAATGGACGGTGTTTTCGCCCTGTGCTGCGTTGTCAATAATGATGTAAAAGTAATTGCCGCCTTTGCTTTTTACAACGATAAACTGCTTATCCTCGGCAGCGTCGCCCTCTATGTTGTCCACAAGGCTTATGTTGCCCTCTGGAGTAAGGGGCTGCGGCTCGGCGGTTTCTACAATTACGTTGCTGTCGTCAGTAGGAATGTTCTCACCACCGCTCGCATAGGCGGTAACAGAAAAGCCGCCCATAAGTACAAGAGCGGCGCAAAGGGCTGTCAGCGTTCTAAAAATTCTCTTATTCTTCATTCTCGGTGTCCTCCTGTTTGTCATAGTCTGCGGGAACGGCAGCAATGCCGGGGATAGGCTCGCCGGAAAGCATAGCAGTAAGCTCCTGCGGGGTCATGCGCATAGAGCGCACAAGCTGAACAATTTGCAGATTTTCAGCTTCCGTTTTTTGCGATTCAAGCCCTTTCAGCTTATTTTGATACTCTGTGATTTTCTCACGGGTCTTTTGGATTTCCCGGTCGATACGGTCAATTTTGGTATTTGCCATTGTGTGATACTCCTTTCAATTTCAAAAATTGTCAGTTCCAATTCATCAGCCCATAGCCTTTGATACAGGCATAGTCAAGGGAATAGCTCTTGATTTTGCAGGCGTCGCCGGAATTGCCCTCAACGGTGTAAACGCGGCTTCCGTCTGTGCCGATAACAAGCCCTACATGGTCTGCGCTCCCGTCTGAATCCCAATCGAAAAAGATAGCGTCACCGGGGGCTATGTTGCTGTAATTTCGGTCGCCCCATTGTTTGTGAGAGGTAAACCACGGAATCCCCTGCGACTGGCAAGCTGCAAAGCGCGGCTCGGATAAGCCCGCCTGCCCGTAGCACCAAGATACAAAACAAGCGCACCATTCGACGCGGCTGTTGAAGCCGTACCAGCTCCAATAGGGAGAACCGCCCACGTTGCCGACTTGCGATTTTGCAAGGTCTACAAGCTGCGGATTGCCGGGACGTGTGCCATTTACAAAATGAACGCCGCTTAAATCCTCGGACGGGCTTCCGTCTGGAGAGCCGCCGCCAAAAATCAAGGACTTATTGCCGCTTGTTTCAAGATACACGCGGTACATTTCAAGCTGCTCTGCCGTTAAAAGCTCCGGCACAAAAGAGGATATAGGCTTATTTGTCAGCTTGATATTGAGAATGTAATAGTTGTAGGGTACTTCAACGGTGTAAGTGTCTGTGTGGCTGTTCCCGTCTGCGTCCGTCCATGTATCGGTGCGGGTTTCTGTCCGATAGCGTACCTCCATGGTTTCGGTCAGCGTCAGCGTATACTGCCTGTCAAAAACGCGCTGCAATTCTGCCTGTGCGCTTTGTGGAGTGTAGCTCTGCAAAAGAGCGGTCAGATAGGAAGCCAGTTCATGCGGGTTATGCCCGATATTATCAAGGTCATAGCGGTATTCGTCATAGCCGGGGTTGTCACGCTCGATATTATCTATCCTGTTTTGCAGCTCATTTTCCTTTGCTGCGTAGCTGTTTTCCACTGCCACAAGGTCGCTGTCCTCCGACGTGTACGATGTACCAAGTATGCCGTTCAGTGTGCCGGAGAACATAGTGGAACAAGAGGACAGCCCCGTAAAAATCATAATAAACAGCAGCAGCGCGGCAATAGCAATTATCACGCCTGCCGGGTGCCGTGCTACAAATGCCACCGTGTTCCTTGTCTGCTCGGCGGTTTTCTTTGCCGCCTTGCGGATATTTTTCGCAGTGTTTACGCCGCCCGTTTTCGCTGCCTTTGCATACTGCCGCTTAATTTGCTGCTTCTGCCAAAGGCGGGAAACAGGATTGCTTTTAAGCTGCGGGTTGTCGTGCAGCGTCTTACGATACTGAAAATCCACGTTTGCCTTAAACGCCGCTTTTTCCGCTTTTGCTGCCGCCCGGTAAGGTTTCAGCTTGTGGCTGCGGTAGCCCTGCCGTATTTTCCGCGCCCCGTATTTTGCGCCGTACTCCGCTAATTCCTCGGTTTTGTGCGCTCCCTCAACGCCGGAATTGTCCTTTTCAACGGAATGTATCTTGTTGTGAATAAAAATACCCACTTCCTGCGCGGGGCGGGGCAACGGGTTTTTGTTGGAATTTCCGGGCATGGGCTTTTCCCGTTCCTCAAAGTGCAGACGGGTTTTGCCTTTGCCTGTGGCTTCATCAGAGGTGCGCTCCGTAACAAGTTTCTTTTTCTTCGGAATAGTCGCCTTTGCCGCGTCCAAGCGGTCAGCCGTTTTGTCGGATTTCTTGATATACCTTTCAAGCTCCGGGGTATGAAGTTCCTCGTCGGTAAATTGCAGACGGGACGATTTCGTTTGTGCGGCGGCTTCCCGCTGCGCCCTCTGTACCGCCTTTTTTGACGCTTTGCGGGTATGCGCCGCGTCTATGCGGTGAAAAAGCTGCGCGGTGGCTCCCGTGTCCTGCCTATGGGAAAGTCCGGGCGCAGGGAGTAAATGGGCGGTGTCAGAAGATACCGGGTCAAGCTGCGCTGCGTCCTGTTTGGCTTGCTGTTCTGGCGTTTTCTGAAAATCCGCATCCTGCTCCCGTTTGCTTACACGCTCGGTTTCGCCTGTTGTTTCGTTTTGTTTCATCAGCCCATCGTGGGTCATTTTCTGCGTAATTTTGTCACGGGGCTTTAGTGGATTTTTGATATATAACACCTCCTTTTTGGCATAAAAAAACGCCACTCGAAAGTGACGTTTAGATTGTAGTTGATTTAGTTTTCTACTTCAAAACAGCCGGATTTACTAAATCCAAAAGCATTTGATAACGAGTCAAAAACGGGTTCTAATGCTGTACGAATTGGAATGTCTTCTGTACATATTCCGTCTAAAGAGTTTACAATATTTCTATCGAGAGGTAATGAAGATTCCCCCCACCCAGCAGAAGCAATATAATCTTTTCCGTTAAGGATAGTAGCGAAAATGTGCCACGGCTTCGGTATACCTAATTTGTCCAAAAGACTACCATACTCGGACAACGCCTTGATTATGGTTCCTTGTGTTTCTAACCAATTATAAACCTCTTTACTTCTGTAATTTGAAATAAGTCTTATTTCTACTGCTTCGACTATACCGCTATGAAACACTTGTGTATAGGAGTTTATAGCTTTGGTCTTATATTCGCTCGCGTAAATGCAATAGCCATCAGCATTGTAACGGTAATCCCACCCGCTCCCAGAGATAGGCCGAAATAATCTATTGCCACTTAGCTTTTCCAAATCAACTCTATTTCCGAGTTCAAAGCCCCATTCGGGAACGATATGAAATACGATTTTTGCGTCATTTCCTAAATCACCGACACATTCATTTGCTAATATCATTGAAATTCTATCCTTACGGAATTGACGGATTTTATCTTGTAATCCATTTGCGTATAGAAATTCCTTGCGCAAATCGTCAATATCCATGTATGTAATTCCATTGGCATAGCGCATGAAAAATTCATCCTTGCTTCCGTCCCAATAACTGTGGGGACGAGCATAGCTTTTGGGAACAGAAATAACTATTGCAATGTTGCTATCATCTAATTCAACAGGTACACATTCCACACCATGTAAGTGCGGTCTAATACGAGATAAAACGAGTTGCCGAAAAGAGGATAACCAATTATCAAACTCGTTTAAGGAAAATCCTGCCCCACTTAATTTGGTGGGTAACCTGTTTTCGTCCTCCTGCATACCTACGATGATAGTACCTCCGTTTGTATTTGCAAAAGCGGCAAGTTCTTTCATAAATTTGTCCTTGTTCTTGTCTGTCATTTTACCGTCTGCAAACGAATAATCTTTGTATTCTAATTCCTTGTTCTCAAATACCTTGTTGTCAATAAGCTCTTGCAAATGCTGTTTACCTATTTTCTTCATATCGAATAGTGGCATATAAAACGGCCTCCTTGCTTTGTTTTTTACTATTATATCACATAAGCAACATTGGAAAGCAGCTATGATTTTAATTATTCACCTCCAATCCGCGCCCTTGCAAGGGTGCAATACTCGGCATTGAGTTCAATCCCGATATAGTGACGGTCAAGGGTTTTCGCTGCAAGCCCCGTTGTGCCGCTTCCAAAGAACGGGTCAAGGACAATGCCGCCTTTCGGACAGCCCGCCAAAATGCACGTTTCCGCTAACTTCGGGGGAAAGGCAGCAAAATGACCGCCCTTGTAGGGTACGGTATTGATAAGCCAAACGTCACGCTTGTTGCGTATCGTGGGGATAAATGCGTCGTCATAATAGCCGCCTTTTCTTGCCCTGTTGATACCCTGCACCTTGCCCTGTCCGGGTACTTCCCCGGCATATTTGTGATTTGCGCCGCGCCCGGATTTGTACCGCGCCGCCGTTGTAGGGGCTATGGGTTCGGCAATGGCGGCGGCGTCATAGAAATACTTCTTTGACTTCGTAAGTAAAAAAACGTGTTCATGGCAGCGGCTCGGACGGTCTTTGACACTTTCGGGCATGGGGTTGTTTTTCTGCCAAATAATATCGCTGCGTAAATACCACCCGTCAGAGCGCAGGGCAAAAGCAAGCAGCCACGGAATACCAATTAAGTCCTTTTGCTTGCAGCCTGTCGTTTGACGGGCAAGGGATAGTGATTGTCCGTTTCTGCCTTTGGGATTTTTCAGGTCGGAGTAGCCGCCCTTGCTGCCTGTTCCGCAATAGGTGTCTGCAATGTTCAGCCAGAACGTACCGTCTGAACGGAGTACCCGGCGCAATTCCCGGAAAACCGCAACAAGCCTTTCAATGTACTGTTCTGGCGTGTCCTCGCGTCCAATCTGAGCGTCAATCCCATAATCCCGCAAGGCATAATAGGGCGGTGACGTTACGGCACAATGGACGCTTTCGCCGGGAAGCTCTTTTAAGGCAGGCAGCACGTCCCGGTTGATAATTGCGTCTGTTTTCATGCGCCCCTCACTTCCTCCGGCTTTGTCGTCATTACCAGGTACAGCTCGGTATTCTGTGGGAAGCGGTCTACAAAGGGTAATACCACGTTGCCGTAAAAAATAAGCCCCTCGCCTGCTTCGGTATGGGTAACGTATTTCATTTGCTGCGGAGAAATGTTAAGCTGCTTTGCAAGGATAGCCCGGTCGCCGGCGGCTTGATTGAGCATAAGAAAAAAATCGCTGTTTTCAAAGATGTTTTCTACTTCGCGGCTGCTCAAAAGGTCTTTGACATTTTGTGTGATTGCCGTCGGTATGCCGCCCCATTTTCTAAAACGCTTCCAAATTTCCACGCTGTAAGCGGCAGTCTGTTCCTCTTTTAAAAGTAAATGAAATTCGTCCATGTAATAGCGCGTTGCCTTATGCTCGGCGCGGTTGACAGTCACTCGGTTCCATACCTGGTCTTGTACAATGAGCATACCTAACTTTTTTAGCTGCTTTCCAAGCTGCTTAATATCAAAGCAGACAAGGCGGTTTGAAAGCTCCACGTTAGTACGGTGGTTAAAGACATTCAAGCTGCCGGAAACATAAAGCTCCAATGCCGACGCGATACGCGCCGCTTCCGGCTCCGGTTTCTTCAAAAGCTCGTCGTAAAGGTCGCCCAAAATAGGCATTTTTTCCGGGTCGGGGTCAGCAAGAAACGGACGGTAAACGTTGCGGACAGCCCGGTCAATGACTGTTTTGTCCACGGGCTGCAAGCCCTCTTTCCCACCAATGACCAGCTCACAAAGGGAAAGGATAAAGTCGCTTTTCAGAGCAAGGGGGCTGTCGTCCTCGCTGTAATTCAAGTTAATATCCATAGGGTTGACGTACTGTGTGCTTGTGGGCGAAATGCGGATAACCTGTCCGTGAAGTCTTTGCACAAGGGGATAATACTCGGCTTCCGGGTCGCAGATAATAATATCGTCGTCGGTAACGAGAAAAGCATTTGTGATTTCCCGCTTTGCCGCAAAAGATTTACCGCTTCCCGGCGTTCCCAAGATAAGCCCGTTCGGGTTTTTCAGTTTCTTTCGGTCACATAAAATCATGTTGTTGGAAAGTGCGTTCAGTCCATAATAAAGTGCTGCGCCCTCTTGAAAAAGCTCCTGTGTGATGAACGGGATAAAAATTGCGGTACTGCTCGTTGTCAAGCCCCTTTGAATAGGGATAAGATTTTCCCCAATAGGGACGCTTGATAGAAAGCCCGCTTCCTGCAAGTAGTCAAGACGGGTCAAAGCGCAGTTGTATTTTTGCGCGATACCCTTAACGGCGAACACGTCATTTTCAAGTTTGCGCTTCGTGTCTGCCATGTTCGCCACAAGGAACGTAAGTAAAAACATGCGCTCATTCCTGCTCTGTAAATCCTGCAAGAGATTTTTCGCTTCGCTGCCGAATGTGGCAAGGTCGGACGGGATAATATCCATGTCATACCCGCTGCGGACAGCCTTTTTCTGTTCCTCAATTTTCATTTTGTCAAGGTCGGTAATTTTGCGCTTAATGGTCTTGATTGCTTCGCTCTGGTCGATACTGCGGATATGCAGATTGACGATAACGCCCGTTTCAAGGTCGAGAATATCCGCAAGCATACGGTCATTGAGTTCTGGCGCAAGGATTTCAAGGAAGCTCGCCGCACCGATTTTCTTACCCATGCGGAATATGCGCCCTTCGCCAAAACGGAAAGAGGACGGAGCGATAAAGTCCTTTGTAGACAGCCCGGACGGGGCAAGCCAAGAATAATCAAAGGAAAAAGGTTCTCCCTCCGGGTGGAATACGCCATGCAGCATTTTCAGTCGTTCATAGCCCGTCATGGGGTGAGCGGATACGCCAAGCACCTTAAAATTGTTGAGTACGTCGGTTTCAATACGGGCAAGCCGCGCCTTTGCTGTGGCAAGGTTATCCGCTTCAATGGAAAAGGTAATCGCCTTGTGCTTGACAATCCCGTTATTGCCTTTTTCAAGCTGATTTTTTAGCATAGCCGCGTACTCGGCGCGAATGGAGTTGAAAGCGTCCTCCTGCGGGGGAATGTCGATAGCCTTTTCTGCTTCGATTCGCTGCGTCCCTTGATTGATAAAGGAAAGCTGCACCGATACGGAAGCGTCAAAGTAATTTAGAAAATCGCACCAGTTTTCAAAAATGGCGGTCTTGTCGTCTGCCTGTGCAAGCTGATAGTTAATATCTTCAAACACAATGCTCTTGCTGTATTTCTTTTCCGTTACCCGGCAAATCCCGTTCGGGTACATGGTAAGATAGGGAATGGTTTGCTGCGCCGTATGCGCTTTTCCGTCACCCTTTGCCTTTTGGATAATGGTGGCAATCTGTTTTTTCTCGGCGCGGGTCAGCTTGCGCTTATTTCCTGTGGATTTTGTTTTTGCCGTTGACAATAGCCAATACCTCCTTTTCAAGTTTTCTCTGCCGTTCCAAAACGGCGTAAAAGTTTTCCGTCTGATACGGGCGTTCTTTGGGTCGGATAAATTTTGTCTGAATGATGTTTTTTGCCACGACTTCAAGGGGTTGCCCGTGTTTCTCATACATGGCAATGAGGAAGCAGGGCAACATGACAACAATCATTACAAACGCCGCAAAGCTCGTTCCTGTGCTGTCTTTGAGTAAAAAGAAAAGCGGCAGTCCGATTAGGAGCGCCGCCGAAAAGCAGATAATTTGCCGCTTCGTCAGGTTGAGAGCGACTTTTGTTTTAATACGGGATAGGTCTTTGGGTACGGGTACATACGCCATAAAATACCTCCTTTCGGGTCAGCCTGCTAATGGGCTGAGAAAATTGATTTTGCAAGTGCGCCGGATTTGAACAGGGAAAAGCAGAGGATAACGGTATAGGCTGCAAGGGAAAATATCGCGCTGTGCAGATTGTCCGCTATTATCATGTCGTTTACCAAAACCGCATAAATGCCGACGCATATCATAATTAAAAAGCCTTGAAAGCCAAGAGCAAACAGGCTTTTAAGGTAGTTGTTTCCTATCTGCCCCCACTCCCGGTTTGTCATGGTTGCAAACGGAATCGGGGATACGGAACAATAAAGGTAAATTTCTATCATACGCCCGTACAGGATTACCGTTATCAGCACCGACATGATTTTCATGCAAAGGCTGACAAGCGACGTTTCCATAACGAGCAACAGCAGTTCGGGGATTTCCATAGTGTCAAGCCCGGATTGCATGGACGAAAGCGCGGCGGCAACATCAATATTTGTGTTGCCGCCGATTACGCCCGCCGTACCCGATACGACGTGCTGCGCCATATCGAACACCGCCATAGTGATAGTAAAGGTATTGGTAACGAGAAACACCGCTACCCACGCCTTAAAAAACCACTTAAAGAACATAAACGTATCTATGTCGTGCATGTTGTTCTTTTCCGTTACCATGCTGATAAGCTCGTAGCATAGAACGTAGGTTATCACAAGCCCCGCAATGGGTACGATTACATTTTCCGAAAGGGTCTGAATCATGGAAAAAATATTCGCGTTCCAAGCCTGCGGGGTCTTGCCTACCTCGGCGGCGATTGTACCGACTTTTTCATTTACGTCCCCGAACATAGTTGACAGATTCCCGTTAATGGCTCCGATAAGGATTTCCTTTATCCATTCGTTAATCGCGTCAAGTATGCTCTGCATAGGCGTTTACCCGCCCTTAACCGAACAGGCCGGAGAGCAAAGGCACAAGGGTTGCACCAATCAAAGCAACGCCGCCGCCCGCCATGAGCTGCTTCATACCTTGCGATTTTGCACCGGGATTGTCGTTGCCGTAGCCCTCCAAAAGATTGATAACACCCCAAATTCCCAAGCCCGCGCCCAACGCGATTACAAGGGTTTGCAAAACGCCTACTGCCGAATTAAAAAATGCCATAAATGACCTCTCTTTCTGCCGCTTTTGCGGCTCACATATTTTTTGATTTCGTTTTCGGGTACAAAAAAGCGATAGTCCATAGACTACCGCAAGAGAAAATACCGCCGCGTAATGGCGGCTATCGTTATGAAATTGTAGTAGGAGCGCGTGCCATGTAGCCCATGTTTGCAGTTTTAATTGTAATACCACCTCCTTTATGGCTCTGCGTCCTCCTGCAAATCGGCTTCGTCGATTTCGTAGTAGTCAAAAACCTCGTCCGGCTTTACGATTGCAGGGCGGCGTCTTAAATGCTTTTCCATGTCAAAAGCGTTTTTCGCGTCTGCGTCGGAAAGGTATTGATAGTTCGGGTGCCGGGTTATATCGTACTTATCAGAGAAAAACGGGCGTACACCGCGTAGCTGTAAAATACACTTTCCTCCGTCCATAACGGCGATTTCGTCTTGCGTCATAAGCTCCTTTCCCAATTTCTGATAATTCAGTCCGTGGGAAACTTCCCGCCCTCTGTTTTCGGACGTGTTGAAGCTGTCTATCGTTTCCTTTCCTAAGATTTCCGATATTTCTTTCAAGGTGGTTTTCTCTTTACCGCCCAAGAAAAGCGTAGTGTCGCAGTTGCCGATTATGGTATCGGCGTTATCCTTGTAAATGGCTTTTAGCTGTGACTGGCTTTGCAAAATAATAGAAGCCGATATTTCCCGGCTTCGTATGGTGGCTATGAGCTTTTCAAACTTTGGTATCTGCCCGATATTCGCAAATTCATCTAACAGGCAGCGAACATGAACGGGCAGCCGCCCGCCGTAAACGTCGTCGGCTTTGTCGCATAGCAGATTGAAAAGCTGTGTGTAAAGAATGGAAACAACAAAGTTAAAGGTGTCGTCAGTGTCGGAGATAATGACGAAAAGGGCCGTTTTGCGGTCGCCTATGGTGTCAAGCTCCATTTCGTCGGTTTCCATTAGCTCCCGCAGTTCCCGTATGTCAAATGGGGCTAACCTTGCGCCGCAGGAAATGAGGATCGATTTTGCGGTTTTGCCTGCCGCAAGTTTATATTTCTTGTACTGCTTTAAGGCAAAGTGTTCCGGGTCTTTCTGCTCCAAACGCTCAAACATGAGGTCAACTGGATTTTGAAAATCCTCGTCGTCCTCACGGGCTTCCGACGCATTTATCATTTCAAGCAGGGTTGTAAAGTTCTTTTCATTCTCCGGGGCTTCATACCAGATATAGCCGATTAAGGCGGTGTAATAGAGCTTTTCCGCTTTCACCCAAAAATCCTCTGCCGATTTCTCCCCGTCGCCTTTCGTGTTGGCGATTATGGTATTTACCAATTTCAAAATGTCCTTTTCACTCCGCAGATAGGCAAAGGGGTTGTACCGCATGGATTTCTTGAAATTGATTGTATTAAGCACCTTGATTTTGTACCCGCCCCGTTGTAAGAGCTTGCCGCACTCGATTAAAACCGTTCCTTTGGGGTCGGTTACAACGTAGCTGCTGTGCATTTGCATAAGGTTAGGCTTGACGAAAAAACGGGTTTTTCCGCTGCCGCTGCCGCCGATTACAAGCACGTTTTTATTTCGTGCGTACTTCGGCTGCTTCGGGCGGCTGCTCATCATCAGCCGTTCGGTCTGGGTCAGAATGACGTTGTTTTCAAATACCGGGTCAACATAGGGCTTTATATCTGCTGCACCGCCCCAACGGGCAGAACCGTATTCTATTCCCTTGCGGTACTTTTTTGCGTTCCTGCCTTTGATGTATACGGCAAGCCGGATTATTGCCGCTACCGCAATGCCAACAAGTAAATCCAACGGGTCAAAACTCGGCAAGGCATTTGCAAAGGCAGCGGCGAAACCGTCCCCGATAGAAAGCAGCTTGCCGGAGAGGTCAGCTCCCGGTGCAAGCCGGAAAGCCTGTGCTGCTTTATCAAAGAGATACACAAAGAGCAGATAAGGCATGTTGGGGATAATCAGCTTTTTCCAGTTGATATTGCTCATAGCTCAATCCCCCTGTCCTTTTTGTTCATCTTGACGCGCTCGGAGTTCCTTGCCGCCGCCTTTTCTTTCATGGTGGAAAGCAGCTTGCGGATAGAGGGTTTTTTATGCTCGGTCAGCTTTTTTGCGGAAAACTCCTTAAAGGCTGCGGTCAGTGCGTCGGCGTCCCGTCCCTTGAAAAACACAAGGTAACGGGGCGGGCTTTCGGTATTGTCCTTTTTCAAGGCAAAGTCAATCCCGTACTTTTTCGCGGTACCCTCAAAGGCTTTGATATTCCCGTCTGTGATTTCAATGTTGGAAACGCCCGCATTCTGCTTTACAAGCTGCTTTAGGGTCTGCTTGCCGTGGGGCGTCGCCTGTTTTTCAAGCTGCTTTTTCATCTGCAAAAGCATGAATTTCATAGCTTTTTGCAGCAGCTTTGCAGATAGCTTTGTTGCCTTTATGGATATGGCAATGGTCTTTTCGTTTACTTCATCTTGCATTTACCGTCCTCCTTTCACGGTATGGCGGCGGTTTTGGGTATTTATATCCGCACCCGCAGCCCGTTCAAATCCTCGGTGCGGATACCCACAAGATACCAGTTTTCAGCCATTTCAATGCGGGTCGGTTTCCATTTGCCGCCTGTGAAAATCTCGAAACATTCTCCGCAATGCAGCCCGCCGTAATAATCGGCAAGGTCAAAGCGAATGTCGTAACGGTCGGTCTGCTCGTCAAAAATCAATGCTCCCTGTTTCATAGTGGATACTCCTTTCAGATTTTGCCGCTTGCCATGTCGTGAGCGACAAGGGCGGTATAGTAGCTGTCAATGGTGGTCGGGGCGTTAAACAAAACTGCCCGTAGATACTGCTTGATGTTGCGTATTTTGGTGGTGTTCTCCCGCATACAGTCAAAGACAAATTGAATGTGACTGCTGTTCAGCTTCAAAAACTTAGATTTCACAAGCTCGGCGGGATAATCGTCCCCGGCAATGCGGATTGTCTTTCTTGCGGTGCATATGGTTTCAAGCATGAGGTCAACAATCTCATTCAGACGGTCATTGTCAATGTTAGGGTCTTGCAGAAGATAATCGTACTCGATATTGTCCTGTATGATTTCCCGGTATATCTCAATCGCGCTTTGGGTGGACGCTTCCTTTCCGTTCCTTTCCCCGTAAGGCAGGGGACTTAGGGAATGGATAGGAATAGAATCGGTACTTGATAAATCCGTATTTGATTTATCTTTTTTTAGTAAGTCAGTTCTTTGTATCTCTTTATTTAATTGCGTTGGATTTTCCAACGTAGGGTTATCCTGCGTAGGTTTTTCCAGTGTTGGATTATCCAATATTGGATTTTCCAATGTAGGTAAATCCGATATAGGCGGCTGCGGCTGCTCGTAAATCACATAATCCGCGCCCCGCAAGCGACCTTTTTCGTCGCGCTCCCTTGACCGCATGATATATCCGGCACGTTCAAGCTCCCGCACCGCTTCGCGTATTGCGTCAATTTTTTCCCGGTTGATATGGGATAGCCCTGCAAGGGTATAGTCCCAATCCTCCGGCAGGGATAGCATTTGAGATAGCATCCCCTTTGCTTTAAGGGTTAAATCCTTGTTTCGCAAGTGGTGGTTGCTCATAACGGTATAACCCTTGTTTCGTTCTACTCGGAAAACTGCCATTGCTTCATCAACTCCTTTGCTGTAGATTTGTCACGCAGTTAAAGGTCGATTTTGAGGGAAAAGGTATATTACCCTTGCCACGTCAGAAACGCACCTGCAAAGCCGCGTAAATCAAGGCTATTTTTGCCCCTACTGCGTAACATGAGAGCATAAAAAAAACGGCGTTCCTATCTTCCCAAAAGAGAATTAGTAAACGCCGCTATGTGCATGGTTATTTTGTTTCCGTTATATAGTCCTTAATAATCTCGCCAAAGTCTGCCATAAAAGAAAAGATAAAGTATTCCAAAACGGCGGGGTCTGCGTCCATAGGGTCGGCTTCCTCGGAAAACTGTAAGCCCATAAGTCCGTAAAACGTTTTGATAATCTTGAATAGTTTTCCCCGGTCGGCAGGCGTGTTCATGGAAACGAGAATGTCCGTAAGGCGGTTGATAGTTTCCATGTCGCCGCCCGTTGTCACCCATACCATTTCTGCGAATGGCTGCGTGATAGCTCCGGCAACAAGATTGATTTTATCCTTGTTGATTGCGCCGGACGGGAGTATAATAACTTTATTAGATAATATGTTTTTCATTGTGTCCTCCTTTTCTCAATGGTGCCCGTGGTGCCCAAATGGTGCTCGGACGTGAAAAATAGTGTTGTAAGAAGTTGTGGACACAAATAACATGAAATGAAAAAAGCCCGTATTTTCAGGCTTTACGGGGTACAAATGACGAGAAGATATGTGGAGATATAAAGGGTTTTTGCTCTTTCACGCCCCTCGAAATCAGGTAGTCCTCACGGGCTCGTGGGTTCGAATCCCACCGCTTCCGCCAAAAACAATCCCGCGTAAATCAAGTGTTTACGCGGGTTTTCTTATGCCTTTTTGTGGTGCCCGGTTTTGCTGATAACAGCTCAAATGGTGCCCGGAAATCCTAAAAACATATGAAAAGCAGCGTGGAGCTATAAAAAGATACGTCCGTCATATTTGTCTCTCAATGTTTTTGTAGCCCCAATAAGTTTATTTTTCTTATCTTTTGTACAAGATGTTCCAAGGGTTATCATCCAGCAGTAAGCTATACAAATGCATAAATATAAGGTTCTTGCATACTGGATATTACGTGTCCAGGTACCTTCTAAATTGAACCCACCAAATTTAAAATCTTTAAACATTTCTTCTATATCAAATCTTTTTTTATATTCTCTAATTGCAAAGGTCTGTTCTAAATAAGTTAAAGGAGGAGAGTAAAATGGCTTTAAAGATAATAATTACAAGAAAATCAGATGATATTATTACTAACATAGTAGATACAGCAACGATAGTAGAAAATGGATTAAAAGTAATAGATTCAACAGGGAATATATTATAGGATGTATTGGAGCATGTAACCAATATAACAATGTAGAAACCCCAGATACAATAATTCCTCAAAAAAATATACTACAGCAGAAGGGTTTGTTGTTAATCCAGATTATAAACCTTATATTCCTATAGAAGATCAGGTTTATAATTTAGGGCAACAATTAGCACAAGAGAAGTTATCTAATATCCAAAAAGATAACGTAATAAATGGCTTAGGTCAACAGGTGGCAGATTTAAAACTACAAATCATACAAATTCGAGGAAGTACAAATTAATGAATATAAATTTTACATCTTGGCAAATGGCTTTCAATTATAATTGGGTGGATGCTACAGCATTAAAGATAGCCGTAAAAACAGATGTTAATTTATTTGGAGAAATAACTCCCGAAGAATACAAACAAATCACTAATATAGCTTACGTATCATAATAAAATATGAAGGCAAAATAGGAGCTAGAGATAGCTTTTTTGTTTTGTCTGGAATGATTTTAGTAACCTTTATTTGATTTGTTAGTATTATAATAGTACATAAACAAAAGATAATAAAGAGGAGGAATTCTTATGTCATGCGGACATCATAGAGGTTGTGGCAATAGAAATGTAATAGTAATAATAATAATACTATTGTTATTATGTTCTGGACATGGATGGGGAAATCGTATCTGCTAAGGTATGGATATTAAGAGTTTTGGAGAAATCCAGAGCTCTTTTTTAGTGCTTAAAAATACTTACAAGGAGGCTTGGAATGGAAAATGAAATATTTAAGTTAGCAGTTAACCAGGGAATATGGGCAGCACTTTTTATAGTGTTGCTCTTTTATATTCTGAAAAAACAGGAACAACGTGACAAGAAGGCAGAAGGTAGGGAATCCAAATATCAAGACATTATAAGTAAACTTACAGATAAATTTAATATTTTGGAGGATGTCAAAAAAGATGTGGCAGAAGTAAAGGAAAAAATATTTAAATAGGAGGAAAAATCGTATGATTAAAGGAGTAGATATAAGTAATCGTGCGACTCGTTGCTACTTGAAAAGAGTAGCCTAATTAGCTGATTAAATTTAGAGATTAGAACTGTTATTGCGAAAAATCAAACGATAGGGTAACGCCTAGAAGGGTTTTCTCTAATATTCTGATTAGCGTTTTGGTGAGTAAACACCAGAGGGTTAAAAGTTCGGTGAAGACGGCTGAGAGTTCACCGTAAGATATAGAAACGTATCACGAAATGCGAACCAGAGGTGGTCGAGTGAATGGATAGGTCGGGAGTCTATAAAATATCTATGGTTAGGATGTTCTAAAAAGGAACTGACGAAATCTGGAATATAAGGGTCTAGATTATGAATACTTAGAAATGGGTATAACACAAATGTGTGGTAAGTGTGGACGAGTAAGATTGGTTACTATGAAAATCCATATAGTGTTAAAGGCACTATAAGACTTACAGGCTCAAACAGATGACCTAAAGATACATGAAAAGATAGCAATAATGGAACAAGGAAAGCAGTTAATGTATGACTTATCTTAATCTAAGTGAGAGTGGTGGTATGAAGCAGTGAAGTTTCTGTAATGGAAATAGAGTAATAGCCACTAGACAAATTGTTATTTGAAAACTAAATACTGAATAATTCAAGGTTCTGGTGTGACTAAGAGATATGAAATCCTCAGAAGGGAGAGTAATAGACTTGAAGGAAGGCTTATTAAAGAAGAAACAGAAACTAAGAAACAATGAATACTATGACATGCAGGACATATTTGATAGTCTGTATAAACAAAGTTGTAAAGATAATAGATTTACTAATCTAATGCAGTATATTGTCTTTGAACAAAATATTTTGCTAGCTTATAGGAATATCAAGCAAAATAAGGGTTCTGTCACTGCAGGGACAGATGGATTAAACATTGAATTTATTGAAAGTATGGGTATTGAAAAGTATATCAAATACATTCAAGGTAAATTTGAAAATTATAATCCTAAAAGTGTAAGACGTATAGAAATCTCTAAGAAGAACGGTAAAACTAGGCCTTTGGGGATAACTTGTATAGATGATAGAATAATACAGTAATGTATTAAACAAATTTTAGAACCAATATGTGAAGCCAAATTCTATAAACATAGTTATGGATTTAGACCTAATAGGTCTACAGACCAGGCTATAACTGAACTCCAGAAGAACTGGGAAAGGCCAACGGATGGTGTATTAAGAGCTGAGACTTGGAGTGTGTTTTTGAATAACTAAGGAGGTAAAATGGCATGGATGACTTACTAAAAAACAAACTTAAAGATGATTTAAAGGATTTACAAGAAATTTTAACTCATGATAAAGTTTCTATTGTTCAATTGAATTTTACATTAGGTAGGATTTCATTATTAAGGGAATTGATTACGGATAACTAGGAAGGAAGCTGAAAGGCTCCTTTTTAAATTATAAATTATGGAGGAATGTAAAATGGTAAATATAAATGATATTGTAGCAATAGGTGGAGTTTTAGTCGGTGTAATTGGAGTTATATTTGGATTAGTACCATATCTAAAGAAAAAAGGTATTAATACTGGGGAAGTTTTGTATACTACAGGAAATGTTTTAGAAGCTACAGAACCACTTATACAAGTGGCCAAAACAATTCCAGAATTAAGAGCCGGTGCAACCCTGGTGGATTTAATTCAAGATAAAGCTATATCTGCCGCAAAGATAGCTGAGCAATTAGGAGGTAAATTAAAGGATAATGAGGGAAAATTTAATTATGCCCGAAATACTGTATATTCAATACTTAAGGAGATTAACGTGGATCCAACAGACAACCAGAAAAAGTTAATCGATGATTTTATCTAGGAGGGTGTGAACGACCTTGGACATACTGCTTCTACAGAGTCGGAAAAGGATACACAGATTGCAAAGATACAACAAGATTTAGCAGTAGCACAAGCTGAAAATACTCAATTGAAGCAGACTATTGCTAGTATATAGAGCGCTGCAGGTGCTGTGCAGAATACGAATATCTCTACAGCTGTTGTAAATGCA
Organism: Clostridium sp. BJN0013; assembly: GCF_040939125.1. Taxonomy (NCBI): domain Bacteria; kingdom Bacillati; phylum Bacillota; class Clostridia; order Eubacteriales; family Clostridiaceae; genus Clostridium; species Clostridium sp. BJN0013. The sequence goes on from NZ_CP162495.1 coordinate 147,634, forward strand.
GAAGATAAAATAACACAGAATACTTCTATTGCTCAAACTGAGTAGTAACAGTTCAAGAAATATTCAATGTCTCTTAATATTTCACACAGAAAAATATTAAGATAACATTGGAATAACACAGACATTATATATAGTTGTCACAATATACGATTATAATGTATTATACCTGTGTATAATAAATATTTGAGGTTTGGGAGCGACTAAATATAGTAGTCTTAATAGGCTACTATATTTTTTTGCTTACAGCTTATTTACACATATTGTAAAATAATATATCTTATATTTGTAAGGCTAATATCCTTATTTAATTCTTTACAACCGATATAATTCAATTTTTTTTCGAATCCACACTCCAAATAGTATGATTGATTAATGATCATACTATTTTTTTGACAGTATGTATCTTAATATTATATCGGATGCCATTACTAACTATAAATGAGCATGAGAAAGTTAGGGGATGGTATGAAGGGTTCTAATGTAAGTGAAGTGCAAGTTGGTAGGAGGAAGTTTAGTGAGTTGATTATAGCTAATTATTAGGAAGAGAGGAGAGTAAGCCTAGAGTAGTGTAAAAGCTATTCTAGGGGTTATTTTTATTTTTTTGTGTAATATCGTACACATATTTTTATTTGTTTGTATACGATATGTATATATGTTTTTGCTTATTTGTATAATATATTATACATGTTTTTATTTTTTGTATATAATATGTATACATTGTGATATAATATATGTATAAAAAGCCGTTTCGGTTTATATTTAGGAAAAGATTTTTAGTTAACTAAATGCACTCTCGCAAAGTGCATTTAGTTTTTTGAGTCTTTATCTTCAGCAGTTATAGAAATTTCATTTTCAGTCATCTTGCCAACTGAAGACTTACCTTTGATTTCAAGTCTATCTTTTAAATATGTTCCTACAATCACCATAGCTGTTAAGCATGATGATGTAATACATATAGATATTACTATGATCACAGTATCACTCATATTGTCACCCCCTCCGCTGTCAGATTAACCGAAACGACCTCTTTGAAAGAGATGAAACACTGGAGGGTGACTAACTAAAAACATATTCATTCTCTTAATGATATTATAGCATAATTATTTTTTTATATAAAATTGGAATATTGAGCAGGAATATACATATTATTGTAGAAGTACTTATATGTAATAATTGAAAGGGGAGAGAAATAAATGAAAGTCACAGGAATAATTCTTATTATTGTAGGAATTGCTGGAATAATAGTGGGTTGTGTTGTGCGCGGCAACATAGGAATAGCTGCTATAATAGGAGCTTTAGCAGGCTTAATATCAGGAATAGGATTTATTTTGGCAGACAAAAAGATTGAATTATTATCGAATAATAAGAGTTCTTAATTTATTCTATACTGGCGGAAAGAGATCAAATATATAATTACTCCTAAAAAAGATAAAAGCCCTGGACTAATCCCAGGGCTTTTATTCATGATAAAACTAATTTAGTGAGATAAGCATTTTCATGAGCATTAATCATTATATCCAATTCACTACATTTAAAACAAAAGAGATCTTTATGTCTAAAGCTATTTACATATATTGTAAAGTGGTATACTATATATTTATAACATTAATCTCCTAAGTTTATTATTCTTTATAACCTAAAACAATAAAAGCTCTGGAAATACCAGAGCTTTTGTTAATGATAAAATTGATTTAGTGAAATTAAAGTATTCTTATGACATTAAGCATTATACCCAACTCCAAACATTTTATATTTATTTTTCAAATATCCTTTAGTATTTTTCCAACCTCAAATAAGTAAAATATCATGTAAACTGTTGATATGTAATGATTCCAAGGTGTTTTTATTCTTATAAATACATAAAATAAAATCGCTTGGAAAAATTTTTATAAAATCCTTTATCTTCAATGCTTAAAGAGATATAATAAGAATAAGAAATGGCTATCTTACATTAGTTGAACCTTAACATGGGATGTATTTAAATTAAAACTGATGACGAAATGTTTAATAAGTTAAACTTGTTGAACCTTAACATGGGATGTATTTAAATAATGTTATATTCTTCATCTCGTTATCGTTCCAGCTTGTTGAACCTTAACATGGGATGTATTTAAATACTTAATTGTACCTTCAAAGGGCAAGCTATACTGTGTTGAACCTTAACATGGGATGTATTTAAATGAAAGATTCTAAAACATTGGCTTTATCGCCTACTATGTTGAACCTTAACATGGGATGTATTTAAATGTTTGAAAAAGCTAAAGAAATCATCCAAGCATATAAGTTGAACCTTAACATGGGATGTATTTAAATTTCCATTAAAACCCGTACCTATAGGATAAAATCTTAGTTGAACCTTAACATGGGATGTATTTAAATATGTTAATTGTATATTATTATAGACAAAAATATTTTGTTGAACCTTAACATGGGATGTATTTAAATTATCCATAAAGTTTATAACGTGTATCTCAAAGCCCTGTTGAACCTTAACATGGGATGTATTTAAATTTGTCTTTATCTTTTATTAAATTTGATAAGCTTGAGTTGAACCTTAACATGGGATGTATTTAAATTTTTTGGCAAAGATATTTAAGCTTATCAATGAACTTGTTGAACCTTAACATGGGATGTATTTAAATATTGCAAAAGGGGCCTAGGAAAGAAGAAGGAAGCACGTTGAACCTTAACATGGGATGTATTTAAATTAATCTGCAGTCTTTTGTGGCGTATATGTCCCATGTGTTGAACCTTAACATGGGATGTATTTAAATTAGTAGTTTCTTTGCCTTTTGCCCAATCCATATCTTGTTGAACCTTAACATGGGATGTATTTAAATTTTACTACACGTTTTTTACTCATATTATTTTCTTTGTTGAACCTTAACATGGGATGTATTTAAATATGGGAAAAGGACAAGAAAACAGGAGAAAGACTACGTTGAACCTTAACATGGGATGTATTTAAATTAGGCATTTAAAGGAATAATAACTTTTTATTAATCTGTTGAACCTTAACATGGGATGTATTTAAATAAAATATTTTTAGTTGCTGCTGCTCCATCCCATTTAAGTTGAACCTTAACATGGGATGTATTTAAATCTTGACTTCTTTGATTTTATAGTACTTTAGACCATGTTGAACCTTAACATGGGATGTATTTAAATAGTTCTTTGTTTGCCTTTTCTAGCTCCTGTGTCTTCGTTGAACCTTAACATGGGATGTATTTAAATTTTAAATTCCGTCCATTTTCTTCATTGGTTTTATGTTGAACCTTAACATGGGATGTATTTAAATCTTTTAAAAGAAGGAAAAGTAATTACTGAGGATTAGTTGAACATTAACAAGAGTTGTATTTAAATTTTTTATAAAGTCTCCCAATAAAAAAGAGAGCTAATGCTCTCAAATCTTTTTCCACGTATCATAGAACCATTCTATTCTCTTTCTACCGAATTGTCTTGCCACATCTTCTTTAACCCTTTTGTCATAGATATTTAAGTTTGGAGTATATATAGCTGTTGCCTCAAATACTTTCTCATACAGCAGATCGAACAATTCGTTATTAAACATATCCATACCCGTATACATAAAACTGTACCCCCTTTTTATTTCATTCTAGCTATTATTCAATTCAACCTCTTCTAACAGTTTTTGAAATAAATTGAAGCCTTCGCTCCAATCATCTATATTGGATTCACTGTTTATATGACCTTTTCTGCCAACAGATATTGTTTCAAAGCCCCACTGTTTACCTTTCTGTATACAAAACATAGGAGAAGAATACGGATCATTTTCGCTGTATACCAACATTCCCGGCACTTCTAAGTTAACTTCAGGCAAAGACCCAAAAGAAGCTAAAGACTTTGGAAATTGTTTGTCATTAGGATCTGGCGGAGCCACCAAGAAGACTGCATTCAAATATTTTCGTATTTTAGGTATGGCTTTTACGGTGAGTAAGCAACCAAGACTATGAGCAATCAATACTGTACCGCATTGATTGTCTCTTTCAAGGTTTTCTGTCAAGTTTTTTTCCCATTCATTATACACTGGATAATTCCATTCCTCCTGATTTACCCTTTCAAAACCATACCTTTTTTCCCAAATGCTCTGCCAATGCTCTGTTCCGGAATTATTAAGGCCAGGAACTAACTTTATATTCATTATTACCACCTCATCTATTTTATTTAAATAGTTTAAACCATCCAGAATATCTGTATTCCTTCTGTTAATTATTATTAATAGAGAATTAAGTAGCTTACTGTGTTGACTTAACTTAATGGTAATTATATCATATTAAAATGGTTCCAGGGCATTACCTTTTACTATGTTTACCCATCCTGTAAGTATACTTTCTAATGTTAAGGAGATAATAAATTTTGTAAAAACAATATTACTTATAGGAGGGAAAATTATGCCATCAACAATGAATATGCCAGTAGTATCACTTATGCCAGGGGGACATCCAAATCAATCTTGCATAGATGCATGTGCAAAATGTGCTCAAATATGCGAGGAGTGTTTCAATCTCTGTTTACAAGAAGCTGATGCAAAGGCAAGGATGAATTGTATAAAAACTCTTCAAGACTGTGCTGAAATTTGTTCAACAGCAGCATGTTATATGTCTAGAGAAAGTGGAAATGAAAAAGATATATGTAATCTTTGTGCTACTATTTGTGATAGATGTGCTTCTGAATGTGATATGTTTAAGGATCGGCATTGTCAAACTTGTGCAGAAACTTGTAGAATGTGTGCGGATGAATGTAGAAAAATGGTAAGCATGTAATAGTTTCATAGAATCTCTAGAAATGTTTTAGGAACCTATCCTTAAATAAGTTATTGTATTATATACGATAACCAAAGAAAAAGTCATACATAGAAGAATCTATAAATAAAGTATGATAATAAGCCTGTACCCTCCAAGATGCAGGCTTCATTTTTTTACTCATAGTTACCCAAGTGCAACCGTGTAAACCCCAACAATTCGTTAAAATACCTGCATATTCTACAATTTTTATGCTAAAAACTACTCTGTATTATATCTTAAATTGGAGAATAGCATATGACTGTTAGATGAGTATAATAGGAATATTCCGACAAAACACTACGGATATAATTTAAACTTAGCCTCTCACATTTAGTTTAGAATCATAAAGAGTAATTATAGATTTTTAGCAGACAATAATTATAATAAAGTCACATAAAGAAAAGGTGAAAAATATGAGTCAAGGCTTAATCTCATTGTTTATACCTATAATAGTTATCATTTTAGCTATGACTACAAAGAGAATTATATCCGTACTTGAGTAGGTATCTTAGCTGGAGGTATATTACTTGGCGGAGGAAATATAATTAATGGGTGTATTTTAGCTATTGAGCATTTAGTTAAAGTAACAGCTAATGAAGAAAGTGTATATATTATAATATTCTTATTTCTATTCGGAGCTTTTGGTGAAATAATGAAGCTGTCAGGTGGAATAAAAGGATTTTCAGAATTAGCTAATAAATACGTTAAAACAGAAAAGGGTGCTTTAGGTACTGTATGGTTGGTTACAATTTTTACCTTTATCGATTGCTGTTTTCATGCAATATCTACAGGAACAGTAGGCAAGGCATTAATAGAAAAAGTTAAAGGAAGTAAAGATAGGCTAGCAGTAGTGCTTAACGTAACGTCCTGCTTACTAATCATTTTAATTCCTTTTGGAACTACTTATGTTGGCTATATAATTGGAGTTATAAACTCTTCACTTAATAAATCAGGTTTAAAAATGTCAGCCTATAATCTTTATCTCAAGAGTATTCCCTTTAACTTTTATGCTATAGTTATGATATTTGTAAGTATTGGGATTACACTTTTTAACCTAAAATTTGATTCAGTAGTTAATAAAATGTCCAATGTAAAAGAAAGTGTGGAAGAAGGTCATGGGCATGAAGCGCATGAGCAATGTGAGTTTGAAGAAAAAGCACCACCTAGACCACTTAATCTAATATTTCCATTAGTATTTCTTATTGCAACTACTTTCTTTTTCTTTTGGTATACTGGAAAAGGAAAAGGTAAAGGATTTGCAGGAGCAATAATGAATGCAGAATTTGAAAAATCCATTTTACTTTCAGGTGTAATTACTATTGTGTCACTACAATATTTTACTTAATTCAAAAGGTACCCATAGAAGAAATCGAAGGTCATTTTCTTTCAGGTGGAAATGAAATGATGCCACCTATAATTGTTTTAGTTCTAAGCTGGGGATTATCTAATATTATGGAAAGTTTGGGTTTTGTAAAATTTATTACTAATGCTATTGGACCAAAAGTACATGCTATACTGATACCTGTCGTAATATTCTTAATAGGATGTGCGGCATCATACTTTATGGGTTCTGCTTGGGGTACATGGGCATTACTTATGCCGATAGCTATACCATTAGCAGTAACTACAAATTCAAATCTGCCTTTAGTTATAGGAGCTGTGCTGGCTGGTGGTTCATTAGGAGATAATGCCTCACCACTTGGAGAAACAGCAATACTTTCATCTACCATATCAGATGTTCCTCTTATGAAACATGTTAAGACAATTTTACCATATAGCATTGGTTCCGTAGTAGTTTCATCAATTTTATTTATATCATTTGCCCTTGTCCTTTAAAACCATAAGCAAAACTCCTATCAGCCTACATAAAAGATCAATAGGAGCCTCTTTATGCAAATTCTATTATTAATAACTAGTTTTATCTAAAACATTCGTGAAGTTATTCGTAAACAAGTTAAAATTAATCAATTGTTTATATCACAATATATTACACTTATGATGCAAGTCAAAAAATATAGTAGAGAAGAGAGTCTAATATTCCCCTTCTTCATATTTAATGAAAGAGAAATATATGCATAAATATTGTAAAATGCATGGAACAGTTAAGCACCAACAATAAAAATAAAGTTTTTATTGTTGGCGCTTTTGTTGGCAGAATTATATTTTTTATTTGGCGGGAGAAAATGGCGGGCTTTTAGGTGCAAAATGAAAAGCTCTCACTCTTTCGGTGGAAACTTTTTGTTTAAATTATTTATAGCTTGTTCCTGCATACCAGGTAATACATGAGAATAAGTATCTAAAGTTGTTTTTATACTGGAATGTCCAAGTCTTTTGCTTACAATTTTAGGATTAGTATTTTGTGAAAGTAAGTATGAATAATTTTATTCAATTTATGTTAAAATAGATTTCCCCAAAAGAAGAAACTAATATTATACTCTTCTGAAAAGGAATTGCTCAACTATGTTATTTTACTAGTTTTTAAGTAAACACATCTAAAACTGATATAGGGGGAGCTTAAGAGTATCCATAATATTCAAACATTGTTTAATAGATTTTAAGTACCTTATTGTGGCTATGTAGGGATGAAAATTATTTATCTTTAATAATGTAATTAGAAACCGTTCCTTTGATAGATTTATAAATATTATTTATTAATTTTTCGTATTCTGCGTCGTTAAGGCTACATGATATGTTTGGAGTATACCCGATTTGGTAGACACATAAAAAAGACTGTATAATAAACACATGGGAAAGGATGTGTCTAACAAATGGGTAAAAGAAGAGAGTTTTCTGTAGAATATAAAAAAGAAATAATAAAATTAATTACAGAACAAGGTAGAAAAGTGACTCACGTAGCAAGGGAAATCGGTGTTAGTGAATCAGCAGTTAGAAAATGGGTAAAGGAATATGGAACGCATGGGGATAACGCATTTCCTGGTAAAGGAAAGCTCCGATCAGAGGATGAAAAGTTAAGATTACTTAAAAAGAAAATGGCCGATTTAGAGGAGGAAAATGCCATATTAAAAAAAGCTATACGCATCTTCACAAAGCCCGAGAAATAAGATATAAATTCATTTGTGACAATAGTTCCGAATTTCATGTGGAGAAGATGTGTGAGGTACTGGATATTAAGAGGAGCTCTTACTACGCTTGGTTAAAAAGGCCTATTGCTAAAAGAAAAAAAGATAATGCTTTGCTTGCTATCGAGATAAAGAGAGTACATAAACAATCAAGTGAAACCTATGGTGCTAGAAGGATTACAGCGCAGCTTAAGAAAGATGGAGTAACTTGTGGGAAAAATAGAGTTTCAAGACTAATGAAAGAAAATAATATATCAAGCAAGCTAAAAAGAAAATATAAGGCAACCACCTATTCGGAACATAATTTTAATGTGGCTTCAAATTTATTAGAACAAAACTTTAAAGCTGAAGCGCCGAACAAGGTCTATGTGGGAGATATAACATATATAGGTACTGATGAAGGGTGGCTTTATCTAGCCACTGTCGTGGATTTGTTTAATAGAGAAGTAGTTGGATGGTCAATGGATTCCACTATGACTAGAAAACTCGTTATAGATGCATTTAATGCTGCTGTAGATAAAGAAAATCCGGAGGATGGGCTAATCTTTCACTCAGATAGAGGTGTACAGGTGCGACAAGAAGTCGCGTAATACATTGTCGTAAGACTGCCCCATCCATTCGGGGTAACTCTATCGTGACTAGCGTGAATGGTAACGTTTGGGTTAGAAAGCTCACGAGACAATGTGGAAGTTCGAGTAGCCTAAGCTGGGACAACTGCTAGAGTAAGAATGCTATGGAGAACGTAAAGTGAATCATTGTAGGAATCGTTACGCTGGAGAAAGCGAAATAGGCTGAAACGCTTTGACCAAAATGGTAAGGAGTCGAGCAAAGGCCAACTGTTAAACCAATGCGAATGGATAAAGAACTCCCGGTTTAAAGATGACTCCTAAGGCATTTACAATTATGTATTATGTGGAACTTGGTAAACCCTATATGTTCCTCCATCGAGAGGTATCTAACCGTAAGGGGCGAAATGACATAGAGGGCAGAAGAAAAGGATAAAAAGCGAATGCTGATTTTGTAATGAAAACAGATAAGGGTTCAAAATTTGCCCTAATTCGAAAGAGTGCAGACTTATCCTATGGTATTTCTTAGCAGGAAAGGAGTATATATTTATGAATTTTAGTAATTCAACGACGGATAAAACCGAGAGACTAAAAGACACGAAATCACTTGAATTTCAATGGGAAACAATTGACTGGAAACAAGTTGAATTCGATGTTAATAGACTACAAACCCGAATCGCTAAGGCAACAAAAAAAGGGGACAATAATAAAGCCAAAAGATTACAATACTTATTAACCCACTCTTTTTCAGCTAAGGCTTATGCTGTAAGAAAAGTAACAACAAATAAAGGGAAGAATACGTCTGGAGTAGACAAAAAACTATGGTCTACCTCTGCTTCGAAGATGAAAGCTGTGCTTTCACTTACTGACAAAAACTATAAAGCAAAACCTTTAAGACGAGTATACATCGAAAAGAAAGGTAAAAAACAGAAACGTCCATTAGGTATACCAACAATGTATGATAGAGCAATGCAAACATTATATGCACTAGCGCTTGAGCCAATCGCAGAAACAAAAGGTGATTCCATTTCCTTTGGATTCCGCCGTGGACGAAGTGCAAAAGATGCCTGTGAGCAGATATTTTGTGTATTAGCTAGAAAGTGTTCTCCGACATGGATACTTGAAGGCGATATTAAAGGTTGCTTTGATAACATTAACCATGAATGGTTACAAAACAATATACCAATGGATAAAATTATTATGAAGCAGTTCCTAAAATCGGGATATATATATGAAGAAAAGCTGTTCCCAACGGAAACAGGGTCGCCACAAGGCGGTGCAATCTCAAGTATATATGCAAATATGACATTAGATGGACTCGAAAAAGTGATTCAAGATAAATATCATAGAAATTCAAAAGGTAAAATAGAAAATCATTACAGAGCCAAAACTAAAGTGAACTTGATTCGGTATGCTGATGATTTTGTTATTACTGCAAACTCAAAAGAAATTGCTGAAGAACTTAAAACTACTGTTAGTCAATTCCTCCAATCAAGAGGTCTAACACTATCAGAAGAAAAGACTACAATCACACATATCGACAAAGGGTTTGACTTTCTTGGCTGGACATTTAAGAAATACAGTGGGAAATTAATAGTTAAACCTTCTAAAAGTTCTATTAAAAACATAATTAGGAGATGTTCCACAATAATCCTTAAGGAGGGGAAAGCTAGCACCCAATCTGACTTAATAAGAAGGCTTAATCAAGTCATAAGAGGTTGGACAAATTATCACAAACACGTGGTTGCTAGTAAAGCCTTTTCAAATATTAACAACACCCTTTATCACTTACTACAGCAATGGGCAAAACATAGACACCCAAATAAGAACAAATGGTGGAGACTAAATAAATACTGGCATGAAAAAGGTTGGAAAAGATGGCTTTTCAAGACGGACGAGTACAGTCTAATTAATTTGAGACGGATTAAAATCGTCAGATATCCAAAATTGCAGATCATAAAAACACCTTTCTTAGACAAGGACTATTTTGATAAAAGAAAGATAAAACTGCATACATTTGTTGCTGCCTGAAAGGGTGAAGAAATGCTTGAGCCGTATGAGCGGGAAACTCTCACGTACGGTTCTTAGATGAGGGAAAGGGAGCAGTCTCTTTTTCTTAATCGATTATGCTTCGTATGACTATCAGAATTTATTAAGAGAAAAAGGCTTTCTCCAAAGTATGAGTGCCAAAGGCTGTTGCTATGACAATGCTTGTGCTGAGACGTTTTTTGCATCGTTAAAAAAGGATAAGCTATATAGACGAAAATTTAAAACCAGAGATGAAGCTAGAATGGTTATTGTTGAATATATAGAGCTATTCTATAATGCAAAGAGGTTACATTCAACCTTGGGATATAATTCACCAAAAGAATATAAAAAGGACTATTACCTTAAATTAAAATTAGCCTCTTAATCAGCTATATATTGGGTAGGTGACTACCTGCTATAGCTTGCTAACATTTCAATTAATTACAATATTAAACATAGAAATATTTAATCTAAAATATTAAGAAAACGAAAGAAAGTCGTACATTTCATGTGTCTATTTTATTCAGAACACTCCAGTTTTTTACAAGTTGTTTTTGAATCATTTTTTTAAGTTTCTGTCTTTTTTAATGCTTTCTTAAATATTCATATTAACCTCCTATAATTTTATTATAGCATAAATGTAATAAAGGGTATTAAAAGGTAAAATAGCCACTGTCAAAAAGTTTCAGGCAAAAATATTTACATAAATCCCATATTTTAAACGTACTATTTTCAACGTTTTTAAAGCTTTATTATATGCTTGATAAACTAGGCATAGAAATGGATGGTAATGTAAAGGCTATAGTTTCCGGGGTAATTGAAAGCAAAGTATATGAACTCGAAAGCCAGGAAGAAAAAAAGCCAGCACATCGAACTGCGGCTCAAACTCAAATATTACAGCTTCAAATTCAAGCTTCACAACTCCAAAGCGACAAGATACAATTATAACAGGAAAATGAAAAATTGAAGAGAAAGATTGCCGATATACAGAGTACTGTGGCTTATGCAAGATGCAGCAACTACGGAAAATATGACAAAAGGTAAAAGTGACTTAAATGGTACAGAAGTAGTTTATTAGTGGCCTTAGTAGGCCACTATATTTTTACCTAAGATTGTAAAGAGTGCTTAATTGCACTTTTTATAATTGGGAATGTACAACAATACTTTTGTAAGAAATATTCGTACAGTTATATTATCTTTTTATTTAGTTTCTTTATTATAAATGATTTAAATACTTCTAAACTTTATATTTGATGCATCATATGGTGCATAAGTGACATTTCAATAATTTTACTTAAATATTCTCTTGCTTGACTTATTGACATGCTGCAGTTTGTTAATGTCTTTAACATACCAGGATGGTGCATCTCAAACATTCTTACAATTTCTTGTGTATCTGATTTTATTTTTTCAATATCTTTTTTTGATATGTCCATCATATCTGGTATTTCCTGTTTCATATCTGATTTCTTCTTCTCAGGTGGTATTGTGTTTCCTTTATTAATTTTGTTTTCTTCAAATTTTTCTTTCTCTTTAAACAAAGGTTTAGGTTCCTTGCGCATTACAGGTGGATATATATTTCTATTAACCATTATACAATAGCAACACATTGGTATCGTTTCTAATGGTGGGTAGATGTATTTATACATAAAAACCTCCAACAAAATTTTTCTTATAATAGTATACTATTCAAAAAACTGTTATTTGGAATGTTTACATTTGGATTTTTTCCAATGCAGTTTTTAACCTTAAAAGCAAATTTATCTATTCTAATTCTACTAGAGGTTTTTCTGAGGGACTTTATTTTTAAAAAAATTCAAATGTATTTTCAAGCTATTTGATATCTCCATTATATAATTAATAGTGTTTTTTAAAACACAAGAAAATCTAATGGTTATGGAAGTAACTCGATGGTCAGTATGATGAATATTAGTCATAGAGCTCTTTTAAAATGGGGGTATTCCCATATTTTACCTTCTTTAGATGTAAGTGTTATTGGATATTGGTTGTGGCGCGGTGGAGCAAATCTTCTATTATTTCTAAAGCGTTGTCCCAAGGGAAAAGTATGTGGCGTTGACTATATTTCAATAAGATGATATGTTGTTAGTAAGTTAGTTTATTCTAATTTACTAACACATTAATAACCTTCTACTCAAATACTACCATTGCTAATATTCTCATTTTTTTCAGAATTAAAGTAATATCCGTATTGGATAGTGAAAATAATAATAAGTATGAAGTTGTAAAAAGCTAATGCTTCATTTTGCTGGGAAATAAATAGTGGTCGTGATATTGAAAAACTATTTTTACATATTCAATACGTTAGTGAATGGAATTATTTTAACTACTCGTTTGCGTTGGGTTATACTAGGATTATTAAGTCTTATATCGGGTTTTAATAAAAATTTTGCTACAAGAGTTATTTATGTAAAATCATTAAAAAAATTTGATCTATAAATATTTAAAGGATATTTTTAAATTGCTTTTTCAAAAATAATCACATTATAGAAAATCAGAACAGGACATGGTATACTTTTCTTATGGTAAGGTATTATATAGGATGTCTTGTAGTATATGATTTTTGGGGATTGGAAAAGAAGTATGTATTAGTTAAATTATCAAGTGATTCTGAGGTTCAGGTGGAGTTTATTTATAAGAAATACTTTTTTCCATATGAACCTTCAGTTCAGCCTCCGACATTACAGGAAGCTATACTTATGATAGCTAAATTGGTTGGATTTCTTGGTCGTAAAAGCGATGGCCAGGCGTAAAGGTTATATGGTGTGGTTTAATGCATCTTAATGATATTGCACAAGATTGGCTTGCAGCTCGTTTGCCAATTTCTTACCAATAATGTGTGCAATGTATAGTTGAAGAAGCTGGGGGTGTTAACTAATTGCTGCCTTCGAATAAAAATAAATATTAAGAATTTGGCAATTTGTTCAAATGGAATAATTTTTAATATATTAATAAAATTAAAACGTCAAAGTACTCTAAAAATTGAAGAGGATGTTGAAAAATAAAAGGGGAAAGGAGTATGCTAAAACTAAAAACATTGCAAAATTTAATGTTGTAGATAGAATTAGATAGGATTGATAAAGTTTTATAAGGTTTTGGCAAAAGGTAAATAATGTTATTATGGATTATAATTTATACCAGTCAATTATAGAAAATTCATTTCTGGCATTTGCTTATCATAAAGTTATCCTTGACCAAGAAAATCGCCCTTATAATTATCTATTTCTTGAGATAAATCCTGCGTTTCAGAAGATGATTGGGCTTAAAGCTTCTGATATTATTGGCAAACAGGTGACGGAGGTAATTCCAGGAATTAAAGATGAAGATTTTAATTATGTGGGTATTTGTGGTGATATTGCTGTAAATGGAGGGACACGGGAATTTGAAAGATATGTATCATGTTTGAAGGGAGGGTATAAGATTAAGATTTATTCCCCTAAAAAATATTATTTTTGGATAAATATGATTAGTATTGAAGAGAAACATGTGAAAGCAGACCGGTATAAAATATTTCCAGAAATATTAAAAGAAAATGAGCTTTATTGGATTATAGATAATCTTCCATTTTCACTTAGTATCTTAAGTCTTGAAGGAACAATACTTTATGTTAATAGAAAAGGATTAGAACTTTTTGAACTGGATAAGAGAGATATACCAGATAGAGGCGAAACTTTTTTTATTTGGGCAAATCCAGAAGATAAAAAACAATGGGTAAAGATTGTAAGAGAAAAAAAAGTTGTAAATAATTTTGAAACAAAACTTAAGACTAAAAGTGGAAAATATTTTTGGGCTATGGTCAGTGGAATAATTATAAAATATAAAAATAATTTGTATATTCTATTTACTCAATATGATATTACTCAGCGCAAAAGGATGGAAGCTGTCTTAAGAAGAAGTGAGGAAGAATATAGGTTGTTTTTTGATAATGCAGCTGAAGCTATTGTAGTTTTTCAAGATGGACATTTAAAAGTATGTAATAAAGTGGCATCAGAAATATCTGGATATACAATGGAGGAGCTTTTGTCAATTTGTTTTTTAAAGATAATTTATCCACTTGATAGGAAACCAGTTAAAAAAAATTATGTTAAACATTTAAAAAGCAAAAATGATGATTATACTTATAGCTATAGATTGTTACGAAAAGACTGTAATATTCGTTGGATAGAAATGAAATCTATTAAAATTAAGTGGCATGGAAAATTAGCTACATTAAATTTTATAAATGATATTACAGAACGTAAACAGGTAGAAAATGCATTAAGGTTAAGTGAGGAAAAGTATAGAATTATAGCAGAATTTGCTTCTGATGTAATATGGGTTTTTAATTATATTAAATACAAATTTGTATATATTAGTCCTGCTGTGTTTCATATGAGAGGATTTACTACGGAAGAGGCTATGAATCAAAGTCTTGAGGATGCCGTAACCCCCGAATTTTCGCATATATTAAGGAAAATACTTTCTCAAAGAATTAAGGCATTTTTAAAAAATCCTGAATATTCCAATACTTATATCGATGAATTACGTCAACCTTGTAAAAATGGAGAGATCATATGGACTGAAATGTCTACAAAATTTAGATATAATTCTCAAAAAGAAATCGAAATTGTGGGAGTTAGTCGCAATATTGATGAGAGAAAAAAAGCAGAACAGCAGGTATTACATTTAAGTTATTACGATCAACTTACAGGACTGTATAATCGGCGGTTTTATGAGGAAGAGTTAAAAAGACTGGATAAAAGTGAAAATTATCCTATTACATTAGCTCTCGCTGATGTTAATGGGCTTAAACTCACCAATGATGCATTTGGACATCTTGTGGGGGACAAACTCCTTATTAGAATTTCACAAATTCTGAAAAAGGAATGTAGTTCTAATGATATTATCGCCAGAGTTGGTGGAGATGAGTTTGTTATTTTATTTCCTAAAACAGATCTAAAAACATCAGAAATGATTATTAAACGTATTAGAGAAAGTATGTCATTTGAAAGAGTACATAATAGCATTCTTTCTGTATCTTTTGGACTAGCTTCAAAAAATACAGAAGACCAGGATATTACTGATATTTTTATTGAGGCAGAAAACAATATGTATAGATATAAATTGTCTGAAAGCAATAGCATGCGTAATGAAACAATTAAAATTATAACTAATACATTGTATCAAAAATGTGAAATAGAACGCCAACATAGTAATAATGTCAGTAAAACTTGTGAAGCAATTGCAAGAGCCATGGGAATGAATGAAAATGATATTGCAGAACTTGCTACTGCAGGCCTGCTGCATGATATAGGGAAA
Organism: Clostridium sp. BJN0013; assembly: GCF_040939125.1. Lineage (NCBI taxonomy): Bacteria > Bacillati > Bacillota > Clostridia > Eubacteriales > Clostridiaceae > Clostridium > Clostridium sp. BJN0013. The sequence continues at coordinate 163,429 of NZ_CP162495.1, forward strand.
ATAGGGATTGATAGTAATATACTAAATAAATGTGATAAGTTGACTAAAGAAGAATGGTTGGATGTAAAACGTCATGCGGAAATTGGATTTCAAATTTTAAAATCCTCAAGTGAGTTTTCAAATATCTCAAAGTATGTTCTCTGTCATCATGAAAGGTTAGATGGCAATGGATATCCTAGAGGATTAAAGGGAGATGAAATTCCACTTCAAGCAAAAATCATAAGTATAGCGGATGCATATGATGCCATGACAAGCCAGAGAAATTACCGTGATAGTTTAGGAAAAAATGACGCTATTTGTGAAATTAAGAAAAATGTAGGTTCACAGTTTGATCATAAAATTGCAAGAATATTTGTAGAGAAAGTTTTAAAGGAAAAATGGGATTAACTCCTCATAAAAGTTATATAATACATCAGGGCAAATGCATGAATAAATAAACTGTAAAGAAATCTGAAATCATGGGTTTAAGACTTTCTTTAATTAATTATTATAGTATGATAATTCATATAAATTATATGAGGTATGAATGCTATGATAAAAAATAAAATGATAGATTATTTTGGAATTATAACAGATAGAGACAAAAAGCAAAAATTAAACATAATCTAACAGATATATTATTTATAGCTGTAGTTGGTACGTTGGCAAACTGCGATAGTTGGGTTGCCGTAGAAGATTTTGCAAATAACAGGAGCAGCTTTTTCAAAAAATATCTTACTTTGCCGTATAGGATACCTTTTCATGGTACCATGCAAAGAGTTTTTGAATGGATTGATCCAAAGGAATTCCAGAACTTTTAAAGCTTCTGCATATAAGTGGGTGCATTGTGGTACTTGATGTAATTTTTGATGAGGATTCTAATAGGAGCAGGAAAAAAATGGCCCTGAAAATTTATCACTACTTAGAAAATTTGCACTTAATATACTCAGAAATATAGAAACTGAAAAAACAATGAGTGATTCAAGAAAAAGAGCAAAGGCAATGACAGACGAAGCTTTTATTGATCTAGTTGTAAAACACACATTTTTAGCTTAATAAAATTGAGCCTGTTTTTGATGTCACGGGATATATCCTGAAATAAGGAGTATCTGGTTATTTGAAAATATTTTCTTTTGAGTTATGTTGAAAATTGTGAAAATTTAATATACTTGACACTTATTTTTTAATATAAATTTCTTAAATAATAAAATATTACTTTTCATGCGTTTGTCCTGTATAATACATTGTTTGACAAAGATAAAAATGTGTGTTAAAACTAAGTTAAGAAAATTATATTATTTTCTAATATATGCATTGTATTTGCTTGTATTAAAGTTACTTGGGGATACAAGGCTTGTTGATTACCTAACCGTAAGGTATTTTCCAGCGGAAAGGCGTGCATGTGGCATGTTTTAATTTTAGTTTTGTTTTTGCTAAGCTGCTCCCTTTCTGAATGAGTTTCAGGAAGGGAGTTTTTATTTAATGTAAGCGAATAATAATAGAAATTATAGATATAAATATTCAAAGGAATACTTGATAAAATTATTTTAGAAAGGGGTAAAAATATGTATAATGTAAAATCCATGGATTCTAATGAATTCATTGACGATGGAGAGGTTTTAGAATCAATTAATGAAGCCAAAAAGTTTGTTAAAGACAAAAATGAAATTAACAGGATTTTATTTAAGGCAAAAAAGTATAGAGGACTTACTCATAGAGAAGCGGCTGTTTTACTGGAGATTGATGATGATGAAACTCTTGAGAAAATGTATAAGATTGCAAAAGAGGTTAAGGAAAAAATTTATGGCAGGAGGATTGTATTATTTGCACCACTTTATTTATCAAGTTATTGCGTAAATAATTGTAAATATTGTGGCTATAGGTGTGCAAATAAAATTGGCAGACATCAGCTTTCACAAGATGAATTGAGGGAAGAGGTTAAGGCGTTGGAAACTATGGGACATAAAAGGCTCCTTCTTGAAGCAGGTGAGGATGATGAAAAATGTCCAATTGAATATATTTTAGAGTGTATAAAGACTATTTATAATGAAAAATTTGAAAATGGTGCTATTAGGAGGGTAAATGTAGATATTGCTGCTACAACTGAAGAAAACTATAAAAAATTAAAGGATGCAGGAATAGGAACGTATATTTTATTTCAGGAAACATATCACAAACCTACCTACCTTGATATGCATTCTGGACCAAAGCATAATTATGAGTGGCATACAGAAGCAATGGATAGGGCAATGGGAGGAGGTGGTATTGATGATGTAGGCATTGGTCCCCTATATGGTTTATATGATTACCACTATGAAACAGTAGCTCTTTTAATGCATGCTGAGCATTTGGAAGCAGTTCATGGTGTTGGACCACATACAATTTCTTTCCCTAGACTTTTACCTGCAGAAGGCGTAGATTATAGTAATTTTCCCCATTTGGTAAAAGATAGAGATTTTAAAAAAGTAGTGGCAACTATTCGTCTGGCAGTTCCTTATACAGGAATGATTCTTTCTACTAGGGAAAGTATTGACTTCCGTAAGGAACTTTTAGAAGTAGGTATTTCCCAGATGAGTGCAGGTTCTTGTGTAGGGGTAGGAGGATATGCTAAAAGAAAAACTGTAGATGAATATGGAGTGGAGGAAAAACCTCAGTTTAATTTAGCAGATCATAGAAAACCTATTGATGTAATTAAGGGACTTGTAAAAGATGGGTATGTTCCAAGTTATTGTACAGCCTGTTATCGTGCAGGTAGAACGGGAGATAGGTTTATGCCTCTAGCCAAGTCTGGCAACATAGGCAATTATTGTCTTCCAAATGCATTGTTAACCTTTGAGGAATATTTGAAAGATTATGCTGATGAGGAATTAAAAGATATGGGGCAAAAAATGATTGATAATGAAATTAAAAATGTTCCAAATGAAAAGCAGCGTGAAAAAGCTATAAATTATCTTAGTCGTATTAGAAATGGTGAAAGAGACTTGAGATTTTAAAACAATTAAATATGCTCTTAATTAGTAATAAATTGAAAACAAATAATATTCCGGTTTTTATTTTTAATATTTAAAGATTGATTTTATAAAAATAAATAGTATAATATTGGTTGTTCTGTTAAAGCATTTAGTTCTAAATTAAATACCTAACAGTACTTACGCAGAATGATTTAATCATAGAAAAATCAATAGCTTGAATATTAAACTACTATGTAAAAAGTTGTTGCTATAGGAATTACCATAATTTAATCATATAGTTAAAGATTATATTTGTAGTATATTTTAGACAGGGATATATTTTGGAAAATAGCAATAATTTCTTTAATAACATTTCTGTTAACAAATATGGAATTCATGATTTAATTATGGATTTAGTATACAAATTTAATTTTCATAAATTTTTATTTTCACAAAACAGCACCATTATATTTGTAACTTTTTGTATGGAAATAATTCTTCTGCTACATATATTGCACAAAAACTTCTATGGATATCCCATGATTCATTAACGAGATTATTACCATTAGTTTTTATAAATAATAACAATGTCATTATTTTATTTATCCAGTGTATACAGTCACAAACGGCTAAACTTCGCTTACAAATTTGGATTACAGGTCGAATATATCACATTCGATACCTGATATTTCTCAAAAGCATTATTAACTTTACTAAAAAAATGTAACTACCATTACGTGTGCATGCTTAAAAACAACCGTAAGGTAATTTACAAAAATAAGTTTAATTTTAATGTAAAAACTGTAAGTATGCTTTTCAATAAAAAGCAGTACAGATTTTATCCAGCTACAGGTCTTTATATCAAAGCTATAAGGGCTGATTTATCTGGTATCGGAACGTTACAGGTTAGCACTTGTCAAAAACGGCTATGGTGCACCTATAAAAAATACCAGATTTATTATAACTGATATGCTTGATACACCTGCACAGGATATTGTAAAAAATACTTATGTCGTTGAGATATAGAAGTATTTTTTAGAGACATTAAGCAATTTTTAAATTTTGAAAGGGTTCAAGTAAGAAGTCTTGAAAAGTTAGAGGGATATTTTTCTTTAGTATTTATATCCTTCATCTTTGTGCAGATACTACAATCAAAAAATAATCTTAACACAATTGGTGAAACTATCTGCTTCTTATAAGAATTTGTTCAAATAAAAATTAATAATGTTCTCTATATTATTAATTTAGCATCAAAAGATTCTAAAAGTAAACAGGTAAATGATGTTACAAATCCTATAGCAACAATCATCTGGAATAAATTAAGTGCTTTAACCCTTGATTTTTCAGTCTTTTTTTGTGTTGCGTAAGTACTGTAGGTAAATAGGTATAGGTATCTAAAATTTGTAATGAGGCTTAAATAGACTATATAATCCATATAAAGGTATTATAATTAAATATTGCCATAAAAGCATAGAAGAGGTAAAAATTTTTCGTTGACTGATAAATAAAAGGATGTTATAATATGACCTGTTACGAATAATAAACACATTTACTAAAAAGATAGTAAATGTAATATCATTTGAAACATTATAACGTATTTTCATGAGTAAACTTTGTGGAGAGATGTCCGAGTGGTTGAAGGAGCACGCCTGGAAAGCGTGTGTAGGGGAAACTCTACCGGGGGTTCGAATCCCCCTCTCTCCGCCATTTTAACTTTGTCGTGCTAGATGGGGAGTTAGCGGTGCCCTGTAACCTGCAATCCGCTATAGCAGGGTTGAATTCCTAGCTTAGACTTTAAAATGTGAGGTCTGCCCCATAAAAGTGGCGTTGAGAGCTTGGTCCCACGCAACAAAAACTCATGAACCCCGTCAGGTCCGGAAGGAAGCAGCGGTAAGTGAATATTTTTGTGTGCCGTGGATAAACCTGGTTTGAGTTAACTGTATGGGTAACGCTTGTGTTTTATTAGACGAAGCAAGGTGCACGACTTTAATAATTGCATTTAAAGATACCATGAAGGTGTCTTTTTTATTATATAAAATTATATATAAGAAGGTGACAATATGTCCTATACTGCCCTATATAGGGAGTGGAGACCTAAAAAATTTTCAGATGTAGTAGGTCAAGATCATATAACTGTTACATTAAAAAATCAAATATTAAATAATAGAGTAGCTCATGCCTATCTATTTTCGGGAACAAGGGGGACGGGAAAAACTTCAATGGCAAAAATATTGGCAAAGGCAGTAAATTGTTTAAATGTTCAACAGGGAGAACCTTGTAATGAGTGTGAAATGTGTAAAAAGATAAATCAAGGCATTTCAATGGATGTGATTGAGATGGATACAGCATCTAAAAGAAGGCTTGAAGATATAAAAGATGTAATAGAAAATGTAAAATATCCACCTCAGGAAGGTAAATACAAAGTATATATCATGGACGAAGTACATATGCTTACTCAAGAAGCTGTAAATGCATTCTTGAAAACTCTAGAAGAACCCCCCTTAAATGTAATTTTTATACTTGCAACTACAGATCCACAAAAACTTCCCGTAACTATACTTTCTAGATGTCAGAAATTTGATTTTAAAAGGATAAAAAGTGTAGAAATATTTAATAGACTTAGAGCTATAGTTAAAGAGGAGGGGATCTTTGCAGATGATAGAAGTTTAAATCTGATATCTAGGATATGTGATGGAGCTATGAGAGATGCATTAAGTGTGCTGGATCAGGCTATATCTATGGGAAGTGGAAAAGTTGAATATAATAGTGTTATTGATATGTTGGGTTTAGTTACAAATGAAAATTTATTCCGCCTTACAGATAGTATAATAGAAAAGAATATAGAATTGTCTATGAAAGTAATTGATGATATGATTTCAAGTGGAAAAGATATATATAATTTTATTAAAGAAATGATAGTACATTTAAGAAATTTATTAATGGTGAAAATTTCTAATAATCCAGAAGAGGTTTTAGATATATCAGAAGAAAATATAGAACTTTTAAAAGAACAGACCCAGAAAATACGTGTAGAGGAAATAATGAGGTATATAAATATATTTCAAGATGCTCAGGAGCAATCTAAGTGGGTTAAGCAAAGTAGAATTTATTTGGAACTTGCAGTAATAAAAATGTGTAAGATAGAATATGATACTTCCAAAGAAATAATGCTTTCTAGGTTAAATAAATTGGAAGAGGCCTTTAAACAAGGGGGAATGAAAGTTTATCATGAAAAAATACCGTCTAAGGAATTAGAGACAACTGGGAGAGTAATTAAGAAAAATAATATGATTGAAGAAATCAAAGATTACGATAATACAGAAAAAAATTTGATAAATAAGGAAACACAATCTATAATAGAAGAGAATGTATATTCAAAAATCACATTAGACATAGCAAAAAAAAGATGGAAAGATATACTTGAATTATTTAAAAGCAGACATCATATGGTATTATTTGCAGCACTTACTACAGGTAAAATAGTAAAATGTGAAAAAGGGGTAATAACCATAGAGTATAGTAAGGATTATGCCTTTCATAAGCAAAGATTAGAAAAACAAGAAAATATAAAAATAGTAGAGCAAATATTTTCAGAAATACTAAAGGAAAAGGTTACAGTTAAATATTCTATAGAAAGTGATGCGCAGGATAATAGTCCTTCAAGAGAACAGCTGTTAAAGGATACTTTTGGAGATGATATAATAGAAATACTTGATGAATAATATATGATGCAAAACTATAAACAGGATTTTATTAGGTGATTCAGAGGTTTAGATGAAGTTTACTCATAAGTAATGCTTTTCTCCATCTGAACCTTAGGAGAGCTTATAAAGGTCACAGCAGTGTTCATCCCCTACTTTAAAGGAGTTGAGGGTGTTAACTAATTGCTGCCTTCGGATAAAAATATGATATAATTAAATGGATATTAGTTAATTGAGGAGGAAATAGGCTATGGCAAGAGGAGGATTCCCTAACTTTGGTGGCGGGGGAAATATGAATAATTTAATGAAACAGGCTCAAAAGTTTCAAAAACAAATGGAGGATATGCAATCAGAGCTTGAAAATAAAGAGTTTTCTGCTACTGCCGGTGGAGAAGCCATAACAGTAGTAGTAAATGGAAAGAAGCAAATAGTAAGTATAAAGATTAAACCAGAGGCTGTTGATCCAGAAGATGTAGAAATGCTTGAAGATCTGGTTTTAACTGCATGTAATCAGGCATTAAAAAATGCAGAAGATCAAACTGCTGCTGAAATGAAAAAGCTAACTGGTGGACTTAATATTCCAGGAATGTTTTAAAATTTACGACCCCATCTTAAAAGATGGGGCTTTATATTGAGGTGATATTATGGATTTTTATCCTGTTGCTATCGAAAAGTTAATAGAAGAATTTGCAAAGCTTCCAGGAATAGGACATAAAACAGCTCAGAGACTTACATTACATGTATTGAATTTACCAGCAGATGAAGTGAGAGAATTTGCTAAGGCATTAGTTAAAGCAAGAGATACTATAAAATATTGTTCTATTTGTGGAAATTTTACAGATTCTGATCCTTGTGCCATATGTTCAAATCCTAATAGAGATAAAAGTATAATCTGTGTAATTGAAGAATCTAAAGATATAATGTCCATGGAGAAAATAAAAGAATATAATGGAGTTTACCATGTATTACATGGCAATATATCGCCTATGGCAGGAAGAGGACCTGAAGATATAAAACTTAAAGAACTTATAAGAAGAATAAATGGTGATGTAAATGAAGTTATAGTCGCTACTAACCCGAATGTAGAGGGAGAGGCTACAGCTATGTATATATCTAAAATATTAAAGCATCTCGGAGTAAAAGTCACTAGAATAGCTCATGGTATTCCTGTAGGGGGCAATTTAGAGTATACAGATGAAGTTACATTATTAAAGGCACTAGAAGGCAGAACAGAAATATGAGTAAAATTTGTATATTACACATAATTTATGTTAATTATTAAAGTAATATACAAATTTCAGGAGGTTTCATGTTCTATGAATAAATATAATGTAGTTAAGTATTTACTGAGAAAAGGTTCAAAATATACACCAAAACAAAAAAAGTTATTAAAGGATATAGAAATGGCCAGACAAGAATTGGAGAGGTGTAGAATATACTTTGATGCTGTGAAAGATCCTCATTTGGTGGATTATGCCATATATATGGAAGAAGCAGCAAAAGCAAAATATATGTATCTATTAAATGAAATGAAAAAAAATAAAATAAAATTGAATTATAAAAATATATCTAAGAATGTAGATAATAATAGAAAATTATCTTAAAAAATAAGAAATTTAGACTTATTTCTTTTGTATTAATATTTTTTTACTGTTAGAATATAAATTAAGTAGTAATTATAGTTAAGTGTATAATTATACTAATAGTGGGTTATATGGGAGGAATAAGTATTATGGTTGAATATATAGGGTATTTTTTAATTGCTATAGTGGGGTTATATGTTATTGTAAAAGTATTTTCATGGCCTATAAAAATATTATTTAAACTTATTATAAATGCAGTACTTGGTGTGGTGCTTTTAATAATTGTAAACTTAATAGGAAGCTATTTTGGATTTAGTATAGGAATTAATGCCGTTACTGCACTTATTGCAGGCTTTCTTGGGATACCGGGAGTAATATTTCTTATAATATTTAAATTATTTTTTTAGAAATTTTAATGTATGAGACTTCATTTTTTTATTTTAAGGATGAAGTTTTTTTATTATCAAGTGATTCTTAGGTTCAGGTGGAGTTTGCTTGTAAGGAATACCTTTCTCCATCTGAACTTTAGAAGAACTTATCCAGGGGCGTAGCAGTGCTTATCCTCCACTTTGAAGAAGATGGGGACGTTAGCAATGGTAGCCTTCGGATAAAGACTTATTCATAAAAATATAACAAAAATAAATTACATGTTACATATGAGAATCTGGTATGATCTAAATGTATAAATAAATTTAGTTCTACTGGAGTTGATAGGTTGATATTTCATAAAAATATAGTAAAGGCTGAATTTATTAGAAGACCTAATAGATTTCAAGCTTATGTTAAGTTGAATGACTCAGAGATAATGGTTCATGTTCCTAATACGGGAAGATGTAGAGAGATACTTGTCCCAAGAGCAACAATACTGTTAAGAGAAGAAAATGGCATAAATAGAAAAACAAAATATGATTTAATAGCAGGATATAAAGGAAATAAATTAATAAATATAGATTCACAGATTCCAAATAAAGTTGTAGAAGAAGCTCTAAATAGTGGAAACATAAGTTATTTCAAGAAATATAAAGAAGTAGAAAGAGAAAAGACTTTTGGAAACAGCAGATTCGATTTTAAACTTTCGGGAAATGGAAGTGAAAAATGTTATATTGAAGTAAAGGGAGTTACTTTAGAGAAAAAAGGAGTGGCCATGTTTCCAGATGCACCTACAGAGAGAGGTAGAAAACATTTATTAGAATTGGTAGAAGTAAAAAAATCTGGGATGGATGCAGCAGTATTATTTTTAATTCAAATGAAAGAAGTTAGATATTTTAGACCTTATGATGAAATGGATAAAAAGTTTGGGGAAGCTTTAAGATATGCAAAGGACAATTATGTTCAAATAGTTGCTTATGATTGTGATGTAGGTGAAAATTTTATAATTTTAAAAGATGAAATAAAGGTACAATTATAATAAATTGTATAATATATATTAAATTTATTTTTAATTTTGTATATGTAGTTTATAATATTAATATATTAATGTTTAAAATATGACATGTAAAAATTTTATTAAAATCAAAGGGGGTGTAGCTGCTTTTGTAGCAGCTTGTTTATGAAATTTGTATACTGTCCGATATGTGGAAGAAAATTAGAAGAAAAATACAGCTGGGACGAAGGAGGAGTTCCGTACTGTCCTGAAGACAAGATAATGTATTTTGATACTCCTAGACCCTGTGTAATGGTGGCGGTGGTAAAGGGAAATTATATATTATTGTTAAAGCAAAGTTATATATTTAAAAATTGTAAGGTTTTATTATCAGGATATGTTACAAATGGTGAAAATGTAGAACAAACTGTTCATAGAGAAGTATTTGAGGAAGCTGGACTTAAAATAAAGGATTTAAAATATTTAGGGAGTGAATATGTATTTAACAATAAAAAAGAGTTGTTAATGCTTACATTTATGGCCAATTATGGAAGCGGATATATAAAAAAATCTGCTGAGGTGGAAGATGCTAACTGGATTCATATAAAAGATGCTTTAAATGAAATGCAAGATGATGAAGTTGGTAAAAGAATAGTAAAAAAAGTTTTAAAAGAAATAGAGTATACTGAAGAATTAATAAAGTAAGTGTTGTTAATACTGCAATAGGCTAATAGGTTAAAGAACAAAAAGGGGGAGAAAATATGGCTAAATATATACCTGAAATAAAAGGTATCCCTATAAGGCATATGGTTAAGGTACCTGAGGTTATTAGAGAAACAAGTGGTATAAGAATATTTGGTAAAAGGTTAAAATCTTTTTTGTTTACTACAGATGTAGCAGTTATAAAAAATAGTAATGCAGATGCAGTTATTGCAGTATATCCATTTACACCTCAGCCTCTCATAACTCAAGCAATTCTTTTATCTGCAGATATACCTGTATTTTGTGGAGTTGGCGGGGGAGCTGTAGCAGGAAGAAGAGTTGTAAACTTAGCTTTAGATGCAGAATTTAAAGGGGCTATGGGAGTTGTTTTAAATAGTCCTACTCCAAATGAAGTTATAAGACAGGTAAGAGATACTATAGATATACCTATAATAGTAACAATAGTGTCAGAGTATGAAAATGTAAAAGAAAGAGTGGAATCGGGAGTTACTATAATAAATGTATCAGGTGCTAAAGAAACTCCTAAAATAGTAAAAAAGGTTAGAGATGAATATCCTAGTTTTCCTATAATAGCTACAGGAGGTCCAACAGAAGAAAGTATAAAAAATACTATCCTGGCAGGTGCCAATGCAATAGCATTTACTCCACCTACATCAGCTGAAATTTTAAGCAAGATTATGGTTAAAAATAGAGAAATATATGCGAAAAAAAATCAGGAGTAAAGAACTTAATTAGAATAGAAGTATATTATATTTTAGAGAGGAATAATTTCTTTTATATTTTATAATTTAGTAAATGTAAAAGTTAAGGTTGTTATGCTATGAAAGGTATTTTATATTATTTTAGTGGTACTGGAAATACTAAATGGGTGGCAGATAGATTTAAAAAAAATTTTAAGTTTTATAATGTAGACATAGATTTAATAGATATACAACATATAGAAGATAAAGGATTAAAAAAATGTGATTTTGTAATTATAGGTTCACCAGTTCATGTGGGATTTCCACCCAAAATTGTAAGAGATTTTTTGAATAGACTTGATTCCTTAAAGAAAAACAAAAAAGTTATAATATATTGTACACAAGCAGCTGAATCGTCTTCTGCATGTTGTTTTATAGCAAAATGTTTAAAGAAAAAAGGATATATTATTTCCGCACAGATTAGCGTAAAAATGCCAAATAACTATTATTTTTTTATAGGTAAAAAACCTACGAAAAATGAAATTGAAAATTTATTGATTAAAGCTGATAAAAAAGTTAAAAATGTAATAGAAAATTTTATAAAAAATAAAAATACTAATGAAAACACTTTTTTTATTAGGCTTCAATTAAACAAAATAGCTTATGATATATTTAAAAGTATGGTTCCTAAATTATCTAAGAATATATATTCTACAAAAGAATGTAATAAGTGCGGATTATGCCTGAGAAATTGTCCGCAGGGAAATATAACATTTGAAGGAGGATATGCAATTTTTCATAGTAAATGTATTTTATGTCTTAGATGTATACATATATGCCCCATAAATGCCATAAGATATAAAAATAAAAAAATAGATCAAACCCAAAAAAATATAATGAAAGTATTAAATTTAAATAAATAAAATTTTAGATTCAGACAATACTAAAGTTATAATGTTTTTGGGAGTGAATTGAATGTTTTCGTCACAAGATAAAATGATCATTGCAGAGAATTGTAAAGAATATAGGGCTAGAAGTTATATGTTAAGTCTACAGGCTAGTTATGTTGCAAATGATTGCAGTAATTGTATGAATTTTTCTAACAACAAATGTACGAAAAATCTATTTAATAAAATTGGAAAAATGATAAGTATTAATTAAAAATTATGTTTTATTTTAAAAATAAGTATTGACATATATAAGAATACAACATATAATAGATAACAAATCTTAAGACCTAATGAATTAAATATTATTCTATGAAGAGAATAGTAACATAAGTTTAGGTAAAAGAGAATCAGTGGCTGGTGGAAGCTGATACCTATACTTTTGTGAATCCATCTTGGAGAGTTACTGCGATGAGTAGTACGGAAAATCCGTTATTTTAATGAGAGGGTTATATTTTTATATAATCAATAAGGGTGGTAACGCGAGCCAATCGTCCCTAAGAGGATTTGATTGGCTTTTTTATATTAAAATTAAATATTATCCTATGAAGAGAATAGTAATATAAGTTCAGGTAAAAGAGAATCAGTGGCTGGTGTAAACTGATACCTAATTTTTGTGAATCCGCCTTGGAGGATTATTATGATGAATAATACGGAAAACCGTTATTTAAATTGAGAGAATTATACATGAAAGTATAATTAATAAGGGTGGCAACGCGAGTCAATCGTCCCTAGAGGGGGCTATTGACTCTTTTGTTTTATACCTGATTTATATATTAATTATAATATTTATTTAAGTAATTATGTAAATTTTGGAGGTACAAGTATGCATAAAAAATTATTTATTCCAGGGCCTGTAGAAGTAAAAGAAGATGTGTTGGAAAAAATGTCCCAGCCTATGATAGGGCATAGAAGCAAAGAAGCTTCTGCATTGCAAAAGAGAATTAGTGATAAATTAAGAATTTTATTTAATACGAAAGAAGAGATATTATTATCCACCAGTTCAGGAAGTGGACTTATGGAAGGGGCCGTAAGAACCTGTACAGCAAAAAGAGCAGCAGTTTTTTCAATAGGTGCATTTGGAAAAAGATGGTATGAAATGGCTAAAAATAATAATGTGCCAGCTGATTTGTATGAAGTGGAATGGGGAAAAGCTTTAGATATAGAAAAAATTCATGAAGTATTAGATTCTAATAAATATGATGTAATTTGTATAACTCATAATGAAACTTCAACTGGAGTAATGAATCCTGTAGAGGAAATATCTGAAGTTGTAAAGAAATATCCAGAGGTTGTATGGTGTTTAGATACAGTTAGTTCTATGGGAGGTACTAAAATAGAAGTGGATAAACTTGGTGTGGATGTATGTTTAACATCCAGTCAGAAAGCTTTAGGGCTTCCTCCAGGAATATCAGCTTGTTCCTTTTCAAAAAAAGCGGTAGAGAGAGCAAAAAAAGTAGAATTCAGAGGGTATTATTTGGATTTACTTTTACTCTATGATTATATACAGAAAAAAAATTACCAGTATCCCTCAACTCCTTCTATTTCACATATGTTTGCTATGGATTACCAGCTGGATAAAATACTAGAAGAAGGATTGGAAAATAGATATAAAAGACATTTAGAGATGGCTGAGTATGTTAGAGACTGGGCTAGAGAATATTTTGAATTATTTGCTGATGAAAGGTATCTTTCGAATACTCTTACTAATATAAAAAATGTTAGAAACATAAGTGTAGCTGACTTAAATAGAGAATTAGGTGAAAGAGGATTTCAGATTTCTAATGGTTATGGAAAGTTAAAAGAAAAAACATTTAGAATAGCTCATATGGCTGATTGCAATATTTCAGATATAAAGGAACTTTTAGAAAATATTAATTATATATTAAAATTGTAGATTTGGGAGGTCTTAATAATGATAAAAATATTAGTTAGTGATGGAATGGATAAAGAGGCTTTAAATAAACTTGTAGAGGATGGTTATGAAGTTCTAGATAAACACTTTGATGAAGAGGAATTAAAAGATAAGATAAAAGATTTTGATATAATAGTGGTAAGATCTGCTACTAAAATAAGAAGACCACTTATAGATGCAGCTAAAGACGGAAATTTAAAACTTATAATAAGAGGAGGAGTAGGAGTGGATAACATTGATGTAGATTATGCACTTCAAAATGGAATAGCAGTTAAGAATACTCCAAATGCTAGTGCTGCTTCAGTTGCAGAGTTGACACTCGCTCATATGTTTGCCATATCAAGATATGTAAATATTTCTAATGTAACTATGAGAAATAGTGAATGGCATAAAAGTCAATATAAAGGAGTAGAATTATATGGTAAAACTTTAGGAATTATAGGTTTTGGAAGAATTGCAAAAGAAGTTGCAAAAAGGGCAAGCGCATTAGGTATGAAAATAATATATACTGATAAACTTGGAATGGCAAAGGGGTATAATAATTATGAGTTTTGTGAGTTTAAAGATTTGTTAAAAAGAGCAGATTATATAACGCTCCACATTCCATTTAATAAAAATCAAAAAGCTTTAATAGGAGAAGAAGAATTTAATATTATGAAGGATGGAGTATATATAATAAATTGTGCAAGAGGCGGAATAATAGATGAGAGGGCTTTAATAAATGCATTGAATTGTGGTAAAGTTGCAGGTGCTGGAATAGATGTATTTGAAAATGAACCTAACCCTTGTGAGGAGCTTCTGAATAATGATAGAGTATCGGCAACACCTCATATAGGAGCATCAACTTGTGAAGCTCAAAAGAGAATAGGCATGGAAATAGTAAATATAGTTGAACAATATTATCTTGATAAGAATTTAATTAATGTATGTTAATATACTATAAAAGGAGAAAGAGATGATAACTTTAAAGGCATTTAAAGCACTAAGACCTAGAGAAGATATAGTTCAAAAGGTTGCTGAACTTCCCTATGATGTTATGAATAGCAAAGAGGCAAAAGAAATTGCAAAAGATAATAAATATTCTTTTCTACATGTAGATAAAGCAGAAATTGATTTAGATGAAAATATAAATTTATATGATAGGGAAGTTTATATAAAAGCTAATGAAAATTTACAAAATATGATAGATAACAAGATATTAATACAAGATAAAAAAGAAAATCTATATATTTATAGATTAATTATGAATGGAAAAAGTCAGGTTGGTATAGTAGCATGTACATCTATAGATGACTACATTAATAATAAAATAAAAAAACATGAGTATACGAGAAAAGATAAGGAACAAGATAGAATAAATCATGTAGATTTTTGTAATGCAAATACTGGGCCTATATTTTTAACTTACAAATATAATGATAAAATTGATGAACTGGTAAACACTTGGATACAAAAAGATCCCATTTATGATTTTACAGCAGAGGATGGAGTTAAAAATACTGTATGGGTTATAGATGATAATAAAACAATAAATGATATTTGTAGTTTATTTAAAGATGTAGATAGTTTGTATATAGCAGATGGACATCATAGGGCAGCTTCAGCAGTGAAAGTCGGACTTAAAAGAAGAGAAGAAAATCCAAATTATTCAGGAAATGAGGAGTTTAATTTTTTCCTATCGGTAATTTTTCCACACTCACACTTAAATATTATAGATTACAATAGAATCGTTAAAGATTTAAATGGTCTTTCTAATGAAGAATATATGAATAAAGTTTTAGAGAATTTTAATATAAATATATGTGAGGAACAAGGACCCTATAAACCTTCTTCTAAACATAATTATGGAATGTATTTAAATGGCAGGTGGTATAGACTTACTGCTAAAGAAGGAATTTATGATCCTCTTGATCCTGTTGGAAGATTAGATGTATCTATTCTTCAAAATAATTTATTAGCTCCAATTTTAGGCATAAAGGATCCACGTACAGATAATAGAATTGATTTTGTAGGTGGAATAAGAGGACTCAAGGAGTTAGAAAGTAGAATAGACGAGAAAAACACAGGTGTTGCATTTTCCATGTATCCTACTACATTAGAAGATTTAATGAATATTGCAGATGCTGGGAAAGTAATGCCTCCTAAATCTACTTGGTTTGAACCAAAACTTAGAAGTGGTCTGTTCATTCACAAGTTAAAATAGTTGCTTAATTATTGTATTTAACATATAGATGTAAAGATATAAAAATTTATTTTAAAATAAATCTTTATATCTTTTAGTGTTTTTTGTAATATATCTAATGTAAGTCAATAAATTTTTAAGTTTGATACAAGACTTTAAGTATCAGAACAAGGGTCTTGGTAGTATCAATTACACACACTTCGAAGAAGATGGGGATGTTAGCCAACTTGACCTCTTATATAAACATATCCTTGTGTATCTTTATGTAAAAAATATAGAAATAAATAAAATATATGAGATATAATAAGATAATCTTATAATTTTGCCGTGAAAGTGAATTTTTATATGTAAGGCTATGATATAATAACCTTCGTCGTGTCAGCAGTACCTAAAAACAAGTAAATCAACAAATTTAATTAATATAAAGAAATAATAAAAAAGTATTGACAAAGGGAAAATGAGATGATATACTATAAAAGCTGTCTGGGAAAACAGGCGGCAGTAAAGATTAGATATGATCCTTGAAAATTAAACAGAATGAAGAACATAGGTAAACTTATTTATTAAAGAATAAACCAGCAATTCTTTTGAGCTGCGAGAGCAGTAGAGGAAGTAATTTCGTAAAGTAAGAAATGAGTCAAAAACTTTTAAAATAAGAGTTTGATCCTGGCTCAGGACGAACGCTGGCGGCGTGCCTAACACATGCAAGTCGAGCGAGGAAGCCCTTTCGGGGGTGGAATAGCGGCGGACGGGTGAGTAACACGTGGGTAACCTGCCTCAAAGAGGGGGATAGCCTCCCGAAAGGGAGATTAATACCGCATAGAAGGTAAAAACCGCATGGAGGATACCTTAAAGGAGAAATCCGCTTTGAGATGGGCCCGCGTCGCATTAGCTAGTTGGAGGGATAAAAGCCCCCCAAGGCGACGATGCGTAGCCGACCTGAGAGGGTGAACGGCCACATTGGAACTGAGAAACGGTCCAGACTCCTACGGGAGGCAGCAGTGGGGAATATTGCACAATGGGCGAAAGCCTGATGCAGCAACGCCGCGTGAGTGAAGAAGGTTTTCGGATCGTAAAGCTCTGTCATCCGGGACGATAATGACGGTACCGGAAGAGGAAGCCACGGCTAACTACGTGCCAGCAGCCGCGGTAATACGTAGGTGGCGAGCGTTGTCCGGAATTACTGGGCGTAAAGGGTGTGCAGGCGGATATTTAAGTGAGATGTGAAAGACCCGGGCTTAACCCGGGCAGTGCATTTCAAACTGGATATCTAGAGTGCAGGAGAGGAGAACGGAATTCCTAGTGTAGCGGTGAAATGCGTAGAGATTAGGAAGAACACCAGTGGCGAAGGCGGTTCTCTGGACTGTAACTGACGCTGAGGCACGAAAGCGTGGGTAGCAAACAGGATTAGATACCCTGGTAGTCCACGCCGTAAACGATGAGTACTAGGTGTAGGGGGTATCGACCCCTCCTGTGCCGCAGTAAACACAATAAGTACTCCGCCTGGGAAGTACGATCGCAAGATTAAAACTCAAAGGAATTGACGGGGACCCGCACAAGCAGCGGAGCATGTGGTTTAATTCGAAGCAACGCGAAGAACCTTACCTGGACTTGACATCCCCTGAATAACTTGTAATGGAGGAAGCCCTTTGGGGCAGGGAGACAGGTGGTGCATGGTTGTCGTCAGCTCGTGTCGTGAGATGTTAGGTTAAGTCCTGCAACGAGCGCAACCCCTGTTGTTAGTTGCCATCACAGAAAGGTGGGCACTCTAACAAGACTGCCGCGGTTAACGTGGAGGAAGGTGGGGATGACGTCAAATCATCATGCCCCTGATGTCCAGGGCGACACACGTGCTACAATGGGCAGAACAGAGAGAAGCAATACCGCGAGGAGGAGCAAATCTCAAAAACTGCTCCCAGTTCGGATTGCAGGCTGAAACCCGCCTGCATGAAGTTGGAGTTGCTAGTAATCGCGAATCAGCATGTCGCGGTGAATACGTTCCCGGGTCTTGTACACACCGCCCGTCACACCATGAGAGCTGGCAACACCCGAAGTCCGTAGTCTAACCAAGGAGGACGCGGCCGAAGGTGGGGTTAGTGATTGGGGTGAAGTCGTAACAAGGTAGCCGTAGGAGAACCTGCGGCTGGATCACCTCCTTTCTAAGGAGTCGAAAGGCAGGGAAGCTTGCCTTAAAAGCTGGGGAATATAGATAAGTAAGTTACCATTTATTCTGTTTAATTTTGAGGGATCATAGTCAGTTGACAATTAAGAGTTGACAATTGACAGTTAGATTCTCATTCCAATTGTACGGTGTAAGCAGTAATAGTAAATTGTGCACTGTGAATTGAAAGAATTTTGTCCTTTGAAAATTGCACAGTAAATAAAAGAAGTAAAGCTAAGGTTAGAAATAACCTTTGTAGTAGTAAGTATAATTAAAGTTATGCTTGCATTGTAATAAATAACTAAGGATAAAAAATTGGTAATAACGAGTACGGCAAGGAAAAGGCCGAATTAGGAGCAGAGTTTACTTATGTAAATGAGCACCGCAGTGAGGCATTTGATGCAGCTGTGCGAAGTTAATAGCAATTTTTTAATGAAACTCACTCAGCTAAGGCTGAGGAGTGCAATTTAGGAACCAAATCAAAGATTTGGACTAAATTATCAGGTCAAGCTACAAAGGGCGCATGGAGGATGCCTTGGCACCAGGAGCCGAAGAAGGACGTGATAAGCTGCGAAAAGCTCTGGGTAGGCGCAAATAGCCAGAGAACCAGAGATATCCGAATGGGGAAACCCACCTAAAAAACAATAGGTACTGCAGGGTGAATATATAGGTCTGCAGAGGGAAACCCGGGGAACTGAAACATCTAAGTACCCGGAGGAAGAGAAAGAAAAATCGATTTTCTAAGTAGCGGCGAGCGAAAGGGAAAGAGCCCAAACCGGAAACTTGTTTCCGGGGTAGAGGTCAGGTAAAAAAAATTGTGGAAGCTTAATTGAATACAACTGGAAAGATGAGCCGCAGAAGGTAAAAGCCCTGTAAGTGAAAAGCAGAAACAAAATAACCTGTACCGGAGTACCACGAGACACGAGAAACCTTGTGGGAAGCAGGGAGGACCACCTCCCAAGGCTAAATACTACCTGGTGACCGATAGAGGAGGAGTACCGTGAGGGAAAGGTGAAAAGAACCCCGGGAGGGGAGTGAAAGAGAACCTGAAACCGTGTGTCCACAAACAGTCGAAGTACGTTAAAGTACGACGGCGTGCTTTTTGTAGAACGAGCCAGCGAGTTACGGCATGCAGCAAGGTTAAATACTTAAGGTATGGAGCCGGAGGGAAACCGAGTCTGAAAAGGGCGTGGAGTTGTATGCTGTAGACCCGAAACCGGGTGACCTATCCATGGCCAGGTTGAAGCGGAAGTAAAATTCCGTGGAGGACCGAACCACGTTGGTGTTGAAAAACCATGGGATGAGCTGTGGATAGCGGAGAAATTCCAATCGAACTCGGAGATAGCTGGTTCTCCCCGAAATAGCTTTAGGGCTAGCGTCGGGAGTGAGTAATGGAGGTAGAGCACTGAATGGGGTAGGGGCTGACAACA
This sequence comes from Clostridium sp. BJN0013, assembly GCF_040939125.1. Lineage (NCBI taxonomy): Bacteria > Bacillati > Bacillota > Clostridia > Eubacteriales > Clostridiaceae > Clostridium > Clostridium sp. BJN0013. Next base: position 183,044 of record NZ_CP162495.1, read on the forward strand.
GTTACCGAACCTTATCAAACTCCGAATGCCATATACTTGAATCCCGGCAGTCAGACTGCGAATGATAAGATCCGTAGTCAAAAGGGAAAAAGCCCAGACCACCAGCTAAGGTCCCGAAGTGTAAGTTAAGTGGAAAAGGATGTGTGATATCGAAGACAACTAGGATGTTGGCTTAGAAGCAGCCATACATTTAAAGAGTGCGTAATAGCTCACTAGTCAAGAGGTCATGCGCCGAAGATGTCCGGGGCTAAAACTTACCACCGAAGCTATGGGCCTGAAAGGGCGGTAGGGGAGCATGCTGCACAGGCAGAAGCCATACCGGAAGGAGTGGTGGACGGTGCAGGAGAGAGAATGCTGGCATAAGTAGCGAGAAATAAGTGAGAATCTTATTGGTCGAAAACCTAAGGGTTCCCGGGGAAGGTTCGTCCGCCCGGGGTAAGTCGGGACCTAAGCCGAGGCCGAGAGGCGTAGGCGATGGACAACCGGTTGAAATTCCGGTACCACATTTTTGCGAAAAAGAACAGAAGGGATGACGCAGAAGGATAGGATGTGCACACGAATGGATGTGTGTCCAAGGAGTGAGGGAGGAGATAGAGGAAAAACCATATGTCCGGTAATCCTGAGCTTTGAAGGGGAGTCCGCAAGGGCGAGTATCTGATTTCACACTGCCAAGAAAAGTCTCTATGGAGCAAGAGTGTGCCCGTACCGCAAACCGACACAGGTAGGTGAGGAGAGAATCCTAAGACCATCGGAAGAATTGTTGTTAAGGAACTCGGCAAATTGACTCCGTAACTTAGGGAAAAGGAGTGCCACGGAAGTGGCCGCAGAGAAAAGGCCCAAGCAACTGTTTATCAAAAACACAGGTCTCTGCTAAAGCGAAAGCTGAAGTATAGGGGCTGACGCCTGCCCGGTGCTGGAAGGTTAAGGGGACTGCTCAGCGAAAGCGAAGGCAAGAACTTAAGCCCCAGTAAACGGCGGCCGTAACTATAACGGTCCTAAGGTAGCGAAATTCCTTGTCGGGTAAGTTCCGACCCGCACGAATGGCGTAATGATTTGGGCACTGTCTCAACAACAAATCCGGCGAAATTGAAGTGCAAGTGAAGATGCTTGCTACCCGCGATTGGACGGAAAGACCCCGTAGAGCTTTACTGCAGTTTATCACTGAATTTTGGTATTGCCTGTACAGGATAGGTGGGAGGCAGGGAAAGAAGTGCGCCAGCATTTGTGGAGCCAACGTTGGGATACCACCCTGGCAGTACTGAAATTCTAACCGGAGTGCATGAAACTGGACACGGGACAATGATAGGCGGGCAGTTTGACTGGGGCGGTCGCCTCCAAAAGAGTAACGGAGGCGTACAAAGGTTCCCTCAGAAGGGTTGGAAATTCTTCGGAGAGTGCAAAGGCAAAAGGGAGCTTGACTGCGACACAAACAGGTGGAGCAGGGACGAAAGTCGGGCTTAGTGATCCGGTGGTACCTCGTGGGAGGGCCATCGCTCAACGGATAAAAGCTACCTCGGGGATAACAGGCTGATCTCCCCCAAGAGTTCACATCGACGGGGAGGTTTGGCACCTCGATGTCGGCTCGTCGCATCCTGGGGCTGGAGTAGGTCCCAAGGGTTGGGCTGTTCGCCCATTAAAGCGGCACGCGAGCTGGGTTCAGAACGTCGTGAGACAGTTCGGTCCCTATCCGTCGCGGGCGTAGGAAATTTGAGGGGAGCTGTCCCTAGTACGAGAGGACCGGGATGGACTGACCGCTGGTGAACCAGTTGTTCCGCCAGGAGCACAGCTGGGTAGCTAAGTCGGGAAGGGATAAACGCTGAAAGCATCTAAGTGTGAAGCCCACCCCAAGACGAGATTTCCCATGGCGAAAGCCAGTAAGACCCCTCCGAGAAGAGGAGGAGATAGGTCAGGGGTGTAAGCATGGCAACATGTTAAGCTGACTGATACTAATAGGTCGAGGGCTTGACCAAATAATATTTACTGTGCAATTTTGAGGGGATAAAACTCCTGAACAAAAGAATAGAAATCTGGTGGCAATAACGTGGAGGCAACACCCCTTACCATTTCGAACAGGAAGGTTAAGTTCCACAGTGCCCATGGTACTGCAGGGGAGGCCCTGTGGGAGAGCAGGTCGCTGCCGGATATGTTTTGGTTCACTAGCTCAGTTGGTAGAGCACATGACTTTTAATCATGTTGTCCGGGGTTCGATTCCCCGGTGAGCCACCAATAGGGAAAGGAAGCATATTATTGATATGCTTCCTTATTTATTTAAAAAATAAATATTATATTTAAAATCCATTATTATATTCCAATAATAGAAAAACTTTCATTGTAGTTATGTTATAATTAAAGTAATCCATAATTATTAGATGAAACACAATTAAATTATTAATATATTTGATTGGAGGTAAATATGAAGGATTTAGACTTTTTTAGAACAATATGTGAAGCTCATGCGCCAAGTGGAAGAGAAGATTGGCTGTATTCTATTATAGAGGATAATTTTAAGGAATTTGGAGAGACAACTATAACTAAATTAAATAACATGTATATACATAAGAGAGGTACAACTTCTAGTAAATTAATGATAATGTCTCATGCAGATGAAGTCTTTTTGATGGTAAAAGAAATTTCTAAGGATGGATTTATAAAATTTGAAGGATTTGGAATAGATGCAAAAAGTCTTGTTTCTCAAGAAGTTATCATTCATGGAAGAGAAAATATATCTGGAATTGTAGCATTAAAATATAATTATAATGATAAAGAGAAAAACAAAGTTTCCATGGAAAATTTATATATAGAAACTGGACTTAGTAGAGAAAGATTAAAAGACATAGTTGGATTAGGAGATTATATTACATTGGATAGAAAGATGGTACGGCTTTTGAATAATAATGTAAGTTGTAAATCAATAGATAATAGAGCTAGCATTTTTGCTATGTATATTTGTGCAGAAGAACTTAAAAATGTAAATTCAGATCTGGGTGTCTATTTTGTATGTTCATGTCAGGAAGAAGTAGGGCATAGGGGAGCCAAAATGGTAAGTTATGATATTAAACCCGATATAGGTATAGCGCTTGATGTAACCTTCGACAGTGGAATGTTAGGAGATAGCAATAGAGAAAACAAGCTAGGGAAAGGGCCAGTTATATGCATAGGACCTAATATACATACTAAAATTAGAAATAGATTAATACAAACAGCAGATAAGTACAATATCCCTTATCAGGTTGAAGTAGAACCAGGAAATACAGGAACAGATGCTTGGGATATTCAAACTTCCGTAGGTGGAATAGCTACAATTCTTATATCCATTCCTATAAGATATATGCATACTTCTGTAGAAGTAGTTAATTTAGAAGATATAAGAAATACAGGAAGACTGTTAGCAAGATTTATTCAGGAATTAAAAGAGAGTGAATTGGAGGGACTATTTTGTTTTTAGAAAAACTTTGTAATTCTATAGGGCCTTCAGGATATGAAGATCAGATTAGAAATGTAATAAAAGATGAACTAAGTACTTTTAATGACAATATACTTGTAGATAGAATGGGAAATATTATAGTTAATAAGGATAAACAAGATAATTCTTCACCTAAAATAATGGTGATTTCTCATATGGATGAAGCAGGGCTTATAATAACTGCATATAATAAAGATGGAACATTAAAATTTTCAACATTAGGAGATATAGATAAAAATTCACTTCCCTGTAAAACTGTTTTAATTGGAAATAAAAAAATACCTGGAGTTATTGGAATAAAGCCAATACATGTTCAGAGTAAGAAGGAAAGAAATGAAGACATATCCTATGAAAGTATGTGTATAGATATAGGTGCTTTTTCTGAAGATGAATGCAGGAAGGTTGTATCATTAGGTGATTTTGTAATATTTAATAGTGAATTTTCTAGTTTTGGAGATAATCTTTTAAAAGGAAAAGCTCTAGATAATAGAATAGGATGTTCTGTACTTTTAGAGTTATTAAAAGAAGATTTAAATTGTAATTTGTATGGTGTATTTAATGTTCAAGGAAATATAGATCAAAGAGGTATTTATGCAGCTGCTTACAATGTTGATCCAGATTTAGTTATAATTTTAGATACCATAAATAGTATAGATTATATGGAAATTCCTAGTTATTTCAGAACAAGTAAATTAAGAGAAGGTCCTGTGATACCTTTTAAAGGGGGACAATGTATATTTGATAGAGACATTGTAGAATCTATAAGGAATAAGGCAGATGATATAGGTATACCATATCAAAAAATTGGGAATACCCAGGGAGAAGGAGAACTTAAAGCAGCTTATCTCACTACTAGTAATTGTAAAACAGCATCAATATTATTACCATGCAGATATATGAATTCTAATATTTCTGTATGTAGTTTAGCCGATTATGATAACACTTTAATCTTGTTAAAAAGTTATTTAGAGGACTATAGTATCAAGTAATTCAGAGGTTCAGGAGGAGTTTGTTCATAAGGAATATTTTTCTTTATTTGAACCTTAGAAGAAATTATAAAGTGGAATAGATTCTCCACTTTGAAGAAGTTTGAAAAAGCTGGGGTTTAGCTGACTGTCTCCTTCGGACAAATATTTAGAATATATAAGGGGTGAAAATTATGGATAAGCTTTTGTTAAAATTAATTAATTCTTTTGGGATTAGTGGCAAAGAAGATGAAATTAGACAAGTGATAAAAGAGAATTTAAAGGAATCTGATCATGATATACATGAAGATAATATAGGTAATATATTAGTGAAAGTGGGAACTGGTAAAAGTAAAGTTATGATATGTTCTAATATGGATTCAGTGGGATTTATAGTTAATGATATAGAAGAAAATGGAATGATAAAAGTAGATAATATAGGGGAGTTCAATGTTCAGGATATATCACATAGTTTTATAAGATTTCATAACGGCACATTAGGTAAAGTATGTACATGCTCAAAGGGTGTCTTTGTAGATATAGGTACAATTGATAGGGAAGATACATTAAAAAAAATAAAAGAGGGAGATATGGCATCTCTTGTAGGTCCTTATTTGAAAGTAGGAAATAATAATATAATAAGTCCTCTACTTCATAATAAGGTAGGATGTTATATACTATTGAAACTTTTAGAAGAAATTAAAATAACAGATATGGAATTAAATTTTGTATTTGCTTCCCAAGGAGAAATTGGAGGAATAGGTGCAAGAATAGCTGCGAATACTATAAATCCTGATTATTGTATAGTAGTAGGTACTGAAAATACAAAAAACAAAGAGGAGACAAGAATAAATATAGGTAAGGGTCCGGTATTGAAAATTATGGATAGTTCTTTGATAATGCATAAAGATATAAAGGATTTATTAGAAAATGCCGCTGAAAGAGCTGATATAACACTTCAATATAGTATAAGCAAAGGTAAATCTCAAGGGGGATTGATACATAAAGAGAGAATAGGTATAAGGACTGGTGAGATTGCAGTACCATGTAGATATAAATATTCTACTTCTGAGATGGTATCTATTGATGATATAGAAAATACTATAAAGGTATTAAAGCAGTTAGAAAATTTTAAGGAACTTATATAGGAAAGGCTGATATGAAGAAAATCAAATGGAGTCTAGTCATAATATGGATGGTAGTAATATTTATTTTTTCTAATGAAACAGCTACTATATCAAATGAAAAAAGTGGATTTTTCATATACCTAATTCAAGTTTTAGGTTTGGACTTAAATGCATCATTTGGAAAATTATCTAATTTTGTAATTAGAAAAGTCTCTCATTTTCTTGAGTATTTTATACTGGCTATACTATTGTTTAATATTATAAAAGGTAAATTTAAAATAAAAAAAGTATTTATAATTTCCATTATTATAGTATTTCTGTATGCTTGTTCAGATGAGATTCATCAAATATTTATACCTGGAAGAACAGCTAGAATAAAAGATATATTTATAGATACAGCAGGAGGCAGTGTAGGTCTATTAGTAGGTTATTTTATTAATAAAAAAAATTCTTATAGAAAGGAGAACTAAAGATTATTTAGAACTCCTTTTAATTTTTTCCAGTCTTCTTCATACATAGATTGAAAATTTTCATTTCTATTATAGGTTAAGGCGGAAGGGTGGTACATAGGAAATATGTATTTTTTTAGATTCTCATTAAAATAGATGGTGCCATGACATTTCCCTATGGAGTTGAATTCAGTAAAACTTTTTAGAGGTACATTTCCTAATGTTATAATTATTTTAGGATTCACAAGATCAATTTCTTCATTTAATACTTCTTTAAATAATTTAATTTCTGATATTTTAGGAGTTCTGTTACTTATGGTCTTTTTACCATCTTTTGATATTTTAATTTTAATTGGTCTAAAAAAACAAGTATTTGTAATTCTTACTTCTTCTCTTTCTAATCCTATGAAATTTAAATATTTTTCAAAGTTTTTTCCTGCCATACCCACAAAAGGTTTTCCTTGTATTATTTCTGTTTTTCCTGGGGCCTCTCCTATGAATAATATGGGACAAGGAATAGGTCCATTGCCAAAAATATGTCCTTCCGTAGGCGCATCTTTATAATTTTCACATATTTCTCTAATTTTCTCTTTGATTTTTTCTTCAACTTTCATAAAAGAATTCCTTTCTTTAATTAAATAAGTTTTTTTATATTTTAACATAAGTATTAAATATAAAATTAATAGTGATAATTATTTTTTAAAAAAGTTTCTCACTTAAATATATATTTTCTTTCTTAATAATAATTTATTCAAAGGCTACCATTGATAATATCCTTAGCTTTTTAAAAATCAAAGAATAATCACTGTTATGTCCTTGAGGATAATTAATTTTTATCGAATTGTATTGATACATTTCATTTAAAAAAATGATAGTGTTATAATACTACTAGAATTATTCAGAGAGGTGATTTTGTTGAAGGTTCCATATATATTGACACCAGGTCCTACAGAAGTTAGAGAAAATGTTAGATTTGCAAGGAGCATGAGATTTACTAATCCAGACTTGGATATACAATTTTATAATTTTTATAGAGATACCTGTAAAAATATAGGTCAATTATTAAAGACTAAAAATCAGATTAGAATATTAGGTGGAGAGGGTATGTTAGGATTGGAAGCAGCCTGTGCATCTCTTACAGAAGAGGGGGATAGGGTACTTGTAATTGATAATGGCATATTTGGAGAAGGATTTTCGGATTTAGTGAAGTTGTATGGGGGAAAGGTTGTATTTTTTAAGGGAAATAGGAAAAAAGATATAGATTTAAATGAATTAAAGGAATTTTTAAATAAAGATAGTAATTTTAAATATGCAACAATAGTACATTGTGATACTCCATCGGGAATATTAAATGATGTATCAAAAATATGTCCTTTGCTTAAAGAAAAAGGTATATTAACTTTAGTAGATAGTGTTTCTGCAATGGGAGGAGAAAAATTAGAAGTTGATAATTGGAACATAGACATAGTGGTAGGAGCTTCACAAAAATGTATTTCGGCTCCACCAGGACTTACTTTGATTAGTATAAGTGATGAAGCTTTTAAGGTTATGAAAAATAGAAATCAGCCCATAAAGTCTTTTTACTGTAATTTATTAGTTTGGGAAAAATATTATGAAAATAGATGTTTTCCATATACTCTTCCAATAAGTGATATAATTGGACTTAAAGTAGCTATAGATAATATTTTAGAAGATAAGGATATCTTGGAAAGACATAGAATAATTGCCCAAAGTGTAAGAAAGACTATTATAGAAGCGGGTCTTAATCTATATATAGAAAAAGGTTATTCTAATACAGTTACTGTTATCGAGGTTCCAAAAGGCATAGAAGAAAAGCAAATTAGAAAATTTATGTTAAATAATTTTAATGTTATGATAGCAGGTTCTTTTGGATATTTGGAAGGAAAAGTTTTAAGAATAGGTCATATGGGAGAAAATGCAAGAAAAGATTTGATAAGTTATAGCCTTTATGCTCTTCAAGAAGCTTTAAAGTATTTGGGCTTTCAATGTAAATGTAATATGCCACAATTTTTTTTAAGACATTGCAGATGAAATTTTAAGATATTATAGTCTTGAGATAAATAAACATAGCCTAGTGTATCAATATAAGTATATTATAGAAAATAAGAACTATATGCCTTATATAAAGGTTATTCTTATATAGCTGGTATATTTTATAGAGACATTAGAATAAAATATGATAAAATATCACATGTTGCTGTAGAATACGGAATAGTAATTTTAGTAGCATGTGTATTTTGAAGATTTTAACCTTTGAAGGGCTAAAAAAGTATTGACAAAGGGAAAATGAGATGATATACTATAAAAGCTGTCTGGGAAAACAGGCGGCAGTAAAGATTAGATATGATCCTTGAAAATTAAACAGAATGAAGAACATAGGTAAACTTATTTATTAAGAATAAACCAGCAATTCTTTTGAGCTGCCGAGAGCAGTAGAGGAAGTAATTTCGTAAAGTAAGAAATGAGTCAAAAACTTTTAAAATAAGAGTTTGATCCTGGCTCAGGACGAACGCTGGCGGCGTGCCTAACACATGCAAGTCGAGCGAGGAAGCCCTTTCGGGGGTGGAATAGCGGCGGACGGGTGAGTAACACGTGGGTAACCTGCCTCAAAGAGGGGGATAGCCTCCCGAAAGGGAGATTAATACCGCATAGAAGGTAAAAACCGCATGGAGGATACCTTAAAGGAGAAATCCGCTTTGAGATGGGCCCGCGTCGCATTAGCTAGTTGGAGGGATAAAAGCCCCCCAAGGCGACGATGCGTAGCCGACCTGAGAGGGTGAACGGCCACATTGGAACTGAGAAACGGTCCAGACTCCTACGGGAGGCAGCAGTGGGGAATATTGCACAATGGGCGAAAGCCTGATGCAGCAACGCCGCGTGAGTGAAGAAGGTTTTCGGATCGTAAAGCTCTGTCATCCGGGACGATAATGACGGTACCGGAAGAGGAAGCCACGGCTAACTACGTGCCAGCAGCCGCGGTAATACGTAGGTGGCGAGCGTTGTCCGGAATTACTGGGCGTAAAGGGTGTGCAGGCGGATATTTAAGTGAGATGTGAAAGACCCGGGCTTAACCCGGGCAGTGCATTTCAAACTGGATATCTAGAGTGCAGGAGAGGAGAACGGAATTCCTAGTGTAGCGGTGAAATGCGTAGAGATTAGGAAGAACACCAGTGGCGAAGGCGGTTCTCTGGACTGTAACTGACGCTGAGGCACGAAAGCGTGGGTAGCAAACAGGATTAGATACCCTGGTAGTCCACGCCGTAAACGATGAGTACTAGGTGTAGGGGGTATCGACCCCTCCTGTGCCGCAGTAAACACAATAAGTACTCCGCCTGGGAAGTACGATCGCAAGATTAAAACTCAAAGGAATTGACGGGGACCCGCACAAGCAGCGGAGCATGTGGTTTAATTCGAAGCAACGCGAAGAACCTTACCTGGACTTGACATCCCCTGAATAACTTGTAATGGAGGAAGCCCTTTGGGGCAGGGAGACAGGTGGTGCATGGTTGTCGTCAGCTCGTGTCGTGAGATGTTAGGTTAAGTCCTGCAACGAGCGCAACCCCTGTTGTTAGTTGCCATCACAGAAAGGTGGGCACTCTAACAAGACTGCCGCGGTTAACGTGGAGGAAGGTGGGGATGACGTCAAATCATCATGCCCCTGATGTCCAGGGCGACACACGTGCTACAATGGGCAGAACAGAGAGAAGCAATACCGCGAGGAGGAGCAAATCTCAAAAACTGCTCCCAGTTCGGATTGCAGGCTGAAACCCGCCTGCATGAAGTTGGAGTTGCTAGTAATCGCGAATCAGCATGTCGCGGTGAATACGTTCCCGGGTCTTGTACACACCGCCCGTCACACCATGAGAGCTGGCAACACCCGAAGTCCGTAGTCTAACCAAGGAGGACGCGGCCGAAGGTGGGGTTAGTGATTGGGGTGAAGTCGTAACAAGGTAGCCGTAGGAGAACCTGCGGCTGGATCACCTCCTTTCTAAGGAGTCGAAAGGCAGGAAGGCTTGCCTTAAAAGCTGGGGAATATAGATAAGTAAGTTACCATTTATTCTGTTTAATTTTGAGGGATCATAGTCAGTTGACAATTAAGAGTTGACAATTGACAGTTAGATTCCCATTCCAATTGTACGGTGTAAGCAGTAATAGTAAATTGTGCACTGTGAATTGAAAGAATTTTGTCCTTTGAAAATTGCACAGTAAATAAAAGAAGTAAAGCTAAGGTTAGAAATAACCTTTGTAGTAGTAAGTATAATTAAAGTTATGCTTACTAAATAACTAAGGATAAAAATTGGTAATAACGAGTACGGCAAGGAAAAGGCCGAATGAGGAGCAGAGTTTACTTATGTAAATGAGCACCGCAGTGAGGCATTTGACGCAGCTGTACGAAGTTAGTAGCAATTTTTTAATGAAACTCACTCAGCTAAGGCTGAGGAGTGCAATTTAGGAACCAAATCAAAGATTTGGACTAAATTATCAGGTCAAGCTACAAAGGGCGCATGGAGGATGCCTTGGCACCAGGAGCCGAAGAAGGACGTGATAAGCTGCGAAAAGCTCTGGGTAGGCGCAAATAGCCAGAGAACCAGAGATATCCGAATGGGGAAACCCACCTAAAAAACAATAGGTACTGCAGGGTGAATATATAGGTCTGCAGAGGGAAACCCGGGGAACTGAAACATCTAAGTACCCGGAGGAAGAGAAAGAAAAATCGATTTTCTAAGTAGCGGCGAGCGAAAGGGAAAGAGCCCAAACCGGAAACTTGTTTCCGGGGTAGAGGTCAGGTAAAAAAAATTGTGGAAGCTTAATTGAATACAACTGGAAAGATGAGCCGCAGAAGGTAAAAGCCCTGTAAGTGAAAAGCAGAAACAAAATAACCTGTACCGGAGTACCACGAGACACGAGAAACCTTGTGGGAAGCAGGGAGGACCACCTCCCAAGGCTAAATACTACCTGGTGACCGATAGAGGAGGAGTACCGTGAGGGAAAGGTGAAAAGAACCCCGGGAGGGGAGTGAAAGAGAACCTGAAACCGTGTGTCCACAAACAGTCGAAGTACGTTAAAGTACGACGGCGTGCTTTTTGTAGAACGAGCCAGCGAGTTACGGCATGCAGCAAGGTTAAATACTTAAGGTATGGAGCCGGAGGGAAACCGAGTCTGAAAAGGGCGTGGAGTTGTATGCTGTAGACCCGAAACCGGGTGACCTATCCATGGCCAGGTTGAAGCGGAAGTAAAATTCCGTGGAGGACCGAACCACGTTGGTGTTGAAAAACCATGGGATGAGCTGTGGATAGCGGAGAAATTCCAATCGAACTCGGAGATAGCTGGTTCTCCCCGAAATAGCTTTAGGGCTAGCGTCGGGAGTGAGTAATGGAGGTAGAGCACTGAATGGGGTAGGGGCTGACAACAGTTACCGAACCTTATCAAACTCCGAATGCCATATACTTGAATCCCGGCAGTCAGACTGCGAATGATAAGATCCGTAGTCAAAAGGGAAAAAGCCCAGACCACCAGCTAAGGTCCCGAAGTGTAAGTTAAGTGGAAAAGGATGTGTGATATCGAAGACAACTAGGATGTTGGCTTAGAAGCAGCCATACATTTAAAGAGTGCGTAATAGCTCACTAGTCAAGAGGTCATGCGCCGAAGATGTCCGGGGCTAAAACTTACCACCGAAGCTATGGGCCTGAAAGGGCGGTAGGGGAGCATGCTGCACAGGCAGAAGCCATACCGGAAGGAGTGGTGGACGGTGCAGGAGAGAGAATGCTGGCATAAGTAGCGAGAAATAAGTGAGAATCTTATTGGTCGAAAACCTAAGGGTTCCCGGGGAAGGTTCGTCCGCCCGGGGTAAGTCGGGACCTAAGCCGAGGCCGAGAGGCGTAGGCGATGGACAACCGGTTGAAATTCCGGTACCACATTTTTGCGAAAAAGAACAGAAGGGATGACGCAGAAGGATAGGATGTGCACACGAATGGATGTGTGTCCAAGGAGTGAGGGAGGAGATAGAGGAAAAACCATATGTCCGGTAATCCTGAGCTTTGAAGGGGAGTCCGCAAGGGCGAGTATCTGATTTCACACTGCCAAGAAAAGTCTCTATGGAGCAAGAGTGTGCCCGTACCGCAAACCGACACAGGTAGGTGAGGAGAGAATCCTAAGACCATCGGAAGAATTGTTGTTAAGGAACTCGGCAAATTGACTCCGTAACTTAGGGAAAAGGAGTGCCACGGAAGTGGCCGCAGAGAAAAGGCCCAAGCAACTGTTTATCAAAAACACAGGTCTCTGCTAAAGCGAAAGCTGAAGTATAGGGGCTGACGCCTGCCCGGTGCTGGAAGGTTAAGGGGACTGCTCAGCGAAAGCGAAGGCAAGAACTTAAGCCCCAGTAAACGGCGGCCGTAACTATAACGGTCCTAAGGTAGCGAAATTCCTTGTCGGGTAAGTTCCGACCCGCACGAATGGCGTAATGATTTGGGCACTGTCTCAACAACAAATCCGGCGAAATTGAAGTGCAAGTGAAGATGCTTGCTACCCGCGATTGGACGGAAAGACCCCGTAGAGCTTTACTGCAGTTTATCACTGAATTTTGGTATTGCCTGTACAGGATAGGTGGGAGGCAGGGAAAGAAGTGCGCCAGCATTTGTGGAGCCAACGTTGGGATACCACCCTGGCAGTACTGAAATTCTAACCGGAGTGCATGAAACTGGACACGGGACAATGATAGGCGGGCAGTTTGACTGGGGCGGTCGCCTCCAAAAGAGTAACGGAGGCGTACAAAGGTTCCCTCAGAAGGGTTGGAAATTCTTCGGAGAGTGCAAAGGCAAAAGGGAGCTTGACTGCGACACAAACAGGTGGAGCAGGGACGAAAGTCGGGCTTAGTGATCCGGTGGTACCTCGTGGGAGGGCCATCGCTCAACGGATAAAAGCTACCTCGGGGATAACAGGCTGATCTCCCCCAAGAGTTCACATCGACGGGGAGGTTTGGCACCTCGATGTCGGCTCGTCGCATCCTGGGGCTGGAGTAGGTCCCAAGGGTTGGGCTGTTCGCCCATTAAAGCGGCACGCGAGCTGGGTTCAGAACGTCGTGAGACAGTTCGGTCCCTATCCGTCGCGGGCGTAGGAAATTTGAGGGGAGCTGTCCCTAGTACGAGAGGACCGGGATGGACTGACCGCTGGTGAACCAGTTGTTCCGCCAGGAGCACAGCTGGGTAGCTAAGTCGGGAAGGGATAAACGCTGAAAGCATCTAAGTGTGAAGCCCACCCCAAGACGAGATTTCCCATGGCGAAAGCCAGTAAGACCCCTCCGAGAAGAGGAGGAGATAGGTCAGGGGTGTAAGCATGGCAACATGTTAAGCTGACTGATACTAATAGGTCGAGGGCTTGACCAAAATATATTTACTGTGCAATTTTGAGGGGATAAAACTCCTGAACAAAAGAATAGAAATCTGGTGGCAATAACGTGGAGGCAACACCCCTTACCATTTCGAACAGGAAGGTTAAGTTCCACAGTGCCCATGGTACTGCAGGGGAGGCCCTGTGGGAGAGCAGGTCGCTGCCGGATATGTTTAAAATAGAATGTCAGATAAGATATTCTATTTTTATTAGCTAAAATAAAGCATTTTAAAAAGTATACTTTTAAAGTATACTTTTTAAAACTTTTCCTATACTGTCATGTATAACTATATTGGCTTTATTATCATAAGGAGTAGTAGATTTATTTATGAGAACTAAATTACTTCCATTAAAATAATCAACTAACCCAGCAGCTGGATATACTACTAGAGATGTACCTCCTACAATTAAAATATCTGCCTGACGTATATATTCAGTAGAGTTATTTAACACATCCATATCCAAGTTTTCTTCATATAAAACTACATCTGGTTTAACTATCCCATTACACTTATCACATTTAGGAATAAGATCAGCACTTTGTAGCACATAATCCAAGTCAAAGAATTTATTACATCTAGTACAGTGGTTTCTATGGATTGAACCGTGTAATTCTAATACATTATGTGATCCTGCCATTTGATGAAGTCCGTCGATATTTTGGGTTATTACAGCTTTTAGCTTTCCCCTTTTTTCTAATTCTGCTAAAGCATAATGTGTGTCATTTGGCTTAGCATCTTTATATATCATTTTTTTTCTGTAGAAGTCAAAGAAGTCTTCAGTATGATACATAAAAAATGTATGGCTTAGCATTATTTCAGGAGGATATGAATAATTATTTTTAGTCTTGTATATACCTGCTTCAGATCTAAAATCAGGTATATTTGATTCAGTAGAAACTCCGGCACCTCCTAAAAATACAACATTTTGGCTTGAGTCTACAACTGATTTTAAGTTTTCATAACTCATAAAATCACCTCTAATTTATATTGAATGTTATTTTATCCGAACGATACCATTGCTAACGTCCTAACTTCTTCAGGGGGGATAAGCACTGCTACGCGTCTGGATAAGTTCTTCTAGGTTCATATGGAGAAAAGTATTCTTTATGAGCAAACTCCACCTGAATCTAAGAATCACTTGATTTCAATTGGATATTTATCTTTTAAGTTATTAATGCATTTTGAGTATTCAAGATTTCTTTTTTCTTGTAATAGTCCATTTTTTATAGCATTTTTTACCTCGTCAAAACTTTTTATAGAGTCTTTTTCTTTTGTCTCCACTTTTATAAGATGATATCCAAATTGAGTTTTTACGGGTTTACTTACTGTACCTGTTTCCAATTGAAAAGCTACTGTTTCAAATTCGGGTACCATCTGTCCTCTAGTAAATTTACCTAAATTACCACCTTGAGCTTTGGAAGGACATGAAGAGTATTTTTTAGCTGCATCTTCAAAAGATAGACCTTCTTCTATTTCATTAGATATTTGGGCAGCTTTTTCAAATGAATCTACTAATATGTGTTTTGCAGTTACATTTTCGGGTTTTTTATACATAGATTTGTTATTGGTATAATAATTTTCTACTTCTTTATCAGTAACTCTAATATTTTCCATAATTTTGGATATTGTCTCTTGAATCAGTAATTCTTTTTTAGTCATTTCTAACTTAACTAAATAATCTTTATCTTTTTCTAATTCAATTTCCCTACCATAATTATAAAAAAGTTCAAAAGAGATAAGTTCATCTAACAACTGTTTTTTACCTTCATCTGTATTAAAATATTGTTGCCTTTCTGCAGGAAACCTCTTCACAACATTTTGAAGATCATTTTCAGTTATTTCTACATTATTAACAATTGCTAATACATTATCTTGCATATATTTTCTCCTTAAATATAATTTATAACTTATAATTAATTATTACATACTTTGCATAGTTTTTCTATACAAAATAAAAATGTGGTAAAATATTCAACTATTTAAAGCTTTTTAATAATATAAAATTTGGATGGAGGAAAGTATTTTATAGCAAAATCTACTTGAATTTAAGAATCATTTGATTTTACTACAGGTTTTAATAAATGTATTTTACCATTTTTTAAATCTATTTCTACTTCTGCACCAATCGGAATAGTTATTTTAGGATATGAATGACCGGATTGAAAATTAGTTAAAGTTGGTTTTCTAAGACTTAATATTCTATCTTCAAATATTTCAGATAAAGTTAAACTCTTTTCATATTGGGAGAACTCACAGTCTTTAAATTGACCTATAATGAAACCTCTACACTGTTGAAGGCTTCCACTTAGGGACAAATGAGTAAGCATTCTATCAATCTTATAAGGTTCTTCCTCCACCTCTTCTATAAATAATATTTTATCTTTAGTATTTATAGCATAAGGTGTGCCAAGTGTACTGCATATTAAGGACAAATTACCTCCTACAAGCTCTCCTTTAACATATTCACCGTTGAAATAATTTGTAGGTATATTATTAGTATTTTCTATGGTAAAAGGATTATATCCAAACATCAATGTATTTAAAAAGCTTTTTAGTGTAGAGGAATCAAATTGAGAATTACACATAGGAGAGTGAAAGGTAATTAAATTACATCTTTGATATATGCTATTTAGTAGAGTAGTTATATCACTGAATCCAGCAAATATTTTTGGGCTTTTTTCTATAATATCAAAATCTATAAGAGGAAGAAGTCTCATGGCACCATATCCACCTCTTATACACAGTATTATATCTACTTCTTTGTCTAAGAACATATCCATAAGATCTTGTACTCTATCTTTGTCCTTACCGGCTAGATAACCCCATCTATCGTAAATGTGTTTTCCACTTTTAACGTTAAAGCCCAAGCTCTCTAAAAATTTAATGCTTTCTTTTATTTTTTTAGGTTCTTCACTACTGGAAGGAGATACAATTCCTATAGTATCTCCCTTTTCTAATTTTTTCCCTAACAAAACTATCACCTTCCAAAATTAAAATAAATCCTTTTTTTTAAGAAATATTATGGATATAACACAAATTAAAGCTGTAATTCCATATATAATCCAAAAAGCATTTGTATATTTTCCAAAAGGTATGCCGGATACATTCATACCAAAAGAACCAAATATTATATTTGGTATAGCCATAACTATAGTTACAGATGCTAAAAGTTTCATGACTATATTCAAATTATTAGATACAACTGAAGCAAATGCATCCATAGTTCCCGCTAGAATATTGCTATAGATATTGGTCATTTCTATAGCCTGTTTATTTTCGATAATAACATCTTCTAAGATATCCTGATCTTCAGGATATTTTTGTAAAAGCTCTAATTTTAACATTTTTTCTAGGGTTATCTCATTTGCCTTTAAAGATGTAGAAAAATAAACTAGAGATTTTTCTAAAGATAAAAGTTGAATAAATTCTTTGTTTTTCATAGATTTGTGAAGTCTCTGTTCAATCATCACACTTTTTTTATCTATTTGTCTTAAATAAAGTAGATAATAACTTGCTATCCTATAAAGTATTTGCAATATAAATCTAGAGCGTTTAAAGGTGTAGAAAGATTTCACTTTACCAGCTATGAAATCTGTAAGAATCTTACTATTTTTCAAACAAACAGTTATTAAAATAAATTCCGTGTGAATTATTGCCAGAGGATAAGAGTCATAAGTTAAAGAATTAACCTCCATTTCAGTAAAAGGAATATCAACTATTACAAGTAGATTATTATCTTCTGTATCTATACGGGATGTTTCTTCTTCATCAAGGGCAGCTCTCAAAAAATCTAGTGAAACACCAGTTTTTTTTGATATTAAAAGTAAATCTTCATCAGAAGGTGCTATAATATTAATCCAACAGCCATGTTCTATAGTGTCTAAAGATTGTAACTTGTTTGATGTATCTATAGTTTTATAAATCGATATCATATAATGTCCTCCTAAGTAAATATGGTATAATTATCATCTTTAGCTAAGTGATTGTTGATGGCTATTTACATTATAGCTTATGAAGTATACTTTTGAATATGATATTATTAATATCTACATAATAATACTATATTAAAATTTAAATTTATTTATGTGGACAAAATAAATTTAGGGATAAATTGAATATTATATAATATTAGGATAATAAAATAAAATTCAATTGAATATTATATGCATTAAAAGGCGAGAATCTAAATGATAAAATTAATTTATAATTCATAATTAGGACTTGCTAGGAGGATATGAATGAAAAAAAAGTATTGTATAATATGTGGGAAGCCTTTAAGTAATGGTATAATAATATATGGTAGAGGAATATGTAGAAGTTGTGAAAAAAGATTATTAAAGTTAGAAAATAATGTGGATTTTTATGAGTATTATAAACAAAGAATAAAAAAAACTATAGTACGTTTTATTAAAAAAGGAGAGATAATCCATTGTCAGAATTACCGCTTTTAGAGGGAGTTTTAAAATACATTGAAGAAAATAATATATCATTTTGTATGCCTGGACATAAAAATGGCAGGGGATTTTTTAATACTTCAATAGGAAGGAAGTTTATAGATAATATTTTAAAGTTTGATATTACAGAGGTAGATGGAGTAGACAATTTTCATAATCCTAAAAGTATAATATTAGATGCCAGTGAGCGTCTTAGAGATTTTTATGGAAGTAAAAAATCTTATTTTCTGGTTAATGGTAGCACCTCGGGAAATATGATAATGCTATTTAGCAGCTTTAATGAGGGGGATAAAGTTTTAGTAGAAAGAAATTGTCATAGCTCTGTATTTAATGGAATAATTATGAGAAAGTTAAATCCCGTATATTTAAAAAATATTATAAGTACAAGATTAAATGCTCCTGTTTGTATAAATTTGGAGCATTTTTTAAAAACCTTAGATGAAAATAAAGATGCAAAAGGAATAATTGTTACATATCCTAACTATTATGGTATATGTAGTAATTTGGAATTTATAATAGAAAAAGCTAGAGAATATAATATGAAAATTTTAGTGGATTGTGCCCATGGCGCTCATTTTGGAGTCCATGAAAGTTTACCTGAAAGTGCAGTTAAAATGGGAGCAGATATGGTAGTCACAAGTACACACAAGACACTTCCAAGTTTCACTCAAACTGCTTATTTACATATTAATAATGAAGAGGATTTAGATAAAGTTGATTTTTATTCTAAGGTATTTTTAAGTACAAGTCCTTCTTATGTAGCACTTTGTTCTATGGATTATGCCAGATTTTATCTTGAAAAGTATGGATATAAAGATTATGAAAAACTTATTGAAATAAGTGAATATTATAGAGATAAAATAAATCTTATAAAAGGATTCAGTATAATTGGAAAAAAGGATATCTCTGTACATAATAAAAATTTACCATCAAGTGTGTGGGATATAGATTTGACCAGATATACTATAAATTTGGAAGAAGGCTACAGTGCAAATTTATTATTGGACTATTTAAGAAAATCAAGAATTCAAGCTGAAATGAGTGATAACTTTAATGTAGTATTAATTTTTTCTCCTTTTAATAAAAAAGAAGAATTTGAAAAATTGTATAGAGCATTAAAAAATTGTGATTTAAAAAATTTTACACATAAAAAAATAGATATTATGGAGTATGAAATACCTAAAATGGGCATATTGCCTTATGAAATTATAAATTCAGAAACAGAGACAATAAATATAGAAAGTTCATTAGGAAGAATAGCAGCAATTAACGTAACACCGTATCCCCCAGGAATACCTTTATTATTGATGGGGGAGATAATAGATAGAAATATTTTAGAAATCATAAAGTATTATGTAAAATCTGGATTAGATATAATAGGTATAAGGGATAATAAAATTCGAGTTGTAAAATAAATTTATGGGGGAAGTTAAATGGAATCATTAAAAGGAAAACTTATAGTTGTAGAAGGATGTGATGGTAGTGGTAAAGCTACCCAAACAACAAAACTTTATAATAGACTTCTAAATGAAAAATACAATGTAAAAAAAGTAGAGTATCCTAATTACAGTAGTGAATCATCCGCCTTGGTAAAAATGTACTTAAATGGAGACTTTGGAGAAAATCCTGAAGATGTAAGTGCCTATGTTGCATCTACTTTTTATGGAGTAGATAGATTTGCTTCTTATAAAACTCAATGGAAAAAGTTTTATGAACAAGGAGGTATAATTTTAGCAGATAGATATACTACATCTAATATGATACATCAAGCTTCCAAAATTAATGATATAGAAGAAAAAGATAAGTTTTTAAAATGGTTGTGGGATTTTGAATTTAATATATTTAAGCTGCCAATACCTGACTGCATCATATTTTTAGATATGCCTCCTAAGTATAGTAAAAATCTCATGATTGAGAGAAATAATAAATTTACAGGTAATTCTAAGAAAGATATACATGAGAGTAATTATGAATATTTAATTAATTCATATAATAATGCATTATATGTTGCAAGTAAATATAGATGGAGTAAAGTTTCCTGTGTGGGAAATAATAGAATAAATACAGTAAATGAAATTCATGAAAATATATATAGTTTAGTAAAAAACATATTAATGTAATATATCCGTATTAAATAGTTTAATATAAGATTATACAATTAAGTAATTATGCTATAATTATTATAAGTTAATTTTAAAAATTCAGATAATTTTCAGATAAAATTAGAAGGAGAGATGCTTTGTGAAATTAATTATAGCTATTGTTCAGGATGATGATGCAGGAGATTTATTAAAAATTCTAACGAAACATGAATTTAAAGTGACTAAGCTTGCTACTACAGGAGGATTTTTAAAAGCAGGTAATACAACTTTAATGATAGGAGTAGAAGAAGATGGTGTAGATAAAGTGATAGCTTATATTGAACAGGTCTGTAAAACTAGAAAACAAGTTGTAACTACTCCTTCTTCAGTTGCAAGTGCTACAGGGGTATATATGCCTTATTCTATGGAGATAGAAGTTGGAGGTGCAAATATATTTGTAGTAGATGTGGATAAGTTTATTAAAATTTAGGAGGTAAATTTAAGGGTGAGTTTTTATAGGATAATAGGTCATGACATGATAAAATCTCAGATAGAAAATTCCATAAAGCTGAATAGATTTTCTCATGCCAGTATTTTTGTAGGAGAAGACGGATTAGGAAAGAGTTTGCTTGCTAAAGAACTAGCTATAAAAATATTAGGTAAAAATGAAATTAAACAATACGTAGATATAATAGAACTCAAGTTATTTAAAAATAAAAGATCTATTGGTATAGAAGAAATAAAATATATAATAGAAGAGATTAATAAAAAACCTTATGAAGGTGATAAAAAAGTAATAATATTATATAATTCTGATAAAATTACGGAAACCGCTCAAAATGCACTGTTGAAGACTATAGAAGAACCACCCGAAGGGAGTTTTATTATACTATTGTGTGAAAAGTTGGATGGAATTTTAGATACAGTAAAATCCAGATGTCAGATATATAAACTTAATAGATTAAATTCAAAAGATATGCAAATATTTTTGAATAATAAATTTCCAGCATTGTCTAAACAGGAACTAAAGTCCATTATGGCTTTTAGTGATGGGATACCTGGAAGAGCAGAAAAATTTATTTCAAGTTCAGTTTTGAGGGAAATAAGGAATATAACTATAAAAATATTTAGGAAATTATATGATGAAGATATAAATCTTACTTTGGAATTTTCTAATTATTTATTTAAAGAAAGAGATAATTGGGAAGAGATACTTACCTGTATGTTATCTTATGTACGTGATGTTCTCATATATAAGGAAACAGGTAATAGTGATTTAATTATAAATACTGACAAATTTCAAGATCTAAAAGCTATAGGAGAAATGTTTTCATTTAATGAGTTAAATGCTATTATTAATATTATAGAAAATGTTAGAGAAAAGCTAGATAGAAATGTAAATTCAACCTTGGTTTTTGATTCTATGTTGATGAAAATGCAGGAGGTATAGATAAAATATGGTAACAGTTGTAGGGGTACGATTTAAAAAAGCTGGAAAAATATATTATTTTTCGCCAGATAATTTAAGTATAAAAAAAGATGATAATATAATAGTTGAAACGGCTAGAGGTATAGAATTCGGCAGATGTGTTATAAATCCAAAAGCTATAGATGAAAGTGATATAGTTTCACCACTTAAAAATGTATTAAGGATAGCCACAGAAGAAGATATAAAAAAACATAATGGAAATAAAAAAAAAGAAAGTGAAGCATTTAAAGTATGTATTGAAAAAATACAACAGCATGATTTGAAGATGAAACTTATAGATGTAGAATATACTTTTGATAATAATAAAGTTATATTTTATTTTACTGCAGATGGAAGAGTAGATTTTAGAGAATTGGTAAAAGATCTTGCTTCAATATTTAGAACTAGAATAGAACTTAGACAAATAGGAGTAAGGGATGAAGCTAAAATGGTGGGAGGACTTGGACCTTGTGGTAGAACCATGTGTTGCTCTACTTTCTTAGGGGATTTTGTACCTGTTTCTATTAAAATGGCTAAAGAACAAAATTTGTCATTAAATCCTACAAAAATATCAGGTATGTGTGGAAGACTTATGTGCTGTTTAAATTATGAACAGGATACTTATGAAAAAATAAGAAAAAAATTGCCTAAAGTAGGTTCCATTGTAGATACATCTTATGGACAAGGAGAAGTTGTGAGTAATTCTGTAGTGAAAGAGATAGTTAAAGTGAAAATAAGAGTTAAAGATGGTGAAGATATGATGAAAGAAATATCTATAGATGATATTCATATGATATCTGGAGGGTTTGAAGGAAATATAAATGAAGATGAAATAAAGATTGATATAGAAGACGAAGATGAAGATATAATTAAACACTTATTTAATGAGAACTAGGGAGGTCAGTGTATGAAATCTGTATTTAAGATTCCTAATATACGTAATACTAGAGATGTAAATAATATAAGAAAAGCTATTTCTAATAATGAGGGAGTAATAGCATGTCAGATAAATACACAAAAATGTGAAGTTAGTATAGTATATGATGATTATTTTATAACAGAAGATAAAATAATACAATGCCTTGAAGATGTAGGCTATGCGGTGTTTTAAAATTATCTTTAAAAATTTTAATAAGTGTGATAAAATGTTATAGGATAATAGAAACATGTGATTTTAATTAAGGAGGTGTAGGATTAATGTCATATAAAATTACAGATGCTTGTATGAATTGTGGAGCATGTGCTTCAGAATGTCCAGTTGAATGCATAAGTCAAGGAGATACTCAATTCTTAATAGATGAGGGTACATGTATAGAATGTGGAAACTGTGCTAATGTCTGTCCAGTAGGAGCACCAGTTCAAGCAGACTAATGTAAATGATTAAAATTACTTTTAAAAAGGCTGCCTAGGGTAGTCTTTTTAATTTTGGACAAGTTTCTTTTCTAAGGATCCTAATATTCTTATATTTATAAATACATAAAACATTGTATAAAGAGTAGATTATTTTGACCGATTAATAAAATATAGGTGAAAAGATTTAAATAAGAGTTTTAGTAGCAAAATGCATTAAACGGAGGTATAATATGGATATATCTGTTATTTTATTCTTAATTTTTGGATTATTAGCCCTAGGTGGGGGATTCATACTAGATGGAGGACATCTTTCAGCTCTTTTGGGGCCTACAGCAGCTATGATAGTATTTGGTGGAACAATTGGGGCTGTAGGGGTGTCTTTTCCTTTAGATTTATTGAAAAAAACTCCAAAGATGGTTAAAGTTATGATAAGTCCTCCAAAAACGGATTTGCCTTCTTTAATATCCTATTTTAAAGATGTATCTTATAGAACCAGGAAAAATGGGCTTTTAAGTTTAGAAGGAGAAATATCTAATGATCCTAATTTAGATCCTTTTATAAAGAAAGGATTGCAGCTTGTGGTAGATGGAGTAGATCCTCAGGCAGTTAGGGGTATATTAGAGTTAGAATTAGAATCCACTTCAGAAAGGCATAGACAAGGAGCAGCTGTATTTCAAAGTGCTGGCGGATATTCTCCTACTATGGGTATAGTAGGTACAGTTATGGGATTAGTTCATGTTTTGGGTAATTTAGAAGATCCGTCTACATTGGGACCTAAGATAGCAATAGCGTTTTTAGCAACATTATATGGTATCGGTGCAGCTAATCTTATATGGCTTCCAATAAGTAGTAGATTGAATGTACTTGATGATAAAGAAGTAAAAGAGAAGACTTTAATAATTGAAGGAATATTATACATACAAGAAGGAATAAATCCCAATACCATAGCAGAAAAATTAAAGAGTTTTCTAAATAAAGAAGAACTAGTTAAATTTGAAGAAATGGATGGTAGACAGCAGCTATGAAAAAGAAAAGAAAGCATTCAGAAGAAAATACAGAAAGATGGCTGCTTACTTATTCCGATTTAATAACTTTACTTATGATATTTTTTGTTGTAATGTATTCTATGAGCAATATAAGTGCATCTAAATATAAGCAGGTGGCAGAATCTTTAAAGATGTCTATGGGTGGAGGGAAAAGTGTAATAGGAAGTGATGATACTTCAAGTATAAAAGAAACTATAGATCCTGAAGAAGTACATCAAACTGATACAGATGATCAGGAAAAAAAATTGTCTGAACTAAAGGCAGAGGTGGACAAATATCTGCAAAACAGTGAAATGAGCGGAAGTGTATCTACAAGTATAAATGAAAGAGGACTTATTGTAAGTATGAATGATACTTTGCTATTTGATACAGGAAGAGCCGATATAAAACCAGAGTTTCAACAAAAACTTGTAGAAATAGGTAAAATTTTAAATCAGCTTGGAAACTATATGAGGATAGAAGGGCATACAGATAATGTTCCCATTAGTAATAATCAATATTCTTCTAATTGGAAGTTATCCTGTGACAGGGCATCTAATGTTACTGAGTTTCTTATAAAAAATGCTGGAATTGAACCAGAAAAGTTATCTGCAATTGGCTATGGGGAATACAGACCTGTAGGAGATAATTCCGTAGATGAAGGCAAAGCTAAGAATAGAAGGGTTGATATAGTTATATTGAACAGCAAATTTAATGCAGTAGAGGAAAATAGTGTTAACAATAGTTCCACTGAAAAATAAAATAATATGGTATTTACATTTCCTAGGATTATGTATCCTGGGATTTTTTATATATGAATTTATCCGAATGCTTCAATTAGCTAATACTCTCATTCTCTTCAAATTAGGAGATAAACACTGCTATGCGCTTGGATAAGTTCTTCCCCTAAAGGATAACGTATTCTAAGTGCTAAAGACACTAAGAATACTGTTAATAAGGTTCAGATGGAAAAAAGCATTCCTCATGGGCAAACTCTACCTGAACTTAAGAATCACTTGATGACTATTTGACAATGTAAAGTATTTAAATCATAATTAAAAATATCAATTTGAAAATGAGGTATTTATGTGAATAATAATTTATTAAGAAATGATGAAACTTTAGATGACTTACAATTAAAAGGATTATATATTATACAAAAAAAAGATGCTTTTAGGTTTGGGGTAGATGCAGTGCTACTTGCCAATTTTGCTAGAGTAAAAAGAGGAGATAGGGTAATAGATTTGTGCAGTGGTACAGGAATAGTTCCATTTATATTATCAGGAAAAACACCGGCAAGTAAAATAATAGGTATAGAAATACAGAAAGATATGGTGGAAATGTCCATAAGATCTGCAAAATTCAATAATATGGAAAATATTATAGAGTTTATTAATAAGGATTTAAAAGATTTAAATTATTTGAGGAATATCCCTAGAGTAGATGTGGTTACAGTTAATCCACCTTACAAATTGAAAAACTCTGGAATCATAAATTTAAAAAATAAAAATGCCATTGCCAGGCATGAAATATGTTGTGAATTAGAGGATGTTATAAAGGCAGCTAAAGCGCTCCTGAAAGATAATGGCAAAATTTATATGATACATAGACCGGATAGAATGGCAGATATTATTTGTACTATGAGACAGTATAAGATAGAACCTAAATTCATAAGAATGGTTCAGCCTGATGTAAGTAAGGCTCCTAACATGGTACTTATAGAAGGACAAAATAATGGAGGACGATTTTTAAAATGGGGTGTGCCTGTATATGTACATGAGTTAGATGGAAGTTATACGGAAGAAATTAACAAAATATATGGAAGATAAGAAGAGAGGTAAATCATGGGTAAACTTTTTTTAGTGGCAACTCCTATAGGAAATTTAAAAGACATAACTTTAAGAGCTTTAGAAACACTAGAAAGTGTGGATTTAATAGCAGCAGAAGATACCAGACAGAGCTTAAAGTTATTAAATCATTTTAATATAAAAAAGCCTCTTATAAGCTATTATAAATATAATGAAAATGGTAAGAGTGAATTGTTAATAGAAAAACTAAGAGATGGAAAAAGTATAGCATTGGTAAGTGATGCAGGTACCCCGGGGATATCAGATCCAGGAAGTGTTATTGTACGTAAGTGTATAGAAGAAGGGATAGATTTTGAAGTATTACCCGGTGCTAATGCTGTAACTACAGCATTAGTTTATTCGGGTATGGATACTTCTCAATTCATGTTTATGGGATTTTTACCCAGGGAAAATAAAGATAAAAAAATTTTTTTACAGAGTGTAAAGGATAGAAGGGAAACCCTTATAATGTATGAATCTCCACATAGATTAATACATACTTTAGAAGCTTTGAAAGATATTTTAGGTAATAGACATATAGCCATATGTAGGGAACTTACCAAAATTTATGAAGAAATATTAAGATTTACTATAGAAGAATCTATAAATTATTATTCTGGCAGAAATATAAAAGGAGAATTTGTTCTTGTAATAGAAGGTAAGGATAAAAAAGAACTTTTACAAGAGAAAAAGAAAAAATGGGAAGATTTATCTATAGAAGATCATATAAAGATGTATATTGATAAGGGATTAGATAAAAAAGAGGCTGTAAAAAAAGTAGCCAAGGATAGAAATGTTTGTAAATCTAAAATTTATAAATATTCTATTAATTTATAACAGTGGAATATAAAATTAAAATGAAATAATAAAAATAATAATGTGATAAAGTATTATCTTATTAGAAAATATAATAGAAAATAATCAATTTATCAATGAAGATTGTGGATTTACAGTAAAAATTTAATTTTTATTAAGAAGATTTTATATAAACGTTGAGAAGTATTCCAATTTAATGATATAATATACACATGTTAAATTTAAAACTATACTTAAATCAATTAGGTATGGTTTTAAGTTTTGTTTAAAGGAGACTCTAAACCTGTAATTTAGAGTAAAACATTTGCTCTTCTTAATTTATATTAAAGGAGAAAATTTGTTAAATATTTTACAAGGAGGTATGAAATATTGAATAAAAAAACTTTGTCTGTTGTAATTGCCCTAGCTATGTCATTGTCAATAGCTGGAAATGTATTAGCGGCACCTGGCAGTTCAAATTCATTAACTGAAGTTAAACAGGAAAAACAACAGTTAGAAATTAAAGTTGAAAAATTAAACAGTGAAATAGTACAAGTTATACAGAAGATTGATGCCAATAAAAAGGACATCGCTAAAGTTTCAGATAATATGAAAAAGACCCAAGATAATATAGAGTCTACTGAGAAGGATATAGAAAGTCAACAGGAATTATTTAACAAGAGGGTAAAGGTCATGTATATAAATGGTATGGACAGTTATCTTGGTGTTATACTTGATGCAGATAGTTTAAATGATTTTATATCCAGAATAGATAATATAAAGAAGATAATGGGTTTTGATAAACAAGTTATAGGCAGTTTAACGGATAAAAAAGAACAGTTGGATGAGGACAAGCAAAAATTAGATAGTGAAAATAATAGACTCTTAGCATTAAAATCTGAAAATGAAGAAAAGTTGTCCAAGCTTAATAGTGATAAAGAGACTCAAACTAATTTAATAGCTGACTTAAATAAAAAAGAAGAGGCTCTTGAAGCAGTAGATACTACTACTTCACAAGTAATAGCTACGGCATCAAATAATGTACAGCAGATTAGGGAGTCTGCGCCAAGAATTACTAACTCCGATGGAAGTTCAAGCATAAGTGTTTCAAGAGGTGGACAACAATTAGTATCTTCCAGTGCAGTGGTTGCATATGCTTCTAATTTTTTAGGTGTTCCCTATGTGTGGGGAGGAACATCTCCTTCAGGTTTTGATTGTTCGGGTTTAGTCCAGTATGTATATGCACATTTTGGAGTTAATCTTCCAAGAGTTTCACAAGATCAGCAAAAGTCAGGTACAGCTGTATCTAGAAGTGAACTTGAACCAGGAGATTTAGTATTTTTTGGTTATCCTGCATATCATGTTGGCATATATGTAGGTAATGGAGCTTTTATTAATGCACCTAAAACAGGAGATGTAGTCAAGATAGCATCTTTGGATGCCAGATCTGATTTTAGTGGAGGAAGACGAGTTAAATAACATAATAATAGACATAGACTAAAAAGACATATATACATAGTTAGCTTTATTTTAACTACAAAGAGTTTAGCTGTGATGTTTTACAAGTATATTAATAATTAGGAATAAATAAAAAACTGACATCGAAATTTCGATGTCAGTTTTTTATGTAATTGTTATTTTCCTTCTTTTAATTCATTTAGACAGCTTTTGCAGATATTTTTGCCTCTATAGTTTACTACATCTCGTGCATCACCACAAAAAATACATGCAGGTTCATATTTCTTTAATATGATTTGTTCGCCATCTACATATATTTCTAAGGCATCCTTTTCAGCGATGTCTAGAGTTCTTCTTAATTCTATAGGAATAACAATTCTTCCTAGCTCGTCTACTCTTCTTACAACACCTGTCGATTTCATTTGTTTTCCCCCTTTGATTCCATAATTCGACATAGATACAATTAAATAATAGCAAAAATTACATTAAAAGTCAACACATTTTGATAAGATATTTTACAAATTTCTTATCAAATTCCATCTAAAGTTAATATACTACCAAAATATACAAAAGTCAATAATAATTACAATTTTGTAATGGTTTAATCTTGGGATTAATGATAAAATAAAAGAAAAAATTAGATAACTTTTCAAATATATATATAAGAAAAAAGTAACTAAATGGATAATTCATATTATATGTCGAAATTCCAAATGAACTATTCAGATTATATTAATTTTAAAATAAGGAAGTTTTATCTGTAGAAATTCAGTATTCTTGTATGATAAAATAAATAGGGGAGTAGGTGATAAATTTGAATTATATAAAAAAATTTATTTATGATGTAAAAGATATAATTAATGAAGTAGAAGGAGAACTTTATTTAGTAGGAGGATATATAAGAAATAAGTTAATAAATATAGTCTCTCAGCCTAAAGATGCAGATTTTGTGTTTAATGGAGATATTCATGAACTTATAAATAAACTTCAAAATAAAGGATATAAATTTTTCCCTATAAAAAAAAGTGTATCTATATATAGATGTGTAAAAGATCAAAGTAAAATAGACGTATCTCTTATGAAAGGAAATTCCATTGAAGAAGATTTGGGAAATAGAGATTTTACAATTAATGCCATAGCCTTAAGACTTGGCGATAATAAAATAATAGATCCTTTTTATGGAAGAAGGGCAATTCAGAGTAGGATAATAAAAAATGTTACTGATAGAAGTCTAGAATATGATCCTTGTAGAATATTAAGGGGTATTAGATTTTGTATAAGTTTAGGGATGCATTTTAATTTAGAAACTGAGAATAATATTGAAAAATTCAAAGGTAAAATAGTGGATCTACCCAAGGAAAGAATTTTCAACGAACTTATGCTTATAATAGAAAGTGATAAATATGGAAGAGCCTTTGAAATTCTTGATAATTATAGAATACTAAGGTATATAATTCCTTATATAGAAGAATCTAAAACTATAGGAAAATGTAAATATCATGTTGAAGATGTATTTACTCATTTAAATTTAACTTATGGAATATTTAAAGATATTTTAAATGGCAGTATAAATTTTGAAAATTTAGATATCAATAAATTAAATACTAAAATGGGTGAATTTAAATTAAAAGAATATTTAGCTTTGGCCTGCTTTTTACATGATATAGGCAAATATGAAGCGTATAAAAAAGTAGGAGATAAAGTAAGTTTTTACAAACATGAAATAAAGGGAGCTGCTATATGTAGAAATTTTTGCAATTATATGAAATTATCTAAAAAGGCAACAAAATATATAGAAAATATAGTAGAAGGACATATGTATCCACTGAGCATTTTTACAAATAAAACTATAAATAGAAAAAAGGCTTTTTATAAATTTTTTAATAAATATGATGGATATGTAGTAGAAATAATTATTACTGCGTTTTGTGATAATTGTGCTACCAAAATGTTATTAGAGATAAAAGATAAAAATTCAGGGTTTAAAGAATTTATTGAGGAGATGTTAAAAGAATATAAATTATATTGTAGTATACGAGATAATAAAATTCTAAGTGGAGAAGAGGTTGTTGAAGTATTGGTTAAATCAGGACCTCAGGTAAAAACTGCAATTGAAAGTATTCGTAGGCTCAGATATTTAGGCGAAATAATTACTAGAGAAGATGCATTAAATTATTTAAAATCACAGACTTCTAAAATTTATATTTAACTTAATTAAAAGAATACCCGTTTACGATATAAATAAGTATTTATATTGATTACAAAAGGAGTGCTGCAAAACTACCTTTTAAAGTAGTTTTGCAGCACTCCTTTTGAAGTTACTAATAGTTTTCTATAAATATTTCAAAATATGATTGAGGATGTGCACAGGAAGGACAAACTTCAGGAGCAAATACTCCTTCATAAATATATCCGCAGTTAATACATTTCCATTTGTGTACTTTTTGCTTTTTAAATACGGTATTGTTTTCTATATTTTTAAGTAAAGCTAAATATCTTTCTTCATGATGTTTTTCAACTTCAGCTATTTTTCTAAAAACCTCTGCTATATCAGAAAAACCTTCTTTATCAGCTATGTCAGCAAATTCTGGATAAAGTTTCGACCATTCTTCATTCTCACCTTTTGCAGCTGCTTTAAGAATTGTTTTGGTATCTCCCAGAGCAACTGGATAAGAAGCATTTATTTCTACAGATTCTCCTAATAAATCTTCATTTAAAAATTTAAAAAATCTTTTGGCATGTTCTTTCTCATTTTCAGCAGTTTCTAAAAATATGTTAGAAATTTGAACATAACCTTCCTTTTTAGCAGTAGATGAATAATAAGTGTATCTATTTCTTGCTTGAGATTCTCCTGCAAAAGCCTTCATTAAATTTTCAGCAGTTTTTGTACCTTTTAAAGATGCCATAGAAATTACCTCCTAAAAATAAATTAATATTTTGTTTTATAATTTAAAAATAAGTATTTTTTAATACATTTATAAGTAACTTGATTGATAATTTTTAATGACTATTTATCAAATAGATTAATAGTCTTCTCAGTTTATTTAGGAGACTATCATAAAACATAAGTTTTTATCCGAACGCTACCATTGCTAATACTCTCATCTTCTTCAAAGTGGGAAATAAGCACTGCTACGCGCCTGGATAAGTTCTTCCCCTAAAGGATAACGTATTCTAAGTGCTAAAGACACTAAGAATACTGTTAATAAGGTTCATGATGGAAATAAGCAGTTCTCTACAGTAAACTCCACCTGAACCTAAGAATAACTTGATTATTTTTTCCAGAGTCCATGTAAATTACAATATTCTCGTGCCATTACTAATTTTTCATCTAATTTAAATGTAGCTTCTGGTTTTTCTCCTGGTTTCAAATACTTTCTATAAATTTTATTTTCAGTATGAACCTCAATCCATTGAATATAATGTTCTGGCAGCATTGGATGTTCAACTGATCCAACTTTAACTACTACTCCTCCATCTATTTCTTCGATTACGGGTACATGCTTTTCAGAAGCTGCATCTACAGTATTTTCTTCAATAAGCTTCATTGGTTGACCACAGCAAGCCAAAGTGCCTCCTCCATTATAAAGAACCTCCACTATGTTTCCACAGACTTCACATTTATATACTTGCTTAATTTCTATCATAATTATTCCTCCTTAATATTTATAACTGAAAAATATTTTTTTATATTGACCTAAGAATCACTTGATAATATTAAATTTTTTCAAATTCTATACGATGGCACCTAGGACAACGATGTAAAAAATCTGTATCCTTTCCAAGAACTACTATTTCACCATATGTAGTACATTTATAGTTACCTTTACCTGGTTTATTACCTATACAAAATTTAACATGTAAGTAATGCCTCCTCTCATTACACATATTAGTTTATTTTTTAGCCTAAGTACTAAATTGAATTTACTCTTTAATTATACCCTAAAAAAATTAAATATTCAATAGTTATTATAGTTTTTTAATAAATAGTTTTAAATAATAATAATTTAAAATTATTTATATAGTTGTAAAGACATTATTTTAAGAGAGTTCTTATTCGTTATATAATTAGCTTAATTAAGAGCAACTGTACAGGATTATGAAGGTAGGTTTAAGGGAATTAGACGAATGCGAGATAATAAAATTGCTTGCAGCCTGTATCAAGTACAGTTGACATCTTAAAAGTGTTATTGTAAAGCAGTCTTTTCAATATTTGAGGAAAGTCTTTTTATGCCAAGATACATTATCAAAAGTCCAATGATAGATAATAGGGCTATAATAAGAATATTTGAGCTAATTAGCAATAAAAACTGTGGATAGCATTGAAGTAAAATGCTTGTAATTACATTATAGAGTATATCGCCAATTATACATAAATATAATGAATAAGTTTTTATATAAAGGTAACCTAATAAGATTCCAAGTATAAAAGCGCACATAAATGCTGCAGGGCTAAAGGTAGATATTCCAAACAGCAGTGAGGATATCAATATTGCTTTTAGATTGGAATATTTTTTGGAAAGTCCGCCGACAATAATACCTCTAAATACAAACTCTGTTAATAAAGGTCCAATGACATATGAGTATCCAATAAAAAATACAGGATTTTTATTAATAAGTTGTATGCTTTTCATAACTAAGCTAAATCCCGGAAGAATTTTATCTATTGGCATCAAAAGTGAATCGAAAAACAGCAGATAACCTAAAACAATCAGTATTAGAAGCAATGAATTAATTAAAGTAAATTTTTTTACCGGTCTCACTTTAATTTTATCTTTACTAAGATTAGTAATGTAATATCCATAGAATACTGCAGTAACTGCGAAAAAAGTAACTCCTAATATAAAAATAGACAATGACAATTTTAATATGATATTGTTGAATAGGCTAATCACATGGAAACTGATGCCTAAAGAAAAATACAATATCAATATATAAGAAATTGCAGCAAGTACTGCATCTGTAATACTCAGCTTTTTAACCTCTGATTTTTCATTTTCAAGATTTGATAAAATTTTAAAAGAATTTAAATTAGACATAATTAAACCTCCCCATAAAAATTAAATTTTTATTATTTCATTTTACTTTTATTTTTGATTTTGAAGTTTATTCTTAATGAAATATACCTTCATAATTAAAACTGTAATTAATATAATGCCAGATATAATGATTAAAGTTTCTTTTACGTGATTTGGAAAAAGTATAAAGGAAACAAAAAATACACTAAAGATGATATCGCATAGGGCTATTAGATATAAAAATACGCTTTTGTTTTCAATATTGATATGTTGGTAGAAAGCAATGCACCCGATAATCCAAGAAATACTAAAAAGTAAAGAAGTAAGATTTTGAAAAGTAAGACTGCCATTATTAAAAAGAATATGAATGATGAACAAGATACAACCAGTTATAAAAATGGCAATTGCTGTTTTTACAATTTTCAAAGTAAACTCGCTTTTTCTTGTCCATATGCTGTTCATTTCTGAAATAACATTGTTTTCTTCACCAAAATTCTTCAAGGTAATTTTTATACTTTCTTCCTCGCTGAAACCTTGATCTTGCAGCTCTAATACCTCATCATGAAGGTTTGATTTCAGTTCTTCTCTAAGTATTTGGATATCCTTGTCAGATTCATTGAACTTGCTGCAAATACGGTCTACATACAGGTCAATTTTATTCATTAATGTTCACCTCCAAAAAATGATCTAATAGTTCCCTAAGAACCACCCATTCCTGAACTTTTTCTTTAAAAAAATTCAAACCTTCTTGTGTAATCCTATAATAACGTCTTCTCCCGCCACCAGTATTTTCATCGTCATTCCAGTATCCTTCCAAATAATTTCTCTTTTCCAGTCTCTTTAAAGATACATATAAGGTTGCTTCCTTCATCTCAAAGTTTTTATTTGTTTGTTTTATGGTTTTTCCAACTTCATAACCATACATATCTTTATGTTTTAAGATTGATAAAACGATTATATCAATATAGCCTTTTAATAATTCCTTTTCGAATTCCACTACAACAGCACTCCTAACTAAATTAGTTCATCGTATAAAGTATTCTAATATAATATAGTTCTTTACTATATTATATTAGAAAGTACTTGATAATATCAATTACTTTCGTAAAATAATTAGGTTTATTACATAATGTTGAAAATGTTGCCGGAATTATGGTATAGGGATGGAATGAGATGAACTGTAACATTCTAACAAGATCACATTAAAACAGTAATACTCAAGAATAAATGTCAATATCATAATACGACAAATTATAATATAATTTAAGACAATAGACTACATTTATATTTTCTTGAAATATATGAGCTTTTTTCGAAAAAGTGGACACTTTAGAGTTAGAAATTCTCTTAATGTCGCATAATTATTATTCTTGCCATTGATTATAATATTCCATATAAAATTAGCTATGATGCCATTAAAATCTTAAATTTTTTTCTGAATTGAGCATGCTGCATGTTATTTTATTCCTTCGAACACAATCTTTTACAGTTGCAAGGTATAGCCAGCCTTCATGTATACCAATATAACTGATATCAGTTACCCACACAGAATTTGAACTTTCAACTTTAAAATCTTGGTTTAAAAGATTCTCAGCTACTGGAAGTTTATGATCGGAGTATGTAGTTGCCTTGAATTTTCTTTTCCCTATGGAGTAAAGTTTATTTCCACTTTGTATCCTGTAAAGTCTCTGCCTGCTGCAGTGTGGAAATTTTTCTCTTACATCACAAAGAAGCTTGTCAAGCCCGCAAATCCCATGGCTTTTAAAATAACTGGACCGTACTATTTTAAGTATCTGCTTGTTTTCAGCTTTTATCTTACTTTTTAACGGCTTATTCAGTAACATCCACTGCATGACACATTAAATAATTTGCACATCTTTGTAACCGAATGTATGGCCACGCTGACGTCTCATTTTTGCTATTTACCCAATTTCTCAAGGTCTGGTCATTTATACCCAAATCTTTTGCTGCGCTGTTCACAAACCTTCTTTTTTCCAGTACAAGTTTTATGGCATCTGATCTAAATTCTGCATTATACCTCTTACCATTACCTGACATTTATTATCTCCTCCATATAATTATTATATCTAACTCATATGTGTTCATCAATTCGAGTACAGGTCACTACGGTTCTATGATCCAAGATATAATCTTCCAAAATGAAATATATAATATTTATATTCTACATAAAAACTCAAAATCATTTTTGTCCAAAACAAAAAACTACTGACAGAATATGTTTGTCAGCAGTCTGAACACCTATTTACAATATAAATAAGTATTCTTTTAATTTTGATGTAGTATGCATAAGTTATCCACAGAAATTGTTGATAACTTTGTGTTTTCTGTGGACAAATATTTTGAATTGACAATATATTTATTCTTCTATGGACTGAAAAGTTGAAATTATAAAGTCAAATTCTTCAGCATTTGATATTTCTCCATAACTATCCTCAGAAATTCCAGGATAATAATATAATATAAACTTTTCTTTTAAGGCAATATTTTCAATAATTATATATTTTTTATTTAATTGTACATCTTGAAGTGTTGAAAGCACAGTATACCTATTACTTTCACCAGTTTTATTATTAGTTAAGTCTACAAAGAAAGTATCATATTTTGAAGCATTTATTCTTTTCCTATCACAATGTACAATTTTAGAACCAGATTTACATCCAAGACAACTATCAAAACTACAAGGAGCTGTACAATTTAAACATTGACAACTAGAACATTTTTCAAGTTGCAGTAAGGATTGATAATTATCATTTTTATAGTCTTTTATTAGAGATATATATTTATTTCCTTTTAATCTATTTAAAAGGCTTATATTTTTAAATTCCTTTTCTACTTCTTCAATTAAATCTATATACTTTTTTAAAATTGATATTTTAGCTACATACTTTCTTATACTTAAAGTATCCTTGTCCAA
This sequence comes from Clostridium sp. BJN0013, assembly GCF_040939125.1. NCBI lineage: Bacteria > Bacillati > Bacillota > Clostridia > Eubacteriales > Clostridiaceae > Clostridium > Clostridium sp. BJN0013. The sequence goes on from NZ_CP162495.1 coordinate 218,891, forward strand.
AAAAGGAGAAACAGAACTTATGGCATAATTTATATCTACAAATATTTTTCCGTATTTATCCTTTTCTGCTTTTATAAACTGATCTGTTTTTCCCATGGTATCACCTAATTTTGCTTATATTTTTTTAATTCTTCATCTATGTTGATTTCATTTAATTTTTCAAATTCTTTTTCTAACGAGTCCTCCTGTCTTAAATCACCAAGGCCTTCAGCTAAAGCTTCCTTGTTCTGAATTTTTCTTTCAATGTCATCTATATTTATTTTGTTTCCACCTGTTTCTACGTTGGCTAATATTTCATTTACTTTTTTAGAGGCCTCAGCATTATTAAATCTTGCAGCAGCTTCATCTCTATATGTTCTAGTTTTTCTAATTTCTTCTTCTAATTCTTTTAATTTAGTTTTTATTGCCTCAGCTTTTTCACAGGCATCTTTATAACTTGATTCTAAAGAAGCATAGGTTTTATCAGCCTCTAATTTTCGTTCTAAAGCTTTTTTAGCAAGATCTTCATTGTTTTTACTCAAAGCAAGTTTAACTTTTTCATCAAATTCTAAAGATATTCTCTTTGAGTCTTCCATTTTCTTCTTAATTTCATGTACATTACCTAGTATTTGTGCAGAAGATAATTTAGCTTTATTTAAACTATCCTCCATATCTTTAAGTTTTTGATCCAGCAATTCAATAGGGTTTTCCATCCCATCTAAAGTGTTATTTACTTTTGCTCTGAAAATATTAGATATTCTTTTTAATACTCCCATAAAAATCCTCCTCAAATTATTTTTTATTTCTCTTATATTTTTTTATCATATTAATAATAAATATCAATACAATAATAAATATTATAAATTTAACAAAACCCCAGAAGAAACTTGCTAAAAGACTACTGCTGTTACCTGTATAGTGGTTATTTCCCCAAAATATAGGGATGGGTATCGGTAAAATAGAACGTTTTTTTTCATTGGTATAGCCTTTACTAGATTGTGAATTAGTATTAGTAGATGTATTAGAACTATCGGGAGTTTTAGAAAAACTACCAGATTTAAAATCTCCACTAGAACTATTGCTGGAATTAGAGCTATTATTAGTATTAGAAGCATTACTGGAGTTAGGCGAAGAAAAACTACCGGATTTAAAATCTCCACTAGAACTACTTTTGGAACTAGAATTAGTATTATTTTTAGAACTACTATTATTACTAGATTTAGGTGAAGAAAAGCTGCCAGATTTAAAACTATTTCCAGAAGATTTTGAAGTACTTCCAGTTGAAGAAGAACTTCTGGATTTTGAGCTTTTAGCATGTACAGTAATGGAATCTGTAGTTGTTTTTAAAGTAATTAATTGTGGAGTGACAGCATGTACCCATAAAAATAAAAAAGTAAGTAACAGGGATATGATAAAATATTTTTTATTTAATTTGATTTTACACACCTCCCCTTAGGCACCTTTTGATTGATATTTAGATACCTAAAATAATATATGTTTTCCACTATAATAGTAACATAATATGTTTATCAATGTATACAACTTATTATACGGTATATAATAACATATAACAAGTATAATATTAACTCATTTAAAGTATATTAATACGGTTTATCTAAGATATTCTAATGAAATCTTATATTTTTATAGGATGTTTGATTTGTAAACAATATGTCTATGCAATATAATATAGATATGATTTAATGTTTTAAATTTTTTTTAGAAATACATTGGTTTGGAGGATGTTAATATTGGATGAACGTAGATTTGGAATAGAATATATAAATAAGATTGCTAAAAACATATCAGATAATAATATAATACCTTATGAAGACTTGCCAAGATATGATCTATTTTTATCTCAGGTAACAGATTATTTAAATGATAAATTTAAAGGAGAAAAGTATACTAATAATATAGTGCAAAATTATATAAAGAATGAAGTTATATCTAGACCAGAAGACGGAAAAAAAAGAGGTTATACCAAAGTTCATTTAGTTCAGCTTATTTTATTAAGTTATATGAGGCCTATATTAACTACAGAGGAGATAAAAAAAGTATTTAGGTTAGCTTTTAATGAAATAAATAATGGAGAAGACGATATAATATCTTGGGAAAACGCCTATAAGATATTTTCTGACTTACAGCAAGATAGCTTTAAAAACTTAATCGAAAAAGAATATCTTAATGAAAGTAAATTTCAAAATATGGTAAAAGATATGAATTTAAAAATTCATGAAGAAGAAAAAATAATGGTTTTTTTTATGGTCATGTCTTTAATTTGTCAGGCAAGTGCAATTAAAAAGTTGGTTCAAAATATAGTAAATAATTATGAAGAAAAATAAAAAAATTATTAAAAACTTCCTTGCGACTTTTATTAGAGTCTATAATAATAAGGAAGTTTTTTGACAATATATAAAATTAGAATAAATTAAAAATCTATAGTTTGTTTTGAATTATTATATAATAAGCATATGCTTTGAGCAGCTATTCCCTTTTTTTTACCTGTAAATCCCAGACCTTCCTCAGTAGTAGCTTTTACACTTATTATAGATATATCTACTTTTAAAGTTTTAGCTATATTTAGTCTCATTTCAGGTATATAAGGAGATAATTTGGGCTCTTCAGCTATTATAGTGGAATCTATATTGCCTATAGAATATCCTTTGTTTCTTATTAGATTTGATACGTAATGTAATAATTTAAGGCTGGAGATATTTTTGTATTTCATATCACTATCGGGAAAATGTTTTCCTATATCTCCTAAAGATGTAGCTCCTAATAGAGCATCCATTATTGCATGAACAAGTACATCAGCATCAGAATGTCCAACTAATCCCTTATTAAAAGAAATATTTACACCACCTAATATAAGAGGTATGTTATAAGCTAGTTTATGTACGTCATAGCCAAGTCCAATTCTCATAGTAAATCCTCCATAAATTTTTATTATATTTTATCATATATGAAATAAAAAGGTGCATTGATTAAGCACCTAGGATATATAACGAGAATATGGAATTATTTTATTATCTTCTTTATGAGTTTTATTTTTAGAACTAAAAAGATTTATAAAAAATTTTTTTAGTGAAAGAAATAATGTCATTTTTTCATTTTTTTTATTTTTTGAGAAATCTACTTTGGTAACGTTATCTTTCATACAATAACCCCACCTTTCATAAAATATTTTCTTATTTAAATAATAACATAAGTTCAAACAAATGTTAATAAAATTGTAAAAAGTGCAAAAATTATTTTAAAAGAAATCTTATTCAAAGTTAGTAAAGTAAAGAAATTAAGAGGAAAGGTGATCCTCTTAATTTTTTGAGATAAAAAGGTATATTTTTTGTATGAGGAAATGTTAGTTATAATATATGAGCTTTGTAACTATGTGGGTATTAATATTATATGGTCATGGATCTAATTTAGTTACTATTATTTTAAATAAATGTATAATGTTTAGTGAATAATATTCATAGCTTTGTGTATACTTAATTAAATTTAGACAAATTAATAATTTTTTAGTATAATTTACATTGAATGAGGAATTTATACTAATAGTGTATATGTATACAAAATTTTAGAAGTTATGGCAATTGTAAAATGGCAAGTTGTCCACAGCTATTTGTGGATAATGTGTATAATTCATAAAATATTAAGTATATTTTAACAGGGAAGTGAAAAAATGAAAAATAATATTATAAAAATTTTAGTTAAATTAATGATAATATTATTTATTTTATCTGGAATATTTGTGATTTATAAAACCAGATTTTTATTTACAGATGAAAAAAAAAAGTAACATAACTGAGAATTTAAATTCTAAACAGATTGAAAATGACAAGAAAAAACAATATACTAATGAAGTTGTTGATGAAGATAACCAATCTATAGAGGGGAATTTAATATATAACTCACAATCTATCCCTGTATTGTATTATCATTCTATAGATTATGAAGAAGGAAATGAACTGAGAATCCCGAAAGAAAAATTTAAGCAGCAAATGCAGTATTTAAAGGACAATAAATATACTACCCTTACTTTAGATGAATTTTATAGCTTTTTAGTTAATAATAATCCAGTACCTAATAAGTCTGTAATTATAACTTTTGATGATGGATATAGGGATAACTATAAAAATGCCTTTCCCATATTAAAAGAGTTAGGTTTTAAGGCTACTATATTTATAATCACAAGTACTATAGACAAAGAAAAAGATTTTTTGACTTCTAATGAATTAAAAGAGATGTCAAACTATGGATTAGATATTGAAAGTCATACCGTAAATCATGATAATTTAAGTGATTTGGATTATGATGCTCAAATAAAGACTCTTAAAGATTCAAAAGAATTTTTAGAAAAAATCTTGAATAAAGAGGTAAAGTATATTGCATATCCCTATGGAAAATGGAATGAAGATACTTTAAGAGCTGTGAAATCAGTAGGATATAATATGGCTTTTACTGCTATAGGAGGATGGTCTAATAAAAATCAGGGATTATACATGTTAAATAGAGTGTATATAAGTTCTAATCATGATATGAATGAATTTAAAAGAAGATTGACAAATAGTCAATATGAAGTTTCGAACTAGGTAAAATTTTATCCAAAGGTGGCAATTAAGCTAAATTCCCAACTTCTTCAAAGTGGAGGATAAGTACTGTTGTGCGCCTGGATAAGTTTTTTTAAGATTCAGTTGGAGAAAAGCGGTGATTATGAGCAAACTCCGCTGAATCTAAGAATTACTTGATAATCAATATTTTTAGGAGGTGTAAATTTGAATAAAAGAGTGAAAGCAGCCATTTTATCGGTACTATTTTTAATGACATTTTCTCAATTTAAGGTATATGCAAGTTCTTTTATACCAACACCTAAGGTAAATATTAATACTAATAAAGAGTGGACTGTTAAATTCAATATTGAATTAAAATCAACTACTGTAAATAACACTAATATAAAAGTTATGGACAAGAGTAATGTTGAGGTACCTGTGGTAGTAACACAGGGAAGTGATCTAAGTACTGTAGTAATAAGTCCTAAGGTATCAGGATATAATCCTGGTGAGACATATAATTTAATTATAGGAACAGGACTTGAATCAATTTCAGGCAAAAAACTATCAAGTCCAGTAAGCTTACAATTTACAACAATAAATGAGTATTCAGATGGTACTAGTTATTCAGGTCTTCCTAAGATAACTTCCAGTAGATTTGAGTATACTCCTTTATTGTCATCTCAATATCAAGGATTTTTTGTAAATTCTGATTCATCCAATGTTCAATACAGAGTTTTTATAAATAGGCAGTCAGGTGAAAGTGGAGTTTATACAGAACTTACTAAAGGATATACTACTGTAGTAGATGGTAAAATAACAGCGTTGAATACATTAAGTTCAGGAACTAATGGAGAAAAATATAAAGTAATTATATATGTAAAGAGACAGGGGATAACAGGAGCTCATAGAGATGTAAATACAGATTATGATAATTATATTGTAGATTACTTTAGATGTGTTGATAGTATAAATGATGAAAATAACCAATATGTAGAATATGACATAACCTTGGATAAAATGGTAGACACCCAGTTTAATTCATATAGCAAGCCAGTTTTTGTTGAGACTAGTATAATGGACAATGCAGCAACTAAAAATCAGATAAAATACTATGTTAATCCAGATAACTTTCTTGATAGTTATGGAAAATATCAATTTTTAAAGCTTACATATTCAGAGGGAATTACGGTAGATAATTTAAATAGTTTTTTGAAGGGAAAAGGAATTTTTGAAGGAATGGGACAAGCATTTTTGGATGCAGCCAAGGAAAATAATATAAGTGTAGCTTATTTAGTATCTCATGCAATGCTTGAGACAGGATATGGAACTTCAAAATTGGCTACAGGAGGGGCTGTTGATGATAGCGGCAGTTATATATATGGAAAACCGGTATATAATTTCTTTGGTATAGGAGCCACAGATGATAATTCTTTAATTAATGGAACTAAGACAGCATATGACAATGAATGGTTTACTCCAGAAGAAGCTATTTTTGGGGGGACAGCTTGGATAGCAAGTCAATATATAAATAACCCTACAAAAAATCAAAATACACTTTATAAGATGAGATGGAATCCTGACAATCCAGGAGAACATCAATATGCTACGGATATAGCTTGGGCATATAAACAAATTCCTAATATAATGAAAGGAATACAAGATATATCCTCAAATTCTAATACTATATTAAAATTTGAAATACCTAAATTAAAGTAAAATTTTAGTAATATAAAAGCCTCTATGAAATTAAAATTAAGATGTATCTCAGAAAGTAGACAATAGAAAAGGCTGCTCTATAGGGTATATTTTAAAGTAACTAAACTTCATAAGGGCTTTTTTATTTATCCGAAAACAGCAACTAGAACTTAACTACCTCCAACTTCTTCAAAGTAGGGGAATAAGTACGGCTATGCCCTTTATAAGTTTTTCCCCTAAAGGATAACGTATTCTAAGTGCTAAAGACACTAAGAATACTGTTAATAAGGTTCAAATGGAGAAAAGCATTCCTTATGAGCAAACTCCACTTGAACCTAACAATCACTTGATATATTAAATATATTATTTTAATTTAATATGGCTTTTATATTTATCGGGAGATCCTCTTTTATAAAAGGCGCACAAAATTGAAAGACTTTTTCATAACCGCAGTTTGAACATATACAATGGCATATATCATAAGGAATATCATCAATTAAAATTTCATTTGAACATTTAATTATATAATTTCCACCACATACTTTACACGGGGTATAATTTATAATTGAATATTCACTTTCTATGTATTTCATTATATCTTTAATTATCATTGTTAGCCTCCCTATAAAAATATCATATCACAAATGGTAACACTCCTGAAAAATATTTTCAATATAAATTTTATATATTTTAATTAGTAATTTTATATATGATAACTGTCATATATTAATTATGTAAAAGTAAAATAATTACTTTTTATAAAAATTTTAAGATTAGAAAGTGAGTCAATTATGATCAATATTATATGGTTTTTTATTTTGGTTTTTGGAATAATATTTGGTATTATCTGTGGTAGAGGAGAAGAGGTATCTAAATCTATTATAGCTTCTTCAGATTCAACGGTAAAACTTATAATAAATCTTGTAGGAATAATGTGCCTTTGGTGTGGAGTAATGAAAATAGCAGAAAGAAGTGGACTTACGTATAAAATAGCCAAGCTTATGAAGCCAATATTGAAATTATTGTTTAAAAAAGCTGCTAAAGATGAAAAAGCCATGGGGGCAATAGTTATGAATATTACTGCCAACATGATGGGATTATCCAATGCAGCTACTCCTTTTGGAATAAAAGCCATGAAGGAATTAAGTCGTTTAAATAATGAAAAAGAAGAAGCCAGTGATGATATGGTTCTTTTTCTGATACTAAATGCAGCATGTATACAATTTTTACCTACTACGGTTATTTCCATTAGAGCTGCCATGGGTTCGAGAAATCCTGCAGAAACAATAATACCAGCGGTAATTAGTACTGCTATAGCTGCAATAGTTGGATTAATATGTTGTAGAATAATGGAAAAATATTTTTGATTGGTTTTATAATAAAAGGAGGAAAAATTTTGAGTTACATAATAAAGAGTATAATACCCATAATTATAGTGTCTGTAGTTACCTATGGAATAATAAAAGAAGTTAAAGTATATGAATGTTTTGTAGAAGGTGCTAAAGAAGGTATTGGTATATGTATTAGGATATTTCCATATTTACTGGCAATGCTATTAGCGGTAGGGGTGTTTAGAGAATCTAAAGCTTTAGATTATTTCATAGGATTTATAAAACCAATAGTAAACTTTATAGGTATTCCAGCAGAAGTAGTACCGCTTGTATTTATAAAACCTCTATCAGGAAATGGTGCTCTTGGCGTATTTAGTGAAATACTAAGTAATTTTGGGGCCGATAGTTATATAGGCAGGGTAGCTTCTGTAATTATGGGTTCCACAGAAACTATATTTTATACATTAACAGTTTATTTTGGAGCAGTAGGTATAAAAAAAATAAGACATGCCCTTTGGGCAGCTATAATGGCAGATTTGGTTTCAGTAATAATGGCAGTAACAGTGGTAAAAATTATGTTTTAATGAGATTTTTTCTATAAAAATATTATGTTTATTTTAAGTCATTAGTTGTATAATATAATTGATAATGGTATTTTGAGGTGAGATTGGAATTGTTGAAGTGGAGAGAATTATACGAAGAATGTATAAATTGTAAGAAGTGTGGTTTAGGTGATAATAGAATAAATATGGTTTTTGGAGATGGAAATCCTAAGGCAGGTATGGTGTTTATAGGAGAAGCACCTGGAGCAGATGAGGATAGGATAGGATTACCTTTTGTAGGAAGAGCAGGAAAACTTTTGACTAAAGCTCTTGAAGCACTGGATCTATACAGAAAGAGAGATTATTACATATGTAATATTTGTAAATGCAGACCTAAAAATAATAGAACTCCTTATGAAGATGAAGAAAAGACATGTCTTCCTTATTTAAGAAATCAAGTAGCACTTATAAAGCCTAAAATAATAGTTTGTCTTGGGGCTACCGCAATGGGCTGTATATTAGGGAAGGATTGGAGAATTACACGAGATAGGGGAAAGTGGGTTGAAAGAAAAGGATTTTATATAACTACTACTTTTCATCCTTCCGCTATATTGAGAGATGAGAATAAAAAACCTTTATTTTGGCAAGACTTAAAAAATATAAGAAAAAAATATGAAGAAGTATTTCAAGTAAAAAATGTTGACACATAAAAGTATATAACATATTATAGTGTTAAATACCATGAAGGAAAGAGTAGTAAATTAATTTTGTACAAAGAGAGTCGACAATTTGGTGAAAGTCGAAAGCAAAATAGTTTATGAATATGGCTCTGGAGTATACCATTTGAAGTAGTGAAATTAATATTAGGATGGTACGGCATCAACCGTTATATTGAAAGGTAATATTATTTACTTACAAATGTCTTTATTGTGAGATAAAGATGAAATAGAGTGGTAAAGCGTATTCTACGCCTCTATATGAAGAAAGTTTTCATATAGAGGTTTTTATTTTTAATATAAATTATAAGAGAAAGGAAGAAATAAACATGACTAAAGGAACATATTACATTACTACACCTATTTATTATCCATCGGCAAATCTTCATATAGGTAATACATATACTACTGTTGCAGCAGATGCCCTTGCTAGATTTAAAAGGATTACTGGTTATGATGTAATGCTTTTAACGGGTACAGATGAACATGGACAAAAGATTCAAAGACTGGCAGAGGCTAAGGGAGTTACTCCTAAAGAGTATGTAGATGAAATAGTGGCTGGAATTAAAGAATTGTGGGAAATAATGAATATAAAGTATGATAAATTTATAAGAACTACAGAAAAATATCATATAACGGCAGTTCAAAAAATATTTAAAAAATTATATGATCAAGGAGATATATACAAGGGAAATTATGAAGGATGGTATTGTACACCTTGTGAATCGTTTTGGACTGAAACTCAATTGATAGACGGAAAATGTCCTGATTGTGGCAGAGCAGTTGAAAAAGCTAAAGAGGAAGCGTATTTCTTTAAAATGTCAAAATATGCACCTAATCTTATAAAACATATTGAAACTCATCCTGAATTTATACAACCTGAGTCCAGAAAAAATGAAATGTTAAATAACTTCTTGAAACCAGGGCTTCAGGATCTTTGTGTTTCAAGAACTTCTTTTGACTGGGGAATACCTGTAACCTTTGATAACAAGCATGTAATATATGTATGGATAGATGCACTAGCAAATTATATAACAGCTCTAGGATATGGTAGTGAAGATGACAAGTTGTATAAAAAATATTGGCCGGCAAATGTACATTTGGTAGGTAAAGATATATTAAGATTTCATACAATTTATTGGCCTATAATGCTTATGGCTTTAGGAGAAGAAGTACCGGAAAAGGTATTTGGACATGGTTGGCTTCTAGTAGATGGAGGGAAAATGTCAAAATCTAAGGGAAATGTAGTAGATCCTGTAGTTTTAGTAAATCATTTTGGTACGGATGCAGTTAGATATTATTTGCTCAGAGAAATTCCTTTTGGTGCTGATGGACTGTTTAATAATGAGATATTCATAAAGAAAATTAACTCAGATTTAGCAAATGATTTAGGAAATTTATTATCAAGGACCTGTACTATGATAGAAAAATATTTTGATGGCATTATGCCAGCACCAAAAGAAAAGGAAGATATAGATGACGAACTTATAAGTTTAGCTTTGGATACACCTATAAAAATAGAGAAACATATGGATCATTTAAGAATACCCGAGGCATTAGACAACATATGGGAACTTATATCAAGAACTAATAAATATATAGATGAAACTACTCCATGGATATTAGCCAAAGATGAAAGTAAAAAGGATAGATTGGGAACGGTACTTTACAATCTTTCAGAATCATTAAGGATAATATCTGTATGCCTTTGTGCATTTCTTCCTGAAACCAGTGAAAAAATCTATAAACAGCTTAATGTAGAGGTTACATCTTGGGACAGCATAGCTTCTTTTGATGGAACTAGGTCAGGAACTAAAGTAAATAAAGGAGATATATTATTTCCTAGAATAGATGTGGATAAAAAGATAGAAGAGTTAAATAGTCTAAAAGAAGAAAAAAGTGCCCAGCAGAATTTTAAAGTAGAACCTATAAAAGAAGAAATAACCATAGATGACTTTGAAAAATTAGATCTTAGGGTTGCAAGAGTATTGGAATGTGAGGCCATAAAAGGCTCTAAAAAGTTACTTAAACTGCAGCTTGAATTAGGGCAGGAAAAAAGGCAGGTAATATCAGGTATATCTAAATATTATAAACCAGAAGAACTTTTAGGAAAGTATGTGGTGGTTGTAGCAAATTTAAAGCCAGTAAGATTAAAGGGAGAGCTCTCAGAAGGAATGATATTATGTGCAGCTTCAAATGATGACAGTAAATTATTTACAGTATCTATTCAAGGAGAACTTCCTACTGGGAGTATAGTAAAATAAATATAGAATTTCTAACTTGAATAAAGGTTAATTGAGAATTAAGAGAGAATAATTCAAGATTGTAGATTATTTTTTACAATTTGAAACTTTAATTCTTAATTAACAATATATCTATAGGAAGAATTTAATTTTAAAATGGAGAGGAGTCAATATGAAATTAAATATATTTGATGCCCATGCACATTATGATGATGAACAATTTGACGGGGATAGGAATATAGTGATAAATGAATTGAGAAAAAATAATATAGTTGGAGTATTAAATTGTGGATCTTCTATAGAGGGAGCCAGAACTTCTGTTAAACTAGCAAATGAACAGGATATATTTTATGCAGCAGTAGGCATACATCCAGAATATGCAGATAGATTTGCCTACAATACAGAAAATGAGTTAAAAATTATGGCTCAAAATGAAAAAGTAAGGGCCATTGGAGAAATAGGTCTTGATTATTATTATAAAGAAAATCCACCTAAAGAAATACAAAAATCTATATTTATAAGACAAATGGAATTAGCAAAAGAGTTAGACCTTCCTGTGATCATACATGATAGAGAAGCACACAAAGATGTTTTAGATATAATAAAACAATTTAAAGGTGTTGTTGGAGAGATACATTGTTTTTCAGGAAGTGTGGAATTTGCAAAAGAATGTATAGACCTAGGTTATTATATAGGATTTACTGGGGTAGTGACTTTTAAAAATGCAAAAAAGTCATTGGATGTAGTAAGGGAAATACCTATTGATAGAATTTTAGTGGAAACTGATTGTCCTTATATGGCTCCTGTACCTTTTAGGGGAAAGAGGAATAGATCAGAATATATAAAGTTTATTATATCAAAAATAGCGGAAATAAGAGGAATTACAGAAGAAGAAATGAGTAAAATAACAATTTCTAATATTAAACATCTTCTTAACCTAACATAATATTTATAAATAGGAATATACTATAATTGTATCCATTAGTTACCTCATAAGTAATTTAAAATATATTTATAACATAAGATGTAATAAAACTATAATAATACCACCTGAAAAATAACATAAATTGTAATTTTAAAATATAATTTAGCTTTGTAATTAGGCATAAATTATTTATTTACCTAAATTTAGGTATAAATTTACACTGTATTAATTAATAATATTGGTATCATAAATAAATATTTTTTATTTATAGTTTATGCACAAAGCTGCATTTAGAATTTTTTTACAATTTATCCTGGGCGATATTTGACATAAATTTAAGATCCGTTTATAATGAGGTATGTCGCTCTTGCCCAGAGGAGGTATTTTTATGATGGAAAAGTTTAAAACTTACTTAAAGAAATATTTTTCCGACGGTCCCAAGGTAGAATCTATTATAGTTATAAGTTTAACAATAAGTTTAGTAGTTATAAGTTTAACAATATTTTATATGATAAAAACGATAACTATTTCAGTAGATGGCAGTGACAAAAAAATTGCCACGTTTGGTGGTACTTACAAAGAAGTTTTGGATAATAATGGAATTAAATTGGGATCAAAGGATAAGGTAAAGCCTAGTCTAGACAGTAGAGTGAAAGATAAAAGTAAATTATCAATTATAAGGGCAGTACCAATTGAAGTAAAAGTGGATGGTAAAAAATTAAATATAGAGTCTGCTGAACATAATGTTAAAGATATGTTACGGGCAGAAAAAATTCAACTTTCAAATCTTGATAAAGTATATCCATCTAAAGATTATGCAATTAAAAAAGGATTAAAAGTAGTAGTGACTAGGGTGAAGACTAAAGACGTAAAAGAGATTACAAATATAGACTATGATATAGTTATAAAAAATGATAGTGAAATTGAAAGTGGGGCCAAGAAGGTTCTACAAGAGGGGCAAAATGGAGAAAAACAAACTATTACCAGAATAATATATGAGGATGATAAAGAAGTTTCTAGAAAGGTTATCAGTGAAATTGTAGAAAAAGAACCAGTGCAGCAGATAGTAGCTGTAGGAACATTAAATAGTGACTATACCCTTTCTAGAGGGGGAAATTTTAGTTATGCTAAATTCTTGCAAATGAAAGCAACTGCATATACTGCGGACTATGAAAGTACAGGCAAAGGACCTGGGCATCCGGATTTTGGCATAACAGCCTCAGGAACTGTAGCTCGAAGAAGCAGTGGAGGCTACAGCTCTGTAGCAGTTGATCCTAGAGTGATACCGCTTGGTACCAAACTTTATATAGAAGGTTATGGATATGCCATAGCTGAAGATACAGGAGGTGCCATTAAAGGTAATAGGGTAGATTTGTTTTTTAATTCTGCTTCTGAAGCAAATAACTGGGGCGTGCGATGGATTAATGTTTATGTTATGGATTAGGGGCATGTGCTCCTCTTTTTTCTTTTAATAGGAAAATTAAATATTAATGGGGGAAAATATGATTAAAGAAGTAATAGTTGTTGAAGGAAAGGACGATATATCTGCAGTTAAAAGAGCCGTAGATGCAGAATTGATAGCTGTAGGTGGTTTTGGAATAAATAGAAAGGTTATTGATGAAATAAAAGAAGCTCAAAATAGACAGGGTGTAATAGTTATGACAGATCCGGACTTTGCAGGAGAAAAAATAAGGAAAATCATATCTAAAAGAGTTAAAGGTATAAAGCATGCCTATATATCTCAAGAAGATGGGATAAAAAACGGTAATATTGGTATTGAAAACGCATTACCAGAAACTATAATAAATGCTTTGAAAAATGCTAAGTGTGAATTGAAAGAGAAGAGAAAAGAATTTAAAGTAGAAGATATGGTATTTTTTCAGCTTACAGGAGGTGCAAAATCTAAAATGAAAAGAGATATGCTTGGTAAAGAGTTAGGTATAGGATATTGTAATTCATCCCAATTTCTAAAAAGACTAAATAATTATGGCATAGCAAGAGAGGAGTTTGAAAAAGCTATAGATAAAGTAAGTAATCTAATAAAGGAGAAAGAAAATGAATAATTTATCTACTAGAGAAATAGTGGAAAAATATAATTTTAGATTTTCGAAAAATTTAGGACAAAATTTTTTAATAGATAATTCTGTATTACATGACATATTGGAAGGCACGGATATAAATAAAAATGATTTTATTATAGAAATAGGACCAGGAGTAGGCACGTTAACAAAAGAACTTTTAAAAAGGGCTAAAAAAGTTTGTGCTATAGAACTGGATTCAGATTTAATTGCCATACTAAAAGAAGAATTAAAATATTATCCTAATTTTGAATTAATACATAAAGATGTACTAAAGATAAATTTTAACAAAATAATAAAGGATGAATCAAGTGTAAAAATTGTGGCTAATCTTCCATATTATATTACTACTCCTATTATTTCAAAACTTTTAAATAATCATTATAATTTCAAAACTTTAACTATAATGATTCAAAGAGAAGTAGGTGAAAGAATAGTATCAGAGCCTAATTGTAAGCAATATGGGGCACTTTCTTTATTGGTTCAGTATTATTGTAGTGTAGAAATACTTAGAAAAGTTAGTCCCTATGCATTTATTCCATCACCTAAAGTTGATTCTATAGTTATAAAATTAACTAAGTTAAAAAGTCCTAAAGTTAAAATTAAAAGTGAAGATTTATTTTTTAGGGTAATAAGATGTTCTTTTAATATGAGAAGAAAAACTTTATGGAATGCCTTAAAAACCTTAAAGCTATCTAAGGAATATATGGAAAAAGCATTTAATAAAGCTGGAATAGATCCCAAGAGACGGGGAGAGACTCTTTCTATAGAGGAATTTGGCGTATTGTCAGATTGTATATATGAATTAACATACAGGGTATAACATGTTTTCTAACTGAGGATAAAACTATTTGTTCACTTTTTGAGAGTTATCTCATATATTATAATGAAGATAATATATGGAGGTATAGAAGTTGGCACAAAAAAAGAGTTATAGTAGATACTTTATAATATTACAAGAAGATGAAAAAGGATACTCTTTAGCTTCTGACAAGATTGCTTCAGGATATGCAAAATTGGAAACAAAAAATGATAAGTGTAAAATATCTTACTATGTACAGAATTTAAAGAAAGAAAAAACCCCTTATTATATGATGCTAATATGTAATAAAAAAGGTATAAAAAATATAATTAAAATTGGTGAAATGAACATAGATGATTATGGAAGAGCAGATACATGTTATGAATATCCCATAAATGATGTAGCAGGAAGTGGCATAGCTATGGATAAGGTATCAGGAGCTGCTATAGTTAGGATATTGGATAATAATATAATACCTGTAATGAGTGGGTTCTCAAGTACTGAAATACCGAATTGGAGATCTTTTACAGTAATAGAAGACAGGGGTGATGAAGCAAAGGACGATATAAAAGAAGATGAAAGTAAAATAAGTGAAAATGAAATAGTAGAACAAGAAGTGGAAAAGAAAGAAAAAAGCATATTTGATAAATATGAAGACAGTATAGAAAAAGCTAAAAGTGATAGAGAAAAAACTGAAGTTGAAAAAGATAATGAAGAAGACAAGCAATTTATAGAGGAAATAGAGAATGAACAAAGTCAGGAAGATGACCAAAAAAGTAAAGAAGTTTTTGTAGATAAAAAAGAAGAACCAATATCAGATGATGTATTTGAATCAAAAATTAGAGAAGATCTTCAGGAGGAGAATGTAACTCTAGAAGAAGAACTAGAAGAAGAGGATTCTCTCTATATAGATAATTTTGCAGAAAAGCACTGTGAAAAGTCAAAAGCAAGTGATCATAAGTGTGAGGATAGATGTATGAATGGAAATTATCGAAGAAACTCACAGGGGAATTTTTTTAATAAACTTGTGTATGGCTTTAAGGAGATAAAGAATTTAAATAAGGAATTAAAAAGATGCAAATGGTATAAGGTACCTGCAAATTCTATAGAAGACATGTATAATATGGATGATTATAGTAGATATGCCTTAGTTTACTATCCTATGATAGGATACTATCCTTATATAAAGAAACATCTTCATTATTTGACGGGATATAAATTTGATAAGAATAATAAAGTAAAATATTTAATATATGGTATACCAGGCACTAACAGTAAGAAGGATCAGCCATATGGAGGTAAGTCAGGATTTGTTACATGGATACCTAAGGAAGGTAAAGATAAAATGGGATACTGGTTAATGTTCTATGATTTTAAGACAAATACCATAGTCATACCAGTGAAAAAGTGAAATTATGACACCTATTATTAAATCAATAGTAATAAATAAGAGAAAACTTGGAGTTACCATAATTATAATAGGTCTTATGATAATACTTTTAGGACTTGAAAAAAATTTTGATATGAAATTAAAATTTACAGCTCTTATGCAAAATAATATAAAATATTTAACTCAGTATGAAGGAATGGAAAGTAAATTAAAGTATAAACTGCCTTCCAAGTGGTCTTCTAAGAATCAAGATATATTTGGAAATGAAATATTATACCATAGTGATTTTAAAAGTGAAGATAATAAAATAAGAGGATTTGTTGAAGTATGGAATTTAGATGGAAGCTTAAAATCATTTTTACAAAATAGTAAAATTATATCTCAAAAACAGAATTTATATAAGAAGTATCACATAAATGAGATTGAGATTAACGGAAGTAGTGGATACTTAGTTGAATATACTATTACAAAAGAAGTAGGAGATAGTTATAAAGGTATGGAGTATTTTTTAAAAAAAGGAACTCAATTTTGTAGATTTTCTTTTTTTGTAAATGAATCAGATTTTAAAGAGAATATGCCAACTATATTTGAAACTATTGTTAAAACATTAGAGTATAAATAGAGATGTGTATAATTTCTTCCCTTTCAGTTTATCATTATGGAAGGGGATTTTTTATATTTAAATATGATATAATTATTTAGAGACTTTTTAATTAAGTGATTCTTATATTCAGATGGAGTTTGTTATAGAGAGATGCTTTTCTCCATCTGAACCTTAGAAGAACTTATAAAGGCGTGTAGCAGTGTTTATACCTTACTTTGAAAAAATGGAGGTGTTAGCTAATTGCCGTATTGGGATAAATAAGGAGAAAAAATTATAACTGTGTAAATAAAAATTAGTTTATGGAATGGATTTATAACGTTGTTATATAGTAGGTGAAGGTAATGGATGGGGTTATAAAAAAAAGAATCAATATATTTTTTATATTAATTGTTTTAATAGGAGTATTTCTATTGTGTGGATGTAATAAATTAGATGAGTTAAAGGTTAAAACGGGGTTAAAGAATTCTGATTTTGAATATATAAAGCAAGGTAAAGTAGAAGAAATAATTATTCAAAGTACCAGAGATCAAGGATTTAAATTTGTAGTTACTGACCAAGATACTATTAAGGATCTATATGATATGTTGGCTTCAGCTAAAAAAGTATCTAAAAAATCTTCTCTGCAACCAGATTATACATTAGAAATAAAGGAAACGAATAATAAGGTTCATAAATTTTCTTATATAGCAGGACTTGATAAGGATGAAGCAGGAAATCTCTATAATGGAAAACAAATATACATAGTATCAAAGAGAATAGATAATGATATGATAAACAGTTTTTGGAATATAAGAATGCCTCCGAGTAATTTTAAAGAGGTATATTATGGAGCTATAATAGAAACATTAAATAAATATTTTAAGGATAAGGATAAAAAAATTGGAATAAACTTTAATGATGATATAGATGCAGCAAGATTTATATTGTCTACAGACTTAGAGGAATTTAAATCCGAGCTTATTGATGAATTTAAGAATGCTAATATTGGAAATAATGATAAGGAAAAATATGATATATGGGTTACAGTAAAAACTGAAGGATATAAGACTACGTTGTATAAAGCTACTGTTAAATTTTGGGATGTAAAAAAGAGAAGTGAGAAAATTTACTATATAAAGGATGTTTATGAAAATGGAAGATGGAATGTTACCATATCTGAAGATAAACTAGAAGGATTTTAAAATAATTTTAATTCATCTATAATAAATCATGTTTTTGAGAATACTAAAATAGGCTTTCTTAGATATAGAAAGTATAATTTATAATTCCATGATTATGGATGAAAGGGGTGAAAATCCCATTATATATTGATTGTATTATAATTAATGTATAGGGATAATATTATGAAAGCAGCAGTTGATAAAGGTACCTGTATAAGTTGTGGATTATGTCCAGAGGTATGTCCAGATGTATTTGATATGGATGGTGATGGGAAAGCAGTAGCTACAGTAAATGAAGTACCGAAAACATCTCAGGATTCTGCTAAAGAAGCGGCAGATGGCTGTCCTGTTTCTGCTATTACAGTAGAATAAGTTATTGTAAAATTAAATAATAGACTGTGTATAAATTTATTAAAGAATATTTAAATTAGTATTTTTTAAGATAGTTTGTGCACAGTTTTTTGTTGTTTCCTATTTTTATAATATATTCATAGGATAGGATATATATCATTTAGTTTATCACCCAAAGTAGGTGAGGAATTAGGAGTTATGTTTACTCTATCACCTATTTTTGAATTTGAAGGTAGATGAGTAATGTTTACATCTTTAGTAGTTCCATCTTGAAAACTTACAAGAGCATGAGAAATATTCATATCAATTATTTCTCCAATCATAAAATATTTCCTCCTCAAAATTTAATTTATATATTCTATTTAATGTTAACTATATATTTAATTATTATTCATATTTTACTATATGATACATAATAAAATATCAAGTACCATTTAGGGATAATAATTAAAAGAAATGGAAGAAATATAACTTAGAGAGTTTGTTAAATTGTGATAAAGCTAAATTCTAAAATTGATATTTTAAATTTTACATAGTATAATAAACAAGATATATACACAATATATAGTAGTTGGGAGGTATAGTGTATGCTACATGTTGTGAAAAGGGATGGTAGAAAAGTAGGATTTAATTCTATAAAAATAACTAATGCCATAAAAAGTGCATCAGAAGAAATTGGTTATGAATTAAAAGAGAGTGACTTTATAGATTTGACTCAAAAAGTAATAAAGGAAATAGAAAAGCTTAATGTAAAAGAAATAGAAGTAGAAGAAATACAAAATATAGTTGAAAAAATTCTTTTAAAAAATGGCCATAGAGAAATAGGATTGGTATATTCAAATTATAGGAATGAAAGAACTAAAATAAGAGATATAAAATCAGATCTTATGAAAGTTATTGATAAGATAGGTATAGAGACAGATAGAGACAATGCTAATGTAGGAAATAATTTTAGTTCTAAACTACTTAGAATAGCCAGTGAATCAAACAAATGGCATAATTTAGGTGCTATGCCAAAATACTTAGCAAAAGCTCATGAAAATGGAGACATATACTATCATGACTTAGATAGTTATAATCTAACTATTAACTGCCTTCATATACCAACTAAAGAGATGCTTTTACATGGATTCAATACAGGGTATGGTAATATTAGAACTCCAAAGAGAATAGAATCTGCAGCGGAACTTTCCTGTATATTATTGCAATCATCTCAAAATGATATGTTTGGTGGACAGTCTCATCCCGATTTTGATAATGATATGGCTGTTTTTGTGGAACCTACAAGAAAGGAAATAATACAGTATCTCAGGGAAGTAGGGGTAGAAGAGCATAGGCTAAAGGAGATTTCGGAAAAAAGATTAAGAAAAAATGTAGAGCAGGCTATGCAGGGAATAATTTATAATTTAAATACTATGCATTCAAGAGCAGGTTCACAAGTGCCTTTTAGTTCAATAAATTTAGGCATACCAAGATCTAAAGATGCAGCTTTAGTATGTGAGGTATTTTTAACTGAATATGAAAAAGGATTGGGAAAAGGAGAACAGCCTATATTTCCCAACATAATATTTAGAGTTAAAAAGGGAGTAAATAAAGATCAGTATGATCCTTATTATTATCTGTTTAAAATTGCATGTAGGGTAGCTTCAAAGAGAATGAATCCTACTTTTATGAATTTGGATGCTGATTTTAATAAGATGTATTATGATAAAGGTGTAATACCAGCTACTATGGGATGTAGAACTTATGTTTGTTCAAATGTAAATGGAGAACCAGGAACAAAAGGAAGAGGAAATATAGCACCGGTAACAATCAATTTACCTCGATTGGGGATTATGGCTAAAAAAAATGTGGATAGGTTTTTTGAGTTATTAGATAATAAGTTGAATTTAGCTAAAGAATCTTTAATGCACAGATATGATATTTTAAAAAGGTTAAAAGTTAAGGACTTACCTTTTGTAGTAGGTCAGGGGCTTATGAAAGGTTCTGAAGATTTAAAATTAGATGATTCTATAGAGCCTGTATTGAAGCAGGGTACCTGGGCTATAGGATTTATCGGACTTGCAGAGACGTTAATTGCACTAACGGGAAAACATCATGGTGAGGATGAAAATTCAAGAGAACTTGGGGTAAAGATAATTTCTTATATCAGGAAATATACAGACAAATTTATAGAACAAACTCATTTGAACTGGAGTTGTTATGCTACACCTGCAGAGGGTTTAAGTGGGAAGTTCATATTACAGGATAAAAAAATATTTGGAGAAATACCAGGTGTAACAGATAAAGATTATTACACTAATTCTTATCATATACCTGTAGGATTTCCAATATCTATAAAAGATAAGATAGATATTGAAGCTCCTTATCATAAAATTTGTAATGGTGGACATATAAGTTATATAGAAATAGATGATTATCCATCGGAAGAAATTATTAGGGATATAATCAATTATGCCTATGATAATACAAATATATCCTATATGGGAATAAATTTTCATATAAGATATTGCAGGGAATGTGGTACTTATTTACATGGGGAAAATAGATGTCCTCACTGTGGTAGTAGTAACATACAGGGCATATCTAGGGTAACTGGATATTTATCCTTAGATGAAAGATTTGGGGAAGGAAAAACGGCAGAAAGAAAGGACAGAATAGCACAAGGTAGTAATAAAATAGTATATTATTAAATCAATATATTGGAAAAGATAAATTTGTCTATTTTACGTAATGATTTTTACAGGAAATTCTGTGTATATGTAAAAACATTAAGTAAAATAGACCGGGTTTTAGTTCATTATTTACTTAATTTATTTAATATATTTTAATAAGGAAGTGGAATAATAATGAATAATAAGGTTAGATTAGCAGGTATTGCCTATGAAAGTCTTGTAAATGGACCTGGCATGAGGAGAGTATTTTTTGCACAAGGATGCAGACATAACTGCAAGGGATGTTTTAATCCATCTACCCATTGTTTTAATGGAGGAGAATTAAAAGATATAAATGTTTTAATCCATGATGTGAAGGTTAATCCTCTTATAAAGGGAGTTACCTTCTCGGGTGGTGATCCTTTTGAACAGGCAGAAGCTTTTGCATATATGGCCCATAAGATTAAAAAATTAAATTTAAATATATGGTGTTATACAGGATATACATTTGAATATATATTAAATAGTAAAGGTAACAAGTCATGGCAAGAGCTATTAAGAAATATAGATGTATTGGTAGATGGAAAATTTGAAGAAGATAAAAAAGATGATAGATTGAAATTTAAGGGTTCTAAAAATCAAAGAATTATTGATGTGAAGAAAAGTTTACAATATGGCAATACTATAATTAAGAACTTTAAGTTGAAAGATTATAGATAAATATAATATAATATTTCATAATGAGGTGGTATTTTTGAAGGATGATTTGAAGATTGAAGTTTGTTCCTGCACTGAAATTAATAAACAAAATATAGAATATGTGAAAGAAAATATGTTAAGTGAAAAAACTTTTATGAAATTATCAGAGCTTTTTAAAATATTAGGTGATTATACAAGGATTAAAATAATATATTCTTTATTTAAAAAAGAGCTATGTGTATGTGATATAGCAGAAGTAGTTCAAATGAGTCAATCTGCTATATCACATCAATTGAGAATTTTAAAAGCTGCCAGGCTGGTTAAGTTTAGAAGAGAAGGAAAATCTGTTTATTATTCTTTGGATGATGAACATATAGATAGATTATTTAATGCAGGACTAGAACATGTGGAACACAATTAAGATTTCTAAAGATTTAAAATAATTTTTAGAAATCTTTTCATTTAAAATATAGATATGTTTTGTATTTTAAATGAAATCAAGTACAGTAACCACATTATAATGAGATAATTTATTTTCTATAATTAAGGTATTACTTTTAATTCTCTTTCCGTTTTTCATATATTTAAGAAATTGATCTAATCCTTCCAACTCAAAGGTTAAATGAGAGGTTTTATAATGCATGGGAATTACTATGTGGCTGTTGATAGCTTTAGCTAACTTGGCAGCTTCCCTGCCGTCTATAGTAAAATTACCTCCTATAGGAATTAGAAGTACATCAACATTACCTAATTCTTTTAATTCATTCTCAGTCAATATATAACCTATATCTCCCAAGTGACATATTCTATAACCATCCATTTCTATAATGAATATTATATTCTTTCCTCTTTTAGCACCCTGTACTTTGTCATGATAAGAAGGTATACCTGTAATATTTACTCCAAATAAATTATAGGAACCTACACTATTTATAAGATGTTTATATTTTATTTTTTCAGTATAGCAGTGATCAAAATGATTGTGACTTGTAGTAATTATATCAACTTTCCCTTGAAAAGTATTATATCCAACAGTTTCGTCGAAGGGATCTGTCAAAAGTTTGTTTCCTTTTGAATCTTTTAATAAAAAACAAGAATGGGCTATCCATTTTATTTCCATGAGAGTATTTCCTTTCTTTATATATATTTTTCCTGAAGAGGAATTATGGCAATTAGTGTAAAAAATAAACCACTAAAGTTAATATTTAAATATAGTTAACTTTATTTATAAAAATCTATAAAATTAACCTTTTTTATATTATAATAGTATATGTTACATGTAAAATTTTATAGATGTAAGTTTTTAAATTTTATTATCTAGAAATTTATGATAAGGAGGTGATTATTTGAAAGATACAAAAGTTTATAAAATTATGTTGATAAGTTTTATATTTATGTTTATGGCTTTTGTAAAAATCGATATTGTTCATGCTTCTGCATATGATGGAACGGTTATAGGAAAAGATGTAGAAATTAATAAGTCATGGAAAATAAAGTTTAATATGCAATTGGATAAAAATACAGTAAATGATTCAAATATAGTAGTTATAGATAGTGATGGGAATTCTGTTCCAATATCTGTGCAATTGCAGGATAATGGAAGTGATTTGGTAGTTGCACCTAAAACTCAGTATACCTATGGTAAAACTTATAATTTAATTGTGAAAAGTGGATTGAAGTCTATAAGTGGCAAAAGCTATGGTGAATCTAAAATGCAATTTAGTGTAAAATCAAATCCAACTTCTAGTGCAAAATATACAGTTACTATTGATGCAGGTCATGGAGGAAATGATAAAGGAAATATTAGTGGATCAGGTTTAAATGAGAAAGATGTGAATCTATCTGTAGCGTTAAAAGCAGGAAATATATTAGAGCAAAATGGAATAAATGTAGTGTACACTAGAAAAGATGATAATATTTCCTGGGATAGTAGCTCAGATTTAAAATCTCGTTTTGATATAGCAAATAATGCAAAGTCAGATATGTTTGTTACTATACATTGTAATTCTTATGCTGAAAATTCAGCAGTAAATGGTATAGAAACTTATTATGCAGGTTATAGTGATGAAGCTAAAAATATTGCTCAAAAAATCCAAAATGAAATGGTAAGCTATACTGGACGTGTGGATAGGGGTGTTAAAGAAGGACAGCTCCAGCATGAAATACTTAGGGGAACCTTATCACCGGCTGTTATGGTAGAGTTAGGGTTTATGACTAATTCTGAGGAAAGTAGTTTACTTGGAAGTGACGATTATCAAAATAAAAGTGCAGCTGCTATTGCAAATGGAGTTTTGGAATCCTTAAGTTCCTTAAATGAAAATAAAGAACTAACGGTAAGTTCCATATCAGATCTAGCCAATCAGATAACTGAGGGGGATGAGTACTCTCTTCCAATTAGTGTACAAGCTACTATGAGCAATGGAACTACTCAAAAAATAGGTGTCATATGGGATTCAAAGGAAGTGGATTCGTCTAAAATTGGTACATTTACATATAAAGGCACTGCGGCAGGATATGATAAAGAAGTGACTCTTACTTTATCTATAGTTGCGAAGGCCCAACAAACACCACCTTCAAATACGGCTCCTATAATAGTTATAGATCCAGGACATGGAATGGGAAGTGATGTTGGTGCTACTGGAATAAATGGACTTCAAGAAGATGATATTACACTGTCAGTAGGTTTGAAAACAGGTAAAATACTTGAGGAGCATGGAATAAATGTAGTATATACAAGAACAACAGATATGCGTTCTACTTCAATGAGTGTTTCAGAAAGTCTTCAAAAACGTTGTGACACATCAAATAGTGTCAATGCTAAATATTTTGTATGTATTCATACTAATTCTTTTGATAGTTCTTCAGCTAATGGTACGGAGACTTTATATTATACAGGAAATGAAGAGGGTAGAAAGTTAGCCACATATATACAAAATAGCATTGTAGAAGAAGTAGGAACTTATAATAGAGGCTTAAAAGATGGAAGTTGGCTTTATATTGCAAGGAATACAACTGCACCGGCAGTATTGACAGAATTAGGTTTTGTAACAAATCCTGAGGATGCTGCAAAATTAAGCAGTGATGAATATAGAACAAAATTTGCACAAGCTATAGCTGATGGAATACTGAAAGCACTTGGGTACTAAGAGTTTAAAAATTTTCTTGCAAATAAATTGACAAGAAAATTTTCATATAATATAATAGAGAAAAATTCAATAGTAAACATTTTAAAAACTTTGAACAGGAAAAGTATTTAGGTTTATATCATTTACAGAGAGCGGCCAATGGTGAGAATCCGTAGGATAATTTAAAGAAAATCACCTGGGAGTTTGAGGATTGAAAAGTAGTTAAATATCTGAGTAAATTTTTACGTAATTCTGCGTTAGAGAATACCATGTTAGTGTTTTAAAAATTACCATAGGTGGTATAACGAATTTAACTTCGTCCTATTTGGATGAAGTTTTTTTATTGTAAATAATCTACATAGAGATTAATTTAAATAACAATGTTTTAAATATGAATATAACTGTATGCATTTTAAATAGCATATTTAAGCTATGTATAAAACAAAATAAGTAGTAAAAAATTAACAATAAAGATGAAAGGAGTTCAATTTATGTATAAAAAAATTGATAATAATAAAAGTTTTGTACAGATGGAAAAAGATATTTTGAAATTATGGCAGGATAAAAAAGTAGTAGAAAAAAGTTTTAGTTCCAATAAGCAGGGAGAGTATTTCACTTTTTATGATGGTCCTC
Source organism: Clostridium sp. BJN0013 (assembly GCF_040939125.1). Classification (NCBI taxonomy): domain Bacteria; kingdom Bacillati; phylum Bacillota; class Clostridia; order Eubacteriales; family Clostridiaceae; genus Clostridium; species Clostridium sp. BJN0013. Next base: position 244,374 of record NZ_CP162495.1, read on the forward strand.
CAACTGCCAATGGAAAACCTCATATAGGACACGTTTTGACTAGAGTTATAAAGGATCTTATACCTAGATATAAATCTATGAAGGGATATAGGGTCTTAAGAAAAGCCGGTTGGGATACCCATGGGCTTCCTGTTGAACTAGAGGTTGAAAAAAGTCTTGGAATCTCAGGGAAACCTCAAATTGAAAAATATGGTGTAGAGGAGTTTATAAAAAAGTGTAAAGATAGTGTATTTACTTATGTAAATCAATGGAGAAAGATGTCTGATAGAATAGGCTTTTGGGTAGATATGGATGACCCATATGTAACTTATCACAATGATTATATAGAGTCAGAATGGTGGGCTTTGAAACAAATATGGGATAAAAATCTTTTATATAAAGGACATAAAATAGTACCTTATTGTCCTAGGTGTGGTACTGCTCTCTCTTCACATGAAGTTTCACAAGGGTATAAGGATGTAAAAGAAACATCAGTATATGTCAAATTTAAAATTAAAAATGAAAATAAATATATTCTTGCATGGACTACAACTCCATGGACATTACCCAATAACATGGCTTTGACAATAAATAAAAGTTATGATTATGTAGAAGTAATCAATGATGGAGAGTGCCTGATATTAGCGGAAGGACTTCTTGAAAAGTTAGAAGGGGAATATGAAGTTGTAAAGAAATTTAAAGGTGAAGAAATGCTGGGAATAGAGTATGAACCTATGTTTAATTTTACACCTTTTGAGGGGAAAGCCCATTATGTTGTTCATGGTGATTATGTAACCCTGACAGACGGTACTGGAATCGTGCATACAGCACCTGCATTTGGTGAAGATGATAGTATTACATGTAAAAAGTACGATATACCTATGATAAATTCTGTAACTACACAGGGAAAATTTAAAGAAGAAGTTACTCCGTGGAAGGGACTCTTTGTAAAAGATGCGGATCCCCAAATAATAGCATACTTAAAGGAAAAAAATATATTATATAAGGCAGAGAAATTTACTCACTCTTATCCATTCTGCTGGAGATGTGATACACCACTTCTATATTATCCAAGAGATACCTGGTTCATTAGAATGTCAGCTATGAGGGATAAACTTATTAAGAATACTAATGATACAAACTGGTATCCGGACAATATAAGGACAGGAAGATTTGGAAAATTTGTTGAAGGGGTAATAGATTGGGGACTTAGTAGAGAAAGATATTGGGGTACACCGCTGCCTATATGGGAATGTGAGTGTGGTCATAGGGAATGTATAGGAAGTATTGCAGAATTAAAGGAAAAGGGAATTGATGTACCAGATGACATAGAGCTTCATAAGCCATACATAGATGAAGTTAAATTAAAATGTGATAAATGCCAGAAGGAAATGGAAAGGGTACCAGAAGTAATTGATTGTTGGTTTGACTCAGGATCTATGCCTTTTGCACAGCATCATTATCCATTTGAAAATAAGGAGCTTTTTGAAAAAAATTTTCCAGCTCAGTTTATATCTGAAGCTGTAGATCAGACTAGAGGATGGTTTTACACTCTTATGGCAATATCTACAGTATTATTTGATAAAAGTTCCTTTGAAAATTGTCTGGTTTTAGGACACGTATTGGATAAACATGGTCTTAAGATGTCAAAGCACAAGGGAAATGTATTGAGTCCTGAAGTGGTACTAGAGAATGAAGGAGCAGATGCTACTAGGTGGTATTTTTATACAGAAAGTGCGCCATGGCTTCCATCTAGATTCTATGAAGAAGCAGTTCAAGATAGTCAGAGAAAGTTTTTAGGTACACTTTGGAATGTATATTCCTTTTATGTACTTTATGCAGATTTGGATAAATTTAATCCTTTAAAATATCCAGATTTTGTAAGTAAAAATGTAATGGATAAATGGGTTATTTCAAGGTTGAATTCACTAATAAAAAAGACAGAGGAAAATTTGGATAACTATAGAATTACACAGGCTGCAGAAAACATTGGAAATTTTGTAGATGAACTTTCAAATTGGTATGTAAGAAGAAATAGAACCAGATTTTGGAATGAAAAATTAACAGAGGATAAAATAGGGGCTTATGTAACTTTATATAATGTATTAAATACGTTATGTCTAATTACAGCACCTTTCGTACCATTTATGACAGAAGAAATTTATCAAAATCTCATTTTAAGTTTAAATAAGGATGTACCGGAAAGTATACATTTATGTAAATGGCCGGAGTATAATTTAAGTTTAGTAGATAATGATTTAGAAATAAATATGGAAGAATGCTATAAAATAGTAAAATTAGGAAGAAGTGCTAGAAATGCGGCCAATATAAAAAATAGGCAGCCATTATCTGAAATGCTCATAAGTGCAAAAACACTTCCTGAATACTATGGGGATATAATAAAAAGTGAGTTAAACATTAAAAATATAGTATTTAATGCAGATCTATCAAAATATGTTAATTTTAATATAAAGCCTAATCTTCCTGTATTGGGAAAGAAATATGGAAGGATGATACCTAAAATAAAACAAAGTATATCTTCCATGAGTCAAATGAACTTGGCCAGTAAAATAAATAATAATGAAATGGTAAAAATACAAATAGATGAAACTGAAATAGAATTGAACTCAGAAAATTTACTTATTACTATGGAAGGATTAGAAGGCTTTGCTTTTGCTGGAGAAGGGAGTACAGGAATAGTTCTAGAAACTACAATTACAGAAGAACTTAAGGAAGAAGGAAATTTGAGGGAAGTATTAAGTAAAATACAAAATATGAGAAAAGAAAGTGGATTTGAAGTTGCTGATAAAATAAAATTATATGTTTCAGACAATGAAAAGCTTGAAGGAGTAGTGAAAAAATTTGAAGCTCAAATTAAAAAGGAGACTCTTGCGGTAGAAGTCGTTTATAATGAAAATAGAGAATATAGTAGTTGCAACATTAATGGAGAGAAACTTAATATTGCAGTAGAAGTATTAAAATAACAAATTATCTTGTAATAAAGTAATTTTGTAAGTATAATTATAAAAAACAAATCGGTAGGTGATAAAATGGCCACATCAATTAAAGACGTTGCTAAGGAGGCAGGAGTTTCTATAGCTACAGTTTCCAGAGTACTCAATGATGTAGATGTTGTAAATGAGGAAACTAAAAAGAAGGTTTTAGCAGCTATTAAAAAACTAGGATACAGACCTAATATAGTAGCAAGAAGTCTTAAAACCCAAAAAACAAGAACTATAGGAATAATAATTCCTGATATATCCAATCAATTTTATCCTGAGATTGTAAGAGGAGCTGAGGATGTAGCAAATATATATGATTATAATATAATGCTGTGTAATACTGATTTGGATATAGAAAAGGAAACGGAATATTTAAAAGTTTTAAAAGAAAAAATGTCAGATGGAGTTTTATATATGAGTAATTCTTTGGAAGAGGATATGTTAAATCTTATAAAACAGCTTCAGATTCCAATGGTATTGGTAGAGACTACTAATGATAAAGAGGATATTCCTAGTGTAACTATTGATAATGAAAAGGCAGCATATGATGGAGTGACTTATTTAATAAATAAAGGGAATAAAAAAGTAGCCTATATAGGTGCCAGTGAAGATATGGCTAATGCAAGTGCAGTAAGGTATAAAGGATATAAAAAAGCTCTTGAGGAAAATAATTTAAAAGTTGATAAAGATAGGACTTATTTTAGTAATCTGAAAGCAAAAGATGGATATGAGGGTATAAATAAAATACTAGATAAGGTAGAGGTGGATTCAATATTTTGCAGCAGTGATGAAATTGCTATGGGAGCCATAAACGCGCTAAGGGACAGGGGTATCAAAGTACCTGAAGATGTAGATGTTATGGGGTTTGATAATATATATTCAGCGTCTATATTTTATCCTAAATTGACTACTGTAGCTCAGCCTATTTATGACATGGGCTCTGTGGGTATGAGAATGCTTATAAAATTAATAAACAATCAGAAAATGGATAATACAAATTATGTATTACCTCATCAACTAATTGAAAGAGACTCTTGTAAAAAATAATATACAAAATTAAGTGTAGTTGGTTTTGATAAACTTAGTACTAACACTGTTTATAGAAAATTAATACAAAAATTCCGGGATATAATATATAATAGAGTATAAATAAAATACATATTTTTCGTGGGAAAGGAACGTATGATGATAGAAAGAATAATTGATGTAGTTATTTTTGTCCTGGACAAAACAGGTTATGTAGGTACATTCATAGCTATGGCCTTAGAAAGTGCCTGTATACCTATCCCAAGTGAAGCTATATTACCTTTTGGGGGATATTTAAGCTTTACAGGAAGATTAAATTTAACTCTTGTTATAATTTTTGGAACGCTTGGAGGAACAGCAGGTTCCATAGGGGCGTATTATATTGGTAAAATAGGGGGAAGACCTTTAGTTGAAAAATATGCTGATAAGCTTAGGCTATCGAAGTCCCATATTGAAAAAAGTGATTATTACTTTAATAAATATGGAGAAAAAATAGTATTTTATTCCAGGCTTTTACCTATAATTAGAACATTTATTTCTCTTCCTGCAGGTATAAGTAAAATGGATGTTAAAAAATTTACCATATATACTTTATTAGGATCGACTATATGGAGTATAATTTTAGGATACGCTGGTTATAAAATGGGAGAAAATTGGACTATTATACGTGAATGGTTTCACTTTGCAGATATAGCCTTAGTGATTTTAATAGTTGCATTTATTCTTTATAAGTTTATATCTAAAAAGGTGCAGACAGAAAATTCATAGGCATGTGTCTAAATATCATTTGATTAAAAAAATATTAATGTTACTTTGAAAGACCAGCAATTAATTTGCTGGTCTTTCAAAGTAATATATGAATAAGGCATGAAATTCGTATTTAAAGCTTTCTTACCTCTTTTCATAAGGCCGTCCTCCCTTAGCATTTCATATTTTAACTTGTTCATCACAGAATTTCTACATATCCTTCTTTTCCATTTATCCTTATTTTCTGTCCGTCTTTAATCAATTTTGTAGCATTCTCCACGCTTACCACTGCAGGTAAGCCATATTCTCTTGCAACGACAGCCCCGTGGGTCATCATCCCCCCTACTTCGGTAACCAAGCCCTTAATCGATACAAATAGCGGAGTCCAACTAGGATCAGTAAATGTTGTGACCAAAATATCTCCTTTCTCTATATTGGCATCCTCCATTTTTAAAACAACTCTTGCACGTCCTTCCACAACACCTGAGGAAACAGGTACTCCTGCTAATGCTCCATGAGGTATGCTGCTGGTATCATATTCACCAGATATAATCTCTCCTTCAGATGTTATCACACGAGGAGGTGTAAGCTTTTCAAAGATTTCATATTCTTCTTTCCTCTTAATTATAATACTGTAATCCAGCCTATTTGTTTTAACAACATTCCTAAGTTCATCAAAAGTCAGGTAATATATATCCTCTTTATGACCTATTATACCTTTATAAACTAAAATATCAGCTTCTTTCATTAACGCCTGTTTGATAATCCAATCAAACCATATGAGGATATATTTATTGAATTCACGGTAACCAGCATAGTTACGTAAAACACTGATTGCTTTTTTGGCCTTCTTGGCTTTTCTTTTTCCACCAGGCAATTTCTCAAGGCTACTTAGGATTTCCTGCTCCTTCTGCTTTGCGTCCTTCAGTCCCTGTTCAAACTTAATACTGTGTGCATTTGGTCCAAAAGCTTTGATATTACTTAGAATAGCAGGAACAAGTATGGTTGACCTTTCATTCCATCTCGTTCTTGTTATATCAATTTCCGCAGAACAACGCATACCATATTTCTTAAGATATGCTTTAATTGAATTAGTAACAGCCAAGCCACCTTCTAGTTTGCTTAAATCTTTAAAAAAAGTAGCTTCTTTCGGCTGCTGGAAATATTCAATCACTTCTGGATATTGCCTGACAACATCCGCTACATCCAAAAGCTCAAGTCCCATTTCAGATGTAACATTATTAGATACAGATTGAGCAAGGATATCAGCTGCATTTTTTTTACCCAGCCATTTTTGAATATTCTTGTTTATCCAATAAGAGGCATAGGCTCCCGCAAAAACCACTCCATAGCTATCAAAAATAGTATCCATTATTTGCTTCATACTCTTTAGAATAAAATCAAACAGTTTATCTCCCGAAACTTTAGCAATACTTTGCTCCATTTCCAGCATCAGAGCCTTATTATTATTCATTAGTCTTTCCACTATAGCTGGATCGTTTGCCCTATAGTCTTTTATGGTAAGGTTTAACCATTTCAGCCACATTGATTTTGGAGGCATGACTGTCTTTCCCTTATACAGAGTTTTCATAAAATTCTTTCTTTTCGTCAGATTAATAATAGCACTCTTCATTAGAACATCCACCGTATCAAGACCTTTTATAAATGTCATCCTGCCAAAGGGTGAAGAAATCTCACGAGATACATCTATATAAAGTCTTCCACCCATCTCACTCATGACGCCGCTGATCATCTGTTTGAATAAAGTCTGGAAAAGAGACATTCCCAGTGGCCTCATGGCTTCGGTCATCATCTGCCGGTGTCCAAATGAGATATATACATGATTCTTCCCATCCTTAGTTTCCGGAGGTATAGGATATAATGTAGTGATAGGGCGACTTTGAACAATATAGAATTTATCTTCATAAAAGCACCATTCTATATCTTGTGGACATCCAAAATACGCCTCAATCTTTCTACCCATACTCTCTAGTTGCAAAATCTGATCATCCGGAAGTGTTTGCTTATTCTGCTGTGTAGCTTCAATCTCTTGCTCCTTTGTGCCGCCTGTCTCTAGTGCATATATGGCCGATTTCTTGGTGGATATCTTTTTATCTAGTATACTGCCTTGCCGCACTTTATAGATATCTGGATTTACTAGACCGGATACGAGAGCCTCCCCGAGCCCAAAGCTTGCATCAATGGATACAACCTTTCTGTTGGAGGTAACAGGATCTGCAGTAAACATTATTCCTGAAGCCTGTGGAAAAACCATCTTCTGTATTACTACAGATAGATAAACTTTGCGGTGGTCAAAATCATTTTGTATACGATAAATTACTGCTCTGTCTGTGTAAAGTGATGCCCAGCACTTTTTGATATACTTCAGTATGTTATCTTTTCCCATAATATTCAGATAGGTATCCTGCTGACCTGCAAAGGAAGCCAGGGGCAAATCCTCTGCTGTGGCACTTGAGCGCACGGCATAGGCATTTTTTTCCCCAAGCTTTAAAATATATTGTGATACCTCTTTTGCAATATCCTTTGAAATGTCCATACTTTCTATAACCCCGCGAATTTTTTTGCTGAGCTGGCCGATTTTTCCCCTGTCATCTACCTTTAAAAGGGATAATTTATCAATTAATACATTAAATTCGGGATTGTTGTCAACAATTCTTTTATATGCTTCAGTAGTTATGCAAAAACCATCTGGAACGGCTATTCCCTTAATTTTGGACAATTCTCCAAGATTGGCACCTTTGCCTCCTACTACCGGAAGTTTTGATTTATCAATTTCTTGAAAACCTAACACATATGAACTCATATATATTCCTCCTCGTATAATATAGTTGTACCAATCAATAGAGATTAGATCATCTCTACTAACGGATATTTATAAATATAAATTAATTATTGTTCGTACATCTCAAGTTCCGTTCTGGAAATTGCAATATCCTTTAGTAAGTCTAAAAATAATAAGAGTGTATCTTCCACAAGGGTAACTTGATTAATAGTTAAATCATTGTATAATATCTTCTGAATAGAGGTTAGATGTTTAGCTGGTTGAGTTTCTTCCCTTGCGGAAGAATTACTCGTGTCACAAACGAGGTTGTTAGCTCACTGTTAGGTATGGATACTCTGTTCTATCTTCAAAAATATATGAAAAGGAGATATTTACAATGTCAAAATTTTTTAATTTACCTGTAGTAGGTATCGATGTTTCTGCTGATTATTCTATGGTTGCAATACTAGCCCCTGATGGAGCAGTTTATAGAAAGGCTTTCAAGATAATGCACACTTCTGATGGTTTCTCTTATCTTCTCAAAGAAATGAGAAAAGTGGAAAAAGAGTTCTCCATGAAACCATCACTTTTCATGGAATCAACTGGTGTTTACCATTTAACTCTTTTCCACTTCCTAAAGAATAACGAATTAGAAACTTTCGTTATAAATCCTCTTATTACTAATAGTAACAAAAATTTAGGAATAAGAAAAGTGAAAAATGATAAAATGGATGCCTTAACTATTGCAAACATAGCAAAATTTCAAAATATAAAAATGTCTGATTATTTAGATATCCCAATATTTGCTGTAAGATCACTTTGTCGTGATTACTACAGCCTTATAGATAACCGTTCCCAGTTCAAGAAAAAGTTATCTTCTGATCTTAGAACGTTTTTTCCTGGATATCATAATGTTTTTTCTGACGTAGCTGGTGTTACTTCATTAGCAGTTTTAAGTAAATTTTCATCCCCTAAAGCAATTGTTGATGCACCAAAAGATGATTTAATTGCTTTACTAAAGGAAAATTCTTGTAAATCAATTGACTGGTGTACAAACACATATAACAAACTTTTAAACGCTGCACTAAGTGCTGTACAAATAGGAATAACCAATAATTCCTTTAAAGTAACTATAGGCATAAATATAAAGCTTTTAAACATCATTAATGAACAAATTGAAACTCTAGTAAATGAAATAGAATCAGCAGTTAAAAATGACTCAACACCTGCTTCATTTAAGAACAACATAGCATTGCTTCTTTCTTTCAAAGGTATAGGCTTTATTACAGCTGTAACCATAATGAGTGAAATAGGCGATCCTACAAGGTTCAAGCATCCAAAAGAAATGGTTGCTTTCTTTGGAATTGACCCTTCAGTTAGTCAATCCGGGAAATTTAATAGTGACCAAAATAAAATGTCCAAGCGTGGTACACGCTTTGGTAGAAGAGCACTTTATGCTGCTGCTCTTGCATCAATAAGAAAATCCAAAACTGGTAAACCAATTAACAGTGTTCTTTACCAGTATCGCAATAAAAACTTAAATGGTAAGAAGAAGAAAGTTGCTCTTTGTGCAATTATGCACAAACTTGTAAAGTACATATTTGCAGTTCTTAGAGATCAAAAGCCTTATGAAATTCGTGAACCAAAACTGCACAACCAAATGTATGTTACTAATTTTTCAAGATCAGTTTCTTAACCACTTAGACAAATTAATTATGGTCCAAATTGGATAAATTATTTCCAATTTAGTTTTAGTAAAAATTTGCCATAGTTCGTATTTTTTTATGGTTTGTTTGCCATGCTCTTTTTTGCTCTTAAATTTAGTAAATAAATTTTTTAAATTAACTATTGACTTTTACTAGCTGGTCTTATAAAAATTGTTTTTAAGTAAATCCATGCATTCCTCAAATTCTTTTAAAAAGCCTTCATAATCAATCTCTGTCTTACTTGATAATTGATTCATATACCCATCAGTAAGCCAGAGAAGCATTTTCATAACCAGCTTTGGATCAATACCTTCTTTAAATTTTGAACAGTCCATACCATCAAAAGCAATTTTGTTTCTGAAACCCTCTCCTTTCGCTAAAATGCTTCTTATGTCTTCTTTTACTTTCTCATCATTTTCAAAATACATACTTGTTAAAAAGGCCGGAATTGCATTATGTTTTCTCATAATCGCAATTTCAATATTAGATGAAAGTTTAATTCTTTCAAAGAAATCAGTAATGGTATAATCAAATTTTTCATTAACTTCCTTCGTAATAATATTGCCGCATAGCTCAATTAAATAAAGATATAAGGCTTTCTTTGTACCGAAGTAATGAAATACCATTGCTTTTGAAATTCCCGCAGCAGCAGCAATGTCGCTTACGGAGGTTTTCTTATAACCATTGGCAGCAAAAGATTTAAGTGCAGCATCTATAATTGTCTTTTGTTTCTTTACAGGCAAATTAAAAAATTTTTCCATAGAACTCACCCCACAAAGTTTACCGACCGAATCGGTTCACGATGATATAATTATATTACTATAAACCAATCCGGTCAATAATATTTTCACGAATAATTTTAATCATTATATTTTATTTAATAACTATTCTAAATAACCATCTTAAGCTCTTTTCTATATTTAGACATTATGAAAAAATATTGTCGCAGATATCTGAATTTTGTTTAACGAATTTTTTGAAATTTTTTCTAAATGGTGGTATAATTTAACATAAAAGTAAATATAATTATTGTTTGCCATTATAGGAGGGGAATTATGAATTATAGGGATAAGGTAAAAAGGATATTTTATTACTTGCTAAATTTAAAAGAACTAAATCAAAAATGCATAAAGAATATTTATGATTGTGATAAGTTATACTGGGAAGAAGAATTTTGCCACACACCCAATAGTGAATCTTGGGTAGAAATAAATAAGAATAATAATAAGCTATACAGAGAATTTTTTAACTTATATCAAGAAAATGAAAAAAATGGAGAGAACTTTGAGATAGTTTTTGGGCACGGATTAATAGTATGGAAGCTAGAAAACGATAAAATTATTTATCCAGTTTTAACAACTAGGATGAAAATAGAGTTTAATAAGATAAAAGGAAATTTTATGCTAATTCCTTCTGCTAAAACTACTTTGGAGACTTTTCTATTTGAAGATTTAAAACAATGTGATGTGGCTAATATTTTTAAGTTGGAAGATAAAGTGAATGAGAGTAATTTAGATCCTAAAAATATGGGGGAAATTGAGAATATATTTTTAGAGTTACTTTCTAATATAGATACTAGGGGAGTGGTTAATAAAAATAAATTTTCAAGGAAAAAAATTAATTTTGAAGAATTTCCGGTTATCTATAATACTTCTGTTATTTTAGCAAGAAAAAATAGTATGAAATTATGGGAAATTGAAATTAATAATATAATAAAAGGAATAGATAATGGGTGTAAAATACCTGAAACTATTAAAGCTTTAGTAGATGAAAAAGATATAAATTATAGTGAAGAGGATATAAATCAGTGGAGAAATGTTGGACAAGACTTACTTTTTCCATTACCGGCAAACTCAGATCAAAAGGAAATAATAAAACGTATATCAGAAAATTATGGGGTAGTTGTACAGGGACCTCCAGGTACCGGTAAAAGTCATACTATAATAAATTTAATATGTCATCTTCTTGCCTATGGGAAAAGGGTATTAGTAACAAGCCAGACAAGCAGGGCGCTTAAAGTGTTAACGGAAAAAATACCTGATGAAATAAAACCATTGTGTATCAGTATATTAGGTAATGATGCTAACTCTTTAAATAACCTTAATGAATCTATAAGAAAAATAACAGATAATTTATCTGAAGATCCTGAATTGATGTATAGTGATATTAAAATACTAGAACGAAAATTGAATCATTGCAGAAAAAATCAACAGATTTTATATGAAAAGCTTAAGCATGTAGAAAAATTAGAAAACTACAGTGTAAATTACAAAGGGAAAAATTATGATACTATGTATATGGCAAAATGGGTAAAAGATAATAAGGACAAGTATAATTGGATAAATGATAGAGTAGATATTAATGAAAATATACCTATTTCAGAAAAAGAGTTTGAGTTATTAATTTATTTGTTAAGAGAATTAGATAAAACTGAAAAATGCCGTTTTGATAGCATAAAAAATATAGTAACCAGGCTACCTGATGAAGAGGAATTTTGTGAAAAAATAGAAGAATACAAACAATTAACTATGGAATATGAAAAATGCATTGAAACAGTAGAGGGATGGCATATACCTTATAATGACAGATGTGATTATGATAAACTATTAGAATTAATTGAAGAGTGTAAAAATAAAATTTCATATCTTGGAGAAGGTATGTGGGGAAACATGATGTATAATTATTACAATAGCAATATAACAAAGGAAGCACTTAAGGATTTACTATATAAAAGCAATAACTATATATTAATGCTTGGTAGGATTAGAAATCAACTTAGAAATCACAAGGTGGAAATTCCTAAAGATATTAATATGGACAAGTTTATAGAAAAGTTTAATGTATTATACAATGCTTTAAATGATAATGGGAAAATAAGCAAATTTTTTATTATGCTTCATTCAGAATATAACTATATATTGGACAATTGTAAGATAGATGGTAAGCCTTTAAAAACTATGAACCAAGCTATGACAGTTAAGCTCTATACACAGCAGGAACAAATATTCAAAGAATTAAAAGCTATTTGGAATAACACTGTAAAAGATTATGGTGGGAAAATAATAAGCTCCAATCTAAAAGAAGCTGACCTTATTTCTATTGAAAAAAATTTAGAACATTTGAGCGAAATTGTAAATTGGGATGCGAAGTATAAAAAACGTATTATGGAAAGTTTTGGGAGAATATCAATTCCTCCATATATTAATTGGCATAAAAAAGAAACTTATGAGTATTTAATTAAATGTGTAAAAGCCATAAAAAATATAAATAAATATAATCAGGCTAAAGCGTATATAGAAGTATTTAAGAAGACAATAAATAATTCAGAAAGATTAAAAGGTCTTTATAAAGCTATAGAAGAGCTTAATACGGATAAGGTTAAAAAGACATTAGAAAGATTGAAAGAAATGAGTGCTATAAAAAATAAATCTGCCAAGATAGATGAGTTATTAAGCAGAATAAGTAAAGTATGTCCCAACACTGCTGAAAATATAATGGACAATTGGAATTTAGCAGGAGAGAAATTTAAAGATTGGGAACAAGCATGGAGATGGGCTCAATGGAATAGTTTCCTGAGTGATATGTATAGTTTAAATTCAGAAGCCTTAGAAGAAAGTATAGAAGAAGAAAAAAATAAGGAAAAGGTAATTATAAAGGATATAGTTTCAAAAAAAACCTGGTATAATGAAATACGTCAAACTACTGAAAATCAAAAAAGAAGTTTATTTTCATGGCTGCAGGCAGTAAAGAGAATTGGCAAGGGCCGAGGTAAAATGGTACCTGAATATAGAAAAATAGCTCAAAATGAAATGGAGAAATGTAAAGAAGTAATTCCAGTATGGATTATGCCTCTAAATAGAATTATTGAGAATGTAAAGTTGTCTAAAAATATGTTTGATGTAATAATATTTGATGAAAGCAGTCAAAGTGATATATTCTCATTATGTGCACTTATGAGAGCCAAAAGGGCAGTAATAGTAGGAGATGACAAACAGATAAGTCCGGAAACTGTTGGAATTGATCAAAGTAACATATATGACTTAATAGATAAATATCTAAAAGATATACCTCAAAAAGAATGGTTTGATCTTCAAACGAGTCTTTATGATACAGCTCTTAGAGTATTTCCAAGCAGATTAATGTTAAAAGAGCATTTTAGATGTATTCCTGAAATAATAAATTTTAGCAATGATTTAAGTTATTCTGGGGAAATAATACCTTTAAGGTATCCTAAGAACTGTGAGAAATTTTATCCTCCTATAAACACTATTAAAGTCAACGATGGAGCAAGAGATCCTGTTAAGCCTATTAATGTAAAAGAAGCAAAGTGTCTGGTGGAGAAGGTCGTATCTTGTTGTAATGATACCAAATATTCTGATATGACTATGGGGGTTATATCTTTACTTGGAGAAGCTCAAGGGCATCTAATAGCAGGCATGCTCAGGGAAAAGATAGGCGTAGAAGAAATGATAAAAAGAAAGCTGATATGCGGGGATGCCTATTCTTTCCAGGGAGATGAAAGGGATATAATGTTCTTGTCTATGGTAATTTCAAATGATGTAAAATTTGCTCCTCTTATGAGAGAAAATGATATTAGAAGATTTAATGTAGCAGCTAGCAGAGCTAGAAATCAAATGTGGTTATTTCATTCAGTAGAATTAGAAGATTTAAATGTAGAATGTGCACGTTATTATCTTTTAAACTATTGTTTAAATTATGATAAATATTATGCCAATAATAAAAATGTAGATTATATATTCCAATCTAGGTTCCAAAAAGATATCTATAATATTATAAAAAATAAAGGATATAATGTAATACCAGATGTAAAAATAGGCAAATATAAAATAGATTTTATAGTAGAAGGATCTAGAAATAGAGTAGCTATTATATGTGATGGAGATATGTCTTCAGAGAAATATAATTGGAAGGAGAATATAGAGAGACAATTGGATTTAGAAAGGGTGGGGTGGATATTTTATAGGATTAGAGGAAGTGAATTTTATTATAATCCAGAAAGAGTTATGAATAAATTATGGGAAAAATTAAGTGATATAGGAATAGAGCAGTATAAAACAGAAGAAATTGATGCCAAAAATCTCAGAGTAGTATAGAGTTATTTACAAAAATTATAGTTTTGTACTGTATTTTTCAAAGAAATGTCTGGTTAATTATAAAGTGAAAAGTGTTTCAAAAGTATTTTTGGAATGCTTTTTTCTAATGACATACTTTAGGATTCAATTACCATATTACATTTCACACTTATAACAATCTATACATAGTATAAAGCATAGCAAGCATTTTTGGAGTGAAGTTATTGTTATATGCGCTAATTCTTGCAGGTGGTAAAGGAACAAGATTATTTCCATTATCAAGGGCTAAAAATCCTAAACAGTTTCTAAAAATTATAAATAATAAAAGTTTTTTAAGAAATACTGTAGATAGAATTAAGCCTTTAGTCAATGAAAAAAAAATATATATAATTACTAATAAAGAATATATAGATAAAGTTCAAGAAGAACTTCCGGATATAAATGAAGAGAATATATTTGCAGAACCGGAAAACAAGGAAACTGCTACATGTATAGGATTTTCTGCAGTAAAATTGTTAAAAAAAGACCCTGCTGCTACTATGATAATTTTACCATCGGATCATTATATAGAAAATGAGAAATTATTTATAGATACTATTTTTCAAGCAGTAGAAATAGCAGAAAGAAGAAAAGGGCTTGTAACTATGGGAATTAAACCTTCCAGACCTGAAACAGGGTATGGCTATATAAATATGGGAGAAAGGATAAATGCTAGAATTGCTACCTTTAAAGTAGAAAGATTCCTAGAAAAACCTAATTTAGAGGTTGCCAAAGATTTGATATTTAAAGGTACTTATCTATGGAACAGTGGTATATTTGTGTGGAGAGCAGATGTATTTTTGCGAGAAATGCAAAAATATCTTCCTAAAATGTATAAGTGTATGCTTTCAATATATAAAAATTTGGATACAGAACAAGAAGAAAAAGTAATAAAGGAACAATATAGTCTTATAGATGGAATATCTGTAGACTTTGGAGTAATGCAAAAAACTAGGAAAGCTTATGTAATTAAATGTGAGTTCTTATGGGATGATATAGGAACTTTTAATGCTTTAGGAAGATTTCTCAAGGATTTTAATGGTAATAGTGTAAAGGGCAATGCAGTATTGGAATCCAGTGAAAGCTGCACTGTATATGGAGATGATAAGCTTATTATAGTATTTGGAGTAAAAGATTTAATAGTAGTAGACTGTAAAGATGTACTTTTAATCATGGATAAGAATAAAGATCAAGAGATAAAATATTTAGTCGATGTTCTAAAAAATAGAAATGATTTAAAAAAGTATTTATAATAAAAGTCTGAATATGTTCTCTAAGTTTTGGAAATAAATGTAAATATGTTTTATGCAAATTTAAGTAGATTTTGTTACATTTATTATCTCTTTTTAAATGATTTAATTAAATTCAATTTATTTTTTCTGGTCATCTTTTTTATAATATATTCTCTATGTAGAGCATCTTTTTTGGAATTATATTTCTCAAAATATACAAGTTGCACAGGGAGCCTACCTTTAGTGTATTTGGCTCCTTTTTTGTTGTTATGAGCTTGTATCCTTTTTTCTAAATTATTAGTATAACCTGTGTATAATGTTTCATCACTACATTTTACTATATAAACGTAATCCATATACAATTCACTTTCTTAAATTCATTTTATAGATACATAAGGATTATCTTCTATATAAAATCTCCAGAGGTAATCTGCTGCATCCCCTGCATAGTCTACACCTATTCTTTTTGCACTTTTTATTTTAAAGTTTTTAAAGTCATCATCTTCAATGTAGAGATTACTACTATAAAGATCTTTTTTATTTTGGTTCTTATCTATAAGTAGTGCTTTACATAATTTACCAGGGCCATTGGTCAAGTTTTTTATTTCATTCTTATTTAAATAGACAAATTTTTTTTTATATCTGTTAAAAGATATCTCATCTATACAATGAAGAGGCTCTATAGCTCTTACAAGTACTGCTTCGGGTATGCCTTCATCTTCAGTTACAATATTAAAACAATGATACATACCGTATATCATATATACATATGAAAATCCGCAGGGACCATACATTACTTCTGTTCTTTTTGTTCTCTTATTCATATAAGAATGGGCAGCTTTATCTTTAATTCCCTTATAAGCTTCTGTTTCAACTATTCTACCAGATAATTTTTTACCTTTTATTTCATGAACCAATATTTTTCCCAGAAGATTTTTGGCAATTGATAACGTATCCTTACTGTAAAAGTTCCGATGTAATCTTTTCAACAATAACACAATCCTTTAATATTTAAATTTAATAATAATTATATATGAATAAGATATTTTGTCAAACCGCAGTAGTAATTAAATATATTACTAGTAAATGGATTAATGGTCGCTTTATAGAATAAAAATTAATTTATTGAATATATATCAAATAATAGAGAAATACTAGATGGAAATAGTTTCATAAAATGATTGGGAGGAATAGCATATGAAAACCACTGAAATCTTGGAAAAAACGGCTAAAGATGCTTTGGTTAAAACAGGCATAGAATTGCTTAATAGAAATCCTGAGGAAAATATTGACAGACTATTTACTCTTATTAAAAAAGCAATAAAAAAAGATGAAGATAATTTAACTAAAATTCAAAAGGTGGAAGAATTATATAAAACCAATCCTACAGTTCATGAACTTGTTATAAATATTATTAAAGATTCAAATAAGAAATGCAAAAATAAATTTTTTGCAAATTTTTTTGGAAATGCAGTTTGGTATGGAATGCCAAAGAGAAAAAAATTTTTTAACGAAAAGGGTACAAAGATACCTTTTACTATTCTTATAAGTCCATCTATGAGATGTAATTTGAGATGTAAAGGATGTTATGCTTCCAGCTATAGTAAGAAAGATGATATTCCAGAAAAAGAAGTAGATAGAATTATCAAAGAAGCTAGAACACTTGGAATCTATTTCTTTGTAATTCTTGGAGGAGAGCCCTTTATAAATGATTATATGCTGAACATATATAAAAAATATAATGACTGTATGTTCGTACCTTTTTCAAATGGCACACTTTTTAATGAAAAGTTAGCAGATAAGATAAAAGAACTTGGCAATGTTCTTCCTATGTTTTCTCTTGAAGGGTTTGAAAAAGAAACTGATATGAGAAGAGGAAAAGGTGTATTTAATTCAGTTATGAATGCTATGGATCTCTTAAAAGACAGGGGAGTTTTATTTGGAGTATCTACTGCCGTTAGCAGATATAATATAAATAAGGTGATATCAAATGAATTTATAGATATGCTTGTACAAAAAGGAGCAAAAATGGGATGGTATTTTATATTTATGCCAGTAGGTAGAGAACCTGATATAAATTTAATGCTTACTCCTAAACAAAGAATATATCTAGGAGAGAGAATACGGGAAATAAGAAATACAAAACCATATTTTGTTATAGACTTTTTTAATGATGCACCATATGTGGGAGGATGCATTGCAGGGAAATATTATTGTCACATAAATTCCAAAGAGGATGTAGAACCTTGTATATTTGCTCATTTTTCAGTAGATAATTTAAAGGGGAAAAAACTTGTGGATGTATTTAATTCAAACTTTTTTAAAGAGCTTAGACATAGACAGCCTTATAATTCTAATTTGTTATTACCTTGTATGATGATTGATAATACAGATGAAATTAGAAATATTGCGGAGAAAACAGGAGCAAGGCCTACAGACGAAGGAGCAGAGATGATGCTTCAAGATTTAGAATTTCAAGAAAAACTTAGTAAAATATCACAGGAATTTAAGCCCTATGCGCAAAAAGCATGGGAAGAAAACTTCAAATCTCAAGGCAATTATAAGATGTCTAAAGGTTAAATATTATATTCAAGTACGTCTTCCAAATAACATATTGAAAGATAAAATTATATTTGTTAGTATAAAATATATATATTAAGTTTAAATAATAGGAGAATTTTTATGAAGATATACAGAAGAATAGTATCATTTTTAATACTGGCAGTTATTATAGTATTATCATTTTTTTATTATAATCAAAAAGAAAATGGGGAAACAAGTAAAGAAGCATTAAAAGGAAAGATTGAAATTATCACTGATGAAATTCATAAGCCCCAGTTAAAATTAGCTGCAGATAGGTTTAAGTTATTACATGAGAAGGTTAATATAGATATTATAGTATTAAATGATATAGAAAATAATGTTAAATCTATATTAAATAATTCTCAATATGATGCAGATATAATAACGGTAAATGATAGTTATATAAAATATGTGCTTTCTGAAAATACAGGTAAGTTTTTAGAAGTTACAAACCTGATTAATCCCTATAAGAGTATACTGTTAAATAATAAAATTAATAATAATAGTATAAAAGGAAAAGTGTATGCTATGCCTTGGGATACTTATCCTAAAGCTGTAATATATAGAAAAGACATATTTTTAGATCAAGGTATAGATGCAGAAACTATAAAAACCTGGAGTGATTATATAGAGGTAGGTAGAAAGATAAATAAAAATACGGGAAAGATATTTGCAGCTAATGCTTTAGATGGTAATAGTGATATATATTTACTACTTGCCAATCAATTAGGGACTAGCTATTTTAATGAAAAAGGAGAATTAGATTTTCAATCTTCAAATTGGAGTAGGTTGGTTGAAGTAATTAAGATTTTATATGGAGAAGGATTAATTAAAGATTTTAATTCTAAAAATGAAATTGTGGCTAAAGCACAAACAAATGAAATAGTTTCATTTATAGGTGATCCTGTTTATGTTATAGATTTAATGAAGTATTCCCAAAATTCAGATAAGTGGGGAATAATAAAGTTACCAGCTTTTGAGTCAGGTGGAAATAGGGATGTGTCCCTGGGAGGAGTAAATTTGCTTATAAACAAAAACACATCATCATCTAATCTAGTACAGGAATTTATAAAATTTACGCTTACAGATGATAAATTGCAAATGGATTTGTTAAATCAATATGGTAGATTTCCAGTAAATATGAATGTGTATAATTTTGTAGATTTTAATAAGAATGTTTCCTATTTTAATAACGAGATATGGAATTTATTTGCCAGCATAGAAACAGGAGCTTTTAGTATAAATTACACTAAAGAATTTCCAAAAGTAAGGAAAATAACAGAGAATACCCTAACTAGTTATAACATAAAAATTCAAGATTTTAAAACTATAGTTGAAAGTATAGAAAGTTCTGTAAAGCACAAGTAGAACTTATCTAGGAGTAGAGCGGTACTTATCTCTCATTTTGAATGATTTTGGGATATTAATATAGCAGTAGCCTTCAGATAAAATTATTTTAAAATAAGTGCTATAAAACGTTTACAAAATTTTAAATTTAAGGTATAATAAACATAGGGATTAATCATATAGGGAATTTTAACATATAAGCAAAGCCTTTTAACTAGGAGCGTAAATAGTTAAAGGGTTTTGCTTATATCAAGTAAGTTTATTACAGCCTTCAGATAAATTTCTTATTTGTTTAAAACTTTCTTGTAAACTTCAATGGTTTTTTCAGAGGTTTTTTCCCAAGAAAATTTAGCTGCTTGTTTTAGGGCCTTTGAGCTTAATTCTTTCCTTATATTGACGTCATTAATTAAAGCTTCCATAGAATACATAAAGCTTTCCATATCAAAGGGATTTATAAGAATCCCACCATCTCCTACCACTTCTGGAATGGATGAAATATTGGAAGCTATTACAGGAGTACCGCAACTCATAGCTTCCAGGGGAGGAAGTCCAAAACCTTCATATAAAGATGGATATATGAATATATCACAGGCATTATAAAAAAGAGGCATCATTTTTTCTTCTACAAATCCTGTAAATTTAATATTTTTATCTATGTTCAAATCTGTACTTAAATTTTTTAACATATTAGAATCATCTTTATTAGAACCTACAATTATCAAATCATAATCTCTATCTAATTTTTTATGAATTTTAGAAAAGGCAGTAATTAATGAAGATACATTCTTTCTTGGGCTGAAGCCTCCTATATAGAGGATAAATGGATTCTCTATGTCATAATTAAGATGTAATTTATATCTACATTTATCTTTATCTAAGGGTTTATATTTTTTATCTGCAGCTAAAGGAGTCACAAATATTTTGTCTTCATTTATGGGGAAAAATTTTAGGATGTCTTTTTTTGAACAATCGGAAACAGTTATTATCCCATCAACTGAACTAATAATTTTAGGCATTTCCTTCAAAAATTTTGATAAATATCCTTTTCCCACTGTTTCAGGAAGTATATAAGGTATCAAGTCATGGATGGTGACTACTTTTTTACATCCTATATTTTCGGATATGCCAATACCGTTTTGAGGAATATGGTATATATCTACGTTTTCTTTTCTTAAATTTACTGGAAAGTAGTACTGCTCGAAAAATCTATGTTGCCTTTTAGAGGCCATTATTATTTTAGTATTTTCTTGCTGTAATTTATCATAATTACTACCTGACCAGTATATGTGATAAAAATTTTCTTTATGATTTCTTATTATATATTTTAATATTTTACTGGTATAAGTTCCTATACCGGTACCATTATACCAGTTAGCTCCCCTTGCGTCTATGGCAATTTTCATTATTCATACCTCCACATTCCAGTAACTTTAAAGTAATTGAGATTGTTATATTACATATTATTAACATTACTATAAAAAGGTGACCATAACTTTTAGATTAAGATTCAAGTAAACTTCTTTTATCACATACATATATGATTAGTCATATACTACATATATAATAATTTTTGGAGGAAAAGCTTTTGGATATATTAAAAGTTCGAGAGTATGTTGAAGATGCTTATGATCTCCATATTGAATTTATAGAAAAAATAAAAAGTATATATAGAATTCATACTAACTGTAATGAATACTGTTTAAAGGTAATAAATTATGACTATGGGCACTTCTTATTTATAATTTCTGCTATAAAGCATCTCCAAAATAAAAAATTCAGAAGTATACCTAAAATAATCAAGACTAAGGATGAGAAAGACTATATGAAAATGGAAAATTCTTATGCTTATTTGTGTGAATGGATTACCTCTAGAGAGTGTAATTATGATAATCCTTTAGATATTTTGGTAGCAACCTCTAAGCTGGGAGAGTTGCACAAAAAAAGCTGTAATTTTAAAGTTACTAAAGATATGAATCCAAGAATAGGATGGTTTAAATGGATAAACACCTTTAAGCATCGTCAAGAGGAAATGATGAATTTTAAAAAAGTAATACTGGGAAAAGAATCTAAGGGAGAATTTGATATATTATATCTAAATTATATTGATGAGGAGATCAAATTGGCAGAAAAGTCTATAAAGCATTTAAAGAAGACCAATTATATAGATAATATGAAAAAAGAAATGGAAAATATGGGATTTTGTCACCATGATTATGCAAATCACAATATTTTAATAGATGTTAAGGGAGAAGTTAATATAATAGATTTTGATTATTGTATATTGGATACTCACCTACATGATCTCTCAAGTTTGCTTCTAAGGAGAATGAAGAATGGAAGATGGAATATGAATAATGCACTTTTTATTATTGATACTTATAATTCCATAAATGACGTAAAAGAAGAGGATATACTTATTATGGCTGCTTTTATGGAATTTCCTCAAGATTTTTGGCAACTTGGAATACAGTATTACATGGAAAAGCAGCCTTGGGGAAAAGATTTTTTTATAAAAAAATTAAAGAAGATACTTAAAGATAAAGAAGAAAAATTAGATTTTATAGATGAATTTAGAAATTGGAAATACAATTAAAACATTTAAGGGGGAATTAATTCATGTCACATAAAAAATCTCATGGTAAAAATGAAGAAGAAATTGAAAATAAAGATTTAGGTTATTATGATAATAAAGTGGAAAGTCTTAAAAAGACTGTTAAACATTTAGAAAAAATCAATAAAAGAAAAAAAGAAGTTATGAAACTTGAAAAGAAGAGGAGACGGATGTTAAAGGAAATGAAGAAGAAACACAGATAGGATAGTGACAGTATAGGGGTGAGGTGGTTTAAAGGTGTATAGTGACAATGTTGAATTGTGTTTTGTAGAATATTTAAAATCAAAAGGAATATACGTAGTAAAGCAATTCAATAGGGATTTAAAACAAGAACACTTAACTTTAGATAGAATAAAAGAACAAATATCTATAATAAGTGAATTTCATAAGAAAACTTTAGGTTATACAGGAGTTATGAATAAGCGTCTAGATAATAATATAGGAAAAGTAGTAGAACGCTATAAGATATATATAAAGAAATTAAAAAAGTATTTAGAACAGATATCCAGTTACAAAAACAGAAGTAATTTTGAAGAAAAACTAAATAAAGTGGGAGAAGGATATTTAATTAGGGCTCAAAAATGTATGGACAATTTATATAAAAATAATTATATAGAGTTGATACTTAGAAGTATGAGTAGGGTAGAAATGTGTCTTACAGACACTTATTTCGATAATTTAAGGAAAGTAAAAGATATACAAATAATAAATATAAAAGATTGTTGCTATAATATGGTTGAAGTGGATTTAGTATATTTTTTAAACAAGATAAAAAGAAAAGGTATAGATATAGATTTTAGTGAACTTATAAAAATTTTTTGTATTGAAGAATCCTTAGATGATAATAGTGTGCAATTTATATTATCTATAATATCTTATCCCTATCAATTCATGAAATGTTGCAATAGGTATAGATATAATACAAAAAATTGGACAGAAGATGAATATTTACTTAGATTAGATAAATCCATTAATGAGGATGGAGAAAGTTTAATTTAAATAATAGTTAATAGGAGGCTTTCAGATTGATAGATAGATATGGTGAAAAAAAATATTTAACTGGATATGATCTATGTGTAGAACTTTTCGATAGATTTGATTTAAAAGTATATGATGTAATACCTATTAGAAAAGTATATATGGTTTCTTCGGATAAGGGTAAGAAAATATTTAAGAAATTAGAGTATACTTTGGATGAGTTAAAATTTATAAATGAACTTTTAACTTATGTAAGAAGCAAATTTTCCAGAGTGGTCAATTTTGTAAAAAATAAAGATGGAGATATATATACCATATGGAATGGAGATATGTATTGCATAATGGATGTAGTTTATGGTAAGGAATGCAATTTTAGTAATCCTGTAGATTTGAGTATTGCAGCTGAAGGGTTGGGAGAATTTCATCTTGCATCTGAAGGTTTTAAGACAGATGTACGGAATAAATATAATAATGGAAAACTTATTGATACCTTTAATCGGAGAATTCAAGAAATGGAGTTTTTTCAAAATATAGCACATATACATGAAAAGAAAACGGAATTTGATGAAATATTTATAAAGAATTCAAACTACTATATAGAACAAATAAAGAAAAGTGAAAGTATGCTTGAAGAATCTTATTATTATAAGTTATGTAGTGAGGAGGACAAAATAGTAGTATGTCACCATGATTTAGCTTACCATAACATATTAATAAATAATAATGAAGCTTATTTTGTAGATTTTGATTATGCCATTATAGATCTCAAAGTACATGATTTATGTAATTTTATAAATAAAGTCATTAAAAATTTTGCTTTTGATATAGAAAAGGCAAAGCTGATAATAGATAATTATTGTAATAAGAATACATTAAGCAATAGGGAATTAGAAGTATTATATGCTATGCTAAATTTTCCTAATGATTTTTATACTATATCTAGGGACTATTATACTAAGCGAAAAGATTGGAAGGAAGAAATATTCTTAGATAGGTTAAAAAGAAAAATCAGATATAAAGAGGATAGAGAAGAATTCTTAGAAGAATTTAGAAATAAAATTTTAAATAAAATATAAGATCATATTTGGTGTTATTAAAATAAAAAATATACCCATCCAAGTAGTGTAAAGCTTATTTTGATGGGTATATTTTTTATTGATTTAGATTCTGTTTATGCCGCCTGATCGTTTGGTTGTATAGCTTCTAAAATTCCAATCTGTTCAGGAGGGCCACCATCTCATGTTATGGTGCTGGTACAATCTTCTACTGTAGAATTATAAGTGTAGCCCGTGATGCTTCCCACCGATTCAGAACCTCCGGTAATAATCCCAGTAGTGGGACAATCTTTAATTGCAAAAGAAGAAGGAATTGGCTCAGTGGAACTCTCTTTACTGCCGCTTACTAGTCCGCTGACCCAGGTTGTGTTGTCTGACAGGTTAATGGTAATATTGGAAGCAGTTTGTTATTGAAATGGGTATGTCCCCTGACCTACGGACGGTAAAAAGGTGCTATTAGGATAGAAAAAGAAGATTATACATAAGTTAAATAAGTTACCAATGGAAAAGTGTAAAGAAATATAGCCAAGCTCTAAAATATAAGTTAAATTTATAGCAACTTATAAAATTTGTTTATATATTATATTTTCTTGGTTGGCATATGTCAATATATAGTGTTTGGTCTATTTTAGTCGCCGTACATTCTTAACCAAACCTTCTTCTTTTCTTTCAGCAGGCATATCTGACTTACAGAACCCTGAGCTATGATTAGTAAAATGAGAGATAGGAAGCAACAAGAAAAACCACAAAAGCATAGTTTTTAAGCAGTTGCCCAATGTTTTATACGATTGTATGGAATAGGCTAGATCTTTTGAAATTGGCACAGAAAATACTATTTTTTACCCGCAATTTTGTTATATATGTTTATAGTGTTTTTAGCAGTTTTCTTCCAACTTAGTTCGGAAGCTCTTTTGATACCAGAAGATATCAATTTATTTTTAAGAGTATTATCTAATAGTACGTTTAACATAGCGTGACATAAATCAGTTTTATTTAAGGGATCTATAAGCAGGGCACCTTTACCAACTACTTCAGGAAGAGATGTAGTATTTGAAGTTATTACAGGTACGCCACAGGCCATAGCTTCTATAGGAGGAAGTCCGAATCCCTCATAAAAAGAAGGATATACAAATAATTTAGCTGCATTATATATATAAGGAAGATGTTCTATGGAAATAAAACCAGGAAATAAAACTCTGTCAGATATATTTAGTTTTTCAGTATGTTCTTTATAAGTGCTATAAGATTCACCTCTTTTGCCAGCTATTACTAAAGATAGAGGTTTTTTATATAAAGTTATAAGCTTATTAAAGCTGTCAATAAGTCCTAATATATTTTTACGAGGGCTAAATCCACCTACATAAAGTATATAATCTTCAGTGATGGAGTAGTATTTTTTAGCTACATATTTACTTACTCTTTTATCCATAGGTTTGTATATATCTTCACTAGCTAAATGAGTAACATATATTTTATTTTCAGGAAAGTTAAAAGATTTAACTATATCTTTTTTAGAAAAATTAGAAACTGTAATAATACCATCACATAGAGGTACTATTTTAGGTATATATTCTGAAAAAATTTTAAGATATCTATTGCTTACAGTTTCAGGCATTCTATATGGGATCACATCATGAAGTGTTATTATGAATCTACAATTTTTATCAATAGGAAGTCCAACTCCGTTTTGAGGCACGTGATATAAATCTATTTTATTGTTTTTTATTATATTAGGTATAATAATTTCTTCCCAGAAATTAATTTTATCATTTTGCGGGGCACTGTCTAATTTGAAATTTTTTTTAAGATACATATCATTTCTAAAGCTTTCAGGCATGAAAAGTAAATAATTATTTATATTATCCATATTATTTAAACATTTTATTAATTGATAAGTATAAGTTCCTATGCCAGTACCCCTGTACCATTTGGCAGCACGTCCATCAATGCCTATTCTCATAAAATTGTCCCTCTCTAAATTAATATATTTCATTATATTAATTTGAAGTTAAAAATGTTAATGTTCTTCTAAATTAATTTGGGTGTTCATATAAATATATAGGGGTGATTAGTATGATGCGAGAATTTGAAATAGAAAGACAATTCAATGTAAAAATTGAAAATATAAAACCAAGTAGAGGAGTATATTTATTAAAAACAAATAAAGGGATGAAATGTCTTAAAAAGATAAATTATGGAACTCAAAAACTTTTGTTTGTTTATGGGGCAAAAGAACATCTTACAAAAAATGGGTTTCCTTATGTGGATAAATATTCTGTTAATATAGATGGAAATCCATACGCAATTATTAATGAAGATATATATACGCTATCAGAATGGATTAAAGGAAGAGAGTGTGATTTTAAGAATAGGGAAGATGTTATAAATGCTGCTAAGTGTTTGGCAAATATGCATATAGCCTCTAAAGGATATGAACCACCTGAAAATAGTAAATTAAAGACTGATCTTGGAAGATGGCATCACCTTATGGAAAAGAGAGTTAAAGCCTTGGATAAGATGAAAGATATGGGAAGAAAAAAAAATAATAAGGGAAATTTTGATTTGAATTATATGAAAGTAGTTAAATTTTATAAAGATTTCGGGAAAAAGGCTATTGAAGTATTACAGGATTCTAAATATGATGAGTTATGCAGTATTACCGAAGGAGAAAAGGGGTTTTGCCATCATGATTTTACCTATCATAATATAGTAGTAGATGGGAATGATACATTCAATGTAATAGATTTTGATTATTGCAAAAGGGAAATACGATCTTATGATATTTCATCTTTTATGATTAAAGTTTTAAAAAGATCTAATTGGAATGTAGAAAATGCACAACTTATTATTGATTCATATAATGAAGTTAGTCCGATTAAAGAAGAGGAGTATAAAGTGATATATGCCTTCTTATTATTTCCTCAACGTTTTTGGAGACTGGCAAATAGATATTATTATAATGAGGTCAACTGGCCAACAAATACTTTTAATAAAAAATTGGAAGAATTAATTGCTGAACAGGAGAAATATATTGACTTTATTAAAAAGTTTAAAGAAATTTATAGTGAAAAAAATATCTAAATTCAAAAATAAGGTCTATACTGGATTAATTTAAAATCCAGATATAGTCCTTATTTTTTGCACTTTAAATGGCATGTAATCATAATATATATCATGACTTTTTATATATGGGGATGTATAGAATATGAAAATAGGTGATGTAGTAGTAAGAAAATCCTATAATAAAGATATAACTTTTAAAATAATAGATTCAAAACAAACTAAAGAAGGTGTTCTATATAGTTTAAAAGGAGTAAATTTAAGGATAATTGCAGATTCTAAAGAAGATGACTTAGAAATTGTTCCTGAAAACACCCTTACAAAAGAGGAAATAGTATTTAATAAACAAGTGAATGAATCAATTAAAAACATATTAATGAATAGAGGTGGATTTAGATATAAAGATAATTTTAGACAAGAATATAGTGTAACAAAATTTGCATCCCATAATTCTAAAAATGAATTGGCTTTTGGAAGACCTGGGAAGATTCTTCATATAGATGGAGATGCAGAATATTTAGATGTATGTATTAAAGTGTATAAACAACTTTTATTGGATGTAGTTGGCAAAAATATAGTGGAGAAGGAACAACCTACAAAAGTGATAGAATTAGTAAAAGAGGTCAAACCAGATATAATTGTAATTACAGGGCATGACGCTATAGTGAAGGATACCCAGGATTATATGGATCTAAATAACTATAAAAATTCTAAATATTTTGTTCAAACAGTATCAGAACTTAGAAATTATAAATCTAATTATGATGATTTAGTAATATTTGCAGGAGCCTGTCAATCCTGTTATGAAAAAATTTTAGATTCAGGTGCAAATTTTGCAAGTTCACCTAGTAGAGTACTTATACATTGTTTAGATCCAGTATTCTTGTGTGAAAAAATAGCATATACTAATATAGAAAAGGTTGTGTCAATTCAAGAAGCCCTGCAAAATACAATAACAAGAACCAATGGTATTGGAGGACTACAGACAAGAGGAAAGTATAGAGAGGGATTTCCAAAATCACCGTATGTATAAAAATCATAAAAATTGTAAATATTATTATATAGATGAGGCACTTAGAGAAATAATCATATCTAACAGTATAAATAAAGGTAAGTTAAGTTTGTTAACAAAGATTTAATATTGACAAAGTAATTTATTAAGGATATACTAAAGTGTTTAGTTGACATAAACTCATTTAAAGTGTATAATATAAGTTGTAGAAAGAGGGTGTTTGGAATGGATGGTTCGAACGTGTTAGCTTCTATAAGAGAGAATATAGAAAATCATGTAGGAGATAAGGTAACCTTAAAAGCAAATGGAGGTAGGAGAAAAGTTTTTATAAATAAAGGAATAATAGAAAAAGCTTATCCTAGTATATTTGTAATTAGGCTAGAGAATGACACCCAAAGGAAAGTGACATATAGTTATTCGGATGTTTTAACTAAAACAGTTCAATTGGTTTTCTCAGTGTAGAGTGATATTCAATTTAATGAAACTGCTATTCTTTTTATCTCAGTGATGATCATTTAGTTTAATCAGTAATTTTTAGATATAAAGTTTACCGGTATAGAATTATGACAAAGTCATTATTTATATAAGGTATTAAAATTTTATAATTTAATTTAGAAGTAGTATGTAGAGCCATAATTGTTCTGGATGCTACTTTTGTTTATGAATTTTGGTATTAAAATATTAAATATACCTTATAGGGTAAGAAGAAAGATGGCAAGCTTCCATCTTTCTTCTATGGTATAAAAGGGTATTGAGAATTTATGAGAGGTTATATGGTTAACAACCAATTTAATATTACGTCAAAACTTTATAAATGTCAATATTAATAGACATTATAAAATTATTCATAATGTTAGCATATTTTTTACTTTCAATTTATATATATAAATAGTAGGCCTTATGGGGAGGTAAATAAATATGGATGTAGACTTTATTAAGGAAAATATAGAATGTGAACAAATGTTAGCTGAAAATTTCTCTGATACTATTATAAAAGAGGAATATGTAATACCAGATACTCATCCCGATGTAACAGATATCTTAATTCTTGAAGCAAGACCTGTTATAACTAATAAGGAAGTAATGGATGATAAAGTATTTTTAGAAGGGAAAGTTGAATATACTATACTTTATCGTGCCAAAGAAGATGAAGATATGGGTCTTTATAGTGTAGTTTATACCGGGAATTTTTCTAATTATGTGGAAATGCCGGGAGCAGAACATATAATGTCTTGCGATTCTAATTGTTATGTGGAGCATATGAATTGTACAGCTGTAAATGAAAGAAAAGTATCCATTGAAGGGATCATAAAATTAAAGGCAGAAGTATATAAAAAATATAACTTTGAGGTTATAAAAGATATTACCGGCTCTGAAAATGTGCAAATGTTAAAAAATCCTGCTACTATAGATAAAATAATAGGTACGGTTTCAGGGGATTTAGTAGCAAAGGCTGAGATACCAATACCTATGGATAAACCTCAAGTGGGAAGTATATTGCAGTATGATGTGAATGTGCATAAAAAGAATGTAACAATACTAGAAAACAAGTTAGCTATAGAGGCTTATGTACTTATAAGATTTCTTTATAGGGGAAAAGATACCAAAGATATTGTATGTGTAGAAAAGGATGTGCTTGTAAATAAGGAACTTTCACTAGAGGGAGCACTTCCTTCCATGGAAAGCTATACTGATTTTAATATAAGTGAAGTAGAACGGAATATTAGAGAAGATGATTTAGGAGAAAATAGGATCATTGAAGTAGAGGCCCTTATAACAGCTAATACCAAGGTTATGTATAAAGAAGACATTGATATAATAGAAGATGCCTATTCTCCATCTAATTTTATGCAAATGGATAGAAAAGATTATGGATTAAATGTAGTTCATGGACAAAATACTGTCCCTAGTATAATTAAATCTAACATAGAATTAGATAGCAAATCTAATCCAGCGGAGATACTTATGTGTTATGGAGATGTATGTATCACTGATAAAAAAATAGTAGAAGATAAAGTTATTGTTGAGGGAGTTTTGAATGTAAAGGTATTGTATAAAGATTCGGATAATCAAGTAAATAAGATTTGCGATGAAATACCTTTTAGTTGTAGCGTAGATGTACCTGACAGTAAAATTGATATGCAGTGTATATCGAAAATATCTTTAGAAAGTATAGAAGCAAGTATAGAAATAGATACCATAGCTGTAAAAGCAGTAGTTGAAGTTTATGCAAGAGTAAATTATGTTACCAGAAAAGAATTTTTAGTAGATATAGAAGCTGTTGAGGGGGAATTTCCTGCTAAAAAATCTAGTTTGACTATATATGTAATTCAACAGGATGATACTTTGTGGAAAATAGCAAAGAAGTACTATACTACTATAGAAAATTTAATAAAATTAAATAACATAGAAGATCCAGATATTATAAAAGTAGGAGAAAAGCTTATTATACCTGGAAGAGCCATAATATAATTTTAAAAAAGTTTTAAATTTATATTTTGAGGAAATTATACTTCAGTAGTAATCTGCTGAAGTTTTTGTTTTATTAAAGATAAGTTATGGTTGTTTATTTTCATGTATACTACGCATAATAATTAAGAATGTGGAAAAAATATAAAATATCCACAAAAGAAGGTGTATAACTTTGGAAGAAAAATTGGAAGGAAATTTGATAATAATAGGAGGGGCAGAAGATAAAACTGGTGATAAAAAAATATTAAAAGAAGTTTGTAGCAAATTAGAAAAAGATAGAGATATACTTGTAATTGCTACTATTGCCTCTGAAGTACCTGAGGAGTTAGGAAATGAATACTACAAAATATTTACGAAACTGGGTATAAAAAATGTAAAAATATTAAATATAGTAGATAGAAAAGGTGCTTTTGATATAAATAGTATAAAGACAATAGAAAATGCTTCATTAATATTTTTTACGGGAGGAGACCAGCTTAGAATAACAAGTCTTATAGGGGGAACACCTTTATATTCAAAAATTCAAGAATTATACGAAAATGGATGTACTTTTGTTGGAACTTCTGCAGGGGCCTCTATTATGAGTGATACTATGATAATAACAGGTCCTAATGATGAATCACCAAAAAAATGCACTTTGAAGATGGCGCCTGGATTGGGATTTATAAAAGGCGTAATTATTGATCAGCATTTTGCACAAAGAGGAAGAATAGGAAGGCTTTTAGTGGGAATAGCGGAAAATCCACAAAGCTTGGGTATTGGAATAGATGAGGATAC
Organism: Clostridium sp. BJN0013; assembly: GCF_040939125.1. Classification (NCBI taxonomy): domain Bacteria; kingdom Bacillati; phylum Bacillota; class Clostridia; order Eubacteriales; family Clostridiaceae; genus Clostridium; species Clostridium sp. BJN0013. The sequence continues at coordinate 275,875 of NZ_CP162495.1, forward strand.
AGCTATTATAGTTAAAGATAATGGGAAATTTCAGGTAATGGGTTCTGGAGCTGTATACATAATAGATGGTTCTGATATAACTTATAGTAATGTATCAGAACAATATCCGGATGAGATATTATCTATATTTAACGTAAAAGTACATGTACTTAAACAGGGAAATAGTTTTAATTTTACAACTAAATTACCTTTATAATAGTTTTATGAATTATTATAAGTTACATTATTGATAAAGTTTAAATTATATAGATATTAATAAAAGGTCAAATAGATATAAGGGAGGAGTCTGAAAAAACCGTTAAATCAGTAAGTAGCATATAAATAGATGCTGATATACCGTGAATTAAACGGGATTTTAAGCCCTTGGAGTATCAGACCAAACGAGGTAGCAGCATGTGTGCGAAATCGGATACTATGAATGGGGAAGTAAACAGGGTTTTTATGAAAATTTAAAAATTAGATTGTTTACGTAACGGGCAATATACACAAAAATGAGAATAGATGATTTTATAGTTTTTGAGGGAAGAAATATATTTGCTCATAAAAAGTGCATAAAAATGTCTGTAGATTTGGAAGGATATAGTGAAACTCCAACTAATAAAATACCAGAATTTAATGAAAAATTATTAAAGGTCATACCGCAATTAGAGGAACATAGGTGTGGTATAAATGAAAGTCATGGCTTTAAAAAGAGATTAATGGAAGGAACCTATCTAGCCCATGTTTGTGAGCATATTATAATTGCTATTGAAAATAATTTAGGTATTGATGTGTCTTATGGAAAATCAAGAGAAATAAAAGGAAATAAGTATTATATAATATATGAATACCTATATAAAAATACAGGGGTGGAAACTGGCAAAATAGCTGTGAATTTAATAAATTCTTTTATAAAGGAAACAGATTATAATTTTAGTGAGGCTATATGTCATTTGGAAGAAATATTAAAATATGAAAAGATAGGATCTAGTACATTATGCATATTATCAGAGGCTAAGAGAAGGGGAATACCTGTAGCTAGGATCGGAGATGAAAGCATTTTCCAATTGGGGTATGGCAAATACAGTAAGATTATAGAAGCTACTATATCTTGTAATACAAAAGCTGTAGGTGTAGATATATCCTGTGACAAAATGTTGACTAAAGAAATGCTTAAAAATCAATGTTTGCCTGTAGCTGAAGGGGGAAGAATAAAAAATCCATTAGAATTATTTATAAAAGCTAAAGAAATAGGATATCCTATAGTGCTGAAGCCTTGTTATGGAAATCAAGGTAGAGGAGTATTTATAAACATACAAAATGAAAAACAAGCCCTGGAAGCTTATAATATATTATCTAAAAATTTTAGAGATATAATGATGGAAAAGAACATATATGGTAAAGATTTTAGAGTATGTGTGGTTAATGGCAAAGTGGTAGCTGTATCTGAAAGAATACCTCCTTACGTTATAGGTGATGGAGTAAAGACCATAGTAGAATTAATAGAAGATATAAACAAGGATACTATGAGGGGAGAAGATCATGAAAAACCTTTAACTAAAATAAAAATAGATGAGGAATTAAAAACGTATATAAATAAAAATAATTATACTTTAAGTAGTATACTTCCAAAGGATAAAAAACTTACACTAAGAGAAAATGGAAATTTATCTACAGGAGGAAAATCAATAGATTGTACAGATTTAATATGTAAGGAAAATATAGATATTTGTGAAAGGGTAGCAAGTACTATTGGCTTAGATATATGTGGTATAGATATCTGTTGTAATGATATTGGTAAGTCTTTATTTGAAAGTAGTGGGGCCATAATAGAAGTAAATGCAGCACCAGGTATTAGAATGCATCATTATCCGGGAAAAGGTAAGAGTAGAAATGTAGCAGGAGCCATACTAGATATGTTATTCCCTAAATCTAAATCTATACCATTAGTTTCAGTTACAGGAACTAATGGCAAGACTACTACCACCAGACTTATTGCTCATATTTTAAATAAGGCAGGATATAAAGTGGGTATGACTACCACAGGAGGAATATATATAGATAATAAATGCATATGTAAAGGAGATACCACAGGATACTTAAGTGCTAAAACTATTTTAGGAAATGAAAAAGTAGAGGCGGCAGTACTAGAAACCGCAAGAGGGGGTATAATAAAAAAAGGGCTTGCCTATGATTTGGCGGATGTGGCAGTAATAACTAATATAACAGAAGATCATTTAGGTATGAATGGAATAGATAGCCTGGAAGATTTAGCATATGTAAAAGCTTTAGTTGGAGAGGCAGTAAAGAAAAAAGGATATGTGGTATTAAATGCAGATGATTTAATAAGTAAAGATATAATTAGTAGAATGAAAAGTTGTATTATAATGTTTTCAAAAGATAAGAATAATTTAATTCTCAGGAACAATATAAATATGGGCGGATATGGCGTATATATTGATCAATCTGTTATGTATTTAGAGAAAAAAAATAAAATTATACCTATTATATCCGTAGAGGACATAAAGATATCCTTAGATGGAAAATTAGTTTACAATATAGAGAATGCTATGGCTGCTTCTGCAGCTGCAATTGGGCTCAATATAGATTATTCGGTTATAAAGGAAGGATTGAAAAGTTTCTATTGTGATGCTTATTCTAATCCTGGAAGGTTTAATATATATGACTTAAATGGAGTGAAAGTGATTTTAGACTATGGTCATAATGCAGAAGGGTATAAAGCAGTAATAAACGCAGTTAAAAATTTTAATTATAGAAGATTAGTTGGAATAATTGGAGTACCAGGTGATAGAAGTGATGAAAGTGTTGAGAAAGTTGGAAAAATTGCAGGAAAAAGTTTTGATTATATATATATTAAAGAAGATAAAGATAGAAGAGGTAGAAAACCGGGAACCATAGCTTCTATTCTAAAAAAAGGTATAATAAAGACAGGTTTTAGCATAAAGAAAGTAGAAACTATATTAAACGAAAAAGTGGCTCTGGAAAAGGCAATAAATACTGCTAAAGAAGGAGATTTTATAATAATATTTTTTGAAGAAATGGAATCTTTGGTAGAATTATTAGACAATAAATTAGATGAAATAAATAAAAAATTAAATTCCATAGCTATGATATAAGAGAAAAGCTATACCTTATTAAGTGATTTTCAGGTTTAGGTGGAGTTTGCTTATGAAGAATGCTTTTTGTCCATCTGAATACTAGAAGAACTTATTCAGGGGCATAGCAGTATTTATTCCTCACTTTGAAGAAACTGGGGGGCGTTAACTAATTGCCGCCTTCCGATAAATATAATAATTATAAGAGTATAGCTTTAATTTTAAAATAGTATTATACTATTTTAAGAAATATATTGTGGTGAAATAATTTTGGAGGAATAGTAATGTTAATAAAAGCCTATGCCAAGATAAACCTTTCATTAGATGTAATAGGAAAAAGAGAAGATGGATATCATCTTTTAAAAATGATAATGCAAACTATAGATTTATATGATCTTTTAAATATAACTCCAGTTGAAAAAGGAATACAGATAAAATGCAATAAGTCATATATTCCATGTGATAAAAGAAATTTAGTATATAGGGCAGTAGAATTATTTGCAAGCAAATATGACATAAAAAGTGGAATGAGCATAGATATAATTAAAAATATACCTGTAGCAGCTGGCCTTGCAGGAGGAAGTTCAGATGCAGCGGCAGTATTAAGGGTTATGAGAGAGATATACACACCTGAATTACAATATAAAGATTTAATTGAATTAGGAACAAGCATAGGTGCAGATGTGCCTTATTGTATAATAGGAGGGACTGCTTTATGTGAGGGAATAGGAGAGAAAGTTACATCTATTTCTCCTTTTAAAAATCATGTCTTGGTATTAGTCAAACCGTTTTTTGGCGTAAGTACTACAGAGGTGTATAAAAATTTGGATATAAATAGAATAAAGATTCACCCAAACACGGATATATTAATAAATGCCATAAATTCAGGATCGCTACTGAAGGTAAGTAGAAATATGAAAAATGTATTGGAAAATGTAACCTTGAAAAAGCACCCTTTATTACGAAAAATAAAAAATGAGTTAATTAATTTTGGCGCATTAGGTACTTTGATGAGTGGAAGTGGGCCAAGTATCTTTGCTTTTTTTGATGATATGCTGAAAGCGCAAATATGTTATGATAAAATGAAAAGTAAGTATAAAGAAGTGTTTATTACAAGAACTATATAAATATTTAATATATAATATCAAGTGATTCTTAGGTTCAGGTAAAATTGATTTACTGTTGGCAGATATATTGTCAGCAGTTTTTTATGTATAAATAGCCTTTAATAGGCAAAGAATAATTTAAGATTATTCTACAGTAATGAAGGAAAGAAGGAAAAAGTGTGAGGTTGATTCACTTGTTTAATAAATATTTTTTTATACTTATGATAGTTCAAGGAATTTTTTTGGTATTTATTGATCCTAAAAAGTTTAAAAGAGATAAATTAAAAAAAACAGCCTTAAAATCTAAAGCAATTGGGATAATTTTTATAATATTTTCAACTGCACTATATATTTTTTCCATGTATTCTTTTTAAAAGGAAGTGACTAGGATGAAAGAAGAAGTAAAGAGTTCCATATATCCCCAAGTAGATAAAAATATAAACTACTTAAAAGAATTATTTGAAGATAATTCAGATGTAGTTTTCAGAGAATTTTATATAGGGGATGTTAAATGTGCTCTAGTATACATAGATGGAATGGCAGATAAAATACTTTTAAGTGATTTATTAAGAGGGCTAATGACTAGAGCTCGATATGTACAACATGCAGAGGGCATAAAGGATAAATTAATAACTATATCTGATGTAAAAGAATTAGAAGATTTTAAAAAAGGGATAGATTTAATGCTATCAGGTGATACTTTGATGGTACTTGAGGGATTGAAAAGCTTTTATATACTTTCAACAAGGTTATGGCCTGCAAGAGGGGTATCGGAACCTTCAGGAGAAACTGTTTTAAGAGGGTCTAGAGATGGATTCACAGAAACTATTAGATTTAATACAGCATTAATAAGGAGAAGAATAAGGGATACAAGACTTAAAATTGTATCTAAACCCTTAGGAGTAAGATCTAAGACTGATTTAGTAGTAATGTATATAAATGATATAGTTAACACCAAAGCATTAGAAGAACTTATAAAAAGATTAGATAATATAAAGATAGATGCAATTTTAGATAGTGGATATATAGAGCAGCTCATAGAGGATAATAAATGGTCTTTTTTCCCTCAGGTCCAAAGTACTGAAAGGCCTGATGTGGTATCATCTGCATTATATGAGGGAAGAATTGCCGTATTAGTAGATAATTCTCCTTTTGCTATTATAGTACCTACTACGATGCCAAATTTATTTCAATCACCGGATGATTATTATCAGAGGTGGATATATGGCTCAACTATAAGGGTAATACGATTTATATCTATTATAATTGCACTTATAATGCCTGCTCTTTATGTAGCAGTTACTTCTTTTCATACAGGAATATTACCTACTAAATTGGCATATTTTATTGCAGCTTCTAGAGAAGGAGTCCCTTTTCCGGCATTTATTGAAGCTATAATTATGGAAGTGAGTTTGGCATTATTATTAGAATCCATAGCTAGATTACCTAAAGCTATAGGTGCTACTACAGGTATAGTAGGAGGCTTAATTATAGGCCAGGCAGCAGTTCAAGCTGGAATAGTAAGTCCTATAATGATAATTATAGTTTCTATTACTGCTATAACTAGTTTTACTACTCCTAATTACGAAATGACTTCAGCATTTAGGATGATTAGATTCTTACTTATAATTCTTGCAGCAATAGCAGGTTTCTATGGAATTATGATTGGACTTATATTTACTTTAATACATTTAGTTAGGCTAAAAAGTTTTGGTATACCCTATTTATCTCCAATGGTAAATGAAAATACTAATGATTTTAAAGATATGTATTTAAGGTTACCTATTAATTTTCTAAAAAAAAGACCCCAATATATGCACACTCAAGATAAAGTAAGACAAAGATGAAATATTTTTAATTATGTAAATTTTGAACTAAAAGAAGGAGGTGGATATATTAGATATGCAGCGTGAAAATTCTATAACGGAATTTGGGGTATTTAGTACTATTATAGCAACTATTATAGGGGTGGGAATATTCTCTTATCCAAGACAATTGACAAGCGAAGTAGGTACTGATGGATGGATTGTCACTATAATAACGGGAATAATAATTTATTTTATATTTTATATTTGCCATAAGAGTATAAAAGCTAATGAATATAATAAATTTAACATTATACTTGAACAAAACTTTGGTAAAATATTAGGGGGTATTTTAGCTCTTATTTTTGTTATATATAATGTGTTCTCTATATCTTTGGGCATGAGAATATTTGTAGAGGTTATAAAGATGTATTTGCTTGAAAAAACTCCTACAGAATTTTTGATAATCATAACTATATTTGCAGGAATTTATCTTGTGAGAAATGAAGTAGCTACTTTGATAAAATTTAATGAAGTTTGTTTTTGGGTAATGTTTATACCTATAATTTTAGTTTTATTATGTGCTTTGAATAAAACGGACTTTACTAATATTTTGCCTGTATTTGATAATAGTATTTATAATCATTTAAGTGCATTAAAGAGTTCTATATACAGTTTTGCAGGTATAGAAATAATATATTTAATTGGACCTTTTGTAAAAAACAAATCAAATATAACTAAAACAGTTTTAAAGAGTATTGTGTTTATAACTTTATTTTATATTATAATTGTTGTTTTTGTTTTAGCTATTTTCTCTAAAGAACAAACTAAAATATTGTTATGGCCCACTATAACCATGATAAATTCTATAAATATACAGGGAGCTTTTATAGAAAGATGGGAAGGAATAATAATGGCCATTTGGATTATATTTTATTTTACTACCTTTTCTAATGTGTATTATTTATCCTCTGATGTGATAAAAGATGTATTTAAATTAGACGATATAAAACTTTCATCTGCCATAATAGCTCCTGTAGTATATGTAATATCTTTATATCCTCAAAATATAGCAGAAGTATATAATGTGGGAGATAGATTTATACCTATATTATTTTTATATAGTTCAGTTATACTTCCTATAATTATACTTTTAGCAGGAAAATTAAAAAAAGGATCAAATAGTGGAAAAGTAGTATCTCTACTTTTAATTTGTGTGCTTTTAACTGGATGTTGGGATAAAGTTGAAATAGAGAATACTGAATTAGTTTCTGTAGTTGGAATAGATGCAGGAGAGGATATAGGAAAAAGAAAAGAACTTAAAAATGTTAAACCAACAGATCCTTTAACAGATATAGATTTAAAAAAACTTCATGTAACTTTTGGAACTCCAGATTTAAGTAAATTAGGTCCGGATAAAGGGGGTATATCTGGAGATAAATATATAGATGTAGATGCATACTCAATACAGGATGCAATAAGTAGTGCTATGCTTAAAAGCAGTAGAGCCGTAAGATTCAGTCATACAAAATTATTAGTATTAGGACAAAATCTGATGATGTATCCTGATGTGGTAAAAGAAGTTATTGATTATCTTCAGAGAGAACCATCTTTAAACAGAAATATGTATATAGTTACTTCACAAGGAAGTTCACAAAAGTATATAAAATTTAAAACTTCAGTAGAGAAAAGTGTTGAGAGTTATATATTGGGCTTAATAGAGAATGATGCTAAAAGTAGTGAAATTATACCTGTTACTTTAAATGATTTTTTAATTCAAATGAGTGAAAATGGAAACAGTATATTGCCTAAGATTGTTATAGATGATGATAATAAAAATATAAAGATTGTAGGTACAACTGCAATTAAAGATTTTAAACGAAAAGGAAGTTTAAATGAAGTAGAAACTGCTAATATAGAATTGTTAAGAGGCAATTTAAGGGGCGGAAAAAAAATGATATATATAGATAATCATCCTGTAGATATAACAATGGATAATATAAGAAGAAAGATGGGAATGTATCAAAATAAAGGCAAACTGTCATTTTATATAAATTTAGATATAGAGGGACAGATAAAAAACTACTATACTAACAATAATATTTTATCTACAGATAAATTAAGTTATATTGAGAAAAGTTTTAATGAAGCTATATCTAAAGAATGTGAAGAAGTAATAAAATTAACTCAGAGGGATTTAGAGATTGATCCTATAGGATTTAGAGAATATGTGGAGAAATATCACCCTTATATATGGAAACAGGTAAAAGGTAACTGGGAAGAGATATATAAGAGTATAGTTGTAAATGTAAATGTAGATACAAAAATAAGAAGAATCGGAGTAGTAAAATAATATAAGATGAATATAAAAAAAATATATGGTAATAATTACTAATACAAAGATTAGAAAATGGGGGTATAATCTATGAAAAAATTTGTATTAGTATTTATTATAAGTATTATAAGTATATTTACTGTATGTTCTTATTTAATTAGAGTAAAGAGCAATAATCTACAAGGTGACGTAGCCTCTAAAATTATAAGATTTCATGTTATAGCAAACAGTAATTCAGAATATGATCAAAATCTTAAATTAAAAGTTAGAGATGAAGTATTAAAATATATGATACCTAAATTAAAGGATTGTAAAAATATAGATGATTCTAGAAAAGTTATAAAAGAAAATAATAAAATAATATTGAATATAGCAGATAGGGTAATAAAAGAACAAGGTTATAATTATGAAGCTAAGGGTAGTTTATCTTGGGTTAATTTCCCTATAAAGAGTTATGGTAACATAACTCTTCCACAGGGGACATATGAAGCTTATAGAATAATTATAGGTAATGGAAGAGGTCAAAATTGGTGGTGCGTTATGTTTCCTCCTTTATGTTTTGTAGACATTACAAAAGGACAAGTATCTTATAAAAAGGTATCGGATGAAATGAAAAAAGTTTTAACACCAGAAGAATATGATATGATTAATAATAATGCATTAAACATGAATAAGACAAAGAATATAAAAGTTAAATTTAAAATATTAGAGTTATTAAAAGATATGGGAATATAAAGATATGATCTATAGCATAAAAATTCAATTATAGAATTAAGAGTTATAGATCATTTTACCATAGTTTTAAATGTTCACTCTTAATTCTAAACTTAAAATGTAGTATTAATTTAAATGGAAACCTGTACAATATACAACTTAACTAAATAATATAAAATAACTTTAATACAGCTTTTAGAAAATATTTTTCTGAGCATTTAGAAAATGCTTCAATGTTACCTTCAACATGGATTTTTTTGGCTTTAAAAAAGAAGGTTCAACTAATTTTTTTTGTACAAGTCTGTTAATTAAATTAAATATGTGATCACTAGCATAAGGTTTAGAAAATTTATAGCAATTTTCAGTCATAATATTCAGGATATCTTTAGAATTTAATAGTTTTTCTATGTTTTCCTTGAATTTTTCTATGTCAGTTAAATCTATAGCAAGGTTATGTTTTAGTAAGAATTCTGCATTTTTTTCCTCTTGACCAGGTATGGGAGAAAGTAGACCCATAGGTATTTTACATATTAAAGCCTCGGTAATAGTAAGTCCTCCTGGCTTAGTCAAAAGAAGATCACTAGCTCGCATGTATTTGTTTACATGTTGAGTAAAACCTATAATTACTGTGTTCTTAAGAGAACTTTCTTTGATTTTTAAAAGTTCTGAGTAAAGTTTTTTATTTTTACCTGTTATAATTACTATTTGAATATCTGCAGTAACTTTATCTAGTTGTTTGTATATATTTAGTATTTTCCCCATACCTAAACTCCCACCCATGATTAATATGGTGAATTTAGAAGGAGATAATTGTAAACTTTTTAAAATATCCTCTTTACAATAATTTATACTAAATTCAGGTTTAACGGGTATTCCTAAATTATAAATAATATTTTCCGGGATACCTTTAGATATCATTTTGTCAATCATATCTTCGTTAGAAACTACATAGGCATCTAAATAGGGATGAAGCCAGGAGTTATGAGGATAGTAATCAGTAATTATACACATACAAGGTATAGTCATATTATACTTTGATTTCAACACTGACAACATTTCAGCAGAAAACGAATGAGTAGCTATTAATATATCCGGATTAAAATCATTAATAAGTGGAAGTAATTTATAAGTCATAGCTTCAATAAGTCTTGAACTTATAACGTTTGTAATTGTATAATCATGTTCCGAATATGTATATAATTTTCCATATAAATAAGGATATACTTTCAAAGACTTCAAATATCCCCCTATTATTACTTTATCTATTATAGGATTTATATATTTAAGAGTATCAATAATCTGTATTTCTGATTGCGGTGCTCTTAGAACTATGTAATCTTTTAGGGCTTCTGCAGCAGTTCCATGCCCACCGCCAGCAGAAATTGAAAGAATTAAAACTTTCATTTAATCACCTTCTGATTCAATGTGTAACTTTATTATATAGAATGTAGTAAAAATAATAAACTAGTTTAACAAACATTTAAGAAAAAGTTAATAATAAAAAATATTAGTAAAAGTTAAATATAATAGTAGTATTAGCGTTTATCATATATATTAATCAAATAATACATAACAATTAGATAAATGTAGATAATATAATATATAGACTAATTTATAGATATATTAAAAGTATTTTTATTGTAATTACTATAAAAATGCTTGTAAGAAAGAGGTGTAAATTCATGAGAATTACTAAAAAGAGAATAATATATACTGCTTTAGTAACACTTATTGTAGTATTTTCAAGTACCTTTGCAATTTTAATGACTCTTGAAAGAAATGATTATAGAAATTATTTACAAGGTGAATACGGAAAAAATATGTATGAATTAATAGATGCAGTTGAAAATATAAGGGCAAATTTAACTAAAGCAGCTATAGTTGGTTCAAGAGAACAAAAAATAGCTGTTTTTGAAGAAATATTTAGACATTCTGCTGTAGCAAGCGATAAACTGCATTCATTACCGGTATCACAGCCAACAATATCAGATACCAGTAAATTTTTGACTCAAACTGGAGATTTTTGCTATAGTTTAGCTAAATCCTCTACAGAAGGTAATCAATTAACTGATGAAGATTATAAAAATATAGAAGGATTAAAAAAAGAATCTATTGTTTTAGAGAATCAATTAAAATCCGTATCGGATAACATAAATCAAGGGAAAGTACAGTGGGGAGAAATAAGAAAGAAGGTTACTGGAGTTCTTGCTAAGAGCAATGCAACATCTGTATCTCAGCAATTTGAAGGAATACAAAAGCAAATAGTTCAATATCCTGCATTAATTTATGATGGACCATTTTCAGACAATATACTTGAAATAACACCTAAAGTCAATTCACAAAAAGAAGTATCAAAAAGTGATGCAGAGAAAATAGTAAGAAAAGTTATAGGAAAAAGTAAAATAGAAAATTTGGAAGTATCAGAGGTTAACGGAAAGGCCAATATAAAAACTTATAGATTTACAGCTACACTTAAAGATAGAACTAAAAAAGAAGATAGAGTGGTTTGTGAAATAAGTAAAAATGGAGGAAAAATATTTTATTTAATAAATGATAGAAGCATAAATAATAGTTCAATGAATGTAACAAAAGCAGTAGATATTGGTTTGAAATACTTGAATGACTTAGGATATCATAATATGATTTCTACATATTCTTTAAAATATGGTAATGTGGCGGTTGTAAACTATGTGTATAGTCAGGATGGAGTTGTCATGTATCCAGATCAAATAAAGTTAAAAATAGCTTTAGATAATGGAGAAATTATAGGAGTGGAAGCAGAGAAATACTTAGTATCTCATGAAGATATTAGGCAAATATCTAATCCTAAAATAAGTTATGAAAAAGCTAGAGAGAAAGTTGGAAGTAGATTAAATATATCAAACCAAAGACTTGTTGTGATTCCTACAGATACTAATAAAGAGGTATTATGCTATGAGTTTTCTGGTAACTATAATGATGATGATTTTAAGGTTTATGTAAATACGGAAACTGGCTATGAAGAAAGAATAATTCAGATAATCAATACTCCAAATGGTCAGCTTACTATATAATTTATCAAGTGATTCTTGGACTTAGGTGGAGTTTGATCATAAAAAATAAGACTTCATCTTAATGTAAGAATCACTTGATAATACATTTAAATATGAAAATTACTTTGGTATAATATAGTATAATTAAAATATTTATTAATAGATATTAATATATAATGGAAGTGAAAGATGAAGTGATAGATTGGAAAATATGAAAATGTTAAGAAAGGAAGGTGAGAAATCTTATAGATTTACTAAGAATTAATTCTATATGTAATTTTAAATATACAGTGTAATATTTTATCCAAGCTCTAGAATTAGCTAATGCTCCCATCTTCTTCAATGTGGGAGATAAGCACTGCTATGCGCCTGGATAAGTTCTTCTAAGGTTCAGATGGAGAAAAGTATTTCTCATAAGCAAACTCCACCTGAACCTAAGAATCACTTGATATCTTAGTAAAGTATAAGTATATTATGAAAAAAAAGGCTATTATATCTGTATCTAGTAAGCAAATTGATAATGAAGTTATAGAAGTTGTTACTCCAGGTAATTTTTACAGAAAAAATGATTCTTATTATGCTGTTTATGAGGAAACTGAACTTTCTGGCATGGAAGGAACTACTACTACATTAAGAATAAAGGATGATAAATTTTCTCTTATCAGGATGGGAAGTACCAGTACTAAAATGGATTTTAACAAAGATAAAAAGAGCATTTCAATTTATAAGACACCCTATGGTACTATAGAATTAAAAATAAAAACTAGTAAATTAAATATAAATGTAAATGAAGCAGGAGGGGATGTATTTGTTAACTATAGTATGAGTGCTGCAGGACAAGCTCCCCAAGATACACAATTAAAGATAAATATAAAAACGCAGGATTGAATTTCCTGTGTTTATTTATGATTAAAAATATTAATATATGGGAACTAATTAAATATCAAGCAATTTTTAGATTCAGATGAAGTTTGATATAAGTAGTTCTTTCCTCCATATGAATCTGAGAAAACTCATCCAAGGATCATGCAGTGATTATCCATCATTTTGAAGAAGATAAGGATGTCAATAATGACAACTTTGGTATAAAATTTATAAGGAGAGTATACTATGAAAAAATATTTTACAGATAAGGAAAAGGTATATTGCAAGATAATTGATATATTATGTGAGTATAAGGGATTGGATAAACAGGATTTACTTGAAATATTGAGAGATAAATCTTGCAGACATCTATATTTTTTGCTTATTAAAAAATACAAATGTTGTGATTTGGAACTGATTCAAAAAGACTTTCCTTCATTAAATAAGAATAATATAAGAAATAATGTAAAAAAAGCAGAAGAAAAATTATTGTTAAACAAGCATATAAGAGAAATGTATTTTGAAGCAGAAGAGATAATAAATGAAGCAAAGTAAAACAAATAATTTTCTAATTAAGGAAACAAAAAACTAGAATATAAATAAGAAATGTGCTATTATATTAAGTATGTTTTTCACAGAAACATACTATTCTGTATTATAAGGGTACTTTTAATTATAAAACTAATTAAATATTTTGTCAATAGTTTTCAGAATTTTTATTTAGATGGTGTAATTAAAAGTTTATAAAGAATGAATTTTATTATGATAGAAATATAGGGGGTGACGCTGCTTTTAAAAGCAGGAATTTTTATGAATACAAAATATATATTTGTAACTGGGGGAGTAGTATCTTCATTAGGAAAGGGAATAACGGCTGCTTCATTAGGAAGATTATTAAAGAATAGGGGACTTAAAGTTTCAATTCAGAAATTTGATCCATATATAAATATAGATCCAGGGACTATGAGTCCATATCAACATGGAGAAGTTTTTGTTACAGATGATGGAGCAGAAACGGACTTAGATTTAGGGCATTATGAAAGATTTATCGATGAAAGTTTAAGTAGAAACAATAATATTACCACAGGAAAAATATATTGGTCAGTGATATCGAAAGAAAGAAAGGGGGATTATTTAGGAAGTACGGTTCAAGTAATTCCTCACATAACAAATGAAATAAAATCAAGAGTATATAAGGTTGCAGAGGAAAAAGATATAGATGTAGTTATAACCGAAATTGGGGGTACCGTAGGAGATATAGAATCATTGCCTTTTTTAGAAGCTATAAGACAGATAAAATATGATGTAGGCGTTGAAAATGTATGTTTTATACATGTTACACTGGTTCCTTATTTAAAAAAATCGGGAGAATTGAAAACCAAGCCTACTCAACATTCAGTTAAAGAACTAAGAGGTATAGGTATACAACCAGATATAATAGTATGCCGTTCAGAGAAATTAATTTCCAATGATTTAAAAGAAAAAATAGGATTATTTTGTAATGTAGAAAAAGATTCAGTCATACAAAACTTAGATGCAGAAAATTTATATGAAGTTCCATTAATGCTTCATGGAGAAGGACTGGATGACTTAGTATGTAAAAAATTGAAGTTAAAATGTAATGAAATAGATAATACTGAATGGATTAATATGGTAAATAAAATAAAAAAATTGTCTAGAAGTGTTAATATAGCTTTAGTAGGAAAATATGTAGAACTTCATGATGCATACATATCTGTAGTAGAGGCATTAAGTCATGGAGGGTATGCTAATGATGCAAATGTAAATATAAAATGGCTGAATTCAGAAGATATTACAAGGGATAATATAGGAGAGTATTTAAAAGATATAGATGGCATACTGATTCCAGGAGGTTTTGGTGATAGAGGAATAGAAGGTAAAATATTAACGGCAGGTTGGGCTAGAGAAAACAAAATTCCTTTTTTTGGTATATGCCTTGGGATGCAATGTGCTTTAATAGAATTTGCTAGAAATGTGCTTAAATACGAAGGGGCTCATAGTTCAGAGATAGATCCTGGAACTAAATATCCTGTTATAGATTTAATGCCTGATCAAAAAGATATAGATAAAAAAGGAGGTACTATGAGACTTGGAAAATATCCTTGCAAGCTTTTAAATAATAGTATTTCTTTTCAAGCTTATGGAGAAGATGTTATATATGAAAGACATAGGCACAGATATGAATTTAATAATTTTTATAGGAATGAATTAATAGAAAAAGGTCTGGTACTTTCAGGAACAAGTCCTGATTCAAAGTTAGTAGAAATTATAGAAATAAAAGAGCATCCATGGTTTATAGGTGTACAATTTCATCCAGAACTTAAATCAAGACCTAATAGACCTCATCCTTTATTTAGAGATTTTATAAAAGCATCTTTGAATAATAAGCACAAATCAAGTGATTCTTAGGTTAAGATGGGGTTTAATCATGAGAAATGCCATTCTTCATCTAAATCTTAGAAGAACTTATCCAGGTGCATAGCAGTGCTTATTTCCCTTTGAAAAAGCTGGGGTGTTAGCAATGGCAGCGTTGGGATAAATTTAATTAAGATATTTAATTAAACAACTAGATACTATCTAACATAATTTAGATGGTATTAAAGTTAATTAGATATAATGAGTTTTTGTCGAGAGAAAATAATATAATTATAGGTTATATAAAGAATTTTATGAAGGATTTTGATGATATTTATAGAAATTAAATATATAAACAGTTGTTTAGATGATTTAAAGTAAATACTATAATATATACTTAAATAATTCATTTGTATTATCAAGTGATTGCTAGGTTCAGGGGGAGTTTGCTCATAAGGAATACTTTTCTTCATCTGAACCTTAGAAGAACTTATAAAAGGATGTAGTATTGCTTATTCCCATTGAAGAAGATGGAGATGTTAGCTAATTGCCGCCTTTGGATAAAAAGTTCAAGGTATAATTGAGGAGGTGAGGTTATGATATTTGAAACAAATAAGTGTATTGTTATAAAAACCCCGGAAGGAAATCATATTGTTAAAAATTTTTCTGCATTTAATCTAAATAAAATTAATGAAAATTCTACTTTCCTAAAAGTGAGCTTTTTAAATAATAAAATGGTGTCTTTAAAAGTAAAATGTATATTTTGTGAAAATACACATTATTATAGGTATAGCATAGGTGATCTTATTAAAAAAGATATGATAATCGGAGGATGTGATATATTAGGATTACCCATATTATATATAGGTAACTGTAAAATGATAGAAGATGAAATTTTAAAATACACTAAAGTTAACACCCGAATATATGCAATGATATAATTTTTTTATTATTTATGTAAAAAATATGGATTAAACTATAAAAAAAGGGTATAATGTATCTTAAAAGTATCCTTTCTATATAAAATCTTTTTATTTGATTAAATATTATTCAATGTATGTATTTCAATATTTATTTTTAGTATTCCCTAATTAAAGTATAGTATAATTTGAAATTAAATAATTGTGAGGTGTTACCTTTTGAAGGATAAAGATATAAATGACATGACAGTTACTGAGTTAAGAGAAGTTGCCAAAACTCTACAAATAAAAAATATATCAAAGTATAAGAAAATTGAATTAATTGAGGAAATAAAAAAAGTTTCTCCAGCACATATAAAAAAAGATGGAATTATACTTAGAGAAAAAATAAGTCCTAAGAATGAAACAGTAGGCAAGTGCAGAGAGATAGAACAGACTATAAAATTAGATGAAGTGAAACTTCAGGAACCCAAAATGGAAGAATCAAAAATAAACTGTGGTGAAAAAAAAGAAAAACTTAAAGAAATGATAAATGAATCAGATAGTGCAAGGGGAGTACTTGAGATAATTGAAAATAATAATTATGGATTTTTAAGAGGGAAAAATTATTTAACAGGTCCTGATGATATATATGTGTCACCTTCTCAGATAAGGAGATTTAACTTAAAAACGGGAGATGAGGTTTGTGGAAAGGTTAGAACTCCAAAAGAAGGAGAAAAATTTAAGGCATTATTATACGTTGAGAGAGTAAATGGAGAGAATCCAGAAAGAGCAGTTAGAAGAAAACCTTTTGAAACCCTTACTCCCATATATCCCAATCAAAGACTAAGACTAGAAACTAATAGTTCAGATTTATCTACTAGGCTTATGGACATAATCTCACCTATAGGAAAAGGCCAGAGAGGAATTATAGTTGCCCCTCCTAAAGCAGGTAAAACTACTCTTCTAAAAAAAATAGCCCAAAGTATTTCAAAAAATCATCCAGAAATAAAACTTATAGTTGTACTTATAGATGAAAGACCAGAAGAAGTTACGGATATGCAAAGATCTATAAATGGAGAAGTTATCTACTCAACTTTTGATGAGGAACCAGAACATCATACTAAAGTTGCTTATATGGTACTTGAGAGAACAAAACGCATGGTAGAACAAGGACAGGATGTAGTAATACTTTTAGATAGTATTACACGGCTTTCAAGGGCATATAATTTGACTATAACTCCTACAGGAAGAACTCTTTCAGGAGGGTTAGATCCTGGAGCACTTGTAATGCCCAAAAAATTTTTTGGTGCAGCTAGAAATATAGAAGAAGGGGGAAGTCTTACTATATTGGCTACTGCCCTTATTGAAACTGGTAGCAGAATGGATGATATGATATTTGAGGAATTTAAAGGAACGGGTAACATGGAAGTTCACTTAGATAGAAAACTCCAGGAAAGAAGAATATTCCCCGCTATAAATGTATATAAATCAGGTACAAGAAGAGATGATTTGCTTTTTGAAAGCAGAGCAGAAAAAGAGACTGCTTTTAATATAAGAAAAGTATTATATGATGAAAATAAAAATCAAAATATTTTAGAACAATTAATAAGTTTAATGTCAAAAACAAAAAATAATATGCAGCTTATTAATATTGCTAATAAAATAGATATAGGAAAGTATGTGAATAAATAACCAAGGTAAAAACCTGTCTTTATTTTAGAAGACAGGTTTATAAGTAAAGTAAAAAACTTTATTCCTCATTTTTTAAATTGAATTTCTTTAAGAATCTATCAACTCTTCCACCGGCATCTACTAATTTTTGTTTACCGGTAAAGAAAGGATGGCACTTAGAGCATATTTCCACTTTTAATTCTTTTTGTGTTGAACCAGTTATAAAAGTGTTTCCACATGCACACTTGACTACTGAATCATGATAGTATTCTGGATGTATGCCTTTTTTCATAATATTCACCTCTTTCAAGTTTAAAGAGAACTTTAAATTTTAACCTCTGTATTATAGCATAGCTATAAAGTTAAGTCAAATTTACTTTCTATAATACTGTTGATATCTGAAAAAGTTACATTTAAGTTATAAAATAAATTTATTTACTATATTGTTCAATTCATCATAGATATTTTTAAGTTCCTGCATATTTTCATTTATAGCTTCTATGGAATTATTCTGTTCTTCCACTGAAGCGGCCAATTGCTGACTTCCAGCAGAAGATTCTTGTGAAATGTCAGATATATTTTTTATAGCTTGTATAACAGAATTTTTATTTGATTCTACTTGATTAATTTTTTCAGTCAATATATCTATATTTGGTAGCATATCATTTATAGAATTTTCAATCATTAAAAATAATTTATTGGATTGTTCCATACTTTCATTAGCTTCAGCATTAATTTTATTAGAATTAATAACATTTTTTTGCGTTATTTCGATTTCGTTCTGTATTTCTCTTATTACCTTTGAAATCTTATCTATGGCCTGTTTAGTCTGTTCTGAGAGAGCCCTTATCTGATCTGCCACTACAGAAAATCCTTTTCCAACTTCTCCGGCTTTGGCAGCTTCAATAGCAGCATTTAATGCCAGAAGATTAGTTTGTTCTGATACAGATGTTATAGTGATTACTATTTCACCTATAGATTGGGATTTTTGTATTAAATTACTCATGCTTTTTGAGACTTGGTTAGATGCTTTGTTGTTGTTTTTTAATTTTAAGTTTAAAAGTTTTATTGTCTGTATTCCACGAGTACTAATATCTTTTATATTATAAAAGTATTTTTTAACTTGCTCAACAGCATTTGACACATCCTTAATTTCATAGGATAAATTATTTAATTTATTTACTCCATCGTTAGCGGTATTTACCTGAATAATTGAACCCTTTGCCATTTTTTCTGTAGTCTTGGAAACTTCATCTATTGATTTGGAAGTTTCATTTAATGAAGTAGCTACACTGGATGAATGAGTTAATATATTGTTAGAACTATTTTTGATATCTTTAATTACAGTAATTAAAATATTTGATAATGAATTTATATCTGCTGCTATTATACCTAGTTCATCCTTATTTTTAATTACAGTATTTAATTTACTCTTGTCATATTTAAAATTTAATTTTTCTATTTCAGATATAACATATCTTATGTTTTTTATAGGTTTAGATATAATATTTGAAATATATCTAGAAACTATAATAGCAGCGATTATACAGACAATGAAAATAATTGAATTTAAAATTATAAGTGAATTTAATTCTTTAGTAAATTCACTTTTAGGTACTGCAAATCCTACAGTCCAGTTGGATATTTTGATATTAGAAGATAAAAAATATTTATTTACACCGTCGTAGTCTTTTAAAGATAATAAGTTATTACTTTTATTTGCAATTTGAATGTATTTTCCACCATTGAAAGTATCTAAATTTTTGAGTGTTTCACCTGAGGGTTTAAGTTCTTTATATGGATGAACAAGTACGTTGTTTTCTTCGTTTAATAAATAGCCATAACTATTTTTAACAGGAGTTGCTTTTTCTATTAAATTTATAATAACATCCATTCGTAAATCTTCTGCCATTACCCCTATAAGTTGACCATCTTCTTCTATAGGTATTGTTATAGATACAACTATTTTTTTAGTATACATATCAAAATATGGAATATATGATATTTTATTTTGTTCTATTGTTTTTTTATACCAAGATCTTTTTGTACTATCATAGTTTGCTGGAGGTATCCAGCCTGCTCCATCTAAGATACCTTTATTTGGAAGCCCCATGTATAAGTCAGATATGTTAGAATTTGATTTAAGCTTTTCTTTAAAATAGGCAAGTGATTTAGTATTATCACCTACAATATTGTTATCATACATAGTCTGTACAATTTGTTTAAATAGAGCAGTTTCTTTATCTAACCAGCTGTTTACTATATTTGAATAGTTCTCTGATGATATGTTCATTTTGTCACTATATTGCTCTATAATAATATTTCTAGATACTAAATAGCTGCCTATAGATGAACAAAGTAGTAATAATATAGTTAGTGATAAAGTTAAAAAGGTCATTTTACTTTTAATACTTTTCATAATGATTCCTCCTCGTATAATATAGTTGTACCAATCAATAGAGATTAGATCATCTCTACTAACGGATATTTATAAATATAAATTAATTATTGTTCGTACATCTCAAGTTCCGTTCTGGAAATTGCAATATCCTTTAGTAAGTCTAAAAATAATAAGAGTGTATCTTCCACAAGGGTAACTTGATTAATAGTTAAATCATTGTATAATATCTTCTGAATAGAGGTTAGATGTTTAGCTGGTTGAGTTTCTTCCCTTGCGGAAGAATTACTCGTGTCACAAACGAGGTTGTTAGCTCACTGTTAGGTATGGATACTCTGTTCTATCTTCAAAAATATATGAAAAGGAGATATTTACAATGTCAAAATTTTTTAATTTACCTGTAGTAGGTATCGATGTTTCTGCTGATTATTCTATGGTTGCAATACTAGCCCCTGATGGAGCAGTTTATAGAAAGGCTTTCAAGATAATGCACACTTCTGATGGTTTCTCTTATCTTCTCAAAGAAATGAGAAAAGTGGAAAAAGAGTTCTCCATGAAACCATCACTTTTCATGGAATCAACTGGTGTTTACCATTTAACTCTTTTCCACTTCCTAAAGAATAACGAATTAGAAACTTTCGTTATAAATCCTCTTATTACTAATAGTAACAAAAATTTAGGAATAAGAAAAGTGAAAAATGATAAAATGGATGCCTTAACTATTGCAAACATAGCAAAATTTCAAAATATAAAAATGTCTGATTATTTAGATATCCCAATATTTGCTGTAAGATCACTTTGTCGTGATTACTACAGCCTTATAGATAACCGTTCCCAGTTCAAGAAAAAGTTATCTTCTGATCTTAGAACGTTTTTTCCTGGATATCATAATGTTTTTTCTGACGTAGCTGGTGTTACTTCATTAGCAGTTTTAAGTAAATTTTCATCCCCTAAAGCAATTGTTGATGCACCAAAAGATGATTTAATTGCTTT
This sequence comes from Clostridium sp. BJN0013, assembly GCF_040939125.1. Lineage (NCBI taxonomy): Bacteria > Bacillati > Bacillota > Clostridia > Eubacteriales > Clostridiaceae > Clostridium > Clostridium sp. BJN0013. Next base: position 297,166 of record NZ_CP162495.1, read on the forward strand.
ACTAAAGGAAAATTCTTGTAAATCAATTGACTGGTGTACAAACACATATAACAAACTTTTAAACGCTGCACTAAGTGCTGTACAAATAGGAATAACCAATAATTCCTTTAAAGTAACTATAGGCATAAATATAAAGCTTTTAAACATCATTAATGAACAAATTGAAACTCTAGTAAATGAAATAGAATCAGCAGTTAAAAATGACTCAACACCTGCTTCATTTAAGAACAACATAGCATTGCTTCTTTCTTTCAAAGGTATAGGCTTTATTACAGCTGTAACCATAATGAGTGAAATAGGCGATCCTACAAGGTTCAAGCATCCAAAAGAAATGGTTGCTTTCTTTGGAATTGACCCTTCAGTTAGTCAATCCGGGAAATTTAATAGTGACCAAAATAAAATGTCCAAGCGTGGTACACGCTTTGGTAGAAGAGCACTTTATGCTGCTGCTCTTGCATCAATAAGAAAATCCAAAACTGGTAAACCAATTAACAGTGTTCTTTACCAGTATCGCAATAAAAACTTAAATGGTAAGAAGAAGAAAGTTGCTCTTTGTGCAATTATGCACAAACTTGTAAAGTACATATTTGCAGTTCTTAGAGATCAAAAGCCTTATGAAATTCGTGAACCAAAACTGCACAACCAAATGTATGTTACTAATTTTTCAAGATCAGTTTCTTAACCACTTAGACAAATTAATTATGGTCCAAATTGGATAAATTATTTCCAATTTAGTTTTAGTAAAAATTTGCCATAGTTCGTATTTTTTTATGGTTTGTTTGCCATGCTCTTTTTTGCTCTTAAATTTAGTAAATAAATTTTTTAAATTAACTATTGACTTTTACTAGCTGGTCTTTTTGCTATAATAAAAAATAAAGTATTTTAAAAGTACTTTTATATGAGATTAACTTTAATATTGTTTATATATCGGCGATTATTTTAATAATTTGATATATTTTTTTATAAAATATATCAAGTTGGTAGGTATTTTTTCAATCTATAGCTTTTTAAGAAGATTAATGTTTAAATATGCACTTTTATATATGCTAGGACTTTGTTAAAATATATTTAATAATTTAAAAGCTTTTAAAAGGTGGGATATTAGTGGCAAGAAATACATCGGTTGGAGGACAGGCAATAATAGAAGGGGTTATGATGAGAGGAATATGTGGCATAGCCACAGCTATAAGAAAATCAAATGGTGAAATTATTGTTAATATAGAAAAAAATATACCTTATAGTAAAAGAAATGTTTTTTTAGGGTTACCTATTATAAGGGGATTTGTATCCTTGATAGAATCTCTAGTCATAGGCATACGTACATTGAATTATTCTGCTTCTTTTTTTGAAGAATGTGAAGAACCATCTAAATTTGACAGGTGGTTTCAAAATATATTCAAAGAAAAAACTGAAAATGTGATCATGGTAACAACTTTATTTATATCTTTAGTTATTGCCACACTTTTATTTTTTATATTTCCCACTTTTGTGGCAAATATATTTAAAAAATTTTCAGTATATGATAGTATAGTTCTTAATATAATTGAAGGAGTAATTAGGGTAATTGTTTTTCTTATCTATTTGCTCTTAATAGGGAATATGAAAGATATAAAAAGAGTGTTTCAGTATCATGGTGCAGAACATAAAACTATTTTTTGCTATGAAAATTCAAGAGAGCTTACATCTGAAAATGCACAGAAGTTTACCAGACTCCACCCAAGATGCGGTACTAATTTTTTATTTTTGGTTATGATAATAAGTATAATATTTTTTTCATTGACAGGTTGGGGCAACATTTTGGAGAGAATTTTATACAGAATAATTTTACTGCCTGTAGTTTCTGGAGTTACTTATGAACTTATAAAATGGGTAGGAAAAAGTGATAATTTTTTATCTAAAATTATATCTTATCCTGGACTTATGCTTCAGAAAATTACTACAAGAGAGCCAGATTATGAACAATTGGAAGTGGCAATTAGAGCCTTAAAGAGTGCAGAGGGAATAGACAAAAATCAAGGGGAAAGTAGAGAATTACTGTGATGGTTAAATTTAATGATATTAATACACTTTTGAAATATGGTTATAAAGTTTTAAAAGATAAAAAAATTAGTAGTTATGTTTTAGATTCCCAGCTTTTATTAGGGAAGGCTATAAATAAGGATAGACTATTTATATTTATAAATGCAGATTATAAAGTTACCAAGGAAGAGTCCGAAAAATATTATTATTATTTGAAATTGAGATCAAAAAAAATGCCTGTAAAATATATATTAGGACAATGCGAATTTATGGGAATGGATTTCATAGTAAAGCCTGGAGTATTAATACCCCGGCCAGATACTGAAACTTTAGTAGAACAGGCTTTAGAAGAAATAAATAATAATAAATTTTATAATATATGTGATTTATGTTGTGGCACAGGAGCTATTGGAGTATCATTAGCTAAGTTTATGGAACATATAAATGTAGTATGTTGTGATATATCAGATACAGCCTGTGAGGTGGCAGAACAGAATGTAAGAAGGTACAGTTTGAATAAAAGAATAAGTATTGTTAAAAGTGATTTAATGGAGTATTTTATTTTAAACAAAATAAAATTTAATCTGATTGTATGTAATCCTCCTTATATAAAAGAAAGTGTTATAGATACTCTAATGGAGGATGTAAAGAACTATGAACCCCATGCAGCTTTAAGTGGAGGAGAAGATGGATTAGAGTTTTATAGGAAAATAGTTAAACAGAGTCTAAAAGTTCTAATTGAAAATGGTATGCTTATGTTTGAGATAGGATATGATCAGAAAAAAGATGTTACAAGTATACTAATGAGATATGGATTTAAAAATATAACCTGTATAAAAGATTTGGCAGGAAAAGATAGAGTCATTAAAGCAGTGATTGTATAACATTTAAATGATATACAATAGATATTATTTTTTAGGATTATAACATTTATTGTGATGAGTAGAAATGATATGATATAATAATTAGTTGTGAAAATATTTATACGGAGTGATAAAATTATGTTAGAAAGGCTTAATTTCATAGAAAATAAATATGAAGAACTATCTATTAAAATAAGTGATCCTATGATTATAGCAGATCAAAAAAAGTGGCAGAAATTATGCAAGGAACATGCAGAATTAGAAGAGATAGTTATCAAATATAGAGAATACAAAGAAGCTTTGCAAGATTTGGAAGATAATAAAGAAATGTTGCGAGAAGAAACGGATAAAGATATGAGGGAGATGGAACAGGAAGAAATAAAAAGACTGGGGGATGTTATAGAAAAAAGAGAAAACGAACTTAAAATATTACTTCTTCCTAAAGACCCAAATGATGATAAAAATGTATTTGTAGAGATAAGAGGAGGTGCAGGAGGCGAAGAGGCAGCTTTATTTGCAGCAAATCTTACAAGAATGTATACACGATATGCAGAGATTAAAGGATGGAAGGTAGAGACTATAAGTTTAAGTGCTACTGATATAGGTGGATTTAAAGAAATTGTATTTATGGTAAAAGGTAAAGATGCCTATAGCAGATTGAAATATGAAAGCGGTACTCACAGGGTGCAGAGGGTTCCAGATACAGAATCCAGTGGTAGAATTCATACATCAACGGCTACTGTAGCTGTACTACCAGAAGTTAATGATGTGGATATAGTGGTTAATCCTAATGATATAAGGATAGATGTATTTAGGGCATCAGGCCATGGTGGACAGTGTGTTAACACTACTGATTCAGCGGTGAGAATTACACATTTACCAACAGGACTTGTGGTATCCTGTCAGGATGAAAAATCTCAGCTTAAAAATAAAGAGAAGGCTATGAAGGTACTTAAATCAAGGCTTTATGAAAAAGCTCAGGAAGAAAGAAATGCCAGTATAGCAGAAGATAGAAAAAATCAGGTAGGCACAGGGGATAGAAGTGAACGAATAAGAACCTACAATTACCCACAGGGAAGAGTTACGGATCATAGAATAGGAATGACTTTATATAAACTTGATTCATTTTTAAATGGAGATATAGATGAAATAATAGATGCATTGATAACAGAGGATCAAGCACAGAAGATGAAATCCATAGGTAACAGATAAGAATTATTGGAGGAATCCAGAAAGGAGATGAAACCGTTAAGTTCTACTAACGGGAAAGTATGAATATAGATAAAGCCATTAGAAAGCAAAAAAAATCTTATAAGATATTTCTGCTATCGATGGTCTTTATTTTTTTTCTCTTACCAATAGTTTTTATTTTAAACAGAAAATTTTATATATTTTATATGTTCTATCTCATAGTTTTAGAGATTCTTATTTTTTTAGCAATTGTTGTTACAATTAATAATGAATTTTTAAAATTCGAATATGACGGATATAGGTTAAAAATAAATATGGGAGTAAGAAATATTAAATTAAATATAATATGTAATAAAGTTGTATTAGTACATGTAGAAAATTATGTAGTAAAAAATAATAAAGTAGTGGATTTTAGAATTATTTTTTTATCTACAGCTAAATTTAGAAATAATAGAATGATTCCTGTAAACAGAGAATTTTTAAAGAAACATCTTTATTTAGCTCATCAATATAATAAGCTTAAAATTTTACGTCCTAATACAAAATTTTATTATACTATAATAAAAAATGGAAGGTTAAATAAATATCTTTTTTTGGATACTGTTTATAAAAGTTGTGTTTATGCCTATTTTACTGAAGAAACCATAGAAAAAATAAAATACTATAGAGAAAATTCGGAAAATTATAATCTGTATAGAAAAAATATAACTACTTAAAAATATAATTCATATATTATAGATTTCTGCAATAAATATTAAATATCAAGTGATTCTTAGATTCAGGTGGAGTTTGCTCATAAGGAATGCTTTTCTCCATCTAAATCTTAGAAAAACTTATCCAGGGATTAGTAATGCTCATCCCCCTACTTTGAACAAATTAGGGGCTTAGCTAATTACTGCCTTTGGATGAATAAATAGATAAAGGTGATTTTATTTTGCATACAGATATGTTTTATATACTAATAGTAGGAAGTATAGTATCCCTTTTGGGAACTATGATAGGTGCTTCATTAGGAGTAGCAGTGAAAAAACCTTCTAACAAATTATTGGGATTTATAATTGGTTTTGCAGGGGGGATAATGTTATCGGTAGTAGTATTTGATTTGATTCCGGAAGCCATTGGCAAATGGAGTTTTTTGCCTACTATAGTATTTGTGATTTTAGGAGTTATAATTATTGCTATAGTTGATGACAAAATAAATATAAATAACTCTAACAGACATATTAAAGCAGCATTTATGGCTTCATTAGGGCTTATGCTTCATAACTTTCCAGAAGGTATAATAGTGGGATGTGGCTTTGCTGCAGGCAGTACACTTGGAATAAAAATGAGTATTATAATTACAATTCATGATATACCAGAAGGTATCGCAGTAGCAGCACCGCTTATGGCATCTAAAGTAAAAATTTCAAAGATACTTTTTTATGCCTTTATTACAGCCTTTCCTACTGCTATAGGAACCTTTATAGGTGCTTATATAGCAAATATTTCTACTGGGATATTAAATATATGTATTTCTATGGCCTCTGGAATAATGCTGTATGTTATATGTGGAGAAATGATACCAGAATCTTCAAAACTTTGGGAAGGCATAACAAGTACATTGGGAACCTTAAGTGGCATTATTTTAGGGCTTGTAATAGTACAGGTATTATAAATCTTAGAGTCTAATAGAATAGCATATTAAAAATTTGTTTTAATTTTAAAGAAGGGATATTATTTTATGAATACAAAAGTAAAAATTTTAGATGAAAATGATTTGGATCTAGAAATTATTAGAGAAGCGGGAAAAATAATAAGAGATGGAGGGCTGGTAACTTTTCCTACAGAAACTGTATATGGACTTGGAGCAAATGCTTTGGATCCTGAAGCGGTAAAGAAGATATTTAAAGCTAAAGGCAGACCTCAGGATAATCCTTTAATTGTACATATAGCTGATATAGAAGATATGAAACCGTTAGTTGTAGATATATCACCTATGGCTCTCAAGTTCATAAAAAATTTTTGGCCTGGACCTATGACTATAATTCTTTCAAAATCATCTGTTATTCCAGATATTACAAGCGCATCTCTTGATAGTGTAGGAATTAGGATGCCATCTAATATTATAGCAAGGGAACTTATAAAGGCAGCAAAGGTTCCTATTGCAGCACCTTCTGCAAATATATCAGGAAAACCAAGCCCTACTGATGTAGATAGATGTATAGAAGATTTAAATGGCAAAGTAGATATTATATTAGGGGGAAATATATGTGATGTTGGGTTAGAATCTACAGTTATAGATTGTACTGTAAGTCCTAGTTGTATATTAAGACCAGGTGGTATAACTTTTGAGATGTTAAAAGAAATAGAAAAAGAAATTTATATTGATCCAGCTATAATGAAAAAAACAGAGGGAAGTAACAGACCTAAATCCCCTGGAATGAAGTATAGACATTATGCTCCTAATGCTCCAGTAAAAATAGTTAAAGGGGATTTAAATAAAACTATTGCAAAAATCAATGAAATGGTAGAAAATTATATAGATGAAAATAAAATTGTAGGAATAATTGCTACAGATGAGACAAGAAGATTTTATAAAAATGCATTGATAATATCGGTAGGAAGTAGACATAATATGTCAAGTGTGTCTAAAAATTTATTTGAAACACTTAGAAGTTTTGATGATAATAAAGTAGATATTATAATATCAGAGGCTTTTGAGGAAAAAGGCATTGGATTAGCAATAATGAACAGATTGAATAAATCTGCTGGTTTTGATATTATAAAAGTATAATTTTTATTTTAAGGGAGGTTAGTTTGTGAAAAGTATATTATTTGTCTGTACTGGTAATACTTGTAGAAGCTGTATGGCAGAATCTATATTTAATTTTAAATCTGATATAAAAAATATAAAAGCTGTTTCAGCAGGATTATCAGTAGTACCAAATAGTGTGACCTCTAAAAATTCAGTAATAGTGTTAAAGGAAAATATTGGTGTAGACATAAGTAACAGAAAGGCTGTACAGTTAAGTAGTTCCATGATAAAAGATTCAAAAATTATTTTAACTATGACTGCTTACATGAGAGATATATTAAGACAAAATTTTGTGGATTTTAAAAATAAAATATATACTTTAAATGAATTTATATCCTTAAAAGAAGATATAAAAGATCCCTTTGGACAGGATATAACTAAATATAGAACTGTTTATAATCAACTAGAAAATAGCATTTCATTGTTGATAAAGAAGTTAAAGGAAGATACGAGCATTAATTAAATGTTATTATCTTCTTTTTTTGCGAGATTATATCTTTGTTAAATTATTTGCAATATAATTTTAAATGATATATTATATACTTTTGGAGGTATTTTTTATGAAAATTGCTTTAGGTAGTGACCATGCAGGGTTTCCCTTGAAAAGGGAAATAATAGAACATTTAAGAAATAAAGGTCTAGAGTTTGAAGACTTTGGAACTTTTTCAGAAGAGTCCTGTGATTATCCAGATTATGCATTAAAAGTTGGAGAGCAAGTTGTAAATAAAAATTATGATTTTGGAATATTGGTATGTGGAACTGGCATAGGAATAAGTATAGCTGCAAATAAAATACCGGGAGTCAGAGCTGCACTTTGTGGAGACACCTTTAGTGCCCATGCTTGTAGAGAGCATAATAATGCTAATATACTAGCTATAGGGCAAAGGGTAGTAGGTGTAGGACTTGCCCTTGATATAGTAGATAATTTTTTATTCACTAAGTTTCAGGGAGGCAGACATCAAAAAAGAATAGATAAAATAGGAGAAATAGAAAAAAAATATAACGGGTAATATGGGATTGAGTAGTTATAATTATTTACTACAAATTATTAAGGAATACCTTAATGGAATTGGAGGATATATTTAATGAGCAAAGTAATACAAATAACACATCCACTTATATTACATAAATTAGCTTTAATAAGAGATCAGCATACAGGTTCTAAAGATTTTAGGGAACTTGTAGAAGAAGTAGCTATGCTTATGGCTTATGAGGTAACTAGAAATCTTCAAACAGAAGAAGTGGAAATAGAAACGCCTATATGTAAAACAACCTGTAAGATGCTTTCAGGGAAAAAAGTGGCTGTAGTACCTATATTAAGGGCAGGGCTTGGAATGGTAGGTGGAATGTTAAAACTTATACCTGCAGCAAAAGTAGGTCATATAGGGCTTTATAGGGATGAAACTACACTAAAACCAGTAGAGTATTTTTGTAAGCTGCCCCAGGATATAGGAGAAAGAGAAGTAATTGTTACAGACCCTATGCTTGCTACAGGAGGATCAGCTATAGATGCTATAACTATGTTAAAACAAAAAGGTGCTAAGAATATAAGACTTATGTGTCTAATAGCTGCAGAAGATGGTATAAAGTCAGTTACAGAAGTACACCCAGATGTTGATATTTATACAGCGGCTATAGATAAAGAGTTGAATAAAAATGGATATATAGTTCCAGGCCTTGGAGATGCTGGTGATAGATTATATGGAACGAAGTAAAAATTATTTGAGTTTTTAGTAAGGAAAGCCCAACTTATAACAAGATGGGCTTTCCTTAAAGTATTTTTTATTATAATTCATTTTTACAGGAGTAAGATTTCAATATATAACTTAATAATACTAATGCGAAAGGAATTGTTTCAAAACATTACCTAATAGTTTATAATATATAATGTATTATTATAGTTTAAGGAGATAATTGCTAATTATGAGAAAAGATTGGGATAATTATTTTATGGATATTGCTTTTGAAGTTGCAGAGAGAAGTACATGCCCTAGATTACATGTAGGAGCAGTCCTTGTAAAAAACAAAAGAATAAAGGGTACTGGATATAATGGAAGTCCTAGAGGATTAGAACATTGTGATGAGGCAGGATGTTATATGAGGGATAACCATTGTATAAGAACTATTCATGCAGAAGTAAATTGTTTGCTTGAGGTATCACCGGATGATAGAGAAAATTCTACACTATATGTAACTCATATGCCCTGTCCAGAATGCCAAAAGTTAATAATTAACTGTGGAGTTAAAAGGGTTATATATTATGAAGATTATACACCAGAAATCAATTGGTTCAAAAAAGTACCTGAAATTGAATTAATATGTATAAAAAGAGTAGAATAATATAATATCTGAATTAAGTGATTCTTAGATTCAGGTAGATTTTATATAAAATTTTTCACCCTCTGAATCTTAGAGGAAGTTATCTAAGGACATAGAAGTGCTTATCTTCTATTTTGAAAAAGATGGAAGTTAGCAATAGTAGCCCTTTGATAAACAGAAGATATGATTAAGGAAGGTTAATATGAATAATTTATATCTATTTGCAATAGTATCGACAGTGTTTTCAGTTATACTTACACCAATTGTTAAAAAAATTGCTTTAAAGTTAAAGATTATAGATATGCCAGAGGGCAATAGAAGAATACACAGTAAACCTACACCACTTTTGGGGGGGTTGTCCATATATTTTTCCTTTGTGATTACTTTATTGTTGAAGAAAGGAAATCTTACAAGGGCAGAAATAGGGCTTATATTAGGTGCTACAATAATAGTGATAGGTGGATTTTTAGATGATAAATTTGATATAAAACCTCGATATAAATTAATATTTCAAATTGTAGCTGCTTTAATTTTAATTATCTATGGGGTAAAGATAGTATTAATTACTAATCCCTTTAGCAGCGTATATCAATTTATCGATGTGGGAGTAATGTCTCTTCCATTAACTATAATTTGGGTGGTGGGTATTACCAATGCTTTAAATTTGATAGATGGTTTAGATGGTTTAGCATCAGGGATTGGGTTAATATCCTCCTTGACTATTTTAATTATAGCATTATTAAATAAAAGATATGAAGCTGCAGTACTTGCCATTATATTGTGTGGGTCTATACTTGGATTTTTACCCTATAATTTTAATCCTGCTTCTATATTTATGGGAGATACAGGGGCACAATTACTTGGATTTTTACTTGCATCTATATCCATTGAAGGAGCCGTAAAATCTGCGGCAGCATTTTCTATAGCAGTTCCTATTCTTGCACTTGGAATACCAATATATGATACTCTTTTTGCTATGATAAGAAGAAAGATAAATGGTAAACCTATTATGCAAGCTGATAGAGGGCATCTTCACCATAGACTTCTTGATATGGGATTTAGTCAAAAACAAGCTGTTGGGACAATGTATGCTATAAGTGCAGTACTAGGTAGTCTTTCTATAATAGCTATGGAAATAAAGGTACAGCTATCTTATTTTCTTCTAGTGATAATTATGGTGATTTTAGTATTTATAGCTTGGAAGGTTGGATTTTTTGAACATAAAGATTAAGGTATCTTTCAATTATATTAGATACCTAAAGATGGAGGTTTTAATATGGATAAACTTAAAATTATTACAATATTTGGAACAAGACCTGAAGCAATAAAAATGGCTCCCTTAATCAAAGAGCTTGAAAAAAGGCATAGCATAGAAAATAAGATATGTGTTACAGCTCAACATAGAGAGATGCTAGATCAGGTTCTAAAACTTTTTAATATTATACCTGATTTTGATTTAAATATAATGAAGAGCAATCAAACATTGACAGGTATAACTAATAAGGTACTTGAAGGTCTTGAAGAAGTATTTGATAAAGAAAATCCAGATTTGGTACTTGTTCATGGAGATACCACTACTACATTTGCAGGAGCACTAGCAGCTTTTTATAAAAAAATAAGAGTAGGTCATGTAGAAGCAGGTCTTAGAACTTATGATAAATATTTTCCTTTTCCAGAAGAAATGAATAGAAAACTTACAGGAGATATAGCCGATCTCCATTTTGCACCAACATCTGGTTCTAGAGAGAATCTCCTTAGGGAAGGAGTGCCTATGAATGAAATATTTGTTACTGGGAATACAGTAATAGATTCAATGGAATTTACTGTAGAGAAAGAGTATGTATTTAATACTGCTGAATTGAATAATATAGATTATCATAAAAGTAAAGTAATAATGGTAACTGCTCATAGGAGAGAAAATTGGGGAGAAGGCATTGAAAATATTTGTAATGCATTAAAAAAAATAGTAGAAGAAAATAAAGAAGTAGAAGTAATCTATCTTGTACATTTAAATCCTAAAGTGAAAGATATGGTATATAAAATACTTGGAAATGTTCCTAGAGTTCATCTATTAAATCCTCTGGATACTAAAGAAACTCATAATTTAATGGACAGATGTTATATGGTTATGACTGATTCTGGAGGACTCCAGGAAGAAGCTCCACATCTTGGTAAACCTGTATTGGTGCTTAGAAATGTAACTGAAAGACCAGAAGCGGTAAAAGCAGGTACAGTAAAATTAGTTGGCACAAAGAAAGAGGATATAGTAAAATTGGCAAGTGAACTTATATTGGATTCTAGTAAATATGATATGATGAGTAAAGCTGTAAATCCTTATGGAGATGGCAAGGCATCAAGAAGAATAGCTGCAGCTATTTTGCAGTACTTTAACATAGAAAAAGGAGAATATGAGGAATTTATTTGAGTATACTATGTTTAGGTTAGTGAATTAAAAAAATATATAAAGTAATTATAGAAGCGTATAATAAAAAACTGAGATTTTTTCATATAAAAAAACTTTGTGTTTTTTTTAACAACAACATTGACAACGTTATGATTACTTAGTATAATGAACTTGTTATTAGGTTAAAATGTTGACATCATGTAGGTTAAGTTTCAGTTAAAAAGAAAATAAACTTTTAGGAGGATTTACTTATGAGAGAAGTAGTTATTGTAAGTGCAGTGAGAACAGCTATAGGAAGTTTCGGTGGAGCTTTGAAGGATGTTCCTGCAGTAGAACTAGGAGCTGTAGTTATAAAGGAAGCAGTAAAAAGAGCAAATATTAAACCAGAACAAGTAGATGAAGTTATATTTGGAAATGTAATACAGGCAGGTCTTGGACAAAGTCCAGCAAGACAGGCAGCTGTAAAAGCAGGTATTCCTGTGGAAGTGCCAGCATTCACATTAAATAAAGTTTGCGGTTCAGGCCTTAGATCAGTAAGCTTGGCAGCTCAGGTTATAAAAGCTGGAGATGCTGATGTTGTTATAGTTGGCGGAATGGAAAACATGTCTGCTGCGCCATATCTACTCCAAAAAGCTAGATGGGGACAGAGAATGGGAGATGGAAAGTTAGTTGATTCTATGATAAAAGATGGACTTTGGGAAGCATTCAATAATTATCACATGGGGATTACAGCTGAAAATATAGCAGAAAAATGGAATTTAACGAGAGAAATGCAGGATGAATTTTCAGCAGCATCACAACAAAAAGCAACAGCGGCTCAAAAAGCAGGAAAATTTAAAGATGAAATAGTACCAGTAGTTATTAAAACTAAAAAAGGAGAAAAAGTTTTTGATAATGATGAATATATTAGACCTGAAACAACTGTTGAAACATTAGCAAAATTAAAACCAGCATTCAAAAAAGATGGAACAGTTACAGCAGGTAATGCTTCAGGAATAAATGATGCAGCAGCAGCATTGGTTGTTATGAGTGCAGATAAGGCAAAAGAACTTGGAATCAAACCACTTGCAAAAATTGTTTCTTATGGAAGTAAAGGATTAGATCCAACAATAATGGGATATGGACCATTCTACGCAACAAAATTAGCACTTGAAAAAGCTAATATGTCAGTGGCAGATTTAGACTTAATAGAAGCAAATGAAGCATTTGCTTCACAGAGTTTAGCTGTAGCGAAAGATTTGGAATTCGATATGAGCAAAGTAAATGTAAATGGTGGAGCAATAGCTCTTGGACATCCTGTTGGTTGCTCAGGTGCAAGAATACTTGTTACATTACTTCATGAAATGCAGAGAAGAGATGCAAAGAAAGGTCTTGCAACATTATGTATAGGCGGTGGAATGGGAACTGCTCTAATAGTTGAAAGATAAAATAAAGGATATTATTTAAGTCACCTGTATGTAAAACAGGTGACTTGATTTATATAGTTAGAATACTTATATCTATATGGTATAGATTCAAGAGACTTTTAATGTAGCTTATTTTTCCTTAAGATAATTTATATACTTTAAAATTGAAAATAAGCATAAAAATTATCTCTGTTTAAAATTAGACTTTATGTTTTTTTAAAATTGTTTTTCTTATATTTATTGCAATATTTACACAACAAGAAAGAAACATAGAAAATTAAATTGTTCTAAGTATTTAGTTTATCTCAAATGGTTGTTAATATAGGGATTTATAGTAGCAATTACAGTAAAATAATGTTAGGTAAAATATTAAGGTGTGTAAAAAATTTTGTTTATTCTCTTTCTTTAGACGAAAATTTAAAACTAAGTTATTTGTAAAGTGATATTAAGTTTACCGGATAGAGTTTAGTTATATACCAGTATCATGAAGTACATTATATCTAGGTTTTGAGTATAATATACTTGCCAATGAAAATATAAGACAATCTTGAGGAATAACCTGAGCGATTATTAGTATTCTATGCAGAAACAAATAGGATTTGTTCTATCCACTTTGTAGTCATTAAATTTTCAAGTATAGCATCTTCATTTACTGTTTCATAGATAAATTTTAGATTTCTTGTAATTTTTTTACTGAATATATCCAGTATATATTTCATAGTATACCTTAACTAAGGATATACTGTTTTTATTGTTTTTAAATCTATTATGTCTGTCAAACATGGAATGCAAAAATGTACTAAATATCTTTTTTTATGTATGAGGAAATTATTTTTAATAAAGTCCTTCTTTTTATTTATATATATATAAAGATTTTATGATGTCATTACTGTTATTTAATAAACTAATGAGACAAAAATTAGAATAATAAATAAAAAAAGTAAATATAAGTAATTTTTCTAATTTAAAATATCTTAAAATAAAGCATATTTGGTCATTTTAAGTTAATATACTTATATATAATTAAATAACTTAAGGAATAGTATGAAAACTTTCCATAAACGTGCGTTTATTAAACTTTGTGTTTTTTTTAACAAGAGATATTGATAAAAAATTAATTAGTTAGTATAATTAAAATGTATTAGAATTGTATGAATTAAATGAATTATTTTAAATAATGTTGTTTAAGTTATAAACTTAAATAATTGTGAAGTAATATCATACAATTTCATCATTTATAGAAATTTTCTTAATAAATTATTATAGTTTGTATTTAAAAATATAAGCACTAATATCTAAAACACTTGAAATTTGATTGATCTAGAGCTTTACGAAATATTTAAGTTTAAATAAATTTATTAGGAGGGCTTGTTTTATGAAAGATGTAGTTATTGTAAGTGCTGTAAGGACAGCTATAGGAAGTTTTGGAGGAACTTTAAAAGATGTTTCTGCTGTAGATTTAGGAGCCATAGTTATAAAAGAAGCAGTAAAAAGGGCAAATATTAAACCAGAACAAGTAGATGAAGTTATATTTGGAAACGTAATACAGGCAGGTCTTGGACAAAGTCCAGCAAGGCAAGCAGCTGTAAAAGCAGGTATTCCTGTAGAAGTACCAGCTTTTACACTAAATAAAGTTTGTGGCTCAGGACTTAGAACAGTAAGTTTGGCAGCTCAGATTATAAAGACTGGGGATGATGATGTAGTTGTAGTTGGTGGAACAGAAAATATGTCTGCTGCACCATATCTACTTCCAAAAGCTAGATGGGGATACAGAATGGGAGAAGGAAAAATAGTTGATTCCATGATAAAAGATGGACTTTGGGAAGCATTCAATAATTACCACATGGGAATTACAGCTGAAAACATAGCAGAAAAGTGGAATATAACAAGAGAAATGCAGGATGAGTTTGCAGCATCATCCCAAAAAAAAGCAGAAGCAGCTATAAAATCAGGAAAATTTAAAGATGAAATAGTACCAGTAACTGTTAAGCAGAAAAAGAAGGAAGTAGTTTTTGATACTGATGAGTTTCCTAGATTTGGGACAACTGTCGAAACATTAGCAAAATTAAAACCAGCATTCAAAAAAGATGGAACAGTTACAGCAGGTAATGCTTCAGGAATAAATGATGCAGCAGCAGCATTGGTTGTTATGAGTGCAGATAAGGCAAAAGAACTTGGAATCAAACCACTTGCAAAAATTGTTTCTTATGGAAGTAAAGGATTAGATCCAAAAATAATGGGATATGGACCATTCTACGCAACAAAGTTAGCACTTGAAAAAGCTAATATGTCAATAGCAGATTTAGACTTAATAGAAGCAAATGAAGCATTCGCTGCACAGAGTTTAGCCGTAGCGAAAGATTTGGAATTTGATATGAGCAAAGTAAATGTAAATGGTGGAGCATTAGCTCTTGGACATCCTGTTGGATGCTCAGGTGCAAGAATACTTGTTACATTACTTTATGAAATGCAGAGAAGAGATGCAAAGAAAGGTCTTGCAACATTATGTATAGGCGGTGGAATGGGAACTGCTTTAATAGTTGAAAGATAGTTTAAATATATTTTTTATAGTTAAGATGTAAAAATAATTATCTCCCGGCATAGCCGGGGGTATTTCTTTAACGGGCATAGCCTTTTTCTATTAGCTATATCTAGGTGTTATACGTTTGATACATGCGAATATATTGTTATTTGCTACCTGTAAGCTTGTAGTATCGGAAGTTAACTGTTTTTCCAATTGATTTTCTTTTAACTGTTTTTGAATATACTCTTGAATTTTTCTATCATTTTTACTAGCTGTGTCAACATAATATCTTCTACACCAAAACTTTCTATTCCTATATTTATTTATGTTTCATGTTTTCCTATCTTTCATATATCATCAAACTATTTTTCTCTTATTAATAGCTGTATTTATTTTCCCTAGTAAATGCTTCTTTGGTACTAAATTTTCCAAACTATTAAATTCAATCTGATCTCGTAACTCTTTTCTTTTTTAGGTAACATTTTTACCATCCATATTATTTTAATCTAAAAAAGCTTAGAGTGTCGACTTTAACATAATTCCCTAGTTATCTGCAATAAAAGATTATTTAGAAAGCAGAAAAAGCAAAGGGCAGTTATCGAAAGAATATAGTGTTTTAGAAACCTTAGTACAACGATGAATTTCATTATATCAATCAATGGGAGAATCAGCATTAATAACTATATATTAAATTCTGATTATTGCAAAAATTGAAATACAAAGCTGTTAAGGTTTACATTTCAGGTATTAGTTTGAAACTAGATATATGTAAAAAATACAACATCCGTTCAACAGCTCAACTATCAGATTGAGTTTTAAAATATAATGGTTATGAAAAGATAAAATTTTCGGGTATAGGAGGAATATCAGCTGACTTACGGACAGTGATTTAGAATAGATTATGTTTAAGTAGATTAATAATCCTGTTGTAGATAATATTTACACTGTAAATTAATAAAATAATATCCTCAAAATGATAAATATATATTCATATGAAGTTTATGTAAGTATAAAAGTCTATAAGTATCATGTAATACTTTATTAAATATTAAATTTTATTGTTATTGTTATATATCATAAAATATAAAATCAAATTTAAGTTTGTACTTTTTAATGCTAGAGTCATAACATCTATTAAACTATTTCAGACCACAATTAAATAGGCTGTATATTCTAACTATTCTGTTCTTTAATTTTTGTGTAACTTCCATAATTTTAATTTTTTATTTTTAGAACAATCTGCTCCTAATATTATCATCCATGTATATGCTATACTTAAGCATAAATATAGATTCTTTAAATAAACTATATCTTCTGTCTATGTATCTTCCATATGAAATCCATTAGGTTCTGAATCTCTAAATATTTCTTCTATATGCTAAAATATTTTATACCATAAGGGAATTGTCCTTTTGCCAACTTTTAATGAAAATTTTAATATTAAGAACCTGTCATCAATAGTCATATGTCAAATATTATAATTGCTTTATTGTTGTTATTTCGTTTTATATATTTTCTTAAAATTTCTTCAACAAAAAAACTATATAGATAATCTGGATTTATTGCTGAAGTTCTAAAAAATCTATATATTCTTTTTATCTTACTTTCCTCTCAGCTACCTAACTTTTATCTCTTTAATATTTATTTTTTGACCAGCGAAAGGTGGTCTATTTATCGTGTCCTCTTATGTTACAGGCTAAATATACTTTCTTTTTCAACCTTATTCCTTGGTTAATATCCTCTTTTAACTGTCCGTAAGTCAGGGGATTCTGGGGAATTTTAAAATCTGAGATGTATTATCTTCATAAGTTCAATGATCATGAAAGTTTAAAGAAATTCATTGAAATATGTAGACTATTATAATTATAACACTAGGTGATACCAGAAATGCTTAAATTGTATGGCATCATTGGAATATCGCGACTATCTTTCTAGCATACCGTTATAAAAAAATACTAGTCTTTTTGATTAACGATTTATACAAAAAATGGAAATGATACAATAAAGTAGATATCAAGATAAGAGAAAAATGTGAAAGGGTGCAGTTCGCTTTATCGATATTCTGACTATCTGTTTTACGTGTAATGTTAATTTTATATTATTAAATATTTATTGCCATATAAAATTTTAAATATACAGATTTAATGAGTAATTACTGAAAAATATAGCATTAATTTACTTAGATTGAAGAAAAATAAGCAATTTAGAGAAAAATCAAGCTTTTAGATTATATTTTTAGGGTATATAATTAAAGTTGTATGCTACAAAAGCTATGTATTTACATTAGCTGTAAAGGATTAAATGGTATTATAACTTTATTACATACCTTAGTAAAAGTATGTAATAAGCTTTTGAAATTTTCTATATTATGATAAAATGTGTTTAAAAATAGTAATCTAATTTTTAATATGTACTTATTTGTAAAGGGAGAAATTAATGGATAAAAATATTTTAGGCATGACAAAGATGGTATTTTTAATTAATGTACTAATAGGTATATTATTAGCAGGTTTATCACAGTTGTTTTTTAAAAGGTATGGATTATTTATTTTACTTGGAATATCTATAGCCATGTTTAATTTTTTTGTTAACAATATACTAGGTGGGGCAATGTTACATAAATTTAAAAATTCATCGGCATTTTTATATCTTATAGGCTTTATTATTAGAATTATGATTGCTACAGGGATAGGGTATATTACTTTTAGATACAATAAATATAATGCAATAGCATATTTGTTTGGCTATACTTGTAATCTATTAGGTATATACATATATTCAGTTTTTGAAAATAACAAAACATAAACTTATAATAATTTATAAAAGGGATGTGATGAAGTGGAACACTTTTCACCATTGTTTTCAATACATTTGGGATCATTTGAGATTCCTATAACTTCTAGTGTTGTGGTACAATGGGGTATCATTTTAATTTTAGCTGTTTTAGCAAAGTTTTTTACAAGAAATATGCAAAAACTGCCAGATAGAAGACAGAATGTTATTGAGATAATTGTTGAGGCAGTACAAAATCTAGTTAAGAATAATATGGGAAAAGAATACATATCATTTGTACCATATGTAGGAACTCTTGCAATATATATATTGGTAATGAATATTGCACCAGTAATTATAGGATTAAAAGCTCCTACGGAAGATTTGAGTGTTGCATTAGGTTTAGCACTTATAACTTTTGTGTTGGTTCAGTCTAATGCCATTAAAAAAACTGGATTGAAAAATTATTTTATAGGTTATACTAAGCCAGTTATAATGTTATTGCCCCTTAATATTATAGAGAGATTAGTTCTTCCAGTGTCTTTAAGTCTCCGACTATTTGGAAACTTAACTGTCGGAGCTGTAATTATTGGAATAGTATATAAAGGATTAGGAAATATTGCATGGTTTTCACAGCTTTTAATACCCATTCCTTTGCATGCTTTTTTTGACTTATTTGATGGGTCAATACAGATGATAGTATTTGTTATGTTAACAGTAATGAATATAAAAACCGTTGCTGAACACTAATATATATTTAATTTATTTTCAAGGAGGATTTTTTATTATGAATTTAGATTCACAATCATTTATATCAGGTATGGCAGCTATAGGAGCAGGATTAGCAGCTATAGGATGCTTAGGTGGAGGTATTGGAATTGGTATCGCCACAGGAAAGGCAGTTGAAGGTGTTTCAAGACAGCCAGAGGCAAGTGGTAAGATATTAAGTATGTTCTTTGTAAGTGCAGCTTTATCAGAGGTAACAGCTATTTATTCTTTATTAATAGCTCTTATTTTAGCATTTAAAGTTTGATTTTATTTTATACCTCACCAAATTTAAACATACATTTTAGAGGGGAGGATTGAAGTTTAACATGCAAGTTGATTGGGTTACAGTTGTTATGACAATAATAAATTTTATTGTATTATACATTATTTTAAGACATTTCTTTTTTAGACCTGTTGATAATCTACTTACAAATAGACAGCAGGAAATTGATTCTAAAATTAAAAATGCCTATGAAAATGAAAAGAGGTCTAAAGAGTTAGTTACTAAACATGAGGCATTATTGAAAGGTTCAAGAGAAGAGGGTAAAAATATTGTTGAGGGCTATAAAAATAGAGCAGAAGAAATCTCGGAAAATGTGTTAAGTGAAGCACGTAAAGAAGCACAGTTAATACTAGACAGGGCAAAGAATGAAGCTGACAGGGAAAGAGAAAAAGCCCAGGATGACATAAAAAATCAAGTGGTAGATTTAGCTATTTTAGTGTCATTAAAAGCATTAGAAGGATCTATTGATGAAGAACAACATAGAAAACTTATTAAGGACTTTATAGCTAAGGTAGGTATCTAAAAATATGTATGAATATTTAGATAGAAGATACGCTCTTGCACTTTATAAGATTGCAGAGGAAAAAGGAAAAGTTGAAGAATATTTAGAAGAATTAAAAGATGTCGCAGATATTATAAATAATGATGTTGAATTTTTAGAATTTATAGAGCATCCTGAAATTAGTACTTCCACAAAGAAAAAAACATTTATAAATATTTTTGAAGGTAAAATAAATGAAGATATACTTTCGTTTTTATTACTGCTTATTGATAAAGGAAGAATTAATCAACTGTATAGTAAGCTTAAAGAAATGGGAAAGATATATCTTGAAAATCATAATACAGTTATTGCTACAGTAAAAACTGTTATTCCTTTAGAAGATGATGAGAGGGAAACTCTAACTGAAAAATTAAAGAAAAAGTTTAATAAAGAAGTTTTGATTAAAGAAGAGTTAGATCCTAAAATAATAGGTGGGGTTTATGTAGAGGTAAATAATGTGGTTATTGATGGAACTATAAAATCAAAGCTTTCTGAAATGAAAAAAATAATGCTTAAAGGAGAACAGAGGTGAGCTTATGAACGTAAAGCCTGAAGAGATAACTTCAATTATAAAAAGTCAAATAGAAAAATATGAAAAGAAAATAGAGACAGTTGATTCAGGTACAATAATTCAAATTGGTGATGGTATTGCTAGAGTTTATGGTCTTAATAGGTGTATGGCAGGAGAACTTTTAGAGTTCCCTAATGATGTTTATGGTATGGCTCTAAATCTTGAACAAGATAATGTAGGATGTGTTCTTTTGGGTTCTCAGGAGGGAATAAAGGAAGGGAATACAGTAAAGAGAACAGGTAAAGTTGTGGAAGTGCCTGTAGGAGAAAATATCATAGGAAGAGTTGTAAATTCATTAGGACATCCCATTGATGGTAAAGGTGCTATTAATACCACTGAAACGAGAGCTATAGAGCTTGTGGCACCAGGGGTTATAACCAGGCAGGCAGTTAAGCAACCTTTGCAAACAGGAATAAAAGCCATAGATGCTATGATACCAATTGGAAGAGGACAAAGAGAACTTATAATAGGGGATAGGCAGACTGGTAAAACTGCTATTGCCATGGATACCATAATAAATCAAAAGGGAAAAGATGTAATATGTATTTATGTAGCTATAGGACAAAAACAATCTACAGTAGCACATATAGTGAATAATCTGATAGAAACGAATGCCATGGATTATACTATAGTGGTATCTGCCTCTGCTTCTGAATCAGCACCACTTCAATATATTGCTCCTTATGCAGGCTGTTCCATGGGAGAATATTTTATGAATAAAGGAAAAGATGTGCTTATAGTATATGATGATTTATCTAAGCATGCAGTGGCATATAGGGCTATGTCTCTATTACTTCGAAGACCACCGGGAAGGGAAGCATATCCGGGAGATGTTTTCTATCTCCATTCAAGGCTTTTAGAAAGAGCTGCGAAACTTTCAGATAAGTTAGGAGGAGGGTCACTTACAGCACTGCCCATAATAGAAACATTGGCAGGAGATGTTACCGCATATATACCAACTAATGTTATTTCTATAACGGATGGCCAGATATTTTTAGAAACAGAACTTTTTTATTCCGGGCAAAGGCCTGCTATAAATGCGGGTATATCTGTATCTAGAGTTGGAGGTAATGCACAAATTAAAGCCATGAAGCAAGTAGCAGGTACCCTTAGAATAGATTTGGCACAATATAGAGAGCTTGCATCTTTTGCACAATTTGGCTCTGATTTGGATAAGGAATCAAAGAGAACTCTTGAAAAAGGTAAGAGATTAACGGAAATATTAAAGCAGTCTCAATATAAGCCAATGGCTGTGGAAAAACAAGTAATGATATTGTTTGCAGCCAGCAGAAATTACATAATGGATATACCGGTAGAAAGAATATCAGAATTTGAAGAAGAATTTCTTGATTATATGGATACCCATCATAGAGAAATAGGAGATGAAATAAAGGAAAAACAAGTCATATCTGATGAATTAAGTGATAAACTTGGAAATGCTATAGAAGAATTCAAAAAAATATTTTTAATAGAGGGATAGTTGTTTTTATCTCAGGGAGGTGAAATATGGCAGGGGCAGGACTTGTTACAATTAAAAGAAGAATTAAATCAATAACTAGCACTCAGAAAATAACTAAGGCCATGGGACTTATTGCCACCTCTAAACTTAGAAAAGTGAGAAGAAAACTTGAGGCAAATAATAAGTATTGCGAACTTTTTAGTTCTATTGTAAATGAATTGGTGATAGAAGCTGAACAAAATAATATTTATATAAAGGGTAATAAGAGTGATAAAAAATTATATATAGCTTTGAATTCTGATACAGGATTGTGTGGAGGATTTAATGCTAATGTGGTAAACGAGTTAAGTGCCATAAGGTCAAAAGAGAAGGAAGATTTTCTTTTAATAACCATAGGGCAAAAAGGAAAGATGTATTTTACAAGACTTGATTATAATATAGAATCAGAATACATAGATATTCCAGATGTTCCTACAATAAAAGAAACGGATGATGTAGTATATAAAGCCTTAGAACTTTATAAAAGTGGCAAGGTTGGAGAAGTTAATATAGTGTTTACTAAATTTATTTCAACTATTAAACAAAATGTAATTGTTGAAAAATTGCTTCCGTTGGAAGTTAAGAAAATGGAAAAAAGAAATTTTATTGTAAAATTTGAACCATCTGCGGATGAAATGATAGAAGATATAGTAGAACTTCATTTAAAGCAAAAAGTACTTAATTGCATGATAAACTCAAAGGTTAGTGAACAATCTTCTAGAATGACAGCAATGGATGGGGCTACCAAAAATGCAAATGATCTGTTAGATGAACTAAATCTTCAATATAATAGAGAGAGGCAAACTGCTATAACGCAGGAAATAACTGAAATAGTTGGAGGAGCAGAAGCTCTAAAGTAAGGAGGGATGTTCATGCCCAATATAGGCAAAGTAGTTCAGGTCATAGGACCTGTAGTGGATATAAAATTTGATGAAGAAAACCTTCCAGATATATATAACGCCATAAGTATAGAATCGGGAAATATAAAAATTATTACGGAAGTAGCACAACATTTAGGCGATGATATAGTAAGGACTATATCTATGGAAAGTACAGATGGGTTAATGCGAGGTATGGATGCTTTAGATACTGGAGCACCTATATCCGTGCCTGTAGGGAAACCGGTTTTAGGAAGACTTTTCAACATGCTAGGGCAACCTATTGATGAAAGTGGAGAGATAAAAACAGATGAATATTCTCCTATTCATAGACCAGCACCAAGTTTTGAAGAGCAATCTGTTAAACCTGAAATGTTTGAAACAGGTATAAAAGTTATTGATCTTATTGCACCATATCAAAAAGGTGGAAAAATAGGATTGTTTGGCGGAGCAGGTGTGGGAAAAACAGTTATTATACAAGAACTTATAAACAATATAGCAAAAGAACATGGTGGATTATCTGTTTTTACAGGAGTAGGAGAAAGAACCAGAGAAGGTAATGACTTATATTATGAAATGCAAGAATCTGGAGTTATAAATAAAACTGCCCTAGTATTTGGGCAGATGAATGAACCACCGGGTGCAAGAATGAGAGTTGCACTTACAGGACTTACTATGGCAGAACATTTTAGAGATGAAGGGCAGGATGTACTTTTATTTATAGATAATATATTCAGGTTCACTCAAGCGGGTTCAGAAGTTTCGGCACTACTCGGAAGAATACCTAGTGCTGTTGGATATCAACCAACGCTTGCTACAGAAATGGGATCTTTACAGGAAAGAATAACTTCTACGAAACATGGCTCTATCACATCTGTTCAAGCAGTATATGTTCCAGCGGATGATTTAACTGATCCGGCACCAGCAACAACTTTTACACATCTTGATGCCACTACGGTGCTTTCAAGGTCTATATCAGAAATTGGTATTTATCCTGCAGTTGATCCTTTAGCCTCAACATCAAGAATACTTGACCCTAGAATTGTAGGGGAGGAACATTATAAAGTAGCTTCAGATGTTAAACATATACTTGAAAGATATAGCGAACTTCAAGATATTATAGCAATTTTAGGTGTAGATGAACTTTCAGAAGAAGATAGATTGGTGGTTATAAGAGCAAGAAGAATACAGAGATTTTTGTCACAGCCATTTTCTGTGGCAGAACAATTTACAGGATATGAAGGGAAATATGTACCTGTAAAAGAAACTATAAGGGGTTTTAAAGAAATACTTGAAGGTAAGTACGATGATTTACCAGAGACAGCTTTCTTATTTAAAGGTAGCATAGATGAAGTTGTTGAGTCTGCTAAAAATATAGTAAAAAATTAAATGTATGTTAAAAAGGATAAAGTGTAGATACTTTAAAAAGGAGAATTAATATGGCAGAAGTTCTGAAATTAACTATCCTTACTCCTGATAGAGAATTCTATAAAGGAGAGGTATTAGAAGTAATAACAGAGAGCATTCAAGGTAATATAACTATTCTTCCGGGACATATGCCTTTAATTACTACTTTAAAATCCACAGATACTCGCATTGTCGAAAAGGACGGCAAGGAATTAAAGGCATTTACCTCAAATGGGATGTTGGAAATAAAAAATGATGAATTAAAAATCTTATGTGATGTTTGTGAATGGCCGGAGGAAATAGACTTGAAAAGAGCAGAAGAGGCTAAAAAAAGGGCAGAACAAAGATTGGCCCATAAAGATGCAATAGATGTGAAGAGAGCACAGTTAGCATTAAACAGGGCCTTGGCTAGAATTAATTTACTGAAATAATCCAGTAATTTAGATTATTTTAGTAAATTAAAAAACACTATCAAGATCACTATAACAGGTGATAATCTTGATAGTGTTTTTTTATATTAAATATGCACATTCTATTATGTAAATTTATATATTAATATAAGGCCCTCCTTATAGAATTCTTATTTTTTGGAAACAGTAATTAATCTATTATTTCTAAACTTTAGTAAAAATAATATAAAATAAAAGCTTTTACGAATAGTAATAAAAAAGTTGTCCATAATTTCTAAAATAAGGGTAAGGAGGTGAAAAGTTCTGTATAATATATCGCAGGACTATATTATATGAAGAAACGAGGAATAATATTCTTTTTACTGATATATTTAATATCTTTTCAATGTTATTTGGAAGTACCAGTAAATGGCTGTTATAATAAACGAATATTTCAGAAAGGGTATAGTACTTCTTTAGAAAAAGTAGATTTATTTAAAGATATATTGGATAGAACTCACAGTCATCCTACAGAATGTGGAGGAATGTTGGTTTTTACTACTACAAACTATGGGGAAAAAACAGCAAATGAGATATTCACAAAATTAGATGAGTATTATAAATTAAATAAGAAAGTATGTAAGAATAATCAAATGTATTCTGTAGATTTTAATAATAGCTATATTGAAGGTTATATACAAAGTGTGAAATATGAAGATTATAATATTATAACGATTAACGTTATACAAAAAAGTAATGTATATGAATTAAAAAATATAAAAAACAATTTAAATGAATGTGTTCCAAAAGAAGCAAAAAAATGCAGATATTTTCAATATGTTAAGGCAAAAGTTGAATATGGAAAGGTTGAAGCTTTAAATAAACAGATAAAAGAAATTTTAGAATATTGGGATGCATGTAATATCAAAACTGTAGCCTTACAAGAAGGATATACTAATACTGCATATACCCATAGATATGAAAGTATACAAAGCAATGGAGATCTAATAGATTTTAATTATGCTGTTATGAAATATGATATGGAAACTTATATAATTATGGGAACTCCAGAGATAATGACTGCATATTAATAATATATACTATTGAATTATAATGGAATTTTAATTTGCAACATAAGTACTGTCTTTTTCATATTATTGTTTTTTAAAAATAATTGTCTGCTAGGATGAACTGTCTTACATAATATTTTGTTAATAAAATCCTACATGATAGAAAAACTATCAAAGGAGCTTATTTCTTTAATTTTAAGTGAAATGAGATTACCATCTTTGACTTGTAATTTACTTTGATACTATTTAACTTAAAAATAAATAGTGCCTCTCGTTAAAAAATGGTCATTGAATTGGTAAAAATTAATTAACATATCAGCAATTATAGAATGGAGGAACACTATGAATAAGATAGTAATCAAAGGAGGAAGTAACCTCCATGGGGAAGTTAACATCAGTGCTGCTAAAAATTCAGTATTACCTATTATAGCGGCTTCCATTTTAAGTGGGGATAAGTGCATTATAGATAATGTTCCTATGTTAGAGGATGTTTTTGTAATAAGTAATATATTAAAAAGTATATATGCAGATGTAATTATAGATAAGAATTTAAATAAGATTATTATAGATACTTCTAATATAAGTTATTGTGATCCCTGTAGTGAACTAGTGAAAAAAATGAGGGCATCATTTTTAATAATGGGACCTATGATATCAAGATTTGGAGGATTTAAATTATGTCTTCCTGGAGGATGTAATATTGGAACTAGGCCAATAGACTTGCATTTAAAAGGGTTTGCGGCTCTTGGTGCAAAGGTAAATGTAGAACATGGATTTGTAGAAGCAAAAGCTAAAAAATTAATAGGAAATAAAATATATTTGGATTTTCCATCAGTAGGCGCTACAGAAAATATAATGATGGCAGCAGTGACTGCTGAAGGAGAGACTATAATAGAAAATGCAGCGGAAGAACCGGAGATAAAAGATCTGGCAGACTTTTTGAATAGTATGGGTGCAAATATAACTGGTGCAGGGTCTAGGGCTATTCATATAAAAGGAGTAAAAAATTTGAAAGGTAGTAGTCATAGTCCAATATGTGACAGGATAGAGTCAGGAACATTTATGGTAGCTGCAGCCATAACTAAGAGCAAGATTAGAATAAATGGTATAAATGAGGAATATTTAAAGCCTATAATTGCTAAACTTACAGAGGCTGGGGTATATATAAAATGTGAAGGAAATAGTTTAATTGTAGATGGGAATAGAGAGTTAAATCCTATAGATATTAAGACTATGCCTTATCCAGGATTTCCTACGGATATGCAATCACAAGTAACTGGTTTATTAAGTACAGTTAAAGGTACAAGTATTATAACTGAAACCATTTTTGAAAATAGATTTATGCATGTAATGGAAATGAAAAGAATGGGAGCAAATATAAAGATAGATGGAAGAAGTGCAGTCATAGAAGGAGTTGATAAGCTTACAGGAGCAGAAGTAAAAGCTACAGATCTTAGAGCTGGTGCTGCACTTATACTTTGTGGGCTAGCGGCAGAAGGAAAAACAGAAGTTACAGATGTATATCATATAGATAGAGGATATGTAGATATTGAAAAAAAGCTAAAAGCATTGGGCGCTGATATTGAAAGAATAAATGAATAATTTTTATGTTATTAGTAGAAAAAAGAAGAAAAGTAAAATAAAAATTTTCTTCTTTTTTATTGTTCAAAGATTTTCATTGGAATAATTTAAATGCTAATGTAATAAGGATATATTAAGTCATAATACGGGAGAACAAAATGAAAAGATGTATTACAAACTTTTTCAAAAAACTTATTATTTTAGTATCTATGAGTACAGCATTTATAGTATTACTTTCTTTGGGCATAAACGGCATGAAAATTAGCCAATACACTATACCAGAATTTTTAATGAGATCCATAAATAAAAGCTATAATTATAATCCGCAGTATATAAAAGTATATATAAGTGAAGAAAATAAAATAGAAAAAATGACCTTGGAAGAATACGTAATAGGAGTTGTAGCAGCTGAAATGCCAGCGGAATTTTCGGAAGAAGCAATTAAGGCTCAAGCTGTAGCAGCTAGAACCTTTGGGGCAGCCCATATGGAGATATATGGAGGGAAAAAATATAAAAGTAATACTGGAGCAGACGTATGTGATACAGTTAAATGTCAAGTATTCACAAATAAAGAGGAAAGAATGAAAAACTGGCCTGAATCTGAGAGAAATGAATATTGGGATAAAATAGTAAATGCAGTAGAAGCTACTTCAGGACAGATATTAACCTATAAAAATAAACTGGTTATGGAACCTTATTATTTTGCGGTAAGTGGGGGTAGGACAGAAAATGCAGTAGATGTGTTTGGAAAGGGAGAAGAATATTTAAAGAGTGTAGAAAGCCCTGGGGAAGAAGATGCATCTAAGTATAAAACTTCTATACAATTATCCTATACTAATTTTATAAATAAAATAAATTCTCAATATCCTAATTCGAGATTGTCCGTAAAAAATTTATCTGATCAAGTATGTATAGAATCTAGAAATGAAGGAGGGTCTGTTAAAGAAATTAAATTAGGATCAATTACTATATCTGGAGCAAAATTTAGAACTATTATGTCATTAAATTCTTCAGATTTTAATATTTATTTTAAAGACAATATTATTATTGAGTGTATTGGATATGGGCATAGAGTGGGAATGAGTCAGTGGGGAGCAAATGCCATGGCAAAACAGGGTAAAACTTATAAAGAAATATTAGCCCATTATTACAATAAAACAGAGCTTCAAAATTTAGAAATATTTCGCAATAAATAAAGTTTATCTAAAGCTCAGATAATAAAGAGATAAAATGAAATTTCATTTTGTCTCTTTATTATTTTTTATAAAAAATATAAAGAAAAAATTATAAAATATGTATTTTTTGTTATTGTCTGGACAAACTACAAAAAGGAGGTGTTCATATGGACAGAAAAATTTTTAGTAGAGCATTTAACTTTTTGAAAAAGGAGGGCTTTTATATAATACTGTTTGTTTGTCTTTGCGTTGTAGCAACAGTTGCAGTAATAACTGCTAGAAATAATAAAAATCAGAGTGCTGAGTTACAGAAAAGTGTAAGCTTAGAGCAAAAACAAACCAAAGAAACAGCCCAGACAGATGAGAAGCCTTCTTCCAGTTATGATAATGCTCTCCAAGTAAAAAAGAGTGAAGAAACAAATAGTAATGAATCCGAAGAAACTTCAAAAAGTGTATCTAGTTCAGTTAGTACTTCTTTTCAAAAACCAGTGGAAGGAAATATTGCAAGAGCATATTCAGAAGATCCAGTATATTGGGATTCTACAGGTACCTATAGACCTAATTTGGGATATGATATACAAACAGAGTTGGGGAAACCTGTATTTGCAGCTATGGATGGAAAAGTAGAAGAAGTGAATAAAGCAACTCAGGATGGAGTAGAAGTTATTATAGATCATCAAAATGGATTAA
Organism: Clostridium sp. BJN0013; assembly: GCF_040939125.1. Lineage (NCBI taxonomy): Bacteria > Bacillati > Bacillota > Clostridia > Eubacteriales > Clostridiaceae > Clostridium > Clostridium sp. BJN0013. The sequence goes on from NZ_CP162495.1 coordinate 326,312, forward strand.
AAACTATTTATTCTAACTTGGATCCTAATGTTGAAGTTAGTGTCGGTCAAACATTAAAAAAAGGAACTGCTATAGGAATAGTAGGAAAAAGTACATTAAGAGCAGCATATGAGAAATATGGAGATCATTTGCATTTTGCAGTTCTAAAAGGCAATGAGTTTGTAAATCCAGCTAAATATATAAAATATTAATATTAGGCCATTTCTTACTATTTTATGGGGAAATGGCCAACACACCATGAATTTAAAAATGTTAATGAGCATATTTATAAATATAGGGGGGACGAGCAACTGTGAAAGATTATGAGAGTAATGAGTATATTTAGAAGTTTTTATTTATTGCGGTCAAGTGTATAAAGGAGTTGAATAAATTTGAAAGATTACATTGAAGAAAGAGTTTTAGAAGTTGCCAAATATATAATAGGTTCTAAAGCTACTATAAGAAAAACCGCTAAAGTTTTTGGAGTAAGTAAAAGTACTATACACAAAGATATGACAGAAAGATTACCAAAGATAAATCCGCAAATTGCCCAGGAAGCTAAAAATATATTGGATTATAACAAGGCAGAAAGGCATATAAGAGGCGGAAAAGCTACAAAAATGAAATATAAAGCTATTGAGGGGTAAAAACATTCCCATTATAATTAGAATGTGATATGATAATAAATATGATAAGTTTATATTTTTATTGTGAAAAGCTAGTAAGATTAGGAGTGAAAGAGGAATGTTTTTTAATATAGGAACTGATATGGGTATAGATTTAGGCACGGCTACGGTACTTGTTTACATTAAAGGTAGAGGGGTAATTTTAAAAGAACCTTCAGTTGTTGCTATAGATAAGACTAGAGATAAAGTGCTTGCCGTGGGAGAAGAAGCATGGCAAATGATAGGGAGAACACCAGGAAATATTGTTGCTATTCGTCCACTAAGGGATGGAGTTATATCTGATTATGATGTAACAGAAAAGATGTTAAAGTATTTTATAGGTAAGGCTTGTGGGAAAAAAAGAATGTCAGCACCTAGAATAGTAGTATGTGTTCCTTGTGAATCTACTGAAGTTGAAAAGAGAGCTGTAATTGATGCAGCTAAAAATGCAGGTGCAAAAAAGGTGTTTTTGATTGAAGAACCATTAGCTGCAGCCATTGGTGCAGGAATTGACATAACTAAAGCTAGTGGTAATATGGTAATAGATATAGGGGGAGGAACTACGGATGTGGCAGTGATTTCTTTAGGAGGAATAGTTGTAAGATCCTCTATAAAAATAGCAGGAGATAAGTTTGACGAAGCTATAATGAAATATATCAGAAAAGAACATAAATTAATGATTGGAGAAAGAACTTCAGAGGATTTAAAAATAAATATAGGTTCTGCCTTTGACAGAGAAGAAGAAGTGACTATGGAAATAAGGGGAAGAGATTTGGTTACAGGACTTCCTAAAAATATAACAGTGTCCTCAGAAGAAATGAGAATAGCATTAAAGGAAATTGTAAATTCTATAGCGGATACAACTCATGCAGTATTAGAGAAAACTCCACCAGAATTAGCAGCGGATATAGCTGAAAAAGGTATTTTTATGACTGGTGGAGGATCATTATTAAATGGACTAAGTGATTTAATAAGAGAAATTACAAAAGTACCTGTTTATGTGGTTGAAGATCCTATATCCTGTGTGGCTTTAGGTACAGGCAAAGTTCTTGAATATTTAGATAAAATGGAAGTTTTCTTTACTGGTGATGATATAACATTAATAGATTAACTATATGGAATAAATATATTTTTAAGATATTAAAAGAGCAAACTCTAACTTATTGTACTGTAAATTAAACTTATTTAAGTTAGTTTTTTTGTTGTATAGGCTTAAGATAATATATTGTTATAATATAAATAATATGAATGAATTAATGAATAAAGTATTACTTCAGCCATATTTAAAATTAAATTCAGACGAATATTACTAGAGTTACTAAAGAGATTTTCATTTTCATTTGAATCAACTATGCCTATTATTGAATAATCTCCTACATTTGGAAGAGACTTTCCTACGCCTTTACCAGGATGAACAGGGAAATCCCTTGCTTGAATTTCTCCTATGGTTTCTGGATTCCCTAAACAAGCATCTATCCCTATAATAGTACTATAGGGATGAATTAACTTTATTTGTTTTAATTTATCTTCTATATTTAAAGCATGTATAGGATCTGAAATTGTACCGTAAGTAGGTAAAGGAAAGTGTTTGCATTTTAGTAGACTACCTACTAAAGGACCTAAACAGTCTCCTATATATCTATCTGTACCAATACATACAATAATAGTATCTTTATTAATGTAATTCTTTAGAAAGTAGGCAAGTTCATGGTAGGACACAGGATTTTTATAATTGACTTTTACTCTATTCATATATTCACCTTCCTTTATGTATAACCTTATAAATGTTTTTATCCGAAGGCAAGCAATTAGCTAACACTCCCATCTTCTTCAAAGTGAGGGGATGAGTACACTATGCCCTTGGATAAGTTCTTCTAGGGTTCAGATGGAGGAAAGCGTTCCTTATGAGTAAACTCTACCTAAACCTAAGAATTACTTGATAGAGAACATTATATATAATGTATATGATGAGAACGGGTAAAATATTAAATTTCAACCATATACATATGATTTTTAAAGGGATCTAAAGAAATATGGAGTAATAAACCTTTAATATTATATTATACGGGTATAGTAGGTTTGAAAATAAATGAATGAGAATGTATACTAATCTACGTTAGGTATGTGTGTTTATATTCTATAAAGATACATAGTCTGGGAATGAGCTGGCATAGCTCAGCAGGTAGAGCAACTGACTTGTAATCAGTAGGTCGTGGGTTCGAAGCCTACTGCCAGCACCAGATTCGGAGGAATTCCCGAGTGGCCAAAGGGGGCAGACTGTAAATCTGTTGTCAGTGACTTCGATGGTTCGAATCCATCTTCCTCCACCATAAAAATTGGGCGCATAGCTCAGCTGGGAGAGCATCTGCCTTACAAGCAGGGGGTCACAGGTTCGATCCCTGTTGTGCCCACCACATCATTTAATAATAAAATAAGCTGGCATAGCTCAGCAGGTAGAGCAACTGACTTGTAATCAGTAGGTCGTGGGTTCGAAGCCTACTGCCAGCACCAAATGCGGAGGAATTCCCGAGTGGCTAAAGGGGGCAGACTGTAAATCTGTTGTCAGTGACTTCGATGGTTCGAATCCATCTTCCTCCACCATAAAAGGCACTTTTAGGTGTTTTTTATTTTACTTAATTTGTTATTTTCATAACCAAGAAAATTCATTATATAAAAGCTCTTATCAAGAGAGGTGGAGGGAAAAGGCCCTGTGAAGCCCGGCAACCAGTGTGTGGTCACCAAGGTGCCAATTCCGGCAGTTAAAAGTCTGCAAGATAAGAGAGTAGTTAATTTATTTAACCTCTTCTTACTGAAGTGGTTTTTTATTTTATATAGGGAGGTATTAAGAATGAGAAGACTTTTTACATCTGAATCAGTTACAGAAGGACATCCTGATAAAATGTGCGATCAAATTTCAGATGCTATTTTAGATGCTATTTTAGAACGGGATCCCCAGGGGAGAGTGGCATGTGAAACTGCAACTACTACAGGTATGGTTTTAGTTATGGGAGAAATATCTACCAATTGTTACATTGATATTCCTAAAGTAGTTAGGAAAACTATAAGGGAAATAGGGTACACTAGAGCTAAATATGGATTTGATTGTGATACTTGCGCTGTGTTGAGTTCAATTGACGAACAATCATTAGATATAGCTATGGGAGTTGATAAATCCTTAGAAGCCAAAGTAGGTAAAATGGAAAAAGTAGATGCTATAGGAGCTGGAGATCAAGGTATGATGTTTGGATTTGCAACAAACGAAACTCCAGAATATATGCCTATGCCTATAAACTTAGCCCATAAACTTTCAAAGAGGTTGTCACAAGTCAGAAAAGAAAGTATATTGAATTATTTAAGACCGGATGGAAAAACACAGGTTACTATAGAATATGCGGATAATAAACCAATTAGAGTTGATACAATAGTAGTATCTACACAGCATGATGAATTTGTGACCAGGGAGCAAATTGAAAAAGATATAATAGATAATGTTATAAAACCTATTGTATCACCAGAATTTTTAGATTCTAATACTAAATATTTTATAAATCCAACAGGGAGGTTCGTAGTTGGAGGTCCTCAGGGAGATTCTGGACTTACGGGAAGAAAGATAATAGTTGATACATACGGCGGTTACGGAAGACATGGCGGCGGGGCATTTTCAGGAAAAGATCCTACTAAAGTCGATAGATCTGCTGCTTATGCTGCTAGGTGGGTGGCTAAGAATTTAGTCGCTGCTGGAGTTGCTGACAAGCTAGAAATACAAATTGCTTATGCCATAGGTGTAGCAGAACCTGTATCAATAAGTGTAGATACTTTTGGCACACAAAAGATATCAGAAGAGAGGATAATTGATATAGTAAATAGAGTATTTGATTTAAAGCCAGCAGCTATAATAAGAGACCTAGACTTAAGAAGACCTATATATAGGCAAGTTGCAGCTTATGGACATTTTGGAAGAACTGATATAGATTTACCTTGGGAAAGGTTAAATAAAGTTAATGATATAAAAGGTTATTTTTAATAATAAAAGAACTCTGTATTGTATTATGCGGAGTTCTTTTATTTTAATTGTTTTTAATAGATACTCAGTTAAGTATGTTAGTATATTTTACATAATACGTCCTCAATAGAACCCACATGGCAATGACAGCATTACCATCAAAGGAAGCTGATTCTTTGTATTATATAAAATACTTAATACATATTTATTTTTTGGGATTTAATATGTCCTCTATGTCATTAGCTGATAGATCATAATAGTAGTAATTTTTATAAAATTCTTTTACCTTTTGCTTAATATCTAAATCATTAAATAAGTCGGGATGGAGATTTTTGGCTAGCCATAAAGGTTGTAATGCACCTTCTGCACTTCTTACAGACCATAAATATACTCCTTTAGGATTAAGATAAACTTGTTTATTTTTTACAGCTGTTAGAGATTGCCACTGATTTGAACTGCTTGTGTCCATGATATAATCGTAAGTGTTTTTACTTGTGGCTATAATCACATCTGGCTGATTTTTGTATAGAAACTCAAAATCAACACTGGTACCTTCATTGCTAGTGCTAGATTCTTTAGAAATATTTTCTGAAGCTATATTTATACCTCCAGCAGCCTCTATGTAGGAAGTATTTATGTCATTGGAACCAATTGTGGTAAGTGACCCTTTTGGGGTACCACTGGCAACAAATACTTTAACTTTTTCACTAGACTTAGTTTTGTCACTAACATATTTTATATTATTATCATAGTATTCATTAAATTTTTTAGCTTTCTCTTCACCGCTTTCTCCAAGTACTTTTCCAACCATAGTAATAGTATTTTTTATATCTTCAGGAGTTTCTAATTTTAGTCCTAGAAAAGCTATATTAGCTTTTTGTAGTCTTTCTTGTTCAGTTTGAGTAAATGTACCAAAAACTACTTGTGAGTTTGCTTTAAGTAAAGTCTCCATGTTTAAAGTTCCAGGGCCTGAACCTGTGTAGGCAGCGGGAATTTCTGTTATCCTAGGATAAACTTTAGGAAAAAAACCTGTTTGAACCCCTTGGGCTGTTGCCACCAATTTATCTGCTCCACCAAGTATTAAAACTATCTGATTCAAAGCTCCAGATGCAGCTATTCTAGTAATCTCATAGGGTATTGTGACTGTTTTACCAGTACCATCAACTATTTTTCTTGTTGAGGATGTTGAATTCTCTTGCTTGGTGGATGTACTATTTTTTTTATTTCCACAGCCTGTACTAATAATTGACATGAGCATAACTGTAATTACTATAAATAAAATTAAAATTTTTGAATTTGTTTTTTTCATATTAGCTCTCCTTTATTATTTTATTGTAATATCTTTTTGATTTATAATCCTCTTAATATGCAGGAAAAAATATCTTCTATAAAAGCTAGCCTTCCTTCATATCCAACATAACTTTTATTGAGTATCAACCTATCTGAAATAGGAAGACTTATAGAAATGAAATATCCTTTCAACTTAGAAGCAATTATTGAATCCCAGCTGCTGCCTATAATTAAAGGAATTAAATCTTCAATTTTTTCCTTGATACTTTTAATAATTTTTTCTCCATCATTTACGAAGGTAATTGCTGAAGATATTTCACTAGTTATATTTTTAAAACTGTTTTCTATCTTATCTCTGTATTTATAAGGGGGATCATCTACTATATATTGGCATCCTGGTATCATACCCAATTCTTTTACTAAAAATCTGGTAATTCCAGATATATATGTAGACTTTCCAATAGTAAAGAAACGTTGTGGGAAGGTGCTGTCATAACGAGTTAACATTTCAGTTAATCTTTCCATTAGCCAATTTGCAATATATTTGCTGAAACGGTCAGCAGAAATTAATAGAGTACCTTGTGCACTTCCCATTTTTTCTAAACACTCATAATCTGTATAGCAAGAGATATGATTCCACTTAACGGGTATTTTATTAAGTATTTCTTTTATATCATCATTACTACTAAAATTAATAACATTATAAAATTTTCCCTCTTTATGGGTAGTTCTTATGAGTTTATTCAAGCCTCCGGCTTTTTTGAAGTTAAATCCAGAACCCCATGCCTTAGAATTGTAAAGTTTGCAGGTAATTGTGATTAAAGGAATTGAATAATTATCCTGGATAGAATCAATAACATTTTGTATATCCATCTCTGTGATATTGCTGCTAATTAACTTTGCATTTTCAATAGGCAAACCGCGTTTTTTTAATCCTATTTTAAATTTAAGATTAAAATCCACAAATGATGATGCGCATCCCAAAGGTGAGTGAATAATTACTACATTACCTTTTATTGTAGAAAGAATATTTGAAATAATAGGTGACTGACATTCTGCACATTGCATAAAAGTTAGATTGTGTGTATTATTATGTTCTAATTTTTCTTTGTACATAGATACCCCCTTTTGAGATTTTAAAATATATACTTCAAATAATAACTTAATAATATATAACATATTATTTATAAGTTTATTATTGTAATGATTCATTATGTTTCATGTAATTTTATTATGTTTAGCATAATTTTGTGTTTATTATAATATAAGAAAAATTATATTTCAATAATTTTTTCAATATTTTATTGATAATTTATTATTTATAATGCCTTTTATTTTCGTATATGATATTTTTATTATATAATTTTTTTGAATTTTACTTTGGAGAGTTTTTAGATTATTTTTTGTAAAATGCTATAAGATTAAATGTTGTACAAAAACATTTGTATATATTTTTATAACGTGTAAGTGTATAATAATGATGTAAATAGCATTATTACATTTTTAAAATTTTATAAATAATTTTATATTAAGGTGAGTTATATGCAGGAATTACAGGGAGTTGTAGAAGATATAATATTTCAGAACAAGGATAATGGGTATGCGGTGGCTAAAATGAAAGAGAGAGAACATACAATAACTATAGTTGGATGTATACCTTATATAATAGAAGGACAAAATTTAAAGGTTTCAGGAGAATGGGTAATTCATCCTGAATTTGGGCATCAATTTAAAGTTAAAATATTTGAAGAGATAATTCCAGATACCTTAGTTGGTATAGAAAAATATTTGTCTTCAGGTATTATATCAGGCATAGGACCGGTTACTGCAAAAAAAATAGTAGAAAAGTTTGGAAAAGATACCCTTCATATACTAGATAGCAACATAGAAAGGCTAAAAGAAATAGAGGGTATAGGGGCAAGAAAAATATCCTTAATAGAAAAATCTTATTGTAAGCAATATGAGATAAGAAATATAATGATATTTATGCAAACTTATGGAGTGACTCCTAATCAGTGTGTAAAAATATACAAAAAGTTAGGAGCTAACTCTATAAATATGGTAAAAGAAAATCCGTATATTCTTACAGAAGAAATATCAGGAATAGGATTCAAGATAGCAGATAAAATAGCAAGGGGTCTTGGCATAGAAAAAGATTCTCCTTTTAGGATACAAAGTGGTATAAAATATTTAATAAATAAATTTTGCAGCATGGGAAATACTTATATGCCTATAGATATATTGATAAAAAATGGAATGAATATACTTGGGGTGACTCAAAAAGAATTGGAGAAAAATATATATGAAAGTTCCTTAAATGGGAAAATAAAGTTAGAACAATGGCAAGATAAGGTCTGTGTATTTTCTATGACCTATTATTATTGTGAATTAAGTGTAACTAAGAAGATATTAACTCTAGCTTTCAACAAGTATAAAAATATAGATTTGAATATACATGAAGAAATTAAAAATTTTGAAAAGACAAATGACATAAAATTCGATCTTTCACAAAAAGAAGCAATTAAAGGGGCAGTAGAAAATAGTGTAGAAATAATAACAGGAGGACCTGGAACAGGAAAGACTACTATAATTAATTGTATAATTCAGTTATTTGAAAAATCTAACTTGAAAGTTCTCATGGCTGCACCTACCGGAAGGGCTGCGAAGAGAATGTCAGAGGCAACTAATAAAGAGGCAAAAACTATACATAGATTACTTGAAATAGGTGTGGAAAGTGATGAGGAAGCATTATTTTTTTCTAGGGGGGAAGAATCTCCTCTTCAATGTGATGTAGTAATTATAGATGAAGCTTCTATGATAGATATAGTAATGATGAATAATTTATTAAAATCTATTTCATTAAAAACAAGACTTATAATAGTAGGAGATTCACAGCAGCTTCCTTCTGTAGGACCTGGAAATGTACTTAGAGATCTTATAGATAGCCGATGCATTAAAGTAGTTAGGTTAAAAGAAATATTTAGACAGTCAAGAGAAAGCATGATTATAGTAAATGCCCATAAAATAAATTCAGGAGAAATGCCAATCTTAAATAAGAAATTTAAAGATTTTTATTTTATAAGATCTTTGGAATTCTCTAACATATTAAATCTTTTAGTAGAATTAGCAAATAAAAGATTACCAGCATTCAATGAGCATTGGGATAAAATGAAACATATTCAAATATTATCTCCTATGAGAAAAGGAATTTTAGGAGTATCAAATTTAAATAGAAAACTTCAGGAGGTTTTAAATCCTAGAAGTGATAATAAAAAAGAAAAGTGCTTTAGAGATATGATTTTTAGAGTTGGAGATAAAGTAATGCAAATTAAAAATAACTATACTTTAAAATGGACAGGAATTTCAGAAGAAAAAGAGGGAAAAGGTATGGGGATTTTTAATGGTGATTTTGGATATATTGAGGACATTGATGAAGAAAAAAACACAGTAACTGTTATATTCGATGAAGAAAAGAGAGTTGTATACGATAGTATATGTTTAGATGAACTAGATTTGGCTTATGCCATAACTATACATAAAAGTCAGGGTAGTGAATTTCCTGTTATTATTGTTCCTATATTTATGGGGTCAGTTTTACTTATGAACAGAAATTTATTATATACAGCTATAACTAGGGCAAAAGAGATGGTGGTGCTTGTAGGAGATTTAAGAGCCTTAAGCTTTATGATAGGTAATAATAAAAGTTTTGAAAGGTATTCCTTATTAAAATATAGAATAATGGATATAATGGAGAGTGAAGTGGATGTTACTTTGGAACAAAATGAGTTTCATTGATAGGAAAGAAGAAATAAGTGAAGAGATATTAAAGTGGAGTTTTACTAAAGAATCTTTTTTAAGTGTTATTTCTGTTCCGTATAATTCAACTAAGAGTTTTATTCAGATTATTCAACGTTATGTAACTGAAAACAAGAATGTAATTTATATAACTAATGAGGAATTGGGTAATATTGATATAATAAAGAATATAGAAAAGTATGGAAAAGTTGTGGATTATGCATATGTGGAAAATTCAGAAAAGTGTATAGAATCTAAGCTAAAGGTATGTAATTTCGAAAATGCCATAAAGTTAAAAGAAAAGTTTAAATTAATTATATATGATGATATAAATAGTTTTTCTGAATACAATAAATATGAAATATTTGATTTGATTGATAAATTAAGCTGCAAAGACAGTAAAGTTATTATATATTCTATAGAGAATATATTCAAACACTCAAGAGAAATATTTATACCAGTTAGAAAAGGGATACAAATAGTGGAACCAAGGTTAATACTTACAAGACTTAATATAAATGAGAACATACCATTTGTTGTATACGAATATTTAAGATGGTCTATGGATATAGGAAAAAAAACTATAATATATGTTCCAAATGAACAAAAATTACAAAATGTATGCCTGTATATTTATAAATATTGTAGAAGCTTTAGTAAAAATATTATACCTTTTTTTGATGGAAAATCTAATGAAACGTTACTCAAAGAATTTTTACACGGGGTAAATGACATATTAATAACTAATTCTTTTCATAGAGATATATGCAATGTAAAAAAATGCGATGTAATGGTATATTTTGCGGATAATCCACAGTTTGATTATAAAAAAATTGTCTATTTATGCAGAGGAAGAGATATAGGAAGAGGTGAAAATAGCTTAAAAGAAGAGGTTATATTATTGGCTAATTTAGAAAGTGTACATATGGAAGAAGCTAAAAATATAACCAGGAATTTTAATAGGAAAGCATGGAAAATAGGGTTATTAAAAATCTAAGGTTTTTATTGGATTGTGTACTGGATTTAGTGTATTGCGGAGATGGAAAATGTATATTATGCGGAGAGGATTTATATGAAGATGAAATTATATGTACTGCTTGTGAAAATAATGTAAAAATTTGCAAAGATAGTTTTAATATAAAAGTTCATAATAAACAGTGCAGATGTTATAGCAGTGCTTATTATTCTGGAAGTATGATGGAACTTATTTTAAAGTTAAAATATAAAAATTCCTTTAAGGCAGGAGAAGTTATAGCGAAGTACATGAAAAATACAATATTTAATAATAAAATTGAGTTTGATATTATAACTTATGTACCTATGACAAAGAAAAGTATTAAAAAAAGAGGATACAATCAAAGTGAATATCTGGCAAAAACACTGGGGAAATGTATGGATAAACCTGTTGTATCCTGTCTGAATAAAATAAAGGACACTAAAGATCAAATTGGATTGAGCAAAATGAATAGGTGGGATAATATTCAAGGAAGTTTTAAGTTCAATGATAGATATTCCATAGAAAATAAAAGTATTTTAATAATAGACGATGTATTAACTACTGGTGCTACAGCCTTTTATTGTTGTAGTGAGCTTATTAAGGGTAAGGGGGGAAAAATTAATATATTGACTGGAGCCAAAAGTAAGGTATAATTTTATTAGTTGGGTTAGGTTTGTGGTTGAAAATCGATGCTAGTCGCAGGCAAAACGATCCACGTAAGTTGAATAAAATATTTAATGAGCATGGTGCGGTTTAGAAGTAAGTCCTGCCGTAAAATACGAGAGGATTAGTAGTGAGAGGGTAATTCCGGGTAGTGAACGTTCCAGCAGGCGAGTGTGGGGGCAAAGACCAGGTCAACTAACTCACAAATGCACCAATCGTGCAACTGTAGCAGCCTTTTTTAAGGCTGCTATATTAATTTGATTTTAAATATTCCCGCCTTATTCCCGCCTTAGAGAAAATGGCTATGTTCTTGGGTAGTACTTCTGCTTCAATAAGGTCATGACCATAATTATGATATGGTGCAAAATTATTCATAGTTGAATTTTTTAGTGTTTTTATGTGGTAAAATAAACAATGCGATTTAAAGAGTAAATATACTTTCATTTGATAAATTTAAAATTTACTGCCATATTGACTTTTTACGCAAACAGGTATATGATGTAAAAAATAAGAGTAAAAGTCGGTGAAGAGAAGTAGTAGATATGGGAATTTAGCTAAAGCGAATTTGGGATAGTGAGAGCCAAATGCTGTAGTCTATATTGAATGGGTCTCCGAGATGTGATGTGAAATAGAAGTAGCAATAAACGGATAGTCCACCGTTAAAAGGACAGAGTATCGAGTAATCTCCGTACCTGAAAAAGCTGATTTTATATTAAGGTGGTATAGCATAATGTTCACTTTGCCCTTATTAGGGTGAAGTGTTTTTTTATTTTATAGAACTTTTAGCTGTTATTTTCATATTAGTATAAAAAATAAATATGGGTGGCATAGCAGTCACTTTGTCCCATATGGGGATAAAGTGGCTTTTTTGTTTATAAAACTATTTATGGAAAGGATGATATTCATGTTAAACTTATGGTTTAGAAATAATCATTGTTATTTAAGATAGACAAACTTAGGAGGTTAAAAAATGAGCCAAATTAAAGTATATGATCTAAAGAATAACCTAAATAATATTAAGGGAAAATTATCAGAGGTTATTCATCCTTGTGTAGTGGATGTTTTTCAGATGCCTGGAGATAAGAGATTCTATAGATTCTTTCCTTTAGATAGAGAGGATTTTTACTTTCAAACCAACAGAACAGAAAAATATACAATAACTGAAGTTAGCATATTTGAGGGAAGAACTACTGAAGCAAAGAAAAAATTAATAAAGCTTTTACTTGAAAGAATCCAAGAAGAACTAAATATTATGCCTAATGATATTGAACTAACAATTTTTGAGACTTCTAGCCATAATTGGGGAATAAGAGGATTACCAGGAGATGAATTAAGTTTAAATTACAATATCGAAATATAGTTTTGGAGTGGATGATATGGAGAAGAAATTGGACTTAAAGAATATCGTTCTAATAGGAAGAACTTTTAATGAATATTATAGGATGTTTGATATTCATAATATAAGTAAAAGTGAGAGAATATTGGATGTAGCTTCAGGTGTTAGTTCTTTTTGTGCAGAAGCTAGAACTTTAGGATATGATGTTACTGCTTCTGATAGAATTTATTGTTTTTCAGCTAAGAAAATAAAAGAAAAGTGTGCAAAAGATTTAGAAATAACAATGACAAAAATGGAAGAGATTAAAGATTTGTATAAGTGGGAGTATTTTAAAGACATTAAACATTTAAAAGGACACCGTAAAAAAGCGTATAAGACATTTATTCAGGATTTTAAACAAAATTCAAGGGTGGAATATGTTACTACTGAGTACCCTAAAAGCCATTTTAAAGATAAACAGTTTAATATAGCTCTTGTATCACACTTTCTGTTTATGTATGATGAGCATTTAGGTTATAAATTCCACAAAAAGGTTATTGAGGAATTAGTAAGGATAACATCAAAGGAAATAAGAGTATTTCCAATAGTCAATTTAAAATGTGAGAAATCTCTGTTTGTTAACAGGCTAATAGAAGATAAATGCTTTTCTAAATATGAAATTGAAACAGTAAAAGTAAATTATGAATTTGTGAAAGGTGGAAACGAAATGTTAGTAATCAAGGTTCAATAATAGTACTTGGTTCATCAATTCAATCATATGGAATGAAGCAGATAAACCTCTGAAAATGATAGGCCTATTTATACAGCAAAAGAAGGTGCTGACTATTTTAAAATTGATATTGCTCAAATGGCACCAACATTAATAATATATACTGCTAAAGGGTTTTATGTACTAGTTATATCAGGTGAAAGAGGTCATGTAAATTTCAAGGAAATAAAATGCTTGCTAAATTGTAAAAACGTTAAATTAACGACTAAAGACGAAGTTAAATTGATAACGGGATTTTCAGTTGGTAATGTTCCAATACTTGAAATCCCATTGCCATATATAATTGATAAGAGACTTCTATTGAGTATTTAGCTATTATTATATGATTAACATACTCTTTTAATTCATTACTTATTATTTTCAGCATAAAACTTTAGGGATTCTCCAATAAATTTAGATGCACCATTTCCATATTTTTTATCTGTTGCTTTTATAAATTCAGACTTTAATAAATAAAAATCTGCCATATACCCCAAATAATTTTCTCTCTCATCTACTTTTAAAGTTTCATGTATTTTTCGGGTCTCATTTGCTATTTCAGAAACAATTTGCTGGATCGCTTTTGAAGTAGGATCTTTACTTAGGTTAGATCTAAGCTTTTTATATAGAGTTTCTATTTTAGGCTCATAATCCCCCAAATAAATTTTTAAAGCTTTTCCAATAAATTTAGACGCACCTTCTCCATATTTCTTATCAATTTCTTCTATCCATGATATACCACTTCCACCATATTTCTTATCAACTTTTATTTCCTTAGGAAATACTAAGTAAAATTTTACCATAGTGTACCAATAATAGTCTCCCATGTTAGTTTTAAAAGCTTCATAATCTTTTTTAGCTATATTAGTTATTTCACCAGCAATTTGTTGAATTTCATCTGAAGAAGGATCTTTACTTAAGTCAGCTGTAAGTTTTTTATATAGCTCTTTTAATTTGGGATGCTTATCATAAAGACAATCTTTTTTAAACTTATCAATTTGTTCTGATTTAGTTATTGCCAAACTATTATTTAAATTTTTCTTCAAAGCTTCAGTAAATTTTTTTATACTTCCATAATGCTTTATAGCATCTTTAGCAATCTCATCCTCCTTAGATTTACATTTTTCAATAAATTCATTATAATTATCTACACTACCATAAATTCTGATTACTTTATCTTTATTTTCTTTCTTGAATTCTTCTAATACATTATAATATTCAGTCATATCAAATTCTTTAAAACTCATCGTATTCGCTCCCTTCAAAGTTTTATTTATAAGCTCTATCAAGCTATTTAATTTATCTCGTTTTAAAACGATTAGCTTTTTATGACTTTCTAGTGCTTTCATCTTGTCAAAGTGAGGGCTAGTTATGATTTCTTTAATTTCTTTCAGTGGTAAATCAAGTTCTTTAAAAAACAAAATCTGCTGCAAAGTTTCAAGAGCCTCATCGTCATAAATCCTGTAGCCTGTTTCTGTTAATTTAGTTGGTTTTAATAATCCAATTTTGTCATAGTGATGAAGCATACGCACACTTACTCCTGTTAAATCCGAAACTTGTTTTACTGTTCTCATAACTTTACCTTCAACTTTGATTTTAGAGCTGTCAATGCTGCCAAATACTCTGTCGGCTATGAGTTTTAGTTTATATCTTCAAACTCTATTTTTATATTATACTATGACATAATGTTAGGGTCAACACTTTAAAAAATTTTTTAATTCTAAAAATCATTAATATCACTTAAATTTTTCTAAACGAAATAAAAACTAGTAATTGCTATTTCCCTAATATTCTATAAAATCTTGAAAGTCGTACTTCATTTGGTATTGTTATAGCTCCACTACTTAGGTCTGAATTGCGTTTAAAATATTGCTTTTGGATACGTATAGTTCTTATTTTATGCTGTAATCTAAAAAGGCAATTATGTTTTTTCCTTTACATATGTTGCTTCTTAATTTTTAAGATTAGGATAAATAAAATAGAAACTGCAAGGCATTAAAAAGTATAATGTTTTTTATTGTGCTCAATATTTTTACAAGCATTAAATTCTCTTGTTGAATTCTTTATGTAGTTAATTAGTAAAAAATAATATATAATGATAATATAAATTTGATTTAGGGAAGGTGAAATATGATTAACGTAGATGCTGTAGTAAAAAAAATCGAAGCATTACCACCTCACTTATTACAGGAAGTATCAGATTATATAGATTATATAGAATTTAAGAATAATAAAGATAGAAATCTAAAAATAGATGATATAACACTTGCAAGTGAAAAGAGTTTAGCAAAGGATTGGCTTGATCCAGAGGAGGATAAAGCATGGGAGAATTTATAGAAGGTGATGTAGTTGTTGTGCCCTTTCCATTTTCTGATTTATCCAATTCAAAGAGACGTCCGGCATTGGTATTAGCCAATCTAGAAGGTTATGATTTAATACTTTCGCAGATAACAAGTAAAAATATATGTGACATATATTGAATTAAGCTCATTAATGATGATTTTACTAAAGGATCATTAATGAAAGATAGCAATATAAGATCTAATAAAATATTTACAGCTGACGAAAATATAATTATTTACAAAATTGGGCATTTAGCTGACGGAAAAATGAACAAAGTAACTGAAACGGTTATTAGGATTTTAACAGAAGGGTAGATATTTTTATTATAATAGGCGTAATTATTTTATTTTCCTATATGGTAAAAAACAATATATCACAATATAGTTGTGATATATCTCAAGTCATAGTACAAAAATGAATAAGTTTAAATTTATGAGGCACTGGCCAAGATTTAACTCTGCCATTGTTCAGACAAGAAGATTGGCCAGTGCTTTTAATTTAAATGAGATATTCCCCCTAAAAACCTAGGAAGTGCATAAACGGACTTTTTCAGTTGTAAGGAAACCTTAAACAAGTTATATTTTTTACTACGTTCAAAAAAATAGCTTGTTTAACGGGAGATTAAAGAAAAAGGTAACTATTCAACAATAATATGTATTAAAGGTTATTGGGGATGTAGTATTAATTGTAGTAATTTTGCTTTAAACATTGCTTAAATCAAGTAGTATCAATGGATAGCGGCTTTCAATAGTTCAAATCCCTCTTTCTACTCCATTATGATTCAATTTCTTATATGGAAAAATAAAATCTTCCATACTCATTTGTGTATATATTTTCTACATTTGTACAGAATATGCAATCTGAGACTGAGGATATAGAATTAAAGGCAGCACATGTTGATTGTCCTAAAAAATTATATGATACTATTTCTAGTTTTCCCAATAAATCTGGCGGTGGAATTATTATATTTGGAGTAGATGAGAGGAGAGATTTTGAAGTAGTTGGAGTATATGATGTTAACGACTTGCAGAAAAAAGTTGTACAACAATGTAATTTAATGATACCAAAAATAAGGCCTATTTTTACTGTACTTGAAATAATGAAAGGAAAGTTTGTAGTATCAGCAGAAATATCTGAAATTCCAAAGGAAGAAAAACCTTGTTATTATTCAGGTGTGGGAATTCAAAAGGGGTCATATATAGGAGTTGGTGATGCAGACGAGCCAATGTCGGATTATGAGGTATATAACTATCAATCATACATAAACTATAATATTGATACAATAGAAAGTTCTTGATTTCAATGACTTTTAGCGTTTTTTGAGAAAAGTCAGTTGGAAATTTTAAGATTTGAGACTTGGATTTATTGATTTTTATATTGGACATGCACACTCCTAGAGTTTTTGGATAGAGGGGTGTGCATTTTTAGCTTGGGGTGTGCACTTTTTAGCGGAATAGATTGCTATAAAAACTAAGCATATTGCAATAGTTTTTGTAGCAGCAGTTGAATATATTTCCTCAGACAAGGCAGGAAGAAAGCAGAAATTAAAAAGAGTGCTGATAATAAAAATTTAGAATCAATGTACAGAATAGAAAATATACTAATAAATATGGCTTTGTGGGAAAGTTATACTGTGAGAAGTGAGGGGGAAGACTTTAAAACGCAGATGATGATTTAATATTAAATAGAGCTTTTATTCAACTATATGGTTGCTGATAAAGGCTCTTTTAAAATATTTCTAGATAATATGGGAAAATTTACAAATCAAGATACTATAGTAGCTAACATTTCAAAAACTTCAAAGGAAATAACCCAAATAGAACAGGACTTAAGTGAATTGGTTCAATTAAAGCTTAGAAAGCAAATATATGATAAATATTACAATAAGGAAAAAGTAGAATATATAAAGGAAAGCATAGGTAATGGAAGTGAGCCTCTTACAGAATTTGATGATAGTCTGTTTATAGCCCTTATAGATAAGGTAATTATAAAATCGCCTAAGTATTTCAATTTTTGTAATGGGTCAGATCCTCATGCAAAGATTGGAAGTTTTTTAACTTATTTTTTTAATCTATTGAAATTTTTTATTTGAAGCATTAATCCAAATGATACTGCAAAAGATTATAAAATTATTTTTTAACTACATATTACTTATTGAGGTTTATGCGTATATTATGTTGCAAAAGTATGTAATTTTATTGTATTATATAATTATTTAAAATTACATAATATTGGATTGAGAGGAATAATGAGCGGAAAAGAGTATTATAAAACAAAAATGGTTGAATATGAAAAAGCTAGAGACAAATTAGCATCATATAAGGAAGAGCTTGATAGATATTTAGACAGCTGTAGGACAGATTTTAAAGACTTTAACACTGTATATGAAGCAAGCTATAATCTTCAAGGGGAAGTTATGGATAATTTTAATTATAAATCAGAGGATTTTAGCAAGGAAGTTAATCAACTATTTGGTAAAATTGAAGATGATATAAGTATTATTGATAACCAAAGAGCTAAAGCTAATGAATTATATAACAAGTATAGACAGTTATATGAAGAAGCATGTGAATGTGATAATTAGAAAAATAATTATTTTAGTTAGGAGATAAAAGATGCTTTATAGATTAGATAATAGTATACATGATGACATAGGAAATTTTATGAATGGTAATAAAACTTTACAAGAGTCTTTAGATACAGTTAATGAGGTATTATCAATTTTAAATACAGATGTATGGAAAGGGAAGAGTAAAGAATCAGCAATAGATTTGATGACAATATTAAAAAAATATCACGAAATGCTTCTAAGTGTAGCTAAAGATAATGTAGACACAATGGTTAAGTTAGAAACTAAAGCTGAAGAATATATGCACAGCGGTAAAATGCCATCTTTATGGAAGTAGTATGGAGGAATGAAAATGATTAGTGCAAGTGAATTATACTATCTAAATAGGGCACTAGATGGAACACCGATTTTGGGTATAAATCCCGTTGAAACTTTGATTAGTAATGATAAAGGTGAAAATTCACCAAAAAAATCATTAATTAAGAAAAAGATACTACAAAGTAATAATGGATTAAATGAAAAATCGTTTAGAATTATTAGTAACTTAGAAAAATATAAAAAGGCAAAAAGGCACATATGGATTAATAATTTATTAATATCACTAGATAAGACTGATTTTTTAGTATTTTTAAAGAACAGAGAAAAAGGACAATTTATTATTGAGAGAACAAGCAAATCTCTTATGCTGTATGAGATAATAAAAAATTATCAATTTTTATGGAATAATACAAAGGTAGAGGATAGCGAAAAAGAAATAATAGAACCTAATAATTTTATATTAAATGAAATTAAATAAATGGATGATACCATAAAGGTAAGTGGTGAATTAAAAAATATTGCAAACAAAATAGGTAAAGCATCAGAGTTAGTAAGTGATGCATCCACAATGTATCAACAAACATTTGAAAGTTTTATAGGAATGTATTTAGGAAAAGCTGGGAATGATGAGAAAGTGCTGTCAGATAATTTTGTTAAAAATTTAAATACATTAAGTTATTTTTATGGACAAGCAGAGTATTATGTAAATTATTGTTTAGAAAATTTAAGTAAGCAAGATGAAGAAGAAGCAGAAAGTTATGATGCAAATATGGTGTAGCGTAGCAAATTGGTAATATGTCAAGAGCAAAATGAAAAGGATATGAGGAGAATGCAAAATGAGAAAGTATATTTTAGATTCAGATCTTTTATCTAAGAAAACTACTGCTGCTTACTCCATGCTAAATGATATGCTTCCAGTCCTGGATAAGATAGAGGAAACTAGCAAGGAAGCATTTGAAGAAATAAACGCTCATGACGAATTAGGAAATGTGGATTATACATCAATAAAGAATAATATGGAACATATTGAAGAATACATGGATAAATATAAGGCTTTCGGAGCAGTATCTAGTGGTGCTGGACAAAATAGTAGTAGTGGATATAATTATAATATGAGTACTGTAGGTCATAGCAGCAATGATGGATTTATAGGGGAGTATCAAAGAGAAGTAGATGATGTATTCTATAATGATCTGGTTAAAACAATAAAAAAGCTAAGAGATTCGAAGTTGCAAGATATAAGAATAGATAACAATGTAGGAATACAAGGAAAAAGACCTGCATCGATATTTGATATGAATACAAAAGTATCAGATGGAATTAACAAGGATAAAATAGGCTTGGAAGACCTACTTGGCTTTGGAAGAATATCAATGGCTATGCATCAAGAGTATGAACAGATAAAATCTCAAATAGATGCCTATAATGCAAGTTTGCCAAAGTATAGTTCAGAAAATGCTTCAAAATTCCTGCCAGATTTTATTAGTAAGCTTATATTTGATTCGGAAATAGATAAGGAAAAAATAAATAGTTGTGATGATTACATAAAAAAATGGTAACTTCATCAGACTTTGATTACGAATGGTGAAAGAACAGCATCTATTGCAGCAGATTTCATACCAGTATTTGGTAAACTTAAAATGTCAGGTGAAATAGTTGAAGGAAAGGATTTAGTATCAGGAAAGCACTATAGTACAGGAGATCAATTGTTTGGACTAGGTACTCTAGGTGCAGGAAGTCTACTAGGAAAGATATACAAGGGAATAAAAACAGGAATGTCACCAGAAGTAGAAGAGGCAGCAGGCAAATTAAGTAACGGAACTGTATTTGCAATGAATGGTGCTGGTGGAGCTAGTGGAATTGAAAAACTTGCTAAGAATATAACTAAAAAGATTGTTGGTAAGGGAGAAGGGGCATCTGAGGGGGCGGGTAACCCTAATTCAATATATAAGAGCAATCCATTAGAAAATCCAAAGGTTGGAAAAGATGTTATTGAAAATCCAGATGCAGTGTATGGATATTCATTAAAACCAGAATCAAAATTAAATTCTTTTGGAGTAGATTGGACAAATACGGATGAGGTTGCATATGCACAGAGTGAAAGAATCAGATATCACGAGCATCTTCAGCAAAAGAAAGCAATGTTGAAAGATGAAATAACTAAATTGCAAAATGATGGATATTCAATGGAAGATATAGCTAGAATGAAAGTTGAACAAAGAAATCAAGATAGAATTAATAATTATATTAAATCTGATAATTATGATGGATTAGAAGCAATGAAACAAAGAAACTTGGAAGAATATCAAAGAGCTGAAGGACCAACAACAGACCAATTATATAAAAAATATGGTTCATGGGAAGAGGCTATTTATTCAAGCGTAAGAAGTAATCCTGCAATGGATGTAGTAACAGGATTATATGATATATACGGAGGTAATTAATTATGCATGAAGAAAAAAGAAAACATAATAAGATATGGTATAAATATAATGATTTTATGTTTAGAGTTGAAGCTATTGATAATGAAAATACTGTAATATGGTTAAATTATCATTTTAAGAATCCAGCCTTTTCAATGGTTATGAGAGATTTTTTAAATAGGATGGAAGAGTATGGAATACCTATAAAAGTAAATAATATTTGGAATAAACATAGAGGATTTGAAGTTAAAAATACGGATGTAAAATTATTAATTGGAGAGATTATTAATTTTTGTGATGAAAATGATGTGGAATCAATGGTTTCAAAAGACATCTATTTAAGAGATGAATGGTATGAATAATTTTTAATTGTGACATAATGGAAATGCTATTAGCTCAATTTGCTAAAGACAATGGAGTTGATGGTTCGCTATTGAGCTATGATGAAATTCTAAAATTCCGAAAAATGGATTTAACAAAAAATGATAACCTAATGCTTAATATTGGAGGGGAAAATGCTTAGTTTTATTGGTATGGGAAGTGCTTTTAATACAGAAATGGGAAATACAAGTGCTTTTGTAAAGCAAAATGGTAGCTTACTTCTTATTGATTGTGGAGGAACTGTTTTTCATAGATTACAAGAACTAAATTTATTCGATGGACTTGAAAATTTGTATATTATTGTAACTCATACACATCCTGACCATGTAGGAAGCCTTGGAGAAGTAATATTTTATTCATATTATATTTTGAAACATATACCAACTATTTTCTTTCCTAATAAGGAACTAATTGAAGGTTTTCTAACTAGTATAGGTGTAAGTGTTGAAATGTATAAACTCAATAGTTGTGAGAGAATAGATGCGGATGATATACAGCTAGGAAAGTTCAGTATAGAATTTTTGTCCGTTTCTCATGTCGATACAATACCAGCATATGGATTTATAATGAAAATAAAAGAGAAATCATTTTACTATAGTGGTGATGCAAATAATATAAGTGTTAATGTTATTAACATGATTATAAGTGGAGAAATTTATAGAGTTTATCAAGATACATGTGGATTAGACTATAAAGGAAATAATCACTTATCATTAAGAAAACTTTGTAGCATAGTACAGCCTAAATTTAGAAATACGGTTTACTGTATGCATCTTGATAAACATATATCAGAGAAGGAAATAAAAGACAAAGGGTTTAATGTTGTTGAAGTATATAAATAACAGTACTTACGCAAAAACTTGTACCTAAGATATACCAATAGTTCCATGTCTTAGATGTTTCTAAAAGGTTGTTGCTATGAGGTTTTATAAAGATTTAGCATTAAAATTTTAGAGTTAATAGCCTAAATAATAATAGCAATATGTACTGTTTAGTTACTATTTACCGATTTAAATAAGCTTTTTATATTGAATTTAAACAGAATATATAAAAAATCATGAGTAAAAGTTGCCTAAAACCCCGTAGCAACAACCCTTAAGCAATCTTAGAGTCTATAAAACCTTGATATATCTAAGTTTGAGTTGGTCTGCGTAAGTACTGTAAATAAGAATAAAAAAATCTAACTACAGAATTTTCATGAATCTGGCTACAAAATAGTTAAATATGTTGTAGAAGTGTAGCATTCGTTATATTGTGTAATTTAAGATGTAATCTGATGTATAATAATACACTGCATAATAATAATTTTGTAGCAAGTTTGTAGTCTACCACATGAAAAATACACTCTAAAAACTGTAAACAACTACCAAAAAGAGGTTTCAATGCTGACAGTCATGGGAAAAATCACGAGTGTTGATTATCCAAAATACGTAAATAAAAAGGTATGAAAATGAGGTCATCCTATGGTAATATTAATTTGCTGAGAAAAAATACTACTGTTTAGGAGAGTGACCTCATGAGAAATAATACCACTATATTTGATATATTTCAAGCACTTTTAAAAAAAGAAGAAGTAATTACAGTATGTGCGGTTTTAGGCTATAAGGATACATCAAGAAAATTCACAGTATATGATTTGTTTCAATTTTTTATAGCGACAGCAACTAATGAATACAAAAGTTTTAGAGCTGGTTCAGATTTTATGAATGAAGCTGGATTAAGAGCAGTTGATTATTCCACAATTTCGAAGAAAGCAGCAAATGTAGATTATAAAATAGCTAAGAAATTATTTGAGATTCTTATAACTAAATGCAATCGTTCGACTCGAAGAATACTTAAATTACCAAAAGATTTATTAGCAGTAGATTCCACTACTATAACTGTTGGTGAAGGCAGATTGAAATGGGCAAAGTTCAAAGGTAATAAGTCAGGAATAAAGCTGCATGTGGCTCTTAATGTAAATACTTTAATGCCTCAAAAAGTCATTGAAACTACTGCAAACAAACATGATGGTCCAAATAGGTGAAAAACTTATTAATACAGATTGTATTTTGGTAGAAGATAGAGCTTATGGGAAACATAAGAGATATGATATGTTTAAATCTATAAAACAAGCATTTGTCATAAGAATCAAAGATAATATAACACTAAGTTATCCAAAAAACATAAAAAGTTTAAGAGCTGAAAATTCTAATATAATCAAGGATGTTACTTGTTACCTTGGAGAAGGCTCTTCTAAAACTGAAAATAGATTTAGAGTTGTTGAATTTAGTGACTTATATGGAAAATCCATAAGGGTATGTACTAACTTAATGGCTATTACACCTGAAAAAATTGCAGATATCTATAAAGAAAGATGGAAAGTTGAAAGCTTTTTTAGATTTATAAAGCAAAATTTGAATGTTAAAAGATTGTTTGGAACTAAAAAAACTGCCGATGGCAAAAACCTATCGACAGTTTTTTATTCTCATAAATGAAATATTTAAAGAATAAAAATTAGTTATCTGTTCTTTTCAATTGTTCTTCTTTTACTAATACTTTTTCTTCATATCCATCAATTTTCTTATCCAGACGTTCTAGCGTTTGCTTCATTCCATTAATTCTCTCAACAAGCTGACTACGCTGTTCTATCAAGAGCTGTTTTCTAGCCTTAATTGTAGAATTTCCCTGTTGAAACATGGTTACATACTCAATCAATACTTCAATTGGAAGACCTGCATTTCGCATACATTTGATAAATTCGACCCAATTACAGTCTTCTTCCGTGTAGTCCCTAGTTCCACTGGCATTTCGATTC
Source organism: Clostridium sp. BJN0013 (assembly GCF_040939125.1). NCBI lineage: Bacteria > Bacillati > Bacillota > Clostridia > Eubacteriales > Clostridiaceae > Clostridium > Clostridium sp. BJN0013. The sequence continues at coordinate 350,619 of NZ_CP162495.1, forward strand.
ACAGGTGGAATTAAACCTATACGCTCATAATACCGCAATGTATCAGCTGTTATGCCATATTTTTGACTTACTTCTGCAATCATCATAGAAAAGCACCTCATTTATCGAATAAAATTTGTGAATATGGTTTGTTCTCTTTCCGGTAAAGCAATACCCGCTTTTGTTCCGGCTTCTTTGCATTTTAAAAAGAATGCCATATTAATTGGCATCTCCATTAATGTAAAGTATTTATTTAATTGATCGAAAGTTGCCGTAGTTCCAGCTCTTCTGGCTGATACCACAGCAGCTGCAGGTTTCAAATAAAAAGATTGTTTACCCGAACATAAATCTGCATAAAATACACGATCCATAAAAGAAGTAATTGCCCCGCTGGCAGCTGCATAGTGTACCAGAGAACCAAATATATATCCATCAAAATTTCCTGCTATTTCAAGAAATTCATTGACTTTGTCATCAAATACACAATGGCCTATTTTGACACAGCTTTTGCAGGCAATACATCCAGTCAATGGCTTCGTTCCAATTTGAAATATTTCCACATCTATTCCTTCGTGATTTAAAGTTTTTGCCACTTCATGTAATGCTGTATAGGTACATCCTTTTTTATGTGGACTTCCATTTACTAATAATACTTTCATAGTTTGCTCCTTCCATCTTAAACTTAAATATTTTCTGACATAACCTATTCTAAGTATCCATGATATATTTTTCAAAAATCATTATAAGTTTCTAGAGTAATTAAATATTCCACTAAACTTGCTAAAAACATATTTTCCAAATTCTTTATTTTTTTACCTACGCTTTTTACTTGTATTTCTTTGTTCTATATATACCCTATCACTTGAAGTATACTCCAAGTCAAGTATTTTTTAATAGAAATATTGTAAAATGAAAAGGTAATTTGTTGTTTGCACTACTTAATTCGTGTTTCGTGATTTTAGTCTTGCACGATATTTGGCTACAAAGTTCCTCTTTCAAAAGATAAATGCTATAATTTTTATTAGCAAGGAGGATAATTGTAATGAAAAAATTAATTCTAATTTTAGGGATAATAGTTACAATAATATTTGTGGGGACGCTAATAAAAGGCATAAATTGAAATAATAAAAATGATTCACAGCCATAAAAGTACTTGCTGTAATGGCAGGTGCTTTTGTTATGTCTGTAAAAAGGGGATGGAAATTTGGCAATAAATGCAGGACCCGTAGTAGCTTTTTCCGGGGCTTTTGATTTAATCTTATAAAAAGGTGGTATAAAATGAAAAAACTCACACATGATGTTTTTTTAAATAGAATATTAAATATACATGATAATAAGTTTAAAATATTAGGCGAATACAAAATAGTAAAACAAAAAATAATATATGAATTAAAGGATAAATTGAGCAATATAAATATGACAATACCGAGCGGAAAAAATACGAAATTGTTTATCTAATTTGTAATGAAAGGCAATTAATTATTGTAAAATTTGATGGTGTAAGAGGTTTTATGGCAGATTTTCTTCTGTATTTAGAAGATGAAGAATTTATTTATCAAGCTTTTATTGAACCAAAGTGAGAGCAGCTCATTACTCAAGACAAATGGAAAGAAAAATTTCTTGAAGCTACTTCTAGTAATGATTTACAAATAATCGATGAAAACGATAATGTTATTTTATATGGTTTTAAGTTTTTTACTAATAAAAATAAAGATTTATTTGTTAAAGAGTTAGAAGACAAGCTATTTGATGGAAGGTCTTTGGATGAGTCAATAGAATTAGTGCAATATTCAGGAAAAATGCCTGTATAAAATCCACTTTAGAACATAAAAGCCCTGGATGGCCCCAGAGCTTTTATCCATGATAAAATTATTTCATGATAAAACTATTTAGTGAGATAATAAAGGATTTTATAAACATTAATTATTATACCCAATTTACCACGTTTTATATTTATTCAAAAGTTGGAGTACTTAAGTGAAAGACTCGTACCTTAAAAGTCTGAGGCTTTTGCTGTTTATATTAATTGTGGGCGTAAATGAAAGATTTAATATGTAGAAAACTTCTGGCTAAAATAAAGCTGGATGGTATGCTTTATAAAGACTGTACAAAGGATTGAGAAAATTAAAGGATACTGTTAATTAATAGCATATTCATAATATATTGTTTTATTCATTCAAATAATTATGTTAAATAATTTTAGAGAAGCAATTAAAAATTTGTTCATACAAATATAAAAAATACATAAATTTAGTATCTTTAAAATATTACCATTATTATGCTATAATGTATTTAATAGTAATGATTCATGTTATATAGAATTACCCTCTTTCTATCATTACTGTATGAGTGATTACAGGGATAATAGGTCGGCACAATGGAAGGGGGTAATGTGAATGAACTTTTTCTTTTTGTGTATTATAGTGCTTTCAATTACTGAGATATTGAGTTTATGTATTATTTCAGTTTTCTGTTATAAACAAGATAAACTTAAAATGTTTTTTGAAAGCAAGAACGGTATCTCGAAAAACAAGATTTTGACGGATATTAAAATTAAAATAGATAAACTAAAAAAAGAAAATAACAAGTAACTTTTGGGAGAAGTCACTTGTTCATATATAGGTTCTTTCTCGTATAACATGATTTTATAAATTTACAGTTTCTCTGTAATCACTCACCTACATACCTTATTATTATATTATAATTGAAGCAAAAAATATACTTATTTATGATATTTTTTATTAGTTTAATTGTTATTGTCTAATTTATTTTAACAAATATTGCCAAAGACTCATTTAATCACCTGAAGTGTTTTTATAGAAATGTATAAACAACGAATTAATTATTGGAAGTTGTTAAATATGAAATAAAGTCAGATAAAGCTACTAAATTTGTATATAGGGTTGTTTACCCAAATCTAGTTTGATTTTAAATTGTTTTTTACACCCTTAACTAAATTAACTATATTCATATAAGCATATAAGCCTGCTGTGTTCCTTTTGTTACAATAGGTCTGCCAAAGCTTACCCAATGTAATTTCCTTAAGAGTTTAGCAAGAACTTCGTTGGGCAGGCATGGCTTCAGATGCTTGTGATGCCTGGAACAGATACAATTGCCCTATTGGGAACGTAACTTTTGAACCTGGGTGTCGTAACAACTGGTATAAACTGCAGGTGGTCAGATTCTGTTAGTTATAGGCGGAAGAGGCTAGTATCAAGAAGAAGATAAGCCAGCACAGGAACTCCATCCAGGAGATGTGGTAAAATCGGTTAATGTGAAACACTGGTATGATGCTGCTAAAACAGCTGGTTTGTACATTTTTCTGTAGAGACAAATGTACAGGCTGGTTCGGCAGAGTGATTGGAGGCTGTGGCAGATGAAGAATACAACAAATTAAAATAATTGAGAAATGAGGTGAATGAAGCATAAATAAGAATATCCAGTTTACTTCTATTCTGTAAGTGCATAACTTAAAATGGTAATTAATCGTACAGTTGCTGAGTACACTGAGATTAAAAATAAAGAATTATATTTCATTATTATTATTGTATAATTAGTGTTGTTAGATTGAATTTATTTTTTAATTCCTGTTAGTGTGATTTGTGAGTCCCCTTCATAATTCCTTATCTCAAATAAATATTATGTACGTATAAATATTCATATTATAAATTAAAGTCATCCTATTGAGAGAAATAAATATCAGGGAAATATCAAATATTTATTATTAAATTTAATATTTACTATTTTATATTCATGCATAATATAGTATAATCATAAATATAAAAGGAGGTAAATATATGAATTTAGTATTAGAAAATAGAAATTTATTAAACTATTTACTGGTAAGTAAATATGTTGATTTTGATAAAGAGATTATACAAGATAAAGCAAAGGAACTATTTCATGAAAATTTAGATGAAATTAAAAAAATTAGAATTGCATTTGAGTATGTTAGAGATAAGATTTCTCATTCTTGGGATATTCAAAGTAAGAAGATAACAAGAATTGCTTCAGAAGTATTAAAATATAAAGAAGGTATGTGTTATGCAAAATCCATGCTATTGGCTGCATTATTAAGGTATCAGGGTATTCCAACTGGTTTTTGCTATCAAAGATTAATATTAGGAGATACTCCACAAACAGGATATTGTATACATGCCTTAAATGCAGTTTTCATTTCATCAACAGGCAGATGGATACGTATAGACGCTCGAGGAAATACAAATGGCAAAAATGCTCAATTTTTTATAGATAAAGAACAACTTGCATTTCCGATCCGTGTAGAATATGATGAGATTGATTATCCAACAATATTTGTTAATCCTATTAAAGTAACAACTGAAACATTAGAAAATAATACAAATTGTATTGAAATGATTAAATATAATTTACCTACTGTATTAAGATGACTTTAATAATATGAATATTTTAAATTTAAATAGTAAATAAATACGAATTATATTAAAGCGGAGAGAGTCACAGTAAAATATTATTAGGCAGAAAAAAAGGAAAGGCCGCCAGCAATTACCTAGCTGAAAGGCCTTTTATTGATACTAAAGACTTTTTATAATTAATTTTGAGAAAACAAATATAGAAAGAAGCTTTAGTATGAATAATATAATTTTAGATGAATTGGAATTGAATTTCAACAGTATAGAGAAGGAAATTTTTGAGGTTGTATGCAAGATAGGTTTATCAAGGATAAAGGTTATCTTGGAAAATGTAGATAATTTGATATTTGAAAGCAGGGATACTAAAAGATATAGATATAAGTTTAAAACAGATGAAAAGATAAAAGAAGAACTACAAGAGGTATATAGCTACTATAAGAGTAATTTTAATGCACTTACAAGATACCAGGATAGATCTGAAGATGACAGGCGTGAAATTAACTTGTTTTTAACAGCCAAAGGTAAGGAAATATCACAAAAATCAACTTAGACTCCTGCATCATATATTGCTATGATTTCAGCGTTAGAAAAAATATCGACGGAAGATATTGATACACTACTTCATATTCATAAAGAACTCTTAAGATCTATACAGTAAAACATGAGATTATATAAAAAGATTGAAAGTAGGATTAATACGATTTTGAAATAAGACATAATTTTCTTGGAAGTGTCACAAGTGTAATTTATTATAAATTAATATTAAAAGCAGGAATTATCATAATAGAAATATAATACTAAATTTGTGAATTATCTAAATGAAGAGGAGTGTAAAATTATGGAAACAAAAGGACTTAACGAATTTCAAAAATCATTAGAAGATATTGTAAAAGAAATTGAAGAGCTAGAAAATAAATTAGAAGTATCATTTGATGAATTGTTTAATGAAGATTTTATGCGGCAATATACATCTTATAATACCTGGGATGAATTGTTAAATAAGAGTGGTTTTGGAGTAAAAAATAATGAAGATTTTGAAAAGATTCCAAATAAAAAATTGAATAGATATATCAGAAAAGTAACATCTTTTAAAAATTGGGAAAATATGATTAATAAAGCCACTGAAATTTATATTTATAAACAAATAGGAATTTAATTTTTTGTTTATATAGAAATATAATTAATACAAATAATAGATTTTGATTTATAATAAATAGTATGTTTGATAATCAATTATTGAACGATAATAAAAAATAGCTATTTACAAACTTATTTACATATTATATACGGAAAATAGTATATAAAAAATGTTTCATATTTATACAAAAATGTAAATGAAGAGAGGATTAATAATGACTGAAAAGATTAGAATGAACGTACCTTTAGTAGAAATGGACGGAGATGAAATGACTAGAATCATCTGGAAGATGATTAAGAATTTACTCTTGGAACCATACATAGACTTAAAAACTGAGTATTATGATCTTGGACTTGTTAAAAGAGACGAAACTAATGATGAAATAACTATTGAAGCTGCAAATGCAATAAAAAAATATGGTGTTGGCGTAAAATGTGCTACTATAACTCCAAATGCTAAAAGAGTTAAGGAATATAACCTTAAGAGTATGTGGAAAAGTCCTAACGGAACAATAAGAGCAATTCTGGATGGTACAGTTTTCCGTACACCTATTATAGTAAACAGTATAAAACCTCTTATGAGAACATGGGAAAAACCTATTACAGTTGCAAGACATGCATATGGTGATGTGTATAGAGATGTAGAGTACAAAGTAGAAGAACCTGGTAAAATGGAATTAGTGTTCACTTCTGAAAAAGGAGAAGAAACAAGACAAACACTTCATGTTTTCAATGGACCAGGTGTTGTAATGGGAATGCATAACCTTGATAAATCTATTGAAAGTTTTGCACGCTCCTGCTTTAATTATGCATTGGATATGAATCAAAATTTATGGTTTGCTTCAAAAGATACGATTTCTAAGACCTATGATCATAGATTTAAGGATATATTCCAAGAAATATATGATGCTGAATACGATACTAAGTTTAAGGATGCGGATATAGAATATTTCTATACATTAATTGATGATGCTGTTGCTAGAGTTGTAAAATCAGAAGGTGGTTTTATATGGGCATGTAAGAATTATGATGGTGATGTGATGTCGGATATGGTTGCTACTGCTTTTGGAAGTCTTGCAATGATGACTTCAGTGCTTGTGTCACCTGAAGGCTATTATGAGTATGAAGCAGCTCATGGTACTGTACAAAAACATTATTATCAGCACCTTAAAGGACAGCTAACCTCTACAAATTCCATGGCTACTTTATTTGCATGGACAGGAGCTCTACGAAAGAGAGGAGAAATAGACGGAATAGATGAATTAGTTGAATTTGCAGATAAACTTGAAGATACATCTATCAGAACCATTGAAGAAGGCGTTATGACTAAAGATTTAGCTCCACTTTCAGAGTTAGAAAATAAAAAAATAGTTAATACAGAGGAGTTCCTTTTAGAGATAAAGAAGAGATTAGAAGAGTAGTATTAAATGACGGTTTGTTAAAGACTATCTTTGGGATGGCGTTGATAGATCAGGGATTCCTTTAAAACAAGTGAACTGAGAGGTAGTTAATAGCAGTCTTTTTTAAGGCTGCTATATTAATTTAATTTTAAATATCATCATCTTGTTTCTGTCTAAATTCAGGGAGAAGTTTAAAAATAAGATCCATTTTAAATTTAGTCATGTATTTGGCGAAATATTTAAATGTTATAGTTGAAAATTTATTTAAAAATTAGGTGATAGTAGATAGAATTTTTTATAAAACAATACTAATATATTGACTTGATATGACATAAAATATTATACTTAAAATAACTTAGAGGAATTTAGGGGAAAAAGATGAAAATAATAAAAAGAATATATAACTATATACCAAAATATTCTATTAGACCTTTAATTTTATGTGTATTATTTAATTTTACCATATATTTAGGGGTACGTTTGTTCTATAAACATAGAGTTTTTCATAATTTAACGTCGTACTGTGATAATAAAATTCCAGTAATTCCAATATTCGTATTAATCTATTTTGGAAGTTATCTTTTTTGGATTATTAATTACATATTAATCAGTAGCATAAATGAAGAGCATTGCTATCGTTTTTTAATGGCAGATTTATTAGGAAAATTAATATGTGGCATTATATATATAAAATTTCCTACGACTAACATACGGCCCAATATTACCACATCAGATATTTTTTCGGACATGCTTAAATTTCTATATAGTATAGATGCAGCAAATAATCTTTTTCCATCAATTCATTGTTTGGTTAGTTGGTATTGTTTCATTGGTTTACGAAATTGTAAGGTTATTCCTGCTTGGTATAGATATTTCTCTTTATTTATGGCCATAATGATATGTATTTCAACATTAATGACAAAACAGCATGTTATAATTGATGTTTTAGGAGGAGTTATGTTGGCTGAATTAACATGGCAGCTATCTTTACATTTGCAACTTTATAAAACATTTAAGCTTATTAATCAGGAGGTATAAATGAAAGTTCTTACTGTAGTAATACCCTGTTACAATTCAGCAGATTATATGGATAGGGCAATAGAATCATTGCTAATTGGGAACGAGGATTTAGAAGTTTTGATTGTAGATGATGGCTCTAGTGATAATACTTCGATAATTGCTGACGAATATGAGGAGAAATACCCCAATATAATACGTGCAATACATAAAGAAAATGGCGGTCATGGTGATGCAATAAACACAGGGCTTAGATATTCAAAAGGCATATATTTTAAAGTTTTAGATAGTGATGACTGGTTTGATAAAAATAGTCTAAAAAAAGTACTTGATATATTAAAAAATATGATTAATAATTCTAAACCATTGGATATGCTTATTGCAAATTATGTATATGAAAATATAAATATGCATAAATCAAAAAGCATTAATTATAAAGGTGCAATGCCAGAAGAAAAAATATTTACATGGGATGATTTAGGACATCTTAAAAACAGCCAGAATATATTAATGCACTCAGTTATTTACCTTACAGAGATTCTTAAAAAATGTAATCTAGAGCTTCCTAAACATACATTTTATGTGGACAACATTTTTGTGTATAAACCGTTGCCTTATGTAAAAACAATATATTATGTAAATGTGGATCTTTACAGATATTTTATTGGAAGAGAAGATCAATCAGTTAATGAAAAAGTAATGATTAAACGTATTGATCAGCAGATTAAAGTAACAAAAATGATTATTGACTGTTACAATCCTATGATTATAAAATCTAAAAAGTTACGTAAATATATGATTAAATATTTGGTTATGATGATGACAATTAGTACGGTACTTTTATTAAAAGACAATACAGAAGAAAGTCTAAATAAAAAAGAAGAACTTTGGTATTATCTAAATTCTAAAAATAGGGATTTGTATGAAGAAATAAATAAATCAGTTTTGGGTTTGTTTATGCAAATTAAAGGCTTATTAGGAAGGAATATCATATTATTAGCTTATTCATTATCAAGAAGGATATTTGGATTTAATTAGTAATGAATCTCTATGTTATTAATGAAGCATTATATGTAGATGCATTGAAGGTTTGATGATTAAACTTTCAATGCATTTTACTAGATATTTTTAGACATCTCATCTTCCACACACATCAAGGCCTCTGCTACAACATTATGCATGTCAAAATATCTATACATTCCAAGACGTCCGCCAAATATAACTTTGTTTTCTGTATCTGCCAATGCCTTATATTTTGCATATAATTTATTATTTCTATCATCATTCATTGGGTAATACGGTTCATCACCATGTTGCCATGTGGTGGGATATTCCCTTGTGATTACTGTTTTAGGATTAACATTTCTACTTTGACAGCCAAATTCAAAATGCTTATGTTCAATTATTCGGGTATATGGAACATCATATTCTGTAAAATTAACAACTGCATTACCTTGATAATTCTCACAATCCAGAATTTCTGTTTCAAAACGAAGAGAACGATATTCAAGCTTCCCATAACGATATTTGTAATATTCATCGATCATTCCAGTGAAAACAATTTTATCTGCAAGAGATGTTAGTTCATCATGTTGCTTAAAGAAATCAGTCTCAAGGCGGACTTCGATGCCTTGCAGCATTTTCTCAATGATTTGTGTATAACCTCCAATTGGTATTCCCTGGTATTTATCATTAAAGTAGTTGTTATCGTAGGTAAAACGAACTGGCAGCCTTTTTATAATGAAACTTGGAAGTTCTGTTGCCTTACGTCCCCACTGTTTCTCTGTATAACCTTTGACTAACTTCTCGTAGATATCTCTACCAACCAGACTTATTGCCTGTTCCTCAAGATTTTGAGGTTCAGTAATACCGGCTTCTTTAATCTGTTGTTGAATTTTGGCTTTTGCCTCTGATGGGGTAATTACTCCCCACATCCTATTGAATGTGTTCATATTGAAAGGCATATTATAGAGTTCAGATTTATATCTGGCAACAGGGGAGTTCGTGTATCTGTTAAACTCAGCAAATTGATTCATGTATTCCCACACCTTCCTGCTATTTGTGTGGAAAATGTGTGCACCATACTGATGTACTTGAATTCCCTCTATTTGTACTGTATGTATATTTCCCCCAATATGTGAACGTTTGTCTATTACAAGACATTTCTTACCTGCTTTAGTAGCTTCATATGCAAATATTGATCCAAATAAACCGGATCCAACAATTAAATAGTCATACATTCTCAATCCCCCTTTTAATTGGTACCATTATTAAAATAAAATTTAAGACAGCTTTATACATATTAGTATTTATTTACAATGTTTTCAAATATCGGATCAATGCCGTTAATATAATCATTAATACTAGTGCTTATCTCTATATCTGGTTTAAGTGTATCATCAATAAGTATATCATTCTCCCTTTTTAAACTAAACAATACCAGATTACCCCCTAAAATCTAATAAATTTCTTCACTTATTTTAAAATTAAACCTTTTTATTTTGACTTTATTTTTAAAATAGAAGTATGGTAGTATTAAATTAAAGATGTAAATTTTATAAACAAAGGATATAGTTATTTATGGAGATATTTAAATCAATATTTTATTTTGTGGTAGCAGGATTATTTGAAATAGGTGGCGGATATCTTGTATGGCTGTGGTTAAGGAATGGTAAAAGTTATGGTATGGTTTAGCAGGAGCTATAGGTCTTATTATTTATGGTATAATACCTAGCTTATCCTCTACTAATGGCAGCTTTCGGATAAATTCAAAGCAAATTTAGTTAGAAGAGGTATCTTAATTGAAAAAATTGCTAATATGTAAATTTACCCATTTATAGATTTACATATTAACAATTTCAATGGTTATATTAGCTAATAATTATATTATTTTAACTAAAATATATTAATATATTTAAAAGGATATGCTCTAAAAATTACATGCCCCTTTATATCTTTTATATTTATAAAACCAAGTATTCTGCTGTCAGTGCTATTTTCTCTATTATCCCCAAGTACAAAAATATATCCTTCAGGTATAACATAATCTGTATTAGAGGAATTGCATTCAGTAATTGTACCCTGTGGAAGATAATTCTCTGAAAGAAGTTGACCGTTTAAATAGACTTTTCCATCTCTTATATTAATTTTATCATCAGCTATGCCTATTACTCTTTTTATATAATTATCGTTATTTTCATTATTGGAATTAAAAATAACAATTTCCCCTCTATTTATATGTCCAATTTCTGTACTGATCTTCTCTACAAATAGTATGTCTTTATTGTTAAGTGTAGGCTGCATAGAGGGGCCTATTACATCTACTCTTGCAAAAACGTAACTATGAAATATAAATAAAAATCCAAGAGCTAATAAAATGATTAGTATATATTCTTTTAAACTTTTGAAAATTGTTTTATGATTCAATTATTACCCTCCTTACTACTACTTAATAATTATATCATTATTTAGTTGATTTTTGGTTGTTGCCCTAAAGTTGTTAAATAATTTTAACAATTTATTTTTTTATAGGTAAACTCTTGATTTGTATAAATTATATTTTACACATATATCTAAATATTCATCCAATTACCTAGAGTATTTTTTATAGAAATGTACAAACTTTAAATATAATCAGTAAAAATCACTATAAAAGGAGTGTTTATTATGGCATATAACAGTAATAAATTAGCAGTACCACAAGCTAGAGAAGCTTTAAATCAGTTTAAAATGGAATCAGCTAGAGAAGTGGGAGTAAATTTAAAAAATGGTTATAATGGAGATCTTACTTCAAGAGAAGTCGGTTCTATAGGTGGAAATATGGTAAAAAAAATGGTTGAGGCTTATGAACAAGGTCTAAAGTAATATTTAATCCGAAAGCTGCAATTAGCTAATACTCCCATCTTCTTCAAAGTGGGAGATAAGCACTACTACGCAGCTGGATAACTTTTTCTAAGGTTTAGATGGAGAAAAGAAAAGCATTTCTCATAAGCAAACTCCACCTGAACTTAAGAATCACTTAATAAAAAGCCTGTACCTTTAAATAAAGATTCAGGCTTTATTTAAAAATCTATAACAGGTTAAAATGTTCCAAGTTTAAATTTTTATTATCTAAATATAAAATTAATAAATGGTTAAAATAAAGATAAATAACTATAAAAAATAATATAGGTGATGATAATATGAAAAATGGATTAATTACAACAGCCTTAGGTACTGCAGTTACTGCAGGATCAGTTGCATTAAGAGCATCAGATTTAAAAAATAGAAGAATGCATAAAAATGACGTTGTTCCTATGATAGAAACAGCTGCTTTGGGATTTGGATTAGCACATATTGTTTTGGGAACTGTAGATTTATTGCAAAATCGAAGATAAATTAAAAATCGTTATTTATATGTTTAGCATTGAAAATATTCTTAAAATTTTGAGTTGAGAAACTCTAATCTATAAATATAATAATTTTAACATATAGCAGTCTTCTAGAAGACTGCTATAGTAAGTTATACTAATAATTGTTTTAATCATATTTAATATTACCTTGTGACTTGTTTTAATATTTTTGGATAAATTATTATTTTAGCAATCTTATTAATATATTTGGAAGAGAGAATTATAACAATAAAAAATGAAAGTATAATAATAAATATTTCGGTTCTGAAGGATTCTATGTAATCGAAAAATTTATATTTAAGCAATAACTTTATAATAAAACCGTGAAATAAATATACGGTCATACTTCTAGAACCTAGATGAGTAAAAAAGAATTTTTTATCTGGAATTAATGTTAATATACAAATAGATATAATTATGGCTAATATATATATAGCTGTGCGAATAATACAATTAGGATATATGGAGTCATTTAATTGTGAATAGGAAAGACTACCATAGAACCATTTATAATTGATTTTATTATTTATTAAATATAATAAGAAAAAAATGGCTAGTAAAGTTGAAACCGCATATTTTTTTACAAAGTATTGTTTAATAATAGTTATGTGGCGCTTTTGGGTAAAGTATCCCATTAAGAAATAAGGGAAAAATGTTATGGTTCTTGATAAACTCAAATAATATCCAACGTTAGTATCATATCCACATAATATAGAAATAAGAAGTGAAATTATAATGCAGTATTTAATTTTGGAAAAGTAAGGTAATACAAGATTCCATGTAAATAGAGAAAGAAGATACCATGTAATCCAATAAGGATAAACTAAAGTAATTTTGAAGTTTTGTGCTTTTAGAATGTAAATATTAAATAAAGAATATAATAATTGAAAAATAACATAGGGTACAAAAATATTATTAATTTTAGAAAAAAGTTTTTCTTCATTATTGATATTTTTTGAAAAATATCCTGAAATAAAAACAAATAAAGGCATATGGAAAGAGTATATAAATACATATAATAATTTAATATTTAAATGTGAGTTTATTAGAGGTTCTATGGTATGTCCAACTACTACAAGAATAGTTAATAATAGTTTTAAGTTGTCAAAATAATCTTCCCTACAATTTTTTAAATTCATATTAAACTCCATCTTTATGTAATATTTTAGCCAAACGCTGGAATTAGATAATCTCCAACTTGTTCAAAGTGTGGGATAAGCACTGCTTGCATTTGGATAAGTTCTTTTAAGCTTCAGATGGAGAAAAGTATTCCTCAAGCAAATTCCATCTGAACCTAAGAATCACTTGATATTTATTATTCTATGTTTATACTGTTACAATATAGTGTTATATTAATTAATTAAATTTGTATTTTTTGAAAATTTAGTTAATAATGTTAACAAATATTAAAATGTAGGATTTCTATATCTTAATAGAAAACCCTACATTTCATAAAGTGTTATTATATTTGTGTATAAGAGGGAAAGCAATTAATAAAAATTATACCATTTCACTTTTTTCATCTAATTTTGCATACATTCTATCTTGTTGCTTAGTTGTAAATTGAAAGTATATTTCTGTATTGGAAACGGATTTATGACCCAACCACCATTGTAATTCCTTTATGTCCATATCAGATTCAGCCAAATGGACAGCAGTTGTATGCTTTAAAGCATGGAAATGGTGTTTGGATTTATCTTCAATGCCAGCCATTGAACAGTATTTTTTCATAAGATAATCCAAGGTCTGTCTTGAAATTGGATTATTTTTTTGACTTGAAAATAATACCTGGGAGGTTGAAGTTATGTTATTTTCAACAATATATTTATCTAGAATATATTTAGTTTTAGAATCTAATCTTAAAGTGTTATTATTACTGCCTTTAAGTCGCCTACAGTAAAGTTCACCTTTTGAAGCATTGTAATCTTGCAATTTTAATAAAGCAATTTCAGAAACTCTTAAACCGCATCTATAAGCTATTCTAAAGATAGCTAAATCCCTAAGAGAATGAGAAGTGTAAGTGTTCTCAATTGTTTTAAAAAGAGAATATGCTTCTTGTTGTGTTAAATATTTAATTTTACTTTCATTATTTCTTGACATAATTATTCTCCTTAGCTAGTTATTATACAAAATAAATATTTTGTACAATTTCGTCATAATATATTTTAAACATTTATATATAATTCTATGTAAATTAATATATAATAATTTGAATGGAATGTCAAAAAACAATTAAATTTTATATACTAATGGAGTATAATTTAATATTATGAGTAGATTGTGGTGTATACTTTTATTAGTTAAAGTACTATAATAAGTAAAAAAAGTTTTAATAAATAGTACAGGATATTTTTTAAAAATATAAAAGTATCAGTGTAAAATATTATTTTAAATCTAAAGGAGGATTAACATGGGCAAGACTATAAATATTGATTGGAATGAGCTGGGATTTGACTATATCAAAACGGATTTCAGATATATTTCTGTTTGGAAAGGTGGCAGCTGGGACGATGGAAAGCTAGTAGAAGATAATATGCTTACTATAAGTGAAGGTTCACCAGCACTCCATTATGGACAACAATGTTTTGAAGGATTGAAATGTTATCGTAGAAAGGATGGAAAAATACAATTATTTAGGCCGGATCAAAATGCAAAACGACTAAATAATAGCTGCAGACGTTTATTAATGCCTGAAATACCAGAAGAAAAGTTTATTAGTGCATGTACCCAGGTTGCAAAAGCTAATGAAGGCTATGTTGCACCTTATGGCACAGGGGCTACTCTTTATCTTAGACCATTTGTAATAGGAGTGGGGGATAACATTGGAGTTAAACCTGCAGAAGAGTACATATTTTGCGTGTTTTGTTGCCCGGTAGGACCTTACTTTAAAGGAGGAGTTACACCTGTTAACTTTACAATTTCAGATTATGATAGAGCAGCACCATATGGAACAGGAGCAGCAAAGGTTGGAGGAAATTATGCTGCAAGCTTACTTCCTCATGAAAATTCTGCTAAGAGAGGTTTTGCAGATTGTATATATCTTGATCCCGCTACCCATACTAAAATAGAAGAAGTAGGAGCTGCGAATTTTTTCGGAATTACTAAAGATAACAAATTTGTAACACCAAAGTCACCATCTATATTGCCTAGCATCACGAAGTATTCTTTATTATATATAGCTAAGGAATATTTAGGCATGCAGGTTGAGGAAAGAGATGTTTATATAAATAAAATAGATGAGTTTGCTGAAGCTGGAGCATGTGGTACGGCAGCTGTAATAACCCCTATTGGAGGTATAGAATATAAAAATGAACTTCATGTATTTTATAGTGAAACAGAAGTAGGCCCTGTAACTAGAAAACTTTATGATACACTTTATGGGATTCAATTTGGAGATGTAAAGGCCCCTAAGGGATGGATTGTAGAAGTATAAATGTAAAAATAATACTTCAGTATCTCAAAATAAGCACTGGTATAAAACCGGTACTTATTTTTTATTTGGCATTTTTAAAACATTGATAAAATGATAAAACTAAATTTTTGTTAATTTGCTATTAAACTCTATTGTAATTTATGGGTAACAGTATTAAAATGTAGTTAACAATTAATAATAATTTCGTAATATAATTTTATAAAATTTATCCTTTACATAAGTATATGCCAAGGATAACGATAAGGAAGGGGCTGGAAATATGAAAATAACTGTGAATGGAAAGAATATTGTGCTAACAGATGCATTGAAAAATGCAGTGAGGAAAAAGTTATCTAAAATTGATAAGTATTTCAACCCTGATGTAGAAGCTCATGTTACGTTAAGTGTACAAAAAAACAGACAGAGGATTGAAGTTACAATTCCCTTTGGTGGGGTTATACTAAGAGGAGAAGAAGAAAATGATGATATGTACGCTTCAATTGACTTAGTTCTAGATAAATTAGAAGGACAGATAAGAAAACAAAAGACAAAACTTTTAAAGAGAAATAATTCTGAATCTTTAAGGTTTCAGTTTATACCAGATGAGAAAGAAACTGATAACGAGGAACATAAAATAGTGAAAACTAAGAGATTTGCAGTAAAGCCTATGTCATCAGAAGAAGCAGTTCTTCAGATGGAACTTTTAGGTCATAGCTTTTTTGTATATCGAGATGCTGATAATGGAGATGTAAATGTGATATATAAAAGGCGAGATGGAAATTATGGATTGATAGAACCGGAATTTTAGAGGTTAACTACAGGGAGGAAGCAGAGCTTCCTCTCTTTATAATTCAAGATATACAGTAATTAATCAGTGTTTAAGTTGAATAGCATATAATTAGATGATATAATTTAAAAGATGTACTTTTTTATAAAATTTAACGGGTGAGGATGAAAAAAATGAAACTTTTTCAAAAAATATTTGGTTCATATAGCGAAAGAGAAGTAAAAAGAATTATACCTATAGTTGATAAAATAGATGGTTTAGATTTAAAAATACAGGCATTAACTAATGAACAGTTGAGGGCAAAGACGGATGAATTCAAGGATAGAATTTCTAAAGGAGAATCTTTAGATTCAATAATGCCTGAAGCTTTTGCAGTTGTTAGGGAAGTAGGATTTAGAACTGTGGGACTAAAACAATACAGAGAGCAGCTCATAGGTGGAATAGTTATTCATCAGGGAAGAATAGCAGAGATGAAAACTGGGGAAGGTAAAACTCTTGTTGCTACTGCACCGGCATATTTGAATGCGCTTACAGGCAAAGGAGTTCATATAATTACGGTAAATGATTATCTTGCAAAAAGAGACAGAGATACTATGGCACCTATATATGAAGCATTAGGACTTAAAGTAGGAGTTATTTTGCATGATATGAGTCAATCCCAAAGACAGGAAGCCTATAATTGTGATATAACTTATGGAACTAATAGTGAATTTGGGTTTGATTATTTGAGAGATAATATGGTTATCTATAAAGAAGAGAGAGTTCAAAGAAAACTAAACTTTGCTATAGTAGATGAAGTTGACTCAATTTTAATTGATGAAGCTAGAACGCCACTTATTATTTCTGGAGAAGGAGAAAAGTCAACAGAATTTTATAATATTGCCAATGGATTTGCTAAATCTTTAGAAAAAGAAGATTATAAAGTAGATGAAAAAGCAAATGCAGTAATGCTTAATGATACGGGAATAAAAAAAGCAGAGACTTTTTTTAGTCTTGAAAATTATGCAGATCCAGAAAATATGGAAATACAACACTATGTAGTGCAAGCTTTGAAAGCAAATTATATAATGAAAAGAGATAAAGACTACATGGTAAAAAATGGAGAAGTGCTTATAGTAGATGAGTTTACAGGAAGAATGATGGAGGGTAGAAGGTATAGTGACGGACTTCATCAAGCCATAGAAGCAAAGGAAGGAGTTAAAGTAGAAAGGGAATCTAAAACTTTAGCTACAATTACTTATCAAAATTACTTTAGAATATTTAATAAGTTGTCTGGTATGACAGGTACTGCACAGACAGAAGAAAATGAATTCAGACACATATATGGATTGGATGTAATAGTTATACCTACTCACAAGCCTATAGTTAGGAAAGATTATCCAGATGTAGTGTATAAGAGTGCAAAAGGCAAATTCAAAGCTATAGCCGATGAAATATATGAAACCTATAAAAAAGGGCAGCCAGTACTTGTGGGTACAGTAAGTATAGAAAAATCTGAATTACTTTCAGATATGTTAAAGAAAAAAGGAGTACCTCATCAGGTTTTAAATGCAAAGTTTCATGAAAAAGAGGCTGATATAATTTCCTATGCAGGGCAAAAAGGAACTGTTACCATAGCAACCAATATGGCAGGCCGTGGTACAGATATAAAGCTTGGAAAAGGAGTAGTTGCCTTAGGTGGATTAAAAATAATAGGAAGTGAAAGACATGAATCAAGAAGAATTGATAATCAATTGAGAGGACGTTCTGGACGTCAGGGAGATCCAGGTATGTCAAGATTTTATGTGTCCCTTGAAGATGATCTTATGAGAATATTTGGCTCAGATAGATTACAAGGTATAGTTGAAAAATTAGGACTTAAAGATGATGAAGCTATAGAAAGTAAAATGGTTTCAAATGCCATAGAAAATGCACAGAAAAAAGTAGAGGGAAACAATTTTGACATAAGGAAAACTTTGCTTCAATATGATGATGTAATAAATAAACAAAGAGAAATTATATATAAACAAAGATCTCAAGTTCTTGAAGGAGAAGACCTGAAAAATGATATACAGGATATGATAAAGAGTTTAATAAATTCAATTGTGGATTCCCATATATCTGGAATAGAAGAGGATTTTGAGGATGAAATAGTAAAATTGATTGAATATATGGAAGATGTATACGTGTCTAAAGGTTCTGTTAAAAAAGAAGATATTATAAATCTTTCTAATGAGGCCATTAAAGATAAATTTGTAGATATAGCCCAAAAAATCTATGAACAAAAAGAAATGGAATTTACTTCAGAACAGATGAGAGAAATTGAAAGGGTTATACTACTTAGAGTTGTTGACACAAGATGGATGGATCATATAGATGATATGGAACATCTGAAAAGGGCTATTGGACTTAGAGCTTATAGGCAGCAGGAGCCAGCTCAGGCATATCAATTCGAAGGCAGTGAAATGTTTGAGGAAATGATTTATAATATCAAATTGGATACGGTAAAATATCTAATGCATGTACAAATTGAAAGAGCTCCAGAAAGAGAAAGAGTAGTTAAAAATGTTATTACAAATCAGGAAGCGGATTCTATGAAGAAGACACCTGTAAAAAAGGAAAAGACTGTAGGAAGAAATGATCTTTGTCCATGTGGCAGTGGTAAGAAGTATAAAAATTGCTGTGGAAGAACTGTTTAAAATTGGAAGGTGATTAGATGTTACTTCAATTAGAAGAAACTATTGGTAAACTAAATGAATTAGAAGAAACTATAAAAGAAATAAGGGAGTCTCTTTGACTTAGATAATTTAAAAAATAAGATAGAGGAACTGCAGGCAAAGATGCAAGAACCAAATTTTTGGAATGATATAGATAACGCCCAGAAAATAGCCAGTGAAGAAAAAAATTTAGAGAGTATACTAAATAGATATGATTTATTGTCACAGAGTATAGAAGATGCTAGGATTTTATTGGAAATTATAAAGGAAGAGGAAGACAGTATATCCTTTCAAGAAGTTATAAAGGATATAAGGGATATAGAATTTCAAGTTGAAACATTTAAAACAGAAATACTTTTATGTGGAGAATATGACAAAAATAATGCCATATTAAATTTACATGTAGGAGTCGGTGGCACAGATGCACAGGATTGGACTGAAATGCTTCTTAGAATGTATACAAGATGGGCAGAAAAAATGGGATATAAGGTAAATACCATGGATATGCTTGAAGCAGAAGATGCAGGCATAAAAAGTGTATCTCTTAGCATTGTTGGGGAATTTGCTTATGGATATTTGAAAAGTGAAAAAGGAATTCATCGTTTGGTTAGAATATCTCCTTTCAATGCCAACGGTAAAAGACAGACTTCCTTTGCATCTGTGGAGGTACTTCCTGAACTTACAGCTGATCAGGATATAGAAATAAAACCTGAAGACTTAAGGGTAGACACATTTAGGTCAGGAGGTGCAGGAGGGCAGCATGTAAATAAAACTGAATCTGCTGTGAGGATAACCCACATACCTACGGGAATAGTTGTACAGTGTCAAAATGAAAGAAGCCAGCATTACAATAAAGAACAAGCATTAAAAATTTTAAAGGCCAAATTAGTGGAATTGAAAGAAAGGGTACACAAGGATAAAATAGAAGACCTTACAGGAGAACTTAAAGATATGGGATGGGGAAGTCAGATAAGATCCTATGTATTTCATCCTTATAATTTGGTAAAGGATCATAGAACCGGTGTAGAGACCAGTAATATAACTTCTGTAATGGATGGTGATATAGATAATTTTATAAAGGGTTATTTAAAGCAACAAGGTGTTAAATAGTAAAAAGATGCTGAAGGCATTGCGACCTGAGGGCGTCTTTTATTATTTATCCGAAGCTATTTTTGTCTGAGTGGATTTTGCCATATATATTGAATAAGTCTTTTTAGTTAGGCTTTTGATGATATTATAGAATTAAAGGAGGGATTATACAGCATTATGTAGAATATGTAATTTGAAAAATGAAATTAGGAGGAATTCTTATGGATATTAAAGAAAATGAAAAAGCTTTAAGTATTGACAAAAAAATTATTTATTTTTTCAAGAAACCAGGGATTATTTTTAGTGAATTTATAGAAAAACCTAAGTATTTATGGACTATGCTTTTAATTATTTTAATCAATATAATTTACGGAATCATGCAAATGACTACTTCTATAGATATTTTAAAAAAATCAATTACGGATAAATTTAAAGAAGCAGCGGCTGGTACATCTCAAGCACTTATAGAAAAATCTATAGAATATGCAACCTCAATACCTATACAGACTGTAACTATTATAATAACTACTATAATAGGTATATATTTAGTATCATTGGTTTACATGGGGCTGGCTAGAATTTTTGGTTCTAAAATAAAATACAAACAGATTGTATCTGTATACTGTTTAAGTATGCTGTCTATAACTATTGGTAAAATTATAAAATGGTTGTATATGGCCATCACAAGTAACCCTTTAGGGGTAAAAGCATTAACTAAACCTACATTACTAAATGGATTTTTAGATAACTTTGATATATTCAATATATGGCAGATAGTATTATTGACTATAGGCGTATCCATAGTTGGAAAGATTTCAAAAAAGAAAAGTTTTGCTATTGTTGCAATTTCCTGTATACTTGTTATGATTATATCTTTACACTCTTATTTAAAACTCTAAAGTAACTTTAATATGCGGCAATTTTGATGATTCGAATGCAGAGAAAGGGATGGACTTATGAAAGATAGAAAAAAAATATTAATTATTGGTTCTGCTGTTGGTGTAATTATTATATTGTTTGTTGTAACACTTTTTTTAAATTATAATAAACGAAATGCACATAAAAATGATTCATTATTTGATATATATACTATTCCAGCACAGCAGAATATATTTTTAGACGGAGAGGTTCAATATTTCAGAAAATTAAATTTTACTGAAGATGCAACTAAGGGAACCGTTGATAAAATAAATGTGGAGGATAAAGAACAGGTAGAAAAAGGACAAACTTTATTTACCTATAAGAATGACCAGATGATAGAGCAGTATGACACTCTCACCCAGCAGCTTAACAGTATTGAGGCTCAAGCAAAATCCATGGCAAATGTACAAAATAGTGCTCAAATTTCTGAAATCAATAGTCAGAAGACAAGTTTAAAACAACAGTTAAACAATATTAAAGATAAACGATATACCACAATTTCCGCTCCTTTTGATGGTATTGTTTCAATGACATCAGATAATGAAGATAGTACTAATAAAATTATTTTGACATTGATTGACCCCAAAATGCAGGTAGTAGCTAGTGTTAGTGAAAAAGATGTGTTAAAACTTAAAGAAAATCAAAAAATAAAGATTACTGTGTATGGTACAAATGAAGAATTTAAAGGTACTATTAGTTCCATTAGCACTGAACCATCACAAGCACAGTCCATTCAAGGGGCTTCAGCCTCAAACTTAACACAAACTACAGGAAGCAGTGTGTCTTATTACCCTGTTTATATTGATATAAACAATCAGCAGGGCATATATGCAGGTTTTCATATTCAGGGAACTGCGGTGGATGAAAGTGAACTGCCCAAAATTCCAGTATCCTCAGTTTTTAATGATAATGGACATAAATCTGTATGGCTTGTAAAAAATAAAAAATTAAGAAAAGTACGTGTAAGGGTTGAAAAATATAATAATACATATGTGCAGGTGAAAAGTGGTTTAGATTTTAATGATAAAATTATGAAAAATCCATCTAGTGAAATGAAAGAAGGGGACAGCATTGACACAACATCTTCTGGAAGTTAAAGGGTTATGTAAGTGGTATGAACAGGATAAAGAGTGCTGTCATATTTTAAAGAATCTTGATTTTAGAGTGGAACAAGGTTCATTTGTGGTTGTAATGGGAAAGTCAGGTAGTGGAAAGACCACTTTGTTGAATATTCTAGGACTTCTTGATAATTTCAATGAAGGAAGTTATTTATTCAATGGACAAGATGTTACGAAAATGACAGAAAACCAGCGTTGCTCATTTAGAAATAGTCATATTGGTTTTATATTTCAGCAATTTTATTTAATTGAATCTTTAACAGTGGCTCAAAACATTGAACTTCCACTATTGTATCATGGAGGATATAGTAACGAGCAAAGAATTGACATGGTAAAAAAAAGTCTTCAAGATGTCGAACTTGAGGAAAAATTTAAAAGTTATCCAAATGAGTTATCTGGGGGGCAACAACAGCGTATTTCAATTGCCAGAGCACTTGTTAATGAGCCCGATGTTATTCTGGCAGATGAGCCTACAGGTGCACTGGACTGGAAAACCGGTCTAAAAATCATTGATATATTGGTTAAACTTAATAAACAAAATAGAACTATTATAATGGTAACTCATGATAGTGATCTTAAAAAATACGCTACTCATTGTGTTTTTCTCAAAGACGGTATTTTTTCTGAGGAGGATAATATATGAATTTGTGGGAACTTATATATAGTGCAGTTTTAAGTTTACGTACACATAAGCTTAGAGTTTTTTTAACCATGATAGGAATAATTATTGGAATAAGTTCTGTGGTTATTATTCTTTCTATTGGAGAAGGGTTAAAAGCACAGGTAAATCAATCCACTAGTGATGTGGGGGCAAATACTATTACTGTTAATTTTGAACCTTCAGATGTAGATTCTACGAAAGTAGATACACCATTTGAATATAAGGACTTTCAATCTCTTAAAAATGTTGATGGTGTAGAACAAGTTAGTAAGAGCAGCAGCGGATTAGAAGGCCTGGTAGGAGTTACTGAAAATGCAACTTTTTTTGACAAACAGTCTTACCTGATGATAAATGACTATGATAAGAGTTCAGGCGTTGTGGCAGGAAGAGGCATAACCGAGGAAGATGATGAGTTTAAGCATTATGTGGTGGTGCTTTCAAAAGATCACGCTAAAGCATTGTTCGGAGAAGACGTAAATAAGGGAATTGGAAAGGGAATTAAAATAAAGGATGAGTTTTTTGAAGTTATTGGCATTGAAAATGGAAGTTCAGGTTTATTGTCTATGCAATATGATTATGTGCCTAAATTTGCAAAGAAACTTTTAGAAAATGATATATCAATTTCTTCAATTGATGTTAAAATTAAGCAGGGATTCAGCTCTGACTCCGTATTTAAAGAAGTAAAAAAAGAACTAGAAACTCTTCACCCAGATGTAAAAGGAAGTTATACTAAGGGGGACCCTAAAGCTGTTTCTAAAGCTTTTGAAAAAATAATAGGCAGTATAACTATTTTTATAGCTGTTGTATCAGGAATATCTTTATTTGTGGGTGGAATTGGAGTAATGAATATAATGTATGTATCTGTTACAGAACGCCGTCGTGAAATAGGTATTAGAAGAGCTATAGGTGCAAAACCAGGTACAATTCTATTACAGTTTTTAATAGAATCAATATTTATTACAGGTATAGGAGGAATCATTGGAATAGGTATAGGATATTTGATATCCTTAATTTTAGGAGTATTTTTACCATTTAATCCAGTTATAACCATAGGAATATTAATAGGGTCATCTATTACATCTATTACTGTGGGAATAATTTTTGGGATAATTCCGGCATATAAGGCAGCAAACTTGGATCCTATTAAGGCTATTTATAAGTAATATTTAGACCTTAAAATTATAACAAGGAGAAAAAATAAAATGGCAGCTGTTATAGGATATAATCATAATATCGTAAAAAAGGCTCAAGAGAAGGCATTAAAATTTGTGCAACAGGGAATTTGGGAGGCAGAGTAGTATTCGAACATTATAAAGATAATCTCATTTATATTCTTATAAGACCAAATAGTTTATATTTTTTACTTCAAATTAATGATTCTTAAATATATTAATTTGCAAAAGTCCATTCAACTGTTGTAATATATTTTTAGCTAGTTTAACATAAATTTATAAAGCTTTTATTTTAAGTTAACTGAAAAATTAATTGTTTACATATTTAGACAAATTAAGCAAAATCAATAGGATTCATCGGGAGGTTAAAATGAACGATATAGTAGACATACTAGTTAGAGAGTTAGACGTAAATGAAAAATATATAAATAATGTAATAGAATTATTGGACTCAGGTAATACAGTTCCCTTCATAGCCAGATATAGAAAAGAATTAACAGGAAGTATGAGTGATGTCACTTTAAGAAAACTGGCAGAAAGGCTTACATATCTTAGAAATCTTAAGGCTAGAAAAGAGGATGTAATAAGAATAATAGAAGAACAGGGGAAACTCACAGAAGAATTAAAGAAATCTCTGGAGAATTGCAATACTTTAACAGAAGTTGAAGATCTATATAGGCCATATAAACCAAAGAAGAGAACAAGAGCTATTATTGCCAAAGAAAAAGGACTGGAACCACTTGCACAGATAATGTTAGACGGCAATTTCAAAGGCAATATAGAAGAGTATGCAGAAAAATTTGTAAATGAAGAAAAGGGAGTAAATTCTATAGAAGATGCTCTTCTGGGAGCTATGGATATAATAAGTGAAATTATATCTGATGAGGCAAAATATAGAAAGTGGATAAGAAAATTTGTTCAAGATAACGGAAACATTGAAACAAGAGGGGAAAATGATGAACCAAATCCTTATGAAATGTACTATGATTATCATGAAACGGTAAAGTCCATACCTCCTCACAGAATACTTGCTATAAATAGAGGAGAAAAAGAAAAAATTTTGTCTGTAAAGATAACCTGTGATATGGATAAAGTAATAAAATACTTAAAAGGAGAATGTCTAAAGGGAAATAAAGTAACTGATAGTTACATAGAAAGAAGTGTAGAGGATTCTTTAAAAAGACTTATATATCCTTCTATTGAAAGGGAAATAAGATCTGAACTCACAGATATGGGAGAAGAAGGTGCTATAAAGATATTTAAGGCCAACTTAAAGGCACTTTTAATGCAGCCACCTATAAAAGGAAAAAATGTGCTTGGATATGATCCTGGATTTAGAACGGGATGTAAAATAGCAGTTTTAGATGATACGGGAAAACTTCTAGATACTGCTACAGTTTATGCTACAGCGCCTCAAAATGATGTAGAAGGTTCTCTAAAGATATTAAAGAATTTAGTGTATAGATATGATGTTAGTGTGATATCTCTTGGAAATGGTACAGCAAGTAGAGAATCAGAAGAAGTAATTGGCAGACTTATAAAAGAAATAAAAGAAGGAAAAAATAAGGATGTTTATTATGTGGTGGTATCAGAAGCTGGAGCTTCTGTATATTCTGCTTCGGAACTGGCTGCAAAAGAATATCCCGATATAAATGTATCACTGAGAGGAGCTATATCCATAGGAAGAAGACTGCAGGATCCTCTGGCGGAACTTGTGAAAATAGATCCTAAATCCATAGGGGTAGGCCAATATCAACATGATGTTTCACCAAAAAAATTAGATGAGTCTCTAAAGGGTATTGTAGAGGATTGTGTAAATAGCGTGGGAGTAGATTTAAATATGGCAACGGCTTCTTTACTATCTTATATATCTGGAATAAATTCAGCTATAGCCGAAAATATTGTAGCTTATAGAGAAGAGAATGGTAAGTTTAAAAATAGAAAAGAGCTTTTAAAAGTTAAAAGACTGGGAGCAAAGGCTTTTGAACAATGTGCAGGATTTTTAAGGGTTATGGAAAGTGATGAACCCCTTGATAATACCTCAGTACATCCAGAATCCTATAGTGCTGCTAAAAAGCTTTTGAAGACCCTTGGGTACAGTGATAAAGACTTGAAAAATAGCGGTCTTGTAGATATAGAAAATAGAGTTGAAAAGATTAGTATAGATAATGTATCACGGGAACTTGATATAGGTATTCCTACCTTAAAGGATATAATGAAAGAAATAAAGAAGCCAGGGAGAGATCCAAGAGAGGAACTGCCAAAACCTATATTGAAAACAGGAATAGTTGATATAAACCAGCTTAAAACAGGAATGACACTTACAGGTACAGTCAGAAATGTAGCAGATTTTGGCGCTTTTGTAGATATAGGTGTTCACCAGGATGGTTTAGTACATATAAGTCAGCTGTCTGATAAATTTGTAAAGCATCCACTAGATGTAGTTAAGATAGGAGATGTTGTAAATGTAACTGTACTTGAAGTAGATGAAAAAAGAAAAAGAATTGCACTTAGCATGAAATAGCAGAAAAATGAATATGAAATTAACATAATTAGTCATAAATATTTATTAATAGATAAAAATTATTTTAACAATGCATTGAATTTTGTCGTTAAAAGTATTATAATAAACTTATAAAAATTAAAATATAATCTTCAGGGCGGGGTGAAATTCCCCACCGGCGGTATAGCCCGCGAGTTGCGTGTGCAGCATGATTCAGTGAAATTCTGAAGCCGACAGTAAAGTCTGGATGGGAGAAGATAGAATGGTATGTTTATTAGCCCTGGTATTTTTGCCGGGTTTTTTTATTTTATCCGAATGCCACCAGTACTAATACTCCCATCTTCTTTAACGTGAGAGATAAGCACTGGTACGCACCTGGATAAGTTCTTCCCCTAAAGGATAACGTATTCTAAGTGTTAAAGACACTAAGAATACTGTTAATAAGCTTCAGATGGAAGTAAGTATTTCTCTATAGCAAACTCCGCTTGAATCTAAGAATTACTTGATTATTCACCTAGGAGATTATACTTGATATTTTAGGAGGGTATTTAAAATGAGCAGTAGTAAATTAAACAGATTAGTGAAGGTATCATTGTTAGGTGTAATAGGATTTTTATTTATGTTCATAGAAGTTGCAATTCCTATATTTCCAACATTTTTAAAAATGGATATAAGCGATTTGCCGGCTTTAATTGGAACTTTTGCATTAGGACCTGGTGCTGGGATTGCTATAGAGTTTTTAAAAAATGTACTTCATGGAATATTCAATGGTAAAACTG
Organism: Clostridium sp. BJN0013; assembly: GCF_040939125.1. Classification (NCBI taxonomy): domain Bacteria; kingdom Bacillati; phylum Bacillota; class Clostridia; order Eubacteriales; family Clostridiaceae; genus Clostridium; species Clostridium sp. BJN0013. The sequence continues at coordinate 378,072 of NZ_CP162495.1, forward strand.
CATTTGTAGGAGAACTTGCAAACTTTGCAGTAGGATCAGTTTTAGTTTTTACAGCGGGGTATATATATAACAGACATAAGACCAAAAAGGTGGCAGTAATCAGTTTAGGGGTAGCCACTATTGCAATGTCAGTGGTAGCAGGACTTTTGAATTATTTCATATTGCTTCCGCTTTATGAGAGAGCGCTTAATTTTCCTATAAGTGCAATGGTGGACATGGCAGCAAAAATAAACAGCAGCATAACGGATTTGAATACATTTGTATTACTGGCTATTGTTCCATTTAACTTGTTAAAAGGTATAACTCTTACCATTTTAACACTAGTTCTTTACAAGAGTGTTTCACCTCTGCTAAAGCAGGAACATAATAAAATAAAGAACTCTGAAAAAGTAAAAATTTAGCACAAAATGGCAACTAAAAATCTGGGACATGTATCCAGATTTTTTTATTGTATTTTGACTTTATAAAATAGTAATTCTATACGATAATCTATATAATTTTAATTAGGAGACATTTTTAATAAATTATAAAGGGTGATTAAGTTGGCGGGAATATGGAATATAAATAGTGTATATAATATGAATAACAAACAAATATCTGCAAAATTATCTTTTGAAATAGGAGAGAAATTTTCTGCTAAAGTACTGAATTTAAATAAATATACAGGAGAAATACTTTTAAAACTCTTAGATGGATGGAAATTTTCAGCTCAAATAGATAATCCTGAAAATATTGTAGAAAATAAGCTTATAAGGCTTCAGGTAGAGGGATTTGAAAATGAAAAGCTAAAATTAAAAATTGTTACTGCAGAAGAAGAACGGCAAAATCAAAGCAAAGATTCCATAAAACTTTTTATTAAGGAAAATTCCCTTAACTTAAACAGTGAAGATTATGACATTATAGAGAAAATGGTTAAAAGTGAAATACCACTTACTAAGGAAAATATTTCCGATATAAAAACCATGATAGATTTTATAAACAAAATAAAAGAAAATCCTACAGAAGAAGATACATTTATAAAAAATTATTTACTTAGTAAAAATGTAGAATCTGATAGCCAAAAAGGAAATTTTATAAAAGATACCCTTAAAAATTTCTTTAGTGAACTAAAAAATATAAGTAAAGAAGACTTATTTATTCTACTAGAAAATAATATAGAATTAAATGAAGATAATATAAAAAGCTTTAATAAAGTGTTTAAACAGGAGGGTACTATATATAATGAAGTAAAATATTTAGGGGATATTTTGAAAGCTGATGAATTAACTTATAAGAGCATAGAAAATACTGAAAATGCAAAAAAATCTGGTATATATAAAAAACAGCAAGACAATATAGTAGGTAATTTAAATACAGATGGAAAAGTTACTTATGCAGATGGAGAAAAATCAAATACAGATTTAAGACCTAGTATAATGACAGAAAATATAGATAAACCAAATGAATTCTCAGATGAAATAAAAAGTATCAATGGTGAAGATAAATCACAGACTAAAAATAATCAATCGTTAGATATAAATAAAAATATTAGTCCTAAAGATATACAGGAAGAGGAGATTAAAGGGAAATTAGATAATATACTTAACTATTTTGAAAAGGAAAAAGGAACAACGTCTCGAACTTCTAAAGATTTAAATGTGATTGCAGGTAATATGGATGAAATGGTAAATCATATAAAAGAGCAGATAAATATGAAAACAGATGAAATGAAAGATATAATAAGAACATTTTTAGAACAAAATAATGATAGTGAAAATAAATTTTCTAAAAATATAATTTCTCAATTAAATAGCAGCGTAAATGATTTTAAGTTATTTAACACCATATCTAATTCTTATTATTATATGGATTTGCCTATAAATTTAAATGATATGGATTATCAGTGCAAGCTTATGATTAAAGATGATAGAAAAAAAGGGAAAAAAATAGATGCAACTAATGTGAAGATAATAACATCTATAAGTACTGAAAATATGGGAATAGTAGATGCTTATTTGACAGTGAATAATATCAATATGAATATAGATATTAAGTGTAATAAAGAGTGGATAAGCTTCATGAAACAGGGATATAAAACAATACTAGAGAGTTTATCAAACATAGGGTATAATATAGATATTGCATTTCATGAAAAAAAAGAAGAGATGAACATATCTACCTGTAGAGAATTTTTTGATGATAATGACATAGGGATGTTAAATACCAGAGCTTGATTGTGATAGCTAAAAAACATCTGAGAATTAAATAAGGGGAATATTATGAAAAAGAGAAAAAAGGCAGTAGCTTTAAAGTATGAACAAACTTATGAAGCACCTATGGTTACTGCCGCAGGTATTGGACAAATAGCGGATAACATATTAAATAAAGCCAGGGAAAGCAATGTACCTATAGTTTATGACCAGGAACTGACTAATCTTTTGAGTAATGTGGATATAGGAAATAGTATACCTATTGAACTATATGATGCAGTGGCAAAAGTGATAGCCTATGTAGTAGATGTAGACGAAAATATAAGTAGAAGGTGATTGTGTGGCGTTATTTGCAATATCAGATTTACACTTGGATATAACTGGAAATAAACCAATGAATATCTTTGGACATAATTGGATTGATCATGATAAGAAAATAAAAAAAAATTGGATTGATAAAATAACCTGTGAGGATACAATACTTGTGGCAGGAGATATATCCTGGTCTATGAATATAAAATCAGGTTTTGGCGATTTAGAGTGGATTCATAACTTGCCTGGAAGAAAGATTATGGTAAAGGGCAATCATGATTATTGGTGGAGCAGCATTACTAAATTAAATGGTTTATATAGGGATATGGATTTTATACAAAATAATTTTTTTGTATATAAAGATTATGCCATATGTGGTACTAGAGGATGGCTTTGTCCAGGAAGTGAAAATTTTTCAACCCATGATGATAAAATATATAATAGAGAGCTTTTGAGAATAAAAAATTCTTTAAATTCCGCAGTGAAAGCTGGATATGACAAATTTATAGTGATGATTCACTATCCCCCTATAGGAGAAAAATTCATGCATTCTGATTTTAGGTGTATATTTGAAAAGTATAGTGTAGAAAAAGTTATATATGGACACCTTCATGGAGAATCTCTCTCAAAGTCAGTAAAAGGATTTATAAATGGAGTAGAATACATAGTAACTTCTGCAGATTATATAGATTTTAATCCAATAAGAATAATGTGAAATAGATTACAGGTTATGCTACAAGTTAAAATATTTTCAAAAATAAAGTAATTTGCACTTAACCTGTAAGATTTAAGTATTATTTGTGAAATTTAGAAAAAATATTTTGTTTTTTATTATCTTTTAAATTATCTTCAGAGTTTGTATCATCTAAATTGGTTTTTATCAAATCTTTTTGATCACGAGCCATATTTTTAATTTTTTGTGATGCTGTAGGAGCGGTTATTACTTGTCCAAACCATATTAAAGATTCGTCTTCTTTATCAGTACGTCTGCATAGTTCACCTATAAGGTACATAGTAGTAAATCTATCCATACCGCATATAGGGAAACTCTCATTATAGTAGGCGTTTTTGAAATTTTCCAGAGCATGATTTAAATAATCCAGTTCACTTTTTTTATCTTCTTTTAATCGGAACATCCATGCTAGTTTTAGCAGGTTAATTGCTTTTTTGCTAGATCTGACTTTGATGATATCATAATTTAAAAGAGATAGTTTGTACCTTTGTATTGCTAAATTTAGATTATATACTTCAGGATAATGTTTACTATGCCATTTTGGTAAAATTTCAGTTCTTATTATATTTGCATCATAGTCACTTAAATTTTCAAAATCACTTTTTATAGATGCATAACCGCATCTATCACATACCCATACATCATAAAAATATGGATTTATAATTAAATATCGTATAAAAAAATCAGAGTCTTTTTTTAATATTCTATATGAGGATTTTTTTATAGCCTTAGCATTAAATACTGTACTACAAACGGGACAAGTTATTTTTTTATTATAAAGCATTAGTTTTTGCTTATCTTCATCATATAGTTGGCTTTTATTCTCTGAAGTGTTTGAAGTTGAAAATGTGTTATCAAGCATGTCTGTATCACCTCCACTAGTTAGTATAATTATTATATCAAAGATATGGATTAAAATCATATATTTTTGATATATTTGGTATAATGATATTATACATAGTTGTCTGTTGGAGGTGAATTTATAATGGCTATAGGGGAATGGAAAACATTCTTAATACCATATGACCAAGCTGTAGAAGAATTGAAAGTAAAATTTAAAAGTATACGAAAAGAATATAGAAGAAAAAATGAATATTCGCCAATAGAATTTGTTACAGGTAGGGTGAAAGAGATATCTAGTATATTAGAGAAAGCTAATAAATTTAATATACCGCTTGATAGGATTAGATATGAAATAGAAGATATAGCGGGCATAAGAATCATGTGTCAGTTTGTAGATGATATAGAGAAAGTAGTTCAAATAGTGAGGAATAGAAAAGATATGAATATAATGTATGAAAAAGATTATATAGATAATGTAAAAGAAAGCGGTTATAGAAGCTATCATGTAATAATTAAGTATCCCGTTAATATGGCAGGGGGTGAAATGGAAATATTAGCCGAATTCCAGATAAGAACACTTGCTATGAATTTTTGGGCCACCATAGAACATTCTTTAAATTATAAATATAAACAAGATATACCAGATCACATTAAATTGAAACTTAAAAATGCCGCAGATGCTGCATTTCAGCTGGATGAACAGATGCTTGAAATTAAAGATGAAATAAAAGATGCCCAAAAATTATTTGAAGTAAAATCAAATTTAATCTCTGATATAATGAATAACATATTGACTTTGTCATCTATGGGCAAGCTAGTTGAAGCAACCCGGTATCAAGGGCAGTTAAATAAATTAATTGAAGAGGGAGAAGTATTTGAGTTGGTAAATCTGTTAAGAGCTACAGAAAAACTACTTAAAATTTATAAACAATAGTAATAAAAAACCACCAGTTAACTGGTGGTTAAGGTTTAACTACTATATTTACAAGCCTTCCTTTTACTACTATAACCTTTTTTATGTTTTTTCCCTCTAATAGAGATTTAATATGGTCATTGGATATAGATAATTCTTTTATTTCCTCATCACTTAAATTTGTAGGTATATTTATTTTGGCTTTGATTTTACCGTTTATTTGAATAGCTATTTCTACCTCATCTTTTACTAAAGCTTTAGGGTCAAATTCAGGCCATTTTTCATTAAATATAGAATATTTTTGTCCTAGTACCTCCCATTGTTCTTCCGCAAAATGAGGTGCAAAAGGAGCTATTATTTTTATAAAATCAAGTATAGCATCTCTTAAAAGAGATATATTTTTAGCATCTTCCTGCATATACTTATAAAGTGAATTTGTAAATTCCATAATTCTGGCAATAGCTGTGTTAAATTGAAACTTGCCCGCATCTTCTGATACGGATTTTATTGAATAATTCCTTGAATAATTCAATTCTTTTTCTGCAGTATCCATTGAATTTTTAAAGTTTCCATCACTATTTATAAGTTCTTTTATATTTCCTACAATTCTTTCAATTCTATCTACAAATTTACTCATGGATTTAATACCGTCGTCGTTCCAGGCACCACCTTCAGCGTAGTCAAATCCGAACATTAAGTACATTCTAAATACATCTGAACCATATTTTTGTATACAGTCATCTGGAGATATGGTGTTGCCTTTTGACTTGCTCATTTTTTGACCATCAGGTCCAAGTATTAGTCCTTGATGTCTTAAAGATAGAAAAGGTTCATCAAAATTTAAAAACCCCATATCTCTAAGTGCTTTAGTAATAAACCTGGCATATAAAAGGTGCATACATGCATGTTCAGGACCACCTACATACATATCTACAGGAAGGAGTTTATTTATTTTATCTTTATCAAAGGCTTTTTCTGTATTTTTATTATCAGCATATCTTAAATAATACCAGGAAGAACACACAAAGGTATCTAATGTATCAGCTTCTCTTTTGGCAGACTGGCCGCAAATAGGGCATGTAGTATTCATAAACTCTTCTGATTTTAGAAGAGGAGATTTTCCATCAGGAGAAAATTGTACGTTATAAGGAAGTTCAACTGGTAAATCACTTTCTGGTACTGGCACTGTACCACATTTTTTACAGTATATTATAGGTATAGGTGTTCCCCAGTATCTTTGTCTTGATACAAGCCAATCCCTTAATCTATAATTTGTTTTTCCAGAACCCAATCCTATACTTTCTAATTCCTTGGTTACAGCTTCTTTACCTTCTGGAGTATATAATCCATTAAATTTATCACTATTTATCATATTACCATATTCTACATAGGGTAGGGAAGAACCCCCTTCTATAACCCTTTCAATGGGTAATTTATATTTTGTGGCAAATTCAAAATCCCTTTCGTCATGGGCAGGAACTGCCATCACAGCACCTGTACCATAGGTGTTTAACACATAATCTCCTATCCATATAGGTACTTTTCTTCCGTTTATAGGATTTATAGCGTAGGAACCCGTAAATACACCTGTTTTTTCTCTGGTAATTGATTGTCTTTCAATGTCAGTTTGTTTTTTAGCAGCTTCTCTATATTTTTCAATTTGGTCTTTATATTCTTCTTTAGTAACACTATCCACTAAATCATTTTCAGGGGATATAACTACATAGGTAACACCAAACAAGGTATCCACTCGAGTGGTAAATACATTAAATTTTATATTGGAATCTAATACTTTAAAAGTTACATCTGTACCTGTGGATTTACCTATCCAGTGTCTTTGCATAGCTTTTGTTTTTTCAGGCCAATCTATATTGTCAAGATCCCTAAGCAATTCTTCAGTATAGTCTGTGATCTTAAAAAACCATTGTGTTAAATCCTTTTTTGTAACTTCTGTACCACAACGTTCACATTCACCTTCTTTTACTTGTTCATTGGCGAGTACTGTATTACAGCTGGGACACCAGTTTACAGGAGCATTTTTTCTATAGGCTAAACCGTGTTTATACAATTGAAGAAATAGCCATTGATTCCATTTATAGTAATCAGAACGACAGGTGACTACCTCGTTTTCCCAATTGAACATAGCTCCCATGGATTTAAGCTGTTTTTCCATGGTATCAATATTCTTTTCAGTAGAATCTTTTGGATGGATTCCAGTTTTTATAGCATAGTTTTCAGCAGGAAGACCAAAAGCATCAAATCCCATTGGTTGGAACACATTATATCCTTGCATTCTTTTCATTCTGGCCCAGGAATCTACAGGGGCATAGTTGAACCAATGACCTGCATGAAGATTACTGCCAGAAGGATAAGAGAACATCTCTAAAGTATATAATTTTTTATCTAAATTTTTTTCATCAAAGGTATAAATATTTGTTTGGTCCCATTTCTGTTGCCATTTTTTATCTGTTTTAGTACTGTACATAATATCTTCTCCTTTTACTTATGTTTTTGTGGATTAAAGAGATTTGATCAAGTGATTCTTGGATTCAGATGGAGTTTGTTTATAAGGAGTGCTTTCCTCCGTCTGAATCTTAGAAGAACTTATCCAGGCGCGTAACAGTGGTTATCTCCTACTGTGAAAAAATGAAAGTATTAGCTAATTGCGCGTTCGAATGAATTACATCAGATAAGAAACAGTAGCTTTTGAATAATCTTGATTTAGACTTCCACATTTTTTTATTTCAGTATAGTTTTAGAATATAAAAAAGCTTTTCATCTCTTAGGACTATAAGAGACGAAAAGACTACTTTCCGCGGTACCACTCTAATTAAATCAATAAAATTGATTTCACTCAAAATAAATAACGGTTTCTACCGTATCTGATTTTTTCAGATAAAGCTCTTAAGGTGAGTTCATATTCTATTCACGCTGTTTTTCACCCTGCAACAGTTCTCTTTGGTGATATAAATACTACTATTCCTTCTTCAAAGCTAAGTATTGAATTATTTTACATTTTATAATAGTAATTGACTTTTTGTCAAGAGCTGCCCTTAAATAAAGTAAATTATAATTTTAAAATTATTTTAAAAGAGAACCCGTAAAACAAGAGTTCTCTTTGGCTGCCCATGCTGGATTCGAACCAACAGATGCCTGTTCCAGAGACAGGTGCCTTACCATTTGGCGAATGGGCAATATTATGTGAATCTCAACACTAAATATTATATCATCATAAATTTATATGTCAATAGTTTCATTTTAATAAAGCACATTTATTTTAGGGCCTTTAGTATATATTTATTAGTATAATTTATAAACAATGTTAATAGATAATCATATATTAAAAATATTATTTGTATTCCTATTATAATTAAGTATAAATTAAACTTTATTTTTAAAAGTCCAGGAAAAAATAAGCTGTATAATAAGAATAATACTAATAAACAAAAATTGAAAAATAAAAGTTTTAATATAATTTCAACAGGTAGTTTTTTGAGTTTTTCTATGTGGTATTTAACCAGTCCGTAAAGACCGAAAAATGCCACATAAGATAATACTGTTGATTTTAATCCACATATTAAAAGGGACAACAAGGCAGTTGAAATATAAATTATAAAAGCGGTTTTTTTGTTTGTAATTATGACAGCTAAAGGTATGACAAATGAAGATAGGGCCAGTAAATAAGTTTTGTTTAAAGGAACTATTCCGCTTAAGTACACTAAAACAACGCCTATGGTAGTTAACAGGCCGCCCTTGGCAATATAAGAGGTATTACTGGAAATTTGAACCATATAGGACTCATCCTTTCTTTAAATATTAACAGCCTCCACAATCCCCACAATCACACAGACAGTCAAGACAATATAAGGTAGCACAAATATTGCATATATCATCTCTTTTTCTAGTATCGTAATAAGGCTGTCTATAGGAATTATTCATTCCTCTAAGCTTGTTAAGGGCATTTTGATATTTAAAATTATTGGGATCAAGACTACAAGCAGTAGTTAAATTATTATAAGCATCATTATACCAGGCTCTTCTCATATTTAAAATTCCCATAAGGTAATGCCACTGGGCATCTCTTGTCTTAATTCCCACAAGTACTGATTCTGCATTTCTAATATTACCATTATAAATATCATTTTCTACAGATTGATAAATTGAGGAGTTAGAGCCGTTGTAAGTATTATCACTCCTACTATTATATGTACCTTTTGATGGGTTCTTCATTAAATAATCGTAAGCCTCATTTATTTCTCTCATTTTATCTTCGGCTAAATCTCTAAGTGGATTATTGCCATATTGATCAGGATGATATCTTTTTGCCAGAGTTCTATAGGCTTTTTTTATTTCCTCTTGTGAAGCATTTTCATTTATTTCTAGTATTTCATATGGATTTTTCATTTTTGTAAACACCCCTTTTAAATACTCTATCCATTTTATCTAAAAGTCCATATTGTAGTATATTATAAATTAATTCTTTATTTTTTTTTATAGGAAGCTTGTTAAAAATATTTGTGCATTGTGCTGCACAAGTTCCTAAAATAAAATCTATTCTAGGTATTATTTCTATTATGAAATTTTCATAACAAAGATTTTTATCATTAAAGCAGATATTTATGGCATTAAATTTATTTTTCTGCATATCTTTTTTTAAGTCATCCAATGCGTCTATAATATATATCCATTTTCCTAGATTATATCCAAGTAAATACAAGTCTTTCCTGGCAGCGTTACAATTATTATAAGATTTTAGTATAAATCCTGTAAGGTCTCCAAAAGGGTGGCATAAAACATCTATAGATATATTTTGGGAACTTTTTTCTAATGCATATAAATTTTCAAGCTTATTTTTTATATTTTCAAAAATGTTTTTAAAGTTATCAGGCATATTACTTAAATATCTTTTTAAGCATAAATACATTATTCTGCTCTTTAAAGAATTATCATCATAAACATCATCTAAAACTTTAAAATAGCTTAGAGATATATTACAAAAAGCTGCATATTTTAAAGGAGCGTTATCTTTTAAAATAATTTTTTTATTTGCAGGATGGAATAAGCATCGTTTTTTCATATAAATTTGATTGTCACATTCTAATGAGTCCAAAAGTAAAGCTAAAAAAGTCATATCATAGTTCAAAGAAATTCTAGGTATATTTCCTATATTATTTTTTATAGATATACATAATCCACAATAATAGGCTTTGAATTTTTCATAATCTTTTATTTTAAGTTCCATTTTACAAGGGGTTACATAACCAAACATATAATTTTCCTATCTTTTTTTATTTTTATCCAATATTTGATATATAGTTTCTGAGGTAGTGTCTTCTAAAGAATAACCAAGTAAATTTACTATTTCATGAAACTCCTGGTCATTTGTCGATTCTATTTCTAAATAGGGAAATGGACAGAAAGCTCTTTCATTTATATCTATTTCAATTAAACTATGTTTGTATTTATAACTTTCTCTATATTTTTTTATAGATTGTAATAATTTTAATCCTAATGATTGAAGAATTTTTTTGCCTGCTTCCATATTTAATATTTCTGTTTCATTTTCTTCCATTATTTTATATTTTCCCTGACTCAAAAGTTTTTTAGTAGTCATATAATAATGAGTAGAATTATGTATTAGATCTTCTACAACTCTTATTCTAGCATACCCTTTATTTTTTATTAAGAATCCATCTTCAAAATCATATATGTCATTTATCTGATTTTCCATTTTAACTTTTAAAGCATTAACCTTTTTTAGTTTATTTCTTATATTCTTAGGATCTATTCGTATTATCCGTGTTTCATATTCCTTCATAAAATTTCACTCCATTTATAAAACCACTTATTTTGCATTATACCATAAAAGTGAGTTAGCATAATTAATTTAATAAAATAAAATTGTTAAAAGATATATTACTTATATATTGAACTGAATAAAAATAAAGGACTTTCCTGAATTTAGGAAAGTCCTTTAATATAATTTTTATCCGAATGCGGTAATTAGCTAATACTCCTATTTTCTTCAAAGTGGGAGATAAGCGTAGCTAACACATCTAGATAAGTTCTTCTAAGGAATTAGCTGATCCTAAAACATTATCTATTTTATCTTCAACAACTTTTTGAATAGCATCTCTTCCAGCACCTAAATATTTTCTTGGATCGAAAACCTTTGGACTATCTCCAAAAGTTTTTCTTATAGCAGCAGTCATGCTCAACCTAAGGTCTGTATCCATATTTATTTTACATACAGCCATACTAGAAGCTTTTCTAAGCATATCTATAGGGATTCCTTTGGCATCAGCTATGTTTCCGCCATATTTATTACAAGTTTCCACGGCTTTAGGATCTACAGCTGAAGCTCCATGGAGAACAATGGGAAAGTTTGGAAGGTTTTCCTGTATTTTTTCTAATATATCAAATCTTAATTTAGGTTTGAAGTTTGGAGGGAACTTAAAAGCTCCGTGGGATGTTCCTATGGCTATAGCTAGAGAATCTACACCCGTTCTATTTACAAAGTCTACAGCTTGTTCTGGATCCGTATATATATGATCTGAAGCAGATACTTCATCTTCAATTCCTGCAAGTACACCAAGTTCTGCTTCTACTACTACCCCGTGAGAATGAGAATAGTCTACTACTTGTTTGGTTTGAGATACGTTGTCTTCATAGTCTAAATGTGAACCGTCAAACATAACAGAGGTAAAGCCTGTTTCTATACATAATTTTACAGTTTCAAAATCTGGACCATGATCTAAATGGAGGGCAATATCTATTCCAGTATCCTCTACAGCAGCATCTACCATAGCTTTTAAGTATTTTGGTCCTGCATATTTCATTGCACTTGCTGAACATTGCAGAATAACAGCAGAATTTTTAGCTTTAGCTCCATTTACCACCCCTTGAATTATTTCCATATTGTTGATGTTAAATGCACCTATTGAGTAATGTCTTTTGTAAGCCTTTTCAAACATTTTTTTAGTAGTAACTAATGCCATTTCTTATTTCACCCTTTCAATAATAAAATATTTTTAGGTATCTGAGAATAAATAATAATTGCAGGATAATAAATCTATTTTAAAATATTATTATGTAAAATAGATTCCCATATCAACTATTTATTTGTTTCAAGATGCCTTTTTTAAAATATATATATTTAATGTTATTTTAAATGCCAATACTATTAACAATCAATTTCCATTATACATTAATATTTAGTATTTTCCATAATCTAATTTTTAAAATTTTTTTAATTTAATATTCATGGTTATTATGATATTAAGTATATGCTATATCTTTAACAATATACTATAAATATATAATATATACATTTATAGTATATCATAAATAATTTATTTTTACTATAATATTCAATATAATGCATTTATCTGAAGACAGCAATTATCTGACACCTCCATCTTCTTCAAAGCGGGGGTGATTACTGCCGCGCTTCTGGGTAAGTTCTTCTGAGGTTAAGATGGGGAGAAAAGCATTCTTATGAGTAAAATTCTACCTGAACCCAAGAATCACTTGATTAGAATAAATTTTCTATATTTAATTGTTGAATATGAAGTATGCTGTAAATTGAATTTTTTATTATATCTATGGATATTAAGGCTTCTTCCTTGTTTTTATATGTTATATGATGAAGAAGTTTCCACAGCTCATTATTAATGTCATCAATTTCATGATGGTTTGAAAAGATAGATAACTTTGATGAATATTTTTTCCATTCTGCCATAAGATGTTCAGAATTTTTATAAGATTCCTCCCAGTCATTTGCTTGAATAGCTTGCTCTATTTTAACATTTAAATTTTGTAATTTTATACAGGTGTTATTTAAATATTTTATTGAGAATATTATAGAAAATAGCATTAAAATAAATATGGAGAAAGATATTATTGTATTTTTCATTTAATCACATCCTAGCTACTTTTTTCTTTTAATTGATAATAAAACTTTCCCTTTGAATCTAGAAGAGCTATTAATATATCCTTTGTAGAAGATATACTATTTTTTTTCAGCATATTATATAGCCAATCTTCAGTTTTGTTTGCCTTGATCAAATTTTTTAAATTTATTTTTCCATCTAATACTAGGGTTATAGGTAAAGTATCCTGAGTAGATTTTATTTTTAGGTCTGCTCTGGTTACAGGGGTAGATTCTGTTTTAGGTATAACTGAGAGTTGTCCGCTGGTTTCCAGTATTGCATATTCCACATCAGCTAAATTATAATATCCTTGCATTCTCAATTCTTCTATTAAATCATTCATATTAAATTTTTCGTTTTTTAATTCTTTTAAGTTTAACTTACCTTTCTCAATTAATATACTGGGTTTTCCACTAAAAATTAATCTCATTTTTTCACTTTTTAACTGGCATAAGCCCATTAAAGTTTGTAGCATTAAGAGTGTTATTATAGGTATTATGCCATGAGTTATGGACACCCTGGTATCTTGCATTGGAAGAGAGGCCAATTCTGATATCATTATTGCTATAGATAGTTCAAAAGGCTCCATTTCACCTATTTGTTTTTTACCCATAAGCCGCATAGATATAACTACCAGTAAATATAAGATAATAGTTCTAAAAAGTATTGTAAACATAAAGTATCACCCTCTAAAATTTTATAGTTAATTATATTTTTACATTTAATATAGAAAATTATAAGTAAAATTAACACAATTATAATTAAATATGAAGTATAATATATTACTAAGGGAGTTGAAGTTTATATGGATAATAAGGATATTCAATTAAAAGATAAGTGTATCAAACCCTTTTTACACAGGGAATGGGAAGAGATGATATGTTAAAATTAAAATTAAATGGTAAAGATATATCAGTTCCATTTGGAACTAGTCTATATAAAATATTTAAAGATAATTATGATATTTGTCATATACCTATAGTATTAGCTAAAGTAAATGGAAAATATTACGAATTTACCAATTCCTTGAAGGAATCTGGGATATTTGAAACTGTGGATATAAAGGATCCATTGGGTAACAAGACCTACATAAGGACACTTCAGTTTGTACTTATTAAGGCTGTATACGATTTATTCCCAAGGGCTAAGGTAATTATAGAACATTCATTAAGTAAAGGTATATTTGGAGAGATTCATAAAAGCACACCGCTTTCTAGGGAAGATATAAAACTTATAAAGAGTAAAATGAATGAAATAATAAGAAAAGATATATGTATAAGAAAAATAGAGATAAAAAAAGAGGAAGCTATAGAAATTTTTAAGAGCTATAACATGGAAGATAAAATAATGCTTTTAAATCACATAAATGCAGAAAAAGTAAAATTATATGAATTGGATGGAAGGTATGATTATTTTTATGGCTCCATGGCATTTTCTACAGGGATATTAAAACTATATGATATTATGTATTATGAGCCAGGATTTATACTTAGATATCCTGTAGAATCAGATCCCTATAATCTACCTGAATTTTTGGAATATAAAAAATTGAGTAATATATTTTATGAAACAAAGCAGTGGGATAATATACTAGATGTAGGGAATGTAGGTTCCCTAAATGATAAAGTAGAAAGCAACGAAATTGTAGATATGATAAGAGTAGCTGAGGCACTTCACGAGAAAAAAATTGCATATATAGCAGATATGGTATCTGCAAGAAAAGAGGTAAAAGTTGTATTAATTGCAGGTCCAAGTTCTTCGGGAAAAACTACTTTTGCAAAAAGGCTTTCAATACAATTAAGAGTAAATGGAATTAAGCCAGTTCCAATTTCCTTGGATGATTATTTTGTAGATAGGGAGCATACACCCAGAGATGAAAATGGAAATTATGATTTTGAATCTATATATTCTCTAGACTTGAAACTCTTTAATAAACATCTAGAATTTCTCTTGAAGGGAGAAGAAATTGAAATTCCTTCTTTTAATTTCAAGAAAGGTGCGAGGGTATGGAATGGCAAGCGAGTGAGGCTTCCACAAAATGGAGTGATTATAATTGAAGGAATACATGGGCTAAATGAAATATTAACTTCTTCAATAGCAGCAAAAAACAAGTTTAAAATATATATAAGTGCTCTTACACAATTAAATGTGGACAATCACAATAGGATAGCTACTACGGATGTGAGAATAATAAGAAGAATAGTTAGAGATTCTTTTTATAGATCATTTAGTGGAGAAGATACTTTGAAGATGTGGCCTTCTATAAGAAGAGGAGAAGAAAAAAATATATTTGTGTTTCAGGAAAATGCGGATGTTATGTTTAATTCTACACTAGTATATGAACTCTGTGTCCTAAAAAATTATGCACTGGAAGAATTAATAAAAATAAACAGTTCCAGTCCTGTATATTATGAAGCATTGAGACTTAAAAGCTTTTTGCACTTTTTTAAACCTGTAGATTTAAAATTTGTTCCTGATAATTCCATTTTAAGAGAATTTATAGGAGGCAGTTGTTTTTATAGTTAATAATGTATAATTTATAGTAACAATTAGTTCATATTGTGGTATAATTTGAGTAGGTACTTTGTGGAATTAAATTATAAAATAAATGCATTTTTATAGTTGTGTGGGTTGCAATATGTTATATGTTATAAATTAAATGAATAAATACAATTCGTAATTTCATAAAAAATTCTAAACGAAAAAGTGCTACTAAAGAATACTGCTTTAGAGTATTTTTAAATATAATATTTATGTTTATGCAAAAATATATGAATTTTAATATATAAATTGTATGTTGTGATTGCATGTAAATAACAAATATATTGACTTTTAAGAATATGTGTATTATACTTATAATAAGATAATGGGTACTTTATAATATGTTTTTATAAAATTCAAAAGATGTTTTTTGCAAGGTGTTGTTATTATTTTAACAAGTAATTATATTCATGTATTCTCACCTGCTCATAAAATGAGGAAGGTGTTTTTATTTAAAAATTAATTAAATTTTTGAAAGGTGGTTTTAAAGATGGTTTTTAAAAATTGGGAAGATTTATACAAAAGTAAAGTTGTTAGTGCAGATGAAGCTGTATCTAAAGTAAACTGTGGAGATAGGGTAGTTTTTGGTAATGCTTGTGAGGCAACATTATTCCTCCTTGATGCACTAGCTAGAAATAAGGAAAAGTATAGAAGTGTAGAGTTATATAATATGATACCTATGACTAAAAATGAGCCATATGTTCAGGAAGGTTTAGAAAAATATATTCATTATAATTCTTTGTTTGCAGGAGGAGGAACAAGAGAAGCTCTAAGTTCGGGTAGAGCAGATTATATTCCATGTTTTTTTCATGAAATGCCAAGGCTATTTAAAGAAAATTATATACCAGTAGATGTATCACTTATTAAAGTAAGTAAACCTGATAGACATGGGTTTTGCAGTTATGGAGTATCCACAGATTACATAAAGGCTGCTACAGAAAATGCTAAACTTGTAATTGCGGAAGTAAATGAAAATATGCCAAGAGTTTTAGGAGACAATTTTATACACATTTCTGATATTGATTACATAGTAGAAAATTCCGATCCAATAGCTGAATTAAAACCTCCTAAAATAAGTGATGTAGAAAAAACAATAGGAAGATATTGTGCATCACTTATAGAAGATGGATCTACACTTCAGCTTGGAATAGGAGCTATACCAGATGCAGTGCTTTTATTTTTAAAGGATAAAAGAGATTTAGGAATACATTCAGAAATGATATCTGATGGTGTTGTGGAATTAGTTGAAGCAGGAGTAATTACAAATAAGAAAAAAGCACTTCATCCAGGAAAAATAATCGTTACCTTCTTAATGGGAACGCGAAGATTATATGATTTTGTTGACAACAATCCTATGGTGGAAGCTTATCCTGTAGATTATGTAAATGATCCTAAAGTGGTTATGAAAAATTCTAAGCTTGTATGTATAAATTCCTGTGTAGAAATAGATTTAATGGGACAAGTATGCGCTGAAAGTGTAGGAATGAGACAGATAAGTGGTGTAGGTGGGCAAGTTGATTTTATGAGAGGAGCTAGTATGGCCGATGGAGGAAAGTCTATTCTTGCTATAACCTCTACTGCAGGAGGAGGTAAAGTTTCAAGAATAGTTCCATTTTTAAGTAAAGGGGCTGCAATTACAACTTCAAGAAATGATGTTCAATATGTTATTACAGAATATGGTATTGCTTCACTTAAAGGTAAAACATTAAAACAAAGAGCTAAGGAGCTTATAAAGGTTGCGCATCCTAAATTTAGAGATGAATTGAAGGATGAGTTTGAAAGAAGATTCAAATGTAAATATTAAATTTCTTTAAAAAGATATGATTAAAATAAAAAGGCTATTGAAAAACGGATATTCATAAATTTTTATGGATAAAAGCCATGTATTAAGGAATTTGTCTTTCTTTATACATGGCTTTTAGTTATGGGCTTATTGTATTTTTAAATCTCAAGTTCTTAGTATTGAAAATTTCTTTATTTGTTAGCATGATTTTTATTAAATAATAATATAGTAATATAAATAATATACTATAATTATCCAATGAAAAATTAATATGTGAGGTGAATATGGCTATAATATATTTGCCTTTTTATACTATAAATAATCAAGTGATTCCTAGATTTAAGTGGAGTTTGCTCATAAGGAATGCTTTTTTCATCTGAATTTTAGAAGAACTTATCCAAATACGGAGCATGGCTTATCTTCCACTTTGAAGAAGTTGGGAGTATTAGCACAATGGTAGTTTTTGGATAAATTATGTATGATAAATTTAAGATAGGGTGATAAATGTGTCTCATAGAAAATTAATGGAGGAGTATTATTGTGATATAAATAATCTGACAGATTTATTATCTAAATTAGCAAATAACTATAGATTGCTTATAGGAGGTGCTGGAGAGATGAATTCCATGGCGGTGTCTCATAAAAAAGATGTTAAGGATGCACTGCATAGGGCAAATAAGTTGGGGGATTTAATTGATAAAGTATTAAATACATTAGAAAAATCTACAGGAGGATATGTGGAGTATTGTAAAATGAGGTCTGAAGTTATAAAGGAAAAAATGTTGATTCAATACATAGAAACTGAAATAAATGAGGAACTATTTTTGAATGGTTTAGATGATTTGGAAGATAGTGATGGTAGTGATGATAGTGATGATATAAAGGAAGATTAGGTATAGAGTGTTTCACCTAATCTTTTATATAGAATAATAAAGGGATATATTTTTTAATGAGATTAAATTTTTTTAAATTTATAATTGGATATCATAAGGTAAGAAAGTGCTATAATAAGTAAAATTGTAATTTCAGAAGGAAGGGGGTGATTTAAAGTAAGTAAACAATAGAGAGATATAAACATACCCGTGAAAGTTATAGGAATACCTGAAAATTCCCCATCAAAATCAGTAACATTAAATCTTGCCAATCTATAGGCACCAGATATCGGTAACAATAGCACTAATAAATATCCTAGTAGTCCCAATTGTGAAAAATTATAAATATTAAAAACCAGTACTGAAGGGGCTACACCAAACGAAACCAGATCAGCAAGAGAATCTAATTCTTTACCTAAAGTACTAGATACTTTTAAAAATCGGGCAATTCTTCCATCATATCTATCGGCTAAACATGCAAGTAGTATAAATGCACCAGCCCATATATAATTTTCTTCAAAAGACATCATTAGAGACATTACACCACAACTAAGATTAGTAAATGTGAATACGTTAGGCACAGAATTTTTTGCTATTTTAGCCATTGTGATCACTCCTTAAAATAAAAAATATTTTTATTGTTTTAAATGAGTAAAAAGTATATAATTACATAAGCTAATTATAACCTATTTTAATAAATTAGTTAAGTAAATATAATATACATTATATTTATATATGTATATACTGGCATTATTTACAAAAATAGTGTATTTTTGTTAAAATTAATTTTGTTAGAAGGATAGTTAAAAATTTATGAGATATAATAAAAAAATTATTTTGAAATATGTGATAAATATTTTATTAATTATACTAATTATAGTTATAGTATTTAAATATAAAAAACATTTGCATTATGTAAATATAGAAAATATTAAAACATATATACAAAGTTATGGTAAACTTTCAGCCCTAATTTTTCTTTTGATTTATATGTTAAGGCCTATAGTACTTATAATACCTGCATCTTTGATGTCTATTATTGCAGGAAATATTTTTAATTATTATGTAGCTGTGTCATTAAGTATGATTGGATGTTTTGGTTCAGCTACAATAGCTTTCTTTTTAGCTAGGTTTCTAGGACGTTCATTTGTAGACAAGTATTTAAAAGGTAAGGCTTTAAAATTAAATAGAAATATAGAAAAGTACGGCTTTAAAATTATGACTGTGATGAGATTGTGTTTTGTATTTCCATATGATCCTTTAAGTTATAGTGCAGGACTTACAAAAATTAAATATAGGGATTTTATTTTAGGAACTTTAATAGGGATTTTTCCAGAAATTATAACTTATTCTTTAATGGGAAAGCATCTAGGAAGTCCTTTTTCCTTTAAATTTATAATGCCCGTAATAATTTTATTTGTTATAGCCTTTATTTCAATTTACACATATAAAAAGTATAAAAATACCAGCGTTTATAAGTAATATAGTTTTTTAAATTAGGAGATAATAATTTTTGAAATCTAAAATTTAAAGAGGTGTTATAATGAAGGTCAAGAATGTAATGACTAAATCGGTAGCTAGTTTAACTCCTGATGATACTATAGAGAAGGCAGCACAGGTTATGATGGAGAATAATATAGGTTCTCTGCCGGTATGTCAACAAGGAAAAATTATAGGAATTTTAACAGATAGAGATATATCTATAAGAGCTATGGGAAATAAAGGTTCTAATTCTAAAATAGTAAGAGATATTATGTCATCAAATCCAGTAACAGCATCGCCAGATATGGATGTTCAAGATGTTTCTAGAATAATGAGTGAAAGACAAATAAGAAGAATTCCAGTAGTAGAAAATGATAATGTAGTTGGTATAGTATCTTTAGGTGATCTAGCAGTAAATCCTAAATCTAATAGCCAGGCTGGAGATGCTTTAAGCAGTATATCTCAACCAGATAATTCACAATTTTAGAAATTAACAATTTGTAAATAAATCCGCAGGAATTATAACTAATCTTGTGGATTTATTGTTTATGGTGATATAATTATGTTACGTCATATATTTAACAATAAAGTTTTATTTTAGTTATAGAGCCTAAATTTTAATATTTAGACTAGAGTTCTAGGAATAATAATTACGATTAAAAAAGTTAGTTATAAAGTTTATTATTTAGGAGAGTTCAATATGAATAAAGTAAAATTTATTTATAATCCGTATTCTGGAGAAAAAACTATAATATATAATATAGAAAACGTTATTAGAATACATCAAAAATATGGATATCAAATAATACCTTTTAGAGTTAGTTTTGAATTTGGTATGAAAGAAGCTTTTAAAGATATAGATAAAACCTATAAATATATACTGATAGCTGGAGGAGATGGAACAGTAGATACTGCTGTAAATCACATGAAAAGATTAAATATAAATATACCCATAGCCATACTTCCCGTAGGCACTGCTAATGATTTTGCTAAATTTATAGGTATGCCAGAAAATATTGAAAAGGCCTGTGAACAAATAATAAACAGTGTTCCTAAAAAATTGGATTTGGGAAAAGTAAATGATAAGTATTTTATAAATGTAGCTAGTACAGGCTTATTTACAGATGTGTCTCAAAAAACAGATGTAAATTTGAAAAATACCATTGGAAAGCTGGCCTATTATTTGAAGGGATTGGAACAACTTACCAACCTTAGAAAATTAAAAGTAAAGGTGAAATCTGAAAATGCAGTTTTTGATGGAAATATGTATCTGATACTCATATTTAATGGTCAGACAGCAGGTAATCTTAAATTTGCATATAAAGCTGAAATAGATGATGGACTTTTAGATATAATTATAATAAAGGCGGGAATGATAAAAGATACTATTGCCCTCTTTATAAAAATGTTGAGAGGGGATCATTTGGAAAATGCATCAGGTCTTCTGTATTTTAAGTCAAATAAAATAGAGATATACTGCGATGAAGGTATAGTAACTGATATAGATGGAGAAAGGGGACCAGATTTTCCACTTATGGTGGAATGTATAAAAGGTGGATTAGAAGTTCTGGGAATACAGGAGAAATTATAATTTGAATGAGTTTTTCCTTAAAATAGTAATATGAATCGGGTAATAATAATAAATATAATTTAGGATACTACTAAAAACAAGGAGGACCCATGGCAATTTATATTTTTCTATTACCTGTTATATTTCTGTTGCTAATTCAAGGATTGGTCTGGATTAAATTTTTACCTCATAAAATAAAGGCAATAAGTTTTATCGTTATTACAGCCATGATACTTAGGTATATTTCAATTTTTATTATGCTTTTTGCTACCAATATGAAGTATTTATATATGCTTAAAATTCCCTTTTTTTTAAATTTAATCGCAGTTCCTGTAATAGCGATTACTATATTATATATTTTTATGAGAAAAAATAATATTAAATTTTATTATGTATTTATAGTATCTATCGTTTTGACTTTGCTGTATGTTTTTATTATGTATAATTGCAAGGCTGTATTGCAGAGTGTGGCAGAATCCGTATATACATTAGTTTTTTTACAACATATATATATATATTGGACATACATAGTATTCAATACTTTGATAATATTCTTTATTATAGGGTTTGTTAATAAGAAAAGTAGTAATAAATTAGGTATATATTTAGTACTGATAGCAGCTTTTATAAGTATAATAGAACTTATATTATGGATTGTAGGTGTAAGAATTTTAGTGGAGAATATAGTTGGAGATATGTTCTGGATTCTTGCATTAATTTATGCATTAAATAAAGTTAAAAAGAATGTAATACCTGGTTAAACTAGTATCCATTTTTTAAGATAATTGAAGTTATGCTATGATATATGCTATTAAAATGAGTAAATTCAAAATAAATTTCTGTAATGGATGAATATAAATAAATTTTATATTTACTGTTGCATTTCAATGAATTTGTAATATAATAAAAATATAGAATAAAATTATATATTTTTATTATGTTAGGTGAGGCTCCTATATAGACATATGCTGCTGCCCGGAAACATCGAGAGATGCCAATGGGTCAACAGGTATTACCGAATTAAGGTTTTACTTAATGTAGCTGGACAAAAGTCTAAAGCTATATAGTGCTAAAACTCAGACGATTTAAAAGTTTTAGTTTAATAAGGCCCTCTAGGGCTTTTTTTAATTTATTTAATTTGCATGTATTTAAATTTTTTAATTTAGGTGGTGTGTTAAATGGAAAACGGACCTTATGGAGGTCGGTGTATCTTAAAACAAAAATTTAAAAATATATAGAGAATTATTTTAAATAAGCAGTTATGTTAATTTATATAAAATATTTCTCTGTATATTAAAGGAGGAATATTTATGAAAAAATTATCTAGCTTCTTTTTGAGTAAAATTCTCTACAGGAAGATCTATGATGAATTCAATGAATATGTAGGAAGACTATGTGACATTTATGTATCTGTTGATGACGGAATACCAAGGGCTATAGGTTATAAGATAAAAAAAAAGTCAGAAGTATATAACTGCGAGTGTAAAAATATAAATTTTTATGAAGATAATGATAAGATAGTAATAAAAGGAGAAGGAATAAGAGAAATAATACTTCAGAAGTATTCTTACCTTTTATCAAAACATTTGTTGGATAAACAGATAGTAGATATTAATGGTAAAAAACTTGTAAAGGTAAATGATATCAGAATTACAGAAATAGCAGGAGAATATAGAGTTGTGGCTGTGGACACAGGAGTTTTAGCTTTGGGGAGGAGATTTGGCATTGAGAAGTTTGTGAAAAAATGTTATGACTTGTTTGGTAAAAAACCCGAAGACAGCCTAATAATATGGAATAATGTGGAGTCTTTAGAGGTTATAGATAATAACCTTAAATTATGTATACCCTATAAGAAATTATCTAAACTTCATCCGGCAGATTTGGCAGATATATTAGAAGATATGGATATAAACTATAGAAAAAGAGTTTTTGAAAGTCTAGATGAAAATTTAGCTGCAGATACTTTAGAAGAAATAGCTCCTGAGATACAAGTAGATATTTTGGAGAATTTAAGTCAATCTAAAAGGGATGAAGTATTGTATAATATGCCCAATGATGAAATAGCGGACATCTTAGAGGAAGCTGATGAGGAAACTGTTGAAAAGATACTTATCAATATGAAAAAAGAAGACTCAGAAGAAGTAAAGGAACTTATGGGTTATAAAAAAGAGACCGTGGGAAGTATAATGAATAAAGATTTCATTTCTTTTAATATAAATATAACAGTCAAGGAAACCATTGAACTTTTGAAGGAAATTAAACCGGAAGATGAGGTATCATATTATATATACATTATTGATGATAAACAAAAACTTCAAGGGGTGGTATCCCTTAAGGATTTGATATTATCAAACTTTGAAGATAGCTTAAAGGATATAATGGAATGTAGTGTATCTACCATAAATCATAATGAAAATATAGATAAAGCTATAGAAATTTGCTCAAAATATAATCTTTTTTCATTACCGGTATTGGATGATGAGGAAAAGCTGTGTGGTATAGTAATAATGAATGATATAGTAGAAGACATATTAATACCTAATTGGAAGAAAAGATTGAGAAAGGTAGGGTAAATCAATATTATTATTTAAATTTTAAAAAAATACTATTAATGAATCACTAAAACAGTGAAATTAATAGTATTTTTTTATGTATTTTTTACTATATATGTGAGCAAACTAAACTTACATAATAAAATTTCAAAAGGAGAGATGGTTGTATGGCTAAGAAAATTATGAAGTTTAAAATACAATTAATACTAGTATTTATTATAATATTTACATATATGTCTACTTCTTTATTTTTACTTCCCTATAGCAATGCAGTAAAAGCTGTAGCGTACTATTATGGTTCAAAGGGAGATGTAGTTATAAAAATACAGACAAAACTTAGAGATTGGGGATATTATAATGGAAGTGTAGATGGAATATATGGATATCAGACTTATACTGCAGTAAGATATTTTCAATCTAAAAATGGATTGAAGGTAGATGGAATAGTAGGAGATGCTACTCTATCAGCATTGGCTATAAATGTAGCTGGATCATATGGAAATGAAAGTAATAATCAGAATGTAATGTTATTGGCACGATTGATAAATGGTGAAGCTAGAGGAGAACCTTATGAGGGGCAAGTTGCAGTTGGAGCTGTAATTTTAAATAGAACTAGGGATCCTAGATTTCCATCTACCCTAGCTGGAGTAATTTATCAACCAGGAGCATTTACTGCTGTAGTAGATGGTCAGGTACATGCCAATATGGAACAAAATTCCATAAATGCTGCCAGAGATGCCTTAAATGGGTGGGATCCTTCAGAAGGAGCATTATATTATTTTAATCCTTCTACTGCTACTAGCTCATGGATATGGTCAAGACCTCTTATTAAAATTATAGGTAAACATAGATTTTGCAGGTAAAAATATATTTTAATCCTCCCAGTATATTAATATTTATTATAATTGAGTATAATAAAATTATAAAATTGGAAAAATAATATATTGGGAGTGATTAAAGCATGTTTCATTTTCTAAAGAAAAATTTTGAATTAACTGCTCCAATTGATGGAAAAATAATAGATTTATCACAAGTACCAGATCAAATATTTTCAGGAAAAATGGCAGGGGATGGTGTTGCAATTGATACTACTGGAGATATAGTTTTGGCTCCTGCAGATGGGGATGTAGTTCTTATACTTAAAACAAATCATGCTTTTGGAATGGTTTTGAAAAATGGAACCGAAATATTAGTACATATCGGTGTTGACACTGTGGAGTTAAATGGGAAAGGGTTAGAAAGATTAGTAGAAGAAGGTGCAGATGTAAAAGCAGGAGATCCTATAATAAAATTGGATAGAAAATTTATAGAAGAAAAGGGGTATTCCCTTATAACCTCAATTGTTATAACAAATTCAGAAATTATTAAAGATATAAAATATAATGTAGGTAAAGTAGTCAAAGCTGGGAAAAATCAGCTAATTATGTATAAGTTGAAGTGAAAAGTAGTCAGTTTAATAATATTATTGCTTTAAATTTATAAAAAATAAAAAGTCAAAATAATTAAAATTTCGACAATATTATTTAATAAAAATTGTTAATAAGTAGTATATAAGTATATATATTCTTATATAACCGTAGGTACAAGATTTTTATTGTCATATATAAGGGATAATTTATAAGTCCACTAATCTATGAACTGACACATTTTTTTTATAGTATATGTTAATATAATTTTAATAAGATCATTGCTATAAATAATTATGTGGGAGGTATTAATTTATGGTAGTAGAAAATTTTATTTCCACTGAGGTTGTAGAAGATATAAAATATGTATATTTTTATAGATTACTTAAGGGAAAAACAATTGTCACTTATGAAAAGGAGCCAGTAGAAGTTCAATCCTATGGCATAGAGGTAGAGAGACAGGATATATTAAATGAAAAATTAGTAAATGTACAGAGAGATTGCATAGAAAATATAAGTCCATATAGGCATAAAGTACATAATCTAATAAGATTGTTATATAAGAATAAGGTATCGCCATTACATTTAATTGATATAGCTGGTGATTATGTAGATAGATATATCTTAGATTTTGAAAGAGAAGTAAAATATATAGCATATTAAATTTAATGAAAAAGGGGAGAAATCCTCTTTTTTATTTATATAAAAATATGAAAAGTAGATATAATTTTTGTGATTAAACTCAACCTGAGTCTCTGAATTATCTGATGTTTCAACATGTGTAAATATATGTAGTTAATTATTATATGAACCTAATTTAGTATTTACTGTATTAATAAATAAATGTAATATTAAGATATAATAGTATAATTTTAAAATTGCTCTGGGGGGTGTATTGTATTTGATATTTGGTGTTGGAGTAGATATAGTTGAAATTAGGAGAATTAAGGAAGCTATTGAAAAACATAATACTTTTATAGATAGAATTTTTAGCAAAAATGAGGTGGAGTATCTTAAAAATAGAAATCTGAGACCTGAATTTGTTGCAGGTAGGTTTGCGGCAAAGGAGGCTGTTGTGAAATCATTAGGCAGTGGATTTAAGGGTTTTGATTTTAAAGATATAGAGATAGACAGAACTGCTTCTGGAAGACCAACTGTAGTGCTAAAGGGAAAGGCTAAATTAATGGTAAATAAGTATGGAAATTATAAAATACATTTAAGCATATCTCATGGAGTAGATAATGCTATAGCTTATGCGATAATGGAGGTTGATAAAATTGAAGATAGCGACTGTAGAACTATCTAGAGCTATAGATAGTTATGCTATAAATCAGTTAAAAATACCTGGTATTGTTTTGATGGAAAATGCAGCACTTAAGGTAATTAAAAATATAGATTTGGCAAATTGTAATTCTTTTTGTGTAATATGTACCCGGGGTAATAATGGAGGAGATGGATTTGCTGTGGCAAGACATCTTTATAATTTAAATAAAAAAATACAGGTGTTTTTAGTAGGAAAAGAAGATGGAATGAGTGGAGATTGTAAAGTCAATTATACTATTTTAAAGAACTTGGGATTAAACATATATAAATTGAATTCTCAGGAAGAAATGGGTACTCTTAAAAAATGTATACAAAAAAGTGATGTTACAATTGATGCATTGTTTGGAACAGGAATCTCCAGGGAAATAGTAGGAATACAAAACTCTGTTATATCCTTGATAAATGAAAATAGCAAATATACAATTTCTATAGATATTCCTTCAGGACTTAATGGAGATACGGGAAAAGTTTTGGGAAATTGCGTAAGAGCCGATATAACTGTTACTTTTCAATTATATAAAAAAGGGTTTCTAAAATATGGAAGCAATGAATTTACAGGGGAAATATTAGTGGAAGATATAGGAATCCCCGAAGCAGCTATTGAAAAGTTTAGTCTGAATTATTTTATTATTGATAAAGATTTTATTAATAAAATTTTAAAAAGAAGAAATAAATTTGCACATAAAGGAGATTATGGAAGAGTATTTATTATAGCAGGCTCTGTGGGATTTACGGGGGCTGCATATATATGTACAGAAGCAGCTATAAAGAGTGGAGCAGGACTTGTTACTTTAGGCTGTTATGACAGTGTTAGATCAATACTTAGCTCAAAACTTATAGAAGGCATGACTGTAGATTTAAATGAAACTACAAATTTAGAAAAAACTATAGAGAAAAGTGATGTTATTGCAATAGGTCCTGGCATGGGAATAAATAATGATACATTCAACTTAGTAGAAAAAATCATAAAAAATTTTACAAAAACCGTAGTAATAGATGCAGATGGAATTAATGTTTTAAGTGAGAACCTTCACATTTTAGAGGATAAAAAATGTTCCATAATTTTAACTCCTCATCTGGGGGAAATGTCTAGAATTACTGGTCTGAATATGGAATATATAAGAGAAAATAGAATTGAAGTTGCAAAAAAGTTTGCAAAAGAAAAAAATGTAATTTTGCTTTTAAAAGGATACAATACAATTGTTACAGATGGAAATAGGGTAGCTGTAAATTCTACAGGAAATTCATCAATGGCTTCAGGAGGTATGGGGGATTGTTTAACAGGAATTATAGCTTCTTTTATAGCTCAAGGGTATGAGCCCTTTGAGGCAGTATGTGCTGCAGCTTTTGTACATGGATACTGTGGAGATAAATTATCCCAAAGTATGTTTTGTGTAAATGCAAGTCATATTTTAGAAGAGTTACCATTTTCGATAAAGGAATTAATACAGTAATCTAAACTAAATCATTGAATGAAAAAAGTAATATAAAAAGACATAATAGAATAGATTAGTAGTGAAAAACTGTACGTTGGAGGTACCAAGTGAGAAAAAAACTAATACTAGGAATTATGTCTTTTACTTTAGTTATATTTTTTTCATCCTGTAATAAAAATATTAGAAATACGGAAGAGATAATCTACTATTTAAAGGATTTGAACAGTTATAGTTGTGATGTAAATATGTCCATAAAAAATACTAAACAGGAAATAAATTATAGTGGAAAACAATTTTATCATGTTAAATATGGAGATAGACTAGATTTAGGGGAAGATGAAATAATTTTTTATAAACAAAATAAAATAGTTTCTAAATGCATTAAAAGTGGAAACATATATAATCAGAATAAAGATTTTGATAGTTTGTTTAAGTTTTGCTTTATAGACCAATATATATCATTAATTTATACTAATGAAAAAATTGGAAACTCATTTAAAAATATGGGTAATCAGCAATATCAGGTTATACATTTAGATATACCTGGAAACAACAAAAACATAAATAAAGCAGAATTATATGTAAATATAAATCATAGTATTCCCACATATTTAATAATATATGATTCTGATGGAAAAGAAAGAATAAAAGTACATTATACTAATTTTAAAGCTAATCCAGAATTAGAAGAAAATGTGTTTAGCATAAGTTAGTTTTTTATTTAGGCATTTTTTAATTTTCATAATATATTCACATTCACAATAAAAAAGGTATATAATTTTAGTATGTTTTTATTTGTTAGCATTTTTAATAAAAATTAACTTTTTTTAATGAAATTATAATGGATGAGGTGATATATTATGTTTAAAAAATACAGACCTGTATGGGAAGAGATTAATTTAGATAACCTTGTATATAATATAGGTCAAATAAAATCTAAAATTGGGAGTAAGAAACTAATAGGTGTTATTAAGGCTAATGCTTATGGCCATGGGGCTATAGAGGTTGCAGAGGTGTTGTTAGAGAATGGAATAGATAGACTTGCTGTAGCGGTTTTAGATGAGGCAATAGAACTTAGAAAAAATAAAATTAAGGTTCCCATAATGGTACTTGGCATAATACCACATACATTTCTGGAGGAAATAATAGATTATGATATAGAGCCTATAGTGCCTTCTTATAATTACGCCAGCAAATTATCTAAATTAGCTGGAAGTAAGGATAAAAAAACAAAAGTACATATTGCACTAGATACGGGAATGGGAAGGATAGGATTTTCCATAGACCAAAATAGTGTAGAAGAGATAAATAAAATAAGTAAATTATCCAATATAGAAATACAGAGTTTATTTTCACATTTTTCCACAGCAGATGAAGCAGATAAAACATATAGCCACGAACAATTTAAAAAGTATGAATTATTATATAAGGAATTGGTAAAGAAAGATGTGAAAATAAATATGAGAACTATATCAAATAGTGCAGCTATAATGGAATTACCGGATACTTATTGTGATTTGGTTAGACCCGGTATAATAATGTATGGATATTATCCTTCTACAGAAGTAGATAAGAATAATTTAGATATAAAGCCTATAATGACTTTAAAAGCTAATATAGTCTATGTAAAAATACTAGAGCAAGGAAGTTATATTGGATATGGAAGAAAATTTAAATGTGATAGAAAAAGTGTAATAGCCACATTACCTTTAGGCTATGCAGATGGATATACTAGAAGGCTATTTGGAAAAGCAAAGGTTATAATTAATGGTAAATTTGCTCCAGTAGTAGGAAATATATGTATGGATCAATGTATGGTAGATGTAACAGATGTAGGTGAAGTTAATATAGGAGATGAAGTTATACTTATAGGTGAAAAAGATGGGTTAAAATTTAATGCAAATGACATAGCTGAAATTACTGGAACTATAAACTATGAGGTACTTTGTATGATAAGTAGAAGGGTTCCAAGAGTATATATAAAGGGAGGGGAGGTAGTTAAAATTAAAAATTATGTAATATAAATTTTTATGTTATAAATTTGTATTATATATTACGGAAGATAATAGTACTTGCATATAGTCTTTAAAAACAAAATTGTTTTTTACTATATAATTGAAATAATTATATTTATGTGTCAAGAAACTGTATCATTTCTTTTGGCAGAATTAAAGTGGCTTAGGTATATACTGTAGAGTTGTGAATATAAATTTGAAAATTGGTATAATATATAATATAATAATTAATTAGTAGAATAAAAAATTTATTTAGAATATATAAATACAAAATTTTTATATAGTATAAGTTTTATTACACTTTATTTTATACTAAGAATATGAATCTTATTGCTAAATAGTGGGTATTTTTATAGTTTGAAAGTAAATACATATATACATAAATTAATATCTAAGATTTTACATAATAAATTATAATATGCATGAATAGAGACGTATAAAAGGTTATATTAAATATTTATGAAGATAAAAAGCCCTATGTAAAAAATTACAAGTAGAAAAATGATGAAATTATAGATAATTTCTTTGACACAATTATAGATTTGGTAATATAATTGGTTTGTATATATCTTTCGCTTAGGGTAATAGGAGGTATTAATTTGTATATGTCAACTTCAAAAAGATTGGTAATAAACCTCTCAGAAACACTATATAATGAATTCAACAAGGCACTTAAGGAAGATTGCAAAAAAAGAAGTGAATTTATTAGGGAAGTTATCATATTATATATTAGTGAGAAAAAAAGGTTAAATAAAATATCAGAAATGGAAAAAGGGTATAGGGAAATGGCGCAGCTTAATCTTGAATTCGCAGAAATGGGCTTTGCAAGTGACATGAAAGAATTTAAAGAATATGAAGCGAAGCTTTCGGAGAGTGATTTGCAAGATGACAACAATAGTGAAAAGAGGAGATATATTTTATGCTGATCTAAGTCCAGTAGTTGGATCTGAACAGGGAGGGGTAAGACCTGTTATAATAATACAAAATGATGTAGGCAATAAATACAGTCCTACGGTAATTGTTGCAGCTATTACCTCTCAGATAAATAAAGCAAAACTTCCAACACATGTAGAAATATCATCAGAAGCCTATGGACTTAACAAAGATTCAGTAGTATTACTTGAACAAATAAGAACTTTGGACAAAAGAAGATTGAAAGAAAAGATTGGCCATATGACAGATGTTGACATGGAAAAAGTAGATGGAGCACTTTTAGTAAGTGTTGGACTTCAATAAATATTTCAGTTAAGATTAATTATGTGCCAATAATTTTAATTTTATAAATACTTTACCGATATAAACCCCTGTGTTAAGACACAGGGGTAAAGTTTTATGTGGTTTTTGTATATAAAGATGAAATTTTATGTTAAAATAACTATAAAAAGTTTTTAGCTTATTAGGAGGTTAAGTTTGTGGAAAAAAATATAGAGAAACTTGAGAAAATTGCAAGATCTATAAGAAAAAATATAATAAAAATGCTAACTAAAGCTGGATCAGGGCACCCAGGAGGTTCTTTATCCATAGTAGAAATTTTGACTGTTTTGTACTTTTGTGAAATGAATATTAATCCACAGAATTTTAGGGATTTAAATAGGGATAGGTTTGTGCTGTCAAAAGGCCACGCTGCCCCTGCACTTTATAGTGCTCTTGCTGAAAGGGGATATTTTAATGTAGATGAACTTCAATCCCTTAGAAAATTGGGATCTATGCTTCAGGGGCACCCTAACATGAATGACGTACCTGGAGTAGATATGTCCACAGGATCCTTAGGTCAAGGGGTATCTGCAGCCGTAGGAATGGCATTAGGTGGTAAAATCGATAAGAAAGATTATAGAGTGTATACTTTATTGGGAGATGGAGAACTCGAAGAAGGAGAAGTCTGGGAAGCTGCCATGGCTGCAGCACACTATAAATTAGATAATCTAACTGCTTTTGTGGATGCTAATGGACTTCAAATAGATGGTCCTTGTGAGGAAGTTATGTCTGCATATCCTATTGGAGATAAGTTTAAGGCATTTAAATGGAATGTTATAGAAGTAGATGGACACAGTTTGGAAGAATTGATAGATGCCGTTGAAGAGGCAAAATCAGTGAAAGATAAACCTACTGTGATAATTTGTAATACTATTAAAGGTAAAGGAGTTTCTTTTATGGAAAATCAGGTGGGCTGGCATGGAACAGCACCTAATATAGAACAATGTGAAAAAGCATTAAGTGAAATAGGAGGTGAGGAGTAATGTCAAATAAGATATCAACTAGAGAAGCTTATGGAAAAATATTAGTGGAATTAGGAGCAAAGAATGAAAAAATAGTGGTTTTTGATGCAGATCTTTCCAAATCAACCAAAACATCCAATTTTGGGAAATTATATCCTGAAAGATTTATGGATATGGGTATAGCAGAATCTAATATGATGGCAGTGGCTGCTGGAATTTCTACCTGTGATAAAATACCTTTTGTAAGTACTTTTGCTATATTTGCCACAGGAAGAGCTTTTGAACAAGTAAGAAATTCAATATGTTACCCTAATTTAAATGTAAAAATATGTGCTACCCATGCAGGAATTACTGTAGGGGAGGATGGTGCATCCCATCAATCTGTAGAAGATATATCACTTATGAGAAGTATACCTAATATGACAGTTGTATGTCCAAGTGATGCTGTAGAGACAGAAGAAGCCATTAAAGTTATAGCAGAAATAAAGGGACCTTGTTATGTGAGACTAGGAAGATCTGGAGTATCTGTTATAAATGATAATGAGGATTATAAATTTCAGCTGGGGAAATCAGTAAAACTTCGTAAAGGAAAAGATGCAGTAATTATAGCTACTGGTATAATGGTAGATGCAGCTCTGGAAGCTTATAATATATTATCTGAGGAAGGTATAAAGGTATCAGTTTTAAATGTACATACAATAAAACCTATAGACAAGGATGAAATAATAGAAGAAGCAAGACGAACGGGAGTTGTTATTACTGCAGAGGAGCATAGCATTATTGGAGGACTTGGTTCTGCTGTATGTGAGGTATTAAGCGAAAATTTGCCGACCCCTGTGGTAAGAGTAGGAATAAAAGACACTTTTGGAGAAAGTGGTACGCCTGCCGAACTTTTGAAAGCTTATGGATTAACTGCAGAGAATATAGTTAAAGCGGTGAAAAAGGGATTGACTTTGAAATAAATCATGATAAAAACGATGCTTATAATTTTATAACATCGTTTTTTAATTAAGGATGATTAAAGTATAATGTAAATTTCATTTTAATAGTTTATTTAATGTTAATAATTTTACAATTTTGGTTTTTGACCCTTTATGATATAATAAACTTTATAATATGACAAATTTTGAAGATGTATTAAATATGAGGAGGTTTACATGATAGAATTTAAAAACGTAAGTATGGTTTATAATAATAACATATTTGCATTATCTAATATAAATTTAGAAATAGAAAAGGGTGAATTCGTTTTTTTAGTAGGTTCTAGTGGGGCTGGAAAAACTACGTTTGTAAAAGCACTTTTAAAAGAAATTCAGCCTACAACTGGTGATATTATAGTTAATAATATAAATGTTACAAATTTAAAGAGAAGGCAGATACCTTTTTATAGAAGAAAATTAGGAGTGGTTTTTCAAGATTTTAGGTTAATACCTACACTTAATGTATATGAAAATGTAGCTTTTGCAATGAGAGTTATAGAAGCCCCTTTAAGGGAAATAAGAAAAAAAGTACCTGTGGTATTGTCTTTAGTGGGACTATCCAGTAAATATAAATCATTTCCCCATGAACTTTCCGGAGGAGAGCAGCAAAGAGTTTCTCTGGCAAGGGCTATAGTAAACAACCCTTCTATATTAATAGCAGATGAACCTACAGGAAATTTGGATCCCGATACTTCTATGGATATAATGGAAACTATAAATGATATAAATCACGCAGGAACTACAGTATTAATGGCAACTCATGCAAGTAGTATAGTTAATTCTATGAGAAAAAGAGTTATAGAAATAGAAGATGGTATTATTGTGAGAGATGAGCAAAGGGGTGCATATGATTATGAGGATTAGTACCATAAGTTTTTTTATAAAAGATGCCTTTAGAAGTTTAAATAGAAATAAGACTATAAGTATAGCAGCTGCAGCCACGGTGGCGGCTACATTGTTCATATTTGGTATAGCTATACTTGCAATGCTCACTATCAAACAGGGTATGTTGGAAGTTCAGTCTAAAGTAGAGGTAAAAGTTTATCTTCAAGACAACATAACCTCAGCTCAAAGATCAGATATTGAAAAAAAGGTTAATTCTATAGATGGTATAGTTAAATTGAACTATGAAACAAAGTCTGAAGCATTGAATAAATTTAAAAACCAGTTAGGAGAACAAAACAAGTCTCTTGTGGAAGGACTAGATAAGGACAACCCTATTCCTAGTGCATTTATAATTAAGGTTAAACAACCTGAAATTGTTTCCACAGTAGTTAAGAATATAGAAGGTATGCCCGGTATATACAGTATTCAAGATGGAAGAGGCATTGTAGATAAGATTATAACTATAAGCAGAACTATAAAGTGGGCAGGAAGTATTATACTTATAATACTAATTGGAGTTTGTTTATTTTTAATAGGAAATACTATAAGAATAACATTGTATTCTAGAAGAAAAGAAATAGGAATAATGAAATATATTGGAGCCACAGATTGGTTTATAAGATGGCCTTTTATTATAGAAGGTATTATAATAGGCTTGGTAGGAGCGGTGGTTTCAAATGTTATATTATATTATTTATATAAAATAGTATATAATAAAGCATCTAATGTTCTTATAATGATTCAAATGGTTAATCCGCAGTATGTAATTACCAACATTTTAGGTATATTTGCTTTGGCAGGTATAATTATAGGTGCTGTAGGTAGCGTATTATCTATTAGAAAATTTCTTGCAGTTTAGGATTTTGGGGAAACTTACCTATGGCAAATACATAAATAAAGCATGTAGAATATTTTAATTTCTGCATGCTGATTTTATATATTCTATTGATCAAATGATTCTAAGGTTCAGGTGGAGTTTGCTATGGAGAAATACTTATCTTCATCTGAACCTTAGAAGAACTTATCCAGGCGCGTAGCAGTGCTTATATTCCACTTTAAAGAAGATGGGAGTATTAGCAATGGTAGCGTTCCGGATAAAGTATTAATAAATAGTGGTGCAAATTTATTTTTTTTAGTGTTATAATTATTTAAGATTTACATAAATACTATATATAGTGAATGTTTCAGAAAATGAGGTGTTAATAGATTGAAAGTCAAAAGAAATTGGATAGCGTATACTGTAGTTATTGTAATTATAACAAATGTTCTCACCATGTTTGGTACGGTTAGTTTTATAAGAAATGCCCAGGGAAATGCAGTAGGTAAATTTGAAAAGTTATTTGAAGTGAGAAATCAATTGTATAAGTATTATTATGGCTCTATAGATGATAGTGTGCTAGTTGAGGGAGCTATTAAAGGTATGACAGAATCTTTAAATGATCCATATACTGTATTTATGAATAAAAAGGAATTTGAAAGTTTTAGTGCTCAAACTGAAGGAAATTATTATGGAGTTGGAATTCAGGTCATGGCAAAAGAAAATAATATTGTTGTAATAGATGTATTTGATAGTTCTCCTGCAAAACAGGTAGGGATAACTTCTGGTGACATAATACAGAAAGTAAATGGAACTGTTGTAAATGGCAAGAATTTAGATAAAGCTGTATCTCTTATAAAAGGAAAAGAAAATACAGAAGTTACCCTTACATTATATAGAGAAAATAAAGGCAGTTTTGATGCGAAGGTAAAAAGAAAAAAAATAGATATTAAT
Organism: Clostridium sp. BJN0013; assembly: GCF_040939125.1. Lineage (NCBI taxonomy): Bacteria > Bacillati > Bacillota > Clostridia > Eubacteriales > Clostridiaceae > Clostridium > Clostridium sp. BJN0013. The sequence continues at coordinate 413,825 of NZ_CP162495.1, forward strand.
ACTGTAAAAGGTGAAATGCTAGAAAATAATGTAGCTTATATTCAAATAGATATGTTTGATGAGAATACAGCAGAAAGTTTTAAAAATGAATTAAAGAGATTAAATACCCAGGGGATGAAATCTTTAATTGTAGATTTAAGAGACGATCCAGGCGGTATGCTAGATCAGTGTGTAGATATGGTTTCTAATTTTGTTCCAAAAGATAAGGTAATAGTGTCAACTATAGACAAATATAAAAATAAAAAGGAATATAAGTCAAAGGGAGGAGATTTTAATAATCTGCCTGTGACCGTACTTACCAATGAAAATACAGCTAGTGCTTCAGAAATATTTTCGGGAGCTTTAAAAGACTATAAACTTGCAACTATAGTTGGAAAAAAGACTTATGGAAAAGGGGTAGTTCAGACTATATTAGATACCGGGGATAGCACTGCACTTAAAGTTACTATATCTAAGTACTATACTCCTAATGGTGAAGATATAAATAAAAAGGGAATAAATCCTGATGTGGAAGTAGAATATCCAGATGAACTTAAAGAGTCCAGTTATGATAGGAGTAGAGATCCTCAGTTTAGTAAGGCATATGAGATAGCAAAAAGTAAGGTAAAGTAATTTTGTTTTAGATTTAGTTATAATATATTGGGGATTTTTAAGTTAGGCAGACAAATTCTGTCTAATTTAATTTATCCGAGGATTGTACTCATGAATTTAGAATTAGAAAGATTTCAAAAGGTAGAAATCTTAAATTTAAGAATTTTGTTTATGGAGAGGGGAATTAATTTTAATGATACTAATGTACACATTAAAATCTGTAGCTTTTGCACTGACAGAACCATATCTAGTGCTCCTTTTAGCTATATTGGCATTTACATTTTATAGGAAAAATAAGCAGACAGTTATAATGCAGCAAATGATAATTGGAGAAAAAATTAATTCTCCTTTTGAACTCACAATATCTCAAATTGTAATAGGGATTTTCGGTGGGATTCTAGTAAGTGTCATTATGTCTTATCTTGGAGTGATTTTTAATGAAGATTCAGCTATAGATTTAATATTTTTAGCATCAATAATTTTTATGTTTTTTAATCCCAGATTTATATGTTTTTCTTATTCAGGTGCAATATTAGGATTTATAAGTCTTATGTTGGGTGTTCTATCACAAGATCTTAATATACCTGGTTTGAATTTTTTAAAAATAGATGTAGTTTCACTTATGAGTATGATAGCCATATTACATTTAGTAGAAGGAATTTTAATTATTATAGATGGTAAGAGAGGAGCTATTCCGGTTTTTACCAGTAAAAATGGAAATATAATAGGGGGATTTGCACTTCAGAGGTACTGGGCAATTCCTATGGCTATAATTTTTATGCTTCATCCAAAATCTATAATAGGTAATTTCTCACAGATACCTATTCAGGATTGGTGGCCTTTAATAAATAATTCTATACCGCGTAGTATTTTACAAAGTGCAGTTATGGTTTTGATACCATTTTATGCAGTCATGGGATATAATAGTGTAACATTTACTCGGGATGTCAAGGAAAAGACAGCTATATCTGGAGGACTTGTGATTTTATATAGTTTAGTTTTGTTTGGCATGGCACAGATTGCTGCTTTAAATATATGGTTTAAATTTTTAATATTGATATTTGCACCGTTGGCCCATGAAGGAATTATATTACTTCAGAGAAATATGGAAATCAAAGGCAAACCCAAATATATAAGTAGCAGCGAAGGCATTATGGTATTAGCTGTAGCACCCAACTCTCCTGCCAATGAAATGGGAATTAAAAGTGGGGATCTATTGGTAGAGGTAAATAGTGAGAAAATCGAAAGTGAAGACAGAATAATGGAAATAATAAAAGAATGTTCAAATTTTATATGGTTTAAAGTGAAAAGAGTAGCGGGAAATTTTGAACAGGTCAGTTATAATAGAATGAATAAAAATAAAAGACTGGGGATAGTTTTTGTTCCTAGAAATGTACCTAAAAATAGTATGGTGGTAAAATTAGATAAAAATAAATTTTCAGAAATATTAAACAAGATAAAAAATAAAGATAAGGATGATTGATAAATGGAAAGATTTAAAGTACATTCTCAATTTAAACCTACTGGAGATCAACCTCAGGCCATAGAGAGTATATCTACCCATATTTTTAAAGGAGATAAATTTCAGACATTGCTTGGAGTAACAGGTTCCGGCAAAACCTTTACTATGGCAAATATAATAGAAAAGGTACAAAAGCCTACACTGGTGCTTGCACATAATAAAACCCTGGCGGCACAGCTGTGTTCAGAATTTAAAGAATTTTTTCCTGAGAATTGTGTAGAGTATTTTGTATCTTATTATGATTACTATCAACCAGAGGCATATATACCTCAAACAGATACTTATATAGAAAAAGATGCATCTATAAATGATGAAATCGATAAATTAAGGCATTCTGCCACTTCTGCATTATTGGAAAGACGGGATGTAATAGTAGTTGCCTCTGTATCTTGTATATATGGTTTAGGAAATCCAGAGGAGTATAAAAAATTAACTTTATCTTTAAGACAGGGAATGATAAAAAACAGAGATGAAGTACTTAAAAAATTAGTAGAAATACAATATGAGAGAAATGATTTAAACTTTATAAGAGGTACTTTCAGGGTAAAAGGAGATACAGTGGACATATTTCCTGCATCCTCTGCGGAACGTGGCATACGTGTGGAATTTTTTGGGGATGAAATTGATAGAATACGAGAATTTGATGCATTAACAGGGGCAACTCTTGGAATAAGAAAACATGTTTCCATATTTCCTGCATCCCATTTTGCCACCTCTCAGGAAAAGTTGGAAATATCTATAGAAAAAATAGAAGCAGAATTAGAGGAAACACTTAAAAAACTTATATCTGAAGATAAATTACTGGAAGCCCAGAGACTAAGACAAAGAACCAATTTTGATATAGAGATGATGAGAGAAATAGGTTATTGCAGTGGCATTGAAAATTATTCTAGAATATTGGATGGAAGACCAAAAGGAAGTCCTCCCCAAACTCTTATAGACTATTTTCCTAAAGATTTTCTATTGTTTATAGATGAGAGTCATGTTACTCTTCCTCAGGTAAAAGCCATGTATGCAGGAGATAGGTCTAGAAAGGAGTCTTTGGTGGGATATGGATTTAGATTGCCTTCTGCTTTTGATAATAGACCTTTAAAATTTGAGGAATTTGAAAAAAAATTAAATCAGGTAGTATTTGTAAGTGCTACTCCCGCAGATTATGAATTAAAAAATTCTCAAAATATAGCGGAACAAATATTAAGGCCTACAGGATTATTAGACCCTGAAATTATAGTAAAGCCTATTAAAGGCCAAATTGATGATCTTTATAACAATATACAGGAAACTATACATAGAGGTTATAGGGTACTTGTTACTACCCTTACTAAAAAAATGGCGGAGGATTTAACAGAATATTTTAAAGATATGGATGTAAAAGCTAGATATCTTCATTCTAGTATAACTACCATAGATAGAATGAAAATAATAAGAGATTTGAGAAAAGGAGAGTTTGATGTTTTAGTGGGAATCAATTTATTGAGAGAGGGACTTGATATACCGGAAGTTGCACTGGTTGCAATTCTAGATGCAGATAAAGAAGGATTTCTAAGATCAGAAAAATCTCTTATACAGACTATAGGAAGGGCAGCAAGAAATTCTGAAAGCAAGGTTATAATGTATGCAGACAATATTACCAATTCAATGGATAGGGCTATAAATGAGACCAAAAGAAGAAGACAAATACAGATAGAGTATAATAAAAAGAACGGTATAAAACCTACAACTATTAATAAAGCCATTAGAGAAATCATAGAATCTACTATGATCTTGGAAGAAAAAGAGGAATATAATACTTTAGAAGAGGCTGTAAAAGCAGACAATAGAAAACTGGAAGAACTTATTAAAAATTATGAGAAACAAATGACCATGGCGGCTAGAGAACTTAGATTTGAAGAAGCAGCAAAATTAAGGGATGCAATGGTAAAGTTAAAAAAACAGAAAAATAAAAACATATCTAGAAATAATTAAATTATCTAAGGAGTAAAATTAATGAGAAATAGCATAGTGATAAAAGGTGCTAAAGTTCACAATTTAAAAAATGTGGACTTGACATTACCTAGAGATAAATTCATAGTGTTTACTGGACTTTCAGGCTCAGGGAAATCTTCTTTAGCTTTTGATACTTTATATGCAGAAGGACAGAGGAGATATGTAGAATCTTTATCTGCCTATGCAAGGCAATTTTTAGGACAAATGGATAAGCCAGAAGTTGAATATATTCAAGGATTGTCACCGGCCATATCTATAGATCAGAAGACAACCAGTAGAAATCCCCGTTCTACTGTAGGGACGGTTACTGAGATATACGATTATTTAAGATTATTGTATGCCCGTATAGGAGTACCACATTGTCCTAAATGCGGTAAAAAAATAGCCCAGCAGACTGTAGATCAAATGGTAGACAGGATTATGGAGATGGATGAGGGAACTAAGATACAAGTACTTTCCCCCTTGATAAAAGGACGTAAGGGAGAACATGTGAAAGTACTGGAAAATATAATGAAAAATGGGTTTGTAAGAGCTAGAATTGATGGAAACATAGTAGACCTTCAAGATGAGGAAATAAAACTGGAAAGAAATAAGAAGCATGTTATTGAAGTTATAGTAGATAGGATTGTAATAAAAGAAGAAATAAGAAGTAGACTGGCAGATTCTATAGAGATGGCACTAAAACTGTCAGATGGAACAGTTATTATAAATGTTATTGCAGGAGAAGATATTTTATTTAGTGATAAATTTGCATGCCCAGATTGTGGAATAAGCTTGGGAGAAATTACTTCAAGAACTTTCTCTTTTAATGCTCCTTTTGGCAAGTGTGACACCTGTGATGGGCTTGGTACATTACTTGAAATAGATGATAATCTTGTCATACCTGATAAGAGAAAGAGTATATTAGAAGGAGCTGTAATGTGCTGGGGAGAAGGTAGTTTAAAAGAAGACTCCTGGACCTTTAGTATATTAAAAGCTTTGTCTGGTAAATATAAATTTAAATTGGATACTCCTGTAGAAAAATTGGATCCGAAGATTTTAGATATATTATTACATGGATTAAGGGGAGAGAAGATAAAAGTTAAATATAAAAGAGAGAACAGGGTAGTGGAGTTTAATCATGCTTTTGAGGGAATAGTAAATAATTTAAAGAGAAGATATATGGAAACAAACTCGGATTATATAAAAAGAGAAATAGAAAATTATATGAGTCATAATCCATGTCCCAAATGCAAAGGAGCAAGATTGAGACCAGAAGCTCTTGCAGTTACAGTGGGTGAAAAAAATATATTTGAATTGAGCAGCATGTCTATAAAGGATGAGTTAAAGTTTTTTCAACAAATACAGTTATCAAAGAAAGATACTATTATAAGTGAGCAGATATTGAAAGAAATAAATTCCAGGCTGCAATTTTTAATAGATGTAGGGCTGGATTATTTAACTTTATCCAGAACAGCGGGAACTTTATCTGGTGGGGAGGCTCAGAGAATAAGGCTTGCTACACAAATAGGATCTAGCTTGGTAGGAGTGCTTTACATACTTGATGAACCAAGTATAGGACTTCATCAGAGAGATAATGACAGATTGATTGCTACTTTGAAACACTTAAGAGATCTCGGAAATACGGTTATAGTTGTAGAACATGATGAAGATACTATAAGGCAATCAGATTTTATAGTAGACATAGGACCAGGGGCGGGGGAACATGGAGGAAAAGTCGTTGCTGCAGGAAATATTTCAGATATTATAGAATGTGATGCTTCTATAACAGGACAGTATTTAAGCGGTAAGAAAAAAATAAAAGTACCGGAGAACAGGAAAAAAGGAAATGGGAAATTTATAAAAGTAATAGGAGCCAGAGAAAATAATTTAAAAAATGTTGATGTGGAATTTCCACTTGGGGTATTTAATTGTGTTACTGGAGTGTCTGGCTCAGGAAAGAGTACTTTAGTAAATGAAGTATTGTATAAGGCTCTATATAAAAAATTAAATAAATCAAGGCATAATCCTGGAAGGCACAAAGATATTTTAGGAATGGAAAACATAGATAAGGTAATAAATATAGATCAAAGTCCTATAGGAAGGACTCCCAGATCAAATCCTGCGACTTATACAGGAGTATTTGATATAATAAGACAGGTGTTTTCAAATACCAATGAAGCTAAGATGAGAGGATATAAACCAGGACGATTTAGTTTTAATGTAAAAGGTGGAAGATGTGAAGCCTGCAGTGGTGATGGAATAATAAAAATAGAAATGCAGTTTTTGTCAGATGTATATGTTCCCTGTGAAGTATGCAAAGGTAAAAGGTATAATAGAGAAACCCTGGAGGTCAAATATAAGAATAAAAATATTGATCAGGTACTTAATATGACTGTAGAGGAAGCATTGAAGTTTTTTGAGAATATACCAAGAATAAAAAATAAATTACAGACCTTAGTAGATGTAGGACTTGGATACATTAAGTTAGGTCAACCATCAACACAGCTATCTGGAGGAGAAGCTCAGAGAGTTAAGTTAGCTTATGAACTATCTAAAAGAAGCACGGGAAAAACCATATATATATTGGATGAACCTACTACAGGACTTCATATAGATGATGTAAGTAAACTTATAAATATACTTCAGAGAATTGTAAATGTAGGTAATACGGTAATTGTTATAGAACATAATTTAGATGTTATAAAGTGTGCAGATTACATCATTGATCTTGGACCTGAAGGAGGAGATAAGGGTGGAACTATTCTCTGTACAGGTACCCCGGAGCAGGTAGCTGAAAATAAAGACTCCTATACAGGACAATATCTAAAAAAGATGTTATAATCTATGTAAAGACTAGCGCGCATACTTATGATGCTAGTCTTTACATATGTTAAGGGAGGATATTTTTAAATGGATCTAAGTAAATTAAGTATGATTTTTAAAATTATAATTATAGGTATAGTTTATATTATAATATTTTGGGCATTAAGAATAATGTATAAAGATATAAAAAATGGAAGCAGAAAAAGTAGAAGTTTAATTAGAAAATCCTTTGGACTTGAAGTAGTTAATCCAGGTAAAAATTCAAATCTTAGAAAAGGTGCTGTAATTCCTGTAAGAAGAGAAGTGACTATAGGAAGGAAAAATGACAATCAGCTTATATTAGAAGATCCTTATACATCAGGTCATCATGCTAGGGTTTATATAAAGAATGCAAAAGATTGCGTACTAGAGGATCTGGGAAGTACTAATGGAACTCTTTTAAATGGTAAAAAATTAAGGGGAAAGCATTATTTAGCTCCAGGAGATGAAATTAAAATTGGAAATACAGCTTTTAAAGTTATAGGATAGTTTATTTGGAATACTGTTGAAATAGAAATTTACTATAATGGTTATAGGTGGTGGATATATTGGATACTACTCGAGATGAGAAAAAACTATTAAAATATACATATTTGTTATGTTTTATTTGTTTCTTAAATTTGGCAATAATAAAACAGCCTTTTGATAAAGGTGCTATGGTAATGGCAATTGTGATCTGTCTGTTAATAGGATACTCCTATTTTGTAATAAGAAAGTTTTTTTCTGATGGAGATAAATATATATTTATTTTTTCAAGTATACTATCAGTTATAGGTATGGTAATGTTGTATAGAATAGATATGACGGTTGCCATTAAACAGATAATATGGTTTGCAATTGGAGTCACAGGCTTTATACTTATTGTAGTTTTAATGCCGGATACCAGCAGATTTAGCAAGTATAAATACATATATTTAATATGCACATTGATATTTATGGGAATGGGAACTATTTTTGGTACAGAATTAAATGGATCTAAAAACTGGGTAAATTTTTTTGGAATACAATTTCAACCCTCAGAGTTTGGAAAGTTATTTTTAGTAGCATATTTGGCATCAGATCTAAAAGATTATAAAAATTTTAAGAATTTGATAGTACCCTGTATAGTTGTAATGGCATCATTAGTTTTTATGGTACTTCAAAGGGATTTGGGTTCTGCTCTCATATTTTTTGGAATAGCTGTAACCATGCTTTATATAGCTACTTCTAAATTTAGGTATGTACTAATTTGTTTTTTACTTTCATCTGGAGGAGCTTTCCTTAGTTATAAGTTATTTAATCATGTTAGAACTAGAATTATGATATGGAAGAATCCCTGGCCCTATGCCACCAATGAAAGTTATCAAATTGTACAATCTATGTTTTCTATAGCTTCTGGAGGCCTTACAGGTACAGGCCTAGGACTAGGACATCCAGAGTATGTCCCTATTAATACCACAGACTTTATATTTGCAGTACTTTGTGAAGAATTAGGAATATTAATAGGTTTTTCTATAATAATATTATATTTCTTGTTATTTTATAGATGTATGAGAGCTGCAGTATATGGAAATGATGAGTTTTCAAGACTTCTTGCAGTAGGCTATAGTGCAATGATAGCATCTCAGGTTTTAGTTATAGTGGGAGGGGTTATGAATGCAATTCCTCTCACTGGTATAACCCTTCCACTGGTGAGTAGGGGAGGTAGTTCCATGCTTATAACGTTTTTTTCTTTAGGTATAATACAAAAGATATCGGAAGAAGGTAGGTAATAAGATGAATGACATATTGAATAATATAAAAAAAGTAATGATGGTTTTTTTAATATGTTTCATAGCACTTATTTCTTATATGACTTATTTTGAGATGGCTATTGGACCTAATATAGTAAATAATTCTTATAACAGAAGACTATGGATAAAGAGGAATGAAGTGCTTAGAGGAACCATATATGATAGAAATGGGAATGCTCTTACTAAGAGTGAACCTATAGATCAAGAAAATCAAAAAAGAGAATACACAGGGGGTGCAATGTTTGCACATGCATTAGGTTATGTAGACATCAAGTATGGAATTACGGGACTTGAAAGAAAATATGATGAAGAATTAATGTCTACAAATATTAAGGATAGTATAAAAAGTCTCATTGAGAATAAAGGAAAATCCCAAAAAAAAGTTGGAAACAACTTAAAAACAACTTTGGATCTAGAGACACAAAAAGTGGCCTATGATTTATTAGGAGATAACAAAGGAGCTGTAGTAGTACTAAATCCTAAAACTGGAGAAGTAATAGCCATGGTATCAAGACCATCTTTTGATCCAAATGATTTGCAAAATACCTGGGAGCAGTTAAATAAAGACGAAAATAGGCCACTTATAAATAGAGTTACAGCAGGACTTTATCCACCAGGATCCACTTTTAAAACCGTAACTGCCATAAGTGCTTTAGAGAATATAAGTGGAATTCAGGGAAGGTATTTTCAGGATACTGGAGAGTTATATATAGGAGGAGATTATACTCTTCATAATTTTCAAGGAGAAGTTTTAGGGAGTATTAATTTTAAGGAAGCCTATACTCATTCCAGTAATGTATATTTTGGTTCTTTAGGTCTTGAACTTGGGAATGAAAAACTAAAGCAGACAGCAGAAAAATTTTTCTTTAACAAAGAAATTCCTGCAGATGGCATACCGGTAGAACCTAGTAAATTTCCTGAACTGAAATCTTATGAGAAAGGAAGTATAGCTCAGAGTGCCATAGGACAGAGCAGTGATCTGGCGAGTCCCCTTCAAATGGCAGTAGTTACAAGTGTCATAGCAAATGGGGGAATTTTAATGAAACCTCATCTGGTAAGTGATGTAACAAATAGTCAGGGAGAGGAAGTAAAAAGTATACAACCGGAACAAGTAGGTCAGATAATTTCTTCAGATGTAGCTGCTACTATGAAAGATATGATGAGATCTGTAGTGGAATCAGGAACAGGGACCAATGCTTCTGTAGAAGGAATAGAAGTAGCAGGAAAAACTGGAACAGCAGATAATGAATCTCAAGGAAAGTATTCTAATCCACATGCGTGGTTTATAGGGTTTGCACCTTATGAGGATCCACAGGTAGCTGTAGCAGTAATTGTAGAGAATGGAGGCCAAGGAGGTAAATTGGCTGCATCCATAGCATCAGAAGTGATAAGAACTGCACTCCGAAAATAGTTAAAATTTAAACTTTTCTCGGGAAATTTCACAGCAAAGGATAAAGTTTCTTTGAATTTAATGTTATAATATAGGTACTTAAAAAGTCGTTAAATGGCAAGTGAGATTTTAATATTGTAACTTTTTTTGAAGGAGAAAATATGAAAGGTAAAACCCATGCAGGTGTTGGATTAGTTACTTTTTTATCTGTTTATGACATACTTCCGGGAAAGTTTAATTATGTTGGTATATTTGTAGTGATATTTGCATCTGTACTTCCAGATATAGATCATCCCAAAAGCATAATAAATAAATATATACTTCCTTTTAGAAATAAACTTACTAAAGTTGTTTTTTATAGTTGTCTAGGAACAATACTGCTCTGGTATGATTATTTATATAAGGGGGAACCTGTAATCAAGGCTATTGGTATATCGTTTTTTATAATAGCCTTATCCACTCATAGAAATGGACTAACTCATAGTTTAACAGGTATGATAATGTTCTCTTTTATTATAGGATATTTAGGCAATATGTATAATTTACATTATTTGGTGTATTATTTTATTATAGGCTATGGTATGCATTTACTATGTGATATGATTACAGATAGGGGAGTACCATTGTTTTATCCTTTTAAAAATAAAAAATTCAGGATGCCTTTGACTTATAGGACTAATTCTAAAATTGGATGTACTATAGAAGAACTTTTGATGATAGGTGGGCTTTTATTTACTATATATAAACTTCCGGTTATATATAAATAATCTTAGGAGTGAATTTAGTGTTTGATTTTCAACAGCAGTTAAAAATATTACCGGATAAACCTGGGGTATATTTAATGAAAAATTCTTTAGGAGAAGTAATATATGTAGGAAAAGCAAAGATTTTAAAAAATAGGGTTAGACAATATTTCCAAGAATCTAAAAATCACTCTGAAAAAGTAAGAACAATGGTTAAGCATATTTCAGAGTTTGAGTATATAGTTACAGATTCTGAAATGGAAGCCCTTGTATTAGAATGTAATTTAATAAAAAAATACAGACCAAGATACAATATATTGTTAAAAGATGATAAAATATACCCACTTATAAAAATAACTTTAAATGAAGATTTTCCAAGGATAATATGTGCCAGAAACAAGGTAAAAGATGGTGCAAAATATTTTGGACCTTATATAAGTACCGGGGTAGTTTATGAAACTATGGAGGTTATAAAGAAGATATTTCCTATAAGGGATTGCAGACTTAATATAAAAACTGGAGATGTAGAAGGTAGACCCTGTCTGAATTATCATATAGGATTGTGCAGGGCACCTTGTGCAGGACATATCAGCAAAGAAGAATACGGAAAAATTATATCTGGGGTTATAGAGTTTTTATCAGGAAAGAACAAGGATATAATTAGGAAATTAAAAGAGGATATGGATATTTCATCCCAAAATATGGAATTTGAAAAGGCAGCAGAACTAAGAGATAAGATTTTTGCATTGGAAAAAATTATTGAAAAACAAAAAATAACCACCGGTAGTTTTGAAGATGAAGATTTTATAAATATATATTCTGATGAAAAGGATACCTGCATTCAAGTGTTTTTTTCCAGAACAGGAAAAATAATAGGAAGAGAACATTTCATTGTAGAAGATACACAAGATCTTCCTAAAGGCGAAGTAATAGCAAACTTTATTAAAGAATTTTATGGAGGCACAGCATATATAGCCAAGACAATATATGTGCCAGAAATTTATGATGTTCAATTATTAGAAGATTGGCTCAGTATTAAAAGGAATTCTAAGGTATATATTAAAATGCCCCAGAAAGGTGACAAAAAGGCAGTTTTAGACTTAGTGAAAAAAAATGCCAAGACCACTTTGAAAAACTTTAAATTAAAATTTATTCAAGATAAAAAAATGTATAAAAGGTCTTTAGAAGAACTTAGAGAAGTACTTAACCTGGATGATATTCCACATAGGATAGAAGCTTACGATATATCTAATATTCAGGGAGTAGATTCTGTGGGTACCATGGTAGTCTTTGAAAATGGAAGGGCAAAGCATAATGATTATAGGAGATTTAAAATTAATACAGTAAAGGGAGCCAATGATTATAAAAGTATGAAGGAGATTCTAACAAGAAGATTTCAAAATGGCATGGAAGAAATAAAGAGAATAAAAGAAAAAAAATTAGAATTTAGTGCAGGAAAATTTAGTGTATTTCCTGATTTAATTCTTATGGATGGAGGAAAAGGCCAGGTAAATGTAGCTCTTGAAGTACTAGAAGAATTTAACGTAGATATACCTGTATGCGGTATGGTGAAGGATGATAGACACAGAACTAGAGGACTTATATATGAAAATAAAGAATTGCTGGTAAATAAGAACTCTAATGTGATTAAATTAATTACCCGAATACAGGATGAAGCTCATAGATTTGCTGTAACTTACCATAGGAGCTTGAGGAATAAAAGGGTACTTCATTCTATATTAGAGGATATACCAAATGTAGGTGCGAAGAGAAAAAAAGAGCTTTTAAAAAAATTTGTAAGTATAGAAAATATAAAAAAAGCAAGTATAGAGGAACTTAGAAGTACTCCCTCTATAGATATGCGTACGGCAGAGAGTATAGTTTCTTATTTCAAAGGATATAAAGGTTGAATAAATTTAGTTTGATATAGCAATATAGTTTGTATAATATACTATAATTGGCGGTATTAATAGGTAAAAATCACAGATGAGATAATATAATAATCGTCATATTGCTAATTTTAAGTAGATTATATCTAAATATTGATTAAGAATTATACATACATTATACTGAGTATGATACATAATTTTAATTTTCGAGGAGAATATTTATAATGAACAAGTTTAAAGATTTTGCTATAAAGTTAAGAGAGATATTGGATATAGAGGATATAAAAATAGATGAGTCTATGAAAGAACATACCTCATTTAAAGTAGGAGGACCTGTAGATGTATTGCTTACCCCTGAAAATTTTAATCAGGTAGTAGATGTGGTGAAATTATGTAAAAAGGAAAATGTACCTTATTATATAATGGGAAATGGCTCCAATTTACTGGTAAAAGATGGTGGTATAAGGGGTATAATGATTAAACTTATAAAATTAAATAAAATTCAGGTTAAAGGAAACAAAATTGTTACAGAAAGTGGTGCATCATTAAAAGATATTTCAACTGTAGCACTAGAAAACTGTTTAACAGGATTTGAGTTTGCCTGTGGTATCCCCGGAAGTGTAGGTGGTGCAGTTACCATGAACGCAGGTGCCTATAATGGAGAAATTTCAAATGTGATAGAAAGTGCCAAAGTTATATGTAATAGTGGGGAAATTATATCACTTAATAGAGAAGAAATGGAACTAGGTTATAGAATGAGTTCTATATTGAAAAATGGATATACCATTTTAGAAGTTACATTTAATCTGCAAAAGGGTAATAAACAAAATATAATGAGCCGTATAGAAGACCTGAATAGAAGAAGAAATGAAAAACAACCTTTGGAGTATGCTTCTGCAGGCAGCACCTTTAAAAGACCACAGGGACATTTTGCTGCGAAGCTTATAGAGGATAGTGGCTTAAAGGGAGAAAGTGTAGGGGATGCACAGGTATCTGAAAAACATTCAGGTTTTATAATAAACAAGGGAAATGCTACTGCAAGGGATATTTTGACTTTAATATCTATTGTACAGGATAGGGTAAAGCAAAACTTCGATATAGATTTATATACTGAAGTTAGAATTATAGGGGAAGACTAGATAAAGATAGGATATTGAAGCTGGAGGATTAGTGTATACTGCACTGGATTCTCCTTTTTAGTTATATTTTATTGTTATAGTTGGTTATGTTATAATTAAGAAATAAATATGTACTGTAATTGTGAATTTGAAGTGTTCGGATAAAATATTGCTCATGGAGGGATGTACTGTGAGATTTGTTATAGTAACAGGATTGTCTGGAGCCGGAAAAACTCAAGCCATAAGAAATTTAGAAGATTTAGGTTTCTTTTGTGTAGATAATCTACCCCCTACACTAATACCTAAATTTGCAGAAGCCTGTTATCAAACTGACGGAAAAATTGATAAAATAGCACTTGTTATAGATATAAGAGGAGGACAATTTTTTGATGATATTTTTGAGAGTTTAAATTATCTACAAAAACAAGGATATAAATATGAAATATTATTTTTAGATGCTTCAGATGAAGTATTGATTAAAAGATTTAAAGAATCTAGAAGAAAACATCCTCTGGCACCTGATGGCAGAATTTTAAATGGAATACTCATGGAAAGGAATAGACTTAGGGAAATAAAAGATAGATCAGATAACATAATAGATACCTCTAAATTGGCAACAAGAGAACTTAGAGAAGAGATAACAAGGATATATTCCGAAGAAGGCCAAATGGAGACTCAATTGATAATTACCGTGCTTTCTTTTGGTTTTAAATATGGTATACCTGTTGATTCGGATTTGGTATTTGATGTGAGATTTCTACCTAATCCTTTCTATATTTCTGAACTGAAAAAGCATTCCGGCAGAGATAAAATTGTAGTTGATTATATAATGAATTTTAAGGAAACTGTTGAATTTATAGATAAGCTGGAGGATATGTTGGAATTTTTAATACCAAATTATTTGAAAGAAGGTAAAAGACAACTTATTGTATCTATAGGATGTACAGGAGGAAGACACCGCTCTGTAACTATTGCAAATACTATTTATAATAGATTAAAAGATAATGGCCATAGGGTGAACATAGACCACAGGGATATAGAAGAAGATATTAAAGGTGGTAAAAAGCTATGAAGATTATAGATTGGTTTAGACCTGGCATTAAGGTTAAAAGATGGGTTATGCTGGGGGCTATGGGGGTACTTTTTATAATATTTGGGGTAATTGAGTTTATAAATAGAAGATTCTATAGTCCTTATTATATATCTTTTTATATATTCTTGATGGCATCAGGAATTTTTGTGGTATATATTTCTATAACTCAAGGAATGAGATCTATAATAGCTCTTATAAACAAGGGATATTTAAGTGTATCTTTAGATTCTAAAAAGTTGGAAAATTTAATATATGAGAAACGTTTATTAGTCAAAGGTCCTAAAATTGTTGCTATAGGAGGAGGTACTGGCCTTTCTACTATGCTTAGAGGTCTTAAATACTACACTTCAAATATAACAGCTATAGTTACCGTGGCAGATGATGGAGGAGGCTCTGGAGATCTTAGAGAGGATCTTGGAATGCTTCCACCTGGAGATATCAGAAACTGTATAATGGCCCTTGCAGACACAGAACCTCTTATGGAAGAACTTCTGCAGTACAGGTTTAAAGATGGAAGGCTAAAAAATCAAAGTTTTGGTAATTTGTTTCTAGCGGCTATGGATGGCATATCCGGAAACTTTGAGGAGGCTGTTCATAAAATGAGTTCTGTACTTGCGGTAACGGGAAGGGTAATGCCAGTTACCCTGGATAATCTGGTTTTAAGGGCAAAGTTAAAGAATGGCACTATAGTATCTGGAGAGTCCAATATTCCTCAGCAAGCCATTAATCAAAACACTTGTATAGATAAAATATTTATAGAACCTGAAAATGCTAGAGCTTTAAGGGAAGCAGTAGATGCCATACTGGAAGCAGATGCGATAATATTGGGACCGGGAAGTCTTTATACCAGTGTAATTCCAAATCTTTTGGTAAAAGATATAGCAAATGCAGTAAGAAAAACTCCGGCTATAAGACTTTATGTTTCAAATATAATGACCCAGCCGGGAGAAACGGATGGATTTTCTGTGGAGGATCATATAAGTACTATTTTTAAGCATGTAGGAAATGATATAATGGATTATGTAATTGTTAATGTGGGAAAAATAGATGTAGAACTAGAAGGAAAATACAAAGAAGAAGAATCCCATTTGGTAAAAATAAATGATGATAAAGTATCTTCTTTAGGTGTAAAAGTTATTGAAGGAGATTTTATAAGTATTAAAAATGGATTAATAAGGCATAATTCTGAAAAATTAGCATCCATATTAATAGAAACTATTATGGATAAAAAACTTTTATATGATAGAAAGAAAAGAATAGAGTATTTCTATTTGTCAGAGAGATTAAAAGAAAATAAAAGATAAGCGGGAGAGAGATATGTCATTTTCATTGAAAGTAAAAAATGAAATTTGTAGATATAGAATTATTAGTGAAAGGGAAGCTGTAGCAGAATTATCTGCAATAATGAAAGTAAGTGGAACCTTGCTTTTAGGTGCAAATAAACATTTTAATTTTAAAATAATTACTGAAAATGCTGCCACTGCTAGACTTATATTCAGAATATTAAAGGATAAATTTGATATACATACCAAAATACTTGTTAAAAAAAATAATTCCTTTAAGAAAAATAATGTTTATATGATAATGATAACGGAAAATATGGATGTAAAATCCTTACTTAGAAAAGTGGGGATTTTAAAAGAAGAGGATAATGTTTTTTCTTTAAATTACAGTATACCTAAGAATATTATGGAAAGTGAAGAACTTAAAAGAGCCTATATTAGAGGAGCTTTTTTAGGAGGAGGGAGTATCAGTAATCCGGAAAAAACTTATCATCTTGAATTTGTTACCCATAATAATGAATATGCAAAAGAATTGAGTAACCTTATAAATGGATATGGGTTAAATTCTAAAGTAATACAGAGAAAAAATAGTTTTATAATATACCTTAAAGAAGGGGAACAAATAGTAGATTTATTAAATATAATAGGAGCTCATTCTTCTCTTTTGGAATTGGAGAACATAAGAATAATAAAGGAAATGAGAAATAATGTTAATAGACTTGTAAACTGTGAAACTGCAAATTTAAGTAAAACTGTAAATGCGTCTGTAAGACAATCTGAAAGTATAAAACTTATACAAAGGGAAATAGGTCTAAATAGGCTTCCTACTAATTTAAAAGAAATTGCACAATTAAGATTAAAATATCCAGATGAATCTTTAAAGGAGTTAGGTGAAATGCTAACTCCCAAAGTGGGTAAATCCGGAGTAAATCATAGATTGAGAAAAATTGAAAAAATAGCAGACGAACTAAGAAGAGAAAGGTAGGAACTTATTCAATGTCAAAGCATGAGAAGCTAATGGAATACATACTTTCATTAAAAGCTGGAACCAGAATTTCAGTTAGAAGCGTAGCCAGTGAATTAGGCGTTAGCCATGGAACTGTATATAGGGCTATAAAACATTCTGCTGATCTTGGTATAGTTACTACCATTCCCAGAGTGGGAACTGTAAGGATAGAAAAGGTTGAAAAGAAAAATATAGAAAAATTAACTTATGCTGATGTTATAAATATTGTAGATGGAAATTTACTTGGAGGAAAAGATGGAATATATAAGATATTACACCATTTTATAATAGGTGCCATGACTCTAGATACTATGAAGCAGTACATAGAGAAAGATTGTCTTGTTATAACGGGTAACAGAGAAGAAGTTCAAAAACTTGCTATTCTAAATGGAGCAGGAGTTCTTATAACAGGAGGTTTTAAATGTAGTAATGAAATAAAGAAATTGGCAAATAAGAAGTGCCTTCCAATAATATCTACAAATTATGATACATTTACAGTGGCAAGTATGATAAATAGAGCACTTTCAGAAAATTTGATAAAAAAAGAAATAGTTCTTGTAGAAGATATAATGCAAAATGATCCTTGTTATCTCAAAGATACGGATACAGTGTACGTATGGAGAAAAATAATGGAAAAAGTTAATTACAAAATATATCCTGTGGTAGACAATCAAAAAAGAGTATTAGGAATCGTATCTTTAGAGGATCTGCCAAATCATAATTTGGATAATGAACCTGTAAGTAAGATAATGCGTAAAGATCCCATTGTAGTAAAACCCAAAACTACAGTGGCTTATGCGGCTCATATGATGGATTTAAAAGGATTGGAAGTATTTCCTGTAGTAAATTATAAAAAGCTTATAGGAATTATAACTAAAAGAGATATAATAAAAGCACTTCATTATATGGCAAGGCAGCCTCAATCAGGAGAGACACTGGAAGATCTGATACTAAAAAAATTTAAATGGCAGGTAAGAGATAATAAGTTTTGTTTTATAGGAAAAATAACTCCAGAAATGTTAAATGATATAGGAACAGCTTCGTGGAGTTCTTTAAATATGATTTTGTCTACCATGGCCATCGTAACTTTGAGGCAGAAAAGTAATACTAATATGTTGGTAGTGGACAGCATAAGCACATATTTTATGAAACCTATACAAATAGATAAGCAGATTGAAATATATATTGATGTAATAGATCTTGGAATAAATCATTGCAAAGTAGAGGTAAATATGTTTAATAACAAGAATATAGCTGGAAAATGTATTTTATCTGCAAGGATAATAAGAAAGTGATTTACTATTAGAAATTTTCGGTAGACTGGCGTGCTGACCGGCTATTTTTTATCCGAGGGCTATGGGTGAGAATTTCCGGTTTCTTCAAAGCGGGAAATAAGCACTGATACGCCCCTGGATAAGTTCTTATAAGATTTAGATGGAGAAAAACATTTCTTATAGTAAACTCTATCTGAATATAAGAATCACTTGATAAAAAAGGAGGTAGACTGTTTTAAATGGGTGATAAAAAATACAAATGGGTAAGCTTACACCAGCATACAGAATACTCTCTCCTAGATTCTTCAGCTAAAATTTCAGAACTTGTAGCCAGAGCTAAAGAATTAGGTATGGATAGCATTGCTATAACAGATCATGGGAGTATGTATGGTTGTGTGGAATTTTATAAGGAGGCTAAAGCTCAGGGAATTAAACCCATAATAGGGTGTGAAATATATGTGTCCCAAAAGTCTATGTATGTAAAGCAAAATAATGGAGAAAATGAGAATTACCATTTAGTGCTTCTGGTAAAAAATAAAGAGGGATATAAAAATTTGATGAAAATAGTTTCCACAGCTTCTATTGAAGGATTTTATTATAAACCAAGAGTAGACCATGACTATCTAAGGGAACATAGTAAAGGATTAATAGCATTAAGTGCCTGCATGGGTGGTGAAGTACAGGCAAATATATTAAAAGATAATGTAAAAACAGCAAAAGAAATAGCTCTTTTTTATAAAAAGATATTTAGAGAAGGATTTTACCTTGAACTTCAATATCATGGTATAGAAGAACAACTAAAAATAAACCAGGAACTGATATCCATGTCCAAAGAACTCAATATTCCTTTAGTTGCAACAAATGATGTGCACTATATAAGAAAAGAGGATTATAGGTCTCATGATGTTTTGCTTTGTATACAGACAGGGAAAACTGTGGACGAAGAACAGAGGATGAGATATCCTTCAGACGAATTTTATTTAAAATCTCCAGAACAAATGTATGAAATATTCTCTTATGTGCCAGAAGCTCTGGAAAATACAGTGAAAATAGCGAAACAGTGCAGCTTTGACTATGAGTTTCACAATTCAAAACTACCTAAGTTTCCTCTTGAGGAAGACATAGACCCTTATGAATATATGAGAGAACTATGTTATAAGGGACTTGAAAAAAGATATAAAAATATAGATGACAATTTAATAAACAGACTGGAATATGAATTAGATATAATAAAGAAAATGGGATATGTAGATTATTTCTTAATAGTTTGGGATTTTATAAGATTTGCCACGCAAAATGGAATTATGACAGGACCGGGTAGGGGCAGCGGAGTTGGCTCAATAGTTGCATATACCCTTGGAATTACTAAAGTAGATCCCATAAAATATAACCTGATATTTGAGCGTTTTCTGAATCCAGAGAGAATATCCATGCCAGATATTGATAGTGATTTTTGTTATGAAAGACGAGGAGAGGTTATAGATTATGTGGTGGGAAAATATGGTAAAAACAATGTATCACAAATTGTAACATTTGGAACCATGGCCGCTAGAGCATGTATAAGAGATGTGGGAAGGGCAATGAATTATCCTTATGGAGAAGTAGATAGAATAGCTAAAATGATTCCCACAATGCCAAATATAACTATAGATAAAGCACTTGAAATCAACCCGGAATTTAAGGAAGCCTATGAAGAGGAGCCTAGAACTAAAGAGTTAATAGATGTGGCGAAGGCACTTGAAGGGCTTCCAAGACACACTTCCACCCATGCGGCAGGAGTGGTTATAGCCTCGGAACCTCTGATAAATTATGTACCCCTCCAGAAAAATGAAGGCAATATAGTAACTCAATTCACTATGAATACATTAGAGGAACTTGGTCTCTTAAAAATGGACTTTTTAGGACTTAGAACTTTGACAGTTTTAAGGGATGCCCTTACCATGATTAAAGAAAACAAGGGAGAAAGCATTGACTTAGATAACATAGATTATGATGATAAAGCAGTGTATGATATGATAGGACAGGGAAAAACTGTAGGAGTTTTTCAATTTGAATCTCCGGGAATGACCTCTTTCATGAAAGAATTGAAACCAGATTCTCTGGAGGATATAATAGCCGGAATCAGCCTTTATAGACCGGGACCTATGGCTGAAATACCAAAATATATTAAAAATAAGAATAATGTTCATGAAATTAATTATGTAACCCCACAGCTTGAACATATTTTATCCGTTACTTATGGATGCATGGTGTATCAAGAACAGGTAATGCAGATTGTAAGAGATCTGGCAGGTTATTCCATGGGAAGAAGTGATCTTGTAAGACGTGCAATGTCTAAGAAAAAGCACCATGTTATGGAAGAGGAAAGGCGTAACTTTGTATATGGCATAGTAGATGAAAATGGAAAAGTAGAAGTACCGGGATGTATAAGAAACGGCATATCTGAAAAGGCTGCCAATGATATATTTGATTCCATGATAGATTTTGCATCCTATGCATTTAACAAATCACATGCTGCCGCTTATGCCGTAGTGGCTTTTCAAACAGCATATCTAATGCATTATTATCCTACAGAATTTACAGCAGCAATGTTAAACAGTGTAAAAGGCGACAGTGAAAAGGTGGCGTATTATATAAGGTTCGCAAAAGGGATTGGAATAGAAGTATTGCCTCCTAGTATTAATGAAAGTTATGCAAAATTTACAGTGGAAAATGGTAAAATAAGATTTGGATTATCTGCTGTAAAAAATGTAGGGGAAAATATAATAGACAGCATAGTTAAGTCCAGGTTAAAGTATGGTAAATTCAAAGATTTAGTGGATTTTTGTAGTAATATAGAAATACAGTCAATAAATAAAAGGGTAGTAGAAAGCTTAATTAAGGCAGGAGCGTTTGATTGTTTTGGAAAGTATCGTTCACAATTAAGTTTAGTATATGAAAAAATAATTGATAGTGTCATAAACTCAAGAAAAAAAAATATAAAGGGGCAGATAAGTCTTTTTTCCCAGATAGAGGACAGTAGTATAGAAATACAGTATCCTTCTATAAAGGAATTCATGAAAAGAGATATGCTGTCTATGGAGAAGGAAATGACAGGTCTGTATCTTTCAGGTCATCCTTTAGATGAATACGAGAAGACCTTAAGATTACAAACAGATACTAAGATATCAGATATAATAGCTAGGGAAACATTAGAAGAAGGTTTCATAGAAGAATCTAGAGTAAGAGATGGAGATAAAGTTATAGTTGGAGGAATATTATCACAGGTATCTAGAAAAATTACTAAGAATAATGACATGATGGCTTTTGCTAGATTAGAAGACCTATATGGAATCATGGAGATAATAATATTCTCTAAAATTTTTCAGAAATTTAAAAGTTTAATTTATGATGATTCCATAGTTTTGGTAAAGGGCAGGATAAGTATTAGAGAAGAGGAGCAGCCTAAGTTAATCTGTGAAGTTATAGAGCCCCTTATGAGAATAGATACGGAAAAACTTTATATCTTAATTGAAGAACAGCAGGATATAAGAAACACCTTGAAAGAAGTTAAGCCTTTATTTATAAATTTTAGTGGAAGTGTTCCGGTGTATTTATGTACACAAAAAGAGAGAAAAAAATTCAGGTTGGACAGAGAACTGTGGGTAAAATCCGATTTAGAGCTTATGGCTATATTGAAAAAAAGATTTGGAGACAACAATGTGAAAATAATATAAAATAAAATTTGTATATTTTTATTATAAAATAAACAAAATATTAAAGAAAACTTTTTCTTTGTATACTTATAAATTAAATAAGGTTGATTATGTTATGGTAAAAAATACATAATTGTGGTATAAATAAGATTATATAGTTTTAGATAAAGGTTGGCTTTAAGTTGGCAGGGATATTTGGTTTCTTATAATTATGGGAGGTTTTATGTATGAAAAAGATAGCGGTATTAACCAGTGGGGGAGATGCACCGGGTATGAATGCTGCCATAAGGGCAGTGGTAAGAACAGCTTTGGATAAAAAGTTTAGTATATTGGGAATAGAAAGAGGATATAGTGGACTTATAAATGGTGAAATAACACCTATGGAAAGAAAAAGTGTAGCAGATATTATACAGCGGGGAGGCACCATATTAAAAACTGCCAGATCTGAAGAGTTTAAAACAGATAAGGGTAAAAAAATGGCAGTAGATGTACTAAAAAAATTTAAAATAGATGGACTGGTAGTAATAGGTGGAGACGGTTCCTTCAGAGGAGCCCAGGAATTATCTAAATTAGGCATATCAACTATTGGAATACCGGGAACTATAGATAATGATCTTTCATATACAGATTTTACTATAGGGTTTGATACTGCAACAAATACAGTTTTAGATGCAATTAATAAATTAAGAGATACTTCAACATCCCATCAGAGGGTAAGTATTGTAGAAGTTATGGGGAGAAACTGTGGAGATATAGCTCTTCATGCAGGGCTTGCCGGCGGAGCTGAAAATATAATTGTACCGGAAAAAGGATATGAGCAAGAAGAATTGTGTAAAAATATATTGGAGGCAAAGTTAAATGGCAAAGTGCATAATTTGATAGTTCTAGCAGAAGGTATAGGGGGAGCCGAGGCCTTGGCAAAAAAAATACAGTATGTTACTGGAATAGAGGCAAGAGCTACGAAATTAGGACATATTCAACGTGGAGGCAGTCCTACCTGCAGGGATAGAATATTGGCTTCAAGATTTGGATATAGGGCTGTTGAACTATTAGAAGAGGGAAAAACTTCAAGAGTTATTGGCATTAAAGAGGGAAAAGTTATTGATTTGGATATAGATGAAGCCTTAAGTATGCCAAGAAGATTTGATGAAAAACTATATGAAATAGCAGAAGCATTAGCATGATAATGGGGAAAATAAATTTTGTATAAGGAGAGTATGGGAATTATGCAAAAAACTAAAATGATTTTTACAATCGGACCTACCAGTGATTCAGAAGAAGTTTTATCAAAACTTATTGAAGCTGGCATGAATGTAACCAGACATAATTTTTCTCATGGTGACTATTCAAGTCATGAGAAGAGAATAAATACAGTAAAGAGACTTAGAAAAAAATATGATAAATCTATAGCAATTATGTTGGATACCAAAGGACCTGAAATAAGAACGGGAAATTTTGAAGGTGGTAAAGTTCAGTTAAAAGAGGGAGATAAGTTTACTATTTACTGTGGAGATAATATTATGGGGGATAACACTAAATGTTCCATAACTTATGATGGGTTAAGTAATGACTTGAAAAAGGGAGATAGTATATTAATTGATGATGGATTAGTTGCTCTGGAAGTAGATAGTATTGAAAATAACAAAATATGCTGCATAGTTAAAAATAGTGGAATAATCAGTAATCATAAAGGGGTAAATGTACCGGGAGTTTCTACTTCACTGCCAGCATTAACAGAAAAGGATAAAGAGGATTTGATATTTGGATGCAAAGTTGGCGTAGATATGATAGCGGCATCTTTTATAAGAAAAGCTTCTGATATACTTACCATAAGAAAAGTACTAGAGGCAAATGGAGGACAAGACATACAGATATTTTCTAAGATCGAAAATCAGGAAGGTGTTGACAATATAGACGAAATAATAAAATTTTCTGATGGAATAATGGTAGCAAGAGGAGATATGGGAGTGGAAATTCTCATAGAACAGGTACCTTTAATACAAAAAACTATAATACAAAAGTGTAATAAAGCAGGTAAACCTGTTATAACTGCGACTCAGATGCTTGATTCTATGATAAGGAATCCAAGACCTACTAGGGCTGAAGCATCAGATATAGCCAATGCCATATTTGATGGGACAGATGCCATAATGTTAAGCGGTGAAACTGCCAATGGAAAATACCCTGTAGAAGCAGCACAGACTATGGCAAGAATAGCCCGTGCTGCAGAAGAGAAAATTGACTATGATTCCCTATTGAAAAAAAGAAGGGAAATTCATATACAAAATGTACCAAATGCCATAAGCCTTGCTACCTGCAGCACTGCTTCGGAATTGAAAGCTTCTGCCATAATAACTGCCACCCAGAGTGGGCATACAGCCAGAATGGTTTCAAAGTATAGACCACAATGTCATATTATAGCTGTAACTCCAAGTGATAAAGTGGCAAGAAGGCTTGCATTAAATTGGGGAGTATTTCCCATACTTACTAAAAAGGTGGATTCTACGGATGAATTAATAGAAGATTCAGTTAAGATAGCATTAAAAAGTGGCTATGTTAAAAAAGGAGATCTGGTAATTATAGCAGCAGGTATACCTGTTAGTTATTCTGGTACTACTAATATGTTAAAGGTTCATATAGTTGGAGATATATTAGTTCAAGGGAGAGGGGCAGGAGTTAGACCGAGTTATGGAAATGCTAAAATAGTTTATAATCCTAAGGATGCCCAGGAAATAATAGAAGATGGGGATATTTTAGTAGTTAAAGATTTAGATATAGAATATATGGATGTATTAGATAGAGTTTCAGGAATTGTAGCGGAAAATGGAGGATTAACGTCCCATCTTGCTATTGAATGTCTCACAAGAGAAATACCTATTATCTGCGGAGCTGGAGGGGCTACTGAAGTATTAAAGACAGGTACATTTATAACTATGGATATTATCAGAGGAATAGTATATAATGGTAGAGCTAATATAATGTAAAAAAATGTTCATTAAAAATTTACATAAATTTATTGTATATTACAGAAATATATGGTTAAAATTATATGATGGGAAATTAAGAGACAACTGATTCCATATTTAAGCACCTTTACAGGTGCAATTTTTTTGTATTATAATAATATGTCTTATCAATAAGATTTTCATTTGAGACAATTAGAACTAGTACTCCCATCTTCTTCAGAGTGGAAAATAAGTGCTGCTGTGTGTATAGATAAGTTCTTCCCCTAAAGGATAACGTATTCTAAGTGCTAAAGACACTAAGAATACTGTTAATAAGGTTTAGATAGAGAAGAGCATTCCTCATGGGCAAACTTTACTTGAACCTAAGAATCATTTGATCAAATATTAAAGGAATTTGTTTTAGTAGGTGAATATATGGTGAATGAAATAGAAAAAAACAAAGAATATGTATTAAATATAGATGGGATGGGATATCAAGGTGAAGGAGTAGGAAAAATAGGCGGCTTTACAATTTTTGTACCTGGAACTATCGAAGGAGAAAAAGTCAGAGTAAAAGCTATAAAAGTAAATAAAAATTTTGCTTTTGGCAAATTAATGGAGGTGATTGAACCTTCCAAATATAGAGTGACTCCTATCTGCGGCATATATAAAAAATGTGGCGGATGTCAGCTTCAACATATATCCTATAATGGACAACTATCTTTTAAGGAAAATAGAGTTAAGGATTGTTTAGAGAGAATAGGTAAACTTCAAGTAAGTTACGGAGAACAAAATATTAATCAACATGGAACTGTTACAAAATTATATCATACCATAGGTATGGAAAATCCTTATAGGTACAGAAATAAAGTACAATTACCGGTAGGCAGATTAAGTGGTGGTATAACTATAGGATTTTATGCAAAGAAAAGTCATGAGATAATCAATATGACCAGTTGTTTCATACAGAGTAAAATTTCTGATCAAATAGTTAAACTAATTAGACAATGGCTTGAAAAATATAATATTGAGCCCTATAATGAAAAAAATGGTAAGGGAATTGTAAGACATATAATGATAAGAGAAGCTTTCACTACAGGTGAAATTATGGTTGTAATAGTAACAGCTGTGGATCATTTACCTTATAAGAAAGAATTTATAGAAATAATAACTAAAAATGTACCTGGCATAAAAAGCATAGTACAAAATATAAATAGTGATAGAACTAATGTAATAATGGGAAAAGAGTGTATAACTCTTTGGGGACGAGATACTATAAATGATTACATTGGAAAATTTAAATTTAGTATATCACCATTATCATTTTTTCAAGTAAATCCAGTGCAGACAGAGATACTTTATAACAAGGTATTAGAGTATGCCGAGTTAACTGGAAGTGAAGTTGTATTTGATGCATATTGTGGAACTGGAACCATATCTCTATTCTTGTCACAGAAAGCTAAAAAAGTTTATGGAGTAGAAATAATTCCTCAGGCCATAGAAAATGCCAATATAAATGCCAGGGAAAATGGTATAGATAATGTGGAATTTATAACCGGAGAATCAGAGAAGGTAATACCAGAGCTTATAGAAAAGAGAGTAAGAGCAGATGTGGTAGTGGTAGATCCCCCTAGAAAGGGATGTGATGAAATACTTCTTTACTCAATTGCCCATATGAATCCAAGAACAATAGTGTATGTATCCTGTGATCCTGCAACCCTTGCCAGAGATTTAGCTATTTTAAAAAACTTTGGGTATACAGCGGAAAAAGTACAGCCTGTGGATATGTTTTCGCAAACGAGTCATGTAGAGACTATAGTTTCGCTACGAAGAAAACATACTTAGAAATCCTTGATTTTAAGCACTTTCTCAAACATATCGTGTTTATAGAAAATGGTGATAAAAGCCGAAATAAAGAGATAAAAAATTATATTAATGTTTCAGTGGTGGTTGATATAGAGTGTGGAGATACAATAGAATAGAATTAGAAAAAAGAGATATTGTGAAAAATATCATAAAAGATCACTTGTCTTTTATGTAAAAAGCGAGTGATTTTTATTGTTTTATACCTCAGCTTATATATTTCCGTCAAAAGAAATATAATAAAATTATGGAGGTGTTATGCGTGGATTATATAACGACAAAAGAAGCAGCGAAAAATTGGGGAATCACAGACAGAATGGTAGTGTACTATTGCTCTGCTGGACGGATTAATGGAGCTAAAAAAATGGGAAATACATGGCTTGTTCCGGTTGACGCTGAAAAACCGGCTGACGGACGATATAGGAGCAGTAAAGTAAAGGATGGTGAAAATAAATGAAACGGATATTTTTGGTTGAGGACGATAAGGAAATCGCCAAAAACCTTGTGCTTCTGCTCCGCTCGGAGGGATTTACAGTCACTCACGCTCCTACGCGGAGTGAAGCCCTTGCCGCACTTGCCGGGAATAAATTTGACTTGGCGTTGATTGATATTTCTTTGCCTGACGGAAATGGATTTACGGTTTGCACGGAAGTTAAAGAAACGCAAGATGTTCCCGTTATCTTTCTGACGGCTTCTGGCGATGAGGCGAGTGTTGTTACCGGGCTGAATATAGGCGCGGACGACTATATCACCAAGCCTTTTCGTCCGCGTGAACTGATCGCACGAATCAGAACCGCCCTGAGAAAAAGCGGGCGGTTCGGCTCGGCTTTTGAAATCTGCGGGCTTCATGTCGATATGGCAAGCGGCGTCGTGAAAAAGGACGGCAGCGAGGTTTTTCTTTCAGCCTTAGAATACCGCTTGTTGTTGGTGTTTATTAACAACCCAAAAAGTATTATCACGAGGGGCAGGCTGCTTGACGAATTGTGGGACGCAGCGGGCGAGTTTGTCAATGACAATACATTGACCGTATACATCAAACGCTTGCGGGAGAAGATAGAGAACGACCCCGCAAGCCCGCAAATCATTCTGACCGTTCGCGGGACGGGATATAGATTGGGGGACGGGTATGCTTCGGAATAGAGAGTTTCTGCAGCTTGCCATTTTGTTCTCCTTAATAGCTGCCGCCGCTGTGACGTTGGGATTTGCAATCAATAGGTTGGCTGGAATTCTTGCCATTGCTTCTGCCGCCGCTTTTGGAACAGCGTTTTTTGCGTTTACCAAAGCTCGATATAAAAGCATTGCGCAGATTTCAGATCAAATCGATCTTGTGCTTCATAACGCTGACCATCTGTATATTGGTGAATCGGACGAGGGCGAACTTTCCATTCTGCAAAGCGAGATAACAAAAATGACACTACGTATTCGGGAGCAAAACGATGCACTGAAAAAAGAAAAAGAACATCTTGCCGATTCGCTGGCTGACATAGCCCACCAACTCCGCACCCCTCTCACATCCGTAAACCTTATTCTGTCATTGTTAGAGAATAGCTCTGACGAAAATGATCGGAAAGCACTGATGCGTGAAACAGAGGAATTGCTTGTGCGGATGGATTGGCTGCTTACTTCCCTATTGAAATTATCTCGCTTGGACGCGGGCATTGTGGTGTTCCAAAGCGAGCAGATAGATGTAAACAGCTTGATATGCGCCGCGCTTCGCCCGTTCCTAATCCCAATGGAACTGCACAATATTGATTTGCAAATAGATGCACCGAAAGGGATTATTATTCAGGGCGATTCAGGTTGGCTTTCGGAAGCAATTCAAAACGTCCTCAAAAATTGCATAGAAAGTGCAGGAGATAACGGGAAGATTGAGATTGTTTGTAAGGACAACCTACTGTTTACCGAGATTGCTATCCACGACAGCGGCGCAGGCTTTGAAAAAGAAGATTTACCCTGCCTGTTTGATAGGTTCTATCGTGGGAAAAACGCAGGTGCGACAGGATACGGGATCGGATTGGCTCTCTGCAAGACGATTATAACACGGCAGGGCGGGACGATTACCGCAAAGAATCATCCGCAGGGTGGCGCGATATTTTCCATTCGTTTCCCAAAGTGACGAATCTCTCACCTGAAAGTCACAGAGATGTAAGTTGAAAGTTCTATTATATAGGTAAAACATGAAAAAGGAGGCTCACATAATGGAGTTTTTAAAAACAGAAGATTTATGCAAGGTCTACGGTAGGGGCGAAAATCAGGTTACCGCGCTTGACCATGTTTCGCTTACAATCGAAAAAGGGGAGTTTACCGCAATCATCGGCTCCTCCGGCTCCGGCAAATCCACATTGCTTCACATCATCGCCGGTGTGGATGTGCCGACAAGCGGAAAGGTATATTTGGATGGGCAGGATGTATATGCCCAAAGCAATGAAAAACTCGCCATTTTCCGCAGGCGGCAGGTTGGGTTGATTTACCAGTTTCACAACCTCATTCCCACTCTGAATGTGGTGGAAAACATCACCTTGCCTATACTGATGGACAAACGGAAGGTCAACGAGGAACGGCTGAATGATTTGTTGGATTTGCTTGGGCTAAAAGACCGCAAAACGCATTTACCCAATCAGCTTTCGGGCGGACAGCAACAGCGCGTTTCCATAGGACGCGCTTTGATGAACGCCCCGGCAGTCATGCTTGCCGACGAACCCACGGGCAATTTGGACAGCCAAAATGGACATGAAATCATCAAGCTGCTGAAAGAAAGCAATAAAAAATACAGTCAGACCCTTATCGTCGTCACGCATGACGAAAATATCGCCCTGCAAGCAGACCGCATTATCGGCATAGCAGACGGCAAAGTAGTGCGAGACGAGAGGGTGAGACCATGAACATTTTCAACAAAGTTACCCTGCAAGGCATGAAAAAGAGCCGCACACGAACGATTGTAACGATTATCGGAGTTGTTCTGTCCGCCGCCATGATTACGGCAGTCGCCACCTTTGGCATTTCCCTGTTGAACTATATGGCAAACGGCGCGGCTCAGAAATACGGCGATTGGCAAGTTGAGTTTTTGGACGTCCCTTCTTCTTTCGTACAGGAACGAACCCACGACGAGGGAGTCGCTAACACCGCGGCATTTGAAAATATCGGCTACGCAAAACTTGACGGCGGGAAAAACCCGGACAAGCCGTATCTTTTTATAGCTGGATTCAGCAAGGAAGCCTTTGATACCTTGCCCATCAACCTGATTTCTGGCAGGCTGCCTGAAAACAGCGGGGAGATTCTTGTCTCGGGGAGCGTCGCAGCAAACGGCGGCGTTAAATTCGCGGTGGGCGACACGCTTTCACTTGTTGTCGGAAGCCGCATGGAGGTCAACAAAAATCTCGGTCAACACGACCCTTACATTTTCGGGAAAGAAACTCTTGTGCCACAAGACGAGAAAACCTACACGGTTGTCGGTATCTGCCAAAGACCCGGCTTTGAGGAATTTTCTGCGCCGGGATACACATTGATAACCAAAGCGGATGCACAAGACAAAGTGGACAACTTAAGCCTATTTGTCACGCTGAAAAATCCGCGCCAGGTTCGCGCTTACGCAAGCAGCACAGCCGGAAATTATAGCTATGTCTTTAACGATAATGTGCTGCGTTTCATGGGTCTTTCGGACGATAATTTGTTCAACACGCTTCTGTACGCGGTTGGCGGCATTGTGGTCGCCATCATCATGGTAGGCTCGATTTTTCTGATTTATAATTCGTTCAACATATCGCTGAATGAACGCACACACCAGTTCGGGATTCTCTCGTCGGTGGGAGCTACAGCGAGGCAGCTGCGAAATTCGGTGCTGTTTGAAGGACTTTGTATCGGTGCGGTCGGCATACCGATTGGCGTTATCGTTGGCATAGGTAGCATCGGGCTTGTGATTTCCGTTGTCGCCAGGAATTTTAGGAACATTCTCTACAGCAACGTCCCTTTAACCTTGACGGTGTCTATCCCCGCGATTATCGGCGCGGCGGCGGTCAGCATGGTTACGATTCTGATTTCGGCCTATGTCCCAGCTCGAAAGGCCGCAAGCACTCCTGTGATGGAGAGTATTCGCCAGACGAACGAGGTCAAAGTTGAATCCAAAGCCGTGAAAACGTCAAAACTGGCGCAGCGTATTTACGGTTTGGAGGGAACTCTTGCGCTAAAGAACTTTAAGAGAAACAAGAAACGTTATCGCAGCATTGTGCTGTCACTTGTTTTAAGCGTAGTGCTGTTTATATCGACCAGTTCTTTTGTAACGGATTTGAAACAGGAGTCGGAGCGGGTAACATCATTTACTACCTATGACATCGGTTTTTCCACACAGAATATGGACGACAGCGAAATGCTGCAGCTTTACGACAAACTTAAAACCGCCGACGGGGTTTATGAAAGCTCGTATCAAGCTCTTATGATGTATTCATGCGCTGCCAAAGCAAGCGATCTTTCAGACGCTTACTGGGAAAGTCAGAGTTCCCATTCGCCGGACGAGACGGTTAATCTTCCAATGGACATCCAGTTTCTTAATGACAGCACCTATCTGAATATTGTCCAGGGACTGGGCTTGCCTGCAGAGGAATATACCGGGCAAAATGCGAAACTGATTGCCGTTGCCAAAATGGAAGGCCAGGCCAATCAGATGGCGGAGGTTGACCAGCTTAGTGATATGTTCACGAGATCTTCCCTGAATTTTAACATCGCTCCCAAAACAAATGGTGAGCCGAAAACGGAACAGGAGAAAAACGTAAGCATTACGTTTGTCAATACCGTGCCGCCTGATACACTCCCGATCATAGGAAACTCCGAGCAGAAGCCATACTTTTTTAGGGTGATGGCCCCTTATTCGCTCAAGGAGAAGTTTGAAACCCCCGATAGCCCTATGGATATTAAGGTCAAGGGCTTGACTTTTCGGTCAAGGAATCCTTCGCAGTCGGCGGCTGAAATGAAAACGATGATTCAGGGTGCAGGAGTTACAGCCACGTACAACCTGTACAATAGCTATGACATGATGGATGAGAACCGCAATTACATCTTCATTGCCAACGTGTTCGCGTATACTTTTATCATTATGATTTCGCTGATTGCGGTTGCCAATGTGTTCAACACGATTTCCACGAATATCAAACTGCGCCGGCGGGAGCTTGCCATGCTTCGCTCTGTAGGGATGTCCGACCGCGATTTTAATAAAATGATGCGCTTTGAGTGTGCCTTTTATGGCATGAGGGCCCTGCTTGTCGGGCTTCCCATAGCGGCAGTCTCATCCTGGCTGATCTACAAAGGAATGTTCATCGGCGGAGCGGATGGTATCAATTTTGTGTTGCCGTGGGCCAGTATCGGAATCAGCGTGTTCAGTGTGCTCTTTGTGGTGTTCATTACAATGCTGTATGCCATTAGCAAGATAAAAAAAGAAAATATCATTGACGCACTTCGGGATGATATGACTTGATTCAAAACCGATATTAACTTGATATAAAATCAAAAAATATCTAGTCAAGTGATTCGCAATCGTCCCGAAAAGCGCTTTAGACCTTGAAAATACAGAATCTATCCTACACAAGTAATGTAAATTACAAAGGAGTGCTACCCTGCGGTAATAAAAAAAACGCCGTTGTGGCAGATGATGTTTTGCGGCCAAAATGTGGCCATGCGGCGGTTTTGAAATAACAATCAAAACCGCCATTTTCCTTTTTCAAAATTGGAAATTCGGATGGTGTATTAAAGTTACCCATTTTTTAGGACATGTGGAGACCTAACCTACGGACAGCTAATAACCATATAAATGGGAATTAAAATTTGTATAGAAATATTCTGAAAATAATAAAAAGCACCAATTCATAGTATAAAATTGATTTGCAGCACAATTTTACTAGAAAAGATGGCTTATTATGATCAATGATCAAGAATATATTACTACAGAATTAAAAAAAATACTAGAAAAAATGATAATTTTATCATCATACCGTTTAAATAACTTAATAGCTATAGTTGTAGGAATAATAGTTTCACAGTCAGTTATATTATCCAAAATATCTCAAGAGCTGAAGGATTCCTATTCTTCAGGTACAGAAGAAAGTAAAATTAAAAGATTGAGAAGATTTTTAACTAACAAGGCTATTAATTGTGAGAAAATATATGAATTCTTCGCATATAGGTTACTACAAAAGTATAAAAGTCATTCAAAGAAAATATATATAATTTTTGATCACACAACTATTATAGATAAATTTGTTATATTACAGTTTTCTTTAAAAGTGGGAAGAAGGGCAGTTCCCCTGTGGTATAAGATGTTCTTATATAAAGATGAGGGAAGTAAAGATTTCAAGTATATTAAACAAGGACTTAATTTTATACATAAAATAGTAGTTCCCTATAATTTTGATGTTACAATTTTAGCAGACAGGGGATTTAAAAGTGTCGATTTGTTTAAGTTTATAGATAAAACTTTAAAATTCAAGTATTGTATCAGGTGTACAAAAAATTTAAAAATATCAATATGCGGTAAACCAAATATAAAAAAGCTGGGAAATATAATACCTTTAAAGGGAAAGACAAGACACTTTTACAATGTAAAATTAACATCTAAAAAATATATATGCAATCTGGCAGTCTGCAGGGCAGAAAGTTCTGATGATACCTGGTTCATAGCAAATAATTTAGAACAGACCTTTTCAATTAGAGAATATAAAAAAAGATTTGATATAGAAGAAATGTTTAAAGATTTTAAATCTGGTGGGTTCAATTTAGAAGGTACCTGGACACATAATATCCAGTATGCAAGAACCTTATATTTATGCATTTGTATAGCTTACTGCTGGATGATAACCCTTGGAACATCTTGTACAAAAGATAAGAAAAATAAACTTATTGGGGCTACAAAAACATTGAGAGACAAACAGGTAAGAATCTACAGCTTATTTAGGGCTGGAGTTAAATGGTTCAAAAGATGTTATTATTCTTTAAGAAATACCTATTATTTAAAAATTGCTTTTACATTATATGAATATTAGTTCCTTTTATTTACATTGACATAAAACACTGTTATAAGTATAAATTTATACTTACATTTTAATCAATTTATTCAATAATAATCAATTAGGAATATGATTAAATCCTTGAGTATAAACATCAACATCAATCATTATACTTTAATGGAATTTTATATAAATTTACTGTCCGTAGGTCAGATGTGGAGACGGTAGTTAAGCTTAAAAGTAAAGACAGCTAGAGGCATTGGTATAGCTGCAATTAGTAAATGGTAAGAACTGTATATATTTAGTGATACGGGGGTAGGAAACAGCAAGTATAATACCCCTTGCTGTAGATTTGTATTTTACACGCTCTCAAATATCAGTTATTATTTCAAATTAATTTAACCACTAGAATGAAAAAAGGATAAAAGAATGTGAGAAATATATCTAACATTCTTTTATCCTTTGTTTTTGATATAAAATAAGAAATGGAGAAGCCACCGATCAAAGTTACTTCTCCAAATCTGAATAGAACTATAAAGATAGTTCAAACCAATAATATTATGATAATAGATTTTACAGTAAATTTCAATAATTATGATGATAGGATTTTAAAAAATTATTCAATTATTATTTATACTTGTCCAAAGTGTGGTGCAAAACATTCCTTAACTAGACATGGCTGCTACGAAAGAAATGTCTTCCTTATTGATGAATTTGACAATATACAAGATAGAAAGATGCTTATTTTAAGGGTTAAATGCTCTTCATGTAGGAGCACTCACGCTATTTTGCCCAATGATATTATACCTTATTGTATTTATTCTTTTTCATTTATTTTAAAGGTTCTAACAGCATATTATTCTAAGCAGCATAAAGTTAAGGAAATAAGTTCGAATTTCTCTATTTCTTTTCAAGTCATTTATGTGTTTATATCAAAACTTTCATCATTTCTTAATTCTTGTAAATCTGTTTTAAGAAGCCTAAGCTCCTCCATGGCTTCTACTCTAAATGCGATAGTAGCCTCAATTGCCAACTATCAATTGAATGGGAACTTTTTATACCAATATTTCTTTAACTCTCAGTGGATATTTCTAATGCTTAAGTTTCAAAATGTTTTACCTCGTGCAATTTATATTGGGGGCTTCTACTGAGTACTTTTTCCAACCCACATAACTCTTGAATAGAATTTGATAGCTTGTCCTGGTAATATCAAATCAAATATATTTTAAGGAGGTTTTTCATTGTGAAAGATAAAGAAAAACAAGCCATAGCTCTTTTTAGATTCTCTTTAATAGCTCCTTTAGTAAATGAAACTTATGAAGCTGCTTCTAAAAATCAATTTTTTAGAGATATTGCGTCTAAAGAACATACTTTACCAAATGGACATAACATTAAAATTTCCTCTGGAACCATAAAAAAGTGGTTTCTAAATTATAAACATGGTGGTTTTGATGCACTTATACCTAAGGCGAGAGCCGATGTAGGACAACCTAGAAATATTGATGCTAATGCTATTGCAAAAATTCATGAATTAAAAGAAAGATTACCCTAT
The DNA here is from genome assembly GCF_040939125.1 of Clostridium sp. BJN0013. Taxonomy (NCBI): domain Bacteria; kingdom Bacillati; phylum Bacillota; class Clostridia; order Eubacteriales; family Clostridiaceae; genus Clostridium; species Clostridium sp. BJN0013. The sequence goes on from NZ_CP162495.1 coordinate 449,380, forward strand.
ATAACAGGAAGCTTAGTTTATCAAAAGCTTATTGAAGAAGGATATGTTAAAGAGAGTAAAACTTCTTTAGCAACAGTTTTAAGATACATAAGGGAAAATAACTTGAAAAGAAGCCAATTAGCTCCTGTAGATAGAAAAGCTTATGAAATGGAGTTTGCAAACGATTGTTGGCAGTCAGACACTTCCTATGGCCCTATTATTAAGGTTACTGGACAACAAAAGAAGAAAACTTTCTTGATAAGCTTTATCGATGATGCCTCCCGGCTAATACTTCATGGTGAATTTTTTTTCAAGACAATGCGGTGAATATGCAGACTGTATTTAAAAAAGCTGTTTCAAAATATGGAATTCCTAAAAGACTATTTGTAGATAATGGAGGAACCTATAAAAATGATCAGTTACAGCTAATTTGTACTTCTTTAGGAATTGAGTTAATTCATACAAAGGCTTACAGTCCAGAGTCAAAAGGTAAAATAGAAAGGTCCTTTAGAACTATAAAAGATAACTGGATGAATGGCATCAATTGGAATGATTACACTTCGTTAGAAGCCTTAAATATAGATTTCAATAAATACTTAAATGAGAAATATATCAATTGTATTCACTCCTCTTTAAGTATAACCCCTAGAGAAAGATATATTCAAGATATGGATAAAATGAAATTTATGCCACATGAAGAATTAGATAACCATTTTCTACATCGAGTAAGTAGAAAGGTTAGTAATGACGCTACAATTAAATTAAATTGTCTTCAATTTGAAGTTCCTGCAAAGTATATAGGGCAAAGAATTAATTTAAGGTACTCACCTATAGATTTAAATAAGGCATTCATTTTTGACAAAGACAATAATATATGCGATACAGTTTATCCATTAAAAAAGGTTGATAATTCAAAGATTAAGAGAAATGTTATAGATTATTCTAAAGTCAATGGAGGAGAATAAAATGTATAAAGCTTATTGGGGAATGGAGTTTAATCCCTTTGAGAAAGGCTTAAGCGAAAAAAACTTTTTTCAATCTCAAGATTTTTCACAGGCAATGTCACGATTAGAGCATCTTAAAAATATTAAAGGAATAGGACTATTTACAGGTCAGTCAGGTATAGGAAAGACCTATACTTTACGATGTTTTACAAATTCATTGAACTCAAATTTATACAAAGTTATTTATCTAACACTATCTACTGTTACAGTATTGGAATTTTATAAATCCCTCGCCTACGGCTTAGGTGTAGAAATCTATTCAAAGAAAATAGATCTGTTTAAAGCAATCCAGGAAAGAATTATTTCATTATGTAGGGATAAAAAAATCACACCTGTAATTATTGTAGATGAGGCACAATACTTGAAAATAGAGGTTTTAAATGACCTTAAATTACTATTGAATTTTGATATGGACTCTAGAAATTATGCTGTGCTAATACTTTGCGGACAACCTCTTTTAAACAACATACTTTCAAAACAAATCCATGAAGCCTTAAAACAAAGAATTGTAATTAACTATAACTATGAAGGAATATCCAAAGAAGAAGTTATTGAGTATATTTCTTCAAGGCTAAAGCTTTGTGGAGTGTTCACTGAAATATTTAACGATAACGCTTTAGAAGCTGTAAATTCTTGTTGTAATGGTTCTACAAGAATACTAAATTTTCTTATTGAAAAATGTTTAATGATAGGCTATCAAAAAACTTAAAAGTTATTGATACAGAAACAGTAATGTTAGCGCAAAATGAGATAAATCTTATTTAATTGAGGAATTTGTAAATAAAGTACCTTTGTTTCCATAATAGATATATTAAACTTTGAAGAAATACACAATTTATTAGAGCAGTTATCTGCTCTTTTTCTTATATAGGTTAAATTTGCTTGCAAAAGTTGGTTAATTTATTGTGATTAAAGGATATTCTATTGTGAAAATCTATATTGCGCCAGGATAAAATAGTTTGAAAAAAGTAGGAGAAAACAAAGTGTAAATCAACACCTTGCCTCCATCAAATAAGAACTAAAATTTTGATACAATAAAAAGTCACTGAAATCAGTGGCTTTCAGCGTTTTTTGTTGAAATTAATATGTTGGTTAGGCTAAATTATTTCATTTAAGTTAATACTTAATAGTAAAAATGCACTAGAGGTGTGTAAAAGAGTGCAAGGTATGTTCACTTTTTAGCGGAAGTAATTAGTGAAAAAATAATTAAAGTGTAATTTTTTTAAATTACACTTTTAATAGTTGCAATAAAATTCCTTTTGTGCTATGATCACATCATAGTAAATAAAGTTAATTTTAGAAAGGCACAATATTTTATGAAAAAGTTGAGTGAATTAGTTAGATTAGTAAGTGGATCACCTCAGTTTAGAATTACTGAAGTGTTTGATGAGAAAACACCGCTTTTTACTTATTATAGTCAAACAGATTTAACAGATGATTTGGTAGGTATTATTTCAAACGATGTGGACAATAAACAAGTCAGAACCAATGATAAAGTAAATACCTTATACGATGGTGATGTGGTGTTTAGTTTAATCACGGGAATTGCAACAATGGTAAGAAAAGAGCACCAGGGATACCTTTATACGCAAAACTACGTTAAATTATTGCCTGGCAAAAACATTGATTCAAAGTTTTTGGTTTATCTCATTAATGAAAACAAAACAATCAAAAAACAGTTTATGCTAGGACTGCAAGGTTCACAAGTTTTAAAGTATACTCTCAAGCAACTTAAAGAGCTTGAAATACCTAAAATACCTTCCATGGATAAGCAAAAAATTATAGGACAAGTCTATTTTAATCAGTTAAGGCTGCAAACCCTTAGGAATAGGGCAGCAGAACTTGAAACAAAAATCATATTATCCAAGTTAGAGGAGGCAGGTGAGAAATGAATGAAGAGCAATTTGAAACTGAATTAATACAATATATTACCAGTGGAACCATAACTAAACCTGAACACCTGGAAGGAATCAGCGGCTTTAAGGTTAGTGAAAAATCTGCTGATTACTGTGTGAAAACAAAGCTGTGGAAGTATGAACCAAAAATTAAAAATACAGACCAGCTTTGGGATAACTTCAAAGAGATTCTTGAGCAACACAATCAAAATACACTTGATCATCCACTAAGTACTGTGGAATTTAATCAAGTTAAAAAGATTATATCTGGTATTCAAACACCATATGAAGCTGGACAATTTTTATATGGACTTAATGGTGTATCGCAAATCGAAATTGATTTAGATGACGGTCGTCATGTGTTTTTAACGGTTTTCGATCAAAAACAAATTGGTGCTGGAGATACAGTGTATCAAGTAGTTAATCAAATTGAACGCCCTGCAATCATAAGTGGAAAACAAAATCGTCGTTTTGATACGACACTTCTCATTAATGGGTTGCCTATCATACAAATTGAAGAAAAACGTGATACACATGATGTCAATGAAGCGCTAAATCAAATGCATCAATACTCTGAGGAAAACCAATATCAGGATATTTTTTCAACTTTACAAATATTGGTGGCGATTACGCCAAATAACGTGAAGTATATGGCCAATACCACGCCGGATAAGTTTAATAAGGATTTTGCTTTTAACTGGCAGCGTAAAAGTGATAATACGATTGTGCGTAATTGGAAAGAGTTTGCTGATTCAATGTTAAGTATTCCAATGGCACATCAAATGGCTACTAATTATATGATTTTGGATGGCACGAAAAACAAAGAAATGTTAAAGGTGATGCGTCCATATCAAGTATATGCTACTCAGAATGTAATTGAAAATTTAAAGCAAGTTGATTTTGAACTTGGCACAAATAAAGTAGGCTATGTTTGGCATACCACAGGTTCAGGCAAAACCATAACCAGTTTTAAAACAGCATGGCTTGCAAGTCGCATGCCAAAAATTGATAAAGTTGTATTTTTAGTAGATAGAATTGCTTTAACAGATCAGACAAATGAAAATTATAGGGCCTATGATCCAGATGCTGGCGAAGATGTTAGTGGCAGTGTTCAAGATACTAATAATACTAATGATTTGAGCCGTAAGTTAAAGAGTAAAGATAATAGTATTATTGTTACTTCTGTTCAAAAGCTTGATACCTTAGTGAAACGTAAATCTTTTAAAGCACCTGAAAAAAATATTGTATTTATCGTGGATGAGGCACATCGTTCAACTGGTGGTGAAAGTTTTGCAAAGATACAAAAGGCTTTTAAAAGATCTGCTTGGATTGGTTATACAGGGACACCGATGTTTGATGAAACTACTAGTGGTTTAAGAACAGAAGATATTTTTGGACCATTGTTACATGCTTATACTATCCGTGAAGCAATTGCGGATAGAAATGTTCTAGGCTTTAAAGTAGATTTTGAAACAACCATTGATGAAGAACAAATGAAATTAAAATATCTGCCAAATTTCTATAGAGAACGCTATCCTAAGTGGAGTGAAGAACAGATCCAAGAAAAGATTAATAATCTAAGTCAAGAAGATATGGATGATGCGATTGAACCAAGTTTTTATGATGAAAATTCAGATCATATCAAGTTGGTAGTTGAAGATATTTTCAAGAACTGGCGAAATCGTTCAAACGAAGGGAAGTACAATGCTCTCTTTACTACTCATGTTGGTGGTGGGAAAGCGAGTACTCCAATGGCAATGATGTATTTCAATGAGTTTCAACGAGTAAATGATGAAAATAAGAAGAATGGTGGACAAACATTAAAAGTAGCAGTTACATTTAGCCAAAACTCATCCAATAATGATAGTATGCTTGCCACCAATCAAGGTTTACATGATGCTATTAAGGCCTATAACAAAGAATTTGGTACAAGCTTTGGTATGGAGGATGTAGCAGGATATACACAAGATGTTACCAGTCGTTTAAATAAAACTGCTACAGACAAGAATTTTTTAGATATTGTGATTGTGGTAGATCAACTATTGACTGGATTTGATGCACCAGAACTTAATACTCTTTATGTAGATAGAACACTTAAAGGGGCTGGACTTATTCAAGCTTATTCAAGAACAAATCGTATTGCTGATATGCAAGAAAAACCTTGGGGGCGTATTGTAAATTATCGTTGGCCTGCTCAAAATGAGAAGTTGATGAATGAAGCTCTCGCAATTTATGCTAATAAAGATTCCGCAATTTTATCAGAAAATGAGCAACGTAAATCTAACCAAAAAGATGGTATTATCGCTAAATCTTTTAAAGATGTATTTAATGAAGTTAAAGAGGTTGTTGAGAAATTAGACAGCTTAACTAATGAATTTCAACAATTACCGCCTTCTGAGAAGCAAAAAGAATATATGCTTGATTTGTTGCGTGATTATAATGCTGGCATGGCTAAATTAAAACAATATACCCCTGAAGAAGTTGATGGAAATACAGTAGGTTTCAATTACGACAATCCTGATGAGTTAGTTGAAAAATTAGGCATGACTAGTGAACAAGAAGTTATGCTTACTACAGTTTTAACCAATGAGCTTAAACAACATATATCAAAAGAAAAGAAAATTCCTTTTTATCAAATTGAGTTAAGAATGACCCATGTGAAGGATGTGAAAATAGATTATGATTATTTAACTGAATTGGTGGAACAATTATTAAACCAGGTGCACGAGGGCAAGAGCCAGGAAGCACAAGCTACGAAAGAGAAAATCGATCAATTTGCCACTGGTTTGGAAGACAGAAATTACGCTGCGAAGGTTATGAATGCAGCAACTGCTATTATCAAAGGGCATTTTCCGCCGGAAGGTTCTAATCTTAAATATCCAGTAAAATTGAGGGATAGTGAACAAATTATTCAAGCGGCTAACAATGTCAGCCTTGATAGAATGTTCCTGGATTTTCGGGTGAAGTGGGGAATTACAGATATTATCACAAGTGCTCAGATGCGTGAATTATTTAGTAGTCATCGTTATGGCGTGCAAGATTTAGATGATACTGGTCAAATTCGAGATATAATTGCTAAAGCAAGTGTGAATTATAAGATTTTGGCACATAACCAAGATATACAATCTTTGTCTAAAATCAAGTACCGTAATGGTTTGCGTGAAGCAATTTATGAATTAGCCGATGAGCAGGCAGAAAGTTAATTTATATCTAATAACACTTTAAAATTAAAGCATTTAATAAGATGCTTAAGAATAGTAAAATTAATTATTGAACTGTAGACTATCAATTGACAGTTAAGATAGGAGATAAAATGGATAAAAATAAAGCTAATGTACCTAAAATAAGGTTTCCAGAATTTACTGACCCTTGGGAACAGCGTAAGTTGGGAGAGATTTCAGATAAAGTAACTGAAAAGAATACGGGAAATTTTTATGATGAAACTCTTACTAATTCAGCAGAGTTTGGTATTGTCACTCAAAGAGATTTTTTTGACAAAGATATTTCCAATGCAAAGAACTTAAATGGATATTATGTAGTTCAAAATGATGATTTTGTTTATAATCCACGAATTTCAAACTTTGCACCCGTCGGACCAATAAAAAGGAACAAATTGGCAAGAACAGGCGTAATGTCGCCACTTTACTATGTATTCCGAACACACGATATTGATAAAACCTACTTAGAGCATTATTTCGATACGACTTGCTGGCATAGTTTCATGAAACTAAATGGAGATTCGGGCGCACGTGCCGATCGTTTTGCAATTAAGGATTCTGTGTTTATAGAAATGCCAATCCCATTTCCAAATTTGGAAGAACAGAAAAAAATTGGGAAGTTTTTTGATACAATAACAATCCTTATCACCCTTCATCAGCGTAAGTTAAATCACTTGCAAGATAAGAAGAAAAGTTTGTTACAAAAAATGTTCCCTAAAAATGGCGAAGATTTTCCAGAACTTCGTTTTCCAGGATTTACTGACCCTTGGGAACAGCGTAAGTTAAGTGAGGTAGCTACAATTAAAGCACGAATAGGGTGGCAAGGTCTAACGCAAAAGGAGTTTCTTGATGAAGGTGACTATTACCTTATTACAGGAACAGATTTCGATAATGGACAGATAGATTTTAGTAATTGCCATTATATAAGTAAAGAACGATACAACCAAGATGCAAACATTCAAGTGAAGAATGGTGATGTTTTAATCACAAAGGATGGAACTATCGGAAAAGTTGCCTATATAAGGAATATGGATAAACCAGCAACGCTTAATGCAGGTGTTTTTGTAATTAAAGGAAAGGATAAAAGTTTAAGTGATTTATACCTATATCATTATTTGGCAGCTCCATTTTTGTTGGATTATGCAGATAAACAAGCTACCGGAGGAACGATCAAACATCTCAATCAAAATGTATTGGTCAGCTTTCCTATTCCACTTCCGAAAGTAAAGGAACAAAAGGAAATTGGACAGTTCTTCAGCAAAATTGACAACCTTATCACCCTTCATCAACGTAAGTTAAATCACTTGCAAGAACAAAAGAAATCATTACTACAACAGATGTTTATATAAACAGAGTTCTTGGTTTCAGGTGGAGTTTTTTTCTCCATCTGAAACTTAGAAATCGTTATCCAGGGACGTAGCAGCCGTTATCCCCCACTTTATAAGAAAAGTAGAGAACCAAAATTTTCAATTTTGTGTGAATCACTTTCACAGAGTACGATGGGGGTATTACGGCTGGTAGCCATCGGATAAAATAATTTGAAAAGAGAAAGGAAATAAAAATAATGAGTAATAATCTACAAACAATTACTAGTAAACTTTGGGCTATGGCAAATGAACTGCGTGGCACAATGGATGCGTCAGAGTACAAAAACTATATCTTGGCATTTATGTTTTATCGATACCTTTCGGAACATCAAGAGCAGTATTTAGTGGGAAATAATGTTATTGATGTTGCAGAGGGAGAATCTATCAATGATGCTTACCTAAAACAAGCGGTAGGTGCAGATTTAGATGACTATTTACAAGATATTTCATCAAGTTTGGGGTATGCAATTGCGCCGAATGATACATGGGAGTCTTTGATTAATAAAATTAATGATGCACAAGTTATTCCTAGTGACTACCAAACTATTTTTGATAACTTTAATAAAAATGCAGAATTAAATAAAGAAGCAGTTAAAGATTTTCGTGGTATTTTCAACGATATTAACTTGGGAGATTCACGTCTTGGAAGTTCTACAAATGAACGTGCAAAATCACTTAACAATATAGTTAAGTTAGTTGATGGAATTGAATACAAGGGAGATGATGGAAAAGATATTCTAGGTGAAATCTATGAATATTTAATTGGTAAATTTGCTGCAAGTGCTGGTAAAAAAGGTGGAGAATTCTATACACCTCATCAAGTAAGTAAGATTTTAGCTAAAGTGGTCACTAACGGTGTAGAAAAATCAGATGAATTCTTCAATGTATATGACCCAACAATGGGATCAGGTTCCTTACTACTTACTGTTGGACAAGAATTGCCTAATGGTACTCCTATGAAATATTTTGGTCAAGAGTTGAATACAACAACGTATAACTTGGCCCGTATGAACTTGATGATGCACAATGTGTCTTATAACAATATGACACTAAATAATGCTGATACTTTGGAAAGCGATTGGCCAGATGGACCAGACGGAAAAGGGATTGACCACCCACGTAGTTTTGATGCAGTGGTTGCAAATCCACCATATTCTGCAAAATGGGATAATGATAAAACTAAGTTAAAGGACCCACGTTTTAGCGATTATGGAAAATTAGCACCAGCCTCAAAAGCAGATTATGCTTTTATATTGCACAGTATATATCATTTAAACAACACTGGCACAATGGCTATTGTTTTGCCTCACGGTGTGTTATTTCGTGGTGCAGCAGAAGGCAAAATACGTCAAACTCTGATTGAAAAAAATTATCTTGATACGGTTATTGGTCTACCAGCTAACTTATTTTATGGAACAAGTATACCGACAATTATTTTAGTATTTAAAAAGAATCGTAAAACGAAAGACATATTATTTATTGATGCAAGCAATGATTTTGAAAAGGGTAAGAATCAAAATAACTTAAATAATGAAAATATAGATAAAATCATCAATACATTTAAAGAACGTAAAGATGTTGATAAATATGCTCATGTGGCATCAATTGAGGAAATCAAGGAAAATGAGTTTAACTTGAATATTCCACGTTATGTTGACACTTTTGAAGAAGAAGCTCTAATTGATTTGGAAGAAGTAAATAAGCAGTTAGAACAAGATAATAAGGAAATTGCAGAACTTGAAGCAGAGATTAATGAACAATTGAAGATTTTAGGTGTAAAAATTTAGATTTGTTGGTGGTGGGAAGGTGAGATTTTCACTTTTCTACATTTGCTTGGGAACAGCGTAAGTTGGAGGATGTAGTAGATTTTCTTGGTGAGCAAAGGAAACCATTGGAGGCTGGGACGCGTGAATCTGGTTCGTATCCTTACTATGGAGCATCAGGAATTATTGATTATGTGAAAGATTATATATTTGATGAAGAACTGATTTTATTGAGTAAAGACGGTGCGAATATTATAGACAGGAATTATCGTGTATGTTTCTTAGCGTGTGGTAGATATTGGGTAAATAATCATGCACATGTTTTAAAAGCAAAAAAAATTATAGCAATGGATTTATTTGTGAGGCATTAGAAAGACTTAACTATGAAAAATACAATACAGGAACAGCGCAACCTAAATTGAATCAAGAAGTATGCCAGAATATCAATATTATGGTTCCTGGGTTAGATGAACAAGAGAAAATATTTTATGTAGAATAATCGAAATATAGAGTATAATATATATAAGAATTTGCATTATTTAGTTAGGGGTGTGAAGTAAATTGGGTGCTGAAAAAGTAAAAATAGATTTGAATTTATCTAAGGATTTAATACCACTTATAGAAGATCTAGGACTTTCAAAATCTTTAAATGATAATATAACTATATCAATAGCAATTGCACTATTTACAAGTAAGTCTGTGTCATTAGCTCGTGCAGCTGAGATAGCAGAAATGAACCTTGTAGATTTTATGGATTTACTTAAAAATAAAAATATACCTTGGAATGAATATACAGAAGATGAATTTCGTCTTGATCAAATTGCACTAAGAGATTTAAAAGATGAATTAGGAGCTAACAAAAATGACTAAAGTTGTATGTAATTCAAGCCCAGTCATAGGGCTAAGTATTATTAAAAAGTTAGATTTGCTAAGGTACTGTGAAAAGCACCAGAAGCAAGTGGACAGGAAATACAGCAGGATGAACAGACCCTTTAAACACTTATATAACACCAGCAGGTGGAAGAAGCTGAGAAAACAATTCTTACAGGAACATCCCATTTGTGTAAAGTGTAAAGCTAAAGGTGTTATTAAAGCTGCAGCTGTTGTGGATCATGTTCGGGCACATAAAGGTAATGAAAGGCTCTTCTGGGACGAGAGCAACTGGCAGCCCTTATGTAAATCCTGTCATGATAGGAAAACTGCCAGGGAGGATGGCAGCCTACTGCAGGGTAAGTGTGCGTCCGTAAATAGCCTTAATATATAGGTTATGCGGGCTTGTTAAGAATACTACCTTTAGCAAGTAGTAGGTAAAAGTATTGGAGCAAGTAAAACTTGCAACCTATCACCACTGAATTTATTCCAAAGGGAAACTGGAGGAGGAGTGCAGCATATTCAGAGAAAGGCACAAGTCATTTAGTTATCAAAATGCGACTTATGGCAAATAGAAATATTTGTGCAATAGTGTCAGGTGAAAAGATGTGTATGAGGGTAAAAGCTAAACTGCTTGAATGATAGTCAGAGGTTAGGAATATGGCATCCTATGACGGAAGATAACTATTAACGTCAGAAATCAAGGCAAGTGTAAAGTTGTTACTTATAGTTGTGTAATACTCTTGATTAACTAGCTATTGGATAATAGAAAATGACGAAAGTCATACCCGACAACATATCAAGCTAATTCTGCAAGTCTAAACGGAGATTTCCTAAACAGGCAAAATGCTTGCAAGGAAACAGAGTTTTCATAGTAGTTAGAGATAGGGAAAGCCTATTACAAGGCGAAGGGAAACAGTTTGTTTTTAATTACAGTACAAAGAAAGGTGCGTGAGGCACTATGAGAAATCCTAGTATCGTATTAAAGAGTTTGAGTGAAAATTCGTGTAAAAAAAGGATATAAATTCCAAAGACTATATAGAAATTTGTACAATATTGAGTTTTACTTTAAAGCCTATGCAAACATCTATGGAACAGATGGAAGTATGACAGCAGGGATTGATGGACAAACGGTAGATGATATGAGTATAAAAAGAATGGAAGCAATAATCAGTTCATTAAAAGACCATAGTTATAAGCCTAATCCTGTAAGACGGACATATATCGAAAAAGAGAATAGCACAAAAAAGCGACCTTTAGGAATCCCGTCAGCAAATGATAAATTGATACAGGAAGTAGTCAGAATGTTACTTGAAAGCATATATGAACCTTGTTTTTCTGAGAATTCACACGGTTTTAGACCGAATAGAAGTTGTCATACAGCATTAAAAAGCATTGATAGAACGTTTTTGGGGGTAAACTGGTTTATTGAGGGTGATATTAAAGCGTGCTTTGATAGCTTTGACCACCATATATTAATAGACATCCTCCGTAAAAGAATTGATGACGAGTATTTTATATCACTAATATGGAAATTTCTAAAAGCAGGCTATATGGAGCAATGAAAGTATAACCATACATATAGCGGAACACCTCAAGGAAGTGGAATCAGTCCAATACTTGCTAATATTTACCTTAATGAGTTGGATAATTATATTGCTGAATATAAAAGCAATTTTGATGTTGGAAGTAGTAAATATCAAAAAAAGAACCCGGAATATAATCATAACCGACATAAATATGAAAATAAGAAAAAGGAAAACAATAAGCATTGGTGGAAGTTCACGGAACTTGAAAAGAAGCAGGCAACAAAAGAACTTAAAATACTTGAAGAAATATACAAAACAACAAGATGCACCGAAGTACGTGATAATGGATATAAGCGAATACAATATTGCCGATATGCAGATGACTTTATAATTGGAGTAATAGGCAGTAAAGATGACGCAAAAAAAATAAAATTAGATATAAAAGATTTTTTTGGTGAAAAGCTTAAACTCACACTGTCAGAGGAAAAGACAAAAATTACACATACAACTAAGATGGCAAGATTTTTAGGCTATGATATAGCCATATCACACAGCAATCAATTACAATACAACAATAATGGAGTAAAACAACGACAACACAGGGGTACTGTAAAAATGTATGTACCGAAAGAAAAATGGGTAGACAAACTAAGAGAATACAAAGCATTCAAGATAATAAATGGCGAAAAAGAAATTTGGAAACCAATTCATAGGGGTGAATTATTCAATCTTGAGGATATTGACATAATAACCCAATATAATGCAGAAATTAGAGAACTGTATAATTATTATAGACTTGCGGACAATGTGTCGGTATTAAACTACTTTAGCTATTTTATGGAATATAGTATGTATAAGACATATGCTAGTAAATATCAAGTTTCAATGAGTAAAATAATTACACAACACAAAATAGATGGAGTGTTCGGCATAAATTATCAAACAAAAGCAGGGAAGAAAAGGTGTGAATTTTATAATCAAGGTTTTAAAAAGGATGACAAATGCTTATATAGGGCAGATATTCTACCACAATATGTAAAGTATAAAAGACCAAACAGTATAATTGCAAGACTAAAAGGTGGTATATGTGAATTATGTGGCAAAAAAACGGATGATGTAAGAATGCACCAAATCAAGAGATTGAAGGACTTAAATGGTAAGAATGATTGGGAACAGATTATGCTTAAAAAAAGGCGAAAGACATTAGCCGTATGCTATAAATGTCATACTAAAATACACGAACAATAAACCAAACTTATAACAAATGGAGAGCCGTATACATCGAGAGGTGTACGTATGGTTCGGGGGAGAGTTACGCCTAAAACCTACTATAAGAGCAAGGCGTAGGCGGGCTTATCCCATACGGAACAATTAGAGCACTTATCAAGTTATGAAGCACAGGTTAACTACTATACTGCTTATATAAATAGTAATCCTGAATATGAATTCGCTGGAGTATTTGCAGATGAAGGGATTTCAGGAGCAAACACTAAAAAGAGAGAACAATTTAATAAAATGATAGAGGAATGCAGGGCTGAAAATAATGGGGAAGTTCCAAAGTATTATGTTGAGGAAAGTCATCCTGCCATAATAGATAGGGAGACATGGGAAGCTATACAGTTTGAAATGGAGAGGAGAAAAGCTTTTGCAAAAAAGTATGGGATAGTAAAATTAGATTATACTACGGTTGATAATCCCTTTGCAGGAAGAGTTATCTACGGACGCTGCGGCAGCGTTTTTGGGAGAAAGGTATGGAACTCCACAGATGAAAGATTACGAAGGGTGGTTTGGAGGTGAATTGATGTCATCTTGACCGTTTTTTCATTTTTATTAATAATAATTTCGATATCCTTTTAAGTATTTATGAGCATGTTGATAATCATTTTTATATGTGTTATACTGAAACAAATATTTAGAAAAGAGGTATAAGAATGTTTATTGTTAAAATGAGACTCCGTTATTTAGTTTAATACAAATAACTAAATAAAAAATAAGGTAAAAAAACCTATAGTTTTAGGTTTATTTGTTGTACCTTATTTTCGGATTCTTACAATGAACATTCATATACTTTTATCGTATCCTATTATAGACATTAAGTGTGACTGCCTTAGTGTAGTTTTTGATGTCCTATATTTTTTATAGAGATATAAGGGTTGCAGGTGAATTATGTTCATTTGCAACCCTTTTTTGCGTTGAATGGTCATTTTCAAGAATTCACATCGAATTAATTAATGAGGTGAATTTGAGAATATGTGTATAAATAATATTAAGAAAAAAGATAGAATTAGAGAATTGATACAGAAAAATAAGAGCTTTTTTAAATGTCCTGTATGCAATGGGTCAATGGTTATGAATGATTTCGGAAGTTTAACTTGTAATTCTAGGCATAACTTTGACTTATCTAAAAAAGGGTATCTGAATTTATTAACATCAAGTAATGCTCTTGTATATTCAAAGGAATTATTTGAAGCAAGACATAGAGTTTGTGAAGTTGGCTTCTATGACCTTTTGATTGATGAACTTACGAAAATAATTGATGAATACAAAAAATCTGTGGATTATAAAAAAATGAACATTTTAGATGTAGGATGCGGTGAAGGGTTCCATATTTACAGTATCTTTCAAAAGGTTAAAGAAAACCAGAACAACACTTATGTAGAAGTAGATATTTCAAAAGACAGTATTAACATTGCTGCAAGAAACAATGCTGATATTATTTGGTGTATAGCAGACTTAGCAAGACTACCTTTTCAAAATAAGAGTTTTGATGTTATTTTAAATATACTATCTCCTGCTAATTACGGTGAATTCGAGAGAATATTAAATGACAAAGGAATTGTTATAAAAGTGGTTCCACGGTCTAATTATCTTAAAGAATTACGTGAAACAATTTATATTGATAATGATGTCTCTGACTATTCCAATAGTAAAGTAATTAATTATTTTAAACAAAAGCTAGATGTTGAGGACATTCAAAATATCAACTATAAATTTGATATTAGTAAGGAGTTTTTACCGCATTTCATTAAAATGACACCATTAACTTGGGGGAAAAGCACTGAAAGATTAAATGATGTATACAAAAAGAATATATCTTCAATAACTGTAGATTTAACATTAATAATTGGTACTAAGAAAAAATAAATTGATCACTAGATAGAGGAGGTTTGTATAAGACTTAAATGAAAATTTTTGAAGGAGGAATATTTATGTATTATATTTTCATATAATCCTTTCTGCTTAAATCGCAGGGTTTTCCCTGCGAACAGGTAAATGAAAACATGCGATTTTAGACAGGAGGAAAGAAAATGGAATTAATAATAAAAGCAAAAGATCTTCGTATTGAATACACAGGGCGTGAGGTTTTAGATATAGATGAATTAGAGTTATATCACTATGACCGTATTGGTTTGGTTGGAGCAAATGGGGCAGGAAAAAGTACCTTACTAAAGGTGCTTTTGGGGGAATTAACTTCACCGGGATGTAAAATCAATCGTCTTGGAGAATTTGCCTATATCCCTCAGTTGGATGAAGTAACTTTGCAGGAGGAAAAAGATTTCGCACTTATAGGCAAACTTGGTGTTGGGAAATTAGAGGTACAGTCCATGAGCGGTGGTGAAGAAACAAGACTTAAAATAGCACAGGCTCTTTCAAAGCAGGTACATGGTATTTTGGCGGATGAACCTACCAGTCATTTAGACCGTGAAGGAATAGATTTTTTAATCGGACAGTTAAAATATTTTTCTGGTGCATTGCTAATTATCAGCCATGACCGCTATTTCCTTGATGAGGTGGTAGATAAAATATGGGAACTGAAAGACGGTAAAATCACGGAGTATTGGGGGAACTATTCTGATTATCTTCGTCAGAAAGAGGAAGAATATAAAAGCCAGGCTGTAAAATACGAAAAGTTTGTTGAAGAACGTGACCGACTGGAACAGGCGGCTGAGGAAAAACGAAAACAAGCACAAAAAATAGATCAGAAAGCAAAAGGTACTTCTAAGAAAAACAAATCTGAAAGCGGTGGACGTTTGGCTCATCAGAAAACAATGGGAAGTAAGCAAAAAACATTGTATAATGCTACTAAGTCTATGGAACATAGGATTGCAGCTTTGGGGAAGGTGGAAGCTCCTGAAGATATTCGGACTATTCGTTTCCATCAGAGTAAAGCATTGGAGCTTCATAATCCATATCCGATTTGTGGGACAGAAATTAATAAAAGTTTCGGGTATAAAGTGTTGTTTGAAAAGGCATCTTTTAGCATCCCACTTGGAGCAAAAGTGGCGCTGATCGGTGGTAATGGTGCAGGAAAAACAACTTTGATCCAAATGATCTTAAACCATGAAGATGGTATTTCGATTTCACCTAAGGCTGAAATAGGTTACTTTGCCCAAAATGGTTATAAATATAACCGTAATCAAGAAGTTATGGAATTTATGCAGGAAGATTGTGATTATAATGTGTCAGAAATCCGTTCAGCGCTGGCCTCCATGGGTTTTGTACAAAATGATATTTGCAAAAGGTTATCTGTTTTAAGCGGCGGCGAAATTATTAAATTGCTGCTGGCTAAAATGCTAATGGGTAGGTATAATATCTTGTTAATGGACGAACCGAGTAACTTCCTTGACTTGCCAAGTTTAGAGGCTCTGGAAATGCTGATGAAAGGGTATGCTGGAACCATTGTGTTTAGCACCCACGACAAACAACTGCTTGATAATGTGGCTGATGTGATTTATGAAATCAAAGATAAGAAATTGAACCTAATTCGATAAATTATTTTATCTGTATATAAGAGATGAAAAAGGAGGTAGCATCTTATGATAGGACCAGATAAGAAGAAACTATATCCAAATGAAAGTATTAAGACAGTATGCTATATAAGTAATTTGCCTAAAAGATCCAATGTTGAGATCGGAGATTACACTTACTATAGTGATAATAAAAAATCTCCAGAGAAATTTTATGATAATATAGAGCACCACTATGAATTCTTGGGGGATAAACTTATTATAGGCAAGTTCTGTGCAATTGCAGAGGGTGTTAAGTTTATCATGAATGGTGCAAACCACAGAATGGATGGAATTACAACTTATCCTTTCAATATCTTTGGTAGTGGTTGGGAAAGGGTCACTCCAACAGTAGAACAGCTGCCTTTTAAGGGAGATACAGTGATTGGCAATGATGTATGGATAGGTCAAAATGTAACTATTATGCCGGGAGTTAAAGTAGGTGATGGTGCGATTATTGCTGCTAATTCTACTGTAGTAAAAAGTATTGAACCGTATACAATTTATGGAGGCAACTCGGCCAAATTAATTAAGAAACGCTTCAGTGATGAAAAAGTTGAACTTTTACTAAAGCTTCAATGGTGGAATTGGAAAGAAGACAAGATATTTAATAATCTTGAAAAGTTAACATCGGAAGATGGTTTGGATCAATTAATGAAAGAATATTGTTGAACTATAAGTTCTATGGAATTTGCGTAAATGTATAAATCAATAAAATTGCACGCCCCCTTACTTTAGGGGGCATACCTTTACGCAAAATCAATACTATTGCGTCTTATATAATTGGAAATATGAATGCTTCAAA
The DNA here is from genome assembly GCF_040939125.1 of Clostridium sp. BJN0013. Classification (NCBI taxonomy): domain Bacteria; kingdom Bacillati; phylum Bacillota; class Clostridia; order Eubacteriales; family Clostridiaceae; genus Clostridium; species Clostridium sp. BJN0013. The sequence continues at coordinate 466,597 of NZ_CP162495.1, forward strand.
GTACTTTTCCACTTTTTCAGGAGTTTCCTTCATACCATTATGCATCCACCATTTAACTAAGTCAACAAAACTTCCTGAAATATGATTAATCAATAATTCATCTGGAATGGATGAACTCTTAGTAGTTCTGACATTTAGAAGATAATTAGTAATGTAACGTGAAAACTGTTGTCTTATATAGTTCCAAAATAGGTCGCTGCTTTCACAGCAAAGAACTCCTTTTAAATTCTTCTCATCATCCTTTAAATGATAAAGGATATGAGTAAGTGAGGTGTTTGATTGCCCTTTGCTTAACGAGAAATCGTGAGTTTCTTCTGCTTGTAGGTCATCTGAAAATATGTGATTAAATAATTTTTGACACATTTCTTTTAGTAAATCATCTTTTGTTTCAAAGTGGGCATAAAAAGTGCTGCGCCCTATGTTAGCTTCATCTATAATTTCTTGAATTGTAATTTTTGAGTAACTTTTTTTAGATAAGAGTTTGTTAAATGCAGCAAAGATGGCAGTATGTGTTTTTTGCATTCGTCTATCCATAATAGCCTCCATAATCATACAAATTTTTTAAAATGTTCAGTATCGTACAAAATGAGAATTCTGGTTGTTGAAGTAAATAGCTTGCAAAGTTATACTAGATACAGAACAAAGTGTACGATAACATACTTATTGTATGATACTAAATAAAATTTATCAAGTATGTTTATACTAAGAGGGTGGCTGTTATGGAAAAAATAAAGCTATGGTTTACAGATAATGATAAGAGAAGAATATTTATGACGGTAATATCAGGTATTTCATTAGCAATAAGTCTTGGTGGATGGCTGAAAAGTGCCATTCCTTTCGATATTGCATGGGTGTCAGTTATTTTATGTGGGATACCAATTGTTTTTGGTGCAGTGAATGCATTGATTAACGAACATGATATAAAGGCAGATGTGCTTGTATCCATGGCACTATTGGGGTCATTATTCATAGGAGAATGGTTTGCAGCAGGAGAAGTTGCTTTTATTATGCAGATAGGGTCTATTTTGGAAGATGTAACAGCAGCGAAGGCAAGAGCTGGAATTGAAAAATTGATTAAATTAACACCTAAAACAGCAAGAATAAGACGTAATGGAAAAGAGCAAATCGTTCAAGCAGAAGATGTACATGTTGGTGATACAGTTATTGTGCTTGCAGGAGAAACAGTACCTGTAGATGGGATTATTGTTTCAGGAAACACTGCGATAGATCAGTCTGTTATGACAGGAGAATCTATTCCTGTGGACAAGACTACAGGAGATGATGTGACTAGTGGAACTATTAATCAATATGGAACTTTTGAAATGGAAGTTACCAAAGAAGAAAAGGACAGTTCATTGCAGAGAATGATACAGATTGCAAAGGAGGCAGATGCAAATAAGGCGCCAATTGTATCTCTTGCTGATAAATGGGCAACATGGATGGTGATTATTTCTTTTCTTATATCTGTAATAACATGGTTAGCTACAGGTGAATTGATTCGTGCAGTTACAGTTCTAGTTGTGTTTTGTCCTTGTGCATTTATTCTTGCAACACCAACGGCTATCATGGCAGGGATTGGAAATGCAACAAAATATGGAATTCTCGTACGTTCAGGTGATGCGTTGGAGAGATTATCAAAAATAAAATATGTGGCTTTTGATAAGACAGGAACACTTACGAATGGAACACCAAAGGTTGTAGCAATTAAAAGTCTGACAGATAATTATAAGGAAGATGACATATTAAGGATTGCAGCTTCAGTAGAAAAATATTCAGAACATCCACTGGGACAAGCAATATGTAGGACTTATGAATCAGAACATAAACTTGATGAAAAAATATCTGATTTTGAAATTATTGCTGGGCAAGGGGTACAATGTGTTATAAATGGTAAGGTGGTTTTCGCAGGAAAATCAGCATTACTTGAGGCAGAGGGGGTAGAAGCTAATCAAAATCAGTTAGATGCAGATAAAAAATATTTAAAAGAAGGTGCAACGGTTATTTATGTCAGTATGGACAAAGAAATTATTGGTATGATAGCGCTGGCTGATACCTTACGCAGTGACTCAAAGGATATGATTAAAAATTTGAAAGAAGAAGGTGTAGAGCCTATACTGTTAACTGGAGATAATGAAGATGCAGCTAAGCATATAGCAGCAGAGGTTGGCATCAGTAATGTAAGAGCAAATCTTCTTCCTGAAAACAAGATGAAAATTATTAAAAAATATATGAGTAAAAACAAGAATATTTGTATGATAGGCGATGGTATAAATGATGCTTTAGCACTTAGTATCTCTTATGCAGGAATTGCAATGGGTGGCATCGGAAGTGACATAGCAGTTGAATCTTCGGATGCAGTTCTTCTTAATGATGATATCAAGAGAATACCTTATCTTCTATTTATAGCAGATAAAACAATGAAAAAGGTAAGCTTTAATATAATATTCTCTATGGGCCTGAATTTCATTGCTGTTGCATTAGCCGTTACTGGTGTGCTAAATCCTATATGGGGAGCACTCGTGCATAACTTAGGTTCGGTGTTTGTCGTAGTGAATTCATCTTTATTATTAATGTTAAAAGAACCCGAGAAGAAAGGACAATAAAATAGAACTAAAAAATTAAGAGGTACTGTGAAAATAGTATCTCTTTTTTAGTTTAGGCATTCAGAAATAAGCACCTATTTTTTATAAAGGGAGTGATCTATTATACAACGAAAATATATAGAAGATTTATTATTAGATAAGTTACCAGAGTTTATGAATAGGCAACAAAAGTATTATAAAATTAGTAATATTATAAAAGAAATGTCCAAAACAGATAAAGTGATTTATAATGATTCTCAAAGCACTAAATTTTCAAAATGGAAGTTAGTAAAAAAGAATAAAGTAGCAAACGAATTTTCTTTGTAAATAAGAAGTGATGGGATTGAAATTGGTAACAAAATGGCTATTCGCCAAAGAATGAAACAGTTAGGAATGCGTTGGAGCATTAATGCGGCCCCAAGAACTAAGCATGAAAATAGCAAGGGGAATGAGGTTAAATATGCCACTTGTTCTTAAATGGAATTGTATAGTAAAAATTCAATATATGCATCTTAATATTCTGATTTATTTGCATATTTCAAGCTTTTGAAATATAATACACATAGAATTTTAGCGAGGTGATAATATTTATGGAATATTTGACTGTAAAAGAAGCGGGAGAAAAGTGGGCCATCACTGGTTGGATGGTAACATATTATTGCGTGGACAGACGAATAAAAGGCACGATTAAAAAAGGCAACCTTTGGCTTGTTCCGGCTGATGCGGAAAAGCCTGTTGATGGACGTTATAAAAAGAATAAGGCAAAGGAGATGGCGACGGCATATGAGCACTATCCTACTGATTGAGGATAACGAAAGTTTACAAAAATATATTCGGGAATACCTGAACGCTTACGGTTTTGAAGTACATGTACTAAATGACTACGATATGCTTTATAAAACAATTAGCGCAGTATCACCGAAGCTCATTCTCTTAGATATTACATTACCTAAGTTTGATGGATTCTACTACCTAAAACTGATTAGGAAACAATATTCAATCCCTGTCATAATTATTTCCGCTCGAAGTGAGGACAGCGACCAAATACGCGGAATTGAAAACGGTGCAGAAGACTATATCACAAAACCTTTTTCCATTGGCGTATTGCTTGCTAAAATAAACGCTATGTTGCGTAGAGAGTCAGAGCACCAAAAAGGTGGTATTTCTATCGGCACGCTCTGCTTGAATGAAGATACTATGCGTATATCGTACAAGGATGCAGGGACGGAGCTTTCAAAAAATGAATATCGTGTTCTTCGACTTTTGATGAAAAATGCAGGGCAAATTGTCAGCCGTGAGCAGCTTTTGGAAGAACTTTGGGACGATGTGAGTTTTGTTGACGACAATACCTTAACCGTAAATATTACTCGCGTGAAAAAGAAGCTCATGGAACTTGGTCTGGAAAATTGTATCAGCACGAAAAGAGGTGTTGGCTATGTATTTGATCCGGCTTCTGCGCAAAACAATTGATAGCGAAAGGAAAGCTATTGTTTTCTATCTCGTCAACACCGCTATGATGCTTTTGATTTTTAATCTAACTTTCACTCAGATCATTATAGCCTATCCCACTTTGATTAGCCTGACCATTTTAATTGTTTATTTGATTGTTAAAGCTGTGAGTATGCACGGCTTTTTAAACAGCTTAGACAGAGCAAAGCACAGCAAGGGCTACAAATCCAATCCCGAAACTTGCAAAGAGACCTACGTTTTTGAGATTATAGAGGAAATACATAAGAATTACAATGAAAAAATCACCACCATGAATGATAAGTTGGCAGGGCGCAATTCGATGTTTTCCAGTTTTATCCATAACATGAAATCCTCTTTGGCCGTTATTGAACTTGCTTGTGCCAATCCATCCTCAGATGCACTTGGCGATATTTCACTGGAAAATGAAAAGCTGAAAAGAAATTTGGAGCAAGCTCTGAACATTCTGCGGCTTGATGAGTTTTCAAATGATTATGTGCCGGAGCGTGTTGATCTTCACGGATTAGTTAATATGGTTATCAATGAAAAGAAACGTGACTTTATATATGCAGGCGTGTTTCCGAAACTTTATGGTGAAGTTACCTATGTCTATACTGATAAAAAGTGGTGTGCTTATATCTTAGAACAAGTCATTTCAAATGCAATTAAATACAGTCCTTCAGGTAAAAATATTTATATGGAAATAAACCCAGGTGAAAAACACACTGTACTTACAATACGTGATGAAGGCATAGGTATCGAAGCTGAAGATGTTCCAAGAGTTTTCGATTTGTTCTTCACGGGCAAAAACGGGCGAAACCATAAAGCCGCCACAGGAATAGGTCTTTTTATGGTTAAACACATTGCAAAGCAACTTGGTATTGAGGTAACTCTGACATCCGCCGTAGGTGAAGGAACAAGTGTTAGTCCTAACCTACGGACAGCTAATAACCATATAAATGGGAATTAAAATTTGTATAGAAATATTCTGAAAATAATAAAAAGCACCAATTCATAGTATAAAATTGATTTGCAGCACAATTTTACTAGAAAAGGTGGCTTAACTTGAAAGAAATTCAGGTGTTTTTGAACATGACAAAAAGACCTATTAAAATGAGGTCAAAAAAAGAGACTTATATTATTTATAATTAAAAATCAACTTATTTTCGGTGATATCTCTTGACTTACTTTTGTTACTTCAAAGCCTTGAGCTTGAAGAAATAAAATAATTCTATCTATATCAGGTTGAAAATGTCGAGAAGTGTTTTCTCTTTTTAGATATTTTTCATAAATAGAATTATCAAAGGCTTCATTTTTTAAAAGCATATTATAAATACAGGTTAAAAGCATTCTTGCTATAGCAATAATTGCTCTTTTGTGCCCACGTCTTTTCTTTATACTTTCATAACGATATTTAAAGTATGGGCAGGACTTGTTTTTTATTGCTGCATTAGCACACTGAATAAGTATTGGCTTTAAATAAGCTCCGGCACGGCTTATACGAACACTTTTCTTTTTGCCAGCACTTTCATTATTTTGTGGTGTAAGACCTGCCCAAGAACACAGATGTTTAGCATCTGGAAAGACTGACATATCCACTCCAATTTCAGAAATTATAGTTGTAGCAGATTGTGTAGTTATCCCAGGGGCAGAAGCAATAAGCTCAATTTGTGACTTAAATTCACTTGAAATTAATGAAATGGCAGTATCAAGTTGAGAAATACAATTGTTAATATAATCATAATGATTCAAGCATACAGACATCTTTGCTGTTTGATTTTTAGAGATGCTTCCTTGCATAGCAATCTTAATTTCGTCAGCCTTAGATAACATACTCTTGTGTAGAAATTGAGTATAGTCTATATCTAATTTATCAGGATGCTCCATGGCATATTTAATTATAGCTGATGATGATTTACCAAAGGTATCTGATACTACGCTTGAAATCATGATATTTGAAACTGTTAATGAATTTTGGAATCTGTTTTTCTCACTTGAACGGAAATTTGTAAGTTTAAAGCGATAGCGCATAAGGTCTCGTAGTTCTCTTATGGCCTTTGGAGGAATAAAACTTCCTTTAACTAATCCATGCTTATGTAAGTCTGCAAGCCATAGAGAATCTTTTTTATCAGTTTTTTTGCCGGGAATGTTTTTAACGTACTTTGGGTTAGCCAGAGTAATATTACAGGAATCTTCAAGTATGTTATAGATAGGTATCCAGTACTTTCCGGTGCTTTCCATACAAACTTCTTTACAGTTATGCTCAGATAACCACTCTTTTAAATGGAAAAGATTCTTTGAGTAAGTACTGAATTGTTTGGTTGCATAGGTAGTGATGTTATTCTCATTGGTTGATGTTACAGTTGCAACTACAAATTTTTTGTGAACATCAATACCGCAACAAATAGAATAAACGATTTTTAACATTTATATCACCTACAAATAAAAAAATAAAGTACACAGGTGTTGACTGAATACTCATACTTTTAAACGGTCTTTGTTTAAACAAAGATTAACTTACGTGCCCTAGGGCACACTTATTTGTACTTAAAAGAGTAATCGGCACATGTTATTATACGGATTACAGTGAAGTGCAATCACACTCACCCCGCCGTGCTCTGTAGTACACCTGTATACTTGTCTATATTATTCACAGTAATTGGTAATTTTAATCACTCTTTCATTAATTTTTGTGCCTTGAGCACAGCGAAAGGAATGAATGTTATTATGATCAATGATCAAGAATATATTACTACAGAATTAAAAAAAATACTAGAAAAAATGATAATTTTATCATCATACCGTTTAAATAACTTAATAGCTATAGTTGTAGGAATAATAGTTTCACAGTCAGTTATATTATCCAAAATATCTCAAGAGCTGAAGGATTCCTATTCTTCAGGTACAGAAGAAAGTAAAATTAAAAGATTGAGAAGATTTTTAACTAACAAGGCTATTAATTGTGAGAAAATATATGAATTCTTCGCATATAGGTTACTACAAAAGTATAAAAGTCATTCAAAGAAAATATATATAATTTTTGATCACACAACTATTATAGATAAATTTGTTATATTACAGTTTTCTTTAAAAGTGGGAAGAAGGGCAGTTCCCCTGTGGTATAAGATGTTCTTATATAAAGATGAGGGAAGTAAAGATTTCAAGTATATTAAACAAGGACTTAATTTTATACATAAAATAGTAGTTCCCTATAATTTTGATGTTACAATTTTAGCAGACAGGGGATTTAAAAGTGTCGATTTGTTTAAGTTTATAGATAAGACTTTAAAATTCAAGTATTGTATCAGGTGTACAAAAAATTTAAAAATATCAATATGCGGTAAACCAAATATAAAAAAGCTGGGAAATATAATACCTTTAAAGGGAAAGACAAGACACTTTTACAATGTAAAATTAACATCTAAAAAATATATATGCAATCTGGCAGTCTGCAGGGCAGAAAGTTCTGATGATACCTGGTTCATAGCAAATAATTTAGAACAGACCTTTTCAATTAGAGAATATAAAAAAAGATTTGATATAGAAGAAATGTTTAAAGATTTTAAATCTGGTGGGTTCAATTTAGAAGGTACCTGGACACATAATATCCAGTATGCAAGAACCTTATATTTATGCATTTGTATAGCTTACTGCTGGATGATAACCCTTGGAACATCTTGTACAAAAGATAAGAAAAATAAACTTATTGGGGCTACAAAAACATTGAGAGACAAACAGGTAAGAATCTACAGCTTATTTAGGGCTGGAGTTAAATGGTTCAAAAGATGTTATTATTCTTTAAGAAATACCTATTATTTAAAAATTGCTTTTACATTATATGAATATTAGTTCCTTTTATTTACATTGACATAAAACACTGTTATAAGTATAAATTTATACTTACATTTTAATCAATTTATTCAATAATAATCAATTAGGAATATGATTAAATCCTTGAGTATAAACATCAACATCAATCATTATACTTTAATGGAATTTTATATAAATTTACTGTCCGTAGGTCAGAGTGTTAGTCTATCTTTTCTTTCAAAATTGCAAGGTTATTGTAAGCTAGATCGATTTTAACTATGCGCCTTTTTCACTATACTATAATTACACTAATACAAGGAGATGAATTTATGGATGACATTATCAAGGTGGAAAACTTAACAAAAGTATATCACTCATTTAAGGGCGCAAAGGAGGTCCGGGCTTTACAAGACGTGAATCTCACCGTTTCTAAGGGTGAGTTTATCGGGATTATGGGACCAAGTGGCAGTGGAAAAACCACGCTTCTCAATATATTGTCTGGTATTGATACTGCAACATCAGGCAAAGTAATCATAGACGGCAAGCCCATTGATAGGCTTAAAAAAGATGAGTTGGCGCTGTTTCGCCGGCAAAGAATCGGATATATCTTTCAGGACTTCAATCTTCTTGAAAGCCTGACACTGAAAGAAAATATCGCTTTACCGCTGATTCTGGATAAAGTACCGCCGCAAAAAATTGAAGACCGCGTGAATGAACTGATGAACTTCTTCGGCATAAGCGACCTTGCCGAGAAATATCAATACCATGCTTCCGGCGGTCAGAAACAGCGCGTGGCGGCTGCGAGGGCACTTTCCACCAACCCGGCGGTATGCTTTGCCGATGAACCGACAGGTAATCTTGACTCAAAGTCGTCGGCCAATATTATGGAAATGATGACACAGATGAATCAAGAAAAAAACTGTACCATATTGATGGTTACTCACGATGCCTTTGCCGCATCCTACTGCCAGAAGATTATCTTTATCAAAGACGGTAAAATCAACATTCAAATACAGAGTTCGGGCGACAGAAAGGTCTTCTTTGACAAGATATTGGAGACCTTAAGCATAGTGGGAGGCGATAAGGAATGACATTTTGGCATATTGTGGGCAAAAACCTAAAATATAATTTAAGGCGTTTTCTTTCCTATCTTTTTGTAAACAGCTTTGTCGTTGCAGTTTTATTTTTGTACGGCAGCCTGATGTTTAATGAAATTTTAGCCCAGAACGGTTCTTTTCGGTCAGCGTCTCCTTATATTAACGCGGCAGCATATGCCATCCTTTTATTTTCCATCGTTTTTGTAGCATATACAGGTATATATTTTGTAAAATCGAGAAGCCGTGAATTTGCACTATATCTCACTTTAGGCATGACGGACAGAGACTTAATACGAATGATTTATATAGAGAGCCTTGTCATTGTTGCCGGATCTATGGTTCTCGGTATGCTTTCCGGACTTTTGCTGTCAAAATTGTTTTATATGATACTTGGCAGAATATTAAGCTTCACCGGGTTCAGCTATAACGATATTTACTATATAGACTACAGAACCTTTTTGCTGAGCTTTGGTGTTTTTATCCTTGTCTTCCTTTTTAACATGCTTTTTACCAACATCTTTATCCGCAGACTCTCTATTGTACAGATGATGAAGTCCTCCAGCACCAAAGGCGTTTTCAAGTCACGTCCAGTTGTTGGTGCAGTTGCTACCGTTATATGCATTTTTTCAACGTTCTTTTTTCACGAGTTTTTAGCCAGAAGTGAATGGGCCAGGGATATTACAAGCAATCATCCCGTACTGATCCCATTGTTTACCTTCTTTGTTGTCATCGTATCGTTGTATTTTTTAATAGCTTTTGGTATTGATATTGTGAGATATTTTAGTAAGCGATTTCCTGCATTTTATAACAGAAACATTTTGACTTTTGGAAGTCTCAGTCACCGATTTTTTTCCTATAAAGTAACATTGTATATCGTTTCGCTATTAATTTTTGTGGCCATCTATTTTATGGGTATGGGCATATCAATCTATACCTATAATGATAAGACCATTAAGGAATTTGTTCCCTACGATTTTATGATTGAAACAAGCGGCAATATAAATAATATAAGCTCAGATGAGATTAAGGAACTTGTGGGAAGTGCAGGCGACGTTTTAGACACTTTTTCCGCTTTGAAATCTGCAAGCTGCCAAAATTACAGGAATACCAAGGAAGGGTTTGTCAATTATTATTTAGAAAACTATAAGGATAGTATGGTCATCAGCGAAAGCGAGTTTAACAGGCATATGGGGTTACATCTTGATGTTAAACCTGACGAATTACTGCTTGTCTATAATTCCAGTGCAAAAGCACAAGAATTCATTGACTTTGATACGGTTATCACAATTGAGCCTTGGCGAGAAGGTGTAACCCATGCAGAAGCATTTGGGGCAAATTCTACGGATATGGATACTTTTGTCCGCAAATTGGGAAATACAAAGCATTTAGTATATAGCAGAGAAAAAACAAGAAGTATGTATGCTCCTTTCATTGATTCCTATGGAAATATTGAGTATGCAGGTGTTTTGGCAGATGTAGTTGACGACAAGGTGTATGCAGAGCTGAAAGCCAAGACAGAAACCGCCTATTTGTTTAGTCTGAAATCAGGTGATGGCAAAAAGGTTTTTAATGCCATACTTGACGGGCTGCGCAAGATAAATGGTGCTGATGAAAGCTTATGGGAAAGCTCCAGCTTAGTATTTGGTGTAAAAGACGATATAACCAATTTGCGACCAATTTACAAGCAAGAACGCTTTGATATGGCGTTTGGTATTGGTGGGTTTACGTTCTTTGCGTTTAGCTTCATAGGATTTTTATTCTTACTGTCATCAGGTATTGTATTGTATTATAAAATTGTTACTGATATTGATGAAGAAAAAGAACAGATTGTGATACTAAAAAGAATAGGAGTAAACGACAAAGAGTGTAGAAGATACCTGACAACACACTTGGCAATCCTTTTCTTTACCCCTCTTATCATAGGCGTCATTTTAGGAACGGTATACATGCATGCAGAACTTGTGTTTAGCCCTTATGTGGGCTATATGATGGGCTTCATATGGATAATAATAGGGGTAATCGCGGCTTTGGACGCACTTCTTTATCTGTCGCTTAGGAAAAAATTTTTTAGAGGCGTTGAAGTTTGATAAAAAATTTCTCTTTATAATAAAGTATTTCCTTAATAAAAATCTCAACAATTTTGAAGCAGCACAAAAGAATGGTTAAAACATATATTTACAAGAATGGTAAAATTTACATCAGAAGTATTGAAGCTACTAACGGTGATTAACCTTCTTCTCGATTTTAAGGGGGTCTAACTTTTACGCAGAACCAAGGATATTTGTGTTAAGGTATAGGTTTTGCGTATTTGTTTATGTTGATAAAGGAAAATGACCCCCTTACCTTTAAAGGATCAATTACTCCCCCTCAATTTTATTATATCATATGAAATTTTTAAATAACAGGCTTATAATTTGCGCTTATTGTGTGTATTATAGGAACAGATATAACTTCATAGAGAATTGCTTCACCTATATCTAGAAAAGAGGAAGGAGAATATGTATGAATTCATATGTGCTTAGCTTTCAGAAAATTGGCAAAACACAGCTTTCCATGGTCGGGGGTAAAGGTGCCAATCTAGGGGAACTATCCAAGGTTGAGGGGATTCTAGTACCGGAAGGTTTTTGTGTTACCACAGAAGCATATAAAATGATAACGGGGAATAATGAGGAACTTAACGGTTTATTAGATGAATTATCACATCTTAGAGTAGAAGATAGGGAAAAAGTTGGTGAAGTTAGCAAGAAAGTTCGCATGGTCATCGAAAGAATAGCTATTTCTAAGGATATAGCAGAAGAGATCATGGGTTATCTCACAAAGTTTGGTGAAAAAAATGCCTATGCAGTACGATCCAGTGCAACTGCAGAGGATTTACCGACGGCCTCCTTTGCAGGCCAGCAGGATACGTATTTGAACATTATTGGAAAGGAGGCAATCCTAAAGCATATCAGCAAGTGCTGGGCATCGCTGTTTACCGAAAGGGCAGTAACTTACCGCCTTCAAAACGGCTTCGATCACCGTAAAGTCCACTTGTCTGTGGTTGTTCAGAAGATGGTCTTTCCGCAGGTGTCAGGAATTTTGTTTACTGCCGATCCCGTCACTTCTAACAGGAAAGTGTTGTCCATTGATGCCAGTTTCGGGCTTGGTGAGACATTGGTCTCCGGCCTGGTGAATGCTGATATTTATAAAGTGCGTAACGGCAAGGTTATGGATAAGAAGATATCCACCAAGAAGTTGGCTATTTATGCCTTAAAAGATGGCGGTACTAAAGAACAGGAGATTGAGCCTGAGCGGCAGAATAGGCAAGTGCTGACAGATGAGCAGATTTTGCAGCTTGAGTGCATGGGCAGAAAGATCGAAGAACATTTTGGCTGTCCCCAGGATATCGAATGGTGTTTGGCTGATGATACATTCTATATTGTCCAGAGTCGGCCAATCACTACTTTATACCCCATCCCTGAAGCAGATGATCAGGAAAATCACGTTTATGTATCTGTTGGTCACCAACAAATGATGACCGATCCCATGAAACCATTGGGATTGTCTTTTTTCCTGTTGACAACTAGTGCACCCATGTGTAAAGCTGGTGGAAGGTTGTTTGTTGATGTTACACATATGCTGGCTTCACCTGATAGCAGAGAAAGTTTATTAAATACCATGGGACAACACGATCCGCTCATGAAAGACGCACTCATGACCATAATAGAGCGAGGAGATTTTATAAAATCGTTACCAAATGATAAGAAAGAACAGAGTACCAGTAAAAGCAATAAAGGTATGTCGTCTTCGGGTTTTCATACACAAATCGAAAACCATCCGACAATCGTTTCCGATTTGATTAAGAGTAGTCAAACATCCATAGAAGAGTTAAGACAAAACATCCAAAAGTCATCAGGATCGGATCTATTTGATTTTATCCTAGAAGATATCCAGCAATTAAAGAAGATTTTATTTGATCCACAAAGCTCGGATGTGATTATGACTGCTATGAATGCTTCGTCATGGATCAATGAAAACATGATGAAGTGGTTAGGTGAAAAAAACGTAGCGGACACGCTTTCTCAATCTGTACCAAACAATATTACTTCGGAAATGGGTCTGGAGCTATTGGATGTCTCAGATGTGATTCGTCCTTATCCGGAAGTAATTGAGTATTTACAGCATGTAAAAGATGATAACTTTTTGGATGAACTGGTTAAGTTTGATGGTGGACAGGAAACCCGAAATGCTGTATATGCTTATCTTAACAAATACGGAATGCGATGTGCCGGAGAAATCGATATTACTAAAACTCGTTGGAGCGAAAAACCAATTACACTTGTCCCTATGATTCTCAGTAACATCAAAAACCTTGAGCCTAATGCCAGCAATCGGAAATTTAAGCAAGGGCGACAGGAAGCTTTGAAAAAAGAGCGAGAATTATTAGATCAATTGAAGCAATTACCGGATGGTGAGCAAAAAGTCAAAGAAACAAAACGAATGATCGATCTAATCCGGAATTTCATCGGTTATCGTGAATATCCCAAATACGGCATTGCCAATCGCTACTTCGTTTATAAGCAGGCTTTGCTGAAAGAAGCCGAACAACTCGTACAAGCGGGCGTTATTCATGAAAAAGAAGATATATACTATCTCACTTTTGAAGAATTTCACGAAATCGTACGCACAAATAAACTGGATTACCAGATCATCAACAAACAAAAAGACGAGTACAAATTATATAAAAAACTAACTCCCCCTCGTGTTATTACCTCTGATGGTGAAATCATTGCAGGTGAGTACAAACGAGAAAATCTCCCAGCGGGCGCTATTGTAGGCCTACCTGTTTCTTCCGGAGTTATAGAGGGACGAGCACGTGTCATCTTAAACATGGAAGACGCTGATCTGGAAGATGGAGATATATTAGTCACCTCCTTTACTGACCCTAGCTGGACACCATTGTTTGTATCCATAAAAGGCCTAGTCACCGAAGTTGGCGGACTGATGACCCATGGAGCAGTTATTGCACGTGAATATGGCTTACCAGCAGTTGTCGGAGTAGAAAATGCTACCAAACTGATAAAAGATGGGCAGCGAATCCGGGTTAATGGAACAGAAGGCTATGTAGAAATCCTATAATGGGGAAGATGTTGCCTTCCTCATTGCATTGAAATTTAAAATAGTATTATTATGAGGAACTTACAAGGGGATGATATCATGAGAGTTTTAATTGCACCCATGTCAGCAATGGCAGAAACAAGAGATTCATTTTCAAGAGCAGCTGATCTATGCCATATTAATATTGATAAAAGATTTGATTTTAGTAAACTTATGCCAGAAGCTATAGCCTACATAAATCATGGAGGCCAAAATAGCATTATGACGGGTCTGATGTATGGGTTCCTCAAATTATATGCCCGAGCAATGGATTCGAAAGGAGATATAATGCAGACTCAATAGTTAATTTAAGAGCAGGAGTTTCATTAGAGGTAAATGATTTTAATAGAACATCTATTTATATAAATAATTCTAAAAAAGCAGGAGAACACCTACTAAGTCTTGGAGGGGTAACCAAGGTAGTGCGAGTTATGGAAAATTTGTTATAACAAACGGTATCCTTATTTTATGTATTAATTGAAACTATATAATGGATATTTATTCCAGAATGTGGTTTGTTTTTATATATAGAGACTGTAAATTTTAATTCCTTTTTTTATTGTGCATTTTATATTCTTATAGACTGGGGTGATAAGCAGGTCTGTGACCACCAAGGGTACATAAAGTACACAAAATGATGGAATATTTTGCTGATAATGTGAAGAAAAATTAAATGATTAGGGCAGATAATTTATCTATATTATAGGGTATAATTATGATAAATAATGATTAAGGGTGTGAGGTTAAATGAGTGCTGAAGAAATAGTAAAGATAGCAATAGAAAAGAAGGCGTATATAATGAATCCGACAATTTATTATTTTTCCGCTACGGGCAATTCGCTGACAATAGCCCGGCAAATTGCAAAGGGACTTGGAAACTGTATAATTAAGTCCATGGCTGTAAGGGTGACGGATGAGCCTGTTGGTGGTCCTGATAATCCGATTGGTTTCGTCTTTCCCGTTTTTTATATCGGGTTACCGAGACTTGTAAAACGCTTTGTACAAAACCTCAATATCGTTAAAGGAACTTATTGCTTTGCATTTATAAATTTCGGTGGAAACGGAGCGGATACTTTGGGGATGCTGGACGATATCTTAAAAGAAAAGGGTGTTTGTCTGTCCTATTCAGCTGGGGTAAAGATGCCGGGGAATTATATCGTGAAGTATCAGGCTTTCGCTCCCGATGTTGTACAAAAACTGATAAAAAATGCAATGGAAAAGGCAGATGAAGCCGCCGAAGCAGTTGCTGGTGGCAAGCTGCAGCCGGTTAGAAGAAAGGCCAGGCTTCTTAGTAAGATAGCCAATTGCAGTTATTTATACAAAGGTATCTCCGAATGGGACAAAAAATTTGAGGTGAGCGAAAAGTGTAGTGGCTGCGGTCTGTGCGCCAGAGTATGCCCTGTAAACAATATAAAAATGGAAGATCGGAATCCGGTTTGGCAGCATCATTGTGAGCGGTGTCTTGCCTGTATTCAGTGGTGCCCATATGAAGCAATAGAGTATGGCAGAAAAACAATCGGGCGCAGAAGATATCACAATCCAAATGTTAAGGTTGAGGATATTATAAAAGGATCGACATGTAAAAATATTTAACCGCAGTACTGATTCCCATGGCACATAATAGATAATTATATTGTGTTTTATTTTGTAAATGAACATGTGCATTCTTTACGGTCCCAGTAATTTTAAGAATGTTTTATGCTGTGTTTTGTCTCCCCATATACTATAATATTTGTGAAAATGCGGTTAGGAATAATCCGATATAAGATTATTTGAAATTTAGGTAATGTTGACTATTGGGGAACTGGAGATTTGCAAATTGCAATAAAAAATACTAAGGATTTCGGAAGGGCTAAGGAATGTATTCATAAGGCTTATGAGGAAAATTAACAGTGTTAATTATTTTTAGTATTAGGAGGTAAATTGATGTTTCAGTTTAATAACAATATTTTAGTTATTGGGACAGGGTATGTAGGTTTGGTCAGCGGTGCATGTCTTTCAGAATTTGGTATGAATGTCATATGCATGGATAATGATTTAGACAAGATAGAAAAGTTGAAAAGTGGAGAAATGCCTATATATGAACCGGGGCTTTATGATATAGTAAAGAAAAATATGAATCAAGGTAGGTTGAGTTTCACAAGTGACTTGAAATATGCCGTTGAAAACTCGAGGGTTATATTTATTGCAGTTGGTACCCCTCCGCTGGAAGACGGCTCAGCAGATCTGCAGTATGTGCTTGATGCAGCTTGCGAAGTGGCGGAATATATGAATGAATATAAAATCATTGTAGATAAGAGTACAGTTCCTGTAGGAACGGGACAAAAGGTAAAAGCAAAGGTAAGGGATGTATTGAATGCAAGGAATGTAAATTATGACTTTGATATAGTATCCAATCCAGAATTTTTAAGAGAGGGAGCTGCTGTAAAAGATTTTACACATCCGGATAGGGTCGTTGTGGGGGTTGAAAGCAAAAAAGCTGAGGAGATAATGAAGCAAATATATAAAGTATTGTATATTATAAGTGTGCCTTTTGTTATAACTAATTTGGAAACTGCAGAGTTGATAAAGTATGCTTCTAATGCTTTTCTTGCGACTAAAATTTCTTTTATAAATGAAATGGCAAATATATGCGAGGAAGTTGGAGCTGATGTTCACAAACTGGCCCAGGATATGGGGGAAGCTGTTTTCCAAAAGACACTAAAGCATTAGTGCACATAGCAAAAGAAGCTGGCGTGAGGTCTGAAATTACAGAGACTGTTATAAAAGTAAATGACGCCCAAAAGGAAAGAATGATTAGCAAGATAAAGAATAGATTTAACAATGATTTACATGGGAAAAAGATAGCACTTTGGGGATTGTCATTCAAGCCGGAAACAGATGATTTAAGAGAATCACCGGCTCTTTACATAGGTAAAAGGTTGATTGAAGAAGGGGCAGAAGTTAATGTATATGATCCAATAGCTATGGGTAACTGTCAGAAATTTTATTCTGAAATTCAATTTAATTATTGCAAGAATGAATATGAAGCTTGTAAAAATGCGGAGGCAGTTGTCTTAGCTACCGAATGGAATCAATTTAGAAGCATGAATTTAAATAAAATTAAAAGTAATATGAAAGGTGCCTTGTTTCTGGATTTTAGGAATGTATATGAACTACAGGAAATGAAAAAGATTGGCTTTGATTATGAAGGAGTTGGCAGAAAATGAAAAACATATTGGTTACAGGCGGTTCGGGATTTATAGGTTCCAATTTGTGTGATAGGTTGTTGAGTTTAGGATACAAACTGATAAATATAGATAATTTTAATGATTATTATGCTTCTGAAATAAAGGAAAAAAACATTGAGATGGCATTGAAAAATGATAACTATACACTATATAGAGGTGACATACTTGACAAGGATTTGATAAATAGAATATTTGCTGAAAATGATATAGAACTGGTCATACACCTGGCTGCCATGGCAGGTGTCCGGAATTCCCTGAAAGATCCTCTTGAATATGTGGATATAGATATTAAAGGCACTGTAAATTTACTTCAAATATGTGCTGAAAGAGGAGTAAAAAAATTTATTGAAGCCTCTTCTTCATCTGTATACGGGGTTAATTCAAAACTTCCCTTTTCAGAGAATGACAGTGTAGATCTTCAGATTTCACCTTATGCTGCTGCAAAAAGAGCTGCGGAATTGTTTTGTTCAACCTATACAAGATTATATGGAATAAGTACGGCCTGCTTGAGATTCTTTACCGTTTACGGGCCAAGGCAGAGGCCGGAAATGGCAATACATATATTCACAAAAAATATAGATGAAGGCAAACCGATAAATATGTTTGGTGATGGTTCGAGTGAAAGGGATTACACTTATATAGACGACATAGTGGATGGAATAACTTCTTTGATAGACAGAAATTTTGAATTTGAAATATTTAATCTTGGTAACAGTGAAACCATCTCTCTTTATGATTTAATAAAAATCATAGAGAATGTTGTAGGTAAAAAGGCCATTATCAATAGAATGGATATACAAAAAGGTGATGCACCCGTTACTTATGCGGATATAAGCAAGGCAAAAAAATTCATTGGATATAATCCAAAGTTAATATAAGACAGGGTATTGAAAAATTTTATGAGTGGTATTGCAATGAAGTAAAAAACGAATAGTTTTTTACAACCATCCGTTTTTTTGCAAATATAACGCTGAGCAATTTACTGCTTACCTTTAATAGACCTTTGTTGCAATTTTGGTTCCGCCTGATTTTATAATATAATTAAGCACTGATAACACCATTCTTTTTATTAAGTAAAATATCATTATAGGTATCCATAAGTCTGCTAAAAACCTTATTCCAGGATCTTTTCAGTCCAGTATCTCTGGCATTTGTCCTTAACGTGTTTCTCAAGTTTTCATCTTCAATTAACTCTACCATTAAACCAATTAGCTCATTGACATTCCTTGCTTTGAACTTAAGGCCATTAATTCTGTGGTCAATAATATTTTTAACTCCCCCTGCGTCAGCACCTATAACAGGGATACCAGAGGCCATAGCCTCAAGTACTACATTTCCAAAGGTCTCTGTTGAAGAAGGAAACACAAATATGTCACTGGATGCATAAATTTGTGCTAATTCTTTTCCTTTCTTAAATCCCGTAAATATAGTATCTTTGGGAAAATTATTTTTACATTTATCCAGGTATGGACCTTCTCCTGTTATAATAAGAACTATCTTGTCTCTATATTTATTGTAGACTTGTCTGTAAGCATCAATTAAAATATCTAAGTCCTTCTCGGGTGAAACCCTGCCTACATATAAAAATACCAATTTATTATTGATACCAAGCTGTCTTCTTAGATCCTCACTCCTCAATTCAGGATTAAACTTTTTAGAATCTATGCCTCTTGAAAAAATATCTGTATTTGCTATTCCTTCCTTTTTAAGATACAATTTTATTTCTTCCGACGGACATAATGTCAAATTATTTTGATTGTGAAACCATCTCATATAAGCCCATATGGAATTATTTAAAAAGTCTAAATTATAATAATTTAAATACTGACAAAAATTAGTTGTATAATTAGATACAGTAGGTATCCCATGTTTTTTCCCATACTTTAATCCGGTCATTCCCATGTTGAATTCGGTCATGAGCTGTATTATATCTGGCTTAAAACTAGATAGTGAGGCATTTACTTTGAAAGTGTTAGGAAAAGCTATTCTGCATTCCGGATAGAGAAAAAATTTTATACTAAAAAATCTTTGAACATTATAACTTTCGTTTTTCTCTATATCGTTATCAGGTGCAAATATTAAATATTCAATATTATTTGCTTCATAATATTCTATAAGTTTATTTAAAGTGTTGGTAACTCCATTTATCTGGGGTAAAAAAGTATCTGTAAAAATAGCTACTTTCACATTATCCCTCCTATATCCCCTGTTAGATTATAATTTTTTGAATTTCCAAATTTGCTTATATTTAAATAAAGTATATCTCTTAAAATGACCTCCTCTGCCTAACGTATTTCTTTGCACATTAAAATAATTGATGATACATCCTTTTGTGGCAAACTGTTATTATCAATTAATTTTGACCTGCCTTATATAAGAGGAATTTACAATATAATAATATCTCTTATAGATATTTTTTGATTGCATATTTATGTTAAGTTTATGATAAATATTATGAATTTGAGTTAATATTGGGATTACTTAGTGTAGCTGTCTTTTAATTATGACAGACTGTTGTCAGGTTAAAGGTGATATAATGGCAGTATATCAGAAATGGCTGGGGGAACTTTTTATGAAGGCAATTGGCATGGTGGATGACCATATAAGAACATGCCCTTACCATTCCACAAATAGATAATCTGTTTAAGATTTTAAGAAAAAAAGATGCTGTACTTGAAAAGCTGTGCATGGAAAAAGAAAAGTTGAATTACTACGCAAGTACGGATGTTAAGACAGGGGCATTAAATAGAAGATCAGGTTTGAAATTGCAGAAGACGATCTTTCTATATAATGTAAATAAAGTATAGCAATGAGGAGGTGATATCCTATGCTGGACAAAGCAATTCTAATAGCTGCAAAGGCCCATGAAGGTCAAGTTGATAAAGGTGGACAGCCTTATATACTGCACCTCCTGCGGGTGATGTTTTCAAGAAAAAGTGAAGCTGAGAGAATATGTGCAGTACTCCACGATGTAATAGAAGACACTGATATCTCCCTGGACTATTTAAAAGCCCAGGGATTTTCTGAGGAAGTACTATCTGCACTGGATGTCCTGACGAGGCGAAAGGGCGAAACCTATGATGAATACATAAGCAGAGTTATAGAAAATAAAACAGCCTGCCATGTAAAATTGTGTGATTTATGCGACAATATGGATTTGTCAAGAATAGCAAATCCTTCAGATGCAGATCATAAGAGGATGAAAAAATACCGCAAAGCCGCAGATAGAATATCTGATGCTCTTGACGAGAATGAAGATGGAGAATTTGTCAACACCAAGGAAATCGAAATAGATGGCTGCGTATCAGTACCGGAAAACTGTTCAGAGGATGAATTCTGGGATAAATTTATAGATTTCATTGAGAGAAATTACTGGTCATTTTTCGGCGGCATAAATGAAATCAAGTGATTCTTGAGCATATGGAAAGGAGAAAGTATATGGCTAATTATAGGACACAAATACAAGTTGACGGTGGAACTATGGAAACACTTCAGGATATTTTACCCCAGGGTAATGAATTGAACATATTGTTTGTAGGTAAAGTACCTACACCTTTCAGTGTTAAAGAAGGACATTATTTTCAGGGCAGGCAGGGTAAGATGTTCTGGAATAAACTTCAAAAATATGATATTTTACACATACCATCAGGAAGCAAGGAGGATGAACAGCTGTTAAACTATGGATATGGAATTGTGGATATTACAAAAATTCCAAAAAAATATGGGGTGGAGCCTTCGGCAGATGAGTATAGGAAGGGAGCTGAAAAGATATCCAGTATCATTGGGTTATACAAGCCTAAGGTAATTGTCTTTATTTATAAAAGGGTGTTAGATAGGCTGTTGGATTGTGCCTTCAATATGAATACAATATCTCAGTATGGTTTTAATAGAAATTTAGAACGTGTACTTGGATCAAAAATCTTTGTATTTCCAATGCCGGGAACTCCCTGTAAAAAAGACGATGCAGACAAGTATATGATGCAGCTTAAAAAGCTGATTTCTGGCGATTAGTCCTTTTGCAATTTAATGAAAAAACTATTTTGAGAATAGGAAATGGGTTTGCCATGAATCGTTTAATCACAGTGAGAGGTACAGGTAATACAGTGTTAGGCCGGATTTAATTGTTATTACAATGAACCTTGAATCACAGCATTGTAATTATGATAAGACAATGGAACTTGCTGCTATTGCAAAAACACAAATAAATCCACAGCTGAATGTACAGTTTTCTGTTAAGGACAAGACTGTTGCTAGTCAGAAACTTTTGATAAATGTAGTTGAAAATGCAAAACTCAAAGCGAAAACTTTAGCAAAGGCATCAGGGGTTATTCTTGGAGACTTGATTAGCATTGATTACAATTAGAGTGAACTGTGTTTTTATTCTCAAACAAGATATGAGGATGGGATTATATGCAAGATCTATTGATAGCAATATTCTATGATGTGGATAATTATTGTATAGGACTTGAAAATTACTGCAAAAGCCATTTTCTAACCGATAACTCTGACAGTGAATTTATGATGATTAAAAGCAAAACTTTATAATTAAGTGAAGTTATGACAATTACAATATATTTTCACTTATCAGGTTATAGAACCTTTAAAAGCTATTATAAAGAACATGCTTCTACTCTCCTTAAACCTTATTTTCCTAGGCTTGTGAGTTACAATAGATTTAATGAAGAATATTAATGAAATTTGAAATTAGTTTTCATTTTTGCTATTGAGCTTTTATTGAGACTATGTGGATATACTTTATTATAATAACAAGGTATGGTATAATTATTTACTAAAAAAGGGTGGTCATATTATGTTTAGAATACTGATTGCAGAAGATAATGCGGAGCTTAGACATTTGTTTAGCCGTGTTCTGAGCAGAAATGGGTATGAGCCGTTGGAGGCGGTTGACGGTGCGCAGGCGCTGGAAATTCTTGATCATGAAACCGTTGATTTAATTATCTCTGATATTATGATGCCAAAAGTAGACGGTTTTGAGCTGACAGCTTTGCTTCGGGAGGCTGGATATACACTTCCGATATTGATGATTACAGCTGCGGGTTCTTTTAATGATATTAAAAAAGGTTTTTCGTCCGGTACCGATGATTATATGGTAAAACCGGTCAATGTAGAGGAAATGGTAATCAGAGTAGGTGCTTTGCTGCGCCGTGCTCAGATGATTAATGACAGAAAGCAAACCATTGGAGGGACCGTTTTGGATTATGATGCCATGACTGTAACCTTTGACGCCACGAGCTTTACACTTCCTCAGAAGGAATTTCAGCTTTTATATAAACTGCTCTCTGATCTCGGGCATATTTTTACCCGCCAACAGCTAATGGATGATATATGGGGTATTGATAGCTATACCGATCCACATACTGTGGAAGTCCATATCGGCCGGCTGCGGGATAAACTTCGGGACAATCGGGATTTTGAAATCGTGACTATGCGTGGAGTCGGATATAAGGCGGTGAAGCGTAAGTGAAGAAAAGACCTTTAAAATCCATGAGGCTATATTTTTCAATTATGGTCGTTTCCGTTGTTATAATAACAATTATTCTTGCAGGTCTGATAACTTTTTTCTTTGACCGGATGAAAATAACATGGCTGAGCAATCTGAATCCAATGCTGCAGATAGCCTTATATTGTACATTTTTAGGAATTTTGATTGCTGCCATATTTAATAAAAGCATTATTACCCCTATAAAGAAACTGAGTAATGCATCCCGTGAGGTTGCCAAGGGTGATTTTACAGTTAACCCTGATTGTAAATCAAATCTGAATGAGATGAAAGAGTTGTTTGAGAATTTTAGAATTATGGTTGCTGAACTGGGTGCTACAGAAACTCTTCGCAACGACTTTGTATCTAATGTTTCCCATGAGATTAAAACACCAATCAATGCAATTGAGGGCTATGCCACTTTGCTGCAGGACAAAAATCAAGCTGAAGCAGAAAAAGATGAATATGTATCAAAAATTATCTATAATACAAAACGACTGTCCAACCTGGTGGGAAACATTCTGATGCTTTCCAAAGTGGAGAGTCAGAATATTCCCTTAAAAAAAAACCTGTATGCACTTGATGAGCAAATCAGACAATCTATTGTCTCCTTGGAATCTAAATGGCTGGAAAAGGAGATTGAATTTGATGTGGAGCTTAACAGTATCAAATATACAGGGTTGGAAATGTTAATGTACCATGTATGGTCTAACCTGCTGGACAATGCAATTAAATTCACACCCAGACAAGGGCTCATTTCTATTAAATTAAAAGATAGCGGCAATCAGGTAGTCTGTTCGATCTCGGATACTGGTACAGGTATGACTGAAGAAATCAAAGCGCATATATTTGATAAATTCTATCAGGGTGATACCTCTCACCAGTCCGAAGGGAATGGGCTTGGGCTGGCACTAGTAAAGCAGATTGTGGATATTAGTAAGGGGGCCATAGAAGTGACTAGTACAGTTGGCAAAGGTTCGAGATTTACAATTACGTTGCCTAATCCTTCATCAAATAACATTTTGTGATGAAACCTCAACAAAGCTCAACAAAAGCTGAAGTCGTGTTAAGGTTTTGTTGATTAAGGAGTTTTATTCTGTAGATAACAAATTTGCATCTTTTATTGCACAAAGTAGATCCAACTATGCCAGCGGTCAAAGGCAAAGATTTACCATCGCCCGCACGATATACAGAACTCCGGAAATGTTTATTTTTGTGGCTTCTCTATTAAAAGCTATTATTTAGAAAGGTATTGTATTATGAAATTAGATAAAAGTATGGTATCCGGAGCGGATAGGATGTAAAAGAAGAAAATAACAAGGTATGTGAAATCTGTTGAGCTTCAGTTGAAAAAGATTTGATATTAATTATTTATGGATATATATAACGTTTGATGGAAGAAATAGATAACAAAACATATGATATTTTTTATCATGTAAGTAATGGAGGAGCGATTTGCACCACTTCGGCGGTTAATCTTCTTGAATATAAATCGTTTTTTGAGCAGTTTGTAAATAAGTATGATGCAGTAATCCATATAAATATCGGCAGCGGATTTTCAAGTTGTTAGTAGAATGCCTGTATAGCGGTACAAGAGTTTGAGAATGTTTTTGTTGTAGATTCTAAGAATTGTCAACCGGCCAAGGGCATGTTGTTATTGAAGCGGCAATAAAAGCTGCCGAAGACTATCCTACCGACTGTATATTGGAATGTCTGGCTTACATGACAAAAGGCGGCCGATGCTCAGCTGTTATGGCATTGGGTGTCAATCTATTGAAGCTTAAACCCTGTATTGGAGTGGAAAATGGGAAAATGCGAGTTGGAAAAAAATACCGTGGTACGTTAAAAAGGTGCCTGATGCAATATGTTGATGATAAGCTGCAAAATTCAAACAAAATTGTCTCCCGAAGGGTTTTTATTACGCATACAACTATAAATCTGGAAATAGCAGATGCCGTTAAAGATGCTGTCAGTCAAAAGGCAATTTTTGATAAGGTATATGAAACAAATGCAGGATATACTGTTTCAAGCCATTGCGGTCAGAATACATTAGGCGTCTTGTTCATTGAAAAATAAAGGAATTCTATAAGTCAAGGAGGATAAATTGAAACGCTTGAGGAACTTTATAAAAACCCATAGACATTTCTATTGGGTACTTGTGTTGATACCGATCTTAATCTGGTTTAAATATTTGGAGGTAACTTTAGTACCGAAGTATATGATATATAGTCCGCTGGATGATCTTATTCCTATGGTACCTGCATTGATTATCCCTTATTTGCTGTGGTTTCCCTATATAGCTTATGGTATTATTTATACCGGAATTTATTCTAAAAGGGACTTTTATCGGTTGCTTATCTTTTTAGCAGGGGGAATGAGTACCGCTTATATTATCTATATGATTTACCCGAATGGTCAGGAGTTAAGGCCTGCTGTTTTGGGACATGATCCGTTTTCTTTTATGGTAAGACTCGTTTATAAAACGGATACTCCAACCAATATCTGCCCAAGTGTTCATGTAATCAACTCCATTGCGGTGCATTCAGCCCTATGTCACTCAAAGGCATTTGAGAGGGTAAAATACGGAAAACAAAAATCGAGCATATTAATGGTATTGATTTGCCTGTCAACAGTTATGATTAAGCAGCATTCCATAGTAGATGTAGCCGCAGGGATTATGGTGAGTGTACTTTTTAATATATTGCTTTATCATATAATTGAATCTAAGGAGAAAAGGAAAGAATACGCCTTATTCCATTGTGCAGAGGAGGATTAGCGGGAATATGGAGATAAATATTTTTAAAAGTATATTTGTATTTTTTTTATTATCCTTATTAAATACTGTGTGGTATCTTCTTTTACCGGGGGACAAATTTCATGAGGATAACTGTTTTTTCCGGGAAAGAAAATGGGAAGAGAAAGGACTGTTTTATCAAAGGGTTTTTAAGGTAAAGCAATGGAAAGACATATTGCCTGAGCTGGGGGATTTTCTTCCGGTAACGTTTAAAAAGAAAAAAATAGTCTCTTTTGACAAAGAGTATGTTAAGCAGTTTATTGCAGAAACCTGCAGAGCTGAAATATGCCATTGGAGTATTATATTTACAGTGTTTTTGTACTTTCTATATCAAGCAAATTGGATAAATACCGTAATGTTGGTAGTGGCAGTCTTGATAAATATTCCATTTATTATAATACAAAGGTACAACCGTCCAAGGATGGCTGCAATGATGAAAAGGCAGGACAGAAACAGTAATAAAATAGAAAAGTGCAAAGTTCAGCATATGCCCTCCATGCACACCGGCAAAATATTATTTATCTCAGCTGATAATACCGGAAATGGGCATAAAAGTATTACAGAGGCCTTGAGGCATCAAATAAAGAAGCTGGATGCCACGAAGCATTTGGAAGTAGTAGATGGATTTTCAATGGGGAATTATTTCTTTCGGGTCTTGAGTAATTTATATAGCCCTATAGCCGTAAATGCTCCCCTTATATGGGGATGGCTATATAGGCTGTCTAATCACATGGTAAATGCTATTAATGTAATGTGTTCCCGGATCATTAAGAAGAAGCTGCTTCAGTTGCTGGAGGAGCTAAAGCCTGACATTATCATTTCAGTTCATGCGTTTTTTACCGGCTCTGTAACAAGAATTTTAGAAAAAAACCACATGGAAATTCCCGTTATTTCATTTGTTGCAGATCTTGACAATGTTTCGAACTTATGGGCAGACTCAAGAGCAAAGTATATACTTTGCCCTACTAAGGAAGCAGAAGACAAAATGAAATCCTTGGGAATATCTTCAGAAAGATTAAGGGTAGTGGGTTTTCCGGTAAGGGAAGAATTTTGCAGTGATATACCGGATATTGATATAGAAGCAAAAGATTCGGCTAATGGCAGTATATCTGTGCTTTTTATAAGTGGAAGCCAAGGGTCCAGGCAAGTACTTAAAATGGCGAAGAAACTTCTGGAAAATGGTAAGTGCAATGTTACAATTATTGCCGGAAAGAATGAAGTTCTTAGAAAACAACTGGAAAAAGAATTAGCAGAATATTCGGAGGAGCAGGTCAGTATAATTGGTTTCACGAAAGAAATAAAAGAGTATATGGCAAAAGCCGATATTCTTATCTTACGAGCTAGCCCGAATGTTTTAATGGAAGCTGTTAATTTATGCAAACCAATTATTATAATTGGTGCGTTAAAGGGGCAGGAAGAAAAAAATCCGGAGTTTATAGAAAAGTATCAATTAGGCTGTATTTGTGAAAATTATAAAAAAATATCAAGTGTGATACAAGAATTATATGCATTTAATCAAGAAAAGATAGTATCTCTTAAGAATAATATGGTTCGCTTTCGAAATCCTGAAGCAGCATATAATATAGCAGTATTTATAATTCAGCAATGTAATCAGCAAATCAAGGAGTATCGAAATACAAAGGAAATAAAATCAAATCGAGTAATTCATGATATGATTTCTCAATAAGAAAATAATTTAAGAACAAGAAAGGGAAACAGAAAGGATCAAGGATGAAAATCCATAGAAAAGAGCTTTTATCTATACCTAATTGAATAGGATATTTCAGGATTTTGTTAATACCGTTGTTCTGTATAATTTATATAGGAGCCGATTCCATAATAGACTATTATGTGGCAGCGGGAATTGTAATAATCTCGGCAGTAACAGATTTTCTGGATGGTAAAATAGCCAGAAGATTTTATATGATAACGGAATTTGAAAAGATCATAGATCCTATGGCAGATAAGCTGACTCACTGTCTATAGCCTTATGTCTTACGCTATGGTATCACTATATGAAATATCTTATATAATCAATTAGAAATATGATTGAATTCCTAAATATAAGTTTCAATACCAATTATTATACTTTAATGGAATTTTATATAAATTTACTGTCCGTAAGTCAGCCTACACAGTAGATTTTTTAACGAAAAAGGGGAAGCGGAAGAAGTTGGTACCGTCCCTGTAAGCGCTGTTGCCTCGCCCTAACTTGGTTGATTATAGCCCGTATTTGAACTGACAAACAGAATCAAAGAAACAATTGATGATTTTTACACAGGACGCAAAAAATTATCTGAAGAATCACTGAGAAGTATTTATTGAACAGTACCACAAATAGATAAAACAAATGAAGTACCTTACCCAAATAGGCAAGGTACCTTTGTGCAATCACTGGATTATGCCACCGTAAACTACACAGTGAAAGATAATGCTTATTCCAAATCCAACACAACCTTAATAGCACAGGTAGGATCTGCTGCAATTTCAAAAGCTTTTTCAGCATTTTCCAGAGGGAATTTATGAGTGATGATCTCTGGTGCTTTTGACTTCTTTTCAGCCAAATTGGATATTACTTCTTCAATGTCATTAGGTGAAAAACCACGGGAACCCATTAATGCGCACTGTGTACTCATCAATTCATGAAAGCTGATGGTAACGGGCTGCTTATGCAGTGCTATGCAGGTATACCTGGAATGCTGTTTTGCATGTTTCATGAATTCATCCACAAAGCCTTTGATTCCTGCACAGTCAATAACAACGTCTATATTTATTACTGAATTTTCTGTAACCGTCATTTTACCATTTTCATAACTGATACGGTGATTTGTATTTTTAAGAATGCCAAAATAGTTTTCAAGGAATTTTATTGTGCTCTCCGGACCTTTCAGTGAGCTAAAGCCAATTCCACCCAGTTTTTGGACAGCTTTAAGTCTTGTGTCGTCTATGTCCAGCACGACAATTTTTTTGTTTCCCTGTGCGGCAAGGCTACATAGTGCACATAAGCCAATTGTCCCTGCACCGATAATCAGTATGTTTTCATTAGGTTTTGCCTTTGCTGTATTTTTTCCGTGGGTAGCCACGCTGAAAGGTTCAATTAAGACGGCATCATCGTAAGAGAGATTATCTGGCAGAATATAAAGGTTATAACCAATTTTTGCATTTTGAACTCTTACATACTGGGAAAATGCGCCTGCCATGTCTGCTTCATATTGATTAGGTGTGCATTTTGAAGGTTCTACAAACACTCTTGTGCCAACTTCCACATCTTTCACATTTTCACCTTTTTCATATATATATCCAACCATTTCATGCCCGAATTCACGGCCTGGATTGATTTGCACCTTTTCTCCTCCATGAAGGTACCCTGTAATATCTGTTCCACAAATACCTGCTCTCACATTCCTTACGATTACATCATCGGGACCACAGATGGGAAGTTCTTTTTCCTCCAGTTTTACATTTCTGATTCCATGATAAATCAATGCCTTTATAGTAGATTTCTTTTCATTGTTCTCTAATTTGTTTATAGTTATATTTCTGCTATTTAATTTGTCCATAATAACGCTCCTTTTCAATTACTTTTATATTGAATGATTTTATATGTTTATAATGCATGGGTAATATTTAGCTCTTGTTAGAGAAATGTTTGGGAAATATTAATTTAAAAAAGGCAGTTTACTACAAAATTATCGTATTTTACGAAAAACAATCACCTGCAAAAAATGCAAATTTCAAGTAGGATGGCGGTAAAATTCAATTATTGCCATAAATCATTATAAATTTGTCTAATAATTTTAGAAGTATAAAAATGTATGGGAAACCATTTATCAGTATTAGTGCAGTGCTTTTGTATTTGGCAAGTAATAATCATTTTGAAGAATATATAATTGATTTATATTGGGAATATGTTAATGATGTTGAATTTGAAGTTATAAAATTTTCTTAAAAAGTTATAATAATGTATATAAATTTTTGATATTAAGATATAATGTGTACTATGTATAATTATAGTAATTGTTTCTTTTTAAGACAAAATCAAAAGAGTAGGATGTGTAAATAATGGAGCAGAAAATTAAAGAACTCACGTTATTGTTGTTATACTTAACTTCCTGGGAAGAAGATTGTAAACCATACAAATTTAAAAGAAGTTGGAAAGGATATAATTTTGAAATACTTGATAAATTAAAAGATCAAGGATTTATTAATATGGTAGCCACAAATCTAAATCAGTGTATTTTACGGATGAAGGTATAAAGAAAGCTGAAGAATTAATGTGTAGCTATCTTAAAAATTCTAAGTCAAATGAAAAAGAAAAAATATAGGTGCCCTTACTGCGGAGCATTGTCGCTAGATGAAGAAAATAGCTGGGATATTTGTGCACTGTGTGACTGGGATTTAGAATTATTTATGTTTACTTTGGTATCGGATGGTATTTCATCAGGCCTCAAAGTAATTTTTATTCTCAATTTTTATATCTGAACTTTTATCAGATAATGCTATGCTAACTATAACGGTTATTGAAAACACCAGAATCAAATTTTTGGTGTTTTTATATATTGCTGTAATATTCAAGAGGAATATAATTGTTTGTATCGAATATTATAATTGTAACATGTTTGGATTAGGTGGTTGTTTACATTAACTGATGACAATATTGAAGAGCTATGTGAATATTTAGATAAAGTATGTAACCTCATTCTTGATTTAGTATGCTGTGTAAAGAGGTTGAAAGAAAGTAAAATAACATTACTGGATAGATGGGAATGGAATTGGAGTTAACAGAAAGGAATGCTGATGTCAGTGTGTAAAGAGTGTAATAGAGAATATGATGAAACAATGTTTTTACAATATCCGTCTTGTTTAATTGAGCAGGAAAGTTCTGATGAAAAAGTTGACTGCCAGAATACAAATGGTAAAGTTAAAATAGCTGAAGTATTTTCGGAAAATGCCTATAATCTTTTCGTCAAGTACTGTACAGCACACAACCTAAAATATATCAATGACTTGAGATCTTTTGATTTTAACGAACTCAGAAAAGTGCCGGGTATTGGGAAAAAGAAAATTGATAGTATAATTGCCCGCTTTAGAAAATTTCCTGAATTGGCAGAAAAAAATTTAACAAAAGAAGTTGAGAACGTTATTGATACTATGTTTAATGAAATAGATGAAAGTATCTTAGATCTAAATATAGGATGTCTAAATACTTTAGATATCAAGTTGCGTACGTTGCATACTCTTGAAAGTAATGGATATACATATTTGAGAGATTTAGAGAATATTTCTAGAGAGCAATTGACAGATATAGTTGGTAAAAGGAATATAGAAAAGTTTGAAAATATTCAACAAGATTTTAAAAAAAATCTGACAGAATTTCTTGAAATAGTGTTGGAAAATCTATCAGATAAAGAAGAATATAAAATGTTTTTGAAACGAGCCAATGGATTTACTTTACAGGAAATTGCTAATGAAAGGGAAATAACCAGAGAAAGAGTGCGCCAAATTCTAAAAAATTTTAATTTGAAAATATCAATTTTTATAGATTTAATTATAAAACGAGCAATAGATCAAAAAGGGTATGCAACGGTTCAGGAACTGCTGGGTATATATAATAATGATGATTATGATAAGATTCTAATTTCATCATGCATTCAAAATGAACAGTTGGAATACCTTGATTTTGCAGATGTATTTGTTGCTAAAAGAAAAGATGAAAAATCTACGGAAGATATTATATTTCAAATTGCTTCAGAATTTGTTGGTGATGGAAAAGATTTATATGAGAATTCAGAAGAACTTGAGATGATAATGAGTGATAAAGGATTTCCATATATACAATGCGGTGAGTTTATTAATTTAATACAAAAATATGGATATAGATTATATGGCCACTATGCCGTCAAAGGAAAACAATCATATGGGTATTTGTGTTCAATGCTGGTTGCAAAGGAATTCCCTAATGGAATAAAACTATATGAAAGCAAAGATTTAGATAAACTCAGAAAACTTGCATTGAGGGAGTACGGTGATTTGGGACTGCCTGACAGCAATAGAGCATTGAGTGCAAGAATATCAAATTTCTTGATTTTATGTGGCCGGGGGATGGCTATAGCTGAAAAAAACGTTCATGTGGAGATGTCTACTATAGATGAGATTAAAGAATGTATCGACAGATCGGAAGAATCAATTATATTTTATACAGAATTGTTCTCGAAATTTGAAAGAATTTTAAAAATAACAAGCAATATATATAATTACAATTTTCTACATGGAATTTTAATGTTGTATTATCCAGATGAATATGATTATTCTAAAGATTATTTGCAGAAGAAGTCAACCGGCAATGTTTCTGGAAGTTTAACGAAACGTATTAAAGATTTTATCATTAGTAAGAATAGGCCTGTTAGTAAAAACGAGCTGAAAGCTGAGTTTGCAGGATTTTCAGATGCAATGATTGTCAGGGCAGTAAGTGAAGATAAAGATCTGTTCCAATGGGAATATAATTATTACAGCTGTATACAAATTATTAGCATTGATAACAGTATTATAAATTATTTAAAGTCAATTATAAAGTATATTATGGATGCAAATAACGGGTATTGTAGTGAAGGTATGTTGTATGAAACTGCGAAAGAACTATTGGGAAATTTTATGGATGTAAATAATGTCGTATTTCCAATAAACTTATTCTATATATGCGCTTGTTTGTTTGATGGTCTGTATGATTTTAGACACCCCCACATTGGACAAAAAGGTGTATTTCACGATGTATCGACAAAAAATGTTGTACTGCATTTACTTGGTGATACAGGTAAAATATCATTTAAAAAATATAGCGTGACAGCTGAAAGGTTTAAGTGGTCTGCAGCGACTACAGGTTCTGTTTTTGCCAATATTGAAAGTGACTATGTAAGGGTGTCATATGATACATATATACGAAAGGATTTATTTAGTATTAGTGATACCGCAATTCATGAAATTGAGAGTAAATTAGTAAAATTTATGAAGTTCAGTATACTTCCATTAATTAATTTTAATGAATGGGATGAGTTGCCCGATATAAGAGGATATGGATGGAATATTTTCTTACTAAATTCTATAATATGCAATTTTGGATGTAAGTTGAGGATAATTGATCCAAGAATAAAGGATAGAAGGTACCAGAAGGGTATTATTGTTTATAAGGATTCTAAATTAACAGAATATCCAGAAGTTATTACTTATGTATTGAAACAGAATGGAATGACTGAATTATCGGAAGGCAAGTTGCTTTCTTTTATGGTCACTAACGGTCTAACCTATAAAGTGATTCCGAGAGAGTTGTATAATGCAGGATGTATTAATTACATTAATGGGAAATTTTTATGCCAATAAAGATGGAACAGTATTCAAATTATAAAAAAAGGTATATAATTTATTTATACAGATATTTTTCCACATATTCATCCAATTCCCTAGAGTATTTTTTGTAGAAATGTACAAACTTTAAATGTAAGCAGTAAATATTACTATAAAAAGGAGTGTTTGTTGTGGCATATAACAGTAATAAATTAGTAGTACCACAAGCTAGAGAAGCTTTAAATCAGTTTAAAATGGAATCAGCTAAGGAAGTAGGAGTAAATCTGAAAAATGGTTATAATGGAGATCTTACTTCAAGAGAAGCTGGTTCTGTAGGTGGAAACATGGTTAAGAAAATGATTGAAGCTTATGAACAGAATTTAAAGTAAAAGGTAGCATGTAATAAAGTGTATGCAGTTCTAAATACAAGACGCACACTTTATTTGGAAGTGTATAAAACCATTATTAATAATAAAAACTCCAGTTTAGTTTTTAAGCTGGAGTTTTAGTTTTTCGATTTTTTAATTATTTTATTATTCTAAAGGTTATCATTGCTATATTCATAGCTTTTTCAAAGTAAAACATAAGCAATAATACTTCTTCGAAGAAGTTTTTCTAAAATTTATTTCATAATGGTTTATTGATAATTATTAATATAGACAGAATGGTCAATCATGTATATAGCGTTGACAATAATCTTTAGTTGGTATAAAATGTTATTATAAAATAATACTTTAACATAGAAAGGGGAAATTAAAATGAGTCACGTTTTACCAAAATTACCTTATGATTATAATGCATTGGAACCATATTACGATGAACAGACTGTAAAATTACATCATGATATACATCATAAAGGATATGTAGATGGTCTAAATGCAGCAGAGGCTAAACTTAAAGAAGCAAGAGAAAGTGGAGATTATTCACTTGTAAAACATTGGGAAAAAGAATTGGCTTTCCACGGCAGCGGTCACATACTACATAAGATTTTTTGGGAAAATATGAAGCCAAATGGCGGAGGCACTCCTTCCGGTGAAGTATCTGAAAAAATTAATGAATTTTTTGGAAGTTTTGAAGCATTTAAGGATCAGTTTACAAAGGCAGCTATTGCAGTGGAGGGATCAGGATGGTGTGCTCTTGTATGGAATAATATATTTAACAAGTTAGAGATATTGCAAATTGAAAAACATCAAAATTTGACTCAATGGGGCAGTACACCTATACTTGTAGTTGATGTATGGGAACATGCGTACTATTTGAAATATCAAAATAAGAGAGCAGATTTTGTTAATAACTGGTGGAATCTAATTAATTGGGAAGATGTAAACAAAAAATTATCAGAAGTTAAATAAAATGAGAATTTAAATGAATATGTTGAAAATTAAATTTTAAAGGTGGAAAATTAGAATGCAAAAGTATTTTAAATGTAGTTACGTTGGTGTAAATTAATTATTTATAATTATATTTATATAGAGTATATAAATATTAAAATACACCAACATCTATTATCTGAATATAATAATTGAGTAAGTAATAAAGTAGAAGATGATTAATTAATGATAGGTTATTTTTATAACTTATGGGATGGCTACTGGAGAAATTATCGCATTGACACTGAGACAGCTGTGCAAATTGCATTACAAAGAGTTCCAGGCCAATTAATAAAAATTGAAGTGGACATGGAAGATGGTTTTTTAACTTATGAAATTAGTATTAGATCTAATGATGGCTTAATGTATGAAGTTAAGATGGATGCTAATACTGGTGAAATACTTGAAGTTGACAGAAATGATTAACTTATGGGAGCTCAAGGCAGAGCTTCCTTTTTATGTGCGCCCGCCACTTCTTAAAAGAATAAAGGAACAGATTGAAAAACTCACTGAAATGGTGTCCAAAGAGGATTATAGAAATATAATAAATGAAAGAATATTTTGGTATAGTAATTTCCCTGCCCTTATGCTATATTAAAATCAATAAGGTGATGGAGTTCACCATAACCGCAGAAATGCTGATGACTCCTACAAATAACATTCTGTTATTTGTAGGAGTCATTTTGTTTAAAGTGGCTCTGAAATAATTACACAGGACAAGGAGACAAAGAAATGAGAAAGTATATATTTATTAGCATTGGAGGTATTTTAGGTGCTATATTAAGGTATGTTATCAGAAATATTCCTATTGCTCATTATCATGGGAGCATTCCCTTAAATACTTTGATTATCAATATTACAGGAAGTTTTATTTTGGCTTTGGTTTTAACGGCGGCTTATGAAGTTTTAGAACTTGATTCTGACATTCGGCTCGGGATTGCCACAGGCTTTATAGGAGCGTATACCACTTTTTCCACATTATGCAAGGAAACTGTGATATTGTTTTCTGAAGGGGATTATTTCTCAGCAATCTCCTATGTAACTGTTTCAACCATGTTAGGAATTGTTGCAGTGTATTTGGGCGTCGTGCTTGCCAGAGAGGTTGTAGTAAAATTAATTAATAAGGAAGATAAAAAGTTAGAAGAAGAATCAATTAATGAAAGCGGGTCGGATTGAATATGAATTTTGTTTTTGTGGGGATAGGCGGTGCATTTGGAAGTTTAGCTAGGTATCAATTAGGAAAAGTTATTTCACAGAAATCTGTGACTACGTTCCCTGTCGGTACTTTTACAATCAATATAACAGGCGCTATTCTTTTAGGCATGGTCAGCAGTTTGGATATTAGTAAGAATATGTACCTGTTATTTGGAGATGGCTTCCTGGGGGCATATACTACATTTTCAACATTTATGTATGAAGGGTTTAATTTGTTTCAGGAAAACGAGAAACTGAATGCATTTATTTATATTTTGGGTTCTTTGATTTTGGGTATCATTGGCTACACGTTAGGTTTTTGGTTAGGCAATCTTGTTAAAATAATATAAGAAAAAGGAAAGGTGGATAAACATATGGATATCAAGGGAAAATGTAAGATTTTAAAAATCTATATTGGTGAGGATTCCATGTATAAAAAACATAATCTTTATCATGCAATTGTCTTTAAGCTCAAAGAATTAGGAATAGCTGGAGTGACTGTTACAAGAGGAATAGAAGGTTATGGTAAGGGAAAAAGATTAAGAACAATGAGAATTCTGGACCTTAGCTCAAGCCTGCCAATTATCGTGGAAGCCATCGATGTACAAGAGCGCATCGAAAAGGCTATACCGGCTATGGAAGAAATGGTGAATGAGGGGCTAATTTTGATTACAGATGTAGATGTTATAAAATACGGCAGAGAACAGACAAATTAGCAACTGTAATGGAAAATATTGACATAGGTCAATTGGCAAATATGTTACTGATGGATCAGACTACAGTAACCCGTAATATTGAGATTCTAAGAAAAAAGGGATATGTTAATTTTAATTTTTCATCCATTTACTCAATAAAAGTAGCATAATAATCGATTAGGGACCTAAATATTTGTGTTGACATTTAATAAAAGAGTTGGTATACTAAAATTAAATTAGGTACCTAAATTAATTTCAACATATTTAGGAGGAAAAATTATGTCAAAAATAAATTTAAATGATTTGTATTGTACTTTACATCGTTTGAACAGGCAGATGCATCGTGTATACCATAAAGAAGGTTATAGAAAGGGTAGACTTTATCACGGGCAGGCGAACTTGTTATTGTTAATTTCCCAAAATGATGGTGCCAGTCAGAGAGAATTGGGAGAACAGATGGATATACGTCCATCTTCCATGACTGAAATGTTGACGAAGTTAGAACAGAATGGTCTGATTGTGAAGAAACGGGACGACAAGGACCAGCGGGTAATGCATATTTATTTAACTGAAGAAGGTAAAAAAGCATCTGAGAAAATTACTGAAAGTAAAGATACACTTGCAGAATCTTTGTTTACAGGTTTAACAGAGGATGAACAAGAACAATTACTTATTCTTACTCAAAAATTGTGTGCAAGTTTAGAAATGATTGAGAATTCTCATGGAGAGGAGATATACCATAGACATGGGCTTGGTCATCATGGTGGGCATTGTCATGATTTCTGGAAAGAAAATGGTATACATCATAGGCATGGATATCATCATGGATATTATTCTGAGTATGAGTAAACCAATAGTTTAAAATTATAAATATAGGATTGAATATTATGGAAGATTTTGAGATGTTGCTTAAAGGAAAAGGATATAGATTGACTGGGCAGCGTCAAATTATATTGAATGTGATGCTGGAAAGTATGGGGGAACACCTAAGCATAAAGGAAATATGGGAGATAGCTAGGGAAAAAGACAATACATTAGGAATCTCTACTGTTTATCGAACTTTAAAAATTATGGCTGAGATAGGGATTGTTACAGGCTTTGATAAAAAGGATGAGCTTAACAAATATGAACTTAATACAGATGAAAAAAACTTTATACATCCTCATCTCATTTGTATGCGTTGCGGAAAGATTATTGGAATTCAGGAAAACTTGCTTATAGACAATCCAAAAGTAAAAGTTTATAATAAGTATAATTTTAAAATAGAAGATATTCGAATTAAATGTTATGGATTTTGTGAGAAATGTGCTAAAGAATCGGTAAAATAGATTGTTATGCCTTGGCTTTAGATAATTTATGTATTGTAACTATAAATTACATTTATAAAGCAACTATAGGTTGCTTTTAGAAACGGCGAGTTGGTTTTCTTTTAATGTGAAATGATACAATAAAGTCATAAAGATGAATTTAAGATGTATATATTTCATATTTGAATTTAGCTATATATAGAATATAAAATTGAATAAAAGCAGAGATACCCTTTGAAGGATTTAGAGTGATCTCTGCTTTTATTTTATTAAACTAAAAATTATTATAGAATACTATTTCCTCCGATGGTTCTCTTTTGTAATGCAGTGGATTTGGGGAGGCATCTGATGCAGGGTATCCCAGAGGAAGCAAGGCAACCGGTACAATATGATCTGGGAGAGAAAATTCTTTTTTGATAATAGCAGGATCAAAATGTCCCACCCAGGTAGTACCCAGTCCAAGTTCTGAGGCCTGAAGCATTAAATGTGTAGTTACAATACTGGCATCTATATCTCCGCTATCTTTACCGTCAAAACTGCGTTTCCAGCTTTCTGAATTGTCATAGCAGATGAGCAATACTACCGGTGCATTAAAATGATAGGGTGTGCATTTTCTTATTTTTGCCAAAGCTTCTTCATTTTTTATCACAAGAATACGCTGAGGTTGATTATTACAAGCAGTAGGAGCAAGCAGGCCAGCCTTCAGTACAAGGTCAATAAATTTCATACATCTCATCCTTTCATAACATATTTTTAATAATGTGGAGTATAAGGGTCAATATTAAAGTTTGCTTAAATACTTGTCAGTCTAACGCCTATATCAAAGGCTTTTTTAAGGTCAATAGGAAATTGCTCTGCCTTTATGTAAAATTTTACTTTTATTAATAAAAGTATTATACTAAGTAAGAAACAAATAATCAAGTATGCAAATTTTTGTGTCTTGAATTTGAGGAGTATTTAAATTTGTAAACAAACTCTACCTGAACCAAGGAATCACTTCATAGAAAAAAGCTGACCCAAGGTCAGCTCAAAATAATTCGAAAGGGTAATGATATTTATAGTATGTCCAAAATTTTCAAAATATATACATAATTATTTAGGTATAATATAAATGATATAAGAGATATTATAGATAAAATTATTGAGTACAGAAATGGTTGGTAGATAACTATTTGAGTCTGATTAAGTATCGTATGGAGAAGGGAGATTTTATTTATGAAAAAAATTGTACTTGCAGGAGGATGTTTTTGGGGAGTTCAAGCTTATTTTGACAACAAAAAAGGCATTTTAAGTACAAAGGTAGGATATGCAAATGGAAATGAGGAAAATCCTAGCTATGAAGAAGTATGTAGTGGGGATACAGGTTTTGCAGAAGCTTGTTTTTTAGAATATAATGCTGGAGTTATAGATCTTGAAGAATTATTGGAGCTTTACTGGAGGATAATAGATCCAACCATTGTGGATAGACAGGGAAATGATAGGGGAAATCAATACAGAACGGGAATTTATTACATAGATGAAGAAGACGTAGAGATAATAGAAAGATCCAGAGAAAAGCAGCAGAAGAACTATAATAAAAAGATTGTGACGGAAATTTTACCACTTAAAAATTTTTATTATGCAGAGGAATATCACCAAAAATATCTGGAGAAGAACCCCGGTGGCTATTGCCACATACCAGGAGAGTTAATGGAATAGTTAAGTAAATATAGATTCTGGAATTACAATGAACTCCATTTGAATTTAAAAATCACTTCATTGACAAGTAGAAATATAGTGGTTATATTTAATGCATATCTGTGATTAAAGGAGGAAATATTATGAATTATTTAAATAAGCCATTAGATACAGGTAAATTATTACTAAAAAATAGATTGATCATGCCCCCTATGGCAACAGCAAAATCTGGGATAGACGGAAGGATAAGCAAAGACATTTTGGATTATTATGATGAAAAATCAAGAGGGGGATATATTTCTCTTATTATCATTGAGCACAGTTTTGTATCACAGCAGGGGAAAGCTAGTAACAATCAGATGTCTATTGCACAGGGAAGCATGGTGGAGGATCTGAAAAAACTAGCAGAAATTATTCATAAAAATGGATGTAAAACAGTAATGCAGATAAATCATGCTGGAAGTGCGGCAAATGTGGAAGTCACAGGTATGGAAATTGTGGGGCCTTCAGCTGTTCCTAATTCCTTTGGAACCGGAATGACTCCAAAAGAACTTCAAAAAAATGAAATTAAAACAATTGTAAATGATTTTAAGGAAGCAGCACTAAGGGTAAAAAATGCGGGTTTTGATGGTGTAGAAATTCATTCTGCCCATGGCTATCTTTTAAATCAGTTTTTATCTCCTATCACCAATAAAAGGACAGATGAATATGGAGGAAACATAACAGGAAGAGTTAAGATTCACAAGGACATTATAAAGAGTGTACGTGAAGCTGTAGGAGAATCTTTTCCAATATTTATGAGGTTAGGTGCATGTGATTATATGGATGGAGGTTTAACTATAGAAGACAGCAAGATAGCCGTACAGCAGCTTGAAAAAGCTGGAGTGGATATTTTGGATATTTCAGGAGGACTTTGCAGATATACTATTCCCGGGGTAAATGAAGAAGGTTATTTCACGCCTCTTTCAAAGGCAATTAAAGAAGTTGTATCAATACCTGTAATTGTAACAGGAGGAATTATCCATGCAAAAACAGCAGATGAGATTTTAAGTAGGGGAGAAGCTGATTTAGTAGGAGTGGGAAGAGCTATATACAAAGATTCAGATTGGGCCAGAAATGCTATGAAATAACCTGGAATACAATACTTAAGGAATTATAAAATAGACAGTTTTGAAAAATTCAAACTGTCTATTGATTTTGTTATTAAACTGTAGGCTATAATGAAAGTCATCAATTTAGGTTATTTGATTTTCTCTGCACTTATTTCTTGACCTGACTCATATAGGGAGATTCCTGTAACCTGATCTTTGTTATTTATATTGAAATTTATTTGAACATCAGATACTCTCAGAAAAAATTTATTTTGTGATTGGGCAAAGAGTTCATATTTTTGTCCACTATTGTTTTGTTTACAATATAGGTGTCCGTTCTCATGTGTTATGGATATACTTCCAAGATTGCCCTCAATTTTATAATTTCCTGTATATTTATCAAGGAGGGCATCATCAATTTTTACTATGGATTTTTTCTTGGGCATTTCATAGTTTTTGCCAAGGGATATATCTGCCAGAGTATCATTAAGAGAATTTATGTTGTAATATCCCACATTAGTGAGAATAATTATAGTTAAATTTTTATCTGGATATCTTGCTATATTGCTTGTAAAGCCAAGTGTATTCCCGCCGTGATATATTTTTTTGCCGTAATTTTCTTTTGATAACATCCAACCATAGCCATAGTATATTCCAGATGATGTTATCTGTATGTGATTTGAAAAAATATCTTTTAAAGTGGATTGTTTTACTAGCGTATCCGTATAAAGGGCTCTATCCCATTTATACAAATCTCTTGTGGTGGAGCATAGGTTACCTGCACCATAGGTACCGTTAATTGTCATCATATCGCTTACAGGAAAAACATCCAGATAACCACTATATCCTGTGGAGGTATACATTTTTTTCATTCCATTATAACCTAGTCCAGTATTTTTCATGTTAAGAGGGTGAAATATATTTTTTTGAAGATAATCTATATAATTTATTCCGCTTACTTTTTCCACTATATACCCAAGTAATATATACCCTGAATTGCTGTAGCTAAATTTACTTCCAGGTTGAAATTCCAGAGGCTTATTTTTAAATAAATTTATTACATTATTTATATCATTAAAGGAATCAATACTCATAGACCAGAACTCAGGCAAATTTGTACAGTTTACAATTCCTGAACTGTGGGTTAGAAGTTCTTGTATCGTTATAATATTACCATTTGGAAAATCTGGTATGTATTTGGATATAACATCATCTATATTTATAAGGCCTTTTTCAACCAGCTGCATTATTGCTATGGCTGTAAATTGTTTGGTCATGGAGCCTATGGGAAATATAGTGTCTTCAGTGTTTTTAATATTTTGTTCAAAGTCAGATTTCCCATATCCCTTATTAAGAATTATACTGCCATTTCGTGCCACAAGTACACTGCCGTGAAAGTTATCTGTAGTTTCTAGTGCATTTAAATAGTTATCCAATTTTTGTGAAATGGTCAAATAATTTTTCAGATTTAACACATTTTTAAAAGAGTCTTCTATATTTTTTGAAGAAGTATATATTTCAATGGATTTTGTACTGTTGTCCCAATTTATTGTCTTACCAAGTACTTCACTGAAAAATTCAAGAGGTACAAAAACAATATTTGTTCTAATAACAGGTGCTGTGGCTAAAGTAATATTTTTCCTATTTACAGATATTTTTTTGTTATTGTTTTCAATTTTTATCTTATAATTGGAGGTATTCAGTAGAGCACTGTCATTTTTTACTTCAAGCTTTGCATCTCTATCTAGTTTCTGACATAATACATTAAGGGAAAGCATGACTACTGAATTTAAATCTTGATAGGGTTGTACATATTTTGATGGAATATTGGTGCCATCTACGTTTATGGTAAATTCATTTGAAATGGATGCTGTCTCAGCATGTACTGTTATCTCTATTATATTACTACTTGAAAATGCTAAAAAAATTGAGAGAAAAATACACATCAATGGTTTCTTAAACATTAGATTATCATCTCCTCTGTTAAAAATTAATGGAATAATATAATTATATCATAAGAAGTAGATAATTTTTATAATTAAGATAAATTATTGTTTTATTTCCAATATATTAATTTCATCTCATATTATATGATAGTCAGATTCAGGTGGAGCTTAAATAAGGAATGTTTTTCTCCTCCCTGAATCTTAGAATTATCTGATAATTGTTAAAAGCATTTTGAATCTTTCTCCAGATCCAAGTGCATGAGGAATATTAGAGGGCATTATTATGGTTTCGCCTGATTTAACAGTAAAAGTATTATTATTTATTGTAACATCTGCTGCCCTATCTAATATTTGAACCATAGCATCTCCAGAAATTATATGGATACAATATACCATACTCTCTTCAGTACTTGTCTAATATTATACCAAATGATTTGAAAAAAATTTTTAAATTCAATTTACAAATGGCAAAAATATGATAAAATGTGGTTATTATTTGTTATTAGCTTGTTAATTTACAAATACAAGGTGGTAAGGAAAAATGACAATTCAAGTTTATTTGGTTTTTATTTTAACTTTTGTTATTTACATAATAGGAACACTGGCGTATTCTGCAAGAATTGTAGGAGTAAGAACAAGAAGAATTGCAGTATCTTCTGCAGTATTTAATGTGTTTGTATTGATACAAAGAACCGCGAATACTGTGCAGGCACCTTTACTTGCAAAAACTATTGAAAATGGTATAAATTCAGGACAGTCTGCAGGTTTAATACATATCTTTAGATGGGTAATTTTTTCTATTACCTTAGCTACAATATCAGGTGCAATTTTAATGCCCACTTTTATAAAAATATTCAACAAATTAGTTATATCATTTAGTGTTTATAGATCTTTGCCCAGATTAATGATGCATGCATTTTCAAAGTCGGGAATTGAACAATTTAAAAATAGTATTTCAATCCCTAAAAGAGAAAACCTATCTGAATTAAAAAATTTTAGGGAGACTCCTAAAAAGGTGATTTTATTAAATATGATTTCATTTTCAGTATCAAGTATAAGTGTCTTATCAGCTTTGTATGCTAGTTGTTTAGAACCAGATTTGAGAATGACAAGCAGTACTTTATCTTCAGTTATTAATAGCATTTCAACAATATTTATGGTTATATTTATCGATCCCTATTTATCCATGATGACAGATGATGTAATAAGGGGAGAATCCACGGAACTGGAATTTAATCGCTGTATAATTTTTATTGTAGGAGGTTTGATTGTAGGAAGTATACTTTCACAATTTTTATTAGTACCTGCTTCAAAGTTAATAGTAATTATTGCAAGGCTTATTTAGCATAAGTTTTTCTAAGGTTTATATAGATAAAGGAACTTCTTATAGGCAAATGGACAAACCTTAGCTGTATTTAAAAATAACTTTATTGTAAAGTTAGCTTGACAGTAAAATATTAATGGCATATAATATGTGTAAAGTTAACTTTACGTATGAAGGAGTCATAAGTTGAAGAATTCAATCAGGGAATTAAGAGAAAAGCGAGGATTAACCCAAAAAGAATTGGCAGATGCGATGAGAGTATCAAGACAGACCATAAATTCACTGGAAACGGGAAAATATAATCCATCAGTAATGCTTGCTTATAAGATTGCTAAATTTTTTGGATTAATAATTGAACAAGTTTTTATATTTGAGGAAGAATAAGAAGTCAAGTACGGTAATAGATATTTTTAGTAAAGGTTATGTCATTTAAAGGGGAGATTTATTGTGGATGTGAACAGGTACGTTAAAAAAGAGATTTTATATGCAAAGGTATTTATTGCAATAGGAATTATAGGTATAGCTATT
Organism: Clostridium sp. BJN0013; assembly: GCF_040939125.1. NCBI lineage: Bacteria > Bacillati > Bacillota > Clostridia > Eubacteriales > Clostridiaceae > Clostridium > Clostridium sp. BJN0013. The sequence continues at coordinate 510,683 of NZ_CP162495.1, forward strand.
TTATTAATTGACCTCATTTTTGATTTAAGAATAAAATCTTTGTTGGGAGTGGGGAGTGCCTTAGCATTTGGATTTACACCAACTGGAGTCGGAATGTTCTTAATATATAAAAATGCAACAAGAAATCCTAAAATAATAAAGAATATAGAATTAGAAAATGAAGAAAGAAATATTTTTATTAATACAAAATCAGCCCACTCAGCATTTTGGATTATGTACTGGTATATATTTATTTTAGTAATGCTAAACAATATAATAAATATTTCTTTTTATAAATTTGGTATTTTTACACTGATTTTTATGCCAGTAGTTTATTTTTCTATGGTTGTAATAAATCATAAAAGATATTAATTCATTAATATTTTAACAATTTGCTTCCTACTTTTATTTTAGAGAAATTTGTAATTGTTTTAAGTATTTATACTATGTTTAATTATTTTATGTTTGAAATAATATTATGATATGTAATTATTGAAAGTTTTTATAGAAGTAATGAATAGTATATTTTAAAAATAAAATGCATTTAATTGATGTGTTTTATTTTTTTGTCCTTATGTCACATTATAATCAAATACATGTGAGAGCAATGTGAATGTATTATTGCTGTTTTTACTTTTTCATTGATTTAAATATTTCTATATAGCTTTTAAAGTTTTTTTATATAATTTTGTGAAATATCAATTATATTATCCGTATTAATTAGTGATAGGATAAACTGAAAGGAGCTAAAAATGAAAATTAATGACGAAAATTTTTTATTAGAACTTAAGAAAAAAAATCCTATGGCTTTAGAATACATAATTAATACTTACTGCAATTTAGTCTTCAAAATCGTAATGAATGTACTTGGAAAGGATAATTATGAAAATGCAAAAGAATGTATTAATGATGTATACCTTTTAATATGGAATAAAAGCCATTTATATAATCCTGAAAAATCTTCATTCAAAAATTGGATTTTAGCTGTAAGTAAATATAAAGCTATAGATTATAAAAGAAGTTTAGTTAAACAGGACAACCTCCAAATAGAAGAACAAATGTTAATTTCTAAAACTGATGTTGAAAATGAGTATATATTCAAAGAAAAGAAAGAAATATTAATAAAGCTTCTGCAATGTGAGAATGAGCTGGATAGAGAATTATTCATACGAAAATACATTTTAGATGAAGATATGGGCAGTTTATGTAAAAATTTTAATTTATCAAGAGGAGCTGTTTACAACAGATTATGGCGCACTAAAAATTCACTTATAAGAAAGTTAAATGTTTCAAATGAAGTGGAGGAATTAAAATGAAATTAAATTTAAATGAAGATGATATTTTAATGCTTTTGAATGATATTAATATAAAGGAAAATGAATTTAGCAGTGATGAGCTCAATGAAATTGAAAAGAAAGCAATCTGTAAAAATATTATTAGCAAAGTAAAATCTAAAAGCTCCAAAGTTAAAAGAAATTCTATTGCAGCAGCGGTTATTTTGTTGATAAGTATTCCAATATTCATATCACAAAAGGATGTTTTAGCCAATATGATAGAAAAACTCACTGTCATATCTGGCATTGGAGAAGTAAAGATTTCTTCAGATACCCCAAAAATTCTTAAAAACAGTCTTAAACAAGGTAATATAACTTTAGCGAATATGTATGTAGATAACAGTAAGATTGTAGTTACTTTAACCATTGAACCGGAAGAACTTAAACGCTCTTATTATATTATTAGAGACGAACATGGTAATTCCTATGAACTTAATAGGAGTGATAATCTTGCCATGATGCCGGATAATCACATAGGTTCATATAGAGCAGAATACAATGGCAAAGTAAAAAAAGCTAATAGTTATACTTTAAGTATTATGGATAATGATAAAAAATTTACTAAAGCAACTTTTAAACTGAAAAATTCTGATTTTAAAGAAGTTCCTGAATCAAATATATTATATACTGCAGCTAATGGAATAACTACGTTAAATGTGACTTCATTAAAAAGAGAGGGAAATATTTTAAAAGTAGATTATTATTTTACAGATACCTTACCAGATTTTAAATTAGAAAGAATAGATAAAGTTAATTGTGGAACCTTTGAAGAAAGTAAAAAATGGGAGTTAAAAGAACCAACTAGTATAAAATCAATAAATAATGATTCTATACAGGATTCTCGCATTATAATTTCCGATGAATATAATAATGCAGTATATGGACATGACAATACCAACTATTTAGATCAGGGAAATGAATCTCTATTCGATTTAAGCAAACTCACCGGCAAAAAGTTAAAATTGACTGTTCCAAAAGTAGTTTATCACGTTCAAAATGATTATTTGGGTAAAAGTAATGATTTTAAGATAGACTTAGATGTTCCTAAATCAGGAAAAAGTATTTTAAACAAAACTGGTGAGTATAAGGGAATTAAATATAAAATTATTAGTATTCAGCGACTATCAGATAAAAGTGTAGAACTGATTTACAGTTATCTAAATGACGGCAGTGCAAAATTGCAAATTTGGGATATTTCTTTTGCAAGCGTCACTATGGGCGGAAATGGAAGTAACCATCATAGTAGATATAATGATAGTATTAAACATATTCTTGAAGATGAAAAAGTAATAGGTGATAAATTACAATTAAACGAAATTGATGTGTCTTTTTCTTCAATAGGTCCTTTTGAAATAGAATTAGATCCATCAATGATTAAGTAGTTTCTATACTCATAGTTAATCCATATTTTCTATAATAGATTTTAAAAAGTCTGTAAAGAGAGAATCTCTTTCATGGTTCATGTGTTATACACAAATTATGAAAGGGGTTCTTTCTTTTTATGTAATACCCAAAAATTAACTCAAACAGGTAAACAATTGATTATTTCTTTACCTGTTTGAATAACCAGTCTCGTACACCTTCAATTGTATAAGCATATTGCCAAGTATATCTATGGCTACCGCCCTTGAATACCGTATAATTGATGCTGCAGTTTGAACTCAGCATTTTACTTACGTCAGTTGCCAATTCATCTTTACTAGCTTCTGCATTCCAAGTTGCCTTGCTTACAGTAGCTCCTTTCTTTTTCAATACTTCAGTAATAGCATCCTCTCCTGGATTAGCCTTATTATCACCTTCTGATACAATAATCCATAAGTTCTTATTTGCCATTGGACTTACTTTTGTAGGATCCCATTGACAAGCAACCAGTAATGATGCTGCAAACATGTCAGGATACTTGATATCCATAGAGATGGAAGTCATTCCTCCCATTGATTGACCAGTGTTGTATATACGATTGAAATCAATGCTATATTGTTTTTCCAACTGTTTTACAAGATCAATTGTTATATCCATTTGATCGGTAGTTTGAGAAGTGTCATCAGCAATAATACTAGTATATTGTGGTGCAAGTACAAAGCATTCATTCTTTGCCTGTTCAGATGGTTCTGCCCATACAACTGCTCCTAACCCCTGTGTTAACGTATTTGTAGGATTATTACTTACAACACCGGCATCATGCATAAACAACACTAATGGGTACTTTTTAGATGAATCATAATTTTTTGGTACATATAGATTATACATAAGTTTTTCATTGTTGTAATTTGGATCTGTATAAGTAAGTTGCTTGAAGTCTTCTACTACTAAATTAACATCCTTGGTACTTGTCATCGCTTTTGAATCGGCCTTATATATTTGACCTCCCACAGTTTCTATGTCACCACTTTGTGTTATATTCACTGTCAACGGCTTACTTTTAGCTGAATCAGTGGCTTTTTCTCCTAATTTAGGACCAGCGCTGCCGGGCGTTTGATTACCGCTGCTTTGAGAAGCACCTTGCTAAGCATTTCCATTTTGACTGTCACTGCCACCATTTCCTGAATCAGATTTAATGGTTGTATCAAGCTCAACAATGACATATTTACCATTTACACCGTTATCTGATTTTTTTGCTTCAGTATTAGCATATACCTTTGTAACGGTCTTTCCCTCAACTTTAAAATCTGATGTATTCAACTTAGAGGTATCTATAGCACTATCGTATTGCAGCGCTGCGGCACTTACCTTTTGCCCATCTCCATATACTTCATTAATTGCTGTGACACTTTTAATATGCCCACTGCCTGGTGCTGATTTTGCAGTTAAACCACTAGATGAACATGCAGATAAATTTGTTATCGTAAAAAGCATGAAACCTGCTACTAGGGTAGACATTATTTTTTTCTTTTTCATTATTGGCCTCCTTATTTTCCTTAATTATTAAATGTACAAAAAATTATAGTCTGCTGTTTGTATGGAGTTAAATTTTTACTTCTGTAAATAATCAGTCTCTAATTTTTAACACTACCGGCCAAATCATATATTTGTTCGGAGTTATTCTGATTTGAACTTTCTGAGGAATTTGTTGAAGCATAGGAAACAAGCTTGCCATTCTTTTGGATCCAGGACATAATTTCATTGTTTGAATTACCTCTATTATCCTTGCTGTTACCACTGCCAGCTAAAACATATCGTATTTCTCCACTTTTTACACGAGCCTCAAATTGTTCCAAGGTCATAACAGTTTCATTTCCTTCAAATCCACTTAAAGATCCAACATACAAATTAGTATTAATGGTAAGGTTCTCTGCAGTGTTTAATGAGGTCACAACAACTTGACTTTTTCCATTCACTTGATGACTATTTAAAAATTTAACTAAATCAGCTGTGTTAATATTTTGATTGTCGAATTCACGGTTGCTATTTCCATACATGCTTTTAGCTCCAGTTTGGCTTTGGTTTTTTGACGACTGTGAGGACAGCAACTCCATACCAGCGGAAGGGTTTGTCGAATCCACAGCATAAAACATTACAGCACTAGACCCGACCATAGGTGATATTAGAATTCCTGCAACACCCATGCAGACCAATACCCTATTAATTTTAGACAATCTGTTTTTGAAAAGGTTAATCCCTGACAATATTAATACAGGTACAAAGCATAACCCAATAAGTAAAACCATCAATATTTTAACTATCCGAGAGGAACTGTAGAAATAAGAAAGTATCAGCATCTGTACTGCACCATTTGCCAATAGTGCTAATGGTAGGAACCAAGCTTTCCATCCTCCCTCTTTGTACATTTGCCACATGGCTACGATTCCGATCCCAGTCAAAGCTGCAGCAGGAGGTGCCATCATTGTTAAATAATGCGGATGGAATAACCCTGTATTGAAACTAAAATATATAAACTCCGGAAATAGCCACATAAACCACAGGAGTAGTGCCTGCTTTTTATCAGTATCTAGTTTACTCCTCAGTTTTTCTTTTATTGATGCTGCTATAAATCCAAGGAATGCTAATGGAATAAACCAAATAATCTGATCTGAAAGAATATTTTTCGAAAACAAACGTGTAATACCTGCAGGTGTCTGGTTTCCCATGGAGCCTGCTAACCTGCTTCCGCCGCCAAATCCTCCACCTGAAAAGTTTTCATTCGTATCAGGGTTGTCTTGCTCTAAGCCTCTTTGGCCTGGATTATTTTGACTTGGCTCTCCTTGTCCAGGGCCTCCTGAACCATGACTCTGTTGATTACTGCTGCTGCTAAGGTTAAGTCTTTCTGTACCATTATGTCCTATAATAAGACCTATTTCGGTATTATTGCCACTACTTCCTACATAGGGACGATTGCTTGCGGGTATAGAATCCACTATCAATGCCCAGGAAAACGATACTGCAAGCAAAATTGCCGTACCTGCAAACAGATGGATAACCCGTCTTTTGATGGAAATTGTATTGGAAAGTAAATACATGATGTATATTGCTGGCAGGATCATATATGCCTGCAGTGCTTTAATATTAAATCCAATACCTATAAGTATCATGCCTAATATAAGATATTTAAATTTTCCCTCTCTGGCTGCAGCTGAAAGTGCCCAACATGCCAGCAATAAAACAAATACCAGCTGATTGTCGATTGTATTATTTCTGCTTACTGCTACAAACACAGGGGTAACAGAAAGGCACAGGGCTGAAATTAAACCAGCAGCACTGCCGAAAGATTTTTTAACAATTACATATATCAACACAGTGGAAAGTACTCCCGCCAGAGCTTGTGGAAAAAGTAGACTCCATCCGTTAAAACCAAATATTTTAGCTGAGATTGCTTGAATCCAAAAACCCAAGGGAGGCTTATCAATAGTGACAAAACCTGCAGGATCCATGGCTACAAAAAAGAAGTTCTTAAGGCTCAGTGTCATGCTCTTTACTCCAGCTGCGTAATATTGATTAGAATATCCCTCTATTCCTAAATTTGAAAAATTTAGTACTGCAGACATAATTACAATAGCTGCAAGATAAATATATTCTTTTGCTTCCTTGACTTTTTTCAATTTATGTATCCTCCTTTATGATATTCTATTTTTTTCAAGTTATCATCTTAAATGTTAACATACAAAAACGGAATGATTATGTGAATACTATGTGATTTATAATGGACAGTTGTGAAAACTAAAAGCCACTCTCCATCAGGGAAAACGCTTTATTGTAAGGAGAGAGAAAAAAGATTTTTTAATCTGATAGAGATGTTGTATCAGCAGAATATGGGATAATGAGAGTATCTGTGACACCGAGGGCGAAGTATATTCCATAACTCAGGTGTTTCCATTAGATGTCTTATTGCATATTAGACGGAAAATTTATAATGCCTAGTTAGTCTGCTCACTATTGTGTGGAACTGATAAAATAGGCATAAAACCTTGATACACAAGGCCTTATGGCTGTTTTTTATATTTTAAAGTATAAAATTGTATTTTCTAATTACACATATTATAATATATATAAATAATAAGTAAAATTATTTGGAGGTAAAAATGGAGAGGGTAGAACCAATAAGATCGGTCAAAAAAATAAATGATTTAAAGAAGTATTTTAATTGGATCAGGAAACATGAGAAATTATGCTTTAATAGTTTTGGGACTGAATTCAGCATTAAGAATATCAGATATGCTTTCACTTACCTGGGAAGATGTATTTGATTTTGAGGAAGACCAATTTAAGACCCCATGTTTACATTAAAGAAAAGAAAACTGGTAAGGTTAAAAAATTTCTACTAAATAAAAACGCTGTAGGAGCACTTTCAAGGCTTAAAAAGAAACTTAAGCATAAAATGATCAGGAATATATTTTTAAGAGTAGAGAGGGACAAAATAGGCCAATTAACCGTTATATGGCTATAAAAATAATAAAGGGGGACTGTGAAGCAGTTGGGATAAAAGAACATATTGGCTGCCATAGTTTGCGTAAAACTTTTGGCTACCATTCATGGAAAAAGGGAGTGCCTATACCAATGCTCATGGAGCTATATAACCACAGTAACCAAGCTATAACCAAACTTTATTTAGGTATCAATCAGAATGATATTGATGATGTATACCGTCTAATCGAATTATAAGAGAGCCATTTGTGAAAAATTTATAAATGGCTTTTTAACTTTAATATAAATCCTATTAGGATTTAGTCTCACGAAATTCTATATGAAGATCTTTACCTAGAGCTTTTGCGATTTTTTGTAAGAAATCTATACTTGGATTGTAATTACCACTTTCTAGCCTAGAAATATTGCTTTGTCTTATACCAACTTTATCTGCAAATTGTTTTTGTGTTAAATGTTGGGCGTTTCTTTCTTCTATAATTTGTTTTATTATTTCATGTTTAGGAGTTAGTTTATTGTATTCTTTTCGAAATTCTTCATCTTTCATTTGTTTTTCGATAAACATATTTAAATTACTCATTTTCCATATCTCCCTTCATAATCAGCTTTATATCTTAAGGCTCTGTCAATTTCACTTTTTGGCGTGTTTTGGGTTTTCTTAATAAAACCATTTGTAAGAATTATTCTATTTCCAACACAAAAGAAGTAAAAAATTCTGGATATATCACTGCCTAATTTGATTCTTAGTTCAAATATTCCATCCTTAATTGGTTTTGAATGAGGTTCTCTTAAGTCCATACCAAATTGTTGAAGTATATTTATTCATAAAGAGCTTTTGCACGCATTTTAATATTTAACTGTTTAAAAACTACTCTACTGGAGCAATATTATCTTTTGTTCTGTAAAAATCTACATTCCACATTAGTAGTCCTTTCTTATATTTCATTGTGTTCAATTCTTAATATAAATATACCATGTATGATATAAAGAATATACCTTATTATGATATATTCTTTTAAAATAAAAAAAATTGCCCCAGTCATTACAGCAATTAATTCTTATATACAAAAATAATTATTTTTCTTTGAAAATTTTAGATAGATCTATTTCAGAGTTTTTATTCAATTAGGTACATATGGTTTTCAGTATATGATAATATTGCTAGCATTGGGCTATTTATGAAAAACAAAAAAACTCTTGACATTTATATTCTACTTTTGTAGAATATAAACTAAGGAGGTGATTTATATTGTCAATTATGAAAATTCCTGAATCAGAATTAGAAGTTATGAAAATTATCTGGTCTAGTGAAATTCCTGTATCTTCAAAAGAAGTAGTTAAAATTATGGAAGGAAAAAAAGGATGGAAAATTACAACTACATTAACACTACTTTCACGTTTAGCAAAGAAAAAATTTATAACAGCAACAAAAGGTAAAAAAATCACTCATTACACAGCTATTGTAACAGAAAATGAATATTTAAGATTAGAGACAAGAACTTTCTTTAAAAAAATTCATGGAAGCTCATTAAAAAGTTTTATTACTACGTTACATGAAAATAATGATATTACAGATGATGATTTAAATGAATTAGATAAATGGATAAAAAATAGGTGATAGTATGATTGAAATATTTGTAAAAAATCTATTGAAAGCATCTTTAGTAGGAAGTATAGGGATTATATCTATTATGATTTTGCAAAAAACTTTATTAAAAAAATATACTCGTGCATTTACCTATTATATATGGTTAGCTGTAATAATAAAAATGCTTATACCTTTTAAAATCCCAATTTATATGTCAGAAAAAATATGTAATATTGTTGGATACTCGCCTAGCAATATTAAAACAATTATTAATAATGGAATTTCTATAAATCAAGGTATAAAAATAGAAAATAGCATCAATATAGTATCCGATAATAACAATTTAAATTATTTTATAATAGTGTTTCATTTGTGGTTAATTGTTTCGATAATATTTTTATCTTATCACATTATTTCTTATTTTGTTTTCAATAATAAAATTAAACATTTAGTTTACGATGTACCTGACAATAATATTAAAAATATATATTTGAAATTATTAAAAGAAATGAATATTAAGAAAAAAATTTCACTAAAGTCTTGCAAAGCAATTTCAACACCATTAGGTATAGGAATATTTAATGCCCGCATAGTGATTCCTACTGTTTCATATGATATTCAGGAATTAAAATATATTTTAAAACATGAACTTATGCATTATAAAAGACATGACATAATGTATAAAATTGTATTATTAATAACTTTATCAATACATTGGTTTAATCCTCTAGTTTACATAATGTGTAAAGTGATAAACAATGATTGTGAACTATCTTGTGATGAAGCTGTACTTAAAAGATCAGATATAAAAGAAAGAAAATTATATGCGTCAGCTCTTGTCAATTCTTTAAGGCTTAATAAAAATAATATAGTAAAACAAAATCTAATTACAGGCTTTAATAATAAGAAGAATATATTAAAAAGGAGACTAGAAAATATGTTGAATTTAGAAACAAGAAAAAAAGGTATACTTATAGGTGCTTTGGCTACTATCATAACTGTAAGTTTATCGGTAAGTTTAAATACCTTAGCAAAAAGTAATACTGATGAACTCCATACTGATGAACTCCATACTGAAAAATTTTATGCTGGAGAAACTATACAAGGCATTACCATAGTATCAGTTGATAAAGAGGGACGACCAACTAAGATTAAGTATAAAACTGATTCTGTTTTAAACGAAGAGAAAATTATGGAAATTATAGGCAAATCCGATAAAGATAGTATAAGAGTTAAACCTTATAGCACTAAACCAGTACAATTTAATGTTTATACGTATGAAAATGCTCCATCAGATGTAAAAGCACAATATGAAGCTGATGTTAAGGCTGTGAATGGCAAAGTTTCTCCTTCAGATGAAATACTTGTACCAACCGAATAATATTTTTTAATTCATACCATTATATGTATAATTATATGAAAATAACGCATTGCGCTAGTTAATATATTATAAGAAAAACCCTAACAAAAACTAATCACCTGGATTATAATTAAATTAGGAAAAGAAATTATAATAAGGAGATGATTAATTATGTTAGAGTTCACTTATTATAATACTGAAAAAATTAATAATTTAAAAGACTTTTTTACAGCTGCTTTTGTTTTGATAGATGATATGTGCTTTCAAAAAAGAAACTTATTTTTGATTAAAGCTTCATGCATTAATTTCAATGAATAGCTTTATAACCGACATTCCACATGTAAAAATTAACAAATAATTAATTACATTTAGCACTCCACTAAGATATTAGAATATATTATTATATTGTTCAATATAGTACGTGAAGGGAAAAATGAATATAAAAAGTATAAAACCTGTTATAGATGGAGCTATACTATTAATTTTAAAATATTGCAGAAAGCTTAAGATTGCAGAATATATTAATGATAAGATAAATTTTGATAAGGAAAGACTACTAGTACACCTGGAACTGCTATTGAAGCCATTATCGCTAATGTTCTAGTAGACAGACATCCTTTATCAAGATTAGATGAGTTTTATGAGAATACTGATGTTGAAAAGTTTTTTGGCAGTGGTATAAATTATAGACACCTAAATGATGATGCGCTTGGTAGAGCACTAGATGATTTCTATGAGGTAAATCCTAAAGAATCTTTCTCAAACATAGCTCTCGAAGGAATTAAAACTTTTAATGTGGAAGTTAAAAGTATTCATGCTGATACCACAAGCAAAAATGTCTATGGACAATACACTTCTCCATCATCAGATGATAATTGCATTAAAATAACCTATGGTCATAGTAAAGACAAAAGACCTGATCTGAAACAAATTATGTTTGGAATTGCCTGCACTAATGACAAAACTATTGTTACCGGAGAAGTTTTGGATGGCAGCACCAGTGATAAAACATGGAATACAGACTTCATAAAAAAAATAAGAACTACTGCCGATAAACTTGATGTTAATAATATGATATATGTTGCTGACAGTGCTGCACTTACAAAAGACAATCTTTATGCAGCTTTTGAGCATAATATAAGTCTTATTTGCTTACTGCCATCTACTTTTAATATTGAAAAAGAACTTAAGAGTAAGGCTTATGAAAATACAGAAAAGTGGACTGATGTAGGTAAAATCAGCAATAGAAAAGATTCTGCAAAGTGCAAAATACAAAGCTTTATTGATGAAATTAATGACCGGAAGTATAGGTTTATTGTATGTCATTCAAGTGCGTTAGATAACCGTAAAATTAATTCTTTAAAGAAAAAAAGAGATAAAGAAGAAATGAATATTAAAAAGATTATAAAGGACTTTGAGAAGAATGAGTATTATTGTGAACAGGATGCAGTAAGCGAACTTAAACGATTTATCGGTGAGAATGAACTCGATTTTTATACTATAGATGGTACAGTCTACTCCAAGGATAAGAAAAAGAAAACAGAGGAAAATTAAAGGCGGGAGAGAAAGTTCAAATGGAGACTAAATTTAAATTGTCTCTGCAATATGATATAAACTATGGTGCATTTGAAAGAGCCAAAAATGAAGCAGGAATGTTTGTACTTCTAACCAACATATTAGATACCCAGGCTATGTCTGATGAAGATATATTGAAGGAATACAAGGAACAAGTTTGCGTAGAAACAAACTTTAAGTCTCTTAAAAACTCTGACTTTATAGATGAAATTTATCTTAAAACACCTAAAAGGATAGAGGCTTTGGGATATGTTTTTCTGTTGGCACTAATGGTTTATACTACAATTGAAAGAGAAGTAAGAAATGCTTTAAAAAAAGAGAAGGAGCCTGTTATAATACCTGGTAAAGTTAAAAGTTACACCCCCACGGCTAAAAACATTATGGAACTCTTGAAGAATATCATTGTATCTATTATCACCTTTAAGGACGGCAGTACTGTGCGTGTAATAAACAACATCAATGATAACACAAAGAGAATTTTAATTTTAGCTGGTTCTAGTGAAAAAATATATACAGAGGATTTTATCTATTAATCTAGAAATATTAAAAAATTCCTATTTATACCATCAACTATTAATGAGTCTTTAACTTTTTGATTTTTGTGTGGTAAATATAACACATAATGCTTAATTAAAGTCGTAATGCTATGTAGTGCTAGTCTATATTTCCTTTGTAGAATGTAAGAATCTCCAATAGATATACCGGAAAATTCTACGTGCGGAATATAAGATATAACAACTTTATTGTAACTACTGCAGCTGTATTTGAATTAGTTGAAGCAAATAACACATTAAAAATACTAGGAGATAAGGGATATATCTGCAAGGAACTTAAAACTTCATTAACTAAAGAAAAACAAGTATTATTAATCTCTCTGAAAAGAAAGAACAGTAAACATCCATTAGAAGAGCAGTTTCGTAATATTTTATCAAAAGCAAGGCGGAGAAAGAATTGAAACTAGCTTTTCTCAATTAGCAGAGCAATTCAATATTAATAGAGTATTAGCTAAGTCTAAATGGGGATTAATGCTTAGAATTGCTTTAAAAGTTCTAGCTCATAATCTATCATTTATATTGAACATAATTACAGGTAATGTAATAAACATGGCACAAATTAAGCAACTTATATTTTAGATTTTTTTAAAAATATTAAATTTAGCATAGGGACATTTTGTGCTTTTTCAAAATGCAATATTTTGGAATATAGGATCTAGCACAATGCGTGAAAATAATAAACCCATTAAGATCATCCCAATAGCTTTTTAGATAAATATGCAATATATTTAATTATTTTTATAAAGTCAAGCCCATGAAACTTTATTATAAAAAGGAATATAGTAACTATACTCCTTTTTATATATTCCGTGAATTGTACGAAAAATAATTATATTTTTTATGATTATATGAAATTTTATTAATTAACAATTACTTGCCAAGTTGAAGGACCTACAATTCCATCGCAGGAAAGATTGTAGCTACTTTGAATATCAAGTACTGCAGATTGAGTTTGAGAGCCAAAGTATCCATCAACAGCTAAACTATATCCGAATTTATAATCTATAGCCGCTTGAAGACACTTTACTTTATCTCCTTCAGTTATATGCCCATATCCTATGTAATCGCTATATATGTTAGCATGATGGATATACATACCATGTATATCCATCATGATAGTAACGTAATACAGCAGTTACATTACCAGAAGAATCACGATATACATCTACAACAGTTGCAGTTACTGTTGATTGAGGACTAGCTTTAGCAGAGTTAGTATTCACATCTGTAATAGGTACAAGTATTTCATCTGAAGGAGAAACTTTGCCATTCACAGCCTTAACATCAGCTTCATATTGTGCTTTTACATCTGATGGAGCATTTTCATACGTATAAACATTAAATTGTACTGGTTTAGTGCTATAAGGTTTAACTCTTATACTATCTTTATCGGTAGCTTGGACATTATTAGCCGAATTAGATGTAGCTAGAACAGGCATTGAAGTAAATGTTACAGTAAGTAGAACAGATAAAATTAAAAACAAAACTTTAACTTTATTGTTTTTTAAAACTTCAGTCATTTTAATTACCCCCTCAATTTTAAATTTATAACATTATTCTACACCAGTAGAGTTATGTTAGTCAATACTTATAATGGAAATAATATAATATTTTTAATTTATTGTTTACTAATGTGTTTAACACCAATATATAACGGGTAATATTAATATGGCCTAATACCAACAAACATGTAACAAGGGGGAAAGTATATTCCATAATTTAGGGAGTTGCATTAGATATTTTATTATATTTACATAAAATAGTTGTTTTTACCAATTTTATGTAGGTATAAACCTTATTTAAGCGGGGTTATAAAGATACTAATGAAGAATTAAATAAACTTTTAGCCGATTCTCAAACTAGAAATATTGAATTAGATAATAGCATTAAAGAAAAGGATATTGTTATTGAAAAGTTGAATAGTGAATTAGCAGTGGTAAAAAAAGCTAATGAAAAGGCAGTACAGGAATTAAATACTAAACATAATGAATTTATTCAATCTGTTAAAGATAAGGCAGAGCTTCAAAGGGAAAAGGCAATATTAGAATTAACACAGCAGCAGCAGGAAAAAGAAGAATTGCAGGGTAGGTATAATAAGCAAATTGAAGAATATCAGAATAAGTACAGAGAGTTGTTAAAGGAGATGAAGCAGAAGAAGGCTCCACGTACAACTACCACCAGAAAAAAACAGTAAAGAGCTGTTTAAAATTTAGATAAGCTCTTTACTGTATTGAAGGAATAAACATTTTGGTCAAAGACGTAGATTAAAATATGAGTTTATTTGAAAAAGTCACTTAAGTACCTTTCCTGATTTATTTTTATTTATAATTTTTCAAACTTTATGAGCCTACAACCTATCATAAATCCTATTATGTTAAATATTATATCATCTATATCAAAAATACCTACTTTTAAAATATATTGAATTATTTCTATACAAAGAGAAATAACAAATGCGCTTACCAAAGAAAATGTAAAAGTTTTTTTTCTAAATAAATACCCTAATGGGATAAATATAAATATATTCATAATCACTGTGAATATAAATAAAGGATCTGCAGATATATTTTTGATAATATCAAGAGGATTAAGATTTATTCCTGTCATTCCAACCATTCTTATAAAAAAAATAAACATTAGAATACAAAAATAACATCCCCAAAGTATATATGCATATGGTTTACTAATCTTTTTATGTATAAGAAGATTAATAAGAGCAAATATAAATATTCCTTGACATATTATAGCCATTATATGTATCCAAGTATGTGAGTAAATTCTAGGGAAAAAATTCATTATTAAATCTGCTGTCAACATCCTATGTAAAGAAAAACCTATTATTGAAGAAAATATAAAAAGCACAATGTTTTTTGTAAAATTTTTCATTATATTCCCCCTTTATTCATTAAAATCTCTTAATTATACCTAATATTCATTATATAACATAAAATGTAAAATTTGAATATAATCTGTAGATTTTGTCAAAAAGTTTACTAGATTATCGGCAAGTGATTTTAAAATTTATACCTTTCCAAATAATATAATGAAAAAGGCGGATGTTTATCAATGAAAAAAACTAATATTTTTATATCAACAGTATGCTTAATTTTGATATATTTAAAACTTAGAAAGTAGAGTGTCTAAAACGGGCATTCTTTTTTGCAATATTTTTTTATTGCTTTATTTCATTAATGTTTATAAAGCTAAATTATTAGGATTTTCAGATATTAGCTACCTTCTTCAAATATTAAATATCTTTTACCAAAAATATGCTTACTTATTAACAACAATCTTTTTCCATTAGCGTTTCTAAATGAATACCCAGCCCCTAACTGTTCTTGAAATTTCCAACCATTATTTTCTAAAAATGATTTAATATATTTTGGATTTGATTTTGTTAAATATGAATATTCATCCAATTTTACCACATCTCTTCCATCGAATTCTATCTTTACAATAGATTTAAACACATCAATAGGGTTTTTTTCTGCCGTAATAATTTGAATTGCACGAAATCCAATTATTAAGAGCACAAAAACTATAATTACAATTAAACCTCGTTTGATTACCATTGACATTTATTTATTCCACCACCTTATATTTAAAACCTACTTCTTGAAATGGAAATAGCATCGGTATCATATATTTTACACTTGATGATATCGATACTATCTCTACTTCACCTTAATTGTATCATCGCATACTAAATACTATAATTTTTATTTTTTTAGTAGCCATTTTTTACAAGATAAAAGTTAAATGTTGTATTTTTTTGAGAATACTTTTCTTCTAATGCGTTTTTATAGTTTTTCAAATAATCGGGATCTTTATTACTTGAGTTTGCCAGAACTGCCTCTATTTCTGAATCAGATTTTGTTGTTTGATTTTTGATTAATTTCATGTGGTCTTGTTTATAATTATTAATTTATTTTAATTCGTCCGCTGTCTTAGTTTTCGTAAGTGTTTCTGCAAAAGCAGTTTGACCTGCTAACGTTAAAATAGTGACTGTACAAATTGACAATATGAGTAATTTTTTTAACTTTAGTCCAATTTTATGAGCCATAGTTTAGGTTCCATTCCTAATATTTACTTCTTGTTTCAATTTTTAATATTGAGCTTGTACAAGTTTTTTCACAATAACCCTCCTTACAATTATGTGATAAAATACATTTTATCATATAATTTATAAAAATAATGTCATAATTTACACTAGTTAATAAAAAATCACACGTGTTGATTAACCAGTTTCCACCATAAACAAATTTGATAATTATTGATATTTCTAAATAATAAGTCAATACATACGTATCGCATACTTTAAACCTCCTGAAAGTTTTGACCATTGATAATTGGCTGCTACCATGTTATCATATACTCAAATAAACTTAGAGTACACAGTTTTATGATATATACTACTATTATTAATACTATTGTGATTTTAGGAGGTTTTATGAGTACATCAGTAAATCAAAATAAGAATGTGTGTCCTCTGGAATTGGTTCAGCAGGTTATCGGAGGCAAGTGGAAAATTATGATACTTTGGGCATTAAGTGAAGAAACAAAAAGATTTAATGAGTTGCAGAAGTTATTTCCCAACATAACGCAGACTATGCTTACAAAACAATTGCGGGAGCTTGAAAACGATAATTTTATCCATCGTGAAGTTTATAAGGAGGTTCCGCCAAAAGTAGAATATTCATTAACGCCTACGGGAAAAGACTTTTTTCCAATCATACGGCAAATGAACGATTGGGGAAGACTTAATTATGATATTTTGAATAAATGATTTAGGTATCCAAAAAAGGTTAGAGCATGGAAATTGGTTGTACCATGCTATTCTGTCGAAAATATCTCCTTTCATAGTACCAACAATACTACTAAGTACCATCAAATTGCGTACTTAAATATTTAAATGATATATGTTATTGTGAAATAAATAACTTGTTGAAAGGAGATTATTAAAATGAATGTAGTTGTTGTTTACGCGCACCCCTATGATGGAAGCTTTTGCAAAGGAATATTGGACACTATCACATCCCACTTGCAAAGCAGAGGTGCAACTGTTAAGGTAAAAGACCTTGTAAAAATAAAATTTGATGCCGTTATGCAACCAGACGATCTAAAAGCCGCAAGCACTGAGGTCTATACAGATGAGGTGAAGCGAGAACAGGAGGATGTTCTCTGGTCAGATGCAATTATTACAATTGCTCCTATTTGGTTCGGAGCAATGCCCGGCTTTCTAAAAGGTTATTTTGACAAGGTGTTTATGACTAAATTCGCCTATGATGTAGAATATGGCGGTAAAATAAAAGGGAAAAGGGTATTTTCACTCTTTACAGCCGGCTCTAACGATCCGTATCTGGATATGGCAGGTCAATATGAGTGCATTAATCTTTCACTGGACAATCTCTTTGGCAGTGTAGGCTTCATCGATGTTGCCACTAAATTCTTTCAATCTGTGCCTATTGTTACTGATGAAGCAAGGAAACAGTATTTAACCGAAGCAACTCAATTTGTGGATCAGATTTTTGATTGCCAGCCCGGAGAGGTTGGATAGGTCGGAAATGGTGGCCTTCTTACCAAGCTTCATATGCAAGGGTATCTAAACGGAAAAATATAAGTTTTGAGTGATTAAGACTGTTATTGTATTTAGGCACTGCTTATCGGGCAGCGTCCATTCTGTTAGCCAATGTAAGGTTCTTGCGCACATCAAGGGCCGCAAATAAATCGCTGGCTAATTCTAAATAATATATAAAGATAGTAAATTTACAAAAAATGGAGGTCAATGTATGAAAGTGCTAGCATTTAACGGAAGTCCGCGAAAAAAATGGAATACTGCCACCCTTTTAAACAAAGCATTGGAGGGGGCCACATCACAGGGTGCTACAACCGAGATGATTCATCTTTATGATCTGAACTACAAGGGGTGTATCAGCTGTTTCGCCTGTAAAACCAAAGGCGGAAAAAGCTTTGGCAAATGCCCGGTACAAGACGATCTGGCAGAAATCTTCCAAAAAGTAGAGCAAGCTGATGCACTTATTTTCGGATCACCTATCTATTGGGGTCGGGTAAGCGGTGAAATGGTTGCTTTTCTGGATCGGTTACTGTTTCAGTACCTTGGATATGGTAAATCCCGGCGCTCGTATTATCCGAAAAAAATAAATACCGGGTTTATTTATACAGGGAATGCGACAGAAGACTCGCTAAAAAAAATGGGTATGGATAAACCCATTGAGATTAATGAGTGGTCAATGAAAATGATATTTGGGTCTTCTGAGTCGCTTATTAGTTATGAGACGTGTCAGTTTGAAGATTACTCCAAGGTTGAAGCTGATCTTGTTGACGTTGAAGCGAGGGCTAAAAGAAGGGCCGAAGTATTCCCCATTGATTGCCAAAAAGCATTTGACATGGGGGTAAGATTGGCAACTAAAGAGTTAATTAAGTCTATAATACAAAATCCTTTAAAGTATACTGAAAGAGCATTAAGGGATATAAAAAGAACCCATCATAATGATGAGAGGCTCAGGCAGATACTTTTAAATCCAAAAAAAGTAGATATTTGTGGTGAAAATACTTTTATAGTTCGCGGGAGGAAGACAGCAAAAATGAAAGTTGAGATTATTGAAGGCAAGTATTTGTTAGTGCATTGGTTTGAGTATAATAAAACATTTATTATCTAAAGCGGATTGACAGTATATTTTGTTTAAAAAGCCGAGAGAAGTCACCGTATTTTTAGAAGTTAAGAGAATTAAAGCATAAGTAACTAATTTATCCACAATATATTGAAAATATTTGAATTTAAAAAAATAAACCTGTGTAGGAAAATGAGGTTTTATATTTATGAAAATAAACAGATTGCTGGCAATTATAGTTATGCTTTTAAATAGAGATAAAATATCTGCTGTAGAGTTATCCCAAAAATTTGAGGTTTCCATAAGAACCATTTACAGGGATATTGATGCAATCAATATGGCAGGGATTCCCATAGCTTCAAAACAAGGAAATAATGGGGGATTCTATATCTTAGAAAACTATAAAATAAATCATCAATTCCTCACACTGGGGGATATGATTTCCATAGTGGAAGCTTTAAAAAATATAAATGGGGTATTAAATAATAAAAATGTAGAAATTGCCATGGAAAAGATGAAGAATATAATACCATCCAATAAGAAAAGTGAAGTTGACCTGCACTTCAAGCAAGTTTTTATAGATACACTGCCCTGGGGGTTTAAAAAATCTGAAAATGAAAATATTAAATACAAAGTTATATATAAAGCACTAAAGGAAAATAAGTGTATAAGTTTTAATTACAGAAATTCAAAAGGAGAATATATTTTAAGAGAGGCGGAACCTGTTACTCTTGTATTTAAAGGATTTTCCTGGTATATTTTTTCCTTTTGTCTTTTAAAAGGGGATTACAGAATATTTAAACTCACTAGAATGGATGGATTGGAGATTTTAAATAGGGAAGTTTCAAGGGAAAGAATTTCCTATGGAGAATATATAAACAGTAAAAGTCCGGAAAAAAGTCCTGTAAAACTTTTACTTAAGTTTTCAGAAGAAGTGAGGTATAGGATACAGGATTATTTCCATGAAGAGGAGATGACATTTCTTGAAGATGGTAGTGTTATAGTAAATACGGAAGTTATAGAAGATGGCTGGGTATATTCTATGGTGTTGAGTTATGGTGCAACTAAACGGTAGTTGTAAATGTATAAATAACTGCAATAATATAAAACATTATTTATAGATTTATCAATAAGACGATAAGCACCCCATGTTCGTAAAGAGCATGGAGTCATAGAGATAGAATCTATGCAAAATTTCTTGAATTGCTGGAATCCCCTAAAGCTAACTAAACTACAACGTAGGTATGAAATAAAACCAAGCGTGAATGTTACGAAAGTAGAAAAAATTAGTTAGATGGCATAAGGTTAAATCCTAAGTGCTGTAAAAATGGGCAATCAGCAGCTAAGACCCGAATATAGGGTAAAGTTCAACGACTATCCTGTGATGGGAGTAGGATTAAGCAATCCGAAGTGGGAAATGCCCTTTTGCAAGGGTAATGATATAGTCTGAGCTTATGTGAGAGCATAAGAAGTTCATAAGAGAACTGCTTAGTGGCAGCGTACTAAGTGAACAACGTCAAAATTCTATTATAAATTTGTTGAAAAAATAACACCCTGTTTAAGAGCGTTAATGTAATCTTTTAATGTTATTTAAAAATGATTCGATAGCTTTATCTAATAATTTTGACATTGGTGTTCCTGTTTCTTTAGAATAAGCTTTTAGTTTATTCAGTAACTCAGTATTAACTGCATTTGAAAAAGGAGTTCTATTTTTCAAATCTTTGTCAGCCATGCCATCACTTCAAAAATATTATATAACATTTAAATAGCCTTTGTAAGTAATTGGACATTGGGTATAATAATATTAGAAAGTGAGGTGAAAGATATGATAAGAGCAATTAAGATAAGATTAAAACCAACAAAAGAACAAGAAATATTAATGTGGAAATCAATAGGTATAGCCAGATTTGCTTACAATTGGGGTTTAGCAAGACAAGAAGAAAATTATAAGAAAGCTAGTGAATTCATATCTTGCAGAAAATTGAGGGATGAATTTAATAAGTTGAAGAGTACAGAAGAATTCGCATGGCTAAATGAAATAAGCAGTAAAACTATCAATCAAGCGTTTGAAGATTTACAAACAGCTTATAATAATTTCTTTGATGGAATAGCTAAGCATCCTAAATTTAAATCTAAGAAAAAGTCGAGAAAATCATTTTATGTTAGACACGATGCCGTTAAATTTAAAGATGGCAAGGTTAAAATGGAGAAAATAGGTAAAATTCAATACAAAACTAATTATGATATTCCCGATTTACCTAAGTACACTAACCCAAGATGTCATTTTGATGGCCGATACTGGTATTTATCTTTAGGATTTGAACAGGGCGAAAACCAGGCTGGGTTGAATAAAGATTTAAGTGTAGGAATAGATTTAGGCGTTCATGATTTAGCTATAGTAAATTGTCTGGACAATCCTATAAAAAACATTAATAAATCAGGTAAAGTTAAGAAATTAAAGAAAAAACTTAAAAGATTACAGAAACAAGTATCAAGGAAGTATGAAGCAAATAAACAAGGACTCCAATTTATCAAGACTAATAATATTGTTAAATTGGAAAAGAAGATAGGACTTATACATAGAGAGCTTGGCAATATTAGATTAAACCATATTCATCAAGCTACCAATAAAATAATTAAGTTAAGACCATATAGGGTAGTTATGGAAGACTTAAATATAACAGGTATGATGAAGAATAAACATCTATCGGAAGCCATACAAGAACAATGCCTATATGAATTTATGAGGCAGATTAAATATAAATGCGGGTTTAATGGAATTCAATTTGTTCAAGTTGATAAATTCTACCCATCAAGTAAAACATGTTCTTGTTGTGGAAGCATAAAGTCAGATTTAAAACTGAAAGATAGAGTTTATGTCTGTCCTGAATGTGGATTAGTTATTGATAGAGACAAAAACGCTTCAATAAATCTTGGTAATTATAAATTAGTAGAATAATCACATGAAAGATACTACTAATGTGTAGGATGAGTTGTATCCGAATTTAAGCTCTGGGAGTGTTATATCAAACGAAAGTAGTATATCCTTTTAGGATTACAAAATCGGACACTATGAATAGAGAATTAAACAAATTTATATATATTTATACATTTGTATAGATTTTTATAGAATTTTGGCAACTGAGTATGTGGAAGTGCTTGCCCCAAAACATATAAGAGAAATTATAAGAAAAAAGTGCAAAAAAATAATTGATATGTATAAATAAATTCAAACATGACATAATGATGGCAAAGTTCTTCTATATAATGTAGATATCAAGTGATTCTTAGGATCAGGTGGAGTTTGCTTATAAGGAATACTTTTCCCATCTGAACCTTAGAAGAACTTATCCAGGGGCGTAGCAGTGCTTATCCCCCACTTTGAAGAAGATGGGGGTGTTAGCAATGGTAGCCTTCGGATAAAATATTAAAGGGGAAATATATTATGGAAGAGAAATATTGTCAGAGTTGTGGAATGCTTTTAAGTGAGGAATTTTATGCCAGTGAATCAGATAATAAGAAAAACTATGAATACTGCATGTACTGCTATGAAAATGGAAGTTTTAAACAGCCGAATTTAACTATGGAAGAAATGATTGAGGCTTGTATTCCTTTTATGAAAGAAAAAGGAATGGGAGAAAAGGAAGCAAGATCTCTTATGAAAAATGTCCTTCCAAATTTAAAAAGATGGAAAAAACACTAATGGATTTTAAAATAGTGGAAAAAAGCCGGATACTTTTGGTGGGTAAAGAGATAAGAACCAGCAATAAAGATGAAGATTGCAGCATTAAAATTCAAACACTGTGGAAGGAATTTTCAGAAAAAAAACTTGGAGATGCTGTACACAATAAGTTGAATAGTGATGAAATTCTTGGAGTGTACACAGATTATGAAAACAAAGAATTTGGTTATTATTCCTTTGTAGTTGGATTTGAAGTTTCAAATGGAGATGACATACCTGAAGGAATGGTATTAAAAATAATACCACCTTCAAAGTATTGCGTTATAACTGCGAAAGGTAAAATGCCTGAGAGCATTGGTAAGGCTTGGCAGTATATATGGAATGCGGACATTAAAAGAAGTTATACGGGAGATTTTGAACTTTATGATAAAAGGTACAATGACAATGAAAACCCTGAAGTGGATATATATGTGGCAGTAAAATAATTTAAAGAAGGATATTTTGATGCAGAATAGTATTTACATAAAATATATATGTAAAAAATATTTCATATATCTATTGACATTAACGCTGCGTATAAGTTTATAGTTGAATTGTCAGGAGGTGCAGTTATGGAATATACAGTGCAGAAGTTGGCTCTCATGTCAGGTGTCAGTGCACGGACACTCAGGTATTACGATGAAATTGGAATTTTAAAACCTGCCAGGATCAATTCATCAGGTTACCGCATATATGGGGAAAAAGAAGTGGATAGGCTTCAGCAAATACTTTTTTACAGAGAATTTGGAATAAAATTGGATAATATTAAAAGTATTATGGATTCTCCCTATTTTGACAGGGCAAAGGCACTTAAAAAACATCATAATAAACTTCTTGAAAAGAGAATACAGTTGGATTTATTGATTTCAAATGTGGAGAAAACAATTGAATCCATGGAGGGGAGAATTAAAATGAATGACAGTGAGAAATTTCAAGGATTTAAAGAAAAGCTCATTTATGATAATGAAAAAAAGTACGGAGGAGAAATCAGAAACAAATATGGAAATGATGTGGTGGATAGATCAAATAACAGGTTAAAAAATATGACCCAGGAAGAATATGAAGAAGTTACTAATCTTGAAAAGGAAATCCTTGAGACTCTGGATAAAGCTTATAAAACAGGTGATGCTTCAGGAGAGTTGGCTCAAAAGACTGCAAAACTTCATGCTAAGTGGATAAGTTTTTACTGGGGAAATTATAATAAAAAGGCTCATGCATCCCTTGCACAAATGTATGTGGAAGATAGTAGGTTTAAGGCATATTATGATAGAAAACAGCCTGGAACAGCAGAGTTTTTAAGAGATGCAATTTTGATTTATACAGGAATAAAAAAATAGCAGTAATTTAATAAGAGCATTCAATACCTATTTGAGTTGAGTGCTCTTATGGTGTTGATATATATGGCTAAATTATATAGTCCAACTTATAATTTGGCAAGATCAACGCTTAATGAAAATATGATCATCTGCCATCCCATAAATATTTTTTCATATCTATATGCCCATCTTTTTTTAAAGTGATCCCCTCTGATTTTAAAAGAGCTTTTTGAATGTCAGAGCTTCCAAATACATAATCTGGAGACAGTTCACCGGATTTTTTCACAACTCTGTGACAAGGGAGATGGGAAGGAGCTTTTCTCATTGCCCACCCAACTATTCGGGCACTTCCGGGTTCTCCCAGCATGAAGGCTATCTGACCGTAGGTAGCTACTTTGCCCCTGGGTATTCTGGCAACTAGGTCATAAACTTTTGAGAAAAAATTTTTGGCCAACTTAAAACACCTCCTGAAAATATCAATGAATATTATATACTATTTTTAAGATAAAAAGATTTATTGTCTATGGCCCGCATTGTAGCAAGTATACCGTCTAAGTGGTCATATTCGTGTTGTATCAGTTCTGAAAGATCACCTTCAAATTTTATGGAATTTTCTTCGAAATTCATATCCTTATAGGTTACCGTACAATTTTTAAAACGCTTTACTTTTACTAAAAGGTTGGGAAAAGACATACAGTCATCCATTACTTCCATCATTTCTTTATTGGGAAAGGTAAGTATGGGATTAATGAAAATCAAAGGTTCGTCAATGTACATATATATAAGCCTTTTGAATACACCAATTTGAGGTGCGGCAATTGCCCTGCCTGCATTATATTTTTTACGAAAATCAATTAAAGTATCATGTAAATTAGAAACGGCTTGTTTTATTAAATCTGTGTCTTTTTCTTCCACTGGTGAACTTTTTCTATATAGATCATAATTTCCAAGAAGCAGTATTTCTTTTATCATAAGTATAAAACCCCCTACTGTATAGTATTTTTTTATCCGAAGGCTAGAATTAGCTAATACTCCCATCTTTTTCAAAGTTGGAGATAATATTTCTTTATAGCAAACTCCATCTGAACCTCTGAATCACTTGATATAATTTTACTACATAAGCATAGTTAAAAAAAGGTTGCTATGATTATTTGGGCCTTTGTAGTTTATGATAAAATTAAAACATATGATGTATATGATTTTATCATTTTAGGGGGTAGTATATTTATATATGTATAAAATAATGATAATTGAAGACGACAGGGCACTTTCAGATAATATTATGGAAATGTTGATTAAATGGGGTTTTAATGTGTATGGAGTAAGAGATTATTCCAATATTCTCTCTGAATTTATTGAAAATAAACCCCATTTAGTTGTTATGGATATTAACTTACCTTATTTTGATGGGTTTTATTGGTGTAATAAAATCAGAGAAATGTCTCAATGTCCCATTATATTTCTTTCTTCAAGAGATAGCAATATGGATATTATTATGGCTGTAAATATGGGGGCAGATGATTATATAACAAAACCTTTTTCTATGGATGTTTTAATTGCAAAAATAAGTGCACTTATAAGAAGGACTTATTCATATAGGGAAGGAGCTTCTGAACTATTAGAGTGTAATGGAGCTATATTGAATTTGACGTATAAAACGCTTTCGTATAATGAAAGAGAAATTGAACTTACAAAAAATGAATTTAAAATTATACTACTTTTAATGAAAAATAATGGAAAAACTATATCAAGGGAGAGAATAATGAGAACACTTTGGGATGATGAGAATTTTATAAGTGATAATACCCTTACAGTAAATATTAATAGACTTCGTATGAGATTAAGAGATATAGGACTCCATGATTTTATAAAAACAAAAAAAGGACGTGGGTATGAAATATCATGAATAAATTAACTTATATGAAAAATTCAGTTTTTAAAATAATATATTTCATCTGCATTTTTACTGTGATAAATTTAATATTATACAGTAGTAAGCCCGTTGGTGCATCATTTTATGATATAGTTTACATGGATTTTTTAATTATAGCTATATCAGTATTTTTTATGTTTGTTGATTACAAAAGATGGAAATGCAATTATAAAGAAATATATGAATCTGTAACTGGTGGAAAGGAAATAAACTTAAGTATATTGGGAGGGAATCATGTTTTTGAAGTTTGGCTTATAAAGGAAATCCTAAAAATTAAGGATAGAGAAAAAAATGAAAAGGTTCAGGAAGTAAAAGATAATTTAGATGAAATCAATGATTATATGACAAAATGGATTCATGAAGTAAAGATCCCCTTATCTGTGTGTGAACTTATTTTAGATAAAATGGAGGAGACAAATATATCTGAACAACTGAGACTTGAAATGGACAGAATAAAATTTCTTATAAACCAGGTGCTTTATATAAGTAGAGCTTCAAGCTTTTCAGAGGATCTCCAGGTAGGTGAAATTAATGTTGCCCGGATTATTAAAGCAGTAGTGAAAAAAAATGCATCATTTTTTATAGCAAAAAAAATAAATTTAAATTTTGAAAATATTGATTTTAATGTAATAACGGATGAAAAATGGATTTCCTATATTATAGATCAAATTATAAATAATAGCTGTAAATATATGTATGAGGGTGGAAGAATAGATATATGGGGAGAAGAAAATGATAAGGAGATAACACTTCACATTAAAGATAATGGAATAGGCATAGAAAAAAAAGATATAAGGAGAATATTTGACAAAGGTTTTACGGGAGAAAATGGAAGACAATTTGGCAAATCTACAGGAATGGGTTTGTATCTTTCAAAAAAAATAATAGATAAGTTAAATCATCAATTAAAAGTCGAATCTCAAGTAGGCATCGGAACAGAATTTATTATATATTTTTACAAACTGTCAGATTATTTTAATGTTACATAAATGTAAGGTTAAAAGGGAAAATGTAAGCTAAATTGGATGGAAACCTGCAAAGTCAAGAGATAAAATAACACTGAGCTTTAAAAAAGGAGGATTTTTAAATGGGTATAGTTATAGAAACAAAAAATTTAAAAAAAGTTTACGGTTCAAAATCTATGTCTTTTACTGCTTTAGGTGGAATTGATTTGCAGGTTGAAGAAGGGGAATTTCTTGGCATAATGGGGCCTTCAGGAGCAGGGAAGACTACTTTGCTGAATATTATTTCTACAATTGACAATCCAACTAGTGGAAGTTATTTTTTTCAGGGAGAGGATATGTCGAAGGTTAAAGGTAAAGCTCTGGCAAGTTTTAGAAAGAATAAAATAGGTTTTATATTTCAGGATTTTAACCTTTTGGATAATATGTCAGTTCAGGATAATATAGCTCTTCCACTTGCACTTGGGAAGGTCAAATACAGTGAAATAACAAGGAAAGTCAATGAGATATCGGATTTTTTGGGACTTAAGGAACATCTAAATAAATATCCCTATCAGCTTTCTGGAGGACAAAAGCAGAGAGTTGCAGCGGCAAGGGCGCTTATGACAACGCCTTCTGTAATATTTGCAGATGAACCTACAGGTTCTCTGGATTCAAAGTCTGCGGCAGAACTTCTAGGATGTCTTACAGATATGAATATAAAATATAAAACAACTATAATAATGGTAACACATGATGCCTTTGCTGCCAGCTACTGCAGAAGAATAATGTTTATAAAAGACGGAAAAATTCATGCAAGACTGGATAAAAACAAGGATAGAAAGGAATTTTTCCATAGGATTATGGATATGGTTTCCTCCATGAGCAGCGGTATAGATTATTATGTACAGGATGATAAGAGGAGGGATCATTAATGAATTCTCTCAGTATGGCTTTTGATAATTTCAGGAGAAATATAAAAGTTTATGGGCTTTATGTAATGTCAATGATTTTTTCTGTACTTATATACTATAATTTTATTGCTTTAAAATATAATCCGGATTTTGAAAAGGCAAAAGAAGTTACACAGTACATTAAGGGAACCTCCACAGCAGTATCATATATGCTTCTTTTATTTATTATATTCTTTGTGTGGTTTTCAAGTTCATTTTTTTTAAATCAAAGGAAAAGGGAAATAGGAATTTATGCTTTTATGGGTGTTACAAACTCTGAAATTGCCCTTATATATTCTATAGAATTTATTTTTATAGGAATTACAGCAATTGCATCAGGGTTATTTCTTGGAATTATATTTTGCAAGCTGTTTCTTATGATGCTGGCCAAAGTTGCCATAATGAACATGAAAATAAGTTTTTTTATATCCTATAAGGCAATAGCTGAAACAGCTGTTACATTTTTTATAATCTTTTTTGTAAATTCAATTTTAGGTTATATAAATATAATAAGGACTAAGCTTATTGATCTTTTGAATGCATCTAAAAAGGAGGAGACCTATCCAAAAGTAAGCTATATAAAGGGCATATTGTCTTTGGTATGTATAGGTATGGGATACTATTTTGCCAGAAAAACAACGGGGGGTGTAGGCAATTTTATGGAAAATTTGCCCCTGGCTATCATATTTGTAGTGATAGGGACTTATTGGCTGTTTGGAGCGGCGTATTCTGTACTAATGAAGTTTATAATAAATCAAAAGAAAATACTTTACCGGGGGATAAATATAGTAAGCATGTCCAATATTGCTTTCAGAATAAAAAACAATTATAGGACTCTAGCAGCAGTAGCCATTTTAGTAACTGTAACGCTGACTTCCTATGGTACTGTGGCATCTCTTAAGTATTTTATTAAAATAAGAGATTCTATACAGGCTCCCTATGAAATTTCATATATTTTAGAGGAGAATGGCAAAGTAAAATCTGAAGTAAAGGACAAGTTAAGAGAAGGTGGCAAAGATATAATTCTCGATGAAAATATAAAATTTCTTATTTTAAAACCACATATAGAAAATCAAACTGAGTTCAAAATGAAAGATTCTGATACGGCGGTAGTAAGATATTCTGATTTTATAAAGATAAGTAGAGATTTAAAGGTAAAAAAGTTAAGGAGAATAGAAAAAGAAAAACTTTTAAAAGGAGAAGCTTTCTATGTGCAAACACCCACGGTAGTAATGAGTCTTATGAATTTTGAGAAGATAAAAGCATATATAGATGGAAAAAGTTATTTTATAAAGAAAACCTATAAAACCCCTTTGTTTGGCAATGGCATGCCTACAGGATGTCTTATATTAAATGACGAGGATTATAACCTGCTAAGAAGTAAAAATAAGGAATATGATTTTACCGGATTGAAAATAAATAATGTAAGTGATATAAAATCAACAGCTAAAAAATTAAAATCTATTGATGCAATTAAAGATACACTATATGTCACTGTAAGCAAAGATGTTACAAGCTACAGCACCTTTGGAATAATCTACTTTCTTGGTGCCTTTTTAGCTCTTGTATTTATAGTAGCTACGGGAAGCATAATATATTTCAAGCTTGTAAGTGAAGCTTATATAGACAAAGAAAAATACAGCATTTTGAAGAGAATTGGAATGACTTATAAAGAAATATACAGTGCTTCTGCAAGGCAGATAGGTATTTCATATTTGTTTCCTCTTATAGTTGGAATAATTCACAGCTGTGTGGCAATGTCTGTACTAAGTAATCTTATGAGCTACAATATAATAGTGCCTGCAATTTTAAGTATAATAATCTTTATTTTTGTATATGGCATTTATTTTGTTGCAACCACTAAAAAGTATTTAGATATAGTATTATCAGATGGAATTTTGTATACCTAATGGCAAATATAGAATTGAAAGGGGTAATTAATTATGTGGATAAACGAAGCGATATTTTATCAGATATATCCTCTTGGTTTCTGCGGAGCACCAGAAGAAAATGACGGTGAGATTAATTCTCGTATTCTAAAAGTCAATCAGTGGATTAATCATATTCAAAACTTAGGAGCAAATGCGGTTTACTTTTCCCCAATATTTCAATCTGACAGACATGGATATGATACTCGGGATTTCCGAAGGATTGACTGCAGGCTTGGCACCAATCAGGATTTTGCTGATGTTTGTGCAAATCTACACCAGAAAGGTATCTGGGTGGTGATAGATGGTGTATTTAATCATGTAGGGCGTGGTTTCTGGGCCTTTCAGGATGTGCTAGAAAATGGGGAGCAGTCCTGTTGCAAAGATTGGTTCTTTATTAACTTTCATGGTAACAGTCCTTATAATGATGGTTTTGGTTATGATGCCTGGGAAGGACATTATGAACTTGTAAAGCTTAATTTAAGCAATCCACAGGTGAGAGAGCACATTTTTGAAAGTATTGGCCTGTGGGTGAAGGCGTTTGGAATTGATGGGTTGAGGTTGGTGTAGCTTATTGTCTGGACGTGGATTTTTTAAGGGCATTAAGGACATTTGTGATAGTCTCAAAACTGATTTTTGTCTTATAGGAGAAGTTCTTTTTGGTGATTACAATAGAATTGTGAATGATGAGATGTGCCACAGCTGTACTAATTACGAATGTTACAAAAATCTCTATTCAAGCTTCAATGACCTGAACTTGTTTGAGATCAACTATTCACTTAACCGTCAATTTGGAAATGAAGCCTGGACACTTTATAAGGGTAAGAGTTTGCTCAGCTTTGCAGATAATCACGATGTAACCCGTATTGCCAGTATTCTTAAAGATAGAGGACATTTACCACTGGTTTATGGACTGCTTTTTGGTATGCCGGGTATACCTTGTATCTATTATGGAAGTGAATGGGGTGTAGATGGAGTAAAAGAAAAGGGTTCAGATAAAGGATTACGTCCTTATTTTGATTTACCTCAAAGTAATGCTCTGACTCATTTTGTTGCTAAACTTGCACATATCCGTAAAAAAAGTAAAGCCCTATGCCATGGAGGGTATAGGACAGTTTTGATTACTAATGGACAGTTGATTTTTGAAAGATGTTTTAAAGATGAACGGGTTGTTATTGCATTAAATGCTCAGGATAGGGAGCATTGTGCTCATGTTGATTTAGTGGCATCTAATGCTGTTGATTTGTTAACAGGTCACAGCATAGAGTTATGTGGAGATTGCAGTCTTCCACCTTACAGTGTATACTTTTGGTCTGTAAACTAATAATATGAAAGTGTTATAGATAGGGGCTTTTGCTCTGTTTCCTGTGATAATATTTCTACAGGTGATTAGGGCATGAAAGCCCTTTCAATATTGGAAGCATTAATATAGTTATTAGAGGAATAGTTAAGGAATAAATTAACAGAAATTATATTGAAATTAACAGAAATTAATTATATTATAATAATAAGTATTAGTTTAGACTAATAATTTTTATAAGGAGGATGCTATGGGGAAACAATTAGATGATAAGAAAGCTTTATGTAAAGAGATTGAAACAGTAAGGGAATTACTTCATAAGAAAATAGAAGAAAACACTGATGGAGAAGAAATCCAGCAGGTCAGTGAGACTTTGGACAAACTTATAGTTGCCTACTTTACAAAAGTAAAATAACATATTTTCACCTGTGTCCCAGAAAAATAGAGAAACAATCAAATTTTTACTAAACTTGTCTTGTTAAAATAGCATCTTAAAATTAATTATTTCATGTTTTTAATTAACACAATAGGTTGATTGGACTAATTATTAAAAATGTAATTTTAATAGTGTATTTTGATAGATTTATAATTTAAAATGTATATTTTTGATAAATCATTAAAATATACTATTGCCTTTTTAGAAAAGTTATGATATAGTTTAATGCAAGTTATTATTCTAAATAATGTTAATTTTCATTTGATAAGAATTAACTGTTATCAAAATCCTTTCATAGAATAATTCACATAATTTCAAAAGATGAAAAATCATTGTAATAGACTGGAAGACAATGATAGACCTAATTACATTATTTGTTACCAGAGGTAGTTTTACTAATAAAGAAGAACAATATGGAATATGTGCTAAAGAAGTTACTGAGAAGATAAAATGAATATGTAGCAATAAGAGAGCATACCCCTTAGTTTTATAAAAACGTCAAGAGATACACTCACAGATAAGTTAGAATCCGTTAAATTCTAACCACATGTAGTATAGCATAAAAGGTAAGCAGTGTCAATATCGTTTACACTTTTAAGAAGTATATGAAATGAGGATTATAAGGAGATGATTAATTAGAAAAAATAATGTCTTGGTTTAAAGGGATAAATATAGACTATGAGAGGATTAATGAAAATAATTTTTAAAAAATAAGGAGGAAATAATTATGCCATATCATGAGTTTGAATGCAGCGAGTGTATTCCTGAAAGAAAACAACACGCTGTTATAAAAGGTCCCGGTGAGAATTTGACAGATGCCCTTCCATTAGGATACCTTAACACGATTCCGGGGACTATTTCGGAACGAGGCTGTGCATACTGTGGAGCAAAACATGTTATAGGTACACCTATGAAGGATGCCATCCATATGAGTCATGGACCTGTAGGATGTACCTATGACACATGGCAAACTAAACGTTATATAAGTGATAATGACAATTTTCAGATTAAATATACCTATGCCACAGATATGAAGGAAAAGCATGTTGTATTTGGTGCTGAAAAATTGCTGAAACAAAATATCATTGAGGCATTTAAAGCATTTTCAGATATTAAACGAATGTGTATTTATCAAACCTGTGCTTCAGCTCTTATCGGGGACGATATTAACGCGGTAGCTCAAAAAGTAATGAAAGAAATGCCTGGTGTAGATATTTTCGTTTGTAATTCTCCGGGGTTTGGGGGTCCCAGCCAATCCGGAGGACATCATAAAATCAATATCGCCTGGATCGACCAGAAGGTAGGAACATTTGAACCAGAAATTAAAAGTGACTACGTCATTAATTATGTGGGAGAGTATAATATTCAGGGTGATGAGCCAGTCATGATGGATTATTTTAAGAGAATGGGTATTCAAGTTCTTTCTACTTTTACAGGTAATGGGTCTTATGATGATCTAAGGAGTATGCACAAGGCACACCTGAATGTACTTGAATGTGCATGTTCCGCAGAATACATTTGTAATGAACTCAGGAAAAGATACGTCATTCCCCGTCTTGATATCGACGGATTTGGTTTTGGACCACTATCGCTATCACTGAGGAAGATTGGATTGTTTTTCGGAATTGAAGACAAAGCTCAAGCCATTATTGATGAAGAAACAGCTAGATGGAAACCGGAACTTGACTGGTACAAGGAACGGCTTAAAGGTAAAAAAGTATGTCTCTGGCCGGGAGGATCCAAACTCTGGCACTGGGCCCATGCAATTCATGAAGAAATGGGAGTAGAAGTGGTGTCGGTGTATTCAAAATTCGGCCATCAGGGAGATTTTGAAAAGGGCATTTCCAGGTGTGAAGTAGGTGCACTGGCTATAGACGATCCAAATGAACTTGAGGGATTGGAAGCCATGGAGATGTTGAAACCTGATGTTATTTTCACCGGAAAACGTCTGGGGGAGGTTGCCCAAAAAATACGGGTACCCTATCTTAACGCACATGGATACCATAATGGTCCTTATAAAGGATTTGAAGGATGGGTCAGGTTTGCACGTGATATATATAACGCTATTTATTCCCCTATTCATCAGCTTGCCTATTTGGATATTAGCAAAGATGAAGTACCTACAGATGCAGGATTTTTAACACAAAGGATGATTTCTGATGTGAATTTAAGTCAGGAAGTAATTTCTTCAAGCAATTTGAGGGAGTATACGGGTAAATATGATATTATTCCAGAGTTGTGCAAAAAAACCTACCCGGATTTCCCACTGCAAAAACAACTTTCCACATTATAATGGAGGTAATGACTTATGGAAGATATAATGAAAGATAGGATTGAACAGCTTGTTGACTATATTATGAAGAACTGTCTATGGCAATTTAACTCACGTGCCTGGGACAGAGAAAAACAAAATGAGGGAATACTTACGAAAACCATGCAAATATTGTGTGAGGAACCCGCAGAACATGAAACTCCAGCCGACAGGTGCTATTGGGTGGATGCTGTGTGTCTGGCTGATGCGTTCAAAAGCCGCTACTCCTGGCTGGCTGCCATGGACAAAGCAGAAATTAAAATATTAATGCAGGGACTCAAAGATCGTATGGATTTTTTAACTATTACAGGCTCTCTTAATAAAGAGCTTACAGTTCCACTCTATTAGAAAGGAATGATGTTTATGTCTTGTGAAGTGAAAGAAAAAGAACGTGTGGGTATTATCAATCCTATATTTACATGTCAACCTTGTGGTGCACAATATGCCAGCATAGGTATAAAGGATTGTATTGGCATAGTACATGGAGGACAAGGATGTGTTATGTTTGTCCGCTTACTATTCTCACAACATTTCAAGGAAAGTTTCGAGCTTGCATCTTCCTCCCTGCACGAAGATGCTGCGGTATTCGGTGCCCTGAGACGTATAGAAGAGGCGGTAGATGTACTTTTGATGAGATATCCCCATGTAAAAGTTGTACCAATTATCACAACCTGCTCCACAGAAATAATCGGTGATGATATTGATGGTGTTGTTAATAAACTCAACAAGGGACTTTTGAAGAAAAAATTTCCTGGCAGGGAAGTCTATCTTATTCCAGTTCACACACCAAGTTTCACTGGAAGTATGGTAAGTGGATACGATATTACGGTAAAAGATTTCGTAAAATATTTTGCTAAAAAAGGTGAACCTAACGGAAAACTCAATTTGATTACCGGCTGGGTCAATCCTGGAGATGTGACAGCATTGAAGCATCTTTTATCGGAAATGCAAGTGGATGCTACTGTTCTTTTCGAAATTGAAAGTTTTGATTCTCCACTGATGCCAGATGGGAATGCAGTTTCCCATGGCAATACAACAGTTGAGGATCTCACTGGAACAGCCAATGCACTTGGAACTATCGCACTTAATAGGTATGAAGGTGGTCAAGCTGCTCAATACCTAGAAAAGGAATTTGGGGTTCCAGCCATTATTGGTCCTATACCTATTGGTATACGTAACACGGATACTTTTTTGAAAAATTTGAGCAAAATTACCGGAAAGCCAATTCCTAAATCTCTGGTTCATGAGTGTGGAGTTGCCATTGATGCAATTACAGATGTTACACATATGTTTTTAGCGGATAAAAAAGTAGCTATTTATGGCAGTGCCGATCTTGTAATAGGCCTTGCTCAGTTCTGTCTGGATATGGAAATGAAACCCAAACTGCTTCTTCTGGGAGACGACAACAAGTCTTATGCAAAAGAGCCACGTATCGAGGAATTGCAGCAAAATGTAGATTATAATATGGAAATCATAACCAATGCCGATTTATGGGAACTGGAAGACCGTATAAAAAATAAGAGACTTGAGCTTGATCTCATTCTTGGTCATTCCAAAGGACGGTTTATTTCCATTGATAACAATATTCCCATGGTACGGGTGGGTTTCCCAACTTATGATCGTGCAGGACTCTATCGCTATCCGGTAGTGGGGTATGCGGGTGCCATATGGCTTGCTGAAGCCATGGCAAATACCCTATTTACCGACATGGAGTACAAAAAAAAATAAAGAATGGGTGTTGAATGTATGGTAAAATATATTTAAAAAGTTACATCTTTGAGCAATTAAATATTGTAAGATTTATTTTTAATTTTATTGGGTTCTGCCAGATATTGCTTGTTATTAGACTCTGGCAGAATTATTAAGAAGAGGTGTAAATGATGTTTTAGGAGGGGAAGTTACCAAAAATCCGGAGCGTGAAATAGGATGGTTTCCAGTTACTTTTAATTCAGCGACTTTAAAGTCCAGCCTTTTCAAAAGTTTTCCAAAAGAGCCTTATGTGTTCCAGTGGCACGGTGATACATTTAGTACATTGCCTGAAGGTGGCGCTTGTATTGCCAGCAGTGAAGCTTGTAGTAACCAGGCATTTATTTATAAAAAACATGTGATAGGTTTTCAATTTCATATGGAAGGTACTAAAGACAGTATTTCATTACTTATAGACAACTGTTTGGAGGAAATAAAAGAGGGTGGCAGCTATGTACAATCAGAAGATGAAATTAAATCTAAAATGAATTTTTTAATTGATGCCAATTCACTGATGGAGAATTTCCTCAATGGACTTGAGGCTTATCATTTAGAAAGGAAGTAGTAATTATGGAGCAAATAAGTTATACAGCCAGAATATGCAGTGACCAGAAAAAAATTAATAGTTTTTTAACTGAAAAAAGAGTAGGAATATTGGGTATGTGTGATAAGGAGGGTAAACCTTATTCCATACCTGTAAATTATATATATGAAGATGGTAAAATGTACATTCATGGTATGGGAAGCGGCAAGAAAAATAATATACTTAAAGAAAAATCTTTCGTTTGTTTTACAGTATTTGAAGAGTTCGGAACGGTTAAAGATTCCATACCATGCAAATG
This sequence comes from Clostridium sp. BJN0013, assembly GCF_040939125.1. Lineage (NCBI taxonomy): Bacteria > Bacillati > Bacillota > Clostridia > Eubacteriales > Clostridiaceae > Clostridium > Clostridium sp. BJN0013. The sequence goes on from NZ_CP162495.1 coordinate 546,988, forward strand.
TGATACCTCTTATTTTAGTGTAGTTATTTTTGGAAAAGCAGTTTTAGTAGAAGATTTGGAAGAAAAGGCCCGGGTACTTACGCTAATTTCAGAAAAGTTTGTTCCTGGAATTTTTAAAAATCCCCTTTCCAAAGAATTTGTAAGTAAGTACCACTCTTCTTGTGATAATAATACCACAGCTGTCTATTGTATTTCTCCAGAAGATATTACTGCTAAAGAAAATCCGGTTGATATGGAAAATATGGTACAATATAATTGATTGAATAGATAAAAATTTATTTTACATATTTTTAGTTTAGAAAGGATAAAAAATGCTTGGTATTACTAAATTATTATGTGGATCTGAAAACTTTGGAGATAGGTTGCGCTATGTTCCCGGTGCAGGACATGAGAAAAGTGGTGCAGCTAAAGGAAAGGGTCCTGTAGTTGTATGGAATTGTACTAATAGTTGTAATCTAAAGTGTAAGCACTGCTATGCTGATTCCCAAAATAAAAAATTTGAGGGAGAACTGGATTCAAAGGAAGCAAAATATCTAATAGATGATATGGCAAAGCTAAGAGTTCCGGTACTTCTCATTTCTGGTGGAGAGCCTCTAATTAGAAATGACTTATTTCAATTGATACAATATGCTGGCAAATATAATATCAGAATTACTATTTCCACTAATGGAACATTAATAGATAAAAAAGTGGCAAAAGATTTGAAGCAAAGTAGTGTAGGTTATGTAGGAATAAGCCTGGATGGAATAGGCTCAAAACATGATGAATTAAGAGGGGTAAGTGGAAGTTTTAATAAGTCCTTGAGAGGAATTAGAAGTTGCCTTGAAATAGGACAAAAAGCAGGACTTAGATTTACAATAAGTAAAAATAATTATAATCAGTTAAAGGATATTTTCTATTTGATAAAGGAAGAAAAAATACCAAGAGTGTGTTTTTATCATTTAGCTTATTCCGGAAGGGGAAATGCTATGATAGAAGAGGATATTGGTTTCCAGGAAAAAAGAGATGCTTTAGATCTTATAATGGATATGACAGTGAAGTTTGGAAGAGATACAGAAATCTTGACAGTGGCTAACCATGCGGATGCAGTTTATTTATATCTTCAGGTTAAAAAGAAATATCCCCATTTGACAGACAAGGTCTGGAATTTAATACACATAAATGGTGGTAATAGATCGGGAATGGCTCTTGCAAATATTGATTTTAAAGGGAATGTGCATGCAGATCAATTTACCCAACATCATAGTTTTGGCAATGTAAGAGAAAAGAGTTTTAATGATATATGGAAAAATCCTTCAAGTTCTCTGGCTTTAGGTTTGAGAAATAGAAAGCCTCTGTTAAAAGGAAGATGCAGTAAATGTAAATGGCTTAATATTTGTAATGGAAATCTCAGGGCAAGAGCCGAAGCAGTAACAGGAGATTTTTGGGAATCGGATCCTTCCTGTTATCTAACTGATGAAGAAATAGGAATTTTTCATAGAGTTAAATGAAGAGGAGGATATGCAGCTTTGATATTATCATGGAATGCTACAAATAGGTGTAATATGAAATGTAAACATTGTTATAGAGATGCAGGTCTAGAGCTTAAAGGGGAATTAAATACAGTAGAAGCTAAAAAATTGATTGAAGATATTGCAGAAGCCGGATTTAAAATTATGATATTTTCTGGTGGAGAACCTTTAATGCGTCCGGATATTTTTGAATTGATAGAATATGCGGCAAAGTGCAGACTTAGACCTGTTCTTGGAAGTAATGGTACTTTAATCACGAGGGAAACAGCGGTTAAACTTAAAAATGCAGGTATCATGGGAGTGGGCATTAGTTTAGATAGCCTTGATAGCAGTAAACACAATAAGTTCAGAGGGCTGGATACAGGATGGGAGTACACTTTAAATGGAATGGAAAATTGTAGAGAAGTGGGACTTAACTTTCAAATACATACAACAGTTATGGATTGGAATTTCAGGGAAATAATGGATATAACAGATTTTGCTATTAAAATAGGAGCTGTTGCCCATCATATTTTCTTCATAGTGCCTACAGGCCGTGCTCAAAATATTCAACATGAATTTTTAAATGCCTCTCAGTATGAAGAACTTCTCACAAACATAGTTAATAAGCAAAAAGAAGTATCTATAGAAGTAAAGCCTACCTGTGCACCACAATTTATGAGAATAGCGAAACAAAAAGGAGTTCCATATAGATTTTCAAAAGGATGCATAGCAGGGATAAGCTATTGTATCATTAATAGTAAAGGTGATGTACAGCCCTGTGCGTATTTAGATATGTGTTTGGATAATGTTAGAGTTAAATCTTTTCATGAAATATGGAAAAACAATAAGGTTTTAAAAGAACTCCGTACAATGGATTATAAGGGGAAATGCGGTATTTGTAGTTATAAGAATTTATGCGGAGGATGTCGTGCTAGAGCTGCATTTTATAACAGTGGTGATTATATGGCAGAAGAGAGTTTATGTGTTTATGAGGAAAGAGGTTAATAAATGGAAAGAAAGAGTGTAGATTTACTAAATATTATACAAAACAATTTTCCAATGGAATCAAGGCCTTTTTTAACTCTGGCAAATAAATTGGATATGACTGAAGAAGAAGTTATAGAACTTGTGAAGAAATTTAAAGAATCAGGCTATATTCGCAGATTAGGAGGGGTCTTTGATTCAGAAAAATTAGGATATACAAGTACCTTGTGTGCAATAGAAGTTCCAGAAGAAAGAGTTGAGGAAGTGGCATCTATAATAAATAGTTATAGTGGTGTCACTCATAATTATCTAAGAATACATAAATATAATATGTGGTTTACATTAACGGTACCCGCCAGTGAGAGTATTGAAGACACCCTCGAAGAAATAAAAAATAGCATAAAAATTAATAATATATTAGTTTTAAATTCCGTAAATACTTTTAAAATAAAAGTGAATTTTAATGTAGAAGGAGTATGAAATTTATGGATATACTAGATAAAGCTATTATTTTTAAGCTTCAGGAGGATCTGCCTTTAGTTTCCCGGCCATATAGGCATATAGCATGTGAATTAGGGATTTATGAAGAAGAATTATTGGATAGATTGAAAAAATTAAAGGAAGAAGGAATACTGCGTAGAATAGGTGCTATATTATATCATAGAACTGTGGGATTTAAAGCTAATGCCATGGTTGTATGGAATGTTTCAGAGTGTAGAATTAAAGAGGTAACGGATATAATGATTACTTTTCCAGAGGTAAGTCACTGTTACCAGCGCAAGGCTTTGCCAAATTGGAATTATAATATTTATACAATGATACATTCTAAAAGTTTTGAGCAATGTGATAGTATTATCTTACATATAGCAGAGCGTATAAATGTAAATGAATATGAAATTTTATATAGTACTAAAGAATTAAAAAAAAGCAGTATGAAATATTTCCTATCCTATAATAATTGTAAGGAGTAATTTGGTATGGTAAGGGAGATAAATATGAAAGAAAATTTAAAATTAAGCTGATTAACTAGTATTTTAAAAAGGATTAAAATTGTTTAATTGCAATAATATAATTATTGGTATAAAATCATAATTAACAAATTTATATAGGAGGTTTTGCTGTGATGGAGGTAAGAAAAGGTAAGAATAAATTTTATATAGGATATGAAGAAAAAGAACCTTTGGCTGAAATAGTGCTGGATGATTTTAATAAAAATCCAATAACAATTGAGCATACTTATGTGTCAGAAAAATTAAAAGGTCAGGGTGCAGGTAAAAGATTAGTTAAGAGTGTTGTTGATTTTGCAAAGGAAGAAAATAAAAAGGTTATACCAGTATGTGAATTTGCAAAAAAAGAATTTTCAAAAAATAAAGAATATGACAATGTATTGGATAATTCCACAACTATTTAAGCATAAGCACTACTAAGGTTAAATTAGTAGTGCTTATATATTTGAATATTCTTCAAGAAAAATTTGTTTTCACTAAATTCTCCCTTTTCTAAATTGGAAAGAGTATCCTGAAACTGATATATAATAGCATCTATTTCATCTAGTTTGTTTAATAATTGAGCCTCCAGAATCATGGGTCTTCTAGGAGAACCATTTTCTTCAGAGCCATGATGAGAGATTAAAATATGTTTTAAAACCAGTTCATCCTCCGCAGGAATATTTAATTCCCTGGCTGCATCGTGGAGCATAATCACTCCCTGTACTATATGACCAAGTAATTTACCTTCTGTAGAATAATCTTCTACTATGCCATTTTCATTGGAACTTAGTTCATTCAATTTTCCTATGTCATGCAGTATAATCCCTGATATGAAAAGTTCTGTATTTATACCATATTTATATATATCTGCAAGAGCCAGACCGCTTTTATACATTCTATATATGTGATATAGAAGACCTCCTTGTATAGCATGATGGACTACTTTGGCAGCAGGGTAGTAGAGAAGTTTGTCTTTATTATCCTCTAAAAGTTTTGTAACCACTTTTTTAAAGCTTTCATTTTCAAAATGGGATACTCTTGTTAAAAGTTCATTATATATTTCCAAAGGATCTACAGGAGAAGTTTTTATAAAATCTTCTATATGTACATTATCATCTTTGGTAATTAATCTGCACTGTAATACGGTAAGCTGAAGAGTACCTTTGTAAGTTTTAGGAATTGTCCTTATTTTAATAACGCTGCCAGAGGAAATATTGGGAATGTCTGTAATGCTTTTGTCCCACATAACTCCTTTGATGGAATCTTTGCCATCAGTAAAAGTGAATTTAATATAAGGTGAATTATTGGAGGTGAGGCCTTCAGATACCTCATTTACCATAACAAAAATATCGCTAAGCTTATTGTGAATTAGTTCCTTAATTTTCATTTAATATACCTTCTTCCATTTGATTTTATATCATTAAGGATTATAATGATATAAAGTGATTTTCAGATATACTTAATATTATACCCTAAGTCCGAATTTATTGTACATGAATAATATAAATATTAGGAAGGTATGTATATAATATGATATTTGTAATTCAATTGTTAATTAAAACTTGTATAGAAACTGCATATCTTATAGGAATGATAACTTTAATTGGGTTACTTCTTGAAATATTAAGAAATAATTCTATAAGAAATTTTCAGAGAAGTTTTGGAAATAAGGCATTAATGGTAACAGGGTTTATCGGAGTTCCAATACATGAATTGAGTCATGCTATTTTTGCTTTATTATTTAGGCATAAAATTAATAAAATAAAACTACTACAAAAACCAGATGTATATGGTGTTATGGGATATGTACAGCATAGTTATAATAAGGGAAGCATTTACCAACAGATAGGGAACTTTTTTATAGGTGTGGCACCTATATTTAGAGGAGTTTTTTCTATTATCTTGTTAATGAGAATTACAATACCTGAAGCCTATGAAAAATTTATTAGTATATTGATAAAAAGTTTAAATATTACAGTAATCAACAAAAGCACAATGGAAATAATAATAAATTCTTATGGAGAATTGATAAGAATTATTTTTTCAGTAAAAAATTTTCAGGATATTTACTTTTATATATTTTTGTTTATAGCTATATGTATATCATCTCATATGTCATTAAGTATTGCGGATATAAAAGGAGCTTCCAGAGGGCTTATGGCTATATTTTCCATATTATTAGTGTTTAATCTCTTGAATTTATCAAAATATTTAGCTTCTTTTAACTTTATAAAGTATAATATTATAGTAACAGGATTTTTAGTTATAGCTATAATACTTTCTGTAATAACATACCTGGTAAGTTTGATTTCAGTTGCTATAAGGAGAATTTCTCTAATATAAGGTGTAAGGGAGTAAATATGGATAAGCATAATAGAAAAATTGAGAATTTCAATTTGTATGTAAATAGAGATAATAATATAGAAAAGTATATTATAAATGATGGTATAGAGAAATATATAGTTCAAGATAATGTGGAAACTAAAAAAGAGAATTTACCTACTATAGCAAAGAGTAAGAAGAACAAAAAGGATAAGAAGGGTATTTGGGGTATAATTGGAATTATTATTGCAGTACTTATAAAACTTAAATCTATAATAATACTTATTTTTACCAAGCTAAAGTTTTTGTTAATATTTTTTAAATTAGGTAAATTTGCTTCAACTTTAATATCCATGTTATTAATGATTTTGGTGTATGCTAAAATCTACGGATGGGCCTTTGGTCTGGGTTTTGTAGTATTGTTGTTTGTCCACGAAATGGGACATTATTTAAGTGCCAAAACTGTTAAACTTGATGTAACACTTCCTCTGTTTATTCCATTTGTGGGAGCTTTAATAAATATGAAAGAAGAGCCTAAGGATGCAGCAGTGGAAGCTAAAGTGGCAATAGGGGGTCCTTTGATTGGAAGTCTGGGAGCATTAATTTGTTTTATATTGTATTTTTCATTTAAAGAAAACTTTTTAATGGCTCTGGCTTATACAGGTTTTATGCTGAATTTGTTTAACCTTATACCTCTGCACCCTCTTGATGGTGGTAGAATTGTATCTGCAATATCTCCCAAGTTATGGCTCATAGGAATACCTATTGCTGTAATTGCCCTATTTAAGTTTTTCAATCCTATTATTTTACTACTGCTTATACTTGGAATTTTTCAAGTTATTAATCAATATAAAAATCCTGATAAAACTTATTATGAAGTAAAGTCTACCACAAGATGGATATTTGCTTTTATGTATTTTGGATTAATTTTATTTCTTGGAATAGGAATAGCATATATCCATGGCATCCATGAATATATGCTGGTTAAATAGAAGAACTGTAGTTACAGTTCTTTCCTTCTGTATAGAGTTAAAGATATTAAAATGGAAATTATAAAAATTGCAAAATGAGAAAACTTGCTATAAATGGCAAGAAAAGTTCTGAGGAAATATCATTTGAATTGGTTGAAATGAAAAAACAAATTGAATCAATCCAGAAGAATGTAATACAAGTTCTTTCTATAGTAGAAAGTCAAGTTGCAGCAATTGAAGAGATCACTTCAGCGTTAGAAGAAATTATATCTTTGCCATTGGTTATTATTGAATAAATTGATTAAAATGTAAATGTAAATAAAAGGAATTAAATTCCATATAATGTAAAAGTAATTTTTAAATAATAGTTATTTCTTAAAGAATAATAACATCTTTTAAACCATTTAACCCCAGATCTAAATAAACTATATAATCCAAGAAAATTGCAGCAAATACAGCAATAGCAGCTATTTTAAATTCTTTTCTTTTTACACATTTCCTATAATTTACAGTACCTGTGGCAGTATTAATCTCTAATTGTACATTTTTTAATTCACATGATAGTATATTCTTAAAAAAATAGTAATACAATACAAAAGCATGAAATACCTTATTCAAAGCATGAAAAATATATTAATAAATATTAATAACTTTTCATGCTAAAAAAACACTGTTTCATGCTTTTTATATTGAATTTATTTTTTTTAGATATAAAATCAATATTGTAATTACTCTTGAATTCAACCAAATAATGTTTACAAGTATTGATATATTACATCTTACTAAAATTTTTTTGTAAATGAGTTATACATTACCAATTGCTTGATTGTCTTATTTGGGAATTCAAGTTCGTATTCGTATATGTAGCGCTACATATGATAGAGCATGTTACTTTGTTCTTTTTAAATATTAAATTTGTGGTGGAGACTATTTATAAAAATAGCAGTTTGATTAGGTGTTTTATTACCATCTAATACATTAGTAAGCACTAACATCAAGGATACTGTAAAAAATCAAAAAACTATAAATGAAATTGAAAAAGTTCAAACTCAGCTTCAAAAACTTAGGATTGAAGAAATGCAATTATTAGCAGACTCTATAGTATTAAATTAAAAGAGGAGTGATTAAAATGAAAAAATTTTCAATAGTGTCAATGTTATTTTTAGCAATTACGCTTTTTGCTGGCGCAGGTAGTGCATGTGCTGATAGTTGGGGAATAACATTAAGTCCAGCTTGTATATCTACTGGAGAGGACAATTGGAGTTATAAACATAATTATGTTTCAAGTTATATATCATTAACTGATATTGTAGGAGGGTCGTCATATTATATTAGAGGAATGGCTGTAAATTCAAATAAAGAAAGTAGAAGTAATTATGCGTTAATTCAACAAGGTGTTGGACCAGTATATTTAGACGATTGGATGACGGTGGGCAATCAATATTGGGTTATGGCAAAAAACACTGTTTTTGAAACATCATATAGATGGGCATATGGAGAATTTGAATGGTAATATTTCAATATACCCATTAAATATATTTAGTAACCATTACTATAAAATGTGTTAGTAGATTTTTTAATCTATATATAGATTAAAATAGGTAATTATACTAGAAAATATATTTTGAACTATTGATATAAGATAAAAAGCGAATATCAATAGTTCAAAGTTAAAAAAATATTATTTTTTAAAAGGAAAAAGAGGAGAATAGTTGATGTTGATAAATGAATTAAAAAGGAGTTTAAAGAGTAAGAAATTTTTAATAATAATCATTATTGGACTTTTAATTCATTTTTTAAGTCTATATATGGAAGTAAAAGACTTTATTTTTTTTAATTATAATGCTTCTGATCTTCAGGCACCAGAAATACAAGCTAAAGCAAGGCATATGATAGAAAAGGCATTTAATATTTATGCTGTTTGGTTCAGTATATTTCAACTGTATGCAGTGGCAATGCCAATTATTTCAGCACTTCCATTTTCATTATCATATTTAGAGGATAAGGAATATGGAATTATTAAATATATAGATGTTAGAATTAATCATAGGAGGTATTTAATTACAAAAACATTAGCAAATAGTATAGCCGGAGGTTTAGCTGTTGCACTCCCGACAATTATTATGACAATCTTTATTCATATTTTTTTCAAAGGAAGTATAAATGATTTTTATGGAAAAGGTGTATATGGAGGAATCTTTACTTCTTTGCTAACATATAGCTTCTGGTTGTATAGTTTGTTACATATTTTTATAGAATTTATGTTTGGTTTTGCTTATGCTAACATTGCATTAGCAGTATCTGCATTTATAAAAAATAAAATTGCTATAATGCTTTCACCATTTTTATTCTGGATTAGTATTAGTGTTGTATTCAATTTTTTAAATATACAACATTATTCAACAGAACGTATTAATCAGTTTTATATGATTCCAACAGTAACTGTACGGGAAATTTTTATAGAGCTAACATTTATAACTATTACATCAGCCTTATTATTTATTTTTAAATCAGGAAAGAGGAATATTTATGAATGTTAATTTTGAAAAACATCTAATAATAAATCTAGTTAAGTTAAATTTAAAAACATATAATTTATCAAAGAGAGTAGGTCTTAGCTTAATATTATTTTTAATTATTTTATATAAAGTTATAAGTAGATTAAATACCTTTGGTATAGAAAATAACTTGAATGTTAACTTTTGGGATGGGGTTTTTAGGGTTTTAAGTTATCCTATGTTATTTTTAGGATTATACTTTCCATTTGTAATAATAATAACATTTTTATCTAATCATACTAAAAATAATTACATTACATTTATAATGATAAGAACTAATAAAAAAATCACTTGGATAATTAGCAAAATAATTATTAGTTTAATTTTAAGTCTAGTGTTTGTAATTACATTTTTTTTATCAATTTTTACAATTAGTTATATTTTTTTTGGATTTAGTAGTAATTGGAGTGATGTTATTTTAAATCCAAACAGCTTAAAATTAGTGCCTGAGTTATATGTAAATAGCTTTGTTTTTCAATTAACACCTATAAAAGCATATTTTATTTCATTTTTTGAAATTTATTTATGTACCACTATAATTATAAATTTTAGAGATATACTTATAAATTATATACCAAAAGCTTACATAGCAAATCTAATCCTAAGTGGATATTTATTTTTTAATATGATTTGTAACGGATATAATTTAAATGACGGAATATTTATATTGTCTAACTATATTGGACTAGATACAATGTCACTTATATGGCATCATAAATTTTATAATTTTAACTATTATAAAGTTACACTAACTCAATCACTTATAATAAGTTTGTTGCTTTTAATTATATTAATAGTTATTGATTTAGTGATGAATAGAAAGTTAGTGGTGGATCATGATTAGAAGACTTATAAAATTGAATTTAAAAGGAACTAATAACAAATTACATATATTAATTTTGATAATTTCAGCTACTATGATAACATTTATAAATTTAGGTATACTTACTATGCCACATACAGGATATTTTTGTATGGGTGACATTATAATTGGAGTTTTTGGTGGTCTCACACCAGATTTTGATTTAACAAAAGATGTTATGTCGTTTATATTATGGGTACTTCCAAATATATTAATTATTTATTTGATTGATATTTGTATAATACATAAACTTAGAGAAAGTACTATTTTAATTCTTCCTAAAGTAAAAAGCAAACTGAAATGGTTTATCGCTTTTGATTTAACTATTGCAATAATAGTTATCAAATATTATTTAATATTAGTAATTTCTTCATTGTTTATTATTTTTATAAAAATGAACAGTAATGCTTTTAAAAACAGTAATATTATAATGAATACTTTTAATTCTTTAAATGTTAATGTAAATCAGTATTTGATTCTATTATATATTGTTATATTAAATATTTTAACTATAATAGCAGTATTATTTTTTACAAATAATTTGTATTATATTTTCTTTAATTCAAATGAAGCAAGTATAATTGGATTATTATTATGCATAGTTTCAGTGAATATTACAAAATCAAATATGTTTAATAAATTTATACTTATGAATCAAGGAATGTTAAAGAGACACAATATGTTTAAGCTTGGATTTAAAGGATTTAACATAGAAAGTTCGATTTTTTATCTAATTACTTTTTTAACTATTAATTTTATTATAGGAATATTAATAATTAGAAAAAGAGAGCTCAACAATATTTAATTATGAGGAGAAAAGGTGTTTTTATGGAGAATAATAATATAATAGAAATCGTTAATTTTACAAAAAAATTCAAAAACAATGTCATTTTAAAGAATATTAACTTGAGTATAAAAAAAGGAAAATGTTATGGATTTGTAGGCTTAAATGGATCAGGAAAGACTTTGATTTTCAAAGCTATTTGTGGATTTATTAAACCAACATCAGGACATATAATTGTTAGCGGAAAAAAAATTGGGTCAGAAGTTGACTTTCCAGAAAATGTAGGAGTTTTGATTGAGCAACCAGGTTTTTTACCTAATTACAGTGCTTTTGAAAATTTGCAATTTTTAGCTGGAATTACCAATAAAATAGGTAGAACAGAAATTGAAAATGCACTGCAATTTGTTGAATTATATCCATATGAAAGAAAAAAAGTGAAAAATTATTCTATGGGAATGAAACAACGTTTAGGAATTGCACAAGCTATTATGGAAGATCCTGAAATATTAATTCTTGATGAACCACTAAATGGATTAGATAAAGATGGAGTAAAAATAATTAAAAATAAATTACTAGACCTTAAAAAGAAAGGAAAAACAATACTTTTAACGAGTCATATTTCACAAGATATTGAAGAATTAAGCGATTATATTTATGAAATTTGTGATGGTAATTTGAAAGTATTACGTTAACTAACAAAAGTGTATTTCATCTTAGGAGTGGTTTTATGGAAAAAGAAAATAAACACAAAAAAGAAGTGATTAATTGGATAAAGATTATTATAATTACTATTATAATATCATTGGTTGCTAAAAATTATGTATTTGAAAGAATACATATTAATGGATATTCAATGATGCCAACACTTAATAATAATGATAGTGTGTTGATTGAAAAACTTTCGTTATTAACTAATAATTTTAAAAGAGGTCAAATAATAATATTCGATTCTGAAAATAAAAACCATGATGTATTAATAAAAAGAATTATAGGTGTTGAAGGTGATGAAATAGAACTTATTAAAGGAAAAGTATATTTAAATGGTAAAATTCTAAAAGAACCTTACCTTGAAAAAAATATAATTACAGATGGTGGCACATTTTTAAATCAAAAAAAGAAAATAAAAATTGAAAAAGGATTTGTTTTTTTACTTGGAGATAATAGAGTAAATAGTAAGGATAGTAGATATTTTGGACCTATTAATATAAAATCAATAAAAGGACATATTATATTAAAAATTTTTCCATTAGGCCAAATCAAGCTTTTGTTTTGATTTATGTCAAAGATTAGACAGTGCCTTAATTTAAATTTCAAATAAATATACACTAACGAGAGATAAAGCATATTCCTTTTTAGTTTCTTGAGACTTTCATAAGATGATACTGTTGCAGATCTCCTACGTATAATATATTTTTGTAACCATGAGTTTCAAAAAAGCCTTCATTTCAGTTATTGCTGTTGGATTCCACTCACTATCTGAATGATTGCCAGAAAGAATTTGTGCCATAACTGGAAGACCATTTTTTGAACAGCAGTACCTATTTTAAATTGTTTTAAATCTGGACGATGGTCCTTGAATTGGTGTTCTTTATTATTTTCAGAATACTTTTTTTATACAAGTTTTAATTCCCATTTATATGGATATTAGGTGCCCGTAGGTCAGGGGAGCCTTCGAATAAAAATTTTTAATCAGAAGTTAAGAATAAAAAGGACTTAAATACTAAGGCTTATACCTGTAAGATGGGGCTATTTCTTTTAAGGTTTTTTCTTTAGTAGCATTATTTTTAAATATCTTAAATGAGTATATAGCTAAAAGTAATACTATAAATACGGTAGAAAATCTATACATAACAGCATAACTTTCATGTTCTGCAACAAAACTTAAAAGAATAGCACCTAATGTGTAAGATAGATCCATGGAGGATAAAAAAGTTCCATATTCCACATAATGTTATTACTAAGAGAAAACATAATAAAGAGGGTAGGGCAGCTTTTTTTCAAAGGATTCTACCGGTGAAAAAATTTTCCTTGAGTTAGATTTTGAAGCAATTTTCTCAGGCGTTTTAACCTGAAAAAGAAATAGTACTCCAACAACTACTAGAGTTATTGATATAAAAGCAATATTTTTAAAACTGTATAAGTTCATTAGAATTATTGCAACCATAGGGGATAAAGCCATAGATATTATCATGGAAAGAGAATAATGACCCATGCCTTCACCACGTTTTTCTTTAGGTATAATATCAGAAAAGATAGCAGCAGCACCGGTAGAAGCAAGTCCCCATCCTACTCCTTGAATAATACGGACAATTATTATGGCATCTACAGGAAGCCAAATATAAGATAGTGTAGTTATATTAAGAATTATTCACCCTATTACAAGTAAGGGCTTGATCTCAAGTTTATCCATTATACTGCTTGAAATTAACCTGATAAGCAGTGAAGTTATTGAAAAAGTGCTTACAACAAGACTTGCTTCAAAGTTACTTCCACCACAGAGTTTTGTGTATGCAGATAAAGTTGGTACAAGCATGTAAAATCCTAAATATATAAATAGGTTTGAAAACAGCATTACTATGTAACTTTTAGTCCATGGTCCTTTAGGTATTGATTGAAGCTCTTCTTCCAAGATGATTCTTCCTTAAATATAATCTATATTTTTGTTAATCTGCAAAAGAACTTTGCGATATATTTTTAGTTCCTCGCAAGATATATCATGAAGTATATCCTTAAATATTTCCTCTAAAAAGGGAATAACTTTATTACATATGTTTAGACCATCTTCTGTTATGTGTATTACAAAGGATCGCCTGTCATTTTCAGAGGCATGTCTTTCAATAAAATTTTTTCTTCCCATTATATCAAGTATTCTGGTTAATGTAGATTGATCTTTATCTGAAATCTCTGCCAACAGTTTGTGGCTTATCCTATTCTTTTTAGATAAGTTCACTAGTACCAGCCACTGTTCAGTAGTTAGATGAAATCTTTTTAATTGTTTATTGACATAATGTACTAATTTTTTGGAAGTTTTATTAGTCAACATTCCAATATCTTCATCATAAGATTGAAACATATTATTTTCATCTCCTTAAAATAAATTTGTTATATTAATAGTTTGTACAACAATTAATTTATAAACAGATTTATACACATTTTTCAATAAGTATTATATAAATTAAGGTTAATAACATATGTTTTATCCGAAGGCTACCATTGCTAACAGTCCCATCTTCTTCAAAGTGAGGGATAAGCACTGCTACGCCTTTGGATAAGTTCTTCTAAGGTTCAGATGGAGAAAGGTATTCCTTATAAGTAAACTCCATCTGAGCCTAAGAATCACTTGATATAATGAATAATTTATTGTTAAAAATGAATAAATTACATTATTATACAGAGGTTTTTATACTTTTTTGTAGAATAATTACTATAATGTATATTAATATGGATTTATAGTGAGGTGGCTTATGGTTAATATATTGGTATTGGAAGATAATCCAGTTCAAAGAAAAATTTTAGTTGAAACAATAAAACAAATAGACAAGCACTTTATTATTTATGAAGGAGACAGCGAAAAAGAAGGCCTGGAAATTGCAAACAAAAAAGAAATATCATTATTTTATGTAGATATCAGTTTAAAAGGCTCTTCAGGACTAGACTTTGCAAAAAAAGTAAGAACCATAAATGAATATAAGTTAACATGGATTGTGTTTATAACCACCTACGTAAAACATATGCTGGAGGCATTTAAAGAAATTCATTGTTATGACTATATTATAAAACCCTATAAAGAGGAAAAGGTAAGGGAAGTTACCTTAACTCTTCTGGAAAATAAGAAGCGGGAAGATACAAAGCTTATTGATAAAAAAAAGTATATGGTATTTAATGTAAAGGGAATTCTCCTTAAACTTTGTGTTGATGAGATTATTTTTATTGAAGTATATTTGAGAACTTTTATTATACACACTAAAACTGGAAAATATGAGGCAAAAAATACTTCCTTAAAGAAAATAAAAGAACAGATGAAGGATTTCAATTTTATTCAAGTGCATAAATCGTATATTGTCAACTTAAAATTAGTAAAATCCATTGATAGGACTACATGTCCATGGAACATACAATTTGAAAATTATAAAGAGTGTGTACCTATAGGAAATAAATTTAAAGATGATGTACTTAAGAAATTTAAAGATAATTTTAGAGGTGTGCTATGAATAACTATGAACTTTTTTTTAGTTCTTTTACAGAATTAATCAGTATACTTATATTGTTCAATGCCTTCAATAAGAATTCTCAGAATAAGTTTATAAAAAGTTTTATTATTATTTTATTATCGAGTATAGTGGTAGTTATAACCAATTCTTTTACTTCATGGATAGGAACACTCATCAATTTTGCTTTTCTAGTATTTATGCTTATGTTCTTCTATAAAAAAAATATGAGGGATCTGGTGATAGAATATACATTTATAATAGTATTTGTCATGGTAATGGAATTAATTGTAGATAGAATTTTAATAGTATTTGTATTCGGAGAACTTAATAGTGAATTTCTCAATTATATTTTCACTAATACGATAATGATAATTTTATGTATTTTTGTTTATTTTTGGATTACAGATAAAATTATATTTAATATGTATAAAAGAATAGATAAATTGTATTTTTTGTTAATAAACTTAATTATCTATGGCATTATAGCAAAGTTGATCTGGGAAAACAATAAATACATTATACTGAAAAATGTATTTGTTTTTATTATGATACCCATTGTGATGTGCGTTGTAAATTTAATATTCATTATTTATATTCAAAATATTGTAGAACATAAAAAATCTCTCGAAACCTATAATAAATACAATTCTATAATTTTAAATTTAATAGATGAAATAAAAAGTAGGCAGCATGATTTTAAAAATCATTTCACAACTATATATGGAATGGTATTAACTTATGATGAAAAAGAGTTAAAGTATGAACTGAAAAATTATTTGGAATCCCTACAGAAATCTCTTTCAGACACTGAAGAATATATATATATGGGCAGCAAAGTTTTTGTTGCAATAATTTATGTAAAAGTTAGAGAAGCAAAACAAAAAAATATCAATTTTTCTTTTAACATTGAAGATAATACTATAAAATTTCCGTTAAGAGGATATGAACTGTCAGAAGTGTTAAATAATTTGATTGACAATGCCTTTAAAGCTGTAATGGATATGGAACCAGATAAAAAAAATGTATATTTAAAGATAGCGCAAAATGAGAAGAAAAAGTGTATAGAGGTAGGCAATACCAAACCTGAAATGTTTGAAAAAGTTATTACAGATATTTTTCATAAGGGTTTTACTACTAAAAAAGAGGATGGGCATGGATATGGACTGTACAATGTAAAAAAGATAGTACAGAGGTACAAAGGTAAGATTGAAGTTTTAATAGAAGATGAAAATGTAATTTTTAGGATAACGTTCTATTCCATATGAATTTTTATTTAGGGATTATTTGAAATATTTACGATACTATAATTTATACAGAATGTAAATACAAAAAGCATGAAATAGTGTTTTTTAAGCATGAAAAACTATTAATGTTCATTAATATATTTTTTATGCTTATTTATTTAGGTTTCATGCTTTTTGTATTGAATATAAAATATATATCCATATAATCTTAAGTATGGCAATTGTATGTATGATTACAAGACTGTACATATAAATTTTCTAGGTTGCCAAGGTTTTTAAGGGGGAATAAAAAATGTTAAGAAGAAGACTGTCAACACTTTTTTTATGTGCATCCTTGTTACTGTGTAATTTACCTTTTAGTTCATCAGCTTTTGCAAGTCCATCAAATGCAACCACAATGGATATTCAGAACATTACTTTAACAGAAACTGATAAAGCAAGCATACAGCGTACTATTAACGACTTCTTTAATATTGAAAAAGAATCATTAGTAAATGGAAATTTAATTGATAGCAATAAAATTACTCCTAATGAGAAACTGAGAAAATCATATAACGCAAAAAATGAATTTAATATTTTGTGGAACAAAAAATTAAATGAAAAAATAACATCATATAATTTCAATGTTAAATATGACTCTTTCGAATTAAAAGATAATAAATGCACAGTTGATTTAACAAGAGATAGAACTATGACTAGTACTAACTTTCCTAATATTGCTCAACAATCAGCAGGTGAAAAATTTTCATTTGTATTAGAAAAAGAAGATAGCAATTGGTATATTGATAGCTATGCTAATTCAGAAGATGATGGATTTGATAAAGAGGAAGTATCCTTAAAGTCAAATAAATTAGAAGTAACTAATGAGAGATTAGCTAAATGGGAACAGAATCTACAAAATATAGATGAATTAGTATCGGATTTTAAAAATATTACTTTAAATAAAGACAAAGATAAAGACAGCAGTAGTATGAAACCTGCTCAATATTCAGGTTATAATGGTATAGCAGCTTCAGAATATGCTCAAACATGGGCAATGTCATATAATCCTTATTACCAGCATTTTGATGGAAATGGTGGAGATTGTACTAACTTTGCATCTCAAGCTATCCATGCAGGAGGATTACCTTATGGTCTTAGTTGGCAACCTTACACTAATGCATGGATACGGGTAATTACATTAAGGGATTATTTAGTTATTAACAACTATGGTACAGAATTTCCTTATGTACCTTTTGATTATATTGGACAACTAATTCAATTTTCTGATGCAAGTGGATGGGGCCATTCTGGTATTTTGACTTATTATTCTTCAAATGGAGATTACTTATACTGTTGCCATAGTGATTTTAAAAAAAATTGGCCGTTAAGTAGCGTATTTCCAGGGAGATACTCCCAAATCAGGGTTTTTAGGATATATAGTTAAGCTTGAATATGTAATGATTTGTGTAAAAAGCAACAGTAAAGTAGCTGTAACTTTTATATGCCGCTATTATTATGGTAATAGATAAGTTTGCCTATGAAGGTATAGAAAAACTATGCTAATAAACTAAGAAATTAGCATAGTTTTTTGACTTTACTCCTAACTCATAATAATAAATATGATGGTAATCGATTTATTAATTAAATAGAATAAAATTAAGGCTGCCCCATATCATCTATAAGCCAGGGTGAATTTTTATCTTTTCTAATTACATAAAACCAGCATGTGTGATTTCCATTTTCTTCAGGAACAACTGAACCTTCTGTATATTTTACATCATATTTAGCTCTATATACTTTTACATTCTCTTTTTTGACCCCATTAATACTTCCTCTGCCATGGGATAAATAACCATTTTTGAAAAGAGGATCTGATTCTTCGTTTATACTAATAATTTTAAAGTATTCTATATATTTAAATACCCATATAGGATTAGGGCCAATGGCTTCTTTAGTTAATAATTTTTCCACATGTTGTTGATCTTTTTCACTATAATATTTAAAATAATTTTCTACTACTTGTTTTGGCTGTAATAATTCTCTATTACCAGTTACATTGTTTTTTTGACTTATGTTATTTTGGGCAAATATATTAACACTAATCAATGATACTGCAGTTAATGTCACAACTAAAAGTATAAGAATTATACCTTTTTTTCTCTTCTTAAAATTAAACATATTTTTAAGTCTCCCCTTTAATATATTCTTATTATTAAACCCTGTAATTAAATTTTGCTTTACAGCATTATTTTTATTAAGTCTTAGTGAATTAACAAGAGCGGATGCATATAATTTTCTTTCTTCCATATCTGACTTTTTAAGTACAGCTTCATCACAGGACAATTCACAGTCTTTGTTTATTTCTCTGCACATAACATAAACCATAGGATTAAACCAATGCATGGATGAAATTATTAATACTAAAAGCTTATACATCATGTCATATTTTTTATAATGCATAAGTTCATGTTTTAAGATATATTTTAATTCTTGAGTATTATATAAAACTGAAGGAATTAATATACAGGAATTAAATATTCCAATACCCAGAGGTGTTGAGATTCCCCGGCAGAACTTGAGAGAAATTTTTCTTTTAATATTCATTTCAACTAACAATTCTGAATATATATTTCTAATTTTACTGTCAGGTATATCATAAGTGAAGTGTTTGATTTTATTGTTGAAAATAATATAGGAAATAATATGATAAGCTAAAAATATTACTGACACAATGAGCCATATATAAAACAGTATTGTGAAGTAGTTTTCCATAGGGTAGCTGTCAGTTATCATATCAGGACTGTTTTTTATTTTCATACTTTCACTTAAAGAAATTCCACTTTCTATAATTGTCTTTACATTAGTTGGGGAGTGTTGAAAAGTATTGGATATCTTTTCTGGAATATAAATTGGAATTTTAAAAGGCATAATCATTTTAAGTATTACAGCCAGCCATATATAATAATTAAAGGCACTGGTATATCTTTTAAATAATGTTTTTCTTAAAATTAGAATGAGTATAATTATTATGCTGCCTGTTAAAGAGGTTTTTAAAAGATTTTTCATGAATATCTCAATCATACTATCACCTATTTCTAATCCATTTGTCTAACTCATCTAAATCATCTTCTGTAATATCATTATTATCATGAAGTGTGGTAATAAAACTTTTTAATGAACTTCCATGGACTTTTTTAAAGAAGTCCCTTGTTTCCAATCCTAAATATTCATTTTCTGTTACAATGGGTGTATAATAAGTAATTTTTTTACCCTTTGCTGATGTTATGAAATTTTTCTTTGTGAGACGTGAAAGCAGTGTTAAAATAGTAGTATTTTTCCACCCTTTTTTTTCTTCCAGGGTTTTAATAATTTCTTTTGAAGATACAGGAATTTCACCACTCCAGATAACTTTCATCACTTCTAGCTCTGATTCAGGAATTTTCATAATTGACAATATAAAGCACCTCCTTAATATATATTCTACATATGTAGAATATATATGTCAAGTGCTTTTAAATGAAATATTATTTTTGTTAAGTAATTTCAAGGTTCAGAAGAAGTTTGTTGGTGCTAGAATAAAAATAGTACAATAAATAATAGAAATCTGTTTTTATAAGGAGGGCTAAAAAAAGAAAAATTAATAACATAAAATGGAATCAGGGAATTATCAAACCACATATTACAATACTTATCAAAAGAAGAGGCTGCAGCTTTTAGTTCATATCTTACTAGGCATATTAAACTTTCAGCGATTATATAATTAATTTAGATAATGCACCAAATGATATAGATATGAATGTTTCAATACCAATAAAACAAGAAAAAGCCAGGTGATGGATATTTATTGTTATTCTCCCCAATCATCAATTAACCAAGGTGAATTTTTGTCTTTTCTTATAACGGTACACCATTTAGTCTCTTTATCTCTATGAAATACCCAATTTACATCAATGAATTCAATTTTATAAATTTTTACATTTTCTTCTGTTGCACCATTTCTTCGTCCTCTTCCATTTTCCAGGTATGATTTCTTTTGAAAGGGGTTAGTCTCTTCTGATATACTTTCGATTTTAATATAATTAATGTATTTAATATTATTGGTATCTTTAGAACCTCTTCCCCAAATTATAGAATAATACTCTTTAGTCATCAAATTTTTTTGAACTTTTTTATCATTTTTATTCAAATATTTTATATAATTTTCAACTACTTGTTTAGGCTGTAGTAATTGTCCTTTAGTATTTATTTTATCACTGCCATCATCTTTAGAAAATATATTAACACTAATGAGTGAGACTGTGATTACCGCTATAACTAAAATTCCTATAAGGACATCCTTTTTTCTCTTTTTAAAATTAAACATATTTTTAAGTCTCTCCTTTAATACATTCTTATTATTAAACCCTGTAATTAAATTTTGTTTCAAAGCATTATTTTTATTAAGCCTTAGTGAATTAACAAGAGTAGAGACATATGTTACCAACCAATTAAGTTTTTTTCCTTCTGCGTTTTTATATTTACTGCCTTTGGCTTCTTTACATTTTCTCCATCTATTAAAATGAAGGAATCATTATCATACCAGCCAGCAGGGTAATGGGATGGTTTTTTACGTGTATCATATTTGTAAATTTTAGAACTGCCTATAGTAGCTACTGTAATTTTATCATCATCATAAGACCTCATAAGAATTTTATCTTTATTTGGGGAAATATAATATGCTGGAAAATCTTCTAATTTATCTTGTACATTAAATAGAATTTCTTTATTGGTTAATGTATCAAATACATGAATTTCATTGTCGTTTAGAAACGCGAACATATCTGTAGTATCAAATACTGGAATAGCATTTAAATTCGCTGGTATTGAGTATACTTTGTTAACTTGTCTTGTTCTTGGTACCAATTTTGAAACTTGATTTTTATCTATTAAATAACAGTTATCTGCACTATTGCTGTAGATGTATCCATCCCAGTCATCTAGCACTTTATTCCAGCTATTATCTGAATACTGATATAAACTATTATCAATGACACAAAGAATATAGTTGTCTTTAATATATACAATATTACAATTGCGCTTAAACTTCCCAGTAGGTCTTTTTATTTCTTTACTCTTGTTACTTTTTACATCATATATGTATATACTATCCAATCTATTGCTGCTAAATATATATTTACTACTATCCTTTGACCAGCAGCCCACTGCATTGTATCCACCTTTTTTAATGAGAGTTTTTAACTTTTTAGATTGTATATCATATATTTTTAATTGATCTTTATCTTCATTTTTGTCAATTAAATCTTCATCTGCTCCATCAAATCTAAAGATAATGTGTTTACAATCTGGACTAATAGTGCTAATGACAGTTGTACTTCCCTGTACTCTTGTGGCATCTACTCTTTCGGAGTCAAAAAGCTTTGTTATCTTCTTTTTCTTAACATCAATCAATAGTCCATCTACAGGATTGTGTACAAATATTTTAGAGCCATAAACGTCCTGAATAGTATAAGGCCAATCTGAAAAGTCGTAACCTGTTTTGTTCTTACAACTTACGCATAAAACAATAATTAATAATTGCAAAATAAATATAAATAGGATATTTCTTAATGAAAATACTCTTTTTAAAATTGTTTTATCCAACATATTTAACCTCCTTTATGCATAAATCCACATTATAACTTTAATAGGTTTCATATAAAATGTAAATACAAAAAGCATGAAACAGTGTTTTTTTGACATGAAAAGTTGTTGAAGGGAATTAGAATGTTTTTCATGTATGAAATAAGCTATTTCATGCTTTTTGCATTGTAGTATTATTTTTGTTAATAATATAATGGAAATGAAATTGAAAAGTAAGTTTATACACCAATTCTTAGCTATATAAATTTTATTAACAGATTAATATAAGAATTCTCCAGAATTACTTTTGAAATTAGTCATTTGTTATTGTAAGTCATATAGTTGGAATCCAATTTAAAATATAGTTAAAAAAGAGAGTTGATGTTAATGAAAAATAATAAAATTAATGATAGAATTATAATAGTAATACTTGCTGTAATAATATTAACTATTATAAATGTATCTTTTAAAAATAGCAGACTACCTTCTGCTGTAAATGTTTATACGTCAATTAATAATGATCCGGAAACTATATTAAGTTACTCTAAATATAAACATTCAATAGGGAGTTATAAAGAGGCTATTGAAGGATATGAAGCTGTTATAAACAACTCTTCATCAAGTAAATCTTTGAAATTAAAAGCACAAGCATATCTTATATTATCACAGCATGGACATGCATTAGAGCCAATTGAAACAATTAAATACTTAGAAGATAGTAAGGCTAAGAGTAATGAATTTAAAAAAATAGGATATATATTTTTAGATAGAGTTAACTATACAACCACAGGCGATTATTTTAATGCCAGTAAAGAAACTTGTTATCATGAAAGTGAGTTTACTCATCTTGATGAAAATGGACTACCTATGGTTAAATATAGTGCTTATAATGGGGGGGATGGAAATTTTCATTATAATCCTGTAACAATAGCACAATTTTCTTTAACTGCATTTGGTAGATATAAAAATGGAACTGGTACTAGAAAACAATTTATAGATTCAATTGATAAATTATTATCCCGGCAGAGTCCTTCAGGTGCCATGAGACTTGATTTTAATTTCAAGCATTATGTAAATAGTGATATCTATAAACCAGGCTGGGTATCATCATTAGCTCAAGGACAGGCTATAAGTGCCTTTGTACGGGCCTATCAGGTAACAGGTGATAATAAATATTTACATGCCGCAGATAAAGCTTATATGTTTATGTGTATACCAGTAAATGAAGGTGGCACCAAAGATACTAGTGAGGATTTAGATGGAACTGATAATGTATTTTTTCAAGAGTACATTACTACACCAAAATCATATACTTTAAATGGCTTTATATTTACTATTATAGGTATTTATGATTTATCTCAAACTAAAGATAGTATATATAACGAGGATGCTCATAAGATGTTTGTTAATTGTAATGATACACTTCTAAAAGTTATACACAAATATGATTTAGGGTGTATGACAGCTTATGATACAGCATATCTTACAAGAAAGGATCAGTATCCTAACATGAATATACAATACCATGCAACTCATATAGAGCTTATGGATGCAATGTATTCTATAACTAACAATCCAATATACAAATACTATAATTTAATGTGGAAATCATATGTTGTTTGATATATAATTATTGACTTGTATTATTTACAGGCGTAATATTAAATTATAAATTACATCTGTAAACAGAAAGGAGAATATTTTTTGAGGAAAATAGTTGCAATCTCTGATGCGGAATTAGAAATCATGAAAATAATATGGAAAAACCCCAATATAACAGCAAATAAAATTATTGGACAGCTTAAAGGTAAGACTGAATGGAAGCCTAATACCATAAAGACATTAATAAATAGATTACTTAATAAAGGGGCCATTGATTTTCAGAAGGAAGGAAAAGAATACTACTATTAACTTGATTAATGAAGAGGAATACAAAATTTCAGAGAGTAAGTCTTTTTTAAATAAAATATTTAATGGATCTTTCAATTTGATGCTGATGAACTTTATAAAAACTAAGAACCTGTCAGAAAAAGATATTGAAGAATTGAAAAAAATTTTAAATAATGCCCATAAATAGATGATGGTGAGGTTTAGATATGGTAAATATAGTAAAAATACTATTTTTAATGTCACTGCAGGGAAGCTTTTTAGTTATATTTATACTTTTAATAAAATTAATTTTAAGGGAAAGGCTTAATGTCAAATTTCACTACTGTATATGGTTTTTGTTAATAATAAAACTTATCGTCCCGTATGCCCCCGAGAGCAATTTCAGTATATTTAATATATTTAATTCTATAGTGGATATAAGGGCTGCTGGGGCAGATCATGTTTTTAAAATTAATAAAAATAACTTTACCATATCAGATGTTAAACAGGTAGAACCTATAAAAAACACTGGAACTACAGAAAAATCTAAAAATACTATAAATTCAAATAGTATACCTGAACCAGATAAAAAAATTGATTATGAGTTTATATTTATATGTATATGGATTCTAGGCATTATGATCATGAGTATATTTGTATTATATGGAATTATAAGGATTAGGCTTATTAAAAAATTATCTACTTACCAGCAATCATCTAATATTAATAAAATTTTAGATGATTGTTTAGACATAATGGCTATTAAAGAAAAAGTAAATTTAGTATATACCTATAAAATAAACAATCCGTGTATATATGGGGTTATCAAGCCTTCAATTTTTATACCTATAAAGATTTTGGAAAGTATTTCAGAAGATGAATTCAAGTATATTTTATTACATGAGCTTTCTCATTTTAAAAGAAAAGATACTTTAGTAAATTGGATATTGATAATACTAAATATTTACTGGTATAATCCTGTGATATGGTATGGATTTTATAAGATGAGACAGGATTGTGAAATTGCATGTGATAACTGTGCCATGAAGTATTTAGGACATGGGGAAAATATAAAGTATGGAAGTGCAATTATAAAGTTGATACAGTTAACTAATGAATCACAGATTTTAATTGGTACTACCTCAATAGTTAGCAGCAAATCTGAAATAAAGAAGAGAATCATTATGATATCAAAATATAAAAGAACATCATGGAAAAGCATATTATTTGGACTCATAGTTATTATGGGCATGGGAATAGTAGGATTGACATCATCCAGTTTAAAAGTAAGTGCCCTAGATAACCATAAGATCACATTTACAAATAAAACTTTGGAAAAAGCCTTAAGAGAGAAAATGAATAAACCAGAGGGAGATATATTAAAAAACGATGTATTAAAGATAGATGAACTCAACTTATCATATAAAGAAAAAGAACTTAAATCTTTAGATGGCATTGAGAATTTAACCAACTTGAAGAGTTTGAATTTAACATTTAGTTACGCATTAAAGAAATTAATTTAAGTGGTGGTTCAAGGGATGGATATAACCATATAAAAGATATTTCTGTATTGAAGAATTTTAAAGATCTTCATAATCTAAATATTTCATTTAATGATGTTTATGTAACTTATGATACGTATAGTGGTTCAAATATCATTACAGAAGGCTCAACTTCAGTTTCATTTGCTAAGATAGTAAAAACATGTTCAAATAATAATGTCAGGTATGCCTTACTTGAAAATGAAGATACAAAGAAGATATGGGAGTAACTGTACTTAGGCTTCTCATCTGATAGTATAAAAAATTAATTTAATAATTTAGAATGTCTATTATAAAAGATATTAGTTAAATAATGGTAATTACACGAATACATTAAAAAATGATTAAGCCTAAATTCCTGGCAATAACTGGAGATCTTTAAAGTATATATGATGAATGTAGTTTTAGTATGAATGTATTGGGAATTTAGGCTTAATAATATCAGGAGTATATGATGAAAAAAAATATAATTTTAATATCGATATTTTTATTAGGGTGTGTCTGAAAACAATGCAACAATAAATTACTTAGATAAAATAAAAATAGCAGCAATATAAACAAAAGCAAGGAAAGAATCAGCAAGCTTGTCATAACGAGTTGCAATTCTTCTAAAATGTTTGATTTTGTTAAAGAAACATTCAACTAAATGACGTTCCTTGTACAGCCACCAGTCACAATTCCATGGTTCTCTTACATTTGATTTTGGTGGAATAGTATATGAGGATTTCTTTGAAGTAATATATTCTCTAATTTCATTTGTGCCATATGCCTTATCTGCCAGGATATTGCTGCCTTCTATATCAACGTTGGAAAGAACATCTACGGCCTGTGTACTGTCGTGTAGATTGCCAGATGATAATTGAAAATGGATTGGATTGCCAAGTCCATCAACAACTGCATGAATTTTTGTTGTATGTCCGCCGCGACTCAGTCCAATATGCTGTTTTGTTTCGCTGTTTACAGCCCCTTTTTAGCACCAGCACTGTGCTGGTGGGCTTTTATACATGTTGAATCAATGCTTAAATTTTCATAATCTGCATCTGAGGTTAACTCTTTAAAAATTGTTAATAAAGTACCATCGTTACGCCACTTACAAAAACGACTGTATACAGTTTTCCATGAACCGAAGCGTTCTGGTAAATCACGCCATGCTGCACCACTTCTTGCAATCCATAGTATGGCATTAAATATAAGTCGGTTGTCTTTTGGAGGTCGTCCTGTTTTTGCTATTGGAATTAAGTTTTTTATTTGATCCCATTGTTCATCTGATATTTCATAACGCTTCTGTGACATATTTGCACCCTCCGAGTTTTTTATCTTATTTTACCTAAAACTCGCTTCTTTCGCAATATTTAGTTTTCAGACACACCCTAATAAGCTGTTGTTCTTTTTCTAGTTGTAATAATTTATTTTTTAGTAATAAAAAACAATCAGCAGTATCTAATAACGTAGTGAAAGAATCAAATAAACAGTTAATGATGGATACTGTTAAAACATTGACTGGTAGTAGTAGAGCTGTTGGCTCAAATGATGAAAAAAAAGCTTGTAAATACATAAAAAATAAACTTGAATCCTACGGATATAAAACACAGTTACAGACATTTTCTGTACCTTCTGATTACTCAGAAAGTGGTGAAGTAAAGTTTAATAGCAGTCAAAACTTAATATCAATTAAAAAGAGTAAAGTAAATTATAATAAAGGTATTATAATCATTTGTGCACATTATGATTGTAATAAAGATTCTGTTGGTGCAAATGACAATGCTTCTGGAGTTTCGGTAGTTATGGAGACAGCTAGATTGTTAAAAAATATATCAAGTGATTATGAATGCAGATTTATTTTTTTTGGAGGTGAAGAAATAGGTTACTTAGGTTCTAGATATTATATAAAAAATTTATCTTCTAATGATAAAAAAAATATAAAGGCAGTTATAAATATTGACTCAATAGCACAAAAGGATGGTAGTAAGCCATCTATATTTACTATAAATGGAGAAAAAAATTACGCTACTATGTTATTAAAAAATATTCCTGAATATATGACTGTAAAGAAAACAGTTAAAGAATTTAGCGATTATGCTGTATTCGATGAAGCTGGAATTCCATCATTATGTATCGGACAGGTTTATGATAAAAATTTAAAAATAAATGGTCCACAGGATACAATTTCTACTATAGATGAATCAAAACTTAAGTTGGTTGCAGATATTATTATAAATTCGTTAGTCAATTTGGAAGTTTTAAATTATTGAGGTAATGCTAAAATTAAAGCTACTTTCATTAGAGGGTTTGTTATTCCTTTAATTTAGAGTGGCTATTTTATAAAAGGGGAGAAAATTGAGTATAAATGTTTATAAAAATATATAATATAATGAAAAAATATTTAATAGAAATAATAATCTTGATACCTATAATTATCATATTAATAAATACTCTTTTTATTTATCCAATTATAGGGAAATGTGATAATGGAGATTTTGAGAGATTGTTCTTATATGGAGGACTCTCAAATTTATGTAATAGTTATAATAAAATTTACGATGGATTCGTACATATACATTATTTGATGTCAATACCAGATATATTTTTAATATTTTTATTATTCTACAAAAATTGGGTATCTGGAAGTATATTGTTAAAATTAGCTGTAGTTATTTCATTATTCATAAATAACTCTAGTAACAATATATTTGATATAAGATACTTAGCATTTGTATATTCAGCAATATTTGTGTTAGCAGTATTTCTTATAGTTAGCTTCAAAAGATTTTCTACTTCATTAAAAGTGTTAGCAGGTATTTATATTATTTTAATTTTTACGGACACATCTTATATATCTTATTTTAACTCTTTTTTTGGAGAGGCAGGTACAATTGTTTTCTTTTTTCTAAGTATTGGAACATATTTGACACTAATAACTAGAGATAACCCTGAAATAAGATACTTTGTATACTTTTTTATAGCATCTGCAGGTTTTTTGACATCTAAGGCACAGGAGATTCCGTTATTTGTTTTTATGATTATGGTGTATATAGGATTATTTATTTATTATAAGGACAGGAATTGTAGAAAGTGTATTGTAATATCTTCACTACTTGTATTTATACTTTGTGGTGTCTCCTATATTTCATTGACAGGTAGAATGAATCAAAACAATATGTATCAGGCAGTTTTTTCAGGTATTCTAAGAGGCTCTGAGAATCCAGAAAAAGATTTACAAGAACTTGGATTAAATAAAAAATTTATAGTCTTTTATGGAAAATCTTTTTATAATAGAAATTCTGATGCAGATCCATTAAGAAAAGAGATGATAGAACAATTCTATCCTAATATATCACCAGTAAAGATCCTGTGTTTTTATTTAAAACACCCAGATAGAATGTGGCAAAAAATTCAGGATTCTGCAATGAATGCCTATGACTTTTCTATACCGGGTAAATGGAACTTTGCTAAAGGAGAATACGATGCTAATAAAAATATAAATACATTTAGAACAAAACTTAAAGATAAATACCCCCAATTACATCATAATATTTATATTTTTATTTTATTTTCAGTTATGTATCTATGTGTAGTAATAATTTATTTTATAAGGAGAAAAGATAAAACTACAAGACTTATTTTGTTAATGCTAATATTTATTTTAGCAGCAGGTTCGTCACAATTTATTTTACCAGTTATTGGTTCAGGACATGGAGATTTTGGTAAACATTTATTTTTATTGAATCTATGTTATGATACTATGTTTGGTATTTCTTTATTATGGTGTTTGAATATTATAGTAAAATTATTTTATTATAGTGGTATCTGTAATAATGAAGGTAAACACGGCCGTACAAGATTTTATTAAATTTATCGATTCCTGTTGTACTAAAATTAGGGTTGGATCAAGAATCCCCCCACCTCTTTCAAAGTGGGGGATAAGCATTGATATGATCAAGGATAAGTTTTTCTAAATGAGCAAACTCCAATTGAATCTTAGAATCACTTGATGAATTAAGATGTTAATTTATTCAAATGATCTGCAATTAATGTGATTTCCTGTAAATTTGCATTGGTTTCCTGGATGGCAGAGGTTTGTTGCTGTGTAGTCTGCAGGGTAGAATTTGATGACTCTACGGTTTTTTCTACAGAGTCTTGAATTTTTTTAGTAAGCTCTGATATTTTTACAGCTGTATCTTTTGAGTTCTGAGATAACTTTCTTATTTCTGTGGCAACCACGCCAAAACCTCTTCCTGAATCACCTGCTCTTGCAGCTTCTATAGCAGCATTTAATCCAAGCATTTTAGTCTGATCAGCTATGGATTTTATTCCATCCAATATAGAGTTTATTTCCAAAGATATATCTTTAATATTAATAATTTCTTTATTTAATACGTGCTGATTATCCGTAACATTAATTGAGGATGCAGATAGCTCTTCCATAATTGCAGAAACTTGATTTAAATTATCAAAAAGTGTTTCAGAGGTATTTTTAAGTTTTAGTTCCTGATAACCAATTTTCGATAGTGCATTTGAAATAACATATAGTACTTCTGCAGCTGCTCTTATATTTTTTTCAGTACTAATATTTACTTCATTTACAGCTTGTAAATATTTAGCCTCATCAATTCCTAGTTCTTTTGCAGTGTTTCTATATAGGGATTCTTCGGGAGCAGAAGTTAAAATTTGACCTCCTAAAATTGAGCCTATTTGTATATCCTCTACTAATATGGGAACAGCAAAATCTATTAATCCTGCGTGACAGGTATAAATGTAAGGTTTTCCTGTTCTTGCTGCTTCTATACCTCCTTTTCTATGAGATTCAGCACAGCGTCTGGTACCCATATCGGTAGACTGGGTAAGATTTAAACAAAAATTTGTATAAGAACTTGGATTTGTTACAGGGTTTCCATCCATATCTACAGTTACGCTGGCAATATTTATGCTTTCTGCAAAATTATCTTGAAATTTTTGAAGTAGTTCAATATCTATAATATCCTGTATCTTAAGTGAACTTACATCATCGTAAATATGATTGTTTTTAATATCTTTAGTCATGTTTTTATAATACCTCCAATGAATTTAAATATAATTAAAAGTAAACTAATAGTGCAATTTTTTATTTAAAGATTGCAATTAGCTAGTACTCCCAATTTTTCCAAAGTAGGGAATAGGTACTGTTCTATACCCCTAGATAAGTTTTTGTGTGATTTTTGCACTTAACTAAAAAGAACAAAGGGATGAATGATTATAAATATAAATTTACCTGATATATAGATTGAAAATAGGCATTTATTAAATCTGTATAATTTAGGCCAAAATCTAAGTTTAGTAATTTTACTTTATCCCATTGTTCATTTTCATATGCAATAATTAGTTTTAATACTTTATAATAATTATTTTTTTCCCCCAATAAGGCGCTCTTAACTTCATTTGATATGTTCAATTCTTTTAATATTTCGTTTAAAGGTCTTTCTAATATTATATCTATTAAGGATAGCATTCCTGTTAAAAATGCATTGAAGGAGTCTTTTGCCAACCCCAATTTAATAAATATTAATTCAGCAAAATGGGCTCTGACTAGTGTGTTGATCATGAATATTTCAGGTTTATCATGAGAAATTAATTTTAAGCAGGTCAGATTTATCCATTTTTTTATTCTGTCTTCACCAAAATAAATAAGAGCCTGTTTAACTGATTCTATTTTAGTTTTCAAGCAAAATTTAGCAGAGTTTGTTATCTTTAATAAATTATAAGAAAGTGAAACATCATTCTTAATTAAGTTTTCAACATTATTTATGGAGATTTCCTCTGAATTTACTTCCTTCAATAGTTTTATATATATAAGTTCATTTTCAGGTATTTTTTTACCTGATATAATTGTAGGTTTGCTAAAATAATATCCTTGAAAATATGTATAGCCGTATTCTATAGCTTCATTAAAGTCATCAAGTGTTTCAACCTTTTCTGCAAGAAATTTTATATCTTTAGACTTTATAGTGTTAATTAATTTAATTATATTTTTTCGTTCGTAACCTCTAGTTATATTAAAATCTACTTTTATTATGTCTACTAATTTAATAAGTTGTTTATATTCAGAACTAAAAGTAAAATCGTCTAAAGCCAGTGTAAAACCATTTTGCTTCAAAATTTTGCATGCATTTATTATTTTATTGGATGGTTTTATATTTTCTAAAATTTCAATTACAATAGTTTTAGGTGAAATTATTTGAAATATTTGTGAAGTTAAAATATTTTCAGTAAAATTGATGAAAGCCATTTTATTTTGAGTTATTTTATTTATATCCATATAAAATGTACTATTTATTATAATTTCCATAGTGGCTTTATCTCCATCATTTTCACTATATTTATTTTTTTTCATGTCATTTCTAAATAAAAGCTCATATCCATAAATTTTACTGTATTTATCTAGGATAGGTTGTCTAGCTATAAATATGTTCATAAAACCTCCATAATAAAATTTGTGTTTTAAATATTATTATATTTTATATTTTATTAAAACAAAACAAATATTTTGTATTGTTATGGTAGCATATTTTAAATTTAATTAAACTTAATGATGATATTTATGTGATAATTATATTGAATAAGATAAAAAATCTACATTTAAACTTAAAATTATAAATATATTATGCAATGTTTGCATGTTTTTACAAAATGTATTATAATAAAATGATACAAAATATTTGTTTTGTATCATTAACTTGTCTTGTTTTATCTAATTATCCACTAAAAATTTTTTATGGGGTATTTTGAAGCGTAATTATATTGATTTTACTGACTAATAATGATATGCTTATAGTGTATTATATACAATAATAGCAAAATTTAATAATAAAATATAGGTTTAATCAAAATTTATTAATTAAAAGGGAATCAGGTGAAATTCCTGGACTATCCCGTAGCTGTATTAGATGAATTTAAATACATTAGTAACCACTTGGAAACAGGGAAGGGGTATTTAAATGAGGATTCTTGAGTCAGAAGACCTGCCTATATTTTTGACCATGGTCTCTACGAGTGATAGGGGGTGTCAAAAAATGAAATGTACTTGTTAAATTCCTTATGAATGAGTATAGTTTTTGTCTTATCCTTTTAATGCTTTTGTTAGGGGGATTATTTACTTTTTGTGCTGTAATTTTAAATTTTAGAACAGGAGGTTTTTGTTTATGTCAAAAAAGTATCAAATTTCATTGGGAATTTTTCTTGCATTATTATTTATACCTAAAGATGTATCTGCTATGCACATTATGGAAGGCTTTCTTCCAGCAAAGTGGTGTATAGCGTGGGGTGTTGTATGTATACCTTTTGTTGTGGTGGGATTATTTTCTATAAAACAAAAGATAAAAGTAAATCCTAAAATAAAAATGCTAATAGCTATGGCAGGCGCATTTGCATTTGTTTTATCTGCCTTGAAAATTCCATCGGTTACAGGAAGTTGTTCTCATCCGACAGGAGTAGGACTTGGGGCTGTACTTTTTGGACCTGCAATTATGAGTGTCTTAGGCCTTATAGTTCTTATATTTCAAGCATTACTTCTTGCACATGGAGGATTGACTACTCTTGGAGCCAATACTTTTTCTATGGCTGTAATTGGTCCGTTGGTATCCTATTTCTTGTACAAGTTCTTGAAGAAAATGAATGTATCACCATCAATAGCTGTATTTACTGCTGCCATGCTGGGAGATTTAATGACTTATGTTACAACCTCAATTCAACTTGCTCTGGCATTTCCTGATACAACAGGAGGAGTATTGGTTTCTATGACCAAGTTTATGGGTATATTTGCCGTAACCCAAATTCCTCTTGCGATAAGTGAGGGATTACTAACTGTTATAGTTTTTAATCTTTTAAATAATTATAATAGGGAAGAACTTGTACAGCTAGGTGTTATATCAAAGGAGGTATAATAAATATGAGCGTAGAAAATAAAACTAATAATATATTCAAGAAAAATTTACTATTGGCTTTTCTTGTGATATTAATAGCAATTATTCCATTAGTATTTATGAAAAATGCCGAATTTGTAGGCTCAGATGATAAAGCAAAAAAGGCAATCACCCAAATTGACAAAAATTATAAGCCTTGGTTTTCCTCAGTCTGGGAGCCCCCAAGCGGTGAAATAGAAAGTCTTTTATTTGCATTGCAGGCAGCTATCGGTTCAGGAATAGTATGTTATTATCTAGGATACTCAAAAGGCAAGTCTAAGAAAGTGGAAAAAGATAAACTATGATTTCCATAGACAAGCTGGCCTATACATCTCAATTAAGAAGTGTTAGTCCCATGGAAAAGGTTATATTCAGTATTTTTACTATGGTATTATGTATATTCTTAAACAATATAGTGTATTCATTGATAATTACAGTACTCATGGGCATTATAACCCTTTTTAAGGGAAAAATACCAGGTAGAG
The DNA here is from genome assembly GCF_040939125.1 of Clostridium sp. BJN0013. Lineage (NCBI taxonomy): Bacteria > Bacillati > Bacillota > Clostridia > Eubacteriales > Clostridiaceae > Clostridium > Clostridium sp. BJN0013. The sequence goes on from NZ_CP162495.1 coordinate 580,836, forward strand.
CATACTTGGAATTAATGTTGATTCCTATGATTTTTCTCATTATTGGGGTTATTACCATTGCTATAAATGTAATTGGAAATAGTAAAGATGTATTATTTGGTTTTACCATATTAAATATCAAACTAGGCTGTACAAGAGAAAGTATTGAAATGTCTTTAAAAATATTTTTCAAGGCTCTTGCTGCAGTTTCGTGCTTATATTTTCTTGCTTTGTCAACTCCTATTTTTGAGGTATTAATGGTATTGAGAAAATTGAAAGTACCTAAATTGTTTGTGGAACTAATGGGACTTATATATAGATTTATTTTTGTATTGTTAGATACAGCCAATATGATCTTTATCTCACAAAATTCAAGACTGGGATACTCAACAATAAAGACTAGCTATAATTCCCTTGGAAAGTTGATAAGTTGTTTATTTATAAGTTCTTATAGACGTTCACAGGATATTTATACTGCAATGGAATCCAGATGTTATGATGGAGAAATAAATTTAATAGAAAATAATTATAAAGTTTCATATGGGAATATGTTAATAATAATTATTATAGAAATTATAGCCATATGTATAAGTTTTAACAAAGGTATTTTTGGAGGGATCATATGAGTAAATATATACTGGAAACAAAGAATTTAAGTTTTCAGTATCCAGATGGTACTAAAGCTTTAAATAATATAAATTTAAAAATAGAAAAAGGGAAAAAAATATCTTTTGTTGGTGTTAATGGATCTGGAAAATCTACACTATTTTTAAATTTCAATGGAGTCTTAAGACCTACTAAAGGTAGCTTGATATATAAAGGGAGTGAGATGAAGTATAATCAAAAATCTTTATTGGAATTGAGAAAAAATATTGGAATTGTTTTTCAAGATCCAGAAAATCAATTATTCTCAGCAAGTGTATATCAAGAGGTTTCTTTTGGAGCTATGAATTTAAAGCTTGGTGAAACCGAAGTGAAAAGAAGAGTGGAAACTGCCTTGAAAAATATAGGCATGTATGATTATAGGGAAAAGGCTGTACATTTTTTAAGTTATGGACAGAAGAAAAGAGTTTCGATTGCAGATATACTTGTTATGAATCCAGAAATAATAGTATTTGATGAACCCACTTCAAGCCTTGATCCCAAACATGCCACACAGATTATTGATATATTCAATGACATTAATGAAAAAGGTATTACTGTGATCTTATCAACTCATGATGTAGAACTGGCATATTCCTGGTCAGATTATATCTTTGTTATGAAAAATGGAGAGATAGCTAAAGAGGGAACACCTTATGAGATTTTTTCAGATAATAAATTGATAGATGAATGTTATCTTCAAAAGCCTCTGGTTCTGGAAGTTTTTGAGGTTTTGAATGAAAATAATAAAATATCTTGGAATAATAGCATACCCAAAAATAAAGAGGAGCTTTTTAAAATTTTAAGAGAATAATTTAAATTGAGGTAAAGGAATCAGGGCTGGAGAAGCCCTTTTTCTTATGGATTATTTATATTAGAGCTTTTGAATTGATTTTAAATAGCAGCTTTAAAAATATTCATTATATCTGTAAAAGTTCCTTGTCTTGGGTTTGTAAGGGAGCTTATATCTTTTTCTGCATTTTTCGAAAGAAATTCTAAATCTTTTTCATTAAATCCTAAAGAACTCAAATGAGTTGGAAGACCAATATCTTCACAGAGATTTTGAATACTATGTTTAATATTATTAACTGCATCTTTCTTTGTCTGTGCTTCTAATCCTATGATCTCATTCATTTTAAAGATTCTTTCATCGGGTATTGATGGAGAATTAAATTCTAATACATAGGGCAGTAAAATTCCATTACAAGTTCCGTGAATTTGATCATAAAATGGTCCTAATTGGTGGGACATGGAATGAACATATCCTAATCCTGCGTTATTAAAGACCATTCCAGCCATGATATTAGCAAACATCATTTGTTCTCTAGCTTCTAAATCATTCCCATTCTCATAGGCTCTTTTTAAATACCTAAAAACTAATTTCATAGATTTCATTGCCAGGGCATCTGTAATAGGTGAAGATTCAGTAGATACAAAGCCTTCTATTGAATGACTTAGAACATCAATGCCGGAGCTGGCAGTTACTTCTGGAGGCATAGTTGACATAAACATGGGATCATTTACAGATATAATAGGCATCATTTTAGGATCCCCTATAGTCATTTTTACCTTTCTGCTGTCATCTTTTATAATTGCAAAATTTGATATTTCAGATCCTGAACCAGAAGTAGTATTTATTGATATTACTGGCAGAGCAGGTTTTTTCATTTTTTCATATCCTTCGTAATCCTCTATAGAGCCGCCATTTGTTGCTATAATAGCTACAGCTTTTGCACAATCATGGTTAGTTCCACCTCCTATGGATATTATAATTTGGTAGTTTCGTTTTAATATATTCAATCCTTTTTTAAAGTAGGTAAGGGCATCCTCCACAAATGAAATAGTACAATCTGGATGTAAAATGCCATCAAATATATCGTAAGAGATAAATAAACTTTTTAATATTTTTTCTACCATTTCAACATAACCAAGTTTTATTATATTTTTGTCCGTAACAATTAAAGCTTTACTTAATTTATAAGGCATCAATTCTAATGGTAAATCTTTAATGGCTCCAACTCCAATGAGATTTATTGCAGGTGAATGAAAATCATGCGTGTTTTCCAATATAACTCCCTCCAAATTTTAAATATATATGATTTATTTTTTCTGTTTACTATTGCACTTATGTATAAAATATAAATTATTATTTGGAAAAATTAAGTATATATTAAAAATGTGTTTAAGAAAAATACCAGGCTTAAGACAATCAGTAGCTATTGTTTTAGCCATAGTAGGTACTTTTTTTATGATTATCCGTGGAAATATTCATGCATTGTCTATTTCTAAATTAGGATTATTTTGGGGTCTTAGTTCTGCCTTTACTTTAGCCTCTTATACATTACAGCCTTGTTCTCTCCTGCGTAAATGGGATTCCATTGTTGTAGTTGGCTGGGGCATGCTTATTGGAGGATTATCATATAGAAAAAATTTCTTGAAAACGAATATTTTAAAGTATATTATATTTTACTATATATAAAAATTATGATAGAATTATTAGAGAAAAAATTATAAATTGAGATGTTAAAGGGGAGTAACTATCCTATAGTGGTGATAAAGTCAACATACTGACCTTGTGGTCTGGCTTTATTATGGCTGATATCAGTCAAGTGAGACTTTTAACACAATGTTATTTGTACATTTTAAATTTCATTGTGGTAAAAGTCTTTTTTATATTTTAGGAGGTAAATTTAATGGATACATTTATACAAGCACTGTTACTTGTAGTTATTGCAGAAATGGGAGATAAAACCCAGTTGCTTGCTATGGCCATGGCCAGTAAGTATAAAATAAAGGAGGTGTTATCAGGGGTACTCATAGCCACAATTTTTAATCATGGACTAGCAGTGGCAGTGGGAAGTTATTTAAGTTCTCTTATATCTATGAGATTAGTAAATATAGTAGCCGCAATATCTTTTTTGATTTTTGGTTTCTGGACTTTAAGAGGGGATAAAATTGATAAAGAAGGTGATAATAGAAGCAGATTTGGACCTATTGTTACAGTTAGTATAGCCTTCTTTTTAGCAGAAATGGGAGATAAAACTCAGCTTATGACAATAACCATATCTGCAAAGGCAAATGAACCAATATTCACATTAATAGGGACAACAATGGGAATGATTATTGCAGATGGTATAGGGATCATAGGTGGAGCCTGGATATATAAGCATATTCCGGATAAATGCATAAAATGGACGGCAGGAGGTATATTCATATTTTTTGGAACTCTTTCTATTTATAATGTTATTCCTTCATGGATGTTTCATCCCGTATATATTATAATGTACATAATATTACTTGGTATATTTATATATTTATTTGGAGTGAAATTTGCATATGGCAATAAAAATTCATAATCAATGAAGTGTTTAGTGTACAAGTTACATATCAAGTACTTATTGAAATTATTAAATTAGGGTATTAACATAAAATACAATATATATTAATATACTGGTAGGAGAAACTAAAATGAATAATATTAAGAGAAATAAAAAATATATAATGATTCAGCTTATGAAAAAAATGCCTTCTTTATTTTTGGGACTTATCTTATATTCTGTAGGTATACTGTTGACTTTGCACTGCAATTTAGGGATGGGTCCTTGGGATGTATTGCACGTGGGAATAGTAAAACATAGTATCTTTACTTTAGGACAGGTATCTCAGTTAGTAGGAATTTTAATATTGGCAATATGTCATTTTATGGATGTACCTTTAGGACTGGCTAGTATATTTAATATGCTATTTATAGGATTTTTTATTGATATAATTGAAAAATTTAACATGATAAAGACAGCGGATATACTACCGGAACGAATACTTATGCTGTTTTCAGGTATTTTAATAATAGGGTGGGCAACATATTTTTACTTAAAGGTTAACCTTGGAGCAGGGCCGAGAGACAGTTTAATGGAAGGCTTAGTAAAAAAGACTAATAAGCCTGTATGGATGATAAGGACATTTATAGAAGGAAGTGTACTGATTGTAGGATATTTTCTAGGAGGACCTGTAGGTATAGGAACCCTTATAATTGCCTTGACATTGGGACTTTCTATACAACTGGCATTTAAAATAGGAGGATATAGTTCTGAAAATGTGAAACATGTAAGTCTGATGGATTTATACAGAGATTTTCGCCTGCAAAAGGAGTACTTATCAGAAAAAAATAGTGAAACTTATTTAAAATGAATGGAAAAATTAACAGGGACTAAAAATGTCCCTGTATGATTATTGACATATAAAATTATCTATCTGTTTTATATTCATACCAAAATATGCCCATCTATTTCTGTACCATCTATAACCAGAAATAGTGTTTCTTTCTACGTAGGTAATCCATGCCCAAAATGGATTACCTCTTTTTGGCCATATGTGAGTGTATCTAAATAAGCATGGCTTTAAAGATGATTTTGTTGTACTAGCATTTTTTTTTGAAGGAGTATGAGCCGGAGGAGGTCCTGGTGGAAGTCTGTGGTGAGGCTGTTGTCTAGACATATTAGGCATATACATAGGCGGGTGAAATGCATAAAACTGAATATACGGGCAATAAAATTGATTAGCAGGATCTAATATTTCAGGCATATCATCATAAGTAGCACCTTCATAGTCAATTTCATCATATATGGGGTCGTCTTCAAATCTAAAGTAGTCATAATCGTACATATATACAACTCCTATTTTTTACTGTTAATTAAATTATATGTATTTATAAAGTATATAGTTACAAATTATATAAATCAGAAATGCTGGTATTGACAAATACTTATTTGGAGCATAAAATTTAAACATGGGGTGTTTCTGATGTGAAGTCTTTTTTAAGAGAATATTAAATTTATTAGAGGAGATTATTTGGGTACTTGTATCAAGTATGGCCAATAGGGGAGTTATAATGAAAATTGTAATGGTAATAGGGAGAACTGGCTCGGGAAAAACCACTTTGTGTAAGGCTATGAGTGGCCAGAATGTAAGTACTGAAGAAATGAATTATAGCAGCACTCAGACTACAGATATTATAAATGGTACATTTATAGATACACCGGGGCAATATATAGAAAATAAGTGGTATGGATCACTTACAATTATTTCAGCAGATTGTGATATTATGGCTATTTGTCAGGATTGTACGAGTATGGAAAGTGTATTTCCTCCAAGTTTTGCTAGCATATTTGCTAAACCTGTTATAGGTATAATAACTAAAATGGATCTCTGTGAGGATATGAATAATGTTAAAATGGTAGAAGAAATGTTAAGTATGGCAGGAGCAGAAGCTATATTTAAAGTTAGCAGTCTAAGTAAACTTGGTTTTGAAGAAATAGAGAAATATATTAAAAATTAATTATGAATATATTGAAATTGTTGGTAAAAATATTTCATTGGAAGAGATCTTCTGGCGAGTTAATTGTCAGAAGGTTTTTTATTTTTTGACGTATTAAATTAGTTATTTTATGTTATTTTTTTTATTATTCAATAATAATAATGTTTTCTTTTTTATAAGTATATAACATAATCATTAAATTTTAAATATAGGAGATGAATTATGTTATATCCAATTAAGTTTGAAAACTTATATTACAGTAAAATTTGGGGAGGAAGAGATCTGGAGCTTTTTAGAAATAATCTACCGGAGGGAAAAATAGGGGAAAGTTGGGATATAGCATGTCACAAAAATGGTATGGGAATAGTAGCAAATGGAAAGTTAAAGGGCGTTAGGTTTGATGAACTTATTTTAAGGGAAGGAGAGAGGCTTTTAGGAAGAAAAATTAAAGTAGATAGATTTCCACTTCTTGTAAAACTCATTAATGCCAGAGATAAACTTTCCGTACAAGTTCATCCTGACAATATATACGCCAATAATGTGGAAAAGGATTGGGGAAAATCGGAAGTTTGGTATGTAATGGAATCAGCTGAAGGAGCCAGCTTGATACTAGGTACTAAAAATATAGTAAGTGGAGCTGAATTTAAAGATGCCATTAGACGGGGAATTCTAGAAAAACATTTAAATAAAGTGCCTGTAAACAGAGGAGACGTATATTTTATAAAAAGCGGACTAGTTCATGCTATAGGGGCAGGGGTGATTGTAGCAGAAATTCAGCAAAATAGCGATATAACTTATAGAATCTATGATTATGGAAGAGAAAGAGAGCTTCATATTGAAAAAGCTCTACATGTAATAGACTTGAATTTAAAAGGAGAAAAAAGCAGGGGGGTTACGCTGAAAAGAAAAGGCTATGAAAAAACTTATTTATGTCTTTGTAGGGAATTTTCCTTAGAATTATATAATATTCATACAGAGGCAGTAGAGGAAAGTGATTGGGAAAGATTTTATATATTTACATGTGTTCATGGCCATGGAAACTTAATATATGAAGGAGGAGTGCTCCCTATATTTATAGGAGATAGTGTGCTTATTCCTGCATTTTTAGGAAAATATATCTTAAGAGGGAATATGAAGATATTGAAAAGTTATGTACCTGATTGTAACAAGGTAGAAAAAGAAATATTAAAAGAAATAAAAAAATTTTAAAAACCTCTTGCAATATAATAATATATATTATATAATAATAATTGTTAAAAGAAACTTATAAAAATAATTATATAATATAAATATATAGGGAGGAATTTATAATGAAAAAATTTGTTTGTACAGTATGTGGTTATGTTCATGAGGGAGATACACCTCCAGCAAAATGTCCTGTTTGTGGTGCATCAGCAGATAAATTCATAGAGAAGAAAGAAGCTGGAGCAATCAGTTGGGCAGATGAGCATGTAATAGGCGTTGCTAAAGATGTGGATCCAAAAGTAGTAGAAGAACTAAGGGCTAACTTTACAGGAGAATGTTCAGAGGTTGGAATGTATTTAGCTATGAGTCGTCAGGCAGATAGAGAAGGATATCCAGAAGTTGCAGAAGCATACAAAAGAATAGCTTTTGAAGAAGCAGAACATGCAGCTAAATTTGCTGAACTATTAGGAGAAGTGGTAGTAGCAGATACAAAGAAAAATTTACAAATGAGAGTAGATGCAGAAGAAGGAGCCTGTAAGGGGAAAAAAGATTTGGCAACTCTTGCTAAACAATTGAATTATGATGCAATTCATGATACAGTACATGAAATGTGTAAAGATGAAGCAAGACATGGAAGTGCATTTCAAGGATTGTTAAATAGATATTTTAAATAGGCATTAACAAATTATTAATAAATATTAAAGTAACATAAAGTTACTCCTCTTAAAAATACATTGAAAGAACCTGTGTACAGGTTCTTTCAATGTATAATACAAAGGTGTATTTTTGCAATTTAAGAATATATCTTTTGAAATACCATTGTAAAAATACCAGTATATAAAATTGTATATATCTGTTCAAGAAATTCTATAGATATATTAAAATATATGGAAATTTAATAAAACCTAATTTTGCTTATATAGCTACAAATTTTACCTGTTTATCCTGGCATAACTTCCTCTGAACAGTTGACAAATGCACATTAGTGGCGTATTATTAACTTAAATCAATATCGAAAAAGTCGAAAAGGAGATTGTGACATGGATTTACAAAATATACTGGCACAAGAAGGCAAAGTGAGAATTATCCAGGAAACTGTTCCGGGTAAGCAAATCACGATTGCACACATAATCGCCAGTCCTGATGATATTATATATAAAAAATTAGGATTAAATCCTACTATTGATTATGGTAAGGCAGCTATTGGAATTATATGTATGACTCCAAGCGAAACTGCAATCATTACAGGAGATATTGCTTCTAAAGCTGCTGATATAGATATCGGTTTTGTAGATAGATTCAGTGGGACACTTATTATAACAGGAGGAGTTGCAGATGTTGAATCTGCTATGAAAGCAGTAGTGGATTATTGTAGGGACAAGCTCCTTTTTACAGTATGTGAAATAACAAGAACGTAGGTGAGGACGTATGAGGAAAATAATCTTATTTGGTAGAAGTGGATGTGGAAAAACTACACTGACCCAGGCTTTAAGGGGAAAAGATATAGTCTATCATAAAACTCAATATATTAATTATCATGATGCAGTTATTGATACCCCAGGAGAATATGCAGAAAACAGGTCTTTAGGAAGTGCACTTGCTATATATTCCTATGAGGCAGATGTGGTAGGGTTATTGCTTAGTGCCATAGAACCTTATTCTATATTTCCACCTAATATTGCACCTTATGTAAATAGAGAAGTCATTGGCATAGTAACACAAATAGATAGGCCTGATGGTGATGCTAAACGAGCAGAGGAGTGGCTGAGTCTTGCAGGTTGTAAAACAATTTTCCGTGTAAGTTCTTATACCAGAGAAGGAATAGATAAGGTTTTAAATCACCTTAAAGAGGATAGGGATAATAACGATGTGCTAAATAACTGATATTAGACGCTATCTGTTGAAAGTTAGGATTCCTACACTAAGTTAAGGTATTAAAGTTGGAGCTTTAATGAGAACGTCTACAATTGATAGCATAATTATTTTATCCGAAGGTTATTATTACCAATATCCTTTCCAGGAAGTGCTTTCATTGTTATTTACTGTTATATTTAAAATAATAGAGTGTGAACAAAGTTCACACTCTGAGAACCTAGTTATTTAGGTTCTTTTTATTTTTAAGTTAAATACATAAAGTAAGATAAAGCATCCTTGGTCGGTGTAGCAAAGCTTATATTTCTTTTGTGATAGTCATTACATCCATAATCATAACCTTGGTTATCACAGACATAAGCATAATCATAATCATAGTTGTCTGTACTAACCCATCCCATAAATGTATAGGTATGAGTTGGACCATATCCATAAGAAGTGGTAAAACATATATCTCCTGGTAAAAGCATAGACAGGTCTGTAGAAGTCTCCCATCCTCTGCTTCTTAGTTGTGATGTAAGTGTAACGGTATTTGCCACATAATTTGGAAGGTCAGTTAGTCCTGCCCTGCGAAGTGCTTCGCTGGCAAAATACACACAGTTGTTACTGGTGATTCCATTATGAAGTTCAACTGCCCTGTTTAAAACAGATTGTCTATTATCGTAGTTCATAAGGTAATTATAGAGGTTTGTCCCAATTGTAGATTGAGTTCTATATTCATTTGAAATAGATTCTACAGGTTCAAAAGGTTTTATAGTTAAATTTAGTGTTACTGCTTTGTCATAACCATCTACTGTACCTGTGTAGGTATAATTACCAGGGATACTTGTTCTATCTATGGATTTGTCCCAAGATACACCTACGGAAGCAGTTGAATCATTTGACATTTTAGAGGTTACTTCTGTAGGTAAGCTGTATTCATCTTCTTGATCGATAGTTACAGTTATATCATCAATAGATACTATAGAAGGTGATGTTTTGAATTCTACTATAGTGGGATTTTTAAGTTTTCTATTGTACGTAGATACTATATCTTTTCCCAAAGTTAAGGTATATTCTGTTTCGGCACTATAAGTATTTTTAGGAGTTATAATAACTGAGGTGCCATTATCTTCTAGAGATAAAGTTATAGGAATTTCTGTATTATTTTCATCAACTAATTTTATATTATCCTTTAAAGAGTCGATATCCACTGGCTGATTAAACAATATTTTCCATTTTTTATTTAAAGATATATCATATTTAATCAGTGTATTATAATTAACATCTTCATTTTCATTATTGGATGCATTGTTTTTTTGTGCAATATTGTTTTGGGTAATACTTTCACCATATGTATTATTAACTGATGAATCTTCATCATAATATGTGTCAGTTTTAGATGTAGTATCCTGAGTTGAGATTTCTTCATTTAATTCAGTATCAGTTTGATTTTGTGTATCTACATTGTCATTTTCTGATAAATCATCAGAATTTTTATCTTGTTCTAAAGTAGTTTTATCAGGAGTACTGTAAGAAATTGAGGAAGGGTTGTCCTCGTTGTTTGCTGCAAGTACAATTTTATAATAAAAACCCTGGGTAATTACATAAACTATACACAATATTACAAAATTCTTGATAAACTTTTTCACTTTTATCCTCCTTTCTTTATATAAAATATCTTCACAGTTAAGTTTAATTGTTTTAAAAAATATTTCAATACATTTATTTATAATTTAACATACTGAAATAAAAAATTATAATAATATAATGATAATATAATATAATATAAATATAATTTTAAAATATAAAATCTGGCTTAAATCCAGGCAGAGTTTGTTATATGATGATATTTGTATGGGTTCATGGAGGTGTATATGTGAAAAAAAATTCATTATCATTTAATAAATTGAAAGCATTTATCTTTAGATTTATAGAGGATGATGTATTGGCACTAGCCTCCCAATTGGCTTATAGCTTGATATTTTCTTTTTTTCCCTTTTTAATATTTATTATAAGTATCATAGGGTATAGTGATATAAGCAGTAGTGATATACTCAGTAGTCTAAGTTATATATTGCCTGAAAATATATTACAGTTGATAAAAACTACCATAATAAGAATAACTAATACAAGAGATATAAAATTATTATTTAGTAGTTTGGCTCTTACCATATGGTCTTCATCAGGAGGATTTCATTCAGTGATAAAGGGGCTTAATAAGGCCTATAATAAAAAAGAAAGCCGATCTGTACTAAAAATTTATACCATATCCATGTTATGTACGCTGGGAATAACGGTTATAATAATAATTACCATATTGCTGCTGGTATTCGGGCGAATTATTGGTAGTTTTCTAGCATTTAATTTGGGGCTTTCTGAAGAATTTAATTTTATATGGAATATGTTTAGATATTTAATGATTCTTTTTTCAACTACATTTATTTTTGCAGCAGTATATCGCTACACTCCTAACATAAAACTTAGATGGAGGGAAGTAATGTCGGGAGCATTTTTTTCCACTGCTGGTATTGTAATAGCATCTATAGGGTTTGGGTTTTATATAAATAATTTCGCTAATTATTCTATAATATATGGAAGTATAGGGGCGGCCATAATACTTATGACATGGCTTTTTATATTATCTGTTATAACTATCTTGGGAGGAGAAATCAATTCTGTATTATCTATACATAGGAGAAAATAGCTTCATTTTACACATGAATTTAAGTCCGGATACATTATGAAATATATTTAATATTTTACAATAAAATATTAAAAAAACATTGACAAAAACTTAGGTAGTTGTATAATATAAATATATAAATTATAGTGAAATAGTCAGAAATACTTTGAAAAAGAAAAGTAGTTTAAAGGAAGTTTTGTAGAGAGGGAACTGTAGGCTGAAAGGTTTCTAAATGGAATTTAAATGAAGTGCTCTTTGGAGTTATTGGCCGAACTAATAGTAGGTTGTATCGGGTTCACCCGTTATAGTGATAGAACATAGTGTTGTGTTTGATGAGTGAGGTCAGAAGATCTAAAAAGAGTGGAACCACGGAGTAATACTTCGTCTCTATAAAGTATAGAGAGGGAGTTTTTTTTATGTTAAAATTCAAAACATTTTACTAAAATATTAAAATTTATTATATCGGGAGGAATAAAAAATGATATTTAATAATGCTATAGATATGATAGGAGCTACACCTTTATTTAAATTGGATAATTTTAAAAATAAAGATTCAGCTGAAATATACGTTAAGCTTGAAAAATATAATCCAGGTGGAAGTATTAAAGATAGAGCTGCCCTTGGAATGATTGAAGAAGCAGAAAAAAATGGTCTTATAGAAAAAGGGGGAACCATAGTTGAGCCTACCAGTGGTAATACAGGGATAGCCCTTGCTATGATAGGGAAATTGAAAGGCTATAAAGTTATAATTGTTATGCCTGAAACCATGAGTGTAGAGAGAAGAAATATGATAAAGGCATATGGAGCAGAATTGGTTTTAACAGATGGTACTAAAGGTATGAAGGGTGCTATAGAAAAAGCTTATGAAATTGCTAAAAATAAAAGAGGATATTATATACCACAGCAGTTTATAAATAAAGCAAACCCTAAAAAACATTATGAAACTACTGCAGAAGAAATATTAGAGGATTTACAACATGTAGATGCATTTGTAGCAGGAGTTGGCACAGCTGGAACGCTTGTAGGGGTAGGAGAAAATTTAAAGGGACGCGATAAGAATGTAAAAATTATTGCAGTAGAACCAGCATCTTCACCAGTTTTATCGGGAGGTCAAACCGGAGCACATAAAATACAAGGCATAGGTGCAGGATTTGTACCGGATATATATAAATCAGAGCTGGTAGATAAAATAATTACCATAACAGATGAGACAGCCTTTAAATATGCTAGGCTTATGGGAAAAGAAGAAGGAATATTAGTTGGAATATCTTCAGGTGCCAATATAGCTGCAGCAATACAAGTAGCTGAAGAACTTGGAAAGGGTAAAAATGTGGTAACAGTGGCACCTGATGGAGGAGAAAAATATTTGTCTATGGGACTATATGATTAGCTTACAACAGGGTAAAAAGGGATTTAATCTAAAAAACTTTAAGAGGGGAGATAGTGATGAAGAATCCATTTAAATTATTGGCTTACGATATTAAAAATGCCATGAAAAATGATCCTGCTGCTAGAAATCCATTGGAAGTATTCTTACTGTATCCTTTTATACATGCATTGATATGGTATAGAATAGCCCACTTTTTCTACAAGAGAAAATGTTTTTTTATTGCCCGTCTTATATCACAGGTTGCTAGAAGTTTAACTGGTATAGAAATACATCCTGGAGCTAAAATAGGCAAAGGATTATTTATAGATCATGGAATGGGAGTTGTAATAGGTGAAACTGCGGAAGTAGGAGATAATGTGACTCTATATCATGGGGTGACATTAGGAGGAACTGGTAAGGATACAGGTAAGAGGCATCCTACTGTTGGAAACAATGTATTTATAGGCAGTGGAGCCAAATTGCTTGGACCAATAGTTGTAGGAGATAATGTAAAAATAGGTGCAAATGCAGTTGTATTGAAAGATGTACCTTCAAATTGTACTGCGGTAGGAGTACCGACAAGAACTATATATAAACCCATCGCCCAGGTTATAGAAATAAAAGACTATGCAGGTAAAAAAAGAAAAATATACAATGAAATGGTTATATAATTTTTAATTATAATTCCATAGATACAGAAAAGACAATGTCATTATTGTCTTTTCTTAATTTTTTAAAATTATTATAGTGATAGACTTTTCCAGCTTTTAAAATTATAATTTATTATAGCAGCATTTAATTTTAAAAACATAAGGCAATGTGAAAGGAAAGGTGATTTTATCTATGATTTCTCCATGGATGGCTAAATTGATAGGATATCTTCCTAAAAGATGGGTAAGTTATATTTCAGAGAGAGTGTTATTTGGTTATTTAGAAAAATATGCAGATATAAAGGTAGGAGGTATTGAGAATTTAAATAAGGTGAAAAAACCTGCAATATTTATTTGCAATCATCTTAGTAATTCAGATGCACTTGTATTAAGCAGTGTACTTAAATCAGAAAGTTTAACTTTTGTAGCAGGAGCAAAACTTAACCAAAATCCTTTAACTCAATTAGGAATGAGTATCACTAGAACTATAAGCATAAAGCCTAATAGTGCAGATAAGGAGGCTATATCCAAAATCGTAAAAACTTTAAAAGCAGGGGAAAGTATACTTATATTTCCAGAGGGAACGAGAAGTAGAACAGGAGCTATGGGAAAGGCTAGAAAAGGCGTAGTTTTAATACAAAAATTAACTAAAGCTTCAATTGTACCTGTTGGTATTTATGGCACTGAAAAGCTTTTACCTATAAGCAGCAGGGATATGGCATTAGAAAATTTTCATAATGCAGAGGTTTATGTAAATATAGGATCACAAATAGATATCCCAATTAGAGAAAAAGGTGAAAACAAACATGATTATGAGGATAGGACAGCAGATTTTTTTATGTTTAAAATATCTGAATTACTGCCTGAAAAATATAGAGGAGTTTATAGTCTAGATGAAGGTGATAAAATTTGAATAGAGAAAATATAGACAATATATTAAAAACACTAAGTGAGACATATCCTCAGGCAAAATGTGCATTGAATTTTAAATCTCCCTATGAACTTTTGGTATCAACCATATTATCAGCTCAATGTACAGATGTTAGAGTAAATAAAGTTACTCATGAACTTTATAAGCAATATAACACTCCTGAAAAAATGCTTTCTTTAACAGAGGAAGAATTGGGAGAAAAAATAAAAAGTTGTGGCTTTTTCAGAAGTAAGAGCAAACATATATTAGAAACTAGTAGGGTAATTTTGGAGAATTACAAGGGTCAAGTTCCAAAAACTATGGAAGAGCTGACCAAATTATCAGGAGTGGGAAGGAAAACTGCAAATGTAGTTTTATCGAATGCCTTTGGCATACCGGCTATTGCTGTGGATACCCATGTTTTTAGAGTATCTAACAGGCTTGGTATTGCAACAGGTAATACACCAGATAAGGTAGAAAAAGAACTTATGAAAAATATACCTGAATCTATGTGGAGTGATGCTCACCACTACCTGATATGGCATGGACGGCTTATATGTAAGTCTAGAAAGCCAGACTGTGAAAACTGCCCTTTAGTACCTTGGTGTCAATATTTTAATTATCCTGAAAAATATGAAAAGGTATCTAAAAATAAATAACTGGTTATCCTGTTATTTATTTTCAGATACCTAAAATCTGAAATATATCTATAATATTTGTCGTCTTATCCAGTCAAGAGCGTTCATAGTGGTTCTTTTTCTTATCATATCTCTTGTTCCTGCATGGTGAAGTTCTTTCACTTTAATATCACCTCTATTATAAAGTCCCAAATATACAAGGCCTATAGGTTTTTCAGGAGTTCCACCATCAGGCCCTGCAATACCTGTGGTAGATATGCCTATGTCCGTATTGGAAGTTCTGGCTATACCAACAGCCATTTCTTTTGCAACTTCAGGGCTTACAGCACCATATTTATCTAAAGTATCTTCTTTTACTCCAAGTCTATTAATTTTAGCTTCATTACTATAAGCTACCACACCTTCTTTGAATACTTTGGATATACCAGGATAATTTATAAGCTTTGAGGCAATTAATCCACCGGTACAGGATTCTGCGGAAGATAGAGTATATCCTTTATCTACAAGTAATTTGCCTAGCACATCTTCCATTTTTACATCATCTTCTCCATATACATTTACTCCGAGAATTTTCCTAAGTTCAATTTCTACAGGTTTTATGAGATTTGAGGCTTCTTCTTCTGTTGCTGCTCTTGCAGTAATTCTAAGTATTATGTCCTCTGCTTTAGCGTAGGGAGCTACAGTAGGATTTGTGCTATTTTCTATAAAGTGTGATACCTTTTCTGCCATAACACTTTCTCCAAGTCCATATATTCTAAGTGTTTTAGATTTTATTATACCATTACTATATTTTTTTAAAAGTGGTATTACATAGTTTTTAAACATAGGTTTTGTTTCTCTTGGGGGACCTGGTAGAACTATTAAAATCTTACCTTTATCTTCAATAGCACATCCTGGAGCCGTGCCATGAGGATTTGGAAATACCATAGAACCTTTTGGAAAATAAGCCTGCTTTATATTATTGCCATCTGAATAGGATTTTCCCATTCTATTGAAATGTTCTTTTAGGTCTTTTAAAGACTTTTCATCTAATACAAGTTCTCTGTTAAAAAATTTAGCACCGGTTTCTTTGGTTAAATCGTCCTGGGTAGGGCCAAGGCCTCCTGTAGTAATTATAATGTCAGATCTTTCAAATCCAATCTTAAATTCATCTAAAAGTCTTTCGGGATTATCTCCTACTACAGATTGGTGGTATACTTCTATGCCTAAATTTGCCAATTCTTTAGAAATAAATTGAGAGTTTGTATTTACTATATCTCCCAATAAAATTTCGGTGCCTACACATAATATTTCAGATTTCATGGCTTAACTACCTCCGTATTTTAAGTATTTAAACAATTTTTTAATTAAACTGTTATAGTTTTATAATATCATAAAATTATGTCTATTTTTAGGGAATAATATAATTAAAATAATACTTTTTACATATCCAAAATTATAACTGTATAGTATAATAATTATGTGGAAATAAAGAGGTGGTCAAAATGAGTAGAAGAGCTCAGTCAAAAAAGTCAAAACTAGTATTAAGAAAAAGATTGTCAGTGGCAATTATATGTGCTTTAGCTATCTTTATAAGCATAAGTTGTGGATTCATAGTATATCATTATAATGATATAAAATACTGGGATAATTTAATTTATCCTAAGGTTTCTATAAACAATATAGATCTTTCTGGAAAAACCAAGACAGAAGCTGAAAATATAGTAAAAGCCGCCTATTCAGACGAGATACAAAATAAGAAAATTATTGTAATTGCTGAAGATAAAGAATATGAATTATCTTATTCAAATCTCAGCGCAAAGTATAATGTAAGTGAAGTGGTAAATCAGGCTTATTCCTATGGAAAGGATACTAACATATTTAAAAAATATAAAATTTTAAATTCACCTGACCCTGTAAATTACACATTAAAATTTACTTATAATGAAAAACCTGTAGAAACATTTATAGATGATATTGAAAAACAGATTAACTTAGATCCTATAAATGCATCTTTGAAAATGGGAAGTGTAGGTTTTATAATAAATCCTGATCAAAATGGAATTGAATTAAATAAAGAGGCACTGAAAAAGGAGTTGACTTCTAAAATAGATGGTAGTGTAGGTAAAAATTTAAGTGTGAAGGCAGAGCTTAAGTCTATAGAAGCCTCAATAAAGGCAGAAGAGTTAGAAAGTGTTGATACATTAATATCAAGCTTTAGTACAAACTATGGAAGTATATCTTCTTCTGAGAGAGCAAATAACATAGGGCTTGCTACGGGAAGTATAAATGGATATATAGTAATGCCTGGAGACACTTTTAGTTTTAATGGAGTTGTGGGGGAAAGAACTGCGGCTAAAGGGTATCAAGCAGCTCCTGTTATTATTGGAGATAAGCTGGAGGCAGGATTAGGAGGGGGAATATGTCAGGTGTCTTCTACGCTTTATAATGCAGTCAATAATGCAGGACTTCCTTCTGTGGAAAGAACACATCACACCCTTCCAGTACACTATGTAAAAGAAGGTATGGATGCTACTGTAGATTATGGAAACATAGATTATAAGTTTAGAAATGACTTTAAATATCCTATATATATAGAAGGATATACTTCAGGAGGAAATATAGTATTTAATTTGTATTCAAATTCTGATGTAGTAAATTGATAAATGGATTTATATATTTTAATAAAAATAGAACTTATATATTAACTTAATTAAAAAAGTATGATATAATATCTAAGTAATTTTGCGGATATGGCGGAATTGGCAGACGCGCTAGATTCAGGTTCTAGTGAGGGTAACTTCATGCAGGTTCAAGTCCTGTTATCCGCACCATAATCCTCGTGAATTCAATACTTCATGGGGTTTTATTTTTTTATAATTTATTAAAAATATCAAGAAACCCCCTATAAGATTCTTTGAAAATTTTTAATAGAATTAGTGAGGGGTTTTTATTTTGTATATTTGTAAATTTGAAAGTAAAAGGTGAAGATATGCAAAATAAAATTGAGTTAAAAAAGAATGGTATTGATAAAGGATTTGATAAATTTATTTTTTATTGTAAAGTAAGGAATTTAAGATCAACTACTATAAAATATTATAATGATGTAATTAATACTAATGTTACAGTGAATTAAGATTGGGGAAGTTTAATTATGATTTCATTAATAGTGGCAGTGTCAGAAAATAATGTTATAGGTAATAATGGAATAATACCCTGGAAGGTAAAAGGCGAACAGAAGAGATTTAAAGAGCTAACTACTAGAAAAACAATAATTATGGGTAGAAAATCTTTTCAAGAGATAGGAAAACCATTGCCAAATAGAAAGACAATTATTATTTCAAATACTGTAAATATAATAGCTGATAATTGTACAACTGTAAAATCTTTGTCTGAAGCATTTGATTTAGTTAAAGGCGAAGATGAAGTATTTGTTGCTGGCGGAGGGCAAGTATACAAAGAGGCGTTGCCTTATTCAGATAAAATATACCTTACTGTAATTGATAAAATAATAGATGGTAATATCTATTTCCCTCAAATTGATAAAGATGATTTTGTAAAAACCTATGAAGAAAGAATTGAGGGTGAAATACCATATACATATTATACTTATGAGAGAAAAAGAAAGTAGGGTAGGGTTTATTAATTGTAAATCTAAGATATTTGAACAATGGTAATTTACAATATTATTTGTGTAAATAGAAGGATATTTAATTATTCTGTGGAATATTACAATAATAGATAAAATAAAAATATACACTTAAGGAAAAATCTTAGATAATCACAATAACTTTATAACATATAAATTGTTAATAATTAAGGGGTGATTTTATGAAATATGATGATTTTCCATATTATGTAAAATACAATGATGAAGAAATTCAATGTCATGTTTTTAGGTGGGATAATACTTTAAGAGTAAAATGTAAATACAAAAATACTTCAGTAGAATGTACTTGTTCCTATAAAAAATATTTAGAAGATATGTCTATAATTGAAACTATGGTTAATAAACATTTAAAAATAATTGATAAAAAAGGAAAAGAGTTTTATCAGTATTATAAACTAAAAGAGATAATGGAAATTTTAAAAGATTAAATATAATTATGCTATATGAAAGAGGATCGTAATTTAATGAAAAATATAAACTTAAAATTGAAAGAATTAAAAAAATATGTTTTCGAAAGAAAAATGAAATTAATGATTTGTATAATAATTTAATAAATTCTATATTAAAAAGAGATATGGAATTACTTTCAAAAAAATACAAGGTAATGAAAATGGTAAAACCTAGCTTTTGTAAAACGGACTATTTCAGATGTCATATAGATAGAAATGTACTTGATATAATTGATGTTCGAGGAGAATATTTTGGATGTTTTTTTTATCATATAAATAACTTGCATTTCTTTGTTTTATGGTAGTAAGATAATTTTATACAAAAAATTACCTATTACATTTTTTAAAAAAATTATGTTATAATTTATATAGCTCAACGTGTAGTTTGCTTAGCGGAACGTAAGTCCGGTTGCAGCAAACTGCACGTTTTTTATATCTGGCAATAGCCAATTAGCTAACATTTTTATCTTATCCAAAGTGGAAGATAAACAGAGAAAAAATTGATATATTTTATAATAACAAGAAAATACTGTAGAAAGAATAGAATGGAAGGGGGAGAAATTCGTGTACAGAATAAATGATATCATACTGTATGGAATACAGGGTGTATGTAAAATTATAGATATTACAGAAAAAGAAATTGAAGGAAAACGCCGTGAATATTATGTATTAAAGCCTGTTTATGATAGTAACTCTACTATATTTATTCCAGTTCATAGTGAGAAATTAGTCGCCAAAATGCGCCGTATTCTTTCCACCGAGGAGATTTATGCACTTATCAAAGCCATCCCTAGCGAAAGCACAGTCTGGATTGACAACGAAACCCTTCGCAGGGAAAAATACAGTGCGATCCTCACCAGCGGAGATAGAACGGCACTTGTAAGACTGATTAAAACTTTGTATCTACATCAGAAGATGCAAAGGGAAAAAGGGAGAAAACTGCACGTTTCCGATGAACGTTTTATGAAGGACGCGGAAAGGATGATTTATGATGAGTTTGCCTATGTGCTTCACATAAAGTGTGAACAGGTTCTCCCATTTATCTTAGAACAATTAAGGTTGATGAGAAAAGGGCAGGGACAAGGTTCGCAGGGAGTCATATGAAGACTTGACTAAGTATGATGAAATAGAATGGGTCAAAGTAATTTAAGTTTGGTATATCTTTGCAAACAGGAGAGGCGCTCATACCATCAGGAATGGCATATGGCAAAAAGGCGAAAGACTTTTTGTATAGTGAAATATTGGTGATTTTGGAAGTCTCCATGGGTAAAGTCGAGGACTATTCAACGCTTATGGTGCAGTTACTTCTATGTTCTGAAATTTTAATAATGATAAGGAAACTCGAAAAACTGCAAAAAGTCAATTAAAATCCGTACTAAAAAAAGATTATAAGGGAAATAATGGTACGAGGGAGAGTATGCTATTGATTTGCTGACCTTTGCACAGTTAATAGCCGTATTATATTAACTTATATTAAAGGCTTGTTTATTAAATCATTCAAACTAATCTTACCTTCTTCTACTATTAAAAGTTTAAGAGAAAAGAATACAGTTAGAAAAGATGTAAAGGTAAGTGACTTGTTAGATAAAAGTTATTTGGATGGTGCCGGAATCAAATGATTTTAGGGTTCAGGTGGAGTTTGTCATACTCTATCTGAACCTTATTTTATTTCCCCTTAAGTTATATAGATAAAAATAGTCACAGTATGGTTTTTGGTTGTAAACCCAACAAAGAAATGATATACTATTTTTTGTCGAAATAATGTAAATGTATTCTGTTTTTTGCCTGAAATGTTTATTTAAAGTCAAATGTATACATATATCAATCAGGCAGGAAAGGCTCTGTGATTTCAGTAGTTATAGAATTTTTTAAGTTATTCATTAAATTCTTATGAGGGATATTTGAGGACAAGTATAAGCCATATAAACTTTGACCTCAATTTCAGCAATTATTTATCCAAAGGCTGAAGTTAGTTGACACCCCAAGTTTCTTCAAAGTGGGGGATAAGCTCTTCTAAGATTCAGATGGAGAAAAGCATTCTCCATGAGAAAATTCCACCTGAATTTTAGAATTATTTAATAATGATTAAGAGAAAATTATAAGGGGATTGAAAAAATGGAAATGGGATTGAAAAAGAAATATGGATTATTTACAGCAGTTGCCATGGTAGTGGGCATCGTTATAGGAAGTGGAGTTTTTTTCAAGGCAGAGGCGGTACTTAAAGCTACTGGAGGAAATATGCCCCTTGGAATTGCGGCATGGGGTATTGTAGGTCTAATTATGATTGTATGTTCTTATTCTTTTGCTACAATGGCTACAAAATATGAAAAGGTTAACGGTGTGGTAGATTATGCCGAGGCGGCGGTAGGTAAAAAATATGGATATTATGTAGGTTGGTTTATAGCAGTTATTTATCAACCCACCATTACATCTGTATTGGCTTGGGTATCTGCAAGATATACCTGTGTGCTTATTGGATGGGATATTACAGGGGGAGCCTGTATGACTATTGCGTGTTTTTATCTTGTTGCCAGTTTTGCAATGAACGCACTATCTCCTGTTGTTGCGGGAAAATTTCAGGTGGCTACTACGGTTATTAAACTTATACCCCTTTTGTTGATGGCGGTTATAGGTACTATAATTGGATTATCAAATGGTATGACTGTGAGTAATTTTTCTCATGCAGTGGATTCTAGTGTCAGTGTAGGAGGAGGCTTGTTTGCTTCTGTGGTAGCAGTTGCTTTTG
The DNA here is from genome assembly GCF_040939125.1 of Clostridium sp. BJN0013. Classification (NCBI taxonomy): domain Bacteria; kingdom Bacillati; phylum Bacillota; class Clostridia; order Eubacteriales; family Clostridiaceae; genus Clostridium; species Clostridium sp. BJN0013. The sequence goes on from NZ_CP162495.1 coordinate 602,904, forward strand.
CCTATGAAGGATGGATTATTGCCACTTCAATAAACTCGGAGATTAAAGATTCTAAAAAAAATTTGCCAAAAGCACTTATGATAGGAGCCTTTATAGTGGTGGCGGTGTATATTTTTTATTATATAGGACTTGCGGGTGTGGTTACTACAGAAACACTGATGAAAAGCGGTGAAGCAGGTGCAAAACTAGCTTTTCAGAATATTTTTGGTTCAGCAGGGGGAGCTTTAGTCTTTGTATTTGTTATTATATCCTGTCTTGGCACGTTAAATGGGCTTATGCTGGGATGTAGCAGGGGATTGTATTCACTGGCTATTAGAAATGCAGGTCCAAGGCCTGATATTTTTAAACAGGTAGATTCAATTACTGATATGCCAACTAACTCTTCTGTATTTGGATTACTCCTCTGTGGATTTTGGCTGCTTTATTTTTATGGTGCAAATCTCACTACACCTTGGTTTGGAGTATTTTGTTTTGATACATCGGAACTTCCTATAATAACTCTCTATGCTGCATATATTCCAATCTTTTTCATGTTAATGAAGAAAGAAAAAGATTTAAGTACATTTAAGCGATTTATAATGCCTGCACTTTCTATTATAGGTTGTGTATTCATGGTGGTAGCCGCTTATCTGGCTCATGGTATGTCTGTGGTTTATTATCTTATTGTTTTTGCAGTTATTATGATTATAGGAAGTAATTTCTCTGAAAAAAGTTCCAAAGGTCAATTGATATAGCAGGATTTAAGTTTAATAAATAAATTTAAAAGTTTTATATCAAGTTTTAAAATAGCAGGGAGTAAATATTTAAGCTTCAATCTTTACTCCCGTTGTTTTTAGAATATGCCCTGGCAGATGCCTATAATATCTGCAATGTATTCTTTTTTAAAAATAATAAGTACTAATTTTGAGCATAGTATACCAAGTATGGTTCCGGATATAATATCCGTAGGATAATGAACGTATAGATATACTCTTGATAAGGCTATCAAAAGTGCTATTGCAATAAATATAAATTTATACTGCAGAAAATATACAGACAGGGTATGTGCTGCAGCGAAAGATGATAAAGTGTGTCCTGAAGGAAAAGAGTAAGATTTAGGTTTTGTTATGAGCAAGTTTAAATTAGGTCTCCTGTAAAAAGGTCTGTTTCGTTTTACTATATTTTTTATAATCCCTTCTCCCAAAATGGTACTTGCAATTAGAGTTAATATTACTAAAATACCAATTTCCCTGTAAGGTTTATTTACTATTAATAAAAGGGCCATTATTATCCAAATTGTACCTAAATTACCTGTAGTAGTTATCACACGCATTACAGCATCTAAATATTTATTCTGCATATATTTTTTTATAAGAAATAAAATATAATTATCAAATACATATATTGCTTTTAATATGTTGAAACCCATAGAAAGATACCCCTTTGTAAAAGTTAATTAAATTCTCATTATTATCCTATCATATATTGGAGATTTAAACATTAGAATTGGATTAAGAAGCGTTTATAATTATGTAAAAAATGAAACTGGGAATAGAATTTAATCTAATCCCCAGTTTTTTATAGTATAAAAATTTAATTTACAGTATTTTTATTTAATTCATAATTCGGTTGTTTTACCCCTATACAAGGAATGTTTGATTTTATAAATCCATACCATCCTATAAGTGCTATAGCTGAAAATAATGTAACCAAACCTCCTAATCCCACAACTATATTTTTATAGGAAATAGAAGCTAATAACATTCCTGCACTGCCAAATACAGTAAACAAGGTATTGATTAGTGAAGAGGCGGATCCTGTATCTCCATTCTGCTGTTCCAATAAAATGTTGGTACTGAAGGGACGAATAGCAGTACCTATTAAAGATATAATCATAAAAGATAAAAGGAAAAATACAGGAGATAGTTTTCCTACAGTTATTATTAAAATACCGCTTAGAACACTCAATCCAAAACAACCTGAAGCAAAGATTTTTTTATCAATAGTATTTAAATATTTTACATATATAATTGGACCTATAATAGATATTAATGCGTTAGCTGCAAAAAAATAGCTGTAAACTTGTTCGCTGAGACCAAAATAATCAACATAAATATAAGATGAAATAGCTATATACCCCATAAATGGCAGTGCGCTTAGTGAAAATATAATGGCCGGGATTAAAAAAGCTTTATTTTTTCCTACTACTAATAAACGTTTTATGGATTCTGCCAATGTTCCCATGTATCTTTCATTGTCTTTCAGAGTTTCTTCATATAAAAAAGTCAGTAATAAATTTAAAATACTAATTGCAGTCAGAATCCAGAAGGAACCCCTCCAGGTGGAAATTTTTAAAATCCAGGCACCTATAATTGGTGCCACCATAGGTGCTATACCTGATAGTGATTGTACTATTGCCAGGATGGATTCTCGTTCTTTTCCTGAAAAGTAGTCTTTAATTATGGCAATAGAAACTGAAGTAATGCCTCCTGCTCCTATGCCTTGTGCAATTCTCGAAAAAATAAGAAAATAAACATTTGAAGATAGGGCACAAAAACTGCTGCTTATAATGTATATAATACTTCCCACTATAAGAACGGGTTTGCGACCATACTTATCACTTATAGGACCCCAGATTAAAATGCCCAGTGCATAAAAGAAGAAAAAAGCAGTTAGTGTCAAATTAGTTACTGAAATACTGCTTCCAAAATATGAACTCATTTTGGGTAAAGCAGGCAGATATAAATCCGTAGAGAGAGGAATAAACATATTCATTAATGCTATAAAGGCAATAAGACCTTTTTTCCCTAAATACTTTTGATTATTTGTCTGGTTTGTATTTTCATACCCTTTTTCACTCATTTTTTCCCTCCTGATAATATTTTAAATAACATTTAAATGTGTATAAATACACTTCAGACCCTTTATAGATATTGAAAAGGGTCTGTGATATACTAGTTGGTGTACTAATTATGTAGAGTTTATAAATTATTAATATATATATATATTTAATAAATATTAACTATTTTATTATACTGACTTATATGGGAATTGTCAATGATTATAGATATTTAGGAGGTTACTCAAATGAAAGAAGTTGATATAAATCAGGTGGCAAAAAATTTATCTACTTTATTACCTACCCTTGACAGAAAACTTATAAGACCCTTTGAACAGCAAGCACGACATTTAGTAAGTCCTCTAGCAATTCATGTCATGTCTATTTTATCTGAAAAACATTCATTTACAATGACAGAACTTGCGGAGGAAATTAGAATTGCAAAACCCCAGTTAACACCTATTATTGATAAGCTTATTGCCAGTAACTGGGTCTGTAGGGAACATGATTGTAAAGACAGAAGAATAGTAAAGATAAAAATTACTTCCTCTGGTATTGAGTTTCTTGATAATCTGCAAAAAGATATAATCAGCAGCATTAAAACAAAAATAGAAGGCCTTGATAAAGAAGATCTGTTTCTCCTAAATAAGGCTTTAAATCAGCTTTATACAGTAATAAATAAGATTTTCTAGTAATTATTTATGGCAGCAGATTATTTAGATATTTAAAATATAAAAATAGCTGTAATATGATAATAGCAGGAATACCTATAATAAATTTTGGATGCTTGGTCTTATGCCTGAAAGCATACATACCTAAAAATATACCCAAGCTTCCAAATAAAATAGCTGTAATAAAAAGCTTGTTTTCAGGTATTCTCCATTTGCCTTTTTTGGATTTGTTTTTATCAATATACATTAATACAAAGCCATATATATTTATAAGTAGAATATAATATAAAAATATTTTCATAACTTAAAGCCCTCTTGTCCTTTCTTAAGTGGTAAATATATTATATGAGTAAATAATGGGAGTACAATTTCTGTAAAAATAAAATAGGTTTAATCTTTTATTTCTTTAAATAATTCGTATGCTTTTGCTTTGGCTTCTTTAAGAACCTCTTCTCCAAACTCAGTGATTGAATAATATTTTCTTATCTTTCCCTCAACATTTTTATCTTCAACTTTCAAAACACCATTTTTCTCCAGGGTGTGAAGTATAGGATATAGTGTACCCGCACTGATTTCATATCCGTGTTCCTTGAGTTCTTCTATCATCCACGCCCCATAAAAAGGTTCTTCTTTGGCATGATGTAATATATGAACATGAATAAATCCCAAAAATAATTTTCTCATAATTTGATCTTGCATTTAAATTCCTCCTGTGATATCCTTAATTTATAATTCAGATATCGTAGTTCGATATCTAATCCAGATATCTGATTCAGATATTAATTTTCGTTATCTATGATATTATTTTATCAATTAGATATACTGCAGTCAAGGATGGGACTTAGCTTGAAAGAGATATAAGTATTCCTGGCATCCGTGACTTGTATATGTAAATAAAGGAAGGAAATATAATGAATAAACCATTATTTCAGGCCAGTAACCTTATTTATAAAGCTAATTTAACTTATGATAGTGTTAAAATTGAAAAGAATAAAATTAATTTTATTGTTGGGGAGAGCGGCAGTGGTAAAAGTACTTTTTTAAAGCTGCTGAATCATTCCATAAGTCCGGTATCTGGAGAATTATTGTATAACGGTAAGACAATAGAAGAATATGACCCCATTGCTTTAAGACGTGAGGTAAGTCTGGTTTCTCAAGAAGTTTTTCTCTTTGATGAGAGTATTTTAGATAATTTTAAAATCTTTTACTCCATGAGGCAATTACCTGTGCCTGAGAAAGATTATGTCAGTTATATTACCAGACTTTGCTCTGTAAATATTTCTTTAGATCAAAATGCATCTAGCCTTTCTGGTGGAGAGCGTCAAAGAATCTATATATCCATTTTTTTATCATTATATCCAAAGGTTATATTGTTGGACGAGCCGACTTCAGCACTAGATGAAAAAAATAGCTATAAAATAATGAAAAATGTAATAAATTTTTGTAAGGAAAAAAATATTGATATTGTAATTGTAAGTCATGATAAAAATATTGTTGGGGAGTTTTGTGAAAATAAAATTGAAATAGTTAAGGAGGACAAAATTTGGAAGGAGTAGTTTCACTGGGTATTTTTCAGTTTTTGTTTATTTATTTGCTACTAATTATAGTGCTATTAATAATGAAAAAATCGAAAGTTAATCAAACAAAACTTCTTTTAGCTGCAAGTTTAAGAATGTCAGTTCAACTGGTAATTGTAGGGTATATACTTCAATATATATTTAGTAATCCAAAGCCTTTGTTTACTGTTATTTTTCTTATACTTATGATAGCATTTGCTGTTAATAGAGTAATTAAAAGCAGAAAGGACCTAAATTATAATTTTAAGATTGCAATAGGAATTTCTTTAACATTTTCAGGGATTTTTATTTTGTTTTTCTTTATGACTGTAGTGGTTAACGAATCTATATTTAATCCTCAATACAGCATACCTTTAGCTGGTATGATAATTGGAAATGCTATGACTGGAATAAATATTGGAATAAAAACCTTTATGGATTCTGTAAATAAAGAAAAAAATAGAATTAATACTCTACTTAATTTAGGAGTAGAGCCTAAAGATATTTTGAAACCCTTTGCTAATAATGCTTTAGAAACCGCATTGATTCCCACACTAAATTCCATGGTAGGAATGGGAATAATATTTTTGCCTGGAATGATGACAGGACAAATATTATCTGGCACGTTACCTACCACAGCAATTATGTACCAAATAGCTATTATGATTGCAATCTGTACTTCTGTTTGCATAACAGTGTTTTTATCATTAAATTTAGGCTATAAATCTTTATATAATAATAGAAAACAATTGTTATAATAAAAAAGTAAGCAATCCCGTATATGTCTTTAATATGGAAACTAAATTTGCTTACCATGCTGCAGGAAGACTTCTCTATTAACTTTTATAATGAATGGTGAAAGGTTGAAAGGAATTTTAAATCAATTATATTAAATTACTATGTAAAGAAATATAAAGGCTTTAGCTTATAGGATAATAACCCTGATATATACTTTAAACAAATATGAGTTTCCCTAAAGATACAATATCATTGATAGACATTATGACCTGTTTTGCTGAATATATAGAAAACCAAGGCTTTAGCTCCCTTGGTTTAATAATTTTCTAGTTTTGTTTTTACTAAAATTAAATTCAGTCCATGAATTTTGCTTATCAAGCACTTCTTTTCTATATTTCAAATTTTTATCAATAACCATTTTTATATGGCTGTCGCCCTTATCCCTCAGTTCAATCAAATAAGGAACGGCTTCAAAAGACAATGAAGTCAAATAATAAGCATCCAGCTTGCCAGTTTCATTATAGCGCTCTATATTTTTTCTCGCTATAAACCCATCTATATTAAGATAATTTATTATTGTATACATAATTATTGTTATCACAATTATGCTTTTTACTATAGGAATTTTTCTGTACCAAATACCAGCAGCCACAACCAGGCACAGTATGAAAAGCAGCAGCATAAATAAATGCACCGATACCCTTAAAAAAGTATACCCAAAGGCAGCCTCATACAAAGTAAGTTTAAAGTTAGCAGAAAAAAGCATATTTAAGGTAAATACTACAAGCACAGTTAAAAGAAGATTTGCTACATTTAAAAGCTTTTTATTATCTTTTTTTATATATTTCTGGCAGCCCAGCACTATTATAAAATTGATAAAGGTAACTGCGGTTAGCTCAAAAAAGCCTTTTCTAGCATATTCTGCATAGGTAAAATCAGCTGGTAGTGTTATATTATCTCCACCATAAAGATAAGAAAATTGAATTATTGTGAAAATCAGATACAGTATATTTAAAGCAGCCAATACGGTTATTATTGTAACCGCCTCCCAGCTCACAGCAGGGGCATCCAAGTCCTTCTCAATTGCTTTTTCCTCACTTTTAAAGCCCCAAACATAACCAAATAAATAGAAGGCTATAACTAAAATGATTATGGCATGTGGTACAAACTCTTCTATATTTATATTATTAAAAATTTCTGTCAGGTTAGCAAAGTAGTAGCCAAAAACCATATCTGCAGAGCTTAAAAGTATCATTAAAATCACAAGTAAAGGCAAGGAAATAAGTATGCCAATCAATATCTGCTTTTTTCCTTCCTCCATTTGAACAGTTCTTCCCATTTTTATTGAAGCCTTTAAAATTGTAAAGGGTTTGGTGATATTATTAAGCACATTTGCTATTCCTTTTCTTAACATTTCAGCTACAAAGCTAGCTTTATCCCATTTAAGCCTTGGATTCACTATTAAAATTGAGCTTGCAATCATAAGAATTGGAACCGCTAAAAAATTTAATAAATAAAATATGTTCTCTGTATGAACTGCAAAGCCGAGGGACAGCAGGGCTATTGGTATAAGTAAAAACCAGCCAAAGCTTTTTTTCATTATTATCCTATCTCTTATGGACCATAGGAAAAATCCAATACACAGTCCTATAAATATGGGGTAGGATATGCCAGGGGCCTTGTCAAAAAATAATTTGTCAAATGTAATTCCAAGCAGCAGTGAAAATAGCATACGGTATAGTTCATCCTTAGTTTTAGTTTCTAAAGTTTTATTAACTTCCATTTTGCCTCCTCCTTTTATTCCTCATATTTTCTATTTACTGCCCCAATATCCCCTGAAGTTAATGTACTTATAATTAAACTTATAAAGGTTAATACCCCAAAGGCAATAAGCACATTTAATACAATTATTAAAAATCTGGCCATAGAATTATATTTGTTCTCTTTCATAAATCACTGCCTCCATTTACAATTTTGTAATTTCATCATACTACATCCTCTTAATAATTTCAATAATTATTTATTGTTTTTCAATAAATAATTATTGAAATTTACAAAGGAAACCTTATTGACTTTTTATTTATATTGGATACAATTTCATTTATACTAAATATATATTCTTACTGGAGGTAGTTTCTATGAACATAATAAATTTTTATAAATCAAGTAAATGTCGTATTATTGTGGTAATAGTGGGCTTTGCAGGAAGTATTATCCTGCCATATATATTACTATTATTTTTACCTGCTGTAGTAATATATTATCTTATTAAAAGGTAGAAAGTTATGTTAAAGAATAATCCTACTTTTCTACTGAAACAAATTGGGCATGACTGTTTACCAACTTTGATGTATAATTGAAAATTTCATAAAAACGTTTTTTGAAAAAGAAATATTAAACTTAAGCACAATATTATGGTTTGACAGTAAAATTAATTAAGGTTACTATGTGTTTAAAAGATTTATCCAAGAGGAGTGATTTTAGTGAAGCGAATCCTTGTTGTTGAAGATGATATTATGCTAAATTCTGGGCTGTGTTATAACCTTCAATTAGATAACTATGAAGCCATTCCTGCATATAATATGCCCTCTGCAGAGGAGGATATAAGAGATACGGACTTTGATTTAATTGTATTAGATATAAATTTGCCTGAAGGCAGTGGCTTTAATTTTTGCAAAAAAATAAAATCTCGAAGAGATGTTCCTGTGATATTTTTAACTGCCCGTGATATGGAAGAAGATGTTATGAAAGGTTTTGAACTAGGTGCTGAGGATTATATTACAAAGCCTTTTAATATCAATATCTTCAGAAAAAAAGTAGCAGCTATTTTAAGGCGGTGTGATAAACAATGGGGAGAAAATATTTATACACAGGGCAGTTTTATTCTGGATTTTAATAGGTTTACAGCAACTCTGGAAGGAAAATATATTACATTGACCCCTACGGAATATAAAATGTTGAAGGTATTCATAGAAAATCCTAATAAAGTACTTACAAGACAAGTATTGCTTGAAAAGTTATGGGACTGTCATGGAAATTTTGTTGATGAACATGCCCTTACTGTTAATATTAATCGTCTCCGAGGGAAAATTGAAAGTGAAAATAGAAAATACATAAAAACAGTTTATGGTATGGGGTATATGTGGATAAACGAAAAATGCTGAAAGAGAAAGTGTCTATAGATAATATCTATAGGGGAATTGGCATTTCATTTTTTACACTGGGAGTATGTTTTATTACAGCTGTATTTTTCTATTTTCAACACTGGATTATGAGGCTTATTGCATTTTTATTTATTATATCTTTTGTTATATTGGCGTTTATATTTATTTTACTTGTGAGAAAAAAAGTAGTTGATTTTTCTGATTCAATAAGTGAATGTATTGACGATGTAATGAATGGAAAAGAAGAAATTGCCTTCCATATGGAATCTGAAGATTTAATTGCTAAAATTCATGTAAAGTTAAGACGCCTTTATAAGATTATGAGGGAAAACAGCAGTAGAAATAAAAATGAAAAACAAGCCATACAGGAAATGGTTTCAGATATTTCACATCAAGTAAAAACCCCTGTGGCAAACCTTAAAATGTATAATTCTACCCTGCTTCAGTCACAGCTTCCCGCTGAAAAGCGAAGGGAATTTTTGTTGGTTATGGAAACCCAAATTAATAAGTTGGATTTTTTAATGCAGTCTTTGGTGAAAATGTCTAGATTGGAAACAGGAGCTATCACACTTTATATTAAATCTATACCATTGTATGATACCCTGGCTCTGGCTTTAAGCAGTATTGTCCTTCCGGCAGAAAAGAAAAATATTGAAGTAACAATAAATTGTGATCCTCATATTAAAGTATTTCATGATAGAAAATGGACAGCCGAAGCTCTCTTTAATATTTTAGACAATGCAGTAAAGTATACAGAAAAAGGAGGAAAGATTTCTGTTGAAGTAACTCGGTGGGAGATGTATACAAAAATTGATATTAGTGATACGGGAAAAGGCATTGCAAAACAGAATGTAACTAATATATTTAAGAGGTTTTACCGTGAAGAGGAAGTCCACCATATATATGGGGTTGGCATAGGGCTTTATCTTTCCCGCCAGATTATTTCACGACAAGGAGGATATATAAAGGTAACTTCTAAAGTAGGAAAAGGCTCAACTTTTTCTGTATTTCTTCCTAATGAAGGGCAGTTTTAAGAGCTGCTTTTTTCTTTTTACAAATATCTCAATACTGTGATATTTTATTTTAAAATTGAGAGATTCATGAGATATTTCCACTGTAATATATAAGTATAGTACTACTAAAAATATTGAACTTAATTGTATTTTGGAAGGAGGAAATATGAATATATTAAAAACAAATGAACTGAAAAAATATTATGGCTCGGGAGATACTATTGTAAAAGCTTTAGATGGAGTGAGCATAACTGTAGAAGATGGCCAGTTTGTTGCTATTGTAGGTACCTCCGGCAGTGGAAAATCCACATTGTTGCATATGCTTGGAGGACTAGATAAGCCCACTTCCGGCAGTGTAATAGTAGATGGAAAAGAGTTATCTTTCATGGATGATGAATCACTTACTGTTTTTAGGCGCAGAAATATTGGATTTGTCTTTCAAAATTATAATTTGGTGCCTATACTGAATGTTTATGAAAATATTGTTCTTCCCATTGAGCTCGACGGTAACAAAGTGGATGAAAATTTTGTGGATAAAATTGTGAAGATGTTGAAACTGGGGGAGAAACTCAATGTACTGCCAAACAATCTGTCCGGTGGACAGCGGCAGCGGGTAGCTATTACAAGGGCATTAGCTGCAAAGCCTGCTATCATACTGGCAGATGAACCTACAGGAAATTTAGACAGCAGAACAAGTCAGGATGTAATTGGACTCTTAAAAGCCACAAGCATGGAATTTCATCAAACTATAGTAATGATTACCCATAATGAAGAAATAGCACAACTGTCAGATAAAATTATTCATATTGAAGATGGCAAAATTGTAGGGTAGGGAGGGGAGAATTTGTTTCAAAATAATAACAATGCAGTGGTAAAAAAACTTACAAAAAGAATGGTGCACACAAATAAGTCCCGAAATATCTATGTAATTGCTGCAATTACCCTTACTGCACTTTTGATTACTTTTGTATTTAGTATAGGCATGAGTTTTTTAAAATCCTATAAAATTCAACAGGTACGACTTATGGGAACTAAAGCCCATGCTGCAGTCACAAGGGTCACTAACAACCAGATTAAAAAATTAAAATCTTTGGACTATGTAAAAATTGTAGGACTTCAAAGCTATGTGGCAGGAGTGAAAAATACCTCTAAAATGAAAAATATATCTGCCAGCCTATACTGGTATGACAAAACTGAGTGGGAACAGTTTAGAGTCCCTACAAATACCAATGTGGTAGGAAATTATCCTAAAAAGTACAATGAAATCATGGTTCCACTGTGGATGCTTGAAAATATGGGTGTTAAAAATCTTGCAGTAGGAATGAAGATTCCACTTGATTTTTTCATAGAAACTGAAGGTAATAACAAATTGAAAAGCCAGACTTTTGTATTGTCTGGGTACTTTAAAGACTATGTAAATATTCGTTCTGGAAATATAGATGTAATGCTTGTATCTAAGGAATTTGCAGAGAAAAATGGAATGTCAGTTAAAGAAGATGGTGCTGCATCTGTAATTTATAAAGACAGCAAAAATATTAATAAATACAATAAACAGCTGGCTAAAGATTTATCTATCACTGGAAATCAAAAAATTAAAATCTCACCTATATATGATGAAACAAGTAATGAGGATTTACCCTATACTATACTTGCCTTTGGAATTATTATATGTTTTATTATGTTTACTGGTTATTTGCTTATTTACAATGTGCTCTATATTTCAATTTCAAAGGATACCAGATTTTATGGGCTTCTAAAAACCATTGGCACTACCCCTAGACAATTAAGCAATATAGTAAAAGGTCAGGCACTTAGATTATCTGCAGTGGGAATTCCTTTAGGACTTATATTTGGAGCTATTCTATCTTTTCTGGCAGTTCCTATGGCCTTAAGTACAGTTAATCTGGATACAGGAGTTGAAATATCTTTTAATCCTTTAATTTTTATAGGAGGAGCATTTTTTGCACTGATTACTACACTGATTGGAGCATATAAGCCTGCAAAAATAGCAGGAAAAATAACTCCTATTGAATCTATGAACTATACCGGGATAAATTTAAAAGGAAAGATAAAGCGTTCTGTAAATGGAGGAAAATTATACAAAATGGCATGGCGTAATGTCTTTCGTAATAGAAAGCGTGCTCTCATAGTGTTTATATCACTATTTCTAGGTATCACTACTTTCATGACAGTTACCTGTTTAATCTCCAGTATGAATATGGATAATTTTATTGCATCTTATGTGGAAAATGATTTTACCCTTGAAAATAACACCTTAGGTATTGGTACTACTGGTGAAAAGAAGCAAAAATTCAATAAAGATTTTCTGAAAAAAATCAAATCCATAGAAGGGATAACTGCTTTGCATACTACCTCTCTTGAAGGAATGCATATGAAATATAGTCCAGAGCAGTTTGGAAAACATGTAAAATGGTTCATGAAGAGATTTAATATTAAAGAAAATACCACAGAAAAGAATATACAACAGACGTTTTGGGGATATGTCATAGGGATCGACAGCAGTTATATTGAAGAATTTAATAAAAGCAGAAAAAAGCCTATAGATGTTGAAGCATTTGAAAAAGGGCAATTGGCACTGATTGGAACAGATAATCCGGAAAATTATTCAAATGTGGATAAAATGGATGTCACTATTGAATCTACAAAGACCAATTTTGAAGTACATTTAGGTGGATTCATTCCCTGGGGATTTCAGTATGCAGGAGGAGGAATGGCTCCTAATATTTATATGTCCAATAAAGCTCTTGAAAAATTAGTAGATAATCCTTTTGTATATAAAGTAAACATTGATGTGGAGGACAATTTTGAAAAACAGGCTCTGGAGAAAATAAAGTCTCTTACAGATAATGATCATGAAATTACTCGTATTTCTAAAATAGAGCAGCAGGAAATGATGCATTATGCTAAGATGACCATGTATATTTTAGGAGGGGGAGTTGCTTTAATACTGGCACTTATTGGAATGCTTAATTTTGTCAATGTTATGTCAACTGGTATTATGGTACGCAGGCATGAATTTGCTATAATGGAAAGCATGGGTATGACTAAAAAGCAGATGAGAAAAATGTTGAGGTTTGAAGGAGTGGTATATGCAGGTATTACCACAGTTTTAGTTGGATCATTTGGAAACGTTATTACCTTTGGCTTATTTAAATTATTTCAGCAGCAGGCGGATTATGCAGTTTTCTCATATCCCTATCTACAGTTGTTGTGCAGCATTATAATAATATTTTTTATATGTGTTATTACCCCCGAAATTCAATATAGGGTATCTACCAGATCCAGTGTTGTAGAGAGGCTTAGAGAAATAGAGTAATGATGGATTTTGTAGCATTTACCAGATAAATATATTTTGATAAAGAAATTATTGCATTAAAATATGTGTAAAATTTAACGATAAATAAGGAGAAGAAAGTTGATTAGAGTATATAAAAAATGTATATGCTCTAATCTATATTTTTTTATTCTTATAATATATTTATGGTAAATAAAAGCAGGAAATTCAGGCTATATTTAGATATAAAGCCAATTGATATAATTTAAAATAAAATATCAAGATTTTATAAATAAATTATAAATTAAGTGGACATATGCATATTATAGTAGTATAATTAAATTAAAGAATGACAATAATTTAACAAACTCATGGGCTATTGAAAGTAAGAATATTAAAAAATATAAAAGAAATAATTTATCAAAACAAATTTTAATAAGGAGGAAATTTTTATGAGTAATTCTTTAACAAAGTACAAGGATTTTGATACAGTAGATGAAATTTTAGGAAAATGGTTTGGTGAGCCGCACAATTTAATGGATAATTGCAATAATAAAGATATCTCTCCTGGTCGTTGGGAAGAAGTCCCAAATGGTTACAAAGCTGTTTGCAAAACTGTAGGAATAAGGCCCGAAGATATTAAAGTTGTTTTAAAAAATGATTATATAGAAGTAAGTGGCAAAAGTGTTGTAGATAATCATGATTACTCTGTTAGTTGCAATTTACCTGTAGGTTTAAAAATGAGAGATAAAGTTGAGAGTATAGACTATAGAGCGCAGGATGGAATAACCATTATTTATCTTAATGTTAAAAAAGAATTTAAAAAAGGCATTGACATAAGAAGAATTTAGAGCATGAGGAGAAATGCCTGTATTTGATTACATGCCTAAAAACTTATAATTTATCATATGAGAGCTTATAGAAATATAAGTTCTTTTTTTATCTGAAGAAAATTTTTAAAAGGCTTGACTTTTATTTGTTTAACGCAATATTATTATATAAATAATAAAAATATAATTAAAAATCTAATGATTTAACAATCTGATTTCAAGGGGGCTTTTAATATGTATTATTTAAATTTGTTTGAAAATGATCAACCATCCGTCTATTCTTAATCTGGGATGAGGATGGACAGTTATTATAACATGGCACCTCATTTTAGATATTGTATCAATACTATTAAATGAAAAGACGGAGGATATTTAAAATGAAGGAAAAATTGATTGGATCGTTGTGTTTATTCCTAGCAGCTTCTATATGGGGATCAATGTATGTACTAAGTAAATACATTTTAGAATTTGTGTCTCCCATTACACTGTTGTGGATTAGATATGCCATTGCATTTGTAGTGTTATTTATAATACTTATGGTTTTTCAACATAAAAAAAGGTGTAAAGTGGCTATAAAAAAGAGGGACTGGCTCCTAATAGCCTGGATAGGTTTTATAGGTTATTTTATATCCATTTTTATGCAGTTTCTGGGAACAAAACTATCCGATGCACATACAGGGGCTTTAATTACAGCATCTACACCGGTTTTTGTTGTTTTGTTTGCTAGGTTTATATTAAGGGAAGCCTTTACAAGAAAAAAAATAATTTCCTTAGTGCTGGCTACTTTAGGTGTTGTTACAGTTATAGGGCTTGATACAATGTTTTTAAAACATCTTATAGGTAATATAGTGTTGGTTGGGGCAGCTGTAACCTGGGCACTGTTATCTGTTTATGTTAAAGTGGCATCAAGGCGTTTTGATTCTTTAATTATAACCACCTATGCAATGTTGTTTGCATTAATATTTACTACTCCTTTAATGCTTTTGCAGCATGAAAATATTTCTTTTTTGTTATATAATAGACAGTTTTTGCTTGGAATATTATATCTTGGAGTTATATCCACTGCAGTAGCATTTTTTCTTTGGAATAAAGGTATTGAATTAATGGATACAGGAATAGGCTCTTTATTTTTGTCATTTCAGCCTGTTACAGGTTCAATTTTAGGCTGGATTTGTCTTGGTGAACAATTAAACATCGGTTTTTTTATAGGGGGAATATTAATAATAGTTGCCATGTTTATAGCTTCAAAGGATGAAGCACAATAAAATTTAATTTGTAAAAAATGCTATTATATGACTTTTTTCTGTAATAGCATTTTTTCTAAAATATCATATATTTCATTCCAATCAAAAACCCTTGTTATATTTTTATTTAAGGGCATACGGTTGTAGTTAGTATCTATTAGCAAGGTTTTGAATCCATTTTGAGATAGTTCCAGGGCATTTTCATAACAGTCTTCTATAAACACGTCACAGTTTAAATTTATGGCGGTATCTACCTTGTAAGAAGTGCCTAATACAAAAACTCCGTCATAGGGTATGTTATGTTTATTTAAATAGTGATAAGTGAGAATTTCCAGGTCTTTTTCTCTGGCAGTTACAAAGTAGATATTATTTGTTTCTATAAGTTTTTGAATGATTTTTTTTGCATCTTTTCTCATAGGTTCTTTTCCACTGTGAAGTTCAAATTTGTTTTTATTGTAAAAATCTACATATTCCTTTCTGGTTACTCCCATGGCTTTATCAACTCTGTACTGGGTTATTTCCTGAATGGATACATTCTTTTTAAAATATTTATTAGCACTATCCAGCCAGAAATAAGGGTCTGTAATTGTTCCGTCAATGTCTATACATATATTAAGATATTTCATATTATCAACTCCTCTGATAAATATATTAGTATATAAATGTTAATAGCATATTAAAATAAGATAAAATATAATTTACTGAAAGTATGATGGAATTGTAATATTAAAGCAAGTAGTGCTATAGAATATAAAAGATTAGATATTAAATATAGAAAGAAAAAAACATAATGTATATTATAAGGGGAAAGAAGAGGAGGTAGTGGTAATGAGAGAAGCTTTGGGAATGATGGAGACAAAAGGTTTAATAGGAGCTATGGAAGCAGCAGATGAGATGTTGAAAAATGGTGATGTTAAGTTATTGGGATATGAAAAGGTAAGTGCAGGACTTGTAACAGTAAAGATAAAAGGAGATGTGGGAGCAGTAAAGGCAGCTACCCAGGCAGGGGCGGAAGCTGCTAAAAGAGTAGGGCAGTTATTGGCTGTACATGTAATTCCCGCACCCCAAATAGATGCAGATAAAATTAAGTAATTTTTAGATTGAGGTGGAGTTTGATGTGAGAAATATCTTTCTCCACCCTAAATCTAACTAAATAAAATTTAAATTTATATGGAAATTTAAGGTAATAAATGGTATACTTGTTATAAATTATAAAAACAAAAAAGAGAGTAGTGATAGTATGTTATTTAATAGCAAGAAAAAAGTCATGTTTTCTTGTGTTTTTTTCACCTTGGTCATGTTAATTTTTGCCAAAAACATTAATCTGTTCAACGGGAAAAATTCAATTAATATAACTGCAGCTCCTTTGGGAAGTACAGTGAGTAAAACTACTGATAAGAATGTTTCATCAAAAAAATACTACATAGTTCTTGATCCAGGACACGGAGGTATAGATAAGGGTACTAGCTATGGAAATATGGAGGAGAAAAATATAACTCTAAAGATAGCAAAGTATGCTAAAACTTATTTAAGTAGTAAGGGAAATGTGGTATTTCTTACGCGAGAAGAGGACAAGCTGTTATCTCTTACAGAGATAGGAGACAAAGTGAATTCCTCTTGTGCAGATGCTTTTGTTTCTATACATGTAAATTCTTTAAATGACAAAGATTTTAAAGGAATAACTACTTTATATTATGATGTAAATGGGTACCAGAAAGAGGAAAGAATAAAACTGGCTAATTCCATAGAAAAAGAGTGTGTTAAAAATGATGGATGGGAAAATAGGGGTATAAAGAGGCAGAATCTGGCGGTATTAAGATATAGCAAGATACCCGGGGTATTGGTGGAGTGTGGATTTATAACTAATGAAGAAGATAGAAAGAGATTATCCAATGAAAAAGTATTAAAAACATTGGCAGAGAATATATCAAAGGGAATAATCAATTATTTGAATGAAGGTGGAAAGTAAAACAATTTTCCCTTTAAAGTTTTTCAAGAGAGAAGGGCTTATAAAGAGGCACAGCAGTGCTTATCCTCCATTTTGAACAAGCTGAGAGTATTAGTTAATTTTAGACTTTGGATAAAAATATACAATATTCTAAAAGTGGAAGGATAGTTGGAATACCCGATAAAAGTCCAAAAGAAATGTACCTTCAAGGTAAAAACACTTTAGTGGTGGGTATTAGAAAGATTTCTAATTTTCAATCCTGCAAGCCTTCTGCCCATTATCAACTCCCCCTTGTGCAGTGGATGTAAGAGTATAAGGGGCTTATACAAAGGATAAATAATATTTTTTCTGGAGAGGAAATTTCTTTTGAAGTAATATCTCATAGGTTCACTAAAAAGGCAAAAGAAAATATTTTGAAAGTATTTTCTAAAACCAATCTTCCCATGGAAGAGGAATTGAGAAAATTTAAATATGGTCAATTTGGATATGGAAAATACATATATAAACAAGAAGAATTACAAGATATGAAAGAATTTTTTCAAGAAAATATAGGAATAAATTTTGGTACTGGTGCTATAAATTATATTATATAATTTATAGCACCTCCTCTTTACTGTATTATTATTATGGAGTAATATATTTATTAGGACTTTTGAACTGATGAATCAATTATATATACACATATTAGGGGGGAAATAAGATTGAGCTTGAATATAGTTCTGTTTGAACCTGAAATACCTCAAAATACCGGTAATATTGCTAGAACTTGCGTGCTTACAGGTTCAAAACTTCATCTTATAAAACCTTTAGGTTTTAGTTTAGATGAAAAGCATTTGAAAAGAGCAGGTCTTGATTATTGGAAATATTTAGATTTGGCCTTATATGATTGTTATGAAGAACTTAGAGAAAGATATAAGAATGGTACTTTTTATTTTTCTACTACCCATGGGAAAAATTTTTATCAACGTGCAAAATTTAAAGATGAAGATTTTATAGTTTTTGGAAAAGAAAGCTGTGGATTGCCTGACAAAATAAGAAACAGCGCTCCGGAGAAAAATATAAGGTTACCTATGATAAAAACAACTACTCGTTCTTTGAATTTATCCAATGCTGTAGCAATAGTTGTTTATGAAGCCTTAAGACAGCTGGATTTTCCAAATATGAAGTAATAAATTCCGGTTTGATATGTATATTTACATACCTAAGGAAGGAGCTATTTTGAAATGGAAAAAATAAAAATAATAACAGACAGTACTGCGGATTTACCAGACAGTGTATTGAAAAAATATAATATAGAGGTACTGCCTCTTCTTATTAATTTTGAAAAAGATTCTTATAGAGATGGAATTGACATAGATATCCATGCCCTTTTGGATAAAATGGATAAAAGTGATATATTCCCATCAACAACACAGATAAATCCTCAAACATTCCTGCAATGCTATGATTCCTATATGAAACAAGGATATAAAATAGTGTCTATTCACCTTTCATCTAAAATGAGTGGTACGTATCAATCAGCATGTATTGCAAAAGAAATGCTTGAGACAGAGGATATAATTGTAATAGATGGTATGAATGTAACTTCCGGGCTAGGACTTCAGGTTATTAAGGCTGCAAGATTAAAGGATCAGGGGCTTGGAATAAAAGAGATAGAAAATAGAATAAAAAAAATTTCTCCCCATATAAAAAGTACTCTTGCCTTTAATAGTTTAGACAACCTTATAAAGGGAGGGCGTCTTTCTAAAACTGCTGGTGTTATAGGAAATATTTTGGGAATAAAAATAATAGTTGCAGTAGAAAATGGAGAAATGACAGTAATTGACAAAGTAAGGGGAAGTAAAAGAACTCTTAGAAATATGGTGGATTATATTGACAAAAAGGGAATAAAGGAAGGAGAAATATCTATATTGCTTCATGTAGGGGAATCAGATATATTGGATATATTGAGAAAACATTTAGAGGAAAAGAAGATAGAATTTATAGAATGTGAAGTGGGTTGTACAGTGGGGGTACATTCAGGTTCTGGAGCTTGTGGGTTATTTTTTGTAGAAGATTATTAGGATAGGACTTGCATATAAAAACACTTAATTTTAAGCATATAAGAAAATACCAGATATTTTTACCAGGTATTTTTTTATATGCTTTATATTTATGAATATTTTTGTGTGAACTGCGATAAAATATAAATTAGTAATGGTAGTAATAGGATAAATATTTTAATATTAGGAGGAATCGGAAGTGACTAAAATTGGTATTAATGGTTTCGGTAGAATAGGAAGGAATGTATTTAAAGCATTGATAAAAAATTATGATGACAATTTAGAAGTAGTAGGTATTAATGATTTAACTGATGCAAATACCTTGGCTCATTTATTAAAATATGATTCATTGTATGGAAAATTTCAGGGCAGCTTAGAGGCAAAGGAAGATTCAATAATTGTAAATGGGAAAAAAGTAAAAATATTTGCCCAGAGAGATCCTAAAAATATAGATTGGAGTTCTTTGGGGGTAGAGATAGTTATAGAGTGTACGGGGTTATTTACAGATGCCACAAAGGCCAGTGCACATATGGGAGGGCAGGTTAAAAAAATTTTAATATCAGCTCCAGCTAAAAATGAGGATATCACTATAGTTATGGGAGTTAATGAAGAAAGTTATGATTCTTCTAAACACAATATAATTTCAAATGCATCCTGTACTACAAATTGTCTTGCACCTTTTGCAAAAGTACTTCATAGAGAATTTGGCATAATAAAAGGATTGATTACTACAGTTCATTCCTACACGGGAGATCAGAGATTGCTTGATGCCCCTCACAAGGATATGAGAAGGGCCAGAGCTGCCATAGAGTCCATGGTACCAACTACTACAGGGGCTGCAAAAGCTGTTGCATTGGTGCTTCCAGAGTTAAAAGGCAAATTAAATGGATTCTCCCTTAGAGTTCCTACTCCTACAGTATCCTGTACGGATTTAGTTGCAGAGCTTTCAAGGGATATTACTGCAGATGAGGTAAATGAAGCCTTTAAAAGAGCAGCGGAAACTGATATGGAGGGAATACTTGGATATAGTGAAGAACCTTTAGTATCCATAGATTACAGGGGAGACAATAGATCCTGTATAATAGATGCTCTTTCAACTATGGCTATAGGAGGGAATATGATAAAAGTTATTGCTTGGTATGATAATGAATTCGGATACTCCAACAGATTGGCGGATTTAACTAAATATGTTGCTGATAGACTATAGACATTACAAGGTTCCTGATTTTGTAGTTTTTACTATAAGACAGGGATTTTTTACTATAATATTTTCTAAATCAGTTGTATAATATTAAATAGAGTGTTTATAAAGGAGATGAAAAGACAGATGATTTTTAATAAAAAGACAATTGAAGATGTAGACGTAAAGGGGAAAAGGGTACTTGTAAGATGTGATTTTAATGTACCTCTAAAGGAGGGAAAAATTACAGATGAGAACAGACTTATAGGCTCACTTCCTACTATAAAGTATTTAATGGAAAATAATTCTAAAATTATACTGTGTTCACATCTTGGAAAACCAAAGGGGGAAGCAAAATCGGAAATGTCACTGCTTCCTGTTTCAAAAAGGCTTTCAGAACTCTTGAAAAAAGAAGTAATATTTGCAGCAGATAATAATGTGGTAGGTGAAAATGCTAAATCTGCAGTTGAAAATATGAAAGATGGGGACATAGTACTGCTTGAAAACACAAGATACAGAATAGAGGAAACTAAAAATCAGGATAACTTTTCAAAAGAACTGGCATCTCTTGGAGAAATTTTTGTAAATGATGCTTTTGGTACGGCACATAGGGCACATTGTTCTACTGTAGGAGTTACCAAATTTTTGCCTATAGCTGTATGCGGCTATTTAATACAAAAAGAACTTAAATTCTTAGGAAATGCCATAGAAAATCCATCCAGACCTTTTACAGCCATACTTGGCGGAGTAAAGGTTTCCGATAAGATAAATGTAATAAATAATTTATTGGAGAAGGTAGACACTTTAATAATCGGAGGGGGAATGAGTTATACTTTTGCAAAGGCTGAAGGATATACCATAGGAACTTCCGTAGTAGAAGAAGATAAAATAGAATATGCAAAGGAAATGATAGATAAGGCAAAAGCTAGGAGTATAAAGTTGTTATTGCCTGTAGATAGAATAGTTACAGATAAATTTGATGAAAATGCAAAGCCCATATTAGAGGATGACAAAAATATAAAAGATGGTTATATGGGCATGGATATTGGACCTAAAACTGCTAGAGTATATACAGATGTTATAAGAAATTCCAAAACTATAATCTGGAATGGTCCTATGGGAGTATTTGAATTTAAGAATTTTGCAAAGGGAACTTTTGAAGTGGCTAAAGCCATGGCTGAGTCCAATGCCGTTACTATTATAGGCGGAGGAGATAGTGCGGCAGCTATAAATCAACTGGGTTTTGGAGATAAAATGACTCATATATCCACAGGTGGAGGAGCTTCTCTTGAATTTTTAGGCGGAGAAGAATTGCCAGGGATAGCAGCTTTAAACGATAAATAACATTATGGGGGGAATTATTTGTGAGAAAAGCAATAATAGCTGGAAACTGGAAGATGAATAAAAATCTGGAGGAAGCATTAAAATTAGTCCAGGAACTGAAACCTCTGGTAAGCAGTGCAAAGTGTGATGTAGTTTTATGTCCACCTTATGTTTGTTTAGATGCAGTAGTTAAAGCAGTAAATGGGACCAATATAAAAGTTGGAGCACAGAACATGCATTATGAAGAAAGTGGTGCCTACACAGGAGAAGTGTCTCCAGGAATGTTAAAGTCCCTTAAAGTAGATTATGTCATAATTGGACACAGTGAAAGAAGACAATATTTTAATGAAACAGATGAAACAATCAATAAAAAAATAAAAAAAGCTTTTGAATATGATATAACTCCTATAGTTTGTTGTGGGGAAAGTCTTGAGGAAAGAGAAAATGGTATAACAGAAGAAATATTAGGAAAGCAGATAAAATTGGATCTTAAGGATCTCAAAGAGGAGCAGGTAGAAAAATTGGTTATAGCTTATGAACCCATATGGGCTATAGGTACAGGTAAAACTGCCACTGATAAACAGGCAAATGATACAATAGCTTATATAAGAAGTGTAGTTGGAAAAATGTATGGAGAAAGTGTGGCAGAAAAAGTAAGAATTCAATATGGAGGCTCTGTAAAGCCCGCTACAATTAAAGCCCAGATGGAACAACCCCATATAGATGGAGCGCTGGTTGGAGGAGCTAGTTTAAAGTCAGCAGATTTTGCGGCTATAGTAAATTATTAAATTTTGGAGGAAGACATGGAAAAAAAGCCAGTAATGCTTATAATATTAGATGGTTTTGGAATTTCAAAAACAGATAATGGAAATGCTGTTAGGGCAGCCTATAAACCTAATCTGGATAAATATTTTAAAGAGTATCCCCATACTGAACTTGGAGCCAGTGGCTTGAGTGTAGGATTACCTGAAGGTCAAATGGGTAATTCAGAGGTTGGGCATTTAAATATAGGTGCAGGAAGAATAGTATATCAATCTCTTACCAGAATCACAAAGTCCATAAATGAAGGAAAATTTTTTGAAAATGGAGTTTTAAATAGCGCTGTAGATAATGTTATCAAAAATAATTCGGATCTCCATCTTTTAGGACTTGTATCTCCAGGAGGAGTACACTCCCATACAGATCATTTAAAGGGACTTTTACGATTGGCCAAACAAAAAGGAGCGAGCAGAGTGTATATCCATGCTTTTACAGATGGAAGAGATGTTCCTCCCAGTTCTGCATATATGTATATAGATGATATGGAAAAATATACAAAAAAAATTGGGGTAGGGAAAATAGCAACGGTATCGGGAAGATATTATGCCATGGATAGAGACAAGAGGTGGCAAAGAGTAGAGCTGGCATATAATGCATTGGTTTATGGCAGGGGGAATAAGGCAGGTAGTGCTTACGAGGCAGTAACAAATTCCTATGACAATGGAAAAACAGATGAATTCATAATTCCAACAGTAATTGAAGAAGATAATAAACCTGTGGCTACTATAAAAAATGGAGATTCTGTAATATTTTTTAATTTTAGACCAGATAGGGCAAGACAACTTACAAGAGCATTAAATGACAATATATTTGAGGGTTTTAAAAGAGAGAGGCTAAATCTGAAATTTGTAACCATGACTGAATATGATTCCACCCTTGAAAATGTATATGTTGCTTTTAAAAATGAAGTATATAAAAATACTTTGGGGGAATATGTAAGTAAAATGGGAAAAAGTCAATTAAGAATAGCAGAAACGGAAAAATATGCCCATGTAACTTTTTTCTTCAATGGGGGAGTTGAGGTGCCAAACAAAAATGAAGATAGGGATCTTATTCCTTCACCAAAGGTTGCAACTTATGATTTAAAGCCTGAAATGAGTGCAAGAGAGGTAACTTCTAAGGTTTTATATAGATTAGATGAGGATAAATATGATATGATAATATTAAATTTTGCAAATCCGGATATGGTAGGACATACAGGAATATTTCAGGCTGCTAAAAAGGCAATAGAAGTAGTGGATGAGTGTTTGGGCAAGATTGTAAGTAAGATATTAGAAAAAGATGGTATAGCATTTATAACTGCGGACCATGGAAATTCTGAGCAGATGGTAGACTATTCTACAGGAAATGCAATGACAGCTCATACTACAAATTCAGTGCCGTTTTTGTACATATCAAAAAATTCCACTGAATTAAGAAAAGATGGCATATTAGCGGATATTTCTCCCACTATACTCCAGATTATGGGACTTGAAAAACCTAAAGAAATGACAGGAAAAAGTCTTATTAAATAATAAAATTTTGCATTAATTAATTTCCAGGAACATTATCAAAATAAAGTATTGAGAGGAGTTGAAAAAAGTCGTCATAAGTCTATGTGGCGGTGAATATTCATGAGAAATTATGTAGAGATAGTAGATGTAACAGCAAGACAAATTCTTGATTCCAGGGCAAATCCAACTGTGGAGGTGGAAGTAATACTAGAAGATGGTACAGAAGGAAGGGCAGCAGTGCCTTCTGGTGCATCTACCGGTGCATTTGAAGCTGTAGAGTTGAGAGATGGAGACAAGGAAAAATATATGGGAAAAGGTGTTTTAAAGGCCGTAGAAAATGTAAATAATTATATTGCAGAAGAACTTATAGGAATGAATGTATTTGATCAGATACTGATAGATAAAACTATGTTGGAACTTGATGGTACTCATAATAAGGAAAAATTGGGGGCTAATGCCACTTTGGGAGTATCTCTTGCTTGTGCAAGAGCTGCAGCTAAATATCTGGGGATCAGCTTATACCAATATATAGGTGGAGTAAATGCCAAAGTTCTACCTGTTCCTATGATGAATATAGTAAATGGAGGAAAACATGCGGATAATAATGTGGATTTGCAGGAATTTATGATAATGCCTGTGGGAGCTCCAAGTTTTACAGAAGCACTTAGAATGAGCTCAGAAGTTTATCATACATTAAAATCACTTTTAAAATCCAAAGGACAGGATACAGGTGTAGGTGATGAAGGAGGTTTTGCTCCAAATTTGAATTCTAATGAAGAGGCAATACAGATAATAGTTGAAGCTGTAGAAAAGGCTGGATATGTTCCTGGAAAAGATATATTTATAGCTTTAGATCCTGCTTCTACGGAAATATATGAAGATGGAAAATATAATTTAAAAAGTGAAGGAAAAGTTTTAAGTTCAGAAGAAATGGTAGATTACTATGTAACCCTTGTAAATAAATATCCTATAATCTCCATAGAGGATGCTATGGCAGAAGAGGATTGGGAAGGATGGAGTATACTCACTGAAAAATTGGGAGATAAGGTACAGCTAGTAGGTGATGATTTGTTTGTTACCAATACAGAAAGATTAAAAAAAGGTATAAATAAAAAAGTGGCAAATTCCATACTTATAAAATTAAATCAGATAGGAACTCTTACTGAAACATTAAATGCCATAGAAATGGCGGAAAGAGCTGGATATACTGCAGTAGTATCTCATAGATCAGGGGAGACGGAAGATACCACAATAGCTGATTTAGTTGTAGCAGTGAATGCGGGGCAGATAAAAACCGGTGCTCCAGCCAGAAGTGAAAGAGTGGCAAAGTATAATCAACTTTTAAGAATAGAAGAGGAACTTGGAGAAACAGCTGAGTATAGGGGATTAGATACCTTCTACAATATCAAGTAATCCTTGGAACTCTGATTTTTAGAGGTCTGTTATTTGAAGGTCTTTAAAAATTGCAATTCGTATATATATATGCTACAATAAGGTATCTAAAAAAGAGTATAATAAGAACATATCCGGCGGATATGTGAATTTATCCGAACGCTAGAATTAGCTAATGCTCCTATCTTCTTCAAAGTGGAATATAAGCAATACTATGCGCCTGGATGAGTTCTTCCCCTAAAGGATAACGTATTCTAAGTGCTAAAGACACTAAGAATACTGTTAATAAGGTTCAGATGGAGAAAAGCATTTTTCATAAGAAAAAAAACTCCATCTGAATCTAAGAATCACTTGATTTTAGGTTAATATTTCCTATGTAATGGCAGGAGGTGGAATCCATGCATATCTTTTTAACAATTGCACAGCTAGTAGTAGGAGTTATGCTTATATGTTTTATATTAATGCAGCCAGGTAAAACCAATGGGTTAAGTGGATTTATATCAGGAGGGCCTTCTGAAAGTTTTTATTCAAAAAATAAATCTAGAACTTCAGAAGCAATGTTATCCAGAACAACTGTTGTGTTAGCTATATTATTTGCAGTTATATGCATAATACAAAATATGGTAAAATAATTTGAATAGTAGTTTACATAAATAGAGTAGTTTTGTACTCTATTTATTTTTTTAGTATGCAGTAAGGATATTTATAAGATATTTTACAATAGAGGGAATATATTGACTTATAACATGGACATAATATATTATTAGGAATATATTAAGATAGGAAACAAGTAAAGTATTTACGTGAAATTGTTTGATTTAAAATAAAAATGTTTTTATAATATTGAATATTATTTTATTACTAATCTCAATATATATAGAAGGTGGTGAAAGAATGAATATAAAAGAAGCTATTGTAGATTTTATGAAAGAACAGGCGTATAAGCCTATGAATATAAAAGAATTGGAAAGAGTGTTTTCTGTAAAAAAGGCAGATGTGAAAAATTTTAAAAAAATATTGGATGAAATAGAAAGAGAAGGCACCATAGTTAAAACCCGTACTAATAGATATGGTATACCAGATAGAATGGGGCTTGTGACTGGAAAACTTCAGGGTCATCAAAAAGGATATGGATTTGTAATACCTTATGATGGGGGAAATGATATATTTGTATCATCTTCAGGATTAAATGGTGCTATGAATGGGGATAAGGTAGTAGTAAAAATAATTAAACAAGGAAACACAGAAAAGAAATGTGAAGGAGAAATAATAAGAGTGCTTGAAAGAGCAAATAATAAAGTTATAGGAACTTTTGAAAATAGCAGAAATTTTGGGTTTGTTGTACCAGAGGAAAAACGTATATACCAGGATATATTTATACCTAAAAATTGTAAGAGAAAAGCTGAGACAGGGGATATTGTAATTGCAGAAATAACTGAATGGCCTGACAAGAGAAGAAATCCAGAGGGAAAGATAGTTGATATACTAGGCAAAAAAGGAGAAAAAGGTATAGATATATTAACTATAATAAAAAAGAATAATCTTCCTGAAGAATTTCCTCAGAAAGTTGAATCTTATGCGGAGAATATACCGGAAAAAATACCAGATAAAGAGTATAAAAGAAGAATGGATTTGAGGGATATGCTCACAGTTACAATAGATGGAGAAGATGCCAAAGATTTAGATGATGCAGTGTCTTTGGAAAAACTACCTGATGGAAGCTACTATTTAGGAGTACATATAGCAGATGTATCTTATTATGTAAAAGATAAAAATCCTCTGGATAAAGAAGCATTAAAAAGGGGAACGTCAGTATATCTCATAGACAGAGTTATACCCATGCTTCCAAGAAAGTTATCCAATGGAATTTGCAGTTTAAATCCTAACACAGATAGATTAACCTTAAGCTGTTTTATGAAAATAGACGGAAATGGAAAAGTCATAGAGCATAATATTGTAGAAAGTGTAATAAGAAGTAATGAAAGAATGACTTATACAGATGTTACAAAGATACTTAAAGGAGATAGGAAAACTATAGAAAAGTACAGTCATCTGGTGGATACATTTAAGCTCATGGAAGAACTTTGCAAAATCTTAAATAAAAAAAGAATGGTACGGGGAGCTATAGATTTTGATTTTGAAGAGTGTAAGATAACTCTTAATGAATTGGGTGTACCTATAAGGATTGAACCTTATGAAAGGGGAATATCAAATAGGATAATAGAGGAATTTATGCTTGTGTGCAATGAAACTATAGCAGAGCATATGTTCTGGACCAATGTACCTTTTGTATTTAGAGTACATGAAAATCCTGACGAAGAAAAATTGATGAATTTTAATGAATTTATTCATAATCTAGGATATGTAGTGAGATGGGGAAAAGATGTTCACCCAAAAACACTTCAGGATATAATAGAAAAGGTAAAGGGAAAAAAGGAGGAAACTGTAGTAAGTACGCTAATGCTTCGTTCT
This sequence comes from Clostridium sp. BJN0013, assembly GCF_040939125.1. Classification (NCBI taxonomy): domain Bacteria; kingdom Bacillati; phylum Bacillota; class Clostridia; order Eubacteriales; family Clostridiaceae; genus Clostridium; species Clostridium sp. BJN0013. Next base: position 630,902 of record NZ_CP162495.1, read on the forward strand.
ATGAAACAGGCTAGATATTCTCCTGAATGTATAGGACATTTTGGACTGGCAGCCAAGTATTATTGTCATTTTACATCTCCTATAAGAAGATATCCTGATCTTATTATCCATAGAATAATTAAAGAATTTATAAATGGTCAGTTAACCGATAATAGGATAAAGAGATTGACAAAGGAAGTGGATTATGCAGCAAGACAATCCTCTGATATGGAAAGATTGGCTCAGGAAGCGGAAAGAGAAGTAGATGACTTGAAAAAGGCAGAATATATGAGTACGAGAATAGGAGAAAAGTTTAATGGTATAATATCTTCAGTTACTAACTTTGGAATGTTTGTAGAAATCCCAAATACCATAGAAGGATTAGTTCATATAAGTACTTTAGAAGATGATTATTATGTATATGATGAAAAGTACTTAAGTCTTATGGGAGAAAGAACTAGGAATATCTACAAATTAGGTGATGAAGTTAGAATCTGTGTATCAAAGGTTGATCTGGCCGCCCATGAAATATATTTTGAAGTGGTAAAGGAAGAAGATGGTGAAGAGGAATAGACTAAATGGTAAGGGGGGATAAGAAACTATGACAGCTAAAAATAAATCCAGTAATAAAACTCTTGCAGAAAATAGAAAGGCAAGACATGATTATTTCATTGAAGAATCAATGGAAGCAGGAATACAGTTGGTTGGAACTGAAGTTAAATCCATAAGGGCAGGAAAATCCAATTTAAAAGATAGTTATGGAGAAATAATAAATGGAGAAATTTTTATACGTAATATGCATATAAGTCCCTATGAAAAAGGAAATATATTTAATAAAGATCCTCTAAGGGACAGAAAGTTACTTCTCCATAAGAAGGAAATAGCAAGGCTGCTTGGATATACTGCACAGCAGGGATATACTATTGTGCCACTATCTCTTTATCTTAAAAATGGCAGGGTGAAAGTAAATCTAGCAGTAGCCAAAGGAAAGAAAAACTATGATAAAAGGGATTCCATGCTGGAGAAAGCTGCTAAAAGAGATATAGAGAGACAGATGAAAGAGAGATTTAGGTAGTCACATAGGGAAGTTAACCATAGAAAATCTAGATCAAGTTTTTCTAAGATTTAGGTGGAGTTTAATATAAGTGATATTTTTCTCTATATGAAACTTAGAAAAGTTTACAAAAGGATGCAGCGGTGTTACCTCATTTTCAAGAAGTTGGGGTGACAGGCATAGTGGAGACAATTTGGATAAAAGCTTTTATTGCCGCTGTTATCCATTTATTCTTATGGTAGAGCATCTGTGTCATCATGCTAAATTCACATCCTTTTAAATCCAATACTATTAAATCCTTTTTATCCAGTTCTTTTTTTACAGTCATCACAGGCAATAAAGTAATTCCAAGGTTACTCATAGTAAAATTCTTGATAGCCTCAATATTTCCTACCTCCAGTGATAAATGTGGACTTAGACCCGATTCATGAAATATTTTTTCAAAGGCATTTCTATAACTGCAGCCACTTTCTGTAAGAATTAATGGCTCATCTTTAATATCTTCTATGGTTAGATTATTTTTATATGCTAATTTATTTAATGGTGAAGCCAGAACTGCCATAGGTTCATCATAGGACATACATGATATTAAATCTGAATCCATAACTGGCTCATCTAATATAAACATTAAATCCACTATGTTATTTTTAAGCATATCTTTTAAATCGGAGCATATACCTAATTTAATTATAATTTCCACATTGGGATATTTTTTGTGATAATTTCTGAGAAGCTCAGGAAGTTTCATTGTGCAAAGAGATTCAACGGTACCAATTCTTAAAGTTCCAGCAGGAATATCTGTGTCACTTATTGCTTCTTTAGCCTCATGTGCAAGATTCACTATATTTTGTGCATATCTAAGAAAAATTAGACCTTTAGAAGTCAGCTTTATACCTCGTCCAATTCTTTCAAATAGCTTTATATTAAGTTCTTGTTCTAGAAGTTGAATTTGGGTTGTAATCGTAGATTGAGCATATCCAAGTTCTCTTGCAGCTTTAGAATAGCTTTTTAAATGGGTGATTTTACAAAATGTTATTAGATTTCTAAGTTCCATGGTATTTTCTCCTGACTTCAATAAAATTGAATTATAGTTTCAAATAATTCAATTTTATTAATGATTAATTCTATGTTAGTGTAATATTGATAAAAATTCAAGTAATTTTTAGGGAAAGTGGGGAGAGTATGGATAAAAATAGAACTATTGGAGTTGTTACACTTTGTGGTCTTATAGTGGGACCTGTTTTAGGATCAGGAATAGTATTATTGCCCCCCATAGCTTATGGAGTAATTGGCCAATGGGCCATATTGGCATGGATTGTAATAATGGCACTGGGAATTGTATTTGCTTATGTTTTTGTATTTTTAAGTTTGAAAAGTCCAGGAAATGAGGGAGTTGCAATTGCAGTGGGTAACACCCTTGGAGTTTTTTGGCGTGAACTTACTGAAAATTTTCTCACAGCTGCCGTTTGTTTTGGTCCTGTAGCGGTTTTAATTACTGCAGCAGGTTTTTTGAAAAACTTTCGTGTTTTTTCAAATGTAAAGATTGAAATCATAGCCTTTGGAATAGAAATTATTTGTGTCTGTATAATTATTTCAGGTGTTAAAACTTTGGGCAGGGTAGCTTTCATATTAACGGGATTTACAGCAGTATTGTTATTGTGTGGAAGTATCTATGCTCTGATCTTTAATTCTGATATAGGATTGCCTAATACAGCATTTTCTCTATCCAAATTTGGATATACGCTGCTAATTTTATTTTGGGCAATAGTGGGGTGGGAAGTCATTGGTAACTATATTGAAGATATAGAAAATCCTAAAAAAACACTTATGAAAGCTATGACAATAAGTCTTGTGATTATTGCAGTTTTGTATTTAGCCGTAGCACTTTCAATACAAAGTGTATTAGGGGGTAAACATGATATTATAGCAATTATGACGCCTTTGTTTGGTGTGTTTGCTTTACCCATAATAGGAATTATTGCAATGGGACTTTGTATGTGTACATATCTTATGATAGTTGGGGCAGTTTCGCGAATGAGTGCCCTTCGTGCAGCAAAAAATAGATTGCCAGGATATCTTTCATACTTAAATAGAAATAGAAGTCCAGTTAATGCCGTTATAACTTTTGTCATTATACATTCCTTAGTGATGCTTTTTACAGGTATGGGAATTTTAAGCCTTGATAGTGTTGTAACCTGTGCAAATGTATTTTTTCTATGCAATGCAATAATTGGATTAGTTGCTGGATTTCGATTACTTCATAACATAAAAATAAGAATTGCAATTGGCATACTTATTATAGCTTTTACTCTGCTCTTATTTAAATCAAATTTATGGAGTATGTTACTTTTAGTGATAGTTATTCTCTTATCTCTACATAATAGTAAAAAATCAGGTGTAATCAATATTTATGAAAAAACTGTATTGTAAAAATTTTAGATAATACTGATGTAATTGAAAAAATTACACTTATAAAATTAAAAAATAATTAATGAATCAATAAAAATTTTAATATAACTATAGATAATTTGTACAAAAATTAGTATTATATAAATAGTTTTTTAAAAGGCCTTTAAAAACTATTTATATAATACTTTATTTTTTATTTATTTTTTAGGAGGTATTTTTATGAGTGGAGTAAATGCAGCAGATACTGTATTTGTAATTATGAGTACAGTTCTGGTAATGATTATGACTCCGGGACTAGCTTTGTTTTATGGAGGTATGGTTAGGGGGAAGAATACATTAAACAGTACTCTTCATAGTTATTCAGCCCTGGCAGTAATATCCATTCAATGGATATTTATAGGATATACATTATGTTTTGGGACAGATATTGGTGGATTAATAGGAGGTTTTAATTTTGCAGGTTTGAAGGGAGTTGGAATTGCACCAAATGCAGATTATTCAAGTACAATTCCACAACAGGCATTTATGATATTTCAGCTTATGTTTGCAATAATAACTTCAGCTGTTATATCAGGTTCTATTGCAGAGAGAATGAAATTTATTCACTGGATTTTATTCCTTTTTCTTTGGACAACATTAGTTTATGATCCTATTGCCCATTGGGTATGGGGAGCAGGAGGCTGGCTTAGAAATCTTGGAGCCTTGGATTTTGCAGGGGGAAATGTAGTGGAAATAAGTTCAGGTATATCAGGGCTTGTTGCAGCATTGATGCTTGGAAAAAGGAAGAATGTAGGTAAACCCAGCAGTCTTCCATTAACCTGTTTAGGAGCTGGATTACTTTGGTTTGGGTGGTATGGTTTTAATGCAGGAAGTGCACTGGCTGTAAACAGTGTAGCACTAAATGCTTTTATAACTACCAATACCTCTGCTGCAACTTCTGTTGTAAGTTGGAGTATTTGTGAGTACATATATAGAAGAAAAGTAACCTCTCTTGGTGTTGTCAGTGGTATAGTGGCAGGTCTTGTAGCCATAACTCCTGCAGCGGGTTTCGTAAGTCCTATGGCTTCGGTAGTTGTTGGTTTGGTTGCAGGAATTGTATGTTATATAGCTATTACATTTGTTAAAGCTAAATTTGGATATGACGATGCATTAGATGTATTTGGATGTCATGGTATAGGTGGAATATGGGGTGGAATCGCCACAGGAATATTTGCCTGGAAATCCATAAATCCAGCTGGTGCCAGTGGATTGATACATGGAAATCCAAGATTGATAGGGATTCAGCTTATAGCTATTTTATCCAGTATTGCATATTCAGCTATAGGCACATTTGTAGTAATTAAAATAATTAATACTTTAAGCAGTATGAGAGCAAGTGATAAAAATGAGCAGACAGGTCTTGATGTAACAGAACATGGAGAAGAAGCTTATGGTGGACTGGGAGTATAAAAAATAATTTAAATATGCAAATATGGTTGAAAACCTTTTATAAAATAGTATAAAATCTATATATAGAATATAAATATATATTTTCAGGTGATTTTTGCACTAAGGTTAAGAATATTGATGATTTTTAGAACATTGCTTAATTTATCCGAACGCAGTAATTAGCTAATAGTCCTATCTTTTTTAAAGTGGGAGGCAAGCACTACTACGCACCTGGATAAGTTCTTCTTAGGTTCAAGATGGAGATAAGCATTTTTCTATAGCGAACTCCACTTAAATCTAAGAATCACTTGATTATGGTTATAAAGGACTATATTTTCAAATACTGCATATGTTACTTATATACTATTATTTTAAATTATAAAAAAGCTGAAATATATATTTAAAAGGGAGGTAAAACCAATGGCTGACAAACTTACAAAAATAGATATTATTACTTCTAAAGCTAAGTTAGATGAATTGAAAGAGGCGTTAAATGAAATTGGCATTGCAGGTATGACAGTTACAAATGTTTTAGGTTGTGGAATACAGAAAGGTCATAAAGAGTATTATAGAGGATTGACTATGGATATTAATCTACTTCCAAAAATAAAAGTAGAAGTGGTGGTTTGTGAAGTGCCTGTGGAACTTGTTGTCGAAACTGCCAAAAAAGTGCTTCATACAGGGGAAATGGGAGATGGAAAAATATTTATTTATGATGTAGAAAATGTTATACGCATAAGTACAGGAGATGAAGGTAGGACAGCTCTGCAATACAATACTAGGTCTTAGAGAATAGTCTAAACGCATTCAATATAGAAGTTATATTAAAAATGAAATTATTTTTATAGTAGATAAAAAGGAGATACTTTATATGGAGGTATCTCTTTTCTTTTTCAATCCATCTAGAAATATAATAGAGTTTGTGAAATAATACAAAATTATTAAAGAATAGATATAAAGTTATTTTTACTGGCTATTTATTTAAAGATACTTTAATATAAAAATTGTTAGAAAAGTGTAAAAGGAGATGAATGTATGGAATTTAAAGGACTGTGGGATATTTATGAAATAAAAACTATCAATGGTAATTATGCCCATATGGAAGTACAATCTTTTATAAAAATTAATGATAATGGAAAAGGACAGCTTCAATTGGGATTGACCACCGGGGATTTAACAGGGGAAATTGTAGAGCAAGGAAGCGGGAAAAAATTCATATTTAGATGGCTTGGAATGGATAAACTTAAAATAGTAAATGGCAGTGGTTGGATTGAAATTGTAAAGGAAGATTTCATAGAAGGGGAAGTTACATTTTATAATGGACAAAAATGGAGAATTTCAGCTAAAAAAAATAAGTTCATATAAGGTATAAATTTAAATATAAAGTAATATATTACATAAAATGGAGTGGTATTTGGCATTATTTATTTAATTTGAATAATTTTAATCTTTTTTTAATAATTTAAGAAGGAAAAAATAAAATATTGTAGAATGTATACAATAAATTGCTTGAAATTACTTGAATTACAAATTATTTAAGGAGGAATATCAAAATGAAATCTTTAAAAGGGAAATTATTGAGAAATGGTTTAAAAGTGTTGGGAAATGTATCTTTATTTTTATCAGCAGTAATTTTAGTTGTGACATCGAGTGGCGGATATTACCAGCCAAAATGCCCTGAGAAACTTTTAAAATAGTAATTTAGGTTTTTATGAATGTTGTAGTTAAAAACATAAAAATATTAACGTATAACATTTGTAAAAGCCTTGGCAACAAAGGAGGAATTATATGGATACTATTGTAAGAGAAATAGTATTGGATACTATAGAAGTATTACTTATTTTGGGAATTTTTGAAGCATTGTGTAATAGAAAGAGATTTGTAATAGAAAATAAAATCAGAACGGGATTATTTTATATATTGTTTGTTTTTGTAACTTATTGGAGCACATTTCATATGTCTATGTCTTATCATACACCGGTTCTTGTAGTGTTTGATATTTTATTACTGGCATATGTTATGAAAATAAAGCTTTTTGATTCCACAGTTATAATTTGCTTATTTTTTACAATACTTTTTATTACGGAAAACTTTATTGAAGTTATTCAAATGATTATATTTGGAATAAACTTAGAGCAAAATTTTTTAGGCAGATATTTTTGGATTGGTGCAATAACTTCCAAAACATTGCAAATAATTATTGTAGCTATGATTTTTAAATTCAATTCCTATTTTGTTAAACTTAAATTATTCGAAAAGGAAGGAAAAGTTTTTGCAAATTTAATAATTGAATTAGGAGTAGTTAGTGTGTTTATGTTTTGTGTTAACTTTAGTATTTTTAATATAAAAAATATTCAAACCTATAATATGTTTATTTTTATATTATACTTTACATTTTTAATAATAAAATTTAGAAGTTTAAGAGAAAAAGAAATGCTTGTAAATATAAATGCTAATTATAAAGTGCAAAAACAGCAAATTAAGAATATGGAGGAAATAATAAGCATAATAAGACAGGAAAAACATGATTTTGCCAACCATATTAATGTTATACAGGGGCTGTGTTTGTTGAACAAACCTAATACGGTAGAGAGAATAAACAACTATGTGAAAAAAATATCAGGTACAATACATTCTTCTTTTAGATATCTAGATACAGGGAACGATTACATAGATGGCATGTTATCCATAAAAAATAACTATGCCATGAAAAACAATATTGACTTTAAAGTTATAATCGATGAACCCTTTAGTTTGATAAAAATTAGAGAGGATGAATTAATAAGTATTATAAGTAATCTTGTAGATAATGCCTTTGAAGCATTTATTAAGTCAGATGTTGAAAATAAAGAAATATCTATTATCACCTTTAAGGAAGGTATGAATTTTTGTATTGAAATAGCTGATAATGGAGATGAAATTCCTAAAAATATAAAGACAAAAATCTTTGAAAAGGGTTTTTCTACAAAAACCAAACAAAAGGGTGGACATGGCTTTGGATTATATATTATCAAACAACTGGTTGAAAAAAATAATGGCAGTATATTTTTAGAGAGTACTCCCCAAAGAACCAAATTTACAGTAAAATTTAAAATGGAGGATTAACTAAATGAATGGACTTATAAACTGTGTGGTAAACAAAATTTCTGAGACTAATCCACAATTTTCAGATTTGGAATTGAAAAAGATAGCCTATGGACTGGAATGCATATTTGATGAAATAACAAAAATCATCCCCTATTTTATTGTATTCTGGCTGTTTTCCCTTCATAAGTATTATTTAATTATTCTTATATTTTTTTGTCCTATAAGATTATTTACAGGAGGATATCATGCCAAAACTTACTGGGGATGCTTTTTTATTACTTTTATCACATTTTCAGCTATAATTTTTATGGGTAAATATATTTTAATCAATAATGTTATTTTAGTGGCTTTACTGATTATATCCTTTATATTTGTGTGTATTTTTGCGCCTGTAGACAATGTTAATAAGAGGATAAAAAGTGAGCAGTGGAGGAGAAAAGTAAAACATATTTCTATGGTCATCACTTTTTGTTTGAGTGTATTGTGTTATTTTTTACCTGAGGCATTTTTAAATACTGCTGTAATTTCCATTACATTTTCAGTAGTACTTATGATGGTAGGTAAAATAATGGACTTAAAAATATCTTAAAAAGTAATGAATATATGGTTATTTCACATAACATAAGGACAATATTTATCTATAATAAGTTTTACTTATTAAATAGTTTTGTCGGCCAGGTATTATGTGAAATATTTAGTATGTGATTATCTTATAAAATTAGTAACTGCCATTGGTTCTTTTTGGGGTAATGAAATTCCAGCCTTTTTTCCTGCCTGGATACATTTTAAAAGCCAGGCCATATTTTTACCTAATGTTCTCATTGTCTGCATTCCCTCCAAATCTTGTTTCACCTCTTCTGGAGTATTTCCATGAACCATATTCCAATATTGAGAGGATACCACAGGCATGTTTGAAATAGTAAAATATTTGTTTAACTGTTCAAAAGCTGCTGTTGCACCTCCCCTCCGGCAACTTACAATTGCAGCCCCCGGTTTATATTCAAAGCAATTCCCTGCATAGAAAAATCTATCTAGAAAAGATGTTATAAGACCAGATGCTGATGCGTAATGTACAGGGGAACCGAATATAAAACCATCTGCCGCTTTAGCCTTTTCCAAGGCCGCATTTACAGTATCATCATCAAATACACACTTGCCGGATTTAGTATTAAAACAGTTGTTACAGGCTGTGCAACCTATAATAGGTTTATTTCCTATATGAAAAATTTCTGCTTCAATTTTTTCTTTTTCCAGCTCTTTTGCTATTTCGCATAAGGCAGTATAAGTACATCCCTTAGCTTTTGGGCTTCCGTTGATAAGCAATACTTTCATAATTAACACCTCATTTTTTAATTTATCCGAAGGCTACCATTGCTAATACCCCCCCAGCTTCTTCAAAGGTGGGGGATAAGCACTGCTACACCCCTGGATAAGTTCTTCTAAGGTTCAGATAAAAGTATTCCTCGTAGGCAAACTCCACCTGAACCCAAGAATCACTTGATTATTAATAATAGTACCATATAATTTAACAATATGGTTTAAATGGTAAAAATTCTTTTTACAGTATTTTTAAAGTAAGCTTCATGTAATAAGAGAGCCATGGTATTATTGTTTTATTTAGAATACATATGTTTTTATGGATGAAATAGACAAACAGTAAATTATTTGATATAATGTAATAAAATATATATAAAAGGAGAGTTGTTATGGAAAACAAAAAAACAGTGGAATTAGTTCTAGGACTTATTGGAGGTATTTTAGGAATTATAGCAGGTATTTATTCAATGAATATTGGAGGGCTGGCATCTGTATTTCAGGTTGATAAGGCAGTTACAGTAAATAATTTTGGAATAGGTGCTATATTGTTGTCAATACTAGGCATCATTGGAGCTTTAATAGTTAAAAGTAAAAGGAAGCTTGGAGGAATATTTATGATTATTGCAGCTTTAGGAGGGCTTGTATGTATAACTTATTTTTATATTCCATCGGGTATACTTTTAATAATTCCTGGCTTGATGAGCATCATTAAGAAAAAAGATGAGAGCAAACCCAAAGCAGTTGTATAATAGTACTTTTTAACACATGGAAACCTTGACTTGATTTTTAAGTCAAGGTTTCTATTTTTTTGCATTGAAATAGACATTGCCAATTTGTTAGTGCTTATTTTTTGTATTTTATATTAATTCAATTTAACATAAATAAAAAATGCGCTCTTTTTAGGATAGTTTATACTGATTTTGGAAGGAGGTGTTTTTTTATGTACAAAATTGAAGACATATTAAGGGAAATAGAAGCGTTAAGAGTCGAATTAGTGGATGCAATTAGAAGTAAGGAAAATTTGCTTGATCCGGATATAATCAAGGAAAGTCAAAGATTAGATTTGATTTTAAATGAGTATAACAATATGATCAAGCAAAAAATGCACAATGTGAAAGACTAAGAAAAAGAGAGGCTTTGGCCTCTCTCGCAGTTTAAAAATTTAGTTCCAATTTTTTATTGATATCCAAGATATAAGAAATAAGATTTTCCCTTAAATCACTACGTTTTAGGGCATATTCTATATTAGCTTCAATGAATCCTAGCTTGTCACCTATATCATATCTCTTTCCTTCAAAACAATAGGAATATATTGCCTCTTGCTTTAACAATTCTTTTAATGCATCTGTAAGTTGAATTTCATTACCTTTTCCAGGTTTAGTTCTTTCTAGTATATTAAATATTTCTGGTGTTATTATATATCTTCCTAAAATAGCAATATTGGATGGAGCTTCCTCTTCTTTGGGCTTTTCTACCATGTTTTTTATTTTACGAACTCTATTGTCGATTTGTATACCGTCAATAATTCCATATTTGGATACATCTTTTTTGTTAACAGGTTGTACCCCTATAATTGATGTATTATACTTGTTATAGCAGTTAATTAGTTGTTTTAAACAGGGAACTTCACTATCTACTATATCATCTCCCAATATAACACCAAAGGCTTCATTACCTACAAAAGCTTTTGCAAGACTTATAGCGTGACCTAATCCTTTTGGCTCTTTTTGACGTACATAATATATGTTCACCATATTGCTTATATTTTGAATCAATTCCAGCAAGTTATCTTTATGGCTGCTTTTTAATTCATCTTCAAGTTCTACGGACTTATCAAAATGATCTTCAATGGATTTTTTATTTTTGCCTAGAATTATTAATATTTCTTCAATACCTGAGTTAACGGCCTCTTCTACTACATATTGAATTGTAGGTTTATCTACTATTGGTAACATTTCTTTAGGCTGTGCTTTTGTAGCAGGCAAAAACCTTGTTCCTAGACCGGCAGCGGGAATTACTGCTTTTTTTATACTCATAATAGCTTACCACCTTTTCTAATTTTAAAGTTATTTAAAATGAGAATATCATTTAACTTTTAAATTTACTGTTTAACGTTATATAAAATTATACTTGTCTTTTGTTGTATAAATATCAAAAAATTGTGTGAAATCTATGTGATTATAATTATTTTTTATTTTGGTACTGGATAAATTTTTCTAATATATCTGAGTTGTCCTTAAAAAAGTTGTTTAGTGTTTCAATTTTTGTTAATGCATTGGAAGTTATGTTATGTTCTATGAGTTCCACATTTATCAATATATCTTTTTGTACACCTATTATTTTTAAAAATTGTTCAATTATAATATGACGGTTTAAAAGAAATTCTCCTATATTTATACCTTTTTCTGTGAGTTGTATAATTCCATATTTTTCATAATTCACAAATCCTAATTTGGTTAATTTTTGAACCATCTTAGTTGCAGAGGAGGCTTTTATATTTAATAATTCTGACAGGCTATTTATACGGGCATAACCTTCTTCCAGATAGCATCTGTATATCATTTCCAAATAATCTTCCATACTGTGAGTTAAACTTTTTTTTTCTTTTTCTAAGATTTCATACCCTCTAACAGTATGAAAGGATTGATTATTATTCATAAATAACACTTCCTATATAAACTTGATGTTCTTTTAAAGATATATGTTTAATAATCATGTATAATTACTTTTATCGGGTGTTGACTTTGAATTGAAATTATGGTAATATGGGCAAGATAAAATCAAGTACTCAACCTTTAAGACTAGTTCCGTGAAGCTAGGAAGGCATAGTAAGAATTATAATATTATTATATTTATGGTATAATAATGCCTTCCAACGGGGAAGGCATTTTTTTAAGCCTTTAAATTTAGCACAGAGATGCTGACAAGGAGGAATGAAATGTTAAAAGGAAGACATCTAATTGATGCAATGGATCTTTCAACAGAAGAATTAGAGGAAATATTTAAACTTTCCGATGAAATAATTTCAAAAGAACAAGAATTTTCACATATCTGTGAAGGAAAGCTTCTGGCTACCTTATTTTATGAGCCAAGCACCAGAACTAGATTGAGTTTTGAATCTGCCATGCTAAGACTAGGTGGAAAAGTAATGGGATTTTCAGAACCGGGATCAAGTTCAGCTTCAAAGGGTGAGAGTATAGCAGACACCATAAGGGTAATTAGCTGTTATGCAGATATAGCTGCCATGAGACATCCCAAAGAAGGAGCTCCAAAGATTGCAGCCATGTATTCCACAATACCTGTTATAAATGCAGGAGATGGAGGACACCAACATCCTACACAAACCCTTACAGATCTCTTAACTATTAAATCTATAAAAGGAAAATTATCCAATCTAAAAATAGGCTGTTGTGGTGATTTGAAGTTTGGAAGAACAGTACATTCACTTATTAAAGCCATGTCTAGGTATGAAAACAATAGTTTTATATTAATATCTCCAGAAGAATTAAAGATTCCTAATTATTTAAAGAAAGAGTTAAATAGAAAAAATGTTAAATATGAAGAAACTAGAAATTTGGAAGATTCTATAGAATCTCTAGATATACTATATATGACCAGGGTGCAAAGAGAAAGATTTTTTAATGAAGAGGATTATATAAGACTTAAAGATAGTTATATACTTGATAAAGGAAAAATATTCAGGGCAAGAGATGACATGATAGTTCTTCATCCGCTGCCTCGGGTTAATGAGATTTCCTATGAAATAGACAAGGATCCTAGGGCTTATTACTTTAAACAGGCTAAGTATGGCATGTATGTAAGAATGGCTTTAATGATAAAATTACTTGGAATTCAGTAAGGGGGAGATGTAATGCTTACAATTAATAGTATAAAAAATGGAATTGTAATTGATCATATAAAAGCAGGATATGGAATGAAAATATATAAGTATTTGGACCTGGATAAGGCTAATTATTCTGTAGCCCTCATAATGAATGCAGAAAGTAAAAAATTCAATAAGAAAGATATAATCAAAATAGAAAATAATATAGAATTGGATTTGGCTGTATTAGGATTTATAGACCCTAATATAACAATTGATATTATAAAAAATGAAACTATATATAAAAAGATAAAGTTAAAGTTACCAGATAGAGTGGAAAATATTATAGTCTGTAAAAATCCAAGATGTATCACTTCCATAGAAAAAAATATACCTCACATTTTTAAGTTAGTAGATGAAAATACCGGAGAGTATAGGTGCGAATACTGTGACCAGATATATGAAAATTGATCATTATAAAAATTGTGTAAAGTTTTGGAAAGGGAGTTAAATATGGAACTTCTAATAAAAGGAGCCAGGATAATTGACTATTATCAGGATTTTATAGGAGATATTTATATAGCTGATGGAATTATAAATAAAATAGGAGTAAACTTAAATGATGACTGTCTTAAAATAGATGGAAAAGGATTAGTAGTTATGCCTTCTTTTGTGGATCTCCATGTACATTTTAGGGAACCTGGATTTACAATTAAGGAGGATATAGAAAGTGGAAGCAAGGCTGCAGTTAAAGGGGGATATACCATGGTAAATCTTATGGCAAATACAAATCCTGTGTGCAGCAATATGGACACTGTAAACTATGTTTTAAAAAGAGCCAGCCAGGTAGGGATTTTAGATGTACATCAGTGTGTATCCATAACTGATAATTTTGAAGGAAAGGATACAAGTCATTTAGATAAATTGGATGACAAGGTAAAAATAATATCTGAAGATGGAAAAGATGTTATGGACAGTGCTGTTATGCTAAGGGCAATGGTAAAGGCCAAAAAATCTGGAAGAATAGTTATGTGTCATTCAGAGGACCACTCTCTTTCACATAGGGATATGAGATTAGCGGAAAATATAATGACCTGGAGAAATATCACCCTATCTGAATTTACAGGGTGTGCTGTGCATGTAGCTCATGTGAGTACAAAAGAAGCTATGGAGTATATAATAGAAGCAAAAATTAAAGGAGTAAATATAACCTGTGAAGTTGCACCACATCATATAGTACTTTATGAAAATGACTATAGAGTAAATCCACCTATTAGGACAGAGAAGGATAGAAATTTCTTAATAAAATCTATTAAAGAGGGATGGGTGGATACCATAAGTACTGATCATGCCCCTCATACTGCTGAAGACAAGAGGAAGGGGGCACCAGGTATATCGGGAATAGAGACTGCCTTTAGCCTATGCTATACAAATCTTGTGAAAAATGGACATATAACTTTAAACAAACTTTCAGAATTGATGTCTAAAAATCCTTCTGATATATTAGGTGTAAAAAAGGGTAGGATAACTCCTGGCTATGACGGGGATTTGGTTTTACTTGATTTAAATAAGGAATATAAAATACAAGGGGACAAATTTTTATCCAAGGGCAAAAATACTCCTTTTGAAGGATATAGGGTATTTGGGGACATAGTTAAAACAATAAAGGCGGGAAAGATTGTATTTGATAATGCTTCCGATTGGAGTTGGAATTTATGATTATTGATGAATTGTATGAAACTGTAAATAAAAAGGGAAATGTATGTGTAGGTTTGGATACGGCACTAGAATACATACCTGAGAATATAAGAGAACGTCATGAGAATATAGAAGATTGTATATTTGAATTTAATAGGACAATAATAGACAGTACTTTAGATGTAGCTGCCTGTTATAAAGTTCAGATTGCATATTATGAAGCACTTGGTATTGAAGGACTTAGAGCTTACAGTAAAACCTTAAAGTATATAAGGTATAAAAATGCCCTGTCCATTGCAGATATTAAAAGGGGAGATATAGCAAAAACAGCTGAAATGTATGCAAAGGCCCATTTTGAAGGGGAATTTGAAAGTGATTTTGTAACGCTGAATCCATACATGGGATTTGATACCATAGAACCTTATTTGCCTTATGTAGAAAATAACAATAAAGGATTATTTATATTAATAAGAACTTCAAATAAAGGAGCAAAAGATCTTCAGTATGTAGATACGGGAAAAGGCGCAAAATTATATGATGTTGTGGGAGGAAAAGTAAACTCCCTTGGAAAAAAGTATCTAGGAAATTGTGGTTATAGTTCCCTGGGAGGGGTAATAGGTTGTACCCATCAGGAAGAGGGTATAAAGCTGCGAAAAAATTTAGAAAATGTATTCTTTTTAATACCGGGATATGGAGCTCAAGGGGGCACTGCAGAGGATATTTCAGTTTATCTCAAAGAGGGAAATGGAGGAGTGGTTAATTCTTCAAGAAGTATACTACTTGCTTATAAAAATAAAGAAGATGGATTTAAAAAGTATGGGGAATGTGCAAGACAGGAGTGTATTAAAATAAGAGATGATATTTTAAAAATATCGCAGAATAAAAATTCTTAGTATATAGAATATTTTGGAATGGAGAAGAAATTACATTGAAAAGTAAATTGGATTATAGGGTTGAAAAGGTATTTAAAAATAGACAAATATCTGAGAATTTATATGAACTTGAAATACAGGGAAATTTTGAAGGAATACCCGGTCAGTTTTATATGTTAAGATGTTGGGATATGGAGCCTGTACTTTGGAGGCCTATAAGTATACATTATATGGATGAAAAAAGAATAGTTTTTTTATATCATGTAACGGGTAGAGGAACTAAAAAGCTCAGCAGTTTAAAATCAGGAGACCAAATGAAAATTTTAGGACCTCTTGGAAATGGTTTTTATATAAAAGATATAATAAGAAAGAATATTGCTATAATAACAGGAGGAATAGGTATTGCCCCTATGCTTTATTTGGCAGAGAATATAAGAGAGAAAATTAAAGCAGACAAACTATTGTATAGGGATTATAAATTAGACTTGTATGCAGGGTTTAGAGACAATACATATTGTATGGAAGAATTTAATTCTTTGGTAGATAATATTTATATTTCTACGGAAACAGGATTGGAAGGCAAGAAAGGATACATAACGGATATTTTTAATCCTGAAAAGTATGATGTGGTGTTATGCTGTGGTCCTCAGGTAATGATGAAAAAAGTAGTAAATATGTGCAGAGAAAAACAGGTAACTGTATATGTGTCTATGGAAAACCGCATGGCTTGTGGAATTGGAGCTTGTTTGGTATGTACCTGCAATACAATTGGTGGAAATAAAAGAGTGTGCAGGGATGGGCCAGTTTTTTTAGGCACTGATATAGTAATATAACAATTGAAAAGGAAGGAAGATTATTTATATTGATAGATATATGTGGTGTAGAGTTTAAAAATCCTGTAATTGCCGCTTCTGGAACTTTTGCTTTTGGAGCAGAATACAATGAAATTTACGATGTATCAAAATTGGGAGGTATATGTTCCAAGGGGCTTACACTGGAGAGAAAAGAAGGTAACAATGGCATAAGAAGCTTTGAAACCAGGTCAGGTATGTTAAATAGTGTAGGTCTTCAAAATCCAGGAGTGGAACATTTTATAAAAGTTGAACTTCCAAGAATGAAAAAATTTAATACAGCAATTATAGCTAATTTAGGGGGAAGTAGTAAGGAGGAGTATATTAAGGCTGTGGAGAAATTAAATGATTCTGCAGTGGATATTATAGAGCTTAATATATCTTGTCCCAATGTGAAAAGTGGAGGTATGGCCTTTGGAATAAAATCTAAAGTAGCTGGTGAAATTGTACATTCTGTAAAGAGGGTGTGTAAAAAACCTCTCATGGTAAAACTTTCTCCCAATGCAGAGGATATTGTAGATATGGCCTATACATGTTGTCAGGCAGGAGCGGATAGTCTGTCTCTTGTAAATACATTTAAAGCTATGGCTGTGGATATAAAAAATAGGAAAGCTGTATTTGATAATATAACTGCAGGACTTTCAGGCCCTGCAATAAAACCTATAGCTCTCAGAATGGTATATGAAGTTTCAAAGGTTGTAGAAATTCCTGTAGTAGGAATAGGTGGAATATGTAACTGGCAGGATGCTGTAGAGTTTATAATGGCTGGAGCCAGTGCAATACAGGTTGGAACCGCCAATTTTATAAAACCTGATATTTGTTTGGATATAATAAAAGGTATAGAAGAATACATGGAAAAAGAAAAAATTAAAAATTTGAATGAAATAAGAGGAATAATATAAGAGGTGGACTATGGATAATTTAGTTATAAAGTCTTTAAAAGAAGTAGGTGCACTTTTAGAAGGACATTTTTTGCTTTCTTCGGGAAAACATAGTGATAAATATTGCCAGTGTGCAAAACTTTTGCAATATCCTTCTAAAGCAGAAAAGGTAATAAGAGTTATTGTGGATAAATTAAAGGATGTAGATTTTGATAAGATAGTAGGACCTGCCATGGGAGGTATTCTAGTTTCTTATGAGCTTGCAAGACAAACAGGAAAACCTGGTATATTTGCAGAAAGACAGGATGGAAATATGATTGTAAAAAGAGGATTTGAAATAAATAAAGGGGAGAAAATAATAATATCGGAGGATGTGGTAACCACAGGAAAATCTTCTTTAGAAGTTGCTAAAGTAATAGAAGGATTGGGCGGGGAAGTTATAGGTATATGTTGTATAATAGATAGGAGATCAAGAGATGTTAATATACCTTATCCTATTTATAGTGCAGCAAAATTAGATATAAATACTTATGATAAAAAAGACTGTCCTATGTGCAGAGAAGGACTGGAATATGTAAAGCCAGGAAGCAGGGTGTTTAAGTAACAATTCACAATGCACGATTCACAGTTTGTAGTGTGCGGTGTATTATAATTTAAAATAAATTTATATTAAATTCATATTGAATTCATTTCTGTATAGTAAATTAATTATTTGTAAAATTTAAAAAGTTTTATATTATTGAAATAATTAATTGAATTTTAGAAATGAATTTAATTTTTGGTATAGAAACTGAATTTTAGCTTTTAAAATATTATATTTATACTGTGAAAATTTTGTGTTTGGTAATTTTAATAGGTTTATAAAAAATTATTACTATTTATATTATTTTTAAGTTATAATAAGTAATAATTTTTAACATAGTATGTTATTATATACATGGAGAATTACAATAATTTCTTTAGGAATTTAAGCTTGATATTATATATTTATCTGAAGGCGGCAATTAGCTAGCTTCCAGCTTCTTCAAAATGGGAGATAAGCACTGTTATGCTTCAGGATAAGTTTTGTTTCTATTAATACAGAGTATAGGAGGAGTTTTTTAGTGGGTAAACCAAGTATTTTTAGTAAAGATTATGGAAAAAAAGTGAGACAACGCAGGAGAAATATAGTTATATTGGTTGTAGTATGTTTACTAGTGATAACTTTAGGTGTAATTTATATAAGAGGGGCATTTAAAGATGTGATAAATACAAAGAATGCAAAGGTTAATAATTCAGCTGTGAATAAACAAACTACGGATAACAATAAAAATGTACCTCAATCTGATAACAAAGCTGAACCTAAGGAAAAAGACACAAAAAAAGAAAATTCCTATAAAGTACAATTAAGTGATGGCAGAGATATTACATTGACTTATGAAGGGGACAGTAGTAATAAGGCGTTTAAAAGTGCTGCAGCAGCATCTGGTGATGTGGCTTATGATATTAATCCATCACATAAGAATATAATTTTATTTGATAATGCAGCCCAGAGCATGCTATTAGTTGATATAGAAGGCAATAAACAGGATGTAACAAACTCTCAGTATGTTTCTACTTCAGGAGATGTTATACAAAAGGATTCTCAAATATCAAGCAACCCATCCTATGTATGGTGTTCTTCTCCAAAGTTTTTGGATGATGGCAATATTGCATACATAAGCCAACTACCATGGATTGGGAAAACAACTAAATATGTTTGGATAGAAAATATTCAGGACAAAAGTCATATTATGGTACAGAACATACAGGGTGAGGATATAAAATTTGGAGAGCTGACGGAAAAGGGACTTACGGTAATTGCAGACGGAGTAACTGTTTATATGACAGCATCTGGTTCTGTGAGCCAGTAGAAAAATATCTTTAATTTTTAATTGAAATTTTAATAGTTAAATGTTTTTGTGTAAATAATATTTTTGGAGGGATTATGGATGTAGGACTGTCTTCCGCCAGTTTTTATCCCTATGTAAATACAGAGGAAAGTATAGCTTTAATGAAGAATTTGGGATTTAATTCTGGGGAAATATTTTTAAATAGCATTAGTGAGTATGAAGAAGATTTTGCAAATATAATTTTAGAACAAAGTTTAGAAAATGATTTTAAAATTAATTCCGTGCATGGATTTTCTTCTTCTTTTGAACCTTATTTATTTGACGAATACAAGAGGAGAAGAGATGATTCCTTTTTACAGTTTGAAAAAATATGTAAATTTACTAAAATCGTAGGAGCTGATTGCTACACTTTTCATGGAATGAGAAATAAAAAATTACATGAAATTTCGAAAGAATTTGTATTTGATGCATATGATAAGTTATTATATATATCAGGAGAATATGGAATAAAGCTTTGCCAGGAAAACGTATTTTGGTGTATGTCAGGTAATATTGATTTTTTATATATGCTGAAGGAAAAGTATGGTAACTCAATATATTTTACTTTGGACATAAAACAGGCATATAGAGCAGGAAGGACACCGGAAGAATACATAGAAGTCATGGAAGATTCCATAGAAAATCTACATATAAATGATAAAAACTGTGAAAATTCTTGTTTGCTTCCGGGAAAGGGAGATGTAAATTTTAAAAAAATATTTTGTAAATTAAAGGAAATAGGGTATAATAAGATAGGAATAATTGAAGTATATAGAGATAATTATAAAAACTATGAAGAATTAAGTAGTGCTAGAAATTATATTAAAAATTGCTTTACATAATTAAAAAAAACTATAAAAGTTGTGTTTTTTGATATATAATTATAATACTATTGTTTTTTAGTATTATATCAGAAATATGTAATTTAAAGTTGGGATTAGCATCTTTTGTGGTATATATTATTATTGGATGAATTTTAAACTCTGATTATATGTAAATTAAATATTTACACCAAATAAATGTAAAGGAAAGTAATATACTAGGCATATAGGAATGTTTATAAATATATGGTATAATGGCATAGTTAAATATAAGAGTGTAGAGTAATTAGTTAGTAGGAGGAATTTTATAATGAATGTTAAAATGGAGAAAATAGAAGAAAATGTTGTAAAATTAGAGATAACTGTGGAAGCAGATAAATTTAATGAATCTATGAAAAAAGCCTTTGTTAAAAATGCAAAGAAATTTAATATACCAGGTTTTAGAAAGGGCAAAGCCCCTATGAATATAATAAAGAAATATTATGGTGAAGGTGTATTTTATGAAGATGCAATAAATTTTTCCTGTGAAAGTACATATCCAGAGGCCTTAAAAGAAAATAACGTAAATCCAGTAGATTATCCTAAAATTGAAGTAGTTCAGATCGGAGAGGGAAAAGAATTTATATATACAGCTGAAGTAACGGTATTTCCAGAAGTTAAATTAGGAGAGTATAAAGGCCTGGAAGTAAAAAAGAATACATATGACGTTAAAGAAGAAGACATAGAGCAAGAATTAAAAAATATGCAGCAGAAAGATGCTAGAATAGAGACAAAGGAAAATGGAAGTATAGAAAATGGCAATATAGCTATAATAGATTTCAAGGGTTTTGTAGATGGTAAGGAATTTGAAGGTGGAGAAGGAAAAGATTATCAGCTGGAGATTGGCTCTGGCACTTTTATAGATAATTTTGAAGAACAATTAATAGGATTAAATGCAGGTGACTCAAAAGATGTTCATGTGAAATTTCCTGAAGAGTATGGAATAGATGATTTGAATGGAAAAGAAGCTATATTTAAAGTAACAGTTAAGGAAATAAAAGTTAAAGAAGTGCCTGAATTAGACGATGAATTTGCAAAAGAGGTATCAGAATTTGATACATTAGATGAAGTTAAAGAAGATATAAGAAATAAAAAGCAAGAAGCAAATAAGCTGAGGGAAGAAAGAGAATTTGAAGAGGCTGTTTTGGAGGCAGTTTGTTCAAATACAGAAATAAATATTCCTAAAGTAATGGTAGAAAAAGAAGTAGATAATATGATTAGAGATTTGGAAACTAGGTTAAAATATCAAGGGCTGGATCTTGAAATGTATTATAAATATACAAATAATGATGAACAAAAAGTTAGAGAGTATATGAGAGAAACATCTGAAAAGAAGGTAAAGGCAGATTTGGTAATTTCAGAAATAGCAAAAGTAGAAAAGGTAGAGGCAGAAGAACATGAAATTATGGAAAAGGCCACTGAAATAGCTAAACAATATAGTAGTGATGATATAGAGAAAATGGCAAAAGTAATTTTTGATAGTCAGAAAGAATATTTGAAAATGCAGATAGTTAATGAAAAAGTGATGAAGATGTTAGTAGACAGCAGTAAAATAATAGCATAATATTATAAAGGTTAATTGTCAGAAGGTCTTCTGGCAATTAATTTCAAATATATGATTATATAGATAATTGTACCATAGTATCAAAAGTTTGATTACTAAAAAATTAATATATAAAAGGAGGAAAGTTTTATGAGTTTAGTACCGGTAGTTGTAGAACAGACTAATAGAGGGGAAAGATCTTATGATATTTATTCTAGGCTTTTAAAAGATAGAATAGTAATGTTAAGTGAGGAGGTAAATGATGTTACTGCAAGTCTCATAGTAGCACAACTGTTGTTCTTAGAAGCAGAAAATCCTGATAAAGATATATACTTTTACATAAATAGTCCAGGAGGTTCAATAACATCAGGTATGGCGATTTATGATACAATGCAATATATAAAACCAGACGTATCCACTATATGTATAGGTATGGCAGCTTCCATGGGTGCAT
The DNA here is from genome assembly GCF_040939125.1 of Clostridium sp. BJN0013. Lineage (NCBI taxonomy): Bacteria > Bacillati > Bacillota > Clostridia > Eubacteriales > Clostridiaceae > Clostridium > Clostridium sp. BJN0013. The sequence goes on from NZ_CP162495.1 coordinate 653,068, forward strand.
TTTTACTTACAGCTGGTGCAAAAGGAAAAAGATTTGCACTTCCAAATTCCGAGATAATGATACATCAGCCTCTTGGGGGGTTCCAGGGTCAGGCAACTGATATTGGAATTCATGCGGATAGAATACTTAAAATAAAGAAGAAATTAAATGTTATAATAAGTGAAAGGACAGGTCAATCAATCGAAAAAGTTGAAAGAGATACAGAAAGAGACAATTTTATGACGGCAGAAGAAGCTAAAGAATATGGATTGATAGATGAGGTTTTTACAAAAAAGAAATAACCTTTAGTGAGGTGTGAAAATGGCCAAAAATGATGATAAGAAACAGCTTAAATGTTCATTCTGTGGTAAGACACAGGATCAGGTAAGAAGATTAATTGCAGGTCCGGGGGTATATATTTGTGATGAATGTATAGAACTTTGCTCCGAAATAATAAGTGATGAGTTTGAAGAAGATATTCAGATAGATATGACTTCTATTCCAAAACCTGTGGAAATAAAGAATTATCTTGATCAGTATGTAATAGGTCAGGAAGATTCAAAAAAATCCCTTTCTGTGGCAGTATATAATCATTATAAAAGAATAAATTCCAATAACAATTCAAATGATGATGTGGAACTGCAAAAAAGTAATATACTTTTACTGGGACCTACAGGTTCAGGAAAAACTCTTTTAGCCCAAACACTGGCAAGATTTTTAAATGTGCCCTTTGCAATTGCAGATGCTACCACTTTAACAGAGGCAGGTTATGTAGGTGAAGATGTAGAGAATATATTATTGAAATTAATACAAAATGCAGATTATGATATAGAAAGAGCAGAACATGGAATAGTCTATATAGATGAAATAGATAAGATAGCAAGGAAATCAGAGAATCCATCTATAACTAGAGATGTATCAGGAGAAGGGGTACAGCAGGCACTTTTAAAAATATTAGAGGGTACAGTAGCTTCAGTTCCTCCTCAAGGAGGAAGGAAACATCCTCATCAGGAATTTATTCAAATAAATACTACTAATATATTATTTATTTGTGGAGGAGCCTTTGATGGCATAGACAGCATAATAGAACGCAGAACCAGGGTTAGTACTTTAGGATTTGGAGCAGAAATACAATCTAAAAAGGATAAAGACATAGGAAAACTTTTAAAGCAGATAATGCCAGGAGATCTGTTAAAGTTTGGACTTATACCAGAATTTGTAGGAAGAATTCCTATTATAGTTACTTTAGAGGCATTGGACAGAGCGGCATTAATAAGTATTTTAAAAGAACCCAAAAATGCACTTGTTAAACAGTATAAAAAACTTTTCGAACTGGACGATGTAGAACTTGAATTTAAAGATGAGGCCTTGGAGGCAATAGCAGATGAAGCCTTAAAGAGAAATACTGGTGCTAGAGGTCTCAGGGCTATTATAGAAGAAACTATGAAGGATGTAATGTTTGATATCCCTTCAAAAGAAGAGATAGCTAAAGTTATAATTAATAAGGATGCGGTGCTCACAAAAAGGCCTGAACTTATAGAGGCAGAAAATGGGAAAAGGATACCTATTAAATTAAAGAAGTCAAGAACACGAAAGGGTCCTGAAACTGCATAATCTTATTTAAAAAAGAGTACTGATGTCGGTACTCTTTTTTAAATAAGTTATTGGTATATATATAAATTCCCCTTGTATTGTTAAAATTATCTAAGAAAATATTAAAGGAGAGAGAGATATGGATAAAAACTTTAAGGAGCTTCCTCTGATCCCATTAAGAGGTATTACTATATTTCCATATATGGTCTTGCATTTTGACGTAGGTAGAGAAAAATCAATACTTGCTTTAGAAAAAGCCATGCTTGAGGAACAGAAAGTGTTTTTAACTGCACAAAGGCGGGCAAAAACTGAAGAGCCAGGTAAAGAAGATATCTTTGAAACAGGTACTATTTGCAATATAAAGCAAATATTAAAATTGCCCGGTGATACAGTAAGAGTATTGGTAGAAGGTGAAACCAGGGCTTTACTTAAAGAATATATTAGTGAAGAGCCTTTTTTTAAGGTTAAAGTTGAAGTTTTAGAAGATGAAGAAGACTATAATGAAGATAAGGATTGTGAGGCACTCGTACGTGCTATAAAAAAGAACTTTAATGAATATGTAAAGTTGTCAGGCAACATACCGGCAGAAACTATAATGACATTAGATGAGATAGATAATGCTGGGAGACTGGCAGATACCATTAGTTCTTATTTGATGTTAAAGCAAGAAAAGAAACAGGAACTTCTTGAATGTTATGAAATAGAAAAAAGACTTCAAAAAGTGCTTGCAGTGTTGGCAAATGAAATAGAAATTTTGAAATTAGAAAGAAAAATAGGAATTAAAGTAAAAAATAAAATAGATAAGGTGCAAAAAGATTATTATTTGAGAGAGCAGTTAAAGGCAATACAGGAAGAGTTAGGGGAAGATGATGAGAATAAAAAAGAAATAAAAAGATATAAAAATAAAATAAGTAAGGCTAAGCTTCCTAAATCCGTCAAAGATAAAGCACTGTATGAATTGGACAGATTGAAAAATACAGGGGCATATTCAGCAGAGGGGGGAGTAATAAGAACGTATTTGGATTGGATATTAGAACTTCCCTGGAATATTCAGACTAAAGACAATTTAAATATAAAGTCTGTTAGAGAGATACTTGAAAAAGAGCATTATGGTTTAAAAGATGTGAAAGATAGAATAATTGAATATTTATCAGTTAAAAAGATGAGTAAATCTCTCAAAGGTCCTATACTCTGTCTTATGGGACCTCCGGGAGTGGGGAAAACTTCCATAGCTAAATCCATAGCACATGCTTTAAATAGAAATTTTGTTAGAATGTCTTTGGGAGGAGTAAGAGATGAAGCGGAAATAAGAGGGCATAGAAAGACCTATGTGGGAGCTATTCCAGGAAGAATAATATATGGTATGAAACAGGCAAAGTCTAAAAATCCTTTATTTTTACTGGATGAAATAGATAAAATGAGTAATGATTTCAGAGGAGATCCTGCAGATGCTCTTTTAGAAGTATTAGATAGTGAACAAAATAATTCCTTTAGAGATCACTACATGGAGCTTGATTTTGATCTGTCAAATGTTATGTTTATAACTACGGCAAATACCATAGGCAATATACCTAGACCACTTTTTGACAGAATGGAAGTTATAGAAGTATCTGGGTATACCAGTGAAGAAAAATTTCATATATGCAGAGAACATTTAATAGCTAAACAATTACAGGAAAATGGCATAAAAAATAATGAGATTGTAATATCGGATTCAGCTATATATAAGCTAATAGATAATTATACTAGAGAATCTGGAGTGAGAAGTCTGGAGAGAAAGGTTGCTTCTGTTATAAGAAAAGCAGTAGCTGAGATGGTGGAAAAGGATAAAAAGAGAATTAATATTAATTTGACTAAAGTAAAATCTTATCTTGGACCTGAAATATATACGTATGACAAAATTGACAAAGAGGATAAAATAGGTGTAGTAATGGGAATGGCATGGACAGGGTATGGGGGAGATACATTACCCATAGAAGCAACAATTATGTCAGGAAATGGAAAATTAGAATTGACAGGTCAACTGGGAGATGTAATGAAAGAGTCTGCTAAAACGGGATATAGTTATATAAGAGCCAATGCTGATAAATATGGGGTGGAAAGTGATTTTTACAAAAAATATGATTTACATATACATGTGCCAGAAGGAGCGGTACCAAAAGATGGACCTTCTGCCGGAGTAGCTATGGTAACGGCAATGATATCTGCCCTGAGCAAAAAGAAAGTTAAACATAATGTAGCCATGACTGGAGAAATAACATTAACAGGAAGGGTACTTCCCATAGGAGGACTTAAAGAAAAAAGCCTTGCCGCATATAGGGCAGGTATAGATACAGTTATAATACCTAAAGATAATGAAAAACACTTATTGAAAATCCCAAATACAGTTAAAAATAAATTAAAGTATATACTTGCAGATAATATAGATGTAGTACTGGAAAATTCAATTTCAAATTATAGTTAGGTGGTAGTATTAATGGAAATAAAACAAGCAGAGTTTATAATTTCTGCAGTGCATCCAGAGCAATATCCTAAGGATAAAAGGATAGAAATAGCATTTGTGGGAAGGTCAAATGTGGGTAAATCTTCTCTTATAAATGCCCTCACAAATAGAAAAAAATTGGTTAAAGTAAGTGGTACACCAGGTAAAACCAGATTGATTAATTTCTTTTTAATAAACAATGAATTTTATTTTGTAGATTTACCTGGATATGGATATGCTAAAGTTTCTAAAACAGAGAAAAAGAGTTGGGGTAAAGTAGTAGAGGATTATCTTAGAGATAGGGAACAATTAAAAAGAGTAATACTACTTTTAGATTGTAGGCATAAACCAACAAATGATGACATAACTATGTATAAGTGGTTAAAGTATTATAACTATCACACCAATATTGTTGCTACTAAGGTTGATAAAGTATCTAAAAACCAACTATTCAAAAATTTAAAAATTATAAAAGATACTTTAAAGCCAGAAGCTGAAGATGAAATTTTAACTTTTTCATCTCTTAATAAGCAGGGAAAGGAAGAGTTTTTAAAAGTATTAGAATCTATAATAGATTTTTATTCCTAAATATTTGATATGAATTTAAATATGGGTCATAGAGGTATTATTAATGCCTAAAATAATAACACAAGGGGAAATAACCATGTTTGGATTAGAGATTATAAAAAATATCCTTGTATTTATGATTGTATATATACCACCTTTTCTGATATTTGCAAAGTTTTGGAGGGAAAGAAGAAGGAGCAATGTACTTCTTGTATTTATTGGAATATTATATATAATTAGTTCTATATTTATGGAGAACTTTATTCCTTTCATCTTTGTATTTTTGAATATAAAGTATATGAGACACTCTGGTGAATTTAATGAATTTGATATAAAAAATTTTAAATTTGTTAAGGCATTAAATTTGACAATTATATTTTATATAGTGAGTATTGCTATATCTACAGTTCAAACTATTATACTTTCTAACTTTAAAGTTGAATTAAAACATCAGGAAATAGTAACTAATATGGTAAATATGCCGTTAGAAAAATTTTTAATAATGGTACCTATAGTTATAATTTTTGCACCTGTACTTGAAGAATTTGTATTTCGCTGGCTTTTGTTTAAAAAGATATTTTCTAGAAGAATGGGAGTGTATCTGGCTGCACTTTTAAGTAGTGCCATATTTGCAGTAATTCACTTCAGTTTAAATGCCTTTGCAGTAATACTATGGGTTGGTTTATATAATTGTTATTTAATGAATAAGAAAGGATACTGGTATGCAGTATTTAATCACTTTATATTTAATTCTATAACCATAGCGGCACTTTTAGCAGAAAAATTAAAGTTTATGTGATTGTTAACATTATTAAGATAAAAATACTATCAAAATCTATTGAGCTAATTTTGATAGTATCTTTTATTTAATTTATTTTAAATCTGCCTTTAATTATAGATTTATTAATTAGAATTTTTAAAGTTCGAATTAATAAAATCATTTAATGTTTTAACTGCATCAGGAGAGTTTTGAAGTTCTTTTATTGTGTTTATCAATTGCTCTTTAGTAGAACTTTCATTCTCCATTTTAGATAATCTATTTTCAAGTGTAGCAAGTTGAGACTTTATATTAGATTCGTTCAATCCGGATTTATTAGCTGCTTTAGATATATCACCTAAATCCAAATTATCCAGCATTGCACTTAATTTATCTTTGGATAAATTATTATTAGAACCTCCTAAAGCTGATAATATGGACATAAGTTGAGTAATATCTATATTTCTTAAAATATCACCTAAATTAAAGCCTGTATTATAATTTCTGTGATGGTGTTTTGACATTACATTCACCCCTTATTCTAAGTAGAACTTTACTAAAGTTACTTTTAAATTTTATTTGAAAGTATATTAATGAGAATAAATTTATCGAGCAGATAGTAGATAATGTAGACCTAATTATACTATATACTATTCTTAAATGGAAAATTTGATACAGAAAGTAAGGTATGTAGTTAAAGCAATAGATATTTGTGTAAACTATTTCAAATAATACAAATTTTAATTTTATGTAAAAATACACTAAAAAAAATATAGAAAATAACGATATATATTAAATATTATGATATTTACACTGGAGGTAAAATACATGTCTAAAATTTCTAACTTATTAGAAATGATAATAATATTACAATATAAGGAGTTAACTACAGCGTCAGAGTTATCTGAAATGTTAAAAGTAGATAAGAAGACTATCTATAGATATATAAATAGTTTAAATAAAGCCAATATACCAGTTCATACCAAGAAAGGAAGATATGGAGGATTTTACATAGATAAAAATTTTTATATGAAATCTGCGGATTTAAATGAGGAAGAACTCAAAGCTCTATTCATGGCTTCACAAACGTTTACTGAGAAAACAGGATTTGTATATGAAAAGGATTTAAAAAGCGCCGTTCATAAGATAAAGAATTTGTACATAAATAAAAGCATGAATTTAGATAGAATAGGTAATACGGGAAATTTTTCTATAAATTCAATAGGCAATGTGGAAAATTTAGAACATAAGATATATAAAATTAATCTTTCCATGAGCAAAGGACGAAGTTTAAATATAAATTATTTTTCTATAAATAAAAATGACTTAACTATGAGAAAAGTGGATCCTTATGATTTAATATTTAAAGAGGGTGCCTGGCATATAATAGGATATTGTCATATGAAAAATGATGTAGAGAATTTTCAATTGGATAGGATAAAAAGTTTGAAAGTAAGTAATGATATATATATGAGACCACATACTTTTTCTTTAAAAGATTATTTAAATAATCATTGGGGATTATTTGTTGAAGATAAAATAAAAATAGTAATAAGATTTGATAAAGAAATAGCCAGTTTTATTCAACATACCAAATGGCATGTGAATCAGATTATAGATGAATTACAGGGAGGAAGTATATTATTTAGCTTATATGTAGATGATATTAAAGATGTAAAACAGTGGATACTGGGATTTGGAAAAAATGCAGAAGTAATTGAACCTAAAGTACTAAGAGAAAGTATCAAATTAGAAGTAGAAGAATTATATAAAAAATATTATAATTTTTAATTTATGTGAATACTTTATTCCTATTTGGATATTATAATAAATGTAATTGGAGATATAATTCTCCTTTACATCAGATAATAAGTGTTATTTGATGTAATAACCCCCCATCCCCCTTGGGACCGCATTAAACGGTCCCTTTTATTTTTACTTTTGTTTGTACATGGAAGCAATTCTAAAATAATAATTATCTTTACTGTTTTTATCCGGTGTTAATGTTAAATCCAATGTGTAGTTCTTTACTATACTATTATCAGAATTGGATATACCTCTGAAATTTAGCGTCCAACAGATCTCTGATATGTTCCCATTATTATCACATTTATTTTCTTTAAACAATGCATCTTGAAATACATAGGAATTATTTTCTCCCGACAGATTTCCTATCAAGGACATGTCCTCTTTAGATATATCAGATGAAAATATACTGTTTGGTTTATAGGACTCACTTTCGGGAAGACCTTCAATGAGTTTTATGAATGTACATATGGTATCTTTGCCTATAAAAGTTTTATTGGTATCATAGCTATAATTTGTAAATTTATAATTCAAAAAAATGTAATTTGAAAAAGCTATGGTATTTCCTTGAATTTTACCAGATATAACCTTTGGAGTTTTATTATTTTTACAATCTATAAATCCCAGTATGTTATTAGAATTAGAGAGAACATTATCGAAATTATTATTATGGAATATAAAAACACGTTGTAATGGTTTGTTTTCTTTGGAACCTTGTATAAATATTTCTGGAATCTTATTTCTTGATACGTCCATAAGAGTAACTCTTATGGGCCAATAGGGAGAATAAGTTTCAATTATAGGAGAATTTTCATCTGTTTTAAAACTAAAGGTTTTATTGTTAATTGTTACTTCCATTAAGTAATTGTTATCTACCCGGGTAACAGATAATATATCATCTTTTCCGTCTCCATTAAAATCTGCCTTTATATTTTTATTATTGGAAATAATATTGGATGTAGGAGAAGTTTTGGATGTTATAAAAAGTATAAATAATATTGTAAATAACAATATTAATATTACAAGATATATATGTGTCTTTTTTAGAAATAGTACCCTGAATTTCATGAATTTCACCTCCATTTAATTATATGAATGTATTATATATTTAATTATTATGTATAAAATAAATTTGTAGAATATTAATATTGAATTTGATCTGTATCTTATTAAAAAGTGAGATGAGGAAAGGTATGGTTTATAAGAATAAGAGCATAGCGATTTTATTAATTATAATATGTGCATTTAATTTATATGCCTGTGGTAGAAAAGAAGAATCTTCAAAAAATGAACAGATAAATTTATATATAGGTGTAAAAGATAAGGAATCTTTAAATATAATAAAGTTTTTAACAGATGAATATAAAAAGGAAAATCCTAAAACTCAACTTGATATAAATAACGCCATAGGGGGTAAAATAGAAGAGGACATAAGTGAAAGTAAGGATATAGATGTTGTATTTACTTCTAGAAATGATATGTTGAAATTAGTTAGAAAAAGTCTTTTATCTAATATGTGGAATTTATATGAAAAAAATAATTTAAGTAATAGATATTATACTGTAGCAAAATCCTATGGTCGGTTTAATGATAGATATTATGGAATTTCTATTATTCCCTATACAGTAGAGATAATATTTAATAAAGAAGCTTTTAATAAATTAAATTTAAAGGTACCAAGTACAATAAGTGAAGTAGAGACAACTTTAAAATCCCTTAATTCTTCATCACAGAGAGTGCCTGTAGTATTAAATGAAGGAATGGATATAAATAATACCATATTTTCTATTATATTAAATAATATGATTCCAATGAGAAAACTTGAAAATATATATGATAGTAGTCCTTCAGAATATAAACAATTAAGTCAGGTTCAAAAAAGTTTTGATGTTCTGGAAGATCTAGTAAAAGGTGGATATATAGATGAAGATACTTTTGAAATAGGTAATGAGAGTACTATAGAGAAATTTAATAGAAATGATATTCCGATGATTATAGCATCTTCTTATTATGCAAATAAGTTTGACAATCCTAATGTAGAATGTTTAAGGTCTTATGATCTAGAAGGCAAGAATAAATTAAAAGTTCCAATTATGTCAGATGTTATAGTAAGTATTCCTATGAATAGTGAAAATAGAGATGTAGTAGATGATTTTGTAAAGTTCATATTTAGTGATGGTATTCAAAAAAAGCTATCTGGCAAAGGATTTGTGACAGCCAACAAAAATGCCAATACTTCTAGAGAAGGAGTTAAAAAAACTGTAGTAGAACATTTACAAAATAGTACAGAAGATAATATTAGTTTTATATATAACATACCAGAAAATTTCACAAATAATATATCTTCTAAAATAGACAGTATACTTTCAGGAAAATATACTGATAATGAGTGGAATGAAGTGGTGGATGAATCTTATTAGAAGAATAGGGGCATAGAGTGATTATTCCCACTTTAAATGGGGTATTAAATAAGTACAGTCTTCGGAAAAGGTAGGCAGTTACTTGTGTTTATTTAAAACAGTAACTGCCTTTAGCAATCTCAAGCAACTTATTGATGGGTTTTATTTTTGCCGCAATCTTTACATATTCCATAAAAATAAACTTGGTTGCTTATTACCTCATAATCAACACAATCTTTAATTTTGTCGTTTAAACTTGTAAAACAAACTCCTTCTACATCATTGACTTTTCCGCAGCATAAGCACTGTATATGAGAGTGAGGAGAAGTATTTCCATCATATCTGAAGTTCCCTTCACCTACATTGATTTCCTGAATTAAATTTACCTCAACTAGCGTTTTTAATGCTTTGTATATAGTTGCCAGGCTCATAGTAGGGTAGTTTACCTGAAGGGTTTTATATATGGTCTCAGCAGATGGATGTTCTTTAGTAGATTGTAGATACTTATATACTGCAATTCTCTGAGGAGTAAGTTTCAGTTTTTTTTCTCTAAATATAGAAGTTAAGTTATTCATATGCACCACCTTCATTCTGGATTAATTATAATTATATAATAAAAATTATTGTTTGTCAAAAATAATCTATAAGTAATGATTTTCAAAATTGTAAAATTATCATATAATTTGTCATAAATATTTTAAGCATATGTAAATTTGTATATACTACATTGTTATAATATAATAAATAATATCAGTATTTGATTAATTATGGAAAGGTAAATTATTATGAAAGAACTTTTAAATGATTTCTTTTTAATACTTCAATTATTAACTAGAATTCCAATCAACGGAAATTTATTTTGCAATAAAGAAAATTTTAGAAGAGGAGCTAGCTTTATGCCTCTTGTAGGAGTAATAGTTGGGGGAATACAATGGATTACATATAAGTTATGTATAGGTATATTTTCGCTAAATATTTCTATTGTTATTGTGATTTTAATGGGAATAATACTTACAGGTGCATTGCATATAGATGGGCTGGGGGATATGTGTGATGGTTTTTTTGCTTTTAAAGATAAAGATAAAATAATAGAAGTTATGAAAGACAGTAGAATAGGAACCTATGCCTGTTTAGCTATAATAACAGATATACTTTTAAAATATAGTTTTTTTTGTTTTATAGTACCCTCATTTTCTTTAGTAATAGTAATTGTACCTGTTATAGCTAGATTTTCAATAGTTTTTATAGCGTTTATAGGAAAACCAGCTAAAAGTACGGGTTCTGGAAATTTATTTATAGGAAATATAGGTAGGTGGGAACTTTTTCTGGCTGCTTTCATAACAGTAATTACTTTGTTCTTTTTAATGAATATGAATTTTATATATGTGATTATGCTAATATTTGCTGCACTACTTATGTCACTTTTAATTAATGTATTCTGTAATAGAAAAATAGGAGGGCTTACTGGAGATTTATTTGGAGCAAATAATGAAATAATAGAAATACTTACTATGGCCATATTATGTGTTATAATTACAAGGTAGATTAAGGTAGATTATAGTTTAGTTAAGTACTGATTAAAGGGAGATAAATAAAAATGACCTATAAAAAAAATATATGTATGATTTTCACTGCAATCATGGTGGTTTGCGTAATTTTTTTGTGCTCATGTGTGAATAATTATTCTTCTGTAGAACCCATTTCAAAAACTGAATACATGTTAGGTACTATATGTACTATAACTGTTTATGATGATAAAAGGGAGGCAGTTATAGATGCAGCTTTTAATAGAATTAAAGAAATTGAGAATAAGATGAGTGTGAATAAATCTGGTACGGAATTAGATGCAGTAGCAGATTATGCCGGTAAAAATTTTGTTAAAGTATCAGACGATACTTTCTATGTCTTAAAAAAAGGGAAGTACTATTCACAGAAATCATCAGGAGCTTTTGACATAACTATTGGACCTTTGGTAAAACTTTGGGGAATAGGCACAGACCACGCTAGACTTCCATCCCAACAGGAGATCAATGAAAAAAAAGTATTAGTCAACTATGAGGATCTTATATTAGATGAAGAAAATAAGAAGGTAATGTTGGCTAAATCAGGAATGTCTTTAGATTTAGGAGGGATAGCTAAAGGATATTCGGCAGACGAAGCTGCCAGAATATTAAAAGAAAAAGGGGTTAAGCATGCTATTATAAATTTAGGAGGAAATGTAGTGGTTATAAATAATAATATAAATGGCAAACCCTGGAATATAGGAATACAGAATCCTTTTGAAGCTACAGGGAAAGAAGTGGGAACTATAAAAGTTACTAATAAGACTGTAGTGACTTCAGGCATATATGAAAGATATCTGGAGGAGAATGGTAAAAAATATCATCACATATTAAATCCATTTACGGGGTATCCTATGGATAATAACCTGGCGAGTGTTACTCTAGTTACCAATGTTTCTATAGATGCAGATGCCATGACCAAAAACATATTTTATCTAGGAGTAGATAAGGGAATGAAGTATGTGAAAACAATACAAGGTTTAGATGCCATATTTATAACTAAAAATAAAGAAATATATATTACAGATGGATTAAAAAACAATTTTAATGTGGATGATTCCAGTTTTAAATTGATGAATATTAAATAATAATCTTTTTCATTAGAAAAGTTATTTTAATCTTGATATGATGTGATTTTAGTATTAAAATAGATAATAATTATAATTAAATAGTTAACTATATACTTAGTAAAAAATTATTAAAGAGAGGTTAATATTATGGATAAAATTAATAAGGATACTACTGTAGGTGAAGTAATAAGAATGAATCCTGCAAATGCTCAGACACTTATGAATTTTGGAATGGGATGCGTGGGTTGCCCTTCTGCACAATCTGAGACATTAAGGGAAGCTTCCCTAGTGCATGGAATAGATCTAGAGAGATTGATTAAAGCATTAAATGACAGTAAAAACTAAATAAGAAGTTAAAAGCAGATAGGATAATTTAATTCCTATCTGTTTTACATTCTACTGTTTTATAAAAAGAACAGTTTTTACAATTATTATTACAGGATTCTAAGTGAATCATACATTCTGTATTTTTTAAAGAATGTTCTATTTCTGTTTCTATTTTATCACAAATATTATGGGCATTTTTTACAGACATATTTTGTGGAAATACCAGATGAAGATCTACATATCGCTTATCTCCTGATTTTCTAGTTCTTAACTTGTGGAAATCACAGTATCCGAAGTTGTATCTATTTAAAATTGTGGTTATGATTTCAATTTCCCTATCACATAACTTTACATCTACTAAAGGGTCAAATGCAACTTTTAGCAGGACAAAGGCCTCTTTCAAAATAAATAAAGCTACGAATATAGCTATTAGCGGATCTAAAAAGTGAAGATCTGTAATCCATATAAAAAATAATCCCAAGCCTACTCCTAAAGAAGTATATACATCAGTTTTAAGATGAAGAGCATCTGCCTCTAGTGCTATGGAATCCACTTTTTTTGATGTGCTATATAATTTTTTAGATACTAGATAATTTATACCTGCAGATAAAAACATAACTATAAAACCTATATTTGATGAAATAACCTCCTGTCCATTTACTAATTTTTTAGTAGATTCTATTATTATCCACAAAGATGCTATAAATATCAGTACTGCCTCTAATACACCAGATACATTTTCAAATTTACCATGTCCGTAGGGGTGCTGTCTATCTGCAGGTTTAGATGATATTTTCACAGAAAAAAATGCTATTATGGATGCAGCTAAATCCATAGTAGAGTGTATGGCTTCTGATATAATACTAACCGAACCGGTGGATAATCCTACTACTAATTTCATACCAATTAATCCGGTATTTGATAAAATAGAAAGCCTAGCCACTTTTACTTTTTCTTTCACTTAAAACATCTCCCTTTAAGTTCAATAGTTATCAAATGATAAATAACAATACCTATATAATAGAGTAAAAATTCTTATAAGTCAATAGATTAATGCCTTGATATATTTTATCAATTGATAATGAAATTAATTTAGGTACTATTTCATGATATATAATTTAGCTGCCTATATAGTATATGTGAAATAGCTTGTTTTGATTAAGCTATTTGAAAATAAAATGTTTTTATGGTTTATATGCATGAGAATTTATATATTTCAAATAATAGATAAAAGAATATATAAAAAGGAGGGTAACAAATTATGGTTAAGATTAAGAAGACTATGGATGGGAATGAAGCGGCAGCTTATGCTTCTTATGCCTTTACAGATGTAGCTGCTATATATCCAATTACACCATCTACACCAATGGCCGAAGGGGTAGACGAATGGGCCGCCCATGGGAAAAAGAATATTTTTGGTCAGACTGTTAAAGTAGCTGAAATGCAGTCAGAAGCAGGAGCTGCAGGAGCAGTGCACGGTTCTTTAATAGCAGGTGCATTAACTACTACATATACCGCCTCGCAGGGACTTCTGCTTATGATTCCCAATATGTATAAGATGGCAGGAGAGCATTTGCCTGCAGTATTTCATGTAAGTGCCCGTGCAGTTGCAGCACATGCACTTTCAATATTTGGAGATCACCAGGATGTTATGGCCTGCAGGCAGACTGGCTTTGCACTCTTAGCATCTTCTAATGTTCAAGAGGCCATGGATTTAGCTTTTGTGGCTCATTTAAGTGCTATAAAAGCTAAAGTACCATTTTTGCATTTTTTTGATGGATTTAGAACTTCTCATGAATATCAGAAAATAGAAGTTATAGATTATGAAGATATCAAATCTCTAGTAGACTATAATGCAATACAGGAATTCAGAGATAGGTCCTTAAATCCAGAACATCCTACAGTCAGAGGTACCGCCCAAAATCCAGATATATACTTTCAAAGTAGAGAGGCTTCAAACAAATTTTATGATAAAGTGCCTCAAATTGTAGAAAGATATATGGAGGAGATAAACAAGATAACGGGAAAAAATTATAAACCTTTTGAATATTATGGACACAGGGAGGCTGAACATGTAATTGTGGCTATGGGCTCCGTATGTGATACTATAGAAGAAAGTATAGATTATTTAATGGGAAAAGGGAGAAAAGTGGGATGTATAAAAGTACATCTTTACAGACCTTTTTCAGAAGTACATTTTTTGAGGATATTGCCTTTAAGTGTTAAAGTTATTTCAGTGCTGGATAGGACCAAGGAACCAGGCTCCATTGGGGAACCTTTATATTTAGATGTATGTAAAGTATTTTATGAAAGAGATAATAAACCTTTGATATTGGGTGGGAGATATGGACTTGGATCTAAAGATACTACCCCTTCTCAAATATTAGCTGTATTTGAAAATATGATTGCCAATGAACCAAAAAGAAGATTTACTATTGGAATAATAGATGATGTAACTAATACTTCTCTTAAAGAGAAAGGAGTGGTAGAAACCACTCCAGAGGGAACTATAAGCTGCAAATTTTGGGGGTTAGGTTCGGACGGTACTGTAGGAGCAAATAAATCTGCCATAAAAATAATAGGAGATAATACGGAGCTTTATGTTCAGGCCTATTTTTCTTATGATAGTAAAAAGTCTGGAGGAACTACTGTATCCCATTTAAGATTTGGTAAAAAATTTATAAAATCTCCTTATCTTGTACACAGCGCAGACTATGTAGCCTGTCATAATAATTCTTTTATATATAATTATAATATATTAAAAGGATTAAAAAAGAATGGGACTTTTGTGCTTAATTGTCCTTGGAAGGAAAAAGAATTGGAAGAAAGACTTCCAGCGTACATGAAAAAATATATTTTTCAAAATAATATAAAATTCTATACTATAGATGCGGTCAAAATTGCAAGGGAAATCGGTCTCGGCGGAAGAATAAATATGGTAATGCAGGCAGTGTTCTTCAAATTGGCTAAGGTAATACCTATAGATGAGGCCCTTAAATATTTAAAAGAATCCGTAGAAAAAACCTATGGAATAAAAGGTAAAAATATAGTAGAAATGAATAAAATGGCAGTAGATAAAGCTATAGAAGCTCTTGTAAGGGTGGATGTACCTGTAAGTTGGATAAATGCAAGGGAGTATGACAGTAAACCTGGTGATATTCCATATTTTGTAAAAAATATTCAAAAGCCTATGGCAAGAAATGAAGGAGATGATTTACCTGTAAGTGCATTTTTAGATAGGGCAGATGGAGTCTATCCCCTTGGAACAACGGCCTATGAAAAAAGAGGCATAGCTGTAATGATACCAGAATGGCAAATTGATAAGTGCATCCAGTGTAATCAGTGTGCAATGGTTTGTCCTCATGCCACCATAAGATCTTTTCTTTTAAATGAAGAAGAAGTAAAAAATTCACCACAGGGATTCCAAAGCAAAAAAGCCTTAGGCAGCGGATTAGATGGATTGAATTTCAAAATACAGGTAAGTCCTATGGATTGTACAGGATGTGGAAATTGTGCAGATATATGTCCTGCACCTGGAAAAGCACTTGTTATGAAACCTTTAGAGGAGAAAGTTGAGGTTGAATCAGAGAATTGGGACTATGCATTAAAAATAACTCCAAAGGAAGATTTAATAAATAGAAATACGTTAAAGGGAAGTCAGTTTATAAGACCTCTTCTAGAATTTAATGGAGCTTGTCCAGGATGCGGAGAAACTCCTTATATAAAACTGCTTACACAATTGTTTGGTGAAAGAATGATGATCGCGAATGCTACAGGATGTTCTTCTATATGGGGAGCAAGTGCACCTTCCATAGCTTATACTAAAAATTCAAATGGAAAAGGACCTTCCTGGGGAAATTCACTATTTGAAGATAATGCAGAATATGGTTATGGTATGTTCTTGGCAGTAAAGCAAATGAGAGAAAGATTGAAGTTTATTATGACTTCTTATCTGAAAGATTGTAAATATGATAATATAAAAGAAGCCTTTAATGAATGGCTTAATACCATGGAAGAGGGTAATTTATCAAAAATAACTTCAGATAAAGTGGTAAAAGCCATTAAAAATTACGACTATTTAAAAGATCCTATATTAAAAGAAATAATTGACAGGAAAGATTATCTGGCTAAAAAGTCCCATTGGATAGTAGGTGGAGACGGATGGGCTTATGATATTGGATTTGGGGGTGTAGATCATGTATTGGCTTCAGGAGAAGATGTGAATCTATTTGTAATGGATACAGAGGTTTATTCAAATACAGGAGGTCAGTCTTCTAAAGCAACTCAAACTGGTGCTGTAGCAAAATTTGCAGCTTCAGGTAAGGTGACTAAAAAGAAAGATTTAGGTCTTATGGCAATGAGTTATGGATATGTATATGTAGCCCAGATTTCCATGGGCGCTAATATGAATCATACTATAAAGACAATAGTAGAAGCTGAAAATTATAAAGGACCATCTCTTATAATAGCTTATTCACCATGTATAAATCATGGTATAAAAACAGGGATGGGAACTAGTATGGCTGAAGAGAAAAAAGCAGTGGAGTGTGGATACTGGCATTTATATAGATTTAACCCTGCGCTAAAATTAGAAGGTAAAAATCCTTTTGTTTTAGATTCTAAAGAACCGTCATCTTCTTTCAAGGAATATATAGATGGAGAAGTAAGATTTTCTTCATTAAAAAGTATTTTCCCAGAAAGAGCAGAAGGATTGTTTAGCCTATCAGAAAAAAATGCCAGAGATAGATATGAAATATATAAAAAATTGTCCCAAATGTAAAAATAGATTAAAGGCCGTTTTAAAACGGCCTTTAATCTATTTTTCATTATTGTCTACCCATTCTTTAGCATTTTCAACTTCTATTTTATTCGGTAAGGGTACTTTTGAAGTTGGCTTGGTTTTATATATATTTGCCCAGGAGGCTGTTTGGTGATTTTCTACAATTGGTTGTTTGAGTTTCTGCTTATTTTTTGACATGATTTTTATCACCTCTATATATAGTATTTTCGAAAAATCATAACATATAAGTGGAAAAATTTGTAGTGAATCAACTGCTTTTTTTGATATTTATCCTCCTAAAGTTATATCTTGATGTTTATACCATTTAAGAGCCTGCATTAAATGTTCGGGTTTAAAATCTGGCCAGTAATCGTCTATTATATAAAAATCTGAGTATACTGATTGAACAGGAAGGAATCCGCTGAGTCTTCTTCGGCCTCCCCAGCGTATAATTAGATCTATTCTAGTTATATCACTGGAATTTAGATTACACATAATGGAGGATCTGTTTGTAGTTCCAAGATTTTTTACATTACTTAGATCCCATTCCCAACCGTAATTTACTAAAAAATTTATTTTGATCCCGCCTTTCCCAAATTTCTTTCTAACAGTATAGGGAAGAAGTGATTTAGGGAACATAGGAGAATCTAAATTTCCTACTACTAAAAGGGAAGCATTTTCTTTAGACAACATTTTTACAGCGTCTATGCATGCTTTAGTGAATGCTTTGGTTTGTAGAGCAGGACGTTTTGTATTATCTGTGGTAAACCCATAATAAGTTAATTCTTTTATACCTAATTTTTCGCATAATTTAAATAACTCTATGCCAGGCTTTAAACCAAAATTATAGCCATTTTCCTTTGCCATACCATTTTTAAGTGCCCATCTCCTATTTCCATCTGGAATTATTCCTATGTGAGCTGGCATTGACATTTCTTAGTCCTCCTTTTTACTTAAGACATCTGAAAATGAATAACAAGTCAAAAGTGGTAAGACTATTTTCCATAAGACAAGGAAGTAGGTTTCTTTGATAGTGGTGCTATCATAGGGTTCTGCTGACGCAGTATTATGGAAAATGGGCTACTGTACTGACTAGTTATTTATTTGAAAATGCCTAAGTATATCTTTAAAACAATACTTTAAATTATTGCCAATACACTATCAGATTATTCTAAAAAGATATAATTTAAATTTTATTCTGTAACATATGTTACGGACTATAAGTATTGGGACTGCTAAAATAAAAAATAACATCAAGTGAAATTTTAATTATACGTTTTAGGAGGGAAAATATATGAATACTAATATGTTTTGTTTTCAGTGACTAATGTAAATTTTGACGAAGATAGATTTGTAGAACTTATAAAAAAAGCTAACCATATAAAGTCCCAACTTATAAATATGGCAGGCAATATAGATGTGCCAGAGGATGCAAAATATATGGCACCTGTTGAAAAAGAAAATATGTTTAAGCAGGCAAGGAATATAGGAATAATGTGTGATTCAGATTTAAATGAAGATATAAGATCCTTAAGAGAACTTGCAATTTATGGACTTAAAGGAATGGCAGCTTATGCTCATCATGCTTCTGTACTTGGAAAAGAAGACAAGGAAATAAATAATTTTTTTTATAAAGTTCTGGCATGTACTTTGGATAATAGTTTAGGTGTAGAAGATTGGTTTTCATTGAATATGGAACTTGGACAGGTAAATTTTAAGGTTATGGAAATATTAGATGAAGCAAATACGGGAATTTATGGTAATCTTATACCTACAAAAGTTTTAATAAGTAAAAAAAGAGGACCTTTTATAATTGTGTCAGGACATGATCTTAAAGATTTAAAACAGCTGCTGGAACAGACAGAAGGTAAAGGAATAAATATATATACCCACGGTGAAATGCTTCCTTGTCGTGGTTACCCGGAATTGAAAAAATACAGCCACCTGGTAGGTAATTATGGTGGGGCATGGCAAGATCAGCAAAAAGAGTTTAATAATATACCAGGATGTATTCTTATGACAACCAATTGTATTCAAAAGCCATCAAATAGTTATAGTGACAGAATATTTACTTCCAGCGTGGTAGGCTGGCCTGACATAGTGGAAAATACAGATTTAATAAGTTGGATTTTGGAGCCATAGGAGAGTTACCAAGATTACTAGATGTAGGTCAGTGTAATGATGTATATTCTGCAATAAAGATTGCACTAGTACTTGGAGAAGCGTTTAATTGTGGAGTGAATGAGCTACCTCTTTTACTTATACTTTCCTGGTATGAGCAAAAAGCAGTATGTATACTTTTGACCCTTCTTTCTTTTGGAATTAAAAATATTCATTTAGGTCCTTCTCTACCTGCTTTTTTATCTCCAAATGTAGTAAATATTTTGGTAGATAAATTTGCGATTATGCCTATTTCCACTGTAGAAGAAGATTTAAAAGCCATATTAAAATAATCAATAATTGCAAAGTAAAGTAGGAATTAAACTATTCCTACTTTATTTGCTTTCAGGACAAACGCATGAAATAAATTTTATTTAAAATCTCCACTTTTTTTGATAAAATCATAAAAAGGGAGATTTTAAATTTATGAAGAATATTTATGATATGTATGATTTTTTTGAGTCACTGAAAAATATAGATGATCCAAGACAATTTAATAAAGTAAGATATCCAATAAATGAAATTGTGGGAATGGTTTTGATTGCATCTTTAGGAAATGGAAATGAGTGGACTGAAATAGAGGTATTTTGTAAATTACATGAAACACTTTTAAAAAGGTATTTTAAATTAGAAAATGGCGTTCCATCACATGATACTTTCCAAAGAGTGATGGGAATGATAGAACCTAATTTAATTCAACAGATTCAATCTACTTGGAATGAATATATATCTAAAAATGATGGTGAAAGTATAAAAAAAATACTTAACATAGATGGAAAAACTATGAGAGGAAGTAAGACTGAAGGTAAAAAACCACTACACATAGTGTCAGCCTGGTGTGATGAAGAAGGAGTTTGTTTTGGACAAAGTGCAGTGAAAGAAAAAGAAAATGAGATTTTAGCAATTCCTGAATTGTTAGATAGATTACAAATAAAAGGATATGTAGTAACAATAGATGCAATGGGAACACAAACTAAAATTGCTGAGAAAATAATAAAGAAAAAAGCTGACTACGTGTTAGCAGTAAAAGGGAACCAAGAAATACTGCATAATGATTTAATAACCTATTTTGAAGATGATGACTTTAGGGAAAAAATAATTAAAGATGGGAATTATAAAAAAACAGTTGAAAAGTCACATGGCCAAATTGAGATAAGGGAATATTATCAAACAAAGGACATTAAGTGGCTAACTAATAGGGAAAAATGGAAGAATCTTAAAAGTATAGGAATTGTAGAAAAAACTATAAAGAAGAAAGATAAAGAAAGTAAAGAAATACGTTATTATATAAGTAGTTTGGCCCCTGAAATAAACTTATTTGAAAAAGCTGTACGAGGTCATTGGGGAATAGAAATAATGCACTGGCATTTAGATGTTACATTTAAAGAGGATAGCATTAAAACAGTTGAAGAAACAGCAAATAAAAATATGAATATAATAAGAAAATGGGCATTATCTATATTAAAATTATTGGATATGGGAAAAAAGATGAGTTTAAAATTAAAAAGATTTTCAATCAATTGTAAACCTGATGAATATATAAGTAAAATTATGGAAATTTAGTTAACTCGTAATCTTACTTATGTAGTTATATATTTTCATGCGTTTGTCCTGTATTTGCTTTCACTTGTTATTTATTTTTATATACTTTATAATAAAATAGTAAAGTAAATAACTGTATGAAAGTTTTTAAGTCTATAGAAATTTGATGATTTCTAGAATAAAAACTTATAGAATTTAGAATGTAGGTGAGTTTTATGCAAGATGTAATTTTGACAGAAGCTGGTAAGAAAAAACTAGAGGAAGAATTAGAGTATTTAAAAACAGTAAAAAGAGTAGAGATTAAGGCTGCCTTAAAATCTGCCCGTGCCCAGGGAGACCTTAGTGAAAATGCTGATTATAGCGCAGCTAAAGAAGATCAATCTATGACTGAGACTAGAATACAAGAACTTGAATATCAACTTAAAAATGCTGTAATAATAGAGAGTTCATCGGAAACAGATGTGTTTGATATAAATAAAACTGCTTTAGTAAAATTTTATGATGTAGACGAAGTTGAAAAGGTTACCCTGGTAAGTTCTGTAGAATCAGATGTTAAGAATATGAAAATAAGTATAGAATCTCCTCTGGGAAAGGCTCTTTTTAGGCTGAAGGTAGGGGATAAGGCGACAGTAATATCACCTGATGGAAATTATGATGTAGGAGTAGAGAAATTACTATAATGGATATATTTTATAGCAGAATATTTTTTACTACGTAATTTCTAGGAGTTTATATAAAGCTCCTTTTTTGTGCCATTTTGATTATATTGAGGTTGACAAATATTTGTTGTTTTGTTATCATGTATAAAATTAAATAGTAAGATTCTTATTGCGAGAGACTGAGGGACTGGCCCTATGATGTCCAGCAACCTAATATTTAAGGTGCTAATTCCAGCAGGTATTACCTGAAAGATAAGAAGAAGTATGTAAAACCTCTTGTAGCTTATCTGCAAGAGGTTTTAAAAAATTAAAGTTTTAATTTTTAAAACCCATTGTGTAGTTAATGGTATTTAAGTGTATAGAATAAAAAATTTTAATAAAATTGAAGGAATTAAAGATGAGTGTAGAAAATGTGGTTAACTATTTTTTAAATAGAAATTTAGAGAGTCCCGTATTTAAACTTCCTGATAGTGGTGCTACTGTACAGCAGGCAGCGGAGACCATACATACAGACCCCAAATATATAGCAAAAACTCTAGCTTTTAAGCTTAAGGATGAAGATATACTAATAGTTATGAGAGGAGATTTAAGAGTTAGTAATAAAAAATTTAAAAAAGTCTTTAAAACTAAGGCTAAGATGTTAAGTCAGGATGAAGTTTTAGAGAATACAGGCCATCCTGTGGGGGGATTATGTCCTTTTGGTTTAAAAAATCCTTTAAAAGTGTATATAGATGTTTCTGTAGAAAATTTTCCGTATGTATATCCTGCAGCTGGTTCAAAGGAATTTGCTCTTAAGATAAACCCACAACAAATTAAAGAGCTGGTAGATGGGCAATGGATTGATGTATGCGAGGATGAATCAAGAGATTTTTAGATTCAGGTGGAGTTTACTCATAATGAATGCTTTTCTCCATCTGAACTTTAAAAGAATTTGTAAGCATAATATAATTTTAGGAAATATATTTCAATTTATAAGTGACATATTTGGAATTTATAGGTATAATATAGTTATTATTAATGAAGGGAGTGGAATTTATTGAGGGGTGATGAAAAGACTTCTTTAGTGCTTATGGTTCAAAATTCCCATAGAATATTTTGTTATTATAACATATCATCTATGACGGTGAAAGAATTTGAAGATAGATATGGAGAAGCACTGTGGAAAAACTCAAAACCAGTTATAAAAGTCTATTCTGTAGAAAATGGAATAGCTAATAATATAAAGACAATCTTTATAGACCCCTTTGCAGATAGCTGGTATATAGATATTGAAAAGGACGATATGGATCTTTTTGTAAAGCTGGGGAGGATTATATCAGGTAACAAATTTGTCGCATTTGCAGTTTCAAATACAGTAACAACTCCAAGGGATAGTAAGTCTTTAGACAGTTCTCTTTGTTTTTTGGATGTCTCTCAAAGTTATATATCTAATTCGAAAGAGGAATTTTCTGATAACTTTACAGAGGGGAAAAAAAAAATCGATATCCAGAATTAATATTTAAAGATGAAGGTGGATACAATGAATTTATAGATAAATATATGGAAGAGTTAGAGAATAAATATACTTTAACTTCTTCTAGAGGAGGTCTAAAATGACTAAAGGATATATTTCAATTATACTTCACAGTCATATGCCTTTTATAAGACATCCAGATTTAAAAGATCCACTAGAGGAAAGATGGCTATTTGAAGGTATCAGTGAATGTTATATACCTCTTATAGATGTATATGATAAACTCATAAAAGATCATATGGATTTTAAAATTACTATGTCTATAACGCCTACTTTAATGACCATGTTAGAAGATGAATATTTAAATAAAAGATATTTGGAATATCTAAGAAAGTCCATAGCTCTCTCTGAAAAGGAGATAAAGAGAACAAAATATAATAAAGAGCTTGCTATTCTTGCCCGGTTTTATAATGAGAGATTTTCCAGAATATTAAATGTATACAAAAATTATGATTACAATATAATGAATGCCTTTAGAAAGTTTGATAGACTGGGGTACTTAGAAGTGTTAACCAGCTCTGCCACCCATGGACTTTTACCCTTGCTTGCCGTAAATCCAGAATCAGTCAGGTCACAGATAGGGGTGGGAGTTCAGAGTTACTTGGAGCATATGGATCATGCACCAGATGGAATATGGCTTCCTGAATGTGCCTATACCTATTCATTGGATTATATACTTAAAGAATTTGGAATTAAATATTTTATAGCAGAGAGCAAGGCACTCGTAAATGCTTCTCCTAAGCCTAGATATGGTGTTTATGCACCTATTGCCCTTCCAAGTGGAATTTCTGTATTTGGAAGGGATATGGAGTCATCTTATCAGGTGTGGAGCGACTTTATGGGTTATCCCGGAGATTTTAATTATAGGGAATTTTATAGGGATATAGGATATGAACTCCCTCTAGAGTATATAGAACCTTATATAAATGAGAATAAGATTAGAATTGATACTGGAATGAAATACTACAGAATAACTGGTAATACAGACAACAAGGAATATTACAATAGGAAAAGAGCTTTAGAAAAGATAAAAGAGCATGGAGAACATTTTTTTAAATGCAGGGTAGAACAAATCGATAAACTTAGTGAACATATGGATCAGCCTCCTATAATAGTATGCCCTTATGATACAGAATTATTTGGACATTGGTGGTTTGAAGGACCTGACTTTATAGATGAATTTATAAGAAAAACTCTGCAAAATAACTGCAATTATAGATTGAGTTCTCCTATGGACTATTTGAAAAAATACCCTATGGTTCAATGCTCAAGTCCTTGTCCTTCTAGTTGGGGTGAAAATGGAGATTTTTCTGTGTGGATAAATCCATCCAATCAATGGATATATATGGAAATACATAAATGTGCACAACAGATGATAAGACTTTCCAATACCTATACAAATCCTACAGATTTACAAAGGAGAGCCTTGAATCAAGCAGCTCGTGAATTGATGCTTGCAGAATCCTCAGATTGGTCTTTTATTATAAAAAATAATACTGCTGTAGAATATGCTGTTAAAAGGGTAAATAGCCATGTAGATAGATTTAATAAACTTTACGATAGTATAACTAAAAATGCCATTGACTTAAAGTACTTATCACAGTTAGAATCCTTAGATAATATTTTTCAAAATATTGATTACAAAATTTATCAAAAATAAAAATAAGCATTACAAAAGCCCTAAAAGACCTTTTAAACTAAATTGTGGTACATAGGGCTTATTTCATTGTATATATTTAAAGACTCTGTTATGTCTTTAAAAGTAAACGAATTTATATATTTACATTAATTTTTTTACTTTTTGCAAGTTCTACAGAAACTCTTCTGCCTTGAAGTTTTTTACCATTGGATTTCTTTAATATAATAGATGCAATTTTTTCAGGAACATTTATAAAAGTGAATTTATTTAATATATCTATATCACCTATTTCATAGGCTTCTACTGAAGAAGTTTCATTTATAAACTTTATCAACTTTCTTGGGGTTATATTATCCATTCTCCCTATGGAGAAGAATAATCTTACATTACTATCTTCTACACCTATGGAATTTTCTTTATAATCAAAACTTAACTCCTTATCAAAGATTATTTTCATAAGGGCCGCGGCTACGTCTACCAGGTTATATTCTTCATCTAGTTCTGTAGCTATAGGAATAAAGTTCTTATAGTTATTTTCTGATAACACTTTTTTAATTTTTTCTTCTATATTTTTATATTTAGCCTCAAATATTTCATCTACAGTAGGTATATCTTTTCTTTTTATTTTGCTTTTAGTAAACTTTTCTATTTGTTTTAATAATATATATTCCCTAGGGGTTACTAGAGAATAGGCAATACCTTCTTTGTTGGCCCTTCCTGTTCTACCTATTCTATGTACGTAGGATTCTGTATCTTGTGGAAGATCATAATTTATAACATGGGAAACATTTTCTACATCTATACCTCTTGCAGCCACATCTGTAGCTACTAAAAAGTCCAGAGAACCTTCTTTGAATTTTCTAAGGGTATTTAGTCTTTGATTTTGTCCCATGTCACCATGCATACCTTCTACATTATATCCTCTGGCTTGCATACTTTCTACTAATTCATCCACACCACGTTTTGTTTTGCAAAATATTATAGCGCTAGAAGGTTCATCTACATCCAAAATTCTGCACAAAGATTCAAATCTGTCCTTGTGTTTTATTTCATAGTAATATTGTCTTGTTTTTTCTACAGTGAGTGTGTTTTTAGCTATTGTTATATATTTTGTATTTGGTTTCATGTATTTGGAAGCTAATTTTTTAACTTGCTCTGGCATAGTGGCGGAAAAGAGTAGAGTCTGTCGGTTAGGGTTAGAAGCTTTTATTATTTCTTCTATGTCTTCTATAAATCCCATATCAAGCATTTCATCTGCTTCATCTATTGTTAAAAATTCTATGTTACTTAAATCGAGAGTTTTTCTGTGAAGGTGATCCAGTATTCTTCCAGGAGTACCTACTACTATATTTATTCCTCTTTTTAAGGATTTAATTTGTCTTTCTATAGGTTGACCACCGTATATAGGGAGTAGCAATATTTTCATGAATTTAGCAATTCTAGATAATTCATCGTTAACTTGAATAGCCAGTTCTCTTGTGGGAGTAATTATAAGAGCAGAAATATGTTTATTTTTGGGAGTTATTTTACTTAACATTGGTGCTCCAAAAGCTAAAGTCTTTCCAGTACCTGTTTGTGCCTGACCTATAATATCATTTCCTTCTAATATTACAGGAATAGATTCTGATTGAATTTGTGATGGTTCTTCAAATCCCATATTATCTATGGCTTCAAAAACCTTAGGATGTAAATTTAAATCGTTAAAACTAATATTTTTCATCAATATTCCTCTTTCTTTTTTATATTACAAAGCAAAATTTATCATATCATAGTATATACATATTATCAAATTTTAATTTGATTTTTAAATACTTTTTATTTGTAAAAATATAATTTATAATAGAATGTACCGTAACCTAAGAATTACTTTACATTTTAAAAGGAGAATTAATATGTTTGATGCTAGACAAAGAGTTTTATCTAATGGAATAAAACTCATTACAATAAAGAAAGATACCCAGTTGGCAGCTTTTCATGCAGCAATTAATATAGGAGCTCTGTATGAAAATAATAATGAGAGGGGCATATCTCATTTCATAGAACACATGCTTTTCAAAGGTACAATGTCTAGAAGCAATAAAAAGTTGAATATGGATTTGGAAAATTTGGGGGGAGAATATAATGCCTATACAGATAATACTTCCACGGTGTATAGTGTTACATCTCTAAGGGAAGAATTAGAAAAGTCTGTGGATATTATTTCTGACATGCTTATGAATTCTATATTCCCACCAAAAGAAATTGAAAAAGAAAGGGAAGTCATATTATCGGAGATAAGAAGTAGCAGAGATGATATAGAAGATTATAGTTTTGATAGGATAAATAAAATAGCCTTTAAGAAAAGTGCACTTAGATATAATGTTGCCGGGAATAAAAAAGATATAAATAAGTTCACAAGAGAAAATTTGCTTGAATTCTATAATAGATATTATGTACCTAATAACTGTTATATATCAGTAGTTTCATCTTATGGACATGAAAAAGTCTATGATTTAATCCATAGATATTTTAATAAATGGAAAGTTAAAGATTTTAAGCGAAACGACATAATATTTGAATATAATACGCCCTGCAAGAAAATTTCTTTTAAGAAAGATATAGAACAAAGTACTATTTTGTATCTCTTTACTTTTAACGGATTAAGTGAAAAGCAGGAATTGGCTCTTAGAATATTAAATCATAAATTCGGAGGCAGTAATAATTCTATATTGTTTACAAAATTAAGAGAAGAAAGAGGACTTGCTTATGATGTATATACGGATTTAGATTTAGACGATGGTGTAAAAACTTTATATGTATATACCTCTGTAAGTGAAGAAAATTTAGAAACTGCTGTTGACGTTATTGAAGATTGTATTGACAAAGTGAAAAATGGAGATGTGATTTTTAAGGATGATATGGTTAATTTAATGAAGAAAGTATTAAAAACTGCAGTGGCGTTTACTCTTGAAGATCCTACGGATATGGGAAATTACGTTTTGTATCAATCCATGAGGGGAGAAGATATATACAAACTTGTTAATGATATAGAAAAAATTGAAACTATAAAAAAAGAAGATCTATATGAAGTAGCTAAAATTGTATTTAATGATCCTACTGTCCATATTCTTAAAAGAGGATAGTTATTATTAGGAGGTATAATTTTTGAAGGAATATATAGTAACTAAAATTGAGATACAAAAGAGAAACAATAACAGGGTAAATATATATTTAAATGAAGAGTTTGCATTTTCCTGTAGTGCAGAACTTGTTTATAAGTATAATATATGTAGAGATAAAGTTTTGGATATAAATTATTTAAAGGATATAATTTATAAGGATAACTATATAAAATGTAAGAGTTATGCTCTTCGCATAATAGAGAAGTCATATAAAACAGAAAAACAAATGTATGATAAATTAATCAAAAGTTTTGATGATAGTATAGTTAAGGAGTGTATAGAGTTTTTAAAAGAATATAATTTTATAGATGATAATAAATTTGCAGAAATATATATAAAGGAAAAAATTTATTCTCAAGGTAAAAATAAAATTAAATATTCTCTAATTAAAAAAGGTATAAAAGAAAGTGTTGTAAATGAAAAATTATGCAGTATAGATAATTCTTTAGAAGAAAAAATTGCCTTTGACATGGCAAAAAAGAAATATTATCTTATTATTAAAAGTGAAAATAATATAAATAAGGTATATAATAAACTGGGTAATTATATGGTGAAAAATGGCTATGACTTTGATTTGGTAAGGCATATACTAAAAAAAATTATGAAAGATCATAGCTGCAATGAGGAGAAAAATAATATTCAGGAAGATAATAGAGATGAATTATATAATGTTGCAAAGAAAAGATATGATATAATAATAAAATCTGAAGATGATCCTGTGAAAATATATAAAAAGTTAGAGGCATATCTTTTAAGAAGAGGATATTTATGGGAAAATGTCAGAAGTGTTTTAAAAGAACTAATAGAGAATTTAGCAATTTAGAAAAATATGTTCTCTTTATAGTTTCATAAAAATAATTTGATTTTTTATATAATAAAATTTAGTGTAAACCTGAAATTTTTGATATTTAGAGGTGATTGTTATGGACACGAGTCCTGTAACTATATTGATAGGATTGGTATTTCTATATCCTCTTGTAAAGGGATTTCTATTTAAATTTTCTTCTAAGGATTTAAAATTGGATA
Organism: Clostridium sp. BJN0013; assembly: GCF_040939125.1. Classification (NCBI taxonomy): domain Bacteria; kingdom Bacillati; phylum Bacillota; class Clostridia; order Eubacteriales; family Clostridiaceae; genus Clostridium; species Clostridium sp. BJN0013. The sequence goes on from NZ_CP162495.1 coordinate 682,090, forward strand.
TAGATGATGTAAATAGAAATATTTCTTTTATAATAGCCTTAATAACCGGGATATATTTCTGGAGAAAGATATTTATACAGCACAGTTATAGCTTATATAGTATTTTGCCTGAATATATTGAAAGATACTTTGAAAATAATAGTTTTTTGGTATATGCAATTGTAATTCCTATCTTTATATTTATAGTTTATAAAATTATAAAGCTTCTATTGAATTTGATAAATTATTTAACCTTATATCCTTTGATTGACAGTATAGATAGATTCTTAAAGTTTAAGAGTAATATTTTTAAAAGGATATTAGGAATGATTTTTCAGTTGCCTAGATCAATATGTTATGTACTTTTAATTTCTTTTATATTGAATATAATTTCTATGTTTAATATAAATTCCAAGCTGAATACATATCTGGAAAGTTCGAGACCCTATAATTCCATATGTAGGGAAATAATAATTCCAGTGACTAATTCCAGTATTGCGAAACAGTTGCCTAATGTAATCAATAATTCTTTTAAGATAGTAATAAAGCAGTCAAATTCAAAGGACACACAAAATGTAAATAATTTGAATAGATTTAAAAGTGATGAAGGTACTGTAATATATTATAATGGCGTTACCATAGAAGAGGGAATAAAATCTAATCAGGAAATTAATACTTTTGCCAAAGCTCTTGGTACAGAAGGAAGCAATACTACTGAAAGATCAGAAATACTTTATAACTGGATAGGTACCAATATAAGTTATGATCACCAAAAAGCAACTAAAGTATTAAATAACGATTTTGATGTACAATCAGGGGCAATTCCTACTTTTTACTCTAAAAAAGGAATTTGTTTTGACTATGCTTGTCTTTATGTGGCCATGGCAAGAGCCAATAATATGAAAGTAAGACTTATAACAGGTGAAGGATTTAATGGAATAAGCTGGGTAAGCCATGCATGGAATCAGGTTTATATTCCAGAAGGGAATCAATGGATAAATGTAGATACAACTTTTTATAAGGGTGGGGACTATTTTAATAGCAAAAGATTTCAACTTGATCATAGGGATTCACAAATAGCAGGAGAGTGGTAAAATAAAACCACTCTTTTATTCAAGCTAGTTTTATTTAGTTTTTGTTATGTAATTTTTTAATATGGTGTTTATAGCTTTTTCACAATCTGTGTCCTCATTATTGAGACACCATGCATTGTTAAAGTATATAAGAGCTTTTTTAGTATTGTGTAACATTACATAGCAGTATCCCAGGTTAAAAAAATATTTACTTTCTCTCCTTAATTTTATAGCAGAATTTAATAGTTCTATTGCCTTTTCATATTTTTTTAATTTTATAAAACATACTGCAGAATTATATAGTGAAGATGCTTCATTATCCTTTATCTGTATGGCTTTTTCATATAGGTCAATAGCTTTCTTGTAGTTTTTGATATTATAATATTCATTGGCCCTTTGAAAGTAATTCATTTTAATCCTCCTTAAGTTTTATTGCCTAAAAACTTGATATGTCATTATATAGTCCTTTAATAAATTTATATCCATTTTTTAAAAAAATATACCAATAGTTTTTATAAGATTTAAAGTGTATAGGGAAGTAGAAAAAGGAAATATATGTATGTAAGTTTCAAAGAGAGATAATTTACTCCCTTTAAAACTTGAAATTTTGGACTAATGAAATATTAGCTTTCTAAGTTTTTTTTCAGCAAAGGATATAGATGCATACATTGCATAAGCTAATATTGAAAGTATAATTATACTCACCATAACGGTATCCAGTTGAGATATTTGTCCACCATATATTATTAAAAATCCCAAACCTTCCTTTGCTACTAGGAATTCTCCCATTATTACTCCTACCCAGGAAAGCCCTACATTTATTTTTAAGGAGGATATTAGAGTAGGAACTGAAGAAGGTATTATAAGATGGGTTAAGATCTGAAGTTTTGAAGAACCAAAAGTTTTAAGAAGGGTGATTTTATCCTTATCTACTTCTTTAAAACCATTTAATACAGTTAGTATAGTTACAATTATGGAAATTAATACTGTAACTAAAATAATAGCAGAAATTCCGTTACCTACCCAAAATATTATTATAGGAGCCAGAGCAACTTTTGGAAGGGCATTTAATACTACTATATATGGATCCAATATATCTGAAATAAATTCAGACCACCAAAGAATTATAGCAATTAAAGTTCCAAGAGCTGTACTTAATAAAAAACCTAGTATTGTTTCAAAGCAGGTAATTCCAATGTGTGTAAATAAAGTTCCTTCAAGATAAAGGGTTATAAGATTTTTGTACATTCTAGAGGGAGTACTAGTTAAAAAAGGATCTATCCATCCCAAATCTCCTGCAATTTCCCATAAAACAAAAAAAGCTATTAAAATTATTATTCGACATAGTGTAATTTTTTTCTTTCTTCTATTTATGTTTTTTATATAGAGTTCATGTTCTTTTCTGTCGTCCACCATCAATAGTTCAACTCCTTCCATATGTGGTTAAAGTAAATTCTAAATTCCGGATCTTCTCTGGATTTTAAAGGAGAATCATGATGTTCTTTAAAGGTTATATTGAATATTTTTTTGATTTTAGCAGGTCTTTTAGATAATACTATAATTCTACTTGACATGGATACGGCCTCAGAGATATCATGAGTTACCATTATGGCAGTTTTACCTTCATTTTTTATTATTTTAAATATTTCATCACTTATATTTAATCGAGTCTGATAATCTAGAGAGGAAAAGGGCTCGTCAAGAAGCAATACTTCAGGGTCAAGGGCAAGGGTTCTTATTAGAGCTACTTTCTGCCTCATACCTCCGGATAATTCCTGAGGATAATGATATCTAAAATCCCACAATCCATAGTTTTTCAATAAAGTTTCTAATTTAGTTTTATAGGCATTTATAGACTTGTGTTGTATTTTAATACCAATCAATATATTGTTCCAGACATTTAACCATTCAAATAATTGATCTTTTTGAAACATATAGCCCATCTTATGGGAAAATGAAGTTATTTTTTCATCATCTATATATATCTCTCCAGAAGAAGGTTTTATAAGACCGGCTATTATATTTAAAAGTGTAGTTTTACCACATCCGGAAGGGCCTACTATACTTAAAAATTCTCCTTTTTTTATGGTGAAACTTATATCTTCCAATGCTTTAGTGGAACCTTTCAATGAATGATAGTTCATATAGATATTGTTAAGGGTTAATTTGTCCAAAATATCATCTCCTTACATAAACTGTAATTACAGTCTATAGAGTTTGTGATTTTAAATTTAGTTAAAAATTAATATATAGTTTATTATATGAATAGATATAGTATAGTGTTAAAGGTCTTGAAACTATATATAAACTTTGCAGCTTGGTTTCAAATATGGTTTTTAGGAAATTATTGGAATTGCACATATGCATACATATGTTATAATGTATGTGAAAGCATTTTATTACATAGATCAGATTATTATCATTGATAATTTAACCGTATACAAGAATAGGGTTATTTTTTGTATTACAGATATATAATACATAATTAAGAATATTATCATTTTAAAAAAAGGTTATTTTAAATTAAGATATTTTTAATTATCTATTATTTTAAAGTTTATAAATTCAATCTAAATTATTAATTTTAAAAGGTGATTAAATATGAAAAATTTATTTCGCGTAGGCCTAGATGTGGGGTCAACTACAGTAAAGATAGTTGTTTCAGATATAAAAGACAGTATAATTTATAGTAAATATCAAAGACATTTTTCTGATATAAAAAGTACTATAGCCAAAGTTATTAAAGATGCCTATGAAAAGTTAAAAGATGCTAATATAACTATTATGGTTACAGGTTCTGGAGGATTGTCCGTATCAAAGTGGCTTGATATACCATTTATTCAAGAAGTAGTAGCATGTACTAATACCATAGAAAAATTTATTCCGGATACTGACGTAGCTATAGAGCTTGGTGGTGAGGATGCCAAGATAACCTTTTTTGATGGAGGTATTGACCAGAGAATGAATGGAACTTGTGCAGGCGGTACAGGTGCATTTATTGATCAGATGGCATCTCTTCTTCAAACAGATGCAAAAGGGTTAAATGAATTAGCTAAGGAATATAAAGTTATTTATCCTATAGCTGCTAGATGTGGGGTATTTGCTAAGACTGATATTCAACCCCTTTTAAATGAAGGAGCTAAAAAAGAAGATATTGCAGTATCCATATTTCAATCTGTGGTAAATCAGGCCATAAGTGGGCTTGCTTGTGGCAAATCTATAAAGGGAAATGTTGCTTTCTTAGGAGGACCTTTATATTTTCTATCAGAGCTTAGAAAGAGATTTATAGAAACTTTGAAACTTAGTAAAAATCAAGTAATTTTTCCTGAAAATTCTCAGATTTTTGTAGCAATGGGGGCTGCTATATCTTCTAAAAATGAAAAACCTATTTCTTTTAAGGAGTTAATAGATAGATTGCCGAACTTAAATAAATCTTTAAAAGATGAAATTCAAGTACTTAGACCTCTTTTTAAGAATGAAAACGAATTTAGTGAATTTAAAGAAAGGCATAATAGGAATAAAATAAAAAGAAAAGATTTAGAAAGTTTTAATGGAGATTGTTATTTGGGAATAGATGTAGGGTCTACCACTACTAAAGCAGCCCTTATAGATCAGGAAGGTAATTTGCTTTATTCTTTTTATGGAAGTAATAATGGAAATCCATTAAAGTCTGCTGTAAATATATTAAAGGATTTATATAAAAAATTGCCTAAGGGTGCTATTATAGTAAATTCTGCTGTTACAGGCTATGGGGAAAGCCTTACCAAAGCGGCATTATCTGTAGATATAGGTGAAGTGGAAACAGTTGCCCATTATAAGGCTGCAGAATTTTTCCAACCTGGAGTGGAATTTATATTAGATATTGGTGGACAGGATATGAAATGTCTTAAAGTAAAAGATGGAATAATCGACAATATAATGTTAAATGAAGCTTGTTCATCTGGATGTGGTTCCTTTATAGAAACTTTTGCTAAATCATTAAATATGAATGTGAAAGATTTCGCAATTTCTGCACAAAATTCTAAGAAACCCGTAGATCTAGGCTCCAGATGTACTGTATTTATGAATTCCAGAGTCAAACAAGCTCAGAAAGAAGGAGCTTCTGTAGGAGATATATCTGCAGGACTTTCTTATTCAGTCATAAAAAATGCCTTATTTAAGGTGATAAAGATAACAAATCCTAAGAATCTAGGGAAAAAAATAATAGTTCAAGGGGGAACTTTTTATAATGATGCCATATTAAGGGCTTTTGAGATCATATCTGAGAGAGAAGCGGTGAGACCTGACATAGCAGGCCTTATGGGTGCTTTTGGAGCTGCACTTATTGCAAAAGAACAATATGATGGAGTTTATAAAAGTACCTTATTAAATGAAAAAGAGTTGGATAACTTTACTACTGAAGTTAGTATGAGAAGATGCGGCAAATGTTCCAATAATTGCCTTTTGACTATAAACAAGTTTTCAGATGGAAAAGAATTTATATCAGGAAACAGGTGCGAAAGAGGTGCCGGTTTAGAGAATAATACTTTAAAGGTGCCTAATCTTTTTGCTTATAGATATCATAGGGTATTTGACTATGTCCCTCTTAAGAAAAGTGAAGCTAACAGAGGACAAGTGGGTATACCTAGGGTTTTAAATTTATATGAGAACTATCCTTTCTGGTTTACCTTTTTTACTGAATTAGGTTTTAGGGTGGAGTTGTCTTCCCGTTCTTCAAAACATATTTATGAAATGGGTATAGAGACAATACCTTCTGAATCGGCCTGCTATCCTGCAAAAATAGTTCATGGACATATAATGGATTTGATAAATAGAGGAATAGATTTTATATTTTATCCTTGCATACCCAATGAGCAAAAAGAACAGCAGGGAGCAGATAATAATTATAACTGTCCTATGGTAACTTCTTATCCTGAAGTTATAAAGAATAATATGGATGTAATAAGAGAGAAGCATATTAACTTCAAAAATCCATTTTTAGCCTTGGATAATAAGACGAGACTTGTGAAAAGGCTTAAAGATGAATTACAAGAATTCAATATATCTAAAAAAGAGATATCTAGCGCATTAGAGAAAGCTTTTGAAGAACAGAGAAAGATGAAAGAAGATATGAGGTTAAAAGGAGAAGAAACAATAAAGTATCTTAAAAATACTGGGAAAAAAGGTATAATACTTGCAGGGAGACCTTACCATGTGGATCCTGAAATAAATCATGGAATATCAAATATAATAACTTCCTACGATATGGCAGTATTAACAGAAGACTCTGTAGCTCATTTGGGAGTAGTAGATAGACCTTTAAGGGTAGTAGATCAATGGGTATATCATTCCAGACTTTATGCTGCTGCAAGTTTTGTGGCAACTCAGGACAATTTAGAATTGGTACAGTTAAATTCTTTTGGATGTGGATTAGATGCAGTTACTGTAGATCAGGTTCAAGAAATACTTGACAAATATAAAAAAATATATACAGTATTAAAAATTGATGAAGGAAGTAATTTAGGAGCAGTTAAAATAAGAATACGTTCTCTAAAGGCAGCTATTGAAGAGAGAGAGAAGTATGGCTTTAGACCTCATAAAGTGCAAGAGGAGTATAAGAGAGTGGTTTTTACTAAAGAAATGAGGAAAACACATACTATATTATGTCCTCAAATGTCACCAATACATTTTCAATTTTTACAGGAGGCATTTAAAGAGTCTGGATATAATTTAAAAATATTACCTTCTGTAGATAAAAAAGCTGTAGAAGAAGGTCTCAGGTATGTAAATAATGATGCATGCTATCCTTCTATAATAGTAATAGGACAATTGATAGAGGCTTTGAAATCAGGTGAATATGACCTGGAAAATACGTCTGTTATAATATCTCAAACAGGAGGAGGATGTAGAGCTACAAATTATATAGGATTTTTGAGGAAGGCTTTAAAAGAAGCGGGAATGGAAAAAATACCGGTTATATCTTTAAATGTAGCGGGTTTAGAGAAAAATCCTGGATTTAAAATTACTACAGGACTTGTAAATAAATCTATGATGGCACTTTTATATGGGGATTTGCTTATGAGAGTTTTATACAGAGTAAGACCTTATGAAAAAATAACAGGTTCTTCAAATTTACTATATGAAAAATGGGTGGAAAAGTGTAAGAAGAATGTAGTCAATGGAAACCATAGAGAATTTAAAGAAAATATTTATAATATAGTAGAGGATTTTGACAATTTAGATATAAATTCTATAAGGAAACCAAGAGTTGGGGTGGTAGGAGAGATATTAGTAAAATTTCATCCTACAGCCAATAACAATATTGTAGATATTTTAGAAGATGAAGGGGTAGAAGTGATAGTTCCTGATTTAACGGACTTTTTCTTATACTGTGCCTATGATGCTGGATTTAAATATAAATATTTATCTGGAAGTTACTTTAATAAAATCATAAAAGATGGAGCTATAAAGTTTATTGAATATTATAGAAGACATATGAAAGCTGCATTGAAAAATAGCCAGCGGTTTAGTGTGACTTCTGATATTAGAAAGCTGGCTGAAGATGCTTCTCAGATATTATCTATTGGAAATCAAACTGGAGAAGGATGGTTTTTAACGGCTGAAATGATAGAACTCATAAAAGGTGGTACTAAAAATATTGTATGTATGCAGCCTTTTGCTTGTCTACCTAACCATGTAACAGGTAAAGGTATGATAAAAGAATTGAAGAGAGTATATCCAGGCAGTAATATTGCAGCCATAGACTATGATCCAGGAGCAAGTGAAGTTAACCAGTTAAATAGATTAAAGCTTATGTTATCCGTAGCATTTAAATCTATGGAAAATGAAGCAGAATTGGAAGGCTGTAAAGAAAAACTTATTCCAAAAGCAGTTCTTGCAGAAAATACTAATAAATAATATTTATAAGTTTAATTTTAAATTTACAGTATTTAAAGGAGATGATTACAATGGGCAACTCAATTATTATTGGCAACCCTGATTCTGCAATATGGAAGATGCTAGGTATCGATAATTCTAAAACTACTAATACCAAACAAGAATCCATTAACATTGCTAGAAAAAAGATAGAAAATAAAAAATCTGAATTAAACATCCATGATAAAAATGATAAAATCTAAAAATGGTCACCGACATATCCATGCTCACAAAAGACTAATTCTTATCATAGCTAGGAGTTAGTCTTAACATTGCTATCTTAACATCATCACTTACCTCACTCCAGCCCATTCATTTTAAATTTATATTTTCAAATATATCTCTATTAAAGCAATTACCAGACTGCCACCTAGTAACGCAACTATTCCTTGTTTCACTTTACCATTTGCAAATAGCGTGATTACAATGATAAACATTAATATTTCAGTAAAAGAGAGGTATTCGCCTCTCCTGGATTTATGTCTATTTAGTTTTTTATCTTGATTAAGCTTTTCTTTTAGAATTTCTCTTATTTTCATACCTCTCACTTCCCTACTAATCCACAAGTTATCGACAACTCATCCACAGGTTATACACATTATCTACAATATTCCATTAATTTCTTGAAATAAAAAAATAAGTACCAAAATAATGTTGGTACTTTCTACGGCTTCTAGTTGATAAAATTAATAGGCATAATTATACTATTAAGAAATTATATTCATATGAATAACAAGCCATATTTAATCATGAGTATATCTTTGGTGTTATTATGAATGGTATTTGAACATTATTATATTCACTAATTGTTATGATGGCATTATGCTTGTGTTAAAAAATACAAAAATAAGCACCCTAGATGACGAGTGCTTATTTTTAACAATATTATTTTGAAGGGATACAATTTTAATATACGAACTTCTGGCGGTTGCATTTGAGTTTAAAGTACCCTGCAACCACAGACACAGGTTTAAATTTTATGTGGTGGGGAACTAATTTATAATCCGTTATAATATTTATTATATAGGGTATTTGTTACAATCCAATGTCCTATATAACAATTATTTGTAAACAATATACAAAATAAGCACCCTAAATGATGAGTGCTTATTTCCAATATTCTTTTATTTAAAAGGTGTGGTGTAGTAAATATATAACTATGATGGTTACATCTATATTTAATGTGCCCTGCAACCACAAATACAGCCTTACATATCCTCAATGCTTAGGGATATATTAATATTATAATATATACTTTGTTATATATTATATACATCAATTGTTACGATATCATTACGTATATGTTAAAAGATATAAAAGTAAGCACTCTAGATGACAGGTACTTACTTTTAATAATATTATTTTAAAGGAGTCTAAACTATATACTATCCTGTGGCAGTTGCATTTTAATTTATCGTGCCCTGCAACTACAGACACCAGTTTGGTAATTACCATTACTTAAAGATTTTTTATTTATTTTTAATTAACGCTTAAATGTCTAATATATATAGAAAGTTGAAATTAAATATTTGTATATCCATCAAATGTAATCAATTGAGGATCAGGTTTGGGTATTACTTCAACTTCACATTTCCTATTTAATCTTTTATGTTCAAATTTAATTTCTTTTATTTTATTTTCTAAATCTTCTAATTTATTTGTACTATAAACTACAGTAGCATTCGGAAAATCATGCATCATGCTCACCCTTTCAAATAGTTATTTTTCATTTCCTCTAAGGCTTATTTCCTTAGGACACTTATAATTATATATAGTATTTATTACGGTTTAATGTCATATTTATTAACTGTTTGTAATAAATTTTACCATTGTATGAACAAAATAAAAAATAAGCACCAATTAGGCAATAATATATTTCACATTTAAAGTCTTAATTCCTACCTAACTAGTATATATTAATCGTATATATTAGTTGTCAAAACATTATGTGATTTAACCTAACATAAAAAATAAGCACCAGTCTCCCCAGTGCCTACCTTCTTCTGACATACACACCATATAGTATAATTTTTATTTACGGTTTCCCGTATTGGCAGCCCCATTTAATCCTAGGGCTAGAGGTATAATCTTAAGGGAGAAATTTGTATATGATCCGTAGCAATAATTTTACTCAATAACATTAAAACATTTTATAGAGGACATGTAAATCCCACTAAATTAGTAGCAAAAACTTTAAAAATTTCATAGCATATATTAAGGATATGTTTGCTTTTTAATTGAAAGTGAAATTTTAAAATAGGCGTTTCGGCCTATAATCTTTTGCTTTCAATTCTTTGCATTAACACATCTAGTCCTCTGGCTCCTGAGCCTTCCTCTTTAAATAATTTTTCAAGGACTATCAATGTTGCTTTCGCTTGGCTTTCGTGAAGTTGTCGCATTGCTTCCGGATCATCCAATGGCCAATTAGCTATAACTTTTATTGTCATGCCCATACCCCTTTTGCTTACTTTTTACTATATTATTCAGTTTAGAATTAAGTTGTTACTGTTTGTTCTAGTTTTGCTAACTACATTGCTTTATGTTGAGCTCTATTATTTACGTTAATTTTTTCACGTTTTGAGGTAAAATTATATAATTTTTATAATCAAGCCCTTCTTGTTCACATGAAGCAAGTAGTCCACTATAAAATTTAGCTCCAACTCTGTCACCGTGATTTAATAACATAGATATTTGAGTTCTATCTACACCAATAGTTCTCGCAAAATCTGATTGATTGCCACCAAATTTTTCATTAATAAGTTTTCTTATGTTATTGATATTGGGCTTCACTTTTGTACCTCTTTACTGTTAATTTCTTTTTTACGCCTTTAGTATATAAACATCTTTAGATACAGTCAATAATTTTCACGCATACGATTAATATTAACTTAGAGGAGTGATGATATGTTTGATAAGAAAATGTTTAAATTTCTAATAGAAAAAGCAATAGGCACCAGAAAAATAACGCAATACGCAGAAGATAGTGGTGTAAACAGAACCTACTTATCAAAATACATTAACCAAAGATTAGATAGCCCTCCTACTCCTGATATTTTAAAGAGATTATCTAATGCATCATATGGCGTTGTTTCGTATGAGAAATTCATGGAAGCAGCAGGTTATATTGGTAATAACTCAGTTAAAGATATAAATGCCCATCAAGAATATATGATAAACAACAGTCTTGGAGATAGACTTAGACATTTAAGAGAGGAAAAAGGAGTAACCCAAAAAGAATTGGGAAATTTCATAAATGTTTCAGATAGAGTAGTTGGATATTATGAGTCAAGCTGAATTAGCCGAAAAACTCGGTGTGACTCAACAAGCTACAAGTAAATATGAAAATGGTAATCGTGAACCTGATATAGAAATATTAAAATTACTATCATCTATATTTAATGTTTCTATAGATTACTTGTTAGGTGGAACAAATATACGGAACCATGATAATACACACATAACACCTAAAGAACACGAAGATAAAGAAGAAGTTGTGGAAGAATTAAGAGGACGGTTACTAAATACAAAAAATTTTAAAATAGAAGGTAAGCCTGCTACCAAGGAAGATATTGAAACAATTTTGGATTCTGTTAAAGTGGGTATAGAAATGGCTAAGATTAAAGAATGTAGAAATCAAGAATAAATAAAAATTCTCATTACATACTAAAATAGTTTGAGAGTTTTTTTTCATAGAATCTTCTTAAAAATTCACTAAAACTTTAGGAAAATAAAACTTAATTTTCTTAAGTTTTATTTTTTTTGTCTATATGAAAACCACCTGCTATGCAGGTGTGTTCAGAATAGCTTAAGCGGTGAACAAAAAACCTCACTTTGATAAAATAGAAGAGGTCTCGTCAACCAAATCTATAATCAAAGGAGGTTTGCCCTAAATGGACAGTAATAGTTTATCACATACTAAATGGAGATGTAAATATCATGTAGTATTTTCACCCAAATATAGAAGAAAAGAAATATATGGAGAAAAAAGAAAAGAGATAGGAAAAATATTAAGGAAACTTTGTGAATAGAAAGGTGTAGAAATAATAGAGGCGAATGCATGTGAAGATCATATACATATGCTTTTATCGATACCACCAAAGACAAGTGTTTCAAGTTTTATGGGATTCTTGAAGGGAAAAAGTAGTCTAATGATATTTGAGAGATTTTCAAATTTAAAATATAAATATGGAAATAGGCACTTTTGGTGCAGAGGATTCTATGTAGACACAGTTGGAAAAAATAAAAAAGCAATAGAAGAATATATAAGAAATCAACAGAAAGAAGATATGATCGCCGACCAAGTAAGTATGAAGGAATACATGGACCCTTTTAAGGGTAGCAAGTAACATAAATTGCGGCTGGCGAGATCTTTAAGATGCCTTGAGGCATAATGCTGGTAATGTGCCCTTATAGGGCTTAGGAAAAACCACCAGCTAAGCTGGTGGATATTTATTGTAAAATATAGCAGGAAAATTCAAAATATTGTAGAATTTTTAAATTAAAATGCTTTATAGGAGGTATAAAAAAAATGAACTTTTTTAAGAAAAAGCTATTAATGAGAAGTATGAAAATAATAGGTACTTTAATCTTGTTTTTATCACCAATATTTATTACTCCAACATGTACACTTGGTTACCATCAGCCAAAGTGTCCCGATGAACTCTTAAAATAATTAATTAAGCTTTTTATAAATGTTATGATTAAAAATTCTTATAAAGAACATAAAAACATTAATTTTTAATCTATAACATTCATAAAAAGCTCTAAAATGAAAGGAGCTGCTATATTGATTGATGTTATAAGAGAAATAATAATAGACATTATAGAAGCGTCACTTCTTTTAGTAGTTTTTGAATCATTATATGATAAAAAAAAGTTTATAATACAGAATAAAATTAGAACAGTCTTATTTTTTATATTGTTTGTTTGTGGGACTTATTGGAGTACATTTCATATGTTGCCAGTTTATCATGCATTATTTCTTGTAATGTTTGACATTTTATTACTTAGCTGTATTACAAGAATAAAGATTTTTGATTCTATAGTTATAATTTCTTTATTTCTCACAATCCTTTTAACTACAGAAACTTTTATTCAAATTATTGAAATGATTATATTCAATATAAATTTAAAACAAGCTTTTTTAAGTCCCATATACGTGTGGATTGCCACAATAGTATCTATACTGTTGCAAATACTTATTGCAGCAATAATTTTTAAGTTTAACTCATATTTTACTAGACTTAAATTATTTGAAAAAGAAGGGGCTGTATTTGCTAACTTAATAATTGAATTAGGTGTGTTTACTATATTTATATTTTGTATTAATTATGGTATTTTTCATATAAAAAATGTTCAAACCTATAATATCATTATTTTTATTATTTACTTTGTATTTTTGATAGCAAAATTTAGAAGCTTAAAAGAAAAACAACTGGCTGTAAATATAAATGTTAATTACAAAATTCAAAAGCAGCAAATTAAAAATATGGAAGAAATAATAAGCATAATAAGACAGGAAAAGCACGATTTTGCCAACCACATCAATGTTATACAAGGGTTATGTTTATTAAACAAGTCTGATACTGTCGAAAAAATAGATAGTTATGTGCGAAAAATTTCAGGTACATTACATTCTTCGTTTAGATATTTAAATACAGGGAATGATTACATAGATGGTATGTTATCCATAAAAAACAACTATGCAGTAAAAAATAATATTGATTTTGAAGTTTTAATTGATGAACCTTTCAGCTCAATAAAAATTAGAGAAGATGAATTGATAAGTATTATGAGTAATCTTATAGATAATGCATTTGAAGCATTCACTAAATTGGATGTAGGAAATAAAGAAATATCTATTACTACTTTTAAGGAAGATAGAAATTTTTGTATTACGATAGCCGATAATGGAGATGTTATTCCTGAAAATATAATAGAAAAAATTTTCAATAGAGGTTTTTCCACAAAAGTTAAACAAAATGATCTTCATGGATTTGGACTGTATATTACTAAACAATTGGTTGAAAAAAATAATGGGACTATATCTGTAGAAAGTATTCCAGGAAAAACTAAATTTTTAATAAAGTTTAAAATGGAGTAAATAGATAAAGCTCTTACGTAGAAAAGTAACTAAAATATGGTATAATATTAATCAAGAGAATAAAAATGTTTTTAGTTGGACACCTCCCGGAATTTATCTCTTGCAAAAGAGGTCGTCGCGGTTAATTTGACAGCAGAGGAGGTGGCGGTATGGGTGACACTGTGATTATAGTAATATCTATATGTATTACATCATCAGGCTTAACAGCTATGGTGATTGTAGGAACATATTTAAAAGATAGATTAATAATCAAATAATCAAAGGTAAGTCTTCAATTGGAAATTGACTGAAAATGAAATTTCTATAACTGCTGAAGATAAAAACTCAAAAAACTAAAAATGCACCCTTCGCCAAGTAGTGCATTTTTGAACTAAAAACTTTATAAACCATAAACTGTAACGGCTTCTTTTAAATATATTATACCACAACTATATTAAATTTAAACTCATTTAAATTATAAAAATAAAATATGATATAATCTTTGTTAAATAAGGCAGGTGAAAATATGAACAAAGAAGATTTAAAAGCTATGTCTGAATTATTAGATATGAAGCTTGAACCTATAAAAAAACAGCTAGAAGAATTAGAACCTATAAAATCTCAACTTAATGGACTTCAATCTCAAGTTCAAGAAAACACACAGATTTTAAAAGCTCTTGAACATAGCGCAGAAGTGAACAAAGCTGAAAAAGATAAATTAAATAATGATATAGCACATATAAAAGAACATTTAAAAAATATAGATGAAAATATAGATGTAATGAAAGAAATTTTAGGAAGACATGAGGTCGATATTGCTGTATTGAAACGTAGGCCAGTATAAAATTTTATAACCCATAATATTTCCAGAGGTGTATTTTAATGATAGCAGCCATATATTCTCGTAAATCCAAATTCTCTGAAAAAGGGGAATCCGTTGAAAATCAAATTGAGATGTGTAAAGAATACCTTAGAAGAAACTATAATAAAATTGAAGATATAAAAATATATGAGGATGAGGGTTTTAGTGGTGGAAATATCAACAGACCTGAATTTAAAAAACTCCTTATTGATGCTAAAAAGAATAAATTCAATGTTCTTATATGTTACAGACTTGATAGAATAAGCAGAAATGTCGCTGACTTTTCTAATACCATTGAGGAACTCCAAAGACATAATATAGACTTTGTGAGTATAAAGGAACAATTTGACACCAGTTCTCCAATGGGGCGTGCCATGATGAATATAGCTGCAGTATTTGCCCAACTGGAAAGGGAAACAATTACAGAGCGTATCAAAGATAACATGCTTGAACTTGCAAAAACCGGTCGGTGGCTTGGAGGTACTCCTCCATTAGGTTATAGATCGGAAGCAGTAGAATATTTCAATCAATATGGTAAAGATAAAAAGATGTTCAAGTTAAGCATAGTTCCTGAAGAAATAGAAACGGTAAAATTAATCTATAAATTATATTTAGAGAAGAGGGGTTTTGCATCAGTAGCTACCCACATGTGTAAGAATAGGTACAAAGGTAAAAATGGCGGGGAATTTTCAAGAACTACAGTAGAACAAATTATAATCAATCCAGTATACTGTATAAGTGATGAAAATATATTTAAATGGTTTAAGGAACAGGATACTATAACATATGGTGTTCCAGATGGAATACATGGACTAATGGTATATAATAAAAGAAGAGAAAGTGGTAAAAAATCAAATTCCATAGACCAATGGATTGTTTCAATAGGCAGGCATGAAGGAATTATATCCTCTGATATGTGGATAAAATGCCAAGACATATTAAGAGAAAACAAAGCAAAATCCTCTCCACGTTCTGGAACAGGTAATAAATTTCTCCTATCTGGGATGGTAGTATGCAGTGAATGTGGTTCTGGCATGGCCTCATGGTCGCATTATAATAAAAAAAGAAACTTTATGGAGAGATATTATAGGTGCAACCTTAAAAACAGAGCCAGCAACAGATGTAGTAATAAAATGCTTAATGCGTATAAGGCAGAAGAATATATAGAAAATTATCTGCTCGGGTTGGATATGGGAAGTCTAATCTTAATGTATAAAAGCGATAAACCCAAGGTAGATAAAGATTCTATAGTAAAAAAACTTTTCAAACTTAAAAAGCAGATTGATGATAATAATAAAATAATTAAAGGTCTTGTAAGAAAGCTAGCTTTAGAAGAAAACATTGAATTAATCCAGACATTAAAGGAAGAAATAAGTAATACAAAAATAGAAAACAATGAATTACAAAAGCAAATAACAGAATTAACAGGCTCTATGGAGGATTATGAGGTCAAAGAGGACTTTATAAAAATGATAGAGGAATCTTTAATTAATTTTAAGAAGTTCTATAAATTAGTAGATGTAGACAGCAAAAGAATATTAATAAAATCTTTAGTTAAAAACATTATATGGCATGGGGAAAATGAAACCTTAGAAATAAATCCATTGATAAGTAATAAATCAATCCCTCAAGGTATCGTAAGAAGGCGTAACTATTAGTGTTGCGTCTTATTGTGTTTTTGTAATGGTTGCATCAGCCCCTTGTCCTGTTGTAAGTTCTATATCTATACCCTGCTCTTCAAAAAATCCTTGATTTATTGCTACATACATAGGTGCATAAAATGTAGATCTAGCCACCTCGTTTAATTTTATAGTAACTGTGGATTTATTACCTTTTTTACTGCCACTACACCCAGTAAAAACAGTCACTATAAATACAAGACACAATAAAATAGATCCAAGATACAGTTTTTTCTTTATCATATATCCTCCAAAACAATTTTAATATTAATTTATAATATGTAGGTTATTATAGTTATGTTAAAATAATTTTTCATAAACAATTATTGTATTTTAGTTGATTTTAATAAGAATATATACTATAATATTATCATACAAATAATAATTATTTATTAATAATAAATAGGGGGTAAGTAATATGAATGCTTTAGAAATAAAAAAAGATATTTATTGGATAGGAGCTTTAGACCCAGATCTCAGAATATTTGATATAATAATGAATACACCTTATGGAACTACTTATAATTCTTATGTAGTAAAAGGAAGGGAAAAAACTGCTGTATTTGAAACTGCAAAAAAAAGATTCTTTGATGAATTTTTAGAAAGATTAACTTCGGCAAATGTAGATGTAAAAAATATAGATTACATAATAGTTGACCACACAGAACCAGATCATTCAGGATCCATAGCAAAATTATTAGAGCTTTCACCTAATGCAAAACTTGTAGGTTCTGCTGCTGCGATTAGATTTATGAAAGCTATATCAAATAAAAAATTTGACTCTATTGTGGTAAAAGATGGAGACACTTTAAATCTTGGAAATAAAACCCTACAGTTTATTTCTGCACCATTTCTTCACTGGCCTGACTCCATATATACTTACATTCCGGAAGATAATATATTAATTACCTGTGATTCTTTTGGTGCACATTACTGTAGTCCAAAGGTATTCAATGATTTAAATACAGATGAAAAAGGCTATATGGATGCTTTAAAATATTACTTCGATGGTATAATGGGCCCTTTCAAACCTTATGTACTTGAGGCAATTGACAAAATTAAAGATTTGAAAATTGATATCATCTGCCCAGGCCACGGTCCTGTTTTAAGAAAAGATCCTTTGAGAATAGTAAATTTATATAAACAGTGGAGTACACCTTCAAAACCAAATGAAAAAAAATATATAGTAATACCTTACGTATCTGCTTATGGATACACTGAATCTCTTGCAAATAAAATAATTGAAGGAATAAGAGCTTATGGAGATTTTAAAATACAACCTTATAATGTAATCTATAGTAATATGAATGAAATAATTGAAAATATAGGAAAAGCAGATGGTATTTTATTTGGTTCTCCAACTATTAACGGCGATGCCTTAAAACCAATCCTTGACATATTGGTTTCTTTAAATCCTATAGTACACGGTGGTAAAGTGGCTGCTGCCTTTGGCTCTTACGGATGGAGTGGCGAAGCTGTAAGAAATATTGAAGCCAGACTACAGCAACTAAAAATGAATTTATTGACTCCTGGACTTAGGATAAATTTTAAACCATCTGAAGATGAGTTAAATTCTGCTTATAAATTCGGAAAAAATTTTGCGGAAAAAGTTAATCAAAATTCAAACGAAGTATTAGAAGCCCCAAAGACTAAATCCGCAAAGAAATGGAAATGTACTGTCTGCGGTTTTGTAGCAGAGGGTGATACTCCTCCTGCAAACTGCCCTATATGTAACGTTGATGCAAGTAAATTTGTAGAAGTATAATTAAAGTATAGAAAGTATCAAATTATAATATTTAAACTAACAGTACTTACTTAATAAAAGGGAAAATAAAAAACTAAACTGTTCTAAGCACTTAGTTTGTTCAAAATGATTGTTGCTATATGATTTATAATCTAAATTTATGGGCGAGGCTTATCATGTCTTTTACCAATTCAGGCTTGATAAGCTTCACATTTTTATTTTGATATATTCTAATAACATATAGAATTTGATTATAACAAAACAACTATGTACATACCAGCCCATAAATATCTTTTATTTATAATCTAATGTTAATACATATTTATTCTCAATTAAATATAAGTAATTTACTTCACAAATAAATTTTGTAAAAAACATAATATGTACTTTAAAACCATCAATTGATTTTGACTTTAGATAAAATTCAAGCATAAAAATTTTATAAAACTTTAGAGTACTTAATAAATCCATCCTCTATGTTTAATTTTATCATTTTCATTTCATCTAAATACTCCACATAAGATCTTACTATTCTTTCCATTATGATATATTTACATATACCACTTATACTAATATCAAAATTCTCAATAACACTTTTTACAATGGTCTCCATTGTTATCGACCCATTTATAACATTATATATCTTGGCTGCTATATTTCTATAAAAATTCACATTATCTTCTATAAGCTTTGTAATATTGCTATAAATACCTTTATGTGCCACTATGTATTTTTCATATTTAAAATTATAAAGCTTTGTTTTACTTTTTAAATCTTTACTTATAGTATAGGTATAGGGCATTTTAGCCCCTTCCATAACTTCATAACTTATAAGACTATCTCCTAAATATACTACATCATCAGGAGTAACAATACATATATGTGCAGGACTATGTCCCGGTGTATGAATAATTTTAAATTTAATGCCATATACACATATATAGTCCTGATTGTCCAAAATCATAACATCCGTTTTACATACCATATTTCCGAAATTTTCCTTAAGGTCAGATAATGTTTGATATCCGTAATAAAATTTCAAATTATCTATAGAACTACAGATAAAAGCTTCATATTCCGGCATAGCAATAATACAATTATATTTTTCTTTAAAATACGCATTATTGCCCACATGATCTACGTGAGCATGACTACATATTATAGCGGCTAATTTTAAATTATGTCTTTCTAAAAGTTTTTCTATTCCCTCAGTCTCTTCCCCAGCAAGCCCTGAATCCAGCATAATAATTTCTTTATTATTAATTTTATAGAAAGGTATATATGTCATTCCTGTATCAATACAAAATGTATTTCCTTTTATTTTTTTTATTACCATATAATATATTTAGCAATCGTATTAAAAATACAAAATCACCAAATTTTTGCCTCCTTTCTCTAAAGTATACCCTTTTATAACTACCAACATAATTAATATGTGAATATTCACAGTTAAATTATAAAACTAAAAAAATATTATATCAAGTTTAAATATTTTTATTCAAAATTTTATTTTATTAAATTTATATAAATTTCATTAACAGATAACTACTAAAAATTCTCCAAAGCACACATACTAGAAAAATACAATTTTAGAGATAATATTGTAGTATGAGTAAAAAGCTTGAAGTTAAGTTAGCATGTCATGTTAAAACAATCATATAAAACTGAAAAAGACGTAAGAATGAAAATTAGGCTACTTCACTTATTTGTAATTCTACACTTTTTTAAAGGTTACTCAAGTATAAAAGTAGCTAAGCTGGTTCATCAATCTGACTCAATAATTAGAAGATATCTCCATAGATATAACAAATCTGGATTGAAAAGATTAAAGGATATTTCTAGTCCACCTAAATAAATATGTTATTTTCACTGATGACGAATTGAAAGAAGTTAACAAAGCATTGTCTTCAAGCCCAAGAAATGCGGGTTTAAATTCCGGTAACTGGATAGTACACTTTGTAACTTTATTTGTTAAGTACAAACTCAATAAAACTACAACATTAAGTGATGCATAAAATCATCCCTTTTTTTAACTTGACAAATGAAAAATAGAGTTATAAAATAAGTTAGTATTCTTAAGGTAAGAATTCTAATCTTATTGAAGGTGATATGTATGAGATACGAAAAATTGCGAGAATTGCATGACTTGTTGTTTAAAACCATAGGTTTATTCCATGAAAAATTTCTTTGTCAATTTCGTAAAGAAAGCCCACGTTATCTAGGGGTTAAAAAGAATCATATTATGATCATTGGTTTCCTTTATCGGCATCAGACTCTTACTGCAACCGAAATTGCAAAGAAACTAAATATGGAAAAAGGTAGCTTAACCACCTTGATTGATCAATTAGAGGAGTTCGGTCTGGTTACTCGCTGTAAGGATCTTAATGACCGTCGAAAAACCTTGATATCGCTTACAAATGCTGGGAAAGTAGAAATGGAAGCTATGATGAGAAACTCTACTCAGCGTATGAATGAAATCCTAAGTAATGCAGATCCTAATGAGTTGTTAAAATTTATTAGTAGCCTCAGATATGCTGTCGAATTCATGCAAAAAATTAAGAAGGTGAATTAAAAAGTGAATAATACAAATGAACTTAGAGATGGTAAAATTAATAGTCTGTTATGGAAGTTTTCCTGGCCGGCCGTGATTGCTATGCTGATAAATTCTCTGTATAACATTATTGACCGAATATTTGTAGGGCATGGGGTTGGTTCAGTTGCAATTGCGGCCACAACCGTAGCCCTTCCAATCATGCTTATTCTTATGGCAGTATCTGTGCTAATTGGTGTTGGTGCTACATCACTGATCTCTATTCGCTTGGGAGAGAAAAAGTCGGAAGAAGCTGAAAAAATCATCGGCAATGCTACATTATTGTTGATCTTACTGCCAATATGTATCAGCATTATTTATTTCCTTTTTAGCAATCCTATTTTAACTTTTTTTGGGGCCAGTGCTGAGGTTCTACCTTATGCTAAAGAATTTACACATATTATAATGCTGGCATCAGCATTTGGCTCTCTAAGTATGGGAATGGTCAATTTTATCAGAGCTGAAGGTAATCCTAGAATGTCTATGTATACCCAGGTAATTGGAACGGTAATTAATATAGTCTTGAATTATATTTTCGTCATAAAATTAGGCCTTGGAATTAAAGGATCTGCACTGGCAACCGTCTGTGGTCAAACATTTTCAGCAATTTGGGTCTTAAGTTATTTTCTCTGGGGATCTAGTCTTCTCAAAATACGGTTAAAAAATCTCAAATTGAAGAGGAGTTTAGTCTTTAGTATTATGTGTATTGGATTTGCATCTTTTTCTATGCAATTAGCCAACAGTTTACAAAATGTCATTCTGAATAAATCACTAATGACTTATAGTGGGGATATGGCATTATCAGCTATGGGCATTATTGGAAGCATAGCCACTTTAATGTTTATGCCTATTCTTGGTATTAGTCAAGGTGCCCAGCCTATCATCGGCTTTAATTATGGTGCTCAGCAATTTAATAGAGTAAAAGAGACTTTGAAAAAGGCAGTAATTGTGGGTACAATTATTGCAGTAGTCAGCACTGCAGTGGTACATTTATGGTCCACTCAAATTGCTGACATATTTAACAATAATAATATAGAGTTAACCAGACTAACTGCTCATGCAATGTCAGTCTATTTTTTTATGTTTCCTGTAGCAGGTTTTCAAATTGTTTGCTCTCAATATTTTCAGGCAATTGGAAAGCCAATTCAATCCACGATCCTGGGACTATCCAGACAGTTGCTGTTATTGATTCCTCTATTGCTGATATTACCACGTTTTTGGGGTACTGAAGGTGTATGGAGAACTCCACCTATTGCAGATATTCTATCAGCGCTCATAACCGCAATCGTTATATTCTTGGAAGTGAAATACATAAATGAAAATGATATGTCTCAAAATGTTAACTTGAAAAGAGTCAATTCTCAATAAATAATATCCTTGTGTGTAGCAATTTTTCCTTAGTTGATAATGATAATAGATATTTTGCCTTTGATAATAGTTTTAGAAGTGAAAATTAATTATAGACCAACTATTTCAGAGACCTTAAAATGGTACCTAAAGTGATCATTTGGAAAAGTATAAGTAGGATACTGTGGATATATTAGCAATTTTATGGCATTACTATAGCAATGAATTAGAATGAATGTTCTGCAAAAGAGATGTAGTTAGAGGGGGATCTTAAATGAGCTTACTTTATTTACAGTAAATTCAATTTGAAGCAGAAAAACTAGAGCTTGAACTTTCTATAGAGTATAATAAAGATATTTTTCTAAAAAAGATGTATGATTTTATATTGGATTTAAATTTGAAAGACAGTCATAATTATGGTCTATCTATGGTTTGTGTTTTTGTATAGGTAGCAGATAAAACCATGCAGCAGGTACTTAGTGGCAGTTGCGATATAGGATTTTGCGGTCCTGAACAGACCATATATATATATAATCAAAAACGAGAAGATTTTCCTGTAATTTTTGCACAGTTAACTTCCACGGATGGTTCTTTTTTGGTTGGAAGAAATGAAGAAAAAGATTTTAAATGGGAATCTGTAAAAGGAAAAACCATAATTGGAGGAAGACCTGGGGGAGTTCCAGAGATGACATTAGAGTATGTACTTAAAAATCATGGTGTACAACCTGGAAAAGATGTAAATATAATAACAAATCTAGCTTATACTGCTACAGCTGGTGCATTTAAAGCAAATACAGGAGACTATGTAGCCCTTTTTGAACCAACGGCTAGTATGCTCCAGAAAGATAAAAATGGTTATATAGCAGCTTCCATAGGTAAATCTGCAGGTGCCATTCCATATACATGTTATTTTGCTACAAAATCCTATATATCAAAAAATCCTGAAATCATACAAAGATTTACTAAGGCAATTTATCAAGGGCAAATGTGGGTTAAAGAGCACAGTGATGAGGAAGTAGCTCAATCTATAAAATCATTTTTTCCTGGAACTGATGAAGATATATTAAAATCTGTAGTAAAAAATTATAGAGATATAGATGCCTATGCAGATACTCCTGTTATAGAAGAAGAAAATTTAAATAGACTTATGGACATAATACAGTCCTATAAATCTGATTTAATACCCGAAAGACCACCTTTTGATAAGATAGTTAATAATTCTTTTGCAAAAGAAGCTATTAAATAAAGCAGTAAATTAAGGTATAAGTTTTAAGATTGAAAAGTATTCTAATAAGTAATATACTCTCTGTAGAGTAAACAATTAAAGTGATAAATTGTTTACTTTATGGAGGTTTTTTTTATTTTTTCACAGAAATATATTAAATATATTAAGACCATTTAGTCAGGGAAAGGATGATTTTTATGGAAATTGATTATATAACAGTTATTCTTACAATTGTCAATTTTTTAGTGCTGTTTGCAATTATAATAGGCGTATATAAATTAATAAAAGGCTTTAAAAATTTTATTAATAGAAATAAAGATATGGATAGAAAGATAGATAATATTTTAAGTGAATTGAAAAATAAAAGAAATGACTAGTAATACAGGTATATTGGGTTTTCATTTATAAAATTTCTTGACAGCCTAAAAATTAAGGTTATAATAAAAATATATAAAATTAAATCAAATTTAATGACTGTGAAAAAGAGGAGTAGAGATAATAGAGTATAAAGAGAGGAGAACTTATTAGTTGAGAGGTTTTCTATATGAATTATCTCCAAGGTAGCTTTAGAGTCTCTTTGCTGAAATATTCAGTAGGTAAAGACGGTTTCTTAATCGTTATTTTTTAAGGGCCTGTAGTTTTTACGGGAAAAAAGGTGGTAACGCGGACCTCCGTCCTTTATAGGATGGGGGCTTTTTATCGTAAAATAATATCCTACCTTTGCTAATACCCCTAAATTTCTTCAAAGCGGGGGATAAGCACTGCTACGCGCCTGGATAAGTTCTTCTCCTAAAGGATAACGTATTCTAAGTGCTAAAGACACTAAGAATACTGTTAATAAGTTTCAGATGGAGAAAAGCATTATTTATGAGCAAACTCCACATGAACTTAAGAATCACTTGATTACAAAAGGAGGAAATTTAATGTCAGAAAAAAAAGAAATGGCAACTACCTATGATCCCAAAGCATTTGAAGAAAGACTTTATAATATTTGGCAGGAAAAAGGATATTTTACACCTGAAGCAGAACACGGCAAAAAGTCCTATACAATAGTGATCCCACCTCCAAATATTACGGGAAAATTACATTTAGGTCATGCGCTGGATGATACCATCCAAGATATAATAATAAGAACTAAAAGAATGCAGGGGTATAATACATTATGGGTTCCAGGAGAGGACCATGCCAGTATAGCCACGGAAGTGAAAGTAGAAAAAGAACTTTTAAAAGATGGAATTGTAAAAAAGGAAATAGGAAGAGAGGTTTTTCTTGAAAAAACCTGGGAATGGACTGATGAATATAGAGCCAGAATAAGGGAGCAGATGAAAAAATTAGGTTGTTCTGTGGATTTCACAAGAGAAAGATTTACTATGGATGAGGGGTTGAATAAAGCTGTTAGAAAGTTCTTTGTAAAATTATATGAAGAAGGACTTATATATCAGGGAAATAGAATAATAAACTGGTGTCCTAAATGTCATACTGCCATATCCGATGCGGAAATTGAGTACAGTGAACAGCAGGGTCATTTTTGGCATATAAGATATAAAGTAGTTGGCAGTAACGAGTATTTGGAAATAGCAACTACAAGGCCAGAGACCATGTTTGGGGATACAGCTATTGCGGTAAACCCTAAAGATGAGAGATATAAACATTTAGTAGGAAAAACTGCCCTGCTCCCAATTTTAAATAGAGAGATACCAATAGTTTCTGATGATTATGTAGATATGGAATTTGGTACAGGGGCAGTAAAAATAACTCCAGCACACGATCCTAATGACTATTATGTAGGTAAAAGACATAATCTGCCTGAAATTATAGTATTAAATGAAAATGGAACTGTAAAACTTCCTGGAACCAAATATGATGGGCTTGATAGATATGAAGCTAGAAAATTATTGGTAGAGGATTTAGAAGAGCAGGGATTTTTGGTAAAAGTAAAGGAGCATGTACATAATGTAGGATGTCATGACAGATGTGAGACCACCATTGAACCTATGCTCTCGAAGCAGTGGTTTGTAAAGATGGAGTCTCTTGCAAAACCAGCTATTGATGTAGTAAAAAATAAGAAAGTTAAATTTATACCTGAAAGATTTGAAAAGACTTATTTTAACTGGATGGAAAATATTCAGGATTGGTGTATATCCAGGCAGCTTTGGTGGGGGCATAGAATTCCAGTCTGGTACTGCAAAGACTGTGGAGAAGTTATAGTAAGTGATACTGATCCTTCAAAATGTACCAAATGTAATTCCAGTAATATAGAACAGGATAAGGATGTATTGGATACCTGGTTTAGTTCTGCATTGTGGCCTTTTTCCACATTGGGATGGCCTGAAAATACAGAGGATTTAAAGTGTTTTTATCCTAATAATACTTTAGTTACAGGATACGATATAATATTTTTCTGGGTAGCGCGTATGATATTTTCTGGATTGTATTGTATGGATGATATTCCTTTTGAAAATGTATTGATACATGGAATTGTAAGAGATTCAGAAGGAAGAAAAATGTCTAAATCCCTTGGAAATGGTGTAGATCCAATAGAAGTAATAGATGAGTATGGGGCAGATGCACTTAGATTTGCACTTATTACAGGAAATGCACCAGGAAATGATATAAGATATTATCCAGAAAGGGTAGAGTCTGCTAGAAATTTTGCCAATAAAATATGGAATGCTTCAAGATTTGTACTTATGAATTTAGATGAAAATATAATGGATAAGTACAAAGCATGCAGGGAGTATAGTGATGCAGATAAATGGATACTTTCCAGATTAAATACCCTGGTAAAGGAAGTAACGGATAACATAGAGAAGTTTGAACTTGGAATAGCCGCGCAAAAAATATATGATTTTATCTGGGGTGAATTCTGTGACTGGTATATAGAACTTGTTAAACCGGTTATGTACGGTGGAGATGAAAAAGAGAGGGGTGTTGCATACAATGTATTGAATAAGGTACTTATTGTTTCATTACAGTTGCTTCATCCTATAATGCCTTTTATAACGGAGGAAATATATTCTCATCTTTATACGGATTGCGAATCCATAACTATTTCGCCATGGCCAGAGTACAATGAAGAGCTTAAAGATTTAAAAGTAGAAAAGGATATGGAATATATTATAGAGTCCATTAAAGCAATTAGAAATGTGAGAACAGAAATGAATGTTCCCCTTTCCAAGAAGGCAAAGTTATTAGTATATATAACAGAAAAAAATGCACTGGATACCTTTAAAAATGGAGAAGAATACTTTAAAAAATTAGCCTCTGCCAGTGAAATTGAATTTTTAGAGGATAAGAATGAAGCTCCTGAAAATGTAGTATCTGCAGTGACCAGGGGAGCTGAATTATTTATTCCACTTTTAGATCTAGTGGATAGGGATAAAGAAATTGCAAGACTTAATAAGGAAAAAGAAAAGTTGGAAAAGGAAATAAAAAGAGTGGATAATAAGCTTTCAAATGAAAAATTTGTCTCAAAGGCACCAAAATCCGTCGTGGATGGAGAAAGAGAAAAAGGGGATAAATATAGAGAAATACTTAAAACTGTAATGGAAAGATTAGAAAGCCTAAAATAAAATATAGGATGTGGCAATATGAATTATGAAGACACATTGCAGTATATAAACAATATTGCTAAATTTGGGGTGAATTTAGGTCTTGAAAGAACGGAAAAAATACTGGAACTTTTGGATAATCCACATAAAAAAATAAGAACTATACATGTGGCAGGAACCAATGGAAAGGGCTCTATTACAGTGATGATTAGCAAGATATTAATGGAGTCCGGATTTAAGGTAGGTATGTATACTTCTCCTTATTTGGAGGAATTTGAAGAAAGAATTCAAATAAACGGGCAAAATATATCTCATGATGATTTAAGCAGAGTAGTTACCAAAGTATCAAAAGTTGTAGATAGAGTTTTAGAACTTGGCTATGATAATCCTACGGAATTTGAAATAATTACCTGTGCTATGTTTTATTATTTTTGGGAGAAAAAAGTGCAGATAGCAGTAATTGAAGTAGGATTGGGAGGAAGATTTGATTCCACCAATGTTATGCTTCCTTTTTCCAAAGAGTATCAAGGGGGAGTTATGGCAAGTGTAATTGCTTCCATAAGTTATGATCATATGAATATACTGGGAGATACTCTAGAAAAAATAGCTTATGAAAAAGCGGGAATAATCAAAAAAGGTATTCCCGTTATACTTTATCCTCAGCCAGAATCCGTTGAGAAAGTTATATCAAAGATATGTCAGGAAAAGGGTAGTGAACTTATAAGAGTTCCTTTAAATTGTTGTCATTTTATGGGCGAAAATAAAATTAATAATAAAAGCAGAGAATACATGCAGCACATTAAAGTATATACCAAGAAATCTAATTATGATATTAAGTTATCTCTTTTAGGTAAACATCAACTGTTAAATTGTGCTGTAGCTTTATTTACTTTAGAGCAATTATCTAGATATGGCATTTTGATGGATAAATCTGTAATATCAAGAGCATTAGGCAATGTAAGCTGGAAGGGAAGACTTGAAGTTATGGGTAAAAATCCATTGGTAGTAATAGATGGAGCCCACAACATACAGGGGATTTCAATGCTTAAGAAAAATCTATGCAGCTATTTTCAGTATAATCATATGATTTTAATACTTGGTATACTGGCAGATAAAGAAGTGGATACAATGGTAAAGACCATTGTGCCTATTGCAGAAAGAGTTATAGCAGTTACTCCTAAAGATAAAAGAGGAGAGAAAGCCAATAAACTGAAAACTATAATAGAAAAGTATAATTCTAATTGTGAAGATTTTGATGATTATGAGGAAGCCTATAGAAAAGCACTTTCTTATTGCAGTAAAGAGGATTTAATTCTGGTGTGTGGTTCGTTGTATGTGGTGGGGGATATGAGAAAGATTATCAAATAATTTTCATTATATAATCATAGTAATTGTGTAAGTAAAAACATATTTTCATACTGGAAAATATGTTTTTTATTTTTATCTGAAAGTTGGAATTAGCTAATGTGTCTACTTTCTTTAAGGTGGGGATGAATACTGCTGTGCCCCCGAGTGATTTTTCCAATAATTACTAATTTATCACAATAAATTCTTTAAGTGCAGTTGCCAGTTGATCAGGACAGGAAGTACCTTTTCCGTTGCAAGAAATACCCTGTAGTTTTGTTATGGCTTCATTTAAATCCATTCCCTCCACTAATCGGGATATTCCTTGAAGGTTACCATTACATCCTCCTATAAAATTTGCATTTTTAATTTTATTATTAGATATATCAAAATTTATTTGTCTTGAACATACTTCTTTTGTTATATAACTGTACATTTCATCACCCTATTCTTATAGAATTACTTTATAGAATAATTATATAAAATATAAATTACTTATACAAGAAAATAATTTGGTATTGCTATTACCCATTTTGATTCATACTCATATTATATTTGTAGGGGGTGATGGTATTGGACTATCTTTATGTATGTAGCACTTCTTCTGATTTTGTATCGAAGGTTAACTTGGATGATTTTCATGAAGAAAAGAAAATATATTTAAAGTCTAATGATATGATTTATAGAGTTGGACCTCAAGGCATATGTATGGGAAATGACAAGATTATAACTGCAAATAGATATAATAATGCCATAACTATAATAGATACAAAAAATGAAGTTCAAGAAGAAAGTTATTATATAGGAGAGTGCTGTAATGATGCAGTAGTCTATGGTAATAATGTTTATATAATATGTGGAGATTTGAATAGTGTACTAATATTTGACTTAAAATTGAAGAGAGTAGTTGAACGTATACCCTGTGGAAATCTTCCCTATAGTATATGTTTAAACAAGGAAAGAAAACTATTATTAATAGCCAATATGAAAGATGACAGCATAACCTTGATAGATTGTGAAAATAGAGGATATGTGAAAAATATAAGAGTAGGCTGCTATCCCACTAAGGCCGTATTTACAGTGGATGGACAACATATTTTAATATGTGAGAGTAATATAGGTTCGGAATTTAAGGGCAGTATAGCTATTTTATCTTTGAAAAATTATAAAATTATAAATAGAATTATTGTGGGAAATTCTCCTATAGATATTTATTGTAATAGCAGGTATGGCTTTGTATCTAATTTTGGCGATGGAACCATAAGTATTTTAGATATAAATAACTATAAAGAAAAAAAGAGAATAATTGTAGGAGGTATGCCGAGAAATATAGTAAAGTATAAAGATAACTTATATATAGGAGACAATTATAATAGTTTACTTATAAAATTAAATATAAGAGATGAAAGTAAAAAATATATACCTATAGGAGGGGAACCTACAGGTATGATTATAAATTAGAATTTTTAATTTTCCATAAGAGATTCCACAATTTTCTGATAAAGTTCTGAAAAATTTTTTTCCCATTTTTTGCACAATTTTTCTGCTTTTTTATCGGAATCTACATTTAGTTTTATTTCCATTAATATAGAATCATTCTCTGATATCTTTAAGTCTACAATAAAATTATTTTTGTCTTTTAAAACGTGGGTATTTATTGCAAGGTGTTCTTTTATGTTTTTGCTCTGTTTCTCCAAATAATGGTTTATAATATCCAGTTTGTCTTTTGAAATTCTGTTTTTAAATAAACATAGTACTTTTAGCCCCTTTTTAGTAATTACTAGATTATGATTATTAGCTTTATCTATATAACTGATAAAATTAGAAGATAAAAGTTCATTTAAATATTGTTTCATAGTGAAATAATTTATAAAATCATTCTCTAATATAATTTCAGTTATATCATTATCTGAAATAGGGAGTTTGATTTTTTTAAATATATAAAGTAATAATAATTTGTTTTCTGCTAGTTCCAAAGTATCTTCAAACATTATAAAATCCTCTCCATATAAATTCGAAATACTATAATTATATATATTATAACATAAAGTATTTCAACATAATTAACATGTTAAACAATAAATTTTTATATTCCTGTAATATTTATTAATATAGAATACTATATAAAGTTATGAAAATAAATATATATAGGAGGAAGAAAATTGAAAGCAAGACTTATAAAAAAGATATTTATGTCAACTTTATTGCTGTTTATAGCTATTTTAATATCTGTATTTACAAATTATAGATATAGGGGAACTTTTATAAATACAAACAAAAAGATTCCTATTTACTGTGTTGATACAAAAGAAAAAAAGGTTGCTATAACTTTTGATGTGAGTTTAGGAGATGAGTATATTGAAGATATATTAAATATACTAGATAAATATAATATTAAAGCTACATTTTTTGTAGTAGGGGATTGGATAGATAGAAATCCTGATAAATTGAAGCAGATACATGAAAGAGGACATGAAATAGGTAATCATTCCGACAGACACCCTAATATGACTAAAATATCAGAGGAAAAAATTATAGAAGATATAAATATAAATGAAGCTAAAATAAGAAATATCATAGCTTCTGGAACAAAATTATTTAGATGTCCTGAGGGGGCGTATAATGACAGTGTTATAAATACAGTAGAAAAGTCAGGATATTATTGTATTCAATGGGATGTAGACAGTATAGACTGGAGGGAACAAGGGGCAGATATTGAATATAACAGAGTAATAAAGAACATAAAACCAGGCTCCATAATATTATTTCATAATACAGCTAAGTACACCCCGGAAAATTTACCTAGGATAATAAAAAAATTGAGTGAAGAGGGATATAAGTTTGTTAAAGTGGGAGATTTAATTTATAAAGATAATTATAGATTAGATAATGAAGGAAAACAAATAAGTAATTAATTTGATTTATATTATAACTATTATTGAAAAATAGAATAAATATGTATTATAATGGCAATGAGGAAAATCAACAAATATAGAACATTAAGTAAAATAAATTTCTAATCTTTTGCTCCACATGTATTTTGCATACCTTAGTATAAAAAAGTATATCCTGTTTAAAATAATTTTAAACCAGTATATATTTTGACAGGGGGCAATAAATATGAAATCTGTAAAAATTATAGGAAGTAGCTACAAATTCACAACTTACTTAATGAATCTATTTGATAAAATCAATGTAAGCTATAATATTTTTATAAATGATAATGATAACAAAAAGGTGGAATATATAATCTTAAATTCTATAAATGAAGAATTTAAGATTTTAAATAGCGGATATTGTTTTGTAAATATGGATTTAATAAATAGAGAAAAAAGTAATGTGGATATATGTGGATATATTATAACTTATGGATTGGGAAGTAAAAATACAGTTACTATATCTAGTTTGGATTATAATAGTGGTTTTGTATATTGTCTTCAAAGAGATATTATGTGCAGAGGAAAAGTTGTAGAGGCACAGGAAATTCCAGTAAATGTTATTCTAAAAGACATAGAAGAACTTTATGCTTCTATGATAGCTATAACCATAGGCTTGATGGAAGGATCTTACAATAATGCTTTATTTAAAAATAAAATACTTAATGTTTAAATTTAAATATTTTAAGTATTTAAAGTATATTTTTGTTTTTTAATGAATACTTATATGGTAATGATATATTTAAAACTAAGGGAAAGAGGGGTTTATGATGGACAATTTAATGTTAAATAATAAAATTTATCTTGAAGGTAAGGTGATTTCGGAACTACAATTTAGCCATGAAATGTATGGAGAAGGTTTTTATACTTTTAATATTGAAGTTCCAAGGTTAAGTGAAAGTAAAGATATATTATTTATTACTATTTCAGAAAGGCTTATAGAAGGAATGGATATAAAGGTAGGAACGGAAATTATAGTAGAGGGACAATTGAGATCCTACAATAAATTTGTAGATGGAGGAAATAGATTAATATTAACTGTATTTGCTAGGAATATAGAGCTGTGCATTGAAAAAAGTAAAAACCCAAATCAAATTTTTCTTGATGGATTCATATGTAAAGAACCGGTTTATAGGACAACTCCTTTTGGTAGGGAAATTTCAGATATGTTGTTAGCTGTAAATAGAGCCTATAATAAATCTGATTACATACCTACTATTGCTTGGGGAAGAAATTCTAGATTCTGCAAATCATTAAAAGTTAGCGACAATATAAGAATATGGGGAAGATTACAGAGTAGGGAGTATCAGAAAAAAATATCCGATACGGAAACAATAAAAAAAGTAGCCTACGAAGTTTCTATATCGAAGATGGAAAAGGTAAACAAAGATAAAGATCATGAAACTGTGGAAGAAAAAGAAAACTTTTCCCATGAAGATGAGGAAAATTGTGAAAAAAATGGGGAAGGGGAAGAAAATTTAAATGAAAATGTAGAAGATAAACGTATATGTTAAAATTTGTGTTTATTTTCAGGGATGAAAGATTCATCCCTGTTTAAATATTTATTTTCTTAAATCTGCTAAAATTTTAGTCTTACCTTTTGTCATATCATCCACAGATTTTAGTATTCTTGCGGGAGTACCTCCGGCTACAACTCCGTCTGGTACATCTTCTATTACTATTGAGCCTGCCGCAATTACAGAGCCTTTTCCAACCTTAACTCCCTCTAGAATAACGGAATTAGCACCTATAAGTACATCATCACCTATTTCGCAAGGTGATTTACTAGGTGGTTCTAGAACTCCTGCCACTACGGCACCGGCACCTAGATGAACATTTTTGCCCAATTTTCCTCTGGCACCCACAACGGCATTCATATCTATCATGGTACCTTCCCCTATTTCTGCACCTATGTTTATTACCGCTCCCATCATAATAACTGCATTTTTACCTATTTTTACTTTATCCCGTATTATAGCACCAGGTTCTATTCTGGCATCTATGTTTATTAAATCTATAAGTGGGATAGCAGAATTTCTTCTATCTTGTTCTATTCTAAATTGTTCAATTTTATTTCTGTTTTCATCCACAAATTTACATATATCTGTACTCTCTCCAAAAAGAACATAAAAATTATTGCTGCCATAACATTCTATGTTTTTCAGATTACAGCTTGATATATTGCCTTGAAGGTAAACTTTAAGGGGAGTAGATTTTTTAGCTTCTTTTATGTATTTAGCTATCTGATAAGGGTCTGTAAGATCATATTTTGTTTCCATAAATTAAATCATCCTTTCATTTTTAATCTATAATCAATTTTCATGGGGATTGTTGTATTTTCAGTTTTTTAAACAAATTATAACATATAAATATTTTTTTATCCATACAAATATAAGGGATTAGATTTTTTTTAAGCTTTGCAGAAGCTTTCCTATCTCCTGGTGTGTGAATTTGTAGGATTTATTGCAAAAATTGCACTTCAACTCTTCAGATTTTTTATCCAGGTAAATTTGTTCTAAATCTTTTATACCTATACTTATAAGTGCTTTTTCTACTCTTTCTCTGGAACAGTCACATTTATAGATGGGGTACAGTGTGTCTAGTATTTTTAAATCCATATCTTGAAATATAGTGTTTAATATTTCAATTATAGTCAGTCCATCTCCTATCATGTGGGATATGGAAGGCATATCTTGTAATCTATAAGTTATCAAATCCGATAAAAGATTGTCTGCCTCAGGCATCATTTGAATTATAAAACCCCCAGAACCCTTTATAGTTAAATCTGTATCCACTAAAACACCAAGGGCTACTGCAGAAGGAGTTTGTTCTGAAACTGTAAAATAGTAGGCCAGATCATCCCCTATTTCTCCAGTTTGTATGGGAACTTGACTGGAGTAAGGTTCTTTCAATCCCATATCTCGTATTACAGTCAGATTGCCATTTATGCCTATAATTCCTCCTACATCAAGTTTACCTTTATTATTTGCAGGTAAGTCTGCAGAAGGATTTCCAATATATCCTTTTACGTGGGCATCAGCATAGGAAGTTACAATTATACCTTTGGCTATGCCATCTCCTGATATTTTAACGGTCAGACTATCTTTAGATGATTTTAGCATTGCTCCCATAAGGCTGCCTGCAGTAAGCATTCTTCCAAAAGCAGCAGCAGCGGTAGGAGCACAGTTGTGAATTTTAACAGCTTCATTTACCAAGTTGATAGTTGAGGCCGCTATTATTCTAATATTATCATCTTTAGCTGTAGCTCGTACTAATTTATCTTGCATTTTATGTTTCATCTCCTTATAAGTAAAAGTATAATTATATACCTTTTTTTACCACATAGACTATTCTTAGAGAAGTAGGTGTAACAAGTTTATCCTGATAATTATCTAGTTTGGTTATAATATGTAAATTACAATCTGTGAGAGTTTTTTCAATGTAATCACAAGTATAAGCCCTTTCTCTATGATGTTCATCAAATCGTTTATATAGATCTTCATGCTTTATAAAAAAAGTAAGATACATGTCTACAATTTCATTCTCTAAAAAATTTTCCCATATGTAAGTTATTTGTTCACTATCATAAGTATAAGTATTATCTCCCAGTATATTAGTGATTTTATAATGAGAATTTATATCAAATATGAATATCCCATTGGAAGTTAAATGATTAAATACACTTTTAAAGTAATCTTTTAGAGCTGATTCATCCAGTATATAATTTGTGGAATCAAGACAGCAGGTTATAAGATCAAATTTTCTATTTAAGTTAAGTTGACTTATATTCTGGCGTATTAGATTTACTTTTAATCCTTTGCTTCTTAATTTTTTATCTGCTTCTGTTAGCATTTCATTTGATAAATCTACACCCCAGACAATTTGGAAATAGGGGGCCAATTTTTCTGTTAAATTACCTGTTCCACAAGCTAAATCAAGGTAGCTTTTTTTGTGGACATTTAATCCTTCACATAAATTTATAATTTTTTTATGCCATATATTATAATCTATATCAGTGTTTATCAAAGTATCATATATATGGGCAAATTTTTCATAACATTTCATTTATGTTTTATGAAAAACCTATAAATAAGGTTTTTATTCCTTTCTTCAATTTATCTTTATATTATAAAATTTAAATAAATTATTTTTTACATATGAGTATTATTATAGTACATATTTTAATATAAGGTAATATTTTTTACTACAAATCTTTAAAGTTATCTTTATTATTCAATAGAATCTCATTTTTGGGGATGTTAAGCTCTTTTTTCTTCTTCGTCATTATGCCGCCAATTCTTCCTGTTTCTTCAGCAGTCAACCCACTCCATCCATAGGTATCGATTTTTTCTTTTAATCCTAATTCCTCTGCTATTTCATATTTTAATTGTTCTCTTAATTTTTCTATTTCACTAAGTTCTTTGTGTGATTTTAGTTTAGCCTTTATAATTTTTTTAAGCGGTGTTTTTGCCATTATTACCATCCTCCCACTTTTACTATAAATTATTTTTACCTCAAAAGCGAGATTTATACATAAGACCATAAGAGCCTTATGAAAGATTTTAGATTATTTTCTTTCAATAGATAAACACATATGAATATTATGTGACATATATTATAGAAGTTATATTGAATATGTGTTATTTTTTATTCTAAATAATATTTATTTTTATTAACATATTTCAAGAGTTTAGTGTAAAATGTTATATAGATATAAATATTTTAAATTTATTTTAATGGTAATAATATCATATAAAGTTTTTAGGAGGAATTAACATGAGTTGCAATTTAGCGGTAGTTGGATGTACTGGAATGGTAGGAAGGAAATTCCTTGAGGTGCTGGAGGAAAGAA
Source organism: Clostridium sp. BJN0013 (assembly GCF_040939125.1). Classification (NCBI taxonomy): domain Bacteria; kingdom Bacillati; phylum Bacillota; class Clostridia; order Eubacteriales; family Clostridiaceae; genus Clostridium; species Clostridium sp. BJN0013. The sequence goes on from NZ_CP162495.1 coordinate 718,269, forward strand.
ATTTTCCTGTGAAAAATTTATATTTATATGCATCAGCTAAATCTGATGGGAAGGTATTAAAGTTTAGTGGCAAAGATTATGTGGTAGAAGAATTGAAAGAAGATAATATTAAAAATAAGAAAATAGATATTGCTCTTTTCTCTGCAGGTGGAAGTACAAGTCTTGAATTTGCCCCTGTATTCTCAAAGTATGGAGCAGTAGTTGTAGATAATAGTAGTGCATGGAGAATGGATAAAGATATACCTTTAGTAGTTCCAGAGGTAAATCCAGAGGATATAAAATGGAATAAGGGAATAATTGCAAATCCTAATTGTTCAACAATACAGGCTTTAGTGCCAATTAAACCCCTTTACGACAAATATGGTATAAAAAGAATTATATATTCTACATATCAGGCTGTATCTGGTGCCGGAGTGGGAGGATATAATGATTTGATGGAAGGATATAAAGGAAATCCACCTAAAAAATTTCCTTTCCCAATAGCAGGTAATGTAATTCCGCACATAGATACTTTTTTAGAGAATGGGTATACAAAAGAAGAGATGAAAATGATAAATGAAACTAGAAAAATATTGCATGACGATACTCTAAAGATTACTGCTACTACAGTCAGGGTTCCAGTAGTGTACGGACATAGTGAGAGTATAAATATAGAACTTAAAAAAGATTTTGAATTAGAAGATATATTTAATTTATATAGAGATTGCAAAGGAATTGTGCTGAAGGATGATGTGCAAAATGGACAATATCCAATGCCTATAGATGCGGCTGGTAAAAATGAGGTATACGTAGGAAGAATAAGAAGAGATTTTAGCTTGGATTCTGGGTTAAATTTATGGGTTGTAGCAGACAATATAAGAAAGGGCGCTGCTACCAATGCAGTTCAAATAGCAGAATGTTTAATTAAAGATAAGAAATAAATATTTTTATAAATATTTTAAAATAAAGAAAATGAGGTGTTTTTATGAGTTTATTTAAAGGTTCAGGGGTTGCCATAGTTACTCCATTTAATGATAAAGGTGTTGACTTGAAAAAACTTGAAGAATTATTGGAGTGGCATATTGAATCAGGTACAGATGCTATTATAATTTGTGGAACTACTGGAGAAGCTTCTACTATGACAGAACAGGAGAGAAAAGATGCTATAAAACTCACTGTGGATGTAGTAAAAAAGAGAATTCCGGTTATTGCAGGAACAGGCAGTAATTGTACCCAGTCATCTGTGGATATGAGTAAATGGGCAGAGAGCATAGGTGTAGATGGAGTTTTAGTAATTACTCCATACTATAACAAAACTACTCAAAAGGGATTAATAGAACATTTTAAAGCAGTGGCTTCTGGTATAAAAATTCCTATTGTGGTATACAACGTTCCAGGAAGAACTGGCATGAATGTACAGCCTAAGACTCTTAAAGAATTATGTGAGATAGAAAATATTGCTGCTATTAAAGAGGCCAGTGGAGATATAAGCCAGATTGCACAAATGAAAGCTTTATGCAGGGATAGGATTGATATATATTCTGGAAATGACGATCAAGTAATTCCTATACTTTCAGTAGGAGGAATAGGGGTTATATCGGTGCTTGCAAATATTATTCCAAAAGATATGCATAATATGTGCAAATTGTTTTTAGAAGGAAAGGTAGAGGAAGCATTGAAAATACAATTGGATTCTCTGGCATTGAATAAAGCCATGTTTATAGAAACAAATCCTATACCTGTAAAAACTGCCATGAATATTTTAGGAATGAATGTTGGTAAACTCAGACTTCCACTCTGTGAGATGTCAGAAGGAAATTTAGAAATTCTAAAAACAGAACTTAAAAATTATGATCTCCTAAAATAAAATAAAATTTAACTTATTTAGATTATTATAAAAATGGAAGGTTATTTTTTAGATTTTAACGTGAAAGATTAATTTCTTTCACGTTAAGTTGTGAAATTACTGAATTTAAAATATATAAATATAATTTTTAAGGGGAGTTGTAAATGATTAAAATCATATTAAGCGGCTGTAATGGCAAAATGGGAAAAGTAATAACTAATTTAATAGAAGGGTATTCTAATTTAACTATAGTAGCTGGAATAGATAAAAATTGTGAAAAATCTAAATTTCCTGTATTTCCAGATATATCTAAGTACAATATAGAAGGAGATGTAATACTAGATTTTTCAAGGCCTGAGGCTTTAAATCTTATTTTACAATATGCTAAAGAAAAAAATATAGGGGTTATACTGTGTACTACAGGATATAGTGAAGAACAGATTGAAAAGATTAATGAAGCTTCCAAGTACATTCCTATATTCAGGTCGGCTAATATGTCCATAGGTATAAATATGATAAATAAAATATTAAGAACCATGAGTGCAGTTTTATATGAAAACTTTGATATAGAAATAATAGAAAAGCACCATAATCAAAAAGTAGATTCACCAAGTGGAACTGCCCTGTTGCTTGGAAATACTATAAAAGACTCCATTGGAGAAAAATTGGATTTTGTAAATGGAAGAGAAGGTATTAAGAAGAGAACTCATAATGAAATAGGAATACATGCTATAAGAGGAGGTAGTATAGTAGGAGAACATGATGTTATATTTGCCGGCCAGGGAGAAACCATAGAAATTAAGCATACTGCTATTTCCAGGGAAGTATTTGCAGTAGGAGCTTTAAAGGCATGTGAGTTTATGTTCAATAGAGAAAAGGGTTTCTATTCAATGGATGATGTAATTGGCGGTAAATAATAAGATTTAAAATTAAGAGCTAAGAGTTAATTCACTTTTCACTCTTAACTCTTAACTATTAAAAAGAATTTACCCACTGTTCTAATTTATCCATACATAGCTTAAGTTTATCCATACTATATGCATAGGATATTCTAACGTATCCTTCTCCACCTGAGCCGAAAGCAGAACCAGGAACAATAGCGACACCAGCCTCTTTTAAAAGTTTTTCGCAAAATTCTTCACTGCTTATAGAAAAGTTCTTTATAGAAGGAAATATATAGAAAGCTCCTTCAGGTAAATTTGTGTCAAAACCTATGGATTTTAATTTATTATAAATATAATCCCTTCTTTTCATAAATTCATTTTTCATATAATCTACATCTTTCATACAGCTTATAAGTCCCTCGCAGGCACCCCATTGGGCAATAGAAGGGGCGCAGGATACATTATATTGATGTACTTTCATTATCTCATCCATAATTGATGGGTGGGCACATACATATCCTACTCTAAGCCCAGTCATGGAAAACATTTTAGAAAATCCACCTATTAATATAACTTTATTTCGTATTTTTTCATATTGAGCAATGGAATAGTAATTTTCTTTAAAACACAGACAAGCGTACATTTCATCACTTACAACAATGATATTATATTTACATAATAAATTAAAAAGTTTTTTATTATCTTTCTGGGATAGTATAGCACCAGTAGGATTAGAAGGATAAGATAAAACTATTATTTTAGGTTTTTCATTTTCTAGTATTTTTTTTAGTTCATCAAAATCTATGGAAAAGTCTTCTTTTAAGTTGTAATTTATTACGCTACCCCCTAAAATCTTTACACAGCTCTTATAAGCAGGATAGGCAGGTGTGGGTATCAATACTTTGTCCCCTGGATTTACCAGAGCGGTGAAGGTATCCATAAGTGCTTCACTGCCGCCTACGGTAATACAGATTTCTTCTGGATTATAAGATATGTTTAAATTTCCAAGGTAATTGGATATTTCTGTTCTAAGTTCTAATATTCCTGCATTTTGTGTATAGGTAGTTTTATTTTGTTCAATAGCTTTTGTCATAGCAATCTTAATTTTTTCAGGTACATTAAAATCAGGTTGACCTAGAGTTAAAGATATAGCACCTGGATAAAGGGCAACCTTATTATAAAATTGTCTAATACCTGATATTTCTATACCTTTAACATTTTCTGATATGGAATTTTTTAAAAGAGTATTCAATTTCTCACGTCCAATCTGTATAATTAAATTACTTTACTACTTTATTACTAGTTTATATTATATATTTTAAGTTCTGTAAAATAAACTAGTAATTTTATAATTGAGAGTATATTTTGTTTACCGGTTATCCTTATTCTCGCTTTGAAGAAATTTTGGGGGGCTAATTAATTGCAGCCTTTGGATAAGTAATAAAAAGATCCTAAAAATATATTTTTAGGATCTTTTTATTAAGGAGATCTTATCCAGATTTGAACTGGAGATAAAGGTCTTATAAGTTGTATATTTTGCTAAAAAGGTTGGTAATATCTATTTTTAGCTATTTTGTAGTATAGTATTATGTTAAAATTATAACATAGTTAAAAATAGGAGTAAACAAGTAACATATTCCAGTTATAAGGAGAGAAATATTATTGTGAAAAATAGGGCATTATACACTGTATTTATGGCATAGGAATTTGGACAATTCTACAAGTATTTTGCTGGACATTAGTTGTGTTCGCATCTCTTTTGTTAAAATACTTAATAGATGTGCAATCAGTATTAAAACTTTCCATTATAGGCTTTAGTTTAGTCTTCATGTATGGAGTCAGTATGAATATTTGTATGACTGTATTTTATGGATCCATGACTGGTATAAGAGCATATTTTTTTATAAGTTTTCCTTATGACCTGGCACATGCAGTATCAACTTCAGTAACATTACCTATACTTGTGAAATTACTAAAAAAAGTAAAAATATATTTTTAATAGGTCTAAATTTTAAATTATGTATCAATTATAAAAATGGTTATTTTATCTCAAAACCGCTATTTAAGTTCAAGTGGAGAAAAGCATTCATTATGAGCACACTGCAAAAGAAGTGAAACCCAAATAAAAAGCAGCCTGTATACTGAAATAACAGCATACAGGCTGCTTCTCTAAATAAAAAATTGGAGGCGCCACCCAGATTTGAACTGGGGATAAAGGTTTTGCAGACCTCTGCCTTACCACTTGGCTATAGCGCCATATTATTGGAGCGGAAGACGGGATTTGAACCCGCGACGTTCACCTTGGCAAGGTGACGCTCTACCACTGAGCCACTCCCGCAAAACTGGTGGCCAGACCAGGAATCGAACCAGGGACACGAGGATTTTCAGTCCTCTGCTCTACCGACTGAGCTATCTGGCCAAAATGGCGACCCAGAAGGGACTTGAACCCTCGACCTCCGGCGTGACAGGCCGGCACTCTAACCAGCTGAGCCACTGGGCCATAGTGGTGGGCACAACAGGGCTCGAACCTGTGACCCTCTGCTTGTAAGGCAGATGCTCTCCCAGCTGAGCTATGCGCCCATGAAAAACTTTCATTACGTGACAAGTAATATTATATATTCACACCTACATATTGTCAATACTTTATTATAATTTTTTAATATATTACTAAAATCAGAGTTTATTTTAAAAACTTGGGTCAATTTCACCTGTAGAAGTCAGGCAGTTTCTTAAATATATTATAATTTAATCTTAAAAATTATTACTGTCGATATTTGACAGCAGAAAATTGAATAGAGATTTTGTTTAGACATATACTACTTTGGAAGGGAGTGTGAATAAATGCTGTTGCTAACCATAGTATATAATAAAGAAAGAGATCGTATAATGCAGGGAATAAGAGAGATAAAAGAATATTTTAAACACAAAGATATACTCATTGGAATATATGAAAGTATAGAGTGTAGTACTCACTTCCTTAAAATATTTTGTGATAGAGAATTTAATGATAAACTTAACAATATATTTGATATACATGTTGCCAGTATTATTTACAATATAATAATAGATGAATTTTGTAAAAAAGATATGGGAGCTTTTTTATCTGACACATACTTTTTTTTAAAATATGAAGAATTAGAAGAAATTAAAAAAGAGAGTTTAAAAGTATTAAGAGGAGAAATGGAAATTAGAGATGAGGATTCTATTTATTGTATAAATAAAAGAAATGATATAATAGATAAAATATGTGGATGTATAGATGAAAATAGGGAAATAAATATAGAAGGATTTATGACCTTTAGAATGAAAGAGCTTCTAGATGATCTGGAAACAATTATTGATCGGGTAGTGGAGAAATACATGGCGGAAAAGGAATATAATGAGTTTATAAAGCTTTTAAAATATTTTATAGAGATTCAAGAAAGTAAAATGGATTATCTGAGCATAATTATTTCCAATGATGGGAAATACATTATAAATAACGAGAGGGAAGAAGATATAACGGATAGTTTTTTTAAAGATCTAACAGAATTAAAATATAATGCCAATACAGACTTGGATGATATTCTAATAAGTGCATTGATAACAAATTCACCTGAAAATATAGTAATACATTGTGTTGAAAACTGTAAAAATAAAGAATTAATAGATACTATAAAAAATGTTTTTACACATAGAGTTAAATTTTGTGATGATTGTAAAATCTGCAGACTTATAAAAAATAATTTAAACAGGGTATAGAATATCAAGTAATTCTTGGATTTAGATGGAGTTTGTTCATTTTTCTTCATCTCAATCTTAGAATAATTTATTCAGGGCATACAAGTGTTTATTTCCCACTTTTAAAAAGATAGGGATATCATAATCACAGCCTTTAGATAAAAACTTCTATTTTTATATTGACATAATAATTTTAGAATAATATAATGATTGAAAATAGAAATAAAGACTATGAAGAGGAAAGTAGATAAATTATTTGCTTTAAGAGAGAAGGATTGTAAGCTGAAATATCCTTTAGGTAAAATTTATTAAAAACCACCTTGGAGTTGTATACTGAAATTTTAGTAGGTATTTCCGTTATCCTGCGTTAAGGATATAGAGATAGTAGCATTTAAAGGTATACTTTTACTATAAAGTATGGTGCTATTAATTTGGGTGGAACCACGGCAAAACTCGTCCCATTTCAGGGAAGAGTTTTTTATTTGTTCATTTTTATTTATCCGAACGCTGGAATTAGATAACGCCCCCAATTCCTTCAAAATGGAGGATAGGCACTGATATGAACATGGATAAATTCTTCTTAGGTTCAATGGAGAAAAGTATTCCTCATGGGCAAACCCTACCTGAATCTAAGAATCACTTGATTTGAAAGTTAAAACATGAAAGATCTGTTTGAAGGAGGAATAACTGTGATAAAAATAAGTTTAAAGGATGGTAAAAAAATAGAAGTGGAAAAAGGATCAAAAGTAATTGATATTGCATCAAAACTGAGTATTTCTTTATCCAAGAAGGCATTGGGAGCTGTGGTAGACGGTAAAGTGGCAGAACTCAATGATGAAATTAATGAAGATTGTAAACTTGAAATTTTGACCTTTGAAGATGAAGAAGGAAAGAAGATATTAAGACATACAGCTTCTCATATACTTGCCCAGGCCATAAAAAGGTTGTATCCGGAAGTTAAGCTTGCTATAGGACCAGCTATAGATTCAGGATTTTATTATGATGTAGATGCCGAATTTTCCTTTACTCCGGAATTGCTTGAAAAAATCGAAGGCAAGATGAATGAAATAGTTAAGGAAGATATAAGATTGGAAAGATTTGAACTTCCAAGAGAAGAAGCCATAAAATTTATGGAAGAGAAGGATGAACCCTATAAAGTAGAATTAATAAAAGATTTGCCGGAGGATTCAGTAATATCTTTTTATAAACAGGGTGATTTTGTAGATCTCTGTGCAGGTCCTCATGTACCTTCTACAGGAAGAGCTAAAGCTGTAAAGCTTCTTTCTATAGCGGGGGCCTACTGGAGGGGAAATGAAAATAATAAAATGCTTCAAAGAATATATGGTACTGTATTTGAAAAGAAAAGTGATCTCGAGAATTATATTAAATTAATGGAAGAAGCAAAAAAAAGGGATCACAGAAAATTGGGCAAGGAATTAGATTTATTCAGTATACATGAGGAAGGACCAGGATTTCCATTTTTCCATCCAAAGGGAATGGTAATCAGAAATACCCTGCAGAATTTTTGGAGAGAGATGCATTCCAGAGCAGATTATAGTGAAATAATGACTCCTATTATATTGAATGAAGACTTATGGCATAAATCGGGACACTGGGATCATTATAAGGAGAATATGTATTTTACTAAAATAGACAATGAAAATTATGCTATAAAGCCTATGAATTGTCCAGGATCAATACTTGTGTATAAAAGTAATATAAGATCCTACAGGGATCTTCCTAAAAGATATGCAGAGATGGGTATAGTTCACAGACATGAAAAATCCGGTGCACTACATGGTCTTATGAGGGTAAGATGTTTTACTCAGGATGATGCCCATATATTTGTTACCAAGGATAATATTGCAGATGAAATAATAAAGGTAATAGATCTTATAGATAATTTTTATAAAATATTTGGTTTTGAGTATTTTGTTGAACTCTCTACAAGACCTGAGGATTCCATGGGTAGCGATGAAGATTGGGAAGCTGCAACAGAGGGGTTAAAAAATGCATTGAAAATTGCAGGACTTGATTATAAGGTTAATGAAGGAGATGGAGCCTTTTATGGTCCTAAAATAGATTTTCATTTAAAGGATTGTATAGGTAGAACATGGCAGTGTGGAACTGTGCAGTTGGATTTTCAGATGCCTGAAAAGTTTGACTTAAATTATATAGGTGCAGATGGAGAAAAGCACAGACCTGTTATGATACACAGGGTAGTGTTTGGCTCTATAGAAAGATTTATAGGCATTTTAATAGAACATTATGCAGGAGCATTCCCTGCATGGATTGCTCCTGTACAGGTTCAGGTTATGAATATAACTGATTCTCAGGCAGATTATGTGGAAGAAATAGCTAAGGTGCTGAAAGAAAATAATATAAGAGTGGAATGTGATATTAGAAATGAGAAAATAGGTTATAAAATAAGAGAAGCACAGATGCAGAAGGTCCCTTATATGATTATCTTAGGAGATAAGGAAATGAAAGCTAAAAATATATCTGTAAGAAGCAGAAAAGAAGGGGATATAGGTACTATGGCTTTAGAGGATTTTATAGTAAAACTTAAAGAAGAAATAGATAAAAAAGTAAGCCATGTATAATCTGAAATTTTTTAGAAAATGGCAAAAATTATATATTGACTGTAGTAAATAAAAATAGTACAATGTAATATGTTAAGAAGAAACAGCCGTTTCTCACCTTACAGCAAAGCTAGTGAGGTTGTGGTTATAAGAATTTCTTAATTGTCAAGATTCTTTACTATGTGATTTATTCAAGGGCGGCTTTAGGTCGCCTTTTTTATGTGTACTTATAAATTCACTATATTAGAAGAATTTTAGATATTTTCATTTGAACTTCAGGATATTTGTATAATAGAATATGACTAAAGCTTCAAGCAAAAATATGGCAATGATTTTATTTAAGTAGGAAAAGCATGATTGAGAGGAGGAATTTATTATGCCAAAAATGAAAACTAAAAAAAGTGTGGCTAAAAGATTTAAACTTACGGGAACAGGTAAATTAAAGAGAGCACAGGCTTTTAAAAGTCATATATTGACAAAGAAAAGTAGAAAGACTAAGAGAAATCTTAGAAAAACAGCATATGTTTCAGAAACTCAGGAAAAAGTAATGAAAAAATTATTACCTTATGTGTAACTGAATAATTCTAAAAGGAGGTTTTTACTATGGCAAGAGTAAAAAGGGCGGTAAATGCCCGTAAACATCATAAAAAAATATTAAAACTTGCAAAGGGCTATTATGGCGGTAAAAGTAAATTATTTAAAACTGCTAACGAAAGTGTTATAAGGGCTTTAAGAAATGCCTATGTGGGAAGAAAGTTAAAGAAAAGAGATTTTAGAAAACTTTGGATAGTGAGAATAAATGCTGCAGCTAGAATAAATGGATTGTCTTATTCTAAATTTATGAACGGGATAAAAACTGCAGGTATTAATATAAATAGAAAAATGCTTTCAGAAATAGCTATAAATGATCCTAAAGCATTTACAGAATTGGTTCAAGTAGCTAAAGCACAGTTAAATGCATAGATTTAAGATTACATAAAAGTGAGTGGAGCAAAATTTTGCTGCACTTATTTTTATCCAAAGGCTGTAAATTGGCTTACCCTAACATCTTCTTCAAAGTGGAAGATGAGCACTGCTGTGTGCCTGGATAAGTTTTTCCCCCTAAAGGATAACTATTCTAAGTGCTAAAGACACTAAGAATACTGTTAATAAGGTTTAGATGGAGAGGAGTATTTGTCATAAGCAAACTTCACCTCAATCTCTGAATCACTTGATAATATGGAGAGGATTATATGGACATAATTAAAAGTAAAGATAATTTGCATATAAAAGAGGCCAAAAAATTAAAAGAAAAAAAATATAGGACTCAAAGGAAAGAATTTATGATAGAAGGTTTTAGATTTGTAAAAGAGGCTATTGACTCTAACTTTTATATATCTCAAATCTTTTTAAGTGAAAATTTTATAAATAAAGAAGAAAAATTTTTTCTAGAGAAAAATCCCAAGGTAAAGTGTCCTATATATTTTGTTGAGGATAAGCTATTGAGAAGTATAAGCTGTACAGAGAATCCTCAAGGAATAATTGCCCTGGTAAAAAACAGGGGATTAAATGTTAAGGATGAGCAGGGCTTTTATATTTTGGCAGATAAAATACAAGATCCGGGAAATATGGGTACTATAATAAGGAGCGCCCATGCCGCAGGAGCCTTGGGGATTATAACTACCAAGGGAACAGTAGATATATATAATGAAAAAACATTGAGGGCCACCATGGGTTCTATATTCCACATACCTATAATTCAGGATGAAAATCTTGAAAAGGTAAAATCTTTAAAACAAACAGGTTTTAAGGTAATATGCAGTTCCCTTGATGCAGATACTAATTTTTATAGTATGGATTTAAAGGGGAAAATTATAATTGCTGTAGGGAACGAAGGCAGCGGACTTGGAAAAGATGTGAAGAAAATTTCAGATATAGAAGTGAGTATTCCCATGCCCGGAAAAGCTGAATCTTTAAATGCAGCTGTAGCAGCTTCTATAATGATGTTTGAAGTAGTTAGACAAAAATTAAATTGATATGTTGACAATATGTAAATGTGTATGTAAAATTTAAAGGTATAGGTAGAAATTAAACACTATATTTTAAATTACTGTGAAAGAGAGAGTAGATATATAAAAGTTTTTTAGAGAGAAAAAGTTATGGCTGAAAGCTTTTTTAAAATGGAGTATATTGAAGTTCACTCTGGAGTACTTACTGTGAAATTTAAGTAGCGGTTAAGCGGGAAATACCGATAAATATACAAGAGGATATTATTTTTAATATCAATTTGGGTGGTAACGCGGAGTAGTTCGTCCCTTAATGGGAGGAGCTTTTTTTATTTTTAAATTTAATCTCATTTCTAGAAAGGAGCATTTAATATGAAGGAAAAATTAAAACAGATAAAAGAAAATGCATTTAAAGAATTACAAAATAAAGGAAAAGATTTAGATATAGAAAGTATAAGAATTAAATATTTAGGCAAAAAAGGTGAGTTGACTCGTATATTAAGAGGAATGAAAGAACTTTCCAAAGAAGAAAGACCAATTATAGGTAAGCTTGCCAATGAAATTAGAGCTTCCCTTGAAAATGCAATAGAGGAGGCATCGCAAAAAATAAAATCTGGTGAAAGGGAATCAAGACTTAAAAATGAAACTATTGATATCACTATGCCGGGAATAAAGCAAAGTATAGGAAGACGTCATCCGTTGGAACAAGTCCTTGAAAATATGAAAGAAATATTTGTTTCTATGGGATTTACTATAGAAGAGGGACCAGAGGTAGAGCTAGATTATTATAATTTTGAGGCTCTAAATATACCTAAAAATCATCCAGCCAGAGGAGAACAGGATACTTTTTACATAAATGATAATTTAGTTTTAAGAACTCAAACTTCACCTACGCAGATAAGAACTATGGAAAAACAGAAACCACCTATAAAAATGATATCTCCAGGAAAGGTTTATCGTTCGGATTCGGTAGATGCCACTCATTCCCCTATATTTTATCAAATGGAGGGACTTGTAGTTGATAAAGGTATAACTTTTGCAGATTTAAAAGGTACCCTTGAACTATTTGCCAGAAAAATGTTTGGACATGAGATGAAAACAAAATTCAGACCACATCATTTTCCTTTTACAGAGCCTTCTGCGGAAATGGATGCTACCTGTTTTGTATGTAATGGAGAAGGTTGTAGAGTGTGTAAAGGAGAGGGTTGGATAGAACTTTTAGGCTGTGGTATGGTTCATCCACAGGTTCTAAGAAATTGCAAAATAGATCCTGAAATATATAGTGGGTTTGCCTTTGGCATGGGTGTAGATAGAATGGTTATGTTAAAGTATGGAATAGATGATATAAGAAATATGTATGAAAGTGATATGAGATTTTTAGACCAATTTTAGTATATAGATTAATATTACAAGGTTTAATCAACATAATTATACTTTAGAAAGGAGATTTTTATATGAAAGTTCCAGTAACATGGTTAAGAGATTATGTAGACATAAATATTACGGGTAAAGAGTTGGGGGATAGACTTACTCTAAGTGGTTCAAAAGTAGAGGAGGTAGTTACAACAGGAGAAGACATACAAAATGTAGTTACAGGTAAATTAATAAAAATAGAAAATCACCCTGGGGCAGATAACTTGTTTGTATGTCAGGTGGATGTTGGGAGAGAAGAACCTCTGCAAATTATAACAGCAGCTAAAAATATGAAAGAAAAAGATATAATTCCAGTGGCATTACATGATTCCATTATTTACGGAGGAGTAAAGATAAAAAGAGGAAAACTTAGAGGGCTTATATCAAATGGTATGTTTTGTTCTGAGGAGGAACTTGGAATAGCAGGAGATAAACAAATAGATGGACTTATGATTTTACCGGAGGATACCCCCATTGGAAAAGATATAAAAGAAGTATTAAATATGACAAGTTCCATATTAGATTTAGAAATAACATCCAATAGACCGGATTGCTTAAGCATTCTGGGAATAGCCAGGGAAACTGCAGCAACCTTAAATGAAACCTATAAAGTGCCTGAATTTAAATACAGCTCTTCTTCCAGAGAAGATATACAGGATAAATTGAAAGTTGAAATAAAGGATGGTCTTTGTAGAAGATACATAGCCCGGGGAGTAACAGATGTAAAAATAAAGCCCTCTCCTTCATGGATAGAAGAAAGACTTTTAAAAGCAGGAGTAAGACCTATAAACAACATAGTAGATATAACCAACTTTGTAATGCTGGAAATGGGAGCACCTATGCATGCCTATGATATAAGGGAAATAACTTCAGGGAGCATAGTGGTTGAAAGGGCAGAAGAAGGAGAAAAGTTTATTACATTAGATAGTGAAGAAAGAATATTGGATAAAGATACACTTACCATAAAAGATGGAAATAGAACCATAGGAATTGCAGGAATAATGGGAGGGCTTAATTCTGAAATTAGAGATGACACTTCTTCAGTTGTTTTTGAATGTGCTAACTTTAATGGAACTAACATAAGAATCTCTTCCCAAAAATTAGCTCTTAGAACAGAGGCTTCTTCCAGATTTGAAAAAGATCTGGATCCTAATTTAGCTGAAATTGCCATGGATAGGGCCTGCCATTTAATAGAGATGTTAGGTTGTGGAAAAGTAATGCAAGGTACCATTGATGTATATAATGAAAAAGTTTATCCTCGCAGTCTGCAGGTTGATTGTAATTGGGTAAATAAATTTTTAGGAACTGAGATATCAAAGGAACATATGGCAGAATATTTAAATAGGCTGGAATTGAAAACGGAAATAGATAAGGATACTTTAAAAATAGAAGTGCCTACTTTTAGAGGAGATATAAATATAAAAGAAGATGTGGCAGAGGAGATTGCTAGAATATATGGCTATGATAATATACCTTCTACCATAATAAAAAGTGTAAGTACAAAAGGGGGAAAAAGTGAAAAACAAAAATTAGATGATAGAATTATAGAGACAATGATTTCCAGTGGATTCAGTCAATCTATAAATTATTCTTTCATTAGTAAAAAGGTATTTGATAAAATACTTTTACCTGAAGGTAGCCCTCTCAGAAATGCAGTAACTATAAAGAATCCTCTGGGGGAAGATTATAGTATAATGAGGACTACTACATTATCTTCAATGATGGAGTGTTTAAGCAGAAATTACTCTAGAAAAAATGATCTGGTAAGATTATTTGAAATAGGGAAAATATATATTCCTCATAAAGATGTGAATAAACTGCCCAAGGAGAAAAATATTATAACTATTGGTATGTATGGTAGTTCAGATTATTTTAATTTAAAAGGTGCAGTGGAAAATATACTGGAAATTTTAAAAATAGAAAGATTTTCTTTTCAAAGAGAAACTAAAAATTCAAGTTTTCATCCTGGAAGAACTGCACTGCTTTATATAAAAAAAGACTTAGTAGGAGTATTGGGAGAAGTGCATCCTCAGGTATGTGAAAATTATGAAGTTGAAGAAAGATGTTATATAGCAGAACTTGATTTAGATATACTATATAAATATACCAATTCCTATAAAAAATATGTTCCTCTTCCTAAATTTCCATCAGTCACCAGAGACTTGGCAATATTAGTAGATGATGATATATTGGCACAGGATATAGAGGACATTATAAAGAAACAAGGTGGGAATATGGTAGAAAAAGTAAAATTCTTTGACATTTATAAAGGAAAACAAATAGAACAAGGTAAAAAGAGTATAGCCTATTCCATATCCTATAGACTTTCAAATAAAACACTTACTGATACTGAAGTTAATAAAGTCCACGATAAAATATTAAAGGCCTTGGAATACAAGCTGGGAGCACAGCTTAGATAAAATGATTCTTAGGTAAAGTGATTTTTATGGCTTAGATAGAAATTAATTTTTCTTTCTAGGCCTTAAAATATGGTTAATATTATATTTAGTACATATTTTGGTCTAATTTATATAGAAATATATGGAATTTTTAAATAATATATTTAATATGTAAAAGATTTATGATAAAATATCCATATGGGTTTAGAAAACATCATGATTTGAGAGGGTGTTTAAATGAATGTAGTGACAGTTTTTATAAATGGAATTGAATATAATTTAAAGGGAGACGAACAAGAGGAGTATTTACATAAGGTTGCTAGTTATGTAGATAAAAAAATAAAAGGTGTATTAAAAAATAATAGTAAGTTAAGCACTTCCTCAGCTGCCGTTTTATCTGCAATTAACGTAGCAGATGATATGTTAAAAACACAAAAGCACAATCATGAATTGTTAAAGAAATTGGATGAACTGAGGGAAATTGAGAAATCCAATAGGGAACAGATTAATTTTTTAAAAGAAGAGCTTAATTCTTTAGAAGAAGTTAATATGGAACTTAAAATTAAACTTGAAAATAGTAGCGATGGCAAGAGTATAAATGAAAAAGAACATCAGATTAACAAATTACAGGAAGAATTAAAGATTGAGAAAGAATCAACTCAAAAATATATCAATGAAAATAGAAAACTTATGTCACAAAATAAAGAATTGAAATTTCAAATACAATCAGAAAAATATAAGGTGATAGATCTTCAACATAAATTAATAGAAAATGAAATAAGTCTGGTAAAGGAAAAAAAACAAAAAAACCCTCTTTTAAATAATGATGGAGTAAAATGAAAAAACTCAAGGCTCGTTACCTTGAGTTATAATAATTCAATATGCACAAATTAACAGCATGAACTAGATCCACATGTAGCTACTGCTCCAAGAGTTGCGTTGTTGATAGCAAGAGTACCAACGGTAACTGCACTGGCAACAGTGGCAACTACAGTATAGGTACAGCAGCAATCATTGCAGCAGGTATCATTGCAGTCACATACGAAAAATGAGAATGTCTGGCTGGATACTAGTGCTACTAAGTCAAAAGTGTATGCAGGACCTACAGGGGTAGGTGTAATTTGGTTACCACACTGTTTAAATATTTGAAAATTTACAGTACCGGTAAAAGCAACAGCTGCAACGAGATTGCTTGCAAATTCAAGTTTGATGCATGGATCCTTTAATTTGCAGGTATTTAATGTTAGTGTAGCAAGGGTAAAAGTGGTACCCAGGACAGTAGCAGCAGGTAATGTAGTTGAACTAGGGCATCCGCATTTTACAATAGTTTGACAGTCTTGTTCTTGTTTTTTATTGCAAGGATCAAACTCACGTTTACTGCAAGGATCATAATTGTCTCTATAATATTTTGACATAGAATTCATGAATAAAGTCCTCCTTTTTATATTTAAAGTTAAAATAGCTTATAACAAAGATAATTTTTAAAAAAATTATTTTTATTATAATTGATAATTTTGTCATTGGCTTCTACTATAATATATGATTTCCAGAAAAAAAGGTGATCACATATAAAAAAACTTAAAGTATTTCAGTGGAATCTTCCGTATTATCAGAGTAAGGGAATAATGGTTCTAAGTTTTGATCAGGATAAAACTTAGGAACAGGAGCTTTTTCAAATATTTCGCATGGATTTTCTTCGGATTCTTCACATGGCTCATCTGGAATTGGACAGTAACTATAAGCTGGAATGAGCAGCTGTACAATAAGTTCGCACTTTACAATAATGTAGTATCCCAAGGTAATATCCAAAACGAAATTTCCTGAAGAGTCTTCTGTTAATTCGCCATCCAGTGCATCTGCAACCATTTCAAGTTTAATAATATTTGAATCTATATCTTTAGGGTAGGCAGCAGGGGTAAAATTACCGGAAGTTTCAGCTATTGAATCGGGACAATAAAACTTTCCGATTACGTCTGTTCTATTAATTTCATAAAATTCAGTTTTATTTACATTATTGCAATCAACATAATCCGCATAGAAAGAAATAATATAAGAAATAATAACCTTTTTAAAACCTTCATTCCTTTTGATAGGAATCCTATCTACAGAAATTAACTTTATATTAAAATCTCTACTTCCAAGATATCTCTTAGGATCAACAAGAGCATTGCTTCTTAATTCACTATCTGTTCTATTTGTATCGGGTCCTTCATTGTATACAAGACACCGTTTAATTAGACATTGATCAAATACTTTAGGTACCTCAATACAAACTAATTCAGAAGGATCAGGTAAACGTCCTTGTTTGTTTACAAGACCAGGACGTGGTACAAATTTATTAAAATTAATGGACATAAATTCTCCTCCTTTTATAAATATTTATCATAAAAAATAGGCACTCCTACACTGGTATAGTATGCTTGATTATTTATAGTTGTGATTTTAGTAATACATTTTATAAAGATTTTATAAAATATAAATAGGGGAGGTGAAAAATATCATGACTAATAAATACCCATGGATATTTATAAATAATAAAAAAGAAGTATGGAAATTTTATTTAAATAATAATAATGAATTAATGTATAAGGTAATGTATGAAAAAGAAAAATGGACTGAAGAAAAAGTTATTGATACGGGAATAATTGAATTTGCAATATGTGTAGAGGATGAACTAATTCATATATTATATATCAATAAAAGAAATGAAGTGAAATACTGTACAAGAAAAGAGGACAAGTGGATTGGAGAAAGAGTTTATAATGTAAAAAAAGATAACTTTCAAGTACAGGATTTGAAAGCTATGATTTTACAAGGTAAAATGCATCTGTTTTATTTACTGGCTGCAGTAGATGGCAGTAAACGGGGAATTTTAAAACACTGCCTTTGGGATGGTAAAGAAATAAAACTATATACTATTCAATATATAGTTTTATCACATAAAGTTGATAGATATTATGAAATACAATTAAATAAAAAAAATTGTATTGATATTTTTTTTATTTCAAACAGAGGTAATGAATTATCCTTAAATTATTGTACTTATAATAAAAATTCCTGGACCGAAGCTAAAAGACTCTATGGAATTCAAGGTGATAATATAATATTCAAGGTATTAAACACACCTTATGCCTACAATATAGTTAACAAAATTAAAGAGGGAGCCATATATTCACTGGAACATGTCCGTGTAGAAGAAAATGTAAGTATGAAAAAATATAAAATTTACACGGGAAATATAGAACCCATTGAACCGATTATGTTTTATATAGATGATAGAATGTTTACTTGTTGGCATGAAGAAAGTCATATTTTTTGTTCTGAATATAAATTTGGAAAATGGGAAACTCCAGTTAAATTCAACAAAAATTTAAAAATTCCTATCAGATCATATAATTTTTTGAATATGGAAAATATAAGTACATCACATATAGTCTATGGCATAGAAGATAAAGATTTCTATATTTTCACTTTTGAAGAGCTAGTTGAAAATCATGTATCCATAGTGGAAGAAGAAAAGTCAGCAAATGACCCTAGTATTGGAGCTGAAGATAAAAGTATTGAAGAAATAAAAGATAAGTTTAAAAGGATATGTTATGAAAATAGCCTCCTTAAAGAAAAAATTGATTCATTTAGTATTAACATGAAAAAGAAAAAATTTATTGTACAGGAGTATGAAGATAAAATCAATAGAATACTTGAAGAAAAGAAGAAATTAAAGGAACATTGTAATTTTTTTATGGAAGTTAAACAAAATATTCAAAGGGAATTGGATGAAACAAAAAGTGAATTGGAAAAACAGAGGATGTTTAATAATAATATGAAAAATGATGTAAATAAAAGAAATAAAGATAATAAACTTCTTAAGGAAAAAATAGATTCTTTGATAGAAGAGAATACTAGACTTAAGGAAGAATTGGATTTTGAGAGGAGTCAATCTTTAGTGACAAAATTATTTAGAAAGAAGGAGTAATTTAACATGCTCCTTCTTTAATTTATCAGAAGGCTGCAATTAGCTAACACCCCCCAGCTTCTTGAAAGAAAGGGGGATGAGCACTGCTGCACGCCTGGATAAGTTTTCTAAAGTTCAGATGGAGAAAAGCATTTCTTATGAAAAAACTCCACCTGAATCTCTGAATCATTTGATGTCATATTATACGTTTAGGTAATTAATTTTGATATAGGTTTTTGTTTATATGTCTACAAGATACTTTATAATTTATAAATATATATTTTATATAGGGCTTTAATTTTCAAGATTTATATATTTTTAGAGATTGTGTAATTATGGAAATATGTGGGCAAAGATACAGGAATTATTTTATTTTTAAGAGTAATTCATTTATATTCTTCTCCATTATCTCCTGGATATTCATCTTCATATTCCTCTTGATAGTCCTCTTGATAGTCTTCTTCATATTCTTCTTCGTCTATTCTTGAGCTTGGATCTCTGTCAGGAAATAATGGTTTTAAATTTTGATCTGGGTAAAATTTAGGTACTGGAGCTTTATTAAATTTATCACATAAGTTTTCTTCAGGTTCAGGTGCACATGGTTCCTTAGGTATTGGACAGTAACTATAAGCAGGTATTAAGAGCTGTACTACTATTTGACACTTAACTATAATATAATAACCTAAAGTGATATCTAGATATTTTCTATTATTGCATTCAGTTAATATGCCTTGAAGTGCTTCTGCTACCATTTCAAGCTTTATGACATTTGTATCACAGTCATTTGAGTCATTGGAATTAACAGAGCTGTTGGATGCCTTAGATAGTGAGTCAGGACAGTAGAAGCTTCCGATTATATCTTTTCTATTAATCTCAAAAAGTTCGCATCTATTTACTGCATTACAGTCAATATAGTCTGCATAGAAGGATATAACATAACAAATAATTATTTTTTTAAATCCAGTTTTCCCTATAATAGGGATTTGTTCCACGGATTTTAATGTAATTTTGAAATCTCTGCAGCCTGCAAATATTTTTGGTTCATCTAGGGGGTTGCTTCTTAATTCACAATCTGAGGTGTCTGTATCAGGACCTTCATTATAAAAAAGGCATCTTTTAATTAAACACTGGTCAAAAACTTTAGGTACCTCAATACAAACTAATTCTGATGGGTCTGGCAGACATCCTTGCTTATTTACAAATCCAGGACGTGGTGTGAAATTATTAAAGTTTATTGACATAGTTTTCCTCCTTTTGAGAAGTATACAATATTTACATTATATATTATGCTTAAAAATCATAGGTGTGATTTTTTTATAATAAATAATGATTTAAGAATAAAGTATTTACTTCCTTAATTAATAGGATTTATACAGCAAAATAATTCATGTTCTAGTTTTTTTTAATCAAAAATATATTACCCACATCACTATCCTTTGTTTATGTATTAAGTGCATTTTGAATTTTATTTTCTATCCATAATATGTATTATAATATATTTTGTTAACTTTAAAGAGCCAGTTGTAATAACTGACTCATATATTAATAAAAATTATTTTCTGTGAATTAAATCATTAATTGGAAAATTCCAGTCCCCATTTGGTGAAGGATATGATTTTTTAACTGGTTTTTTAACACTGTCTCTAAAGCCATTTTTACCATATTTATCATATTTATCATCTTTACCATCTTTACCATCTTTACAGTCATCTAGGGACCGAACTTGTTGTTTCTGAAGTAGTTTCAAGCATACATATACAACTGATTTATCAGTAAATTCTTCAAACTCTTCTTCGTTAATAAATCCATCAATTGGAATACCTTTATCATCAATATCTGCATCAAAAATTGCGGACCATTCAAGTTCACAAAAAACAGGTTCGTTAAAAATTTCTATATTTGCTCTGTCTGCTTCTCTTATATTTTTTCCCATTCTCTTAGCATCAAAATATCTTGCTACTCTAGGAGGAAGGTTCGGAAAAATTTTTGGGAAATTTGCAAAGGTTACTTCAACAGAGGCTCTGATTGGAATGTGAACAGTAGTATCTTTGATAACGCCGCCTATTCCAGATTCTGTTGTGCATTCTCTTACGGCATATTCTATATTTTTTCTTATATATCCTTCAATGAAAATTTTGTTAGTTGGTGCAATATATCTGCATTGAGTTAAAAATAGTTGTTTTTCTATTCTTTTTATTTCATAAGAAGGTTCATTAAGTCTAATTTTTGATTCTGAATCTATCTGGATTACAAGTTCTGCAAGAACTTTTGGAACTTTAAATTCTCCTTTTGGCCATGGGTAATTAGTAGCAGGTGTAAGTGTATCTGCACTTATAACCCTAGCATTACATCTAGAATCAGGACAAAAGTTATTGTTATCCATTTTATTATCTCCTTTTTAAAAAGTGTAGGATAATAATGTTGTTTTATATCCTAGTACATACTATTCTAAAATAAAAAAAATGTACACATAAAATATATAAATTATGTTTGAAAAACTTCATATTTATCTGGCTCAGTATGTAATTTTATTGTATGATGCCATTATTTTATGGTACTATAAATAAGAATTTATCCGAAGGCTGCAATTAGCTAATACCCTAGCTTTTTCGAAGCAGGGAATAATCATTACAATCATGAACTGTGAATTATGAATTAATATATAGGGAGATAGGTTTATGAAAAGAATAGAGTTATTGGCTCCTGCTGGAAATGTAGAAAGCTTGTATGCTGCAGTTCAAGCAGGAGCAGATGCAGTTTATTTAGGAGGAGGTAAATTTTCTGCTAGGGCTTATGCCCGTAATTTTGACGATGCTTCTATGAAAGATGCAGTAAAATATTGTCATCTATATAATGTAAAAGTGTATGTAACCATGAATACCATAATGAAAGAAGATGAATTAAATAAAGCTTGTCAGTATGCAAAATTTTTATATAATATAGGAGTAGATGCTCTTATAATACAGGATATTGGTTTTTTTTATATGCTGCAGCAGGAGATACCGGATTTTGAAATCCATGCTTCTACTCAAATGACAATACATAATGGAGAGGCTGCACTGTTCTTAAATAAGGTAGGATTTAAGAGAATAGTGCTTTCCAGGGAGCTTTCTTTAAAAGAGATAAGGCATATATCTAAAGAACTTGGAATAGAAACAGAAATATTTATACATGGCGCTCTTTGTATATGTTATTCAGGACAGTGTCTTATGAGTAGTATTATTGGAGGAAGAAGCGGAAATAGAGGAAAATGTGCTCAGCCTTGTAGGCTTCCCTATAAAATAGTAAATAAAAAAGAATGTACTGAAAAGAGTGGATATCTTTTAAGCCCTAAGGATATGTGTACTATTGAAGATATTCGTAAAATAATAGAGAGTGGTACCTCTTCTTTAAAAATTGAAGGAAGAATGAAAAGACCTGAATATGTAGCTGGAGTTGTAACAGAATATAAGAATGTAATTGAAAATTTTTATAATAATTCCCCTTGTAAATGTAATGATATACATGTGAAGAAAAAACTTTTACAATTATTTAATAGGGAAGGTTTTTCTAAAGCTTATCTATATAAGAATACAGGGAAAGACATGATGGCCTATTCTTTTCCTAAAAATACTGGAATAAAAGCAGGTAAGGTAGAAAATGATAGAACTATTCTTTTATATGAGGATATATCTTTAAATGATGGAATTAGAGTTGGGGATGAAGGTTTTACTATTTCTAAAATAATCAAATCACAACAAGAGGTAAATAGAGCTTATAGGGGAGAAAGGGTAAGGATTATACCAGCTAAATATAGCAGTGGGAATGTAATATATAAAACTTCTGATTTTATGCAAATAACACAATTACAAAATATATATAACAATCCCTATGGAAAAAAATTTGGTTTGAATTTGAAAATAGAATTTGAAAGGGGAAAACCCATTGTACTTTATACCAATTTTAATGGCAAGGATTTTAAAGTAGAAGGAGAAAAAGTTCTAGAAGCACTAAAACATCCCTTGAGTAAAGATAGAATATGTAAAAGTATAAATAAAACAACAGATAATATATTTAAATTTGATAATATAGAATTTAAAAATTTTGAAGAAGGATTTTTACCTATATCGGATATAAATCAAGTTAGAAGAAAACTTTTAAATGAACTTGAACGATATATATTAATTAGAAATAGAAAAAATAATAATTTAAATAGTATACTTTTAAAAAGAAAATTTAATAAGATTTGTCTACCTGAAAAAATGGTATTTGTAGACAATAGTGAACAGTTAGAAGCTGCCCTTGAAATGGAGTTTAATCACATATGTATAAATCCATTTCAAAGAAATAAAGACATTGATCTATGTGGAATTAAATGCAGTAAAATATATGTTAAAGTACCTAATATAGTAAGAATGGAATTTGATTATATAGAAGAGTTTATAAATAAAAACTTAAGTAGGATAAGGGGAATAGTTACTGGAAATTTAGGCATAATAAATAAATTTGCAAATAAGATACAGATTTTTGGTGATTATAAACTGAACATAACAAATAGCTGTGCTTTGGAAGTTTATAATAAGCTTACCAATGGAAATTGTTTAAGCGTAGAATTAAATAGAAATGAAATAAAAAAAATCATTTCAAATAGTAATTTTAGTAGTCAAATACTAGTATATGGGAAAATAGAGACTATGGTAAGTGAATATTGTGCTGTAGGGAGTATTTTTGGAGGTAAATCTAGTAGTAAAAATTGCAATAAAGCCTGTGAAAAAGGAGATTTTTTACTGGTAGATAGGAAGAAAAAGGAATTTGCATTAAAAACAGATAAATTCTGTAGAAGTTATATATACAACACAGTACCTGTTAATTTAATTTCACATATGAAAGAATTAAGAAATATAGGTATCAATTCTTTTAGAGCTGATTTTATTGATGAAAATTATAAAAAAACAAAAGAGATACTAAGATATTTTAAAGAAGAACAGTTTAAAGGTGACTTTAGTAAATTTACAAGAACACATTATAGAAATGGAGTGGAATAAAGGTAATCTTAGTCTTGAAAGGAAGGATAAATTTAAATGAACGAAAAATCGCTAAGGATTTTAGAATTTTATAAAGTAAAGGATAAATTAAAAAGGTATACAAATACCAGTGCAGCCAAAGATATAGTGGATAATTTAAAACCCTATGATAATATATATGAAGTAAGAGAGCATTTAGAAGAAACTGAGGAGGCTTTAAAACTTATTATATCCAGAGGAAATCCTCCTTTTGATGGAGTTTACGATATAAGACAGGGTATAAAGATGGCGCAAAAAGGTTCTATGCTTATGCCAGCACAAATTTTTAGGATAGGAGCTGTTTTAAAAGCGTCCAGGAGATTTGAAAAATATATAAGATCAAAAGAAGAAGGAGAAGACTTCAGAATTATAGAAGATATTTGTCAGGGTATTGTTTTATTAAAGGACTTAGAAGACAAAATTTTTATTTCCATAGAAGATGAAGATGAAATATCAGATAGGGCAAGTTCTCTTTTATATGGTATTAGAAAGAGTTTAAGAGATAAAAATGCCTCTGTAAGAGATAAGGTGAATTCGCTTATAAGAACATATTCTTCTTATCTACAGGATAATTTGTATACCATAAGGGGAGATAGGTATGTGCTGCCGGTAAAGGCAGAAAATAAGGCTTCAGTACCGGGGCTTGTTCACGATCAAAGTTCCAGTGGCTCAACACTGTATATAGAACCTATGGCTCTTGTAAATTTGAATAATGAAATAAAAGAATTGAAGTTAAAAGAAAAAGCCGAGATAGATAGAATATTATATGAACTGTCCCGGGAAATACATGACAATATAGTTGTGATTAAAAACAATGCAGATATAATATGGGAATTGGATTTTATATTTGCTAAAGCTAAATTTGGAAGTGAATTAAATGGTAATATCCCTATAGTAAATGATAATTGTATAATAGATATAGTAGGGGGAAGACATCCTCTCATAGATAGAAAAACAGTAGTACCTATGGATGTATATATTGGTAAGGATTTTACCTGTCTTGTTGTAACAGGACCCAATACCGGGGGAAAAACTGTAGCACTTAAAACCATAGGACTTTTACACATTATGGCCTTAAGTGGGCTTATGATACCTGCCAGGGAAAATTCAACTGTAGGTTTTTTTACAGAGATATTTGCAGATATTGGTGATGAACAGAGTATAGAGCAGAATTTATCTACCTTTTCCTCCCATATGACCAATATAGTCAATATTATCAACAAATGTGATGAAAAATCTTTGGTGTTATTTGATGAGTTAGGGGCTGGTACCGATCCTACAGAAGGAGCGGCACTTGCAGTATCCATACTTGAAAATTTAAAAAACAGAGGTTCCATGATAGTTGCTACAACTCATTATAGTGAATTGAAAGCTTATGCCCTAAAAAGTAATGGAGTAGAAAATGCCTCGGTAGAATTTGATGTGGATACCTTAAAACCTACCTATAAACTTATGATAGGAATACCTGGAAAATCCAATGCTTTTGAAATATCTAAAAGACTTGGACTGCCTGAATTTATAATAAAAGCTGCAAGAGAGAATATAGCCAGTGAAGCTTTAAAGTTTGAAGATTTGATTCAAAGTCTTCAGGAAAAGAGAATAAAGGCTGAAAATTATTTTAGGGAAGCGGAAATACTCAAAAGAGAAGCAGCTAAAATTAAAGAAAAATATGAACAAAAGGCTAGTAGATTACAAGAAGTAAGGGATAAATCCATTACAGAAGCCCATAGAAAAGCCAGAGAAATAATAAGAGAGTCTAAAGAAGAGGCAGATAGAATTTTAAAGGATATAAGAGAATTAGAAAAAATGGGTTATAATTCTTCAGTAAAGCATAAATTAGAAGAATGTAGAAAAATGCTTAAAGATAAACTGGAAAATACTGAGGAAAATTTATATAAAGTCAAAAGTGAAAATGGCCAGCAGCTTAAGTCTGTAAGAGAAGGTGAAGAAGTATTTATTCCGTCACTGAACCAAAAAGTATTGGTATTATCAAAGCCTGATAATAAAGGAGAGGTACAAGTTCAGGCAGGCATTATGAAAATAAGTGTTAATCTAAAAAAATTAAGGGCATTTAAAGGAAGTACTAAAAGTACAGATAAAAAATTAAAAAGAGAAGTCAACTTAAATTTAAAAAATGTAGCTGCATCAGTAGACCTGAGAGGAATGGATTCTATAGAAGCAGCTTATATTACAGATAAGTATTTAGATGATGCTTATATAGCAGGACTCAAAGAAGTAACTATAATACATGGAAAGGGTACGGGAATATTGAGAAGTTCCATAACAGATATGTTGAAATCTCATTCCCATGTAAAAAGCTATAGAATTGGTGAGTATGGTGAAGGTGGTACTGGAGTTACAATAGTAGAACTAAAGTAGTTTAGATTAGGAGGAAAAATGATATTAGTAAGTGCATGTTTGTGTGGAATTAATACTAAATACAATGGGGAAAACAATCTTTCTCAGGATGTTTTAAAACTTATAAGGAAAGAGAGAATGATACCTGTATGTCCAGAACAGCTGGGAGGACTTACCACCCCAAGAGAACCCTGTGAAATATGTGGAGGTACAGGAAAAGATGTATTAAATAAAAAAGCCATTGTAATAACTTCAGACGGAAAAAATGTTACAGATAATTTTCTAAGAGGGGCTTATGAAACCTTAAATATAGCTAAAGCATTCGATATAAAAAAAGCCATATTAAAATCTAAAAGTCCCTCCTGCGGTTATAATAAAATTTATGATGGCAGTTTTAAGAAAAACATTATAAAAGGAAATGGAGTTACAACAGAGCTTCTTGTTAAAAATGGAATAAAAATATATACAGAAGAAGATGTATAGAGGGAACGTACCTTGTATTTGTATTTATACTACTACTTTTATATATTCTACCTCGGGATCTTCTGTACCCTGAACATATAATCCAGTGTCCTTCAATCTTTGTACATAATCTACAATTTCTTTTGTTATCTCTTCTCCAGGACAAAGTATTGGTATTCCAGGAGGATATGCCATTAAAAATTCACCACTTATCATGCCTATACTGTTTTTTAAGAGAAGTGGTTGTTTAGGAGAATTAAAAGCATCCCTTGGGATTTTTATCTGTTTTGGTATATCGGGTATATCTAAAAAATCAGATTTTTTATTTTCTTTAACATAATATTCCATGCTTATTTCTTTCAATGCCTGCAATAGGGTATCCATGGCTTCTTTAGTATCCCCAAAGGAACCCACTGCTAAAACATTATATAAATCGGAAAGCTCCATTTGAATATGATATTTATTGGATAAGATCATATCTAAGTCATATCCTGTAATTCCAAGTTCTCTACAGTTTATAGTTATTTTAGTAGGATCAAGGGTTGTGACACCCTCATTTCCTACTATTTCTTCTCCAAAGCAGTAGAATCCTTTAATATTGTTTATTTCATACCGCACATAATTTGCAAGTTCAATAGATTTATCCAAAAGTTCTTTTCCATGAAGAGCTATTTGTCTTCTGGCACAGTCCAGCGAAGCCATTAAAATATAAGAGGGAGAAGTTGTCTGTAATAGAGATAAAACCTGATGAACTCTATTTATGTCAATACGTTCTGAACAGACATGAAGTAGGGAACACTGGGTTAAGGCACCGATTATTTTATGTGTACTTTGTGCACACATATCCGCACCGGCTTCTATAGCGGACATAGGTAGATTATCATTAAAACCAAGGTGTGGTCCGTGAGCCTCATCTACAATTAGAGGAATATCATAACTGTGTACAATATCTGAAATTTTCTTTATATCTGTAGCTACTCCATAATAGGTAGGATTTATTATTAAAACAGCTTTGGCATCAGGATGCTTTTTTAAAGTCTTCTCCACAGTTTCAGGAGTGACACCCTGAGCAATTCCTACTCTTTTGTCTAGGGCTGGCTGCATATATACAGGTATTGCACCGCTTAGTATAATTCCTGCAGTAACGGATTTATGCACATTTCTCGGAATTATTAATTTGTCACCAGAATTTACTACAGCCATAATCATTGACTGTATAGCTCCTGATGTACCATGAATGGAAAAAAAAGCAGCGTCAGAACCATAGGCATCTGCAGCTAATTGCTGGGCTCTTTTTATTGGACCTGTAGGGTGATGAAGGCTATCCACTAGTTTAAATACAGTAACATCAATTTTAAATAGGTTTTCTCCTATAAATTGTTTGAATTCCTTATCCATTCCTATACCTTTTTTATGTCCTGGTACATGAAAAGGTATGGTGTCCCTGTTTACATATTCCATTAATGCGTCAAATAGTGGAGTTTCACTTTGATCTAATCTATACACCTTGATAAAGCACCTTCTTTCATAAAAATATCCCTTTAACTTTTAAAATTAAAGGGTCGGCCGCACGTTTAATCAAAACTAATATCATTATATGTTAATTGTTCTATAAATTCAATAATATGCAGCTAATTTTTATATAATAATAAAATCTATTAATAACATATTCATAAATTATGTACATAAAGTAAAATAAAAGTAAAATATAAGATTATAGGTATCTTTGATTATAAAATTTATAGTATAATAGTAAATGTTAAATATTGCATGTAGGAGGTAAAAATATGTATAGAGAAAAGTATGAGTTCTGGTTAAATTCATCTTATTTAAATAATGAGGAAAAATTAGAATTAAAAAATATAAAGGATGAAAAGGAAATAGAAGATAGATTTTATAAAGAGTTAGAATTTGGTACAGGTGGTCTCAGAGGTATAATAGGTTTGGGGACCAATAGAATGAATATACATACTGTTGGAAAAACAACTGAAGGCTTATCACGATATCTTATAGAGACATATGGCAATAATATTTCTGTAGCTATAGCCTATGATTGTAGAATAATGTCTAAAGAATTTGCCAGGGCTGCTGCAAGTAATTTATGTGCAAATGGTATAATAGTAAATCTTTTTGGCACACTTCATCCTACTCCAATGCTTTCTTATGCAGTAAGAGAACTTAAATGCAAAGCAGGGATTGTTATAACGGCATCCCATAATCCTAAAAATTATAATGGATACAAGGTTTATGGAGAAGATGGTGGTCAGGTGACAGATAAAATCGCAAATAAAATACTTAATTATATAAACAATATTAAGGATTTTTCAGAAATAAAGCGTATGGATATAAAAGAAGCAGAAAATAGAAAAATTTTTCGCGTAATAGGAGAAGATATAGACAGGTCTTATATAGAAAAAGTAAAACAAATCGTTATAAGAAAAGAACTGGTATCCTCCCATGGAAAAGATTTAAATATAATATATACACCGCTTCATGGAACTGGAAATATTCCGGTAAGGAGAACTTTAAAGGAATTAGGATATGAAAATGTATTTATAGTAAAAGATCAGGAATATCCAGATGGAAATTTTCCAACAGCAGCATGCCCTAATCCAGAAGATCCTAAAGTGTTTCAATTGGCTTTAGATTTAGCAAAGGAAGTAAAACCAGATATAATATTTGGAACGGACCCTGATTGTGACAGAATAGGAATTATAGTGAAAGATAATGACAATAACTATAGGGCACTTACTGGAAATCAGGTAGGAATTCTTTTGACAGAATATATTTTATCCTCATTGAAAGAGTTGAATAGATTGCCAGAAAATGGTGTAATAATAAAGACAATAGTAACTACGGAGATGGTAAAAACTATAGCCGATGAGTATAATGTAAAACTTATAGATGTATTAACCGGATTTAAATATATAGGGGAAAAAATAAAGGAATTTGAACAGTCTCAAAATAAAAAATTTATATTTGGATTTGAAGAAAGTTATGGATATCTGGCAGGAGATTTTGTAAGAGATAAAGATGCTGTAATTGCATCTACTTTAATATGTGAAATGGCTTTATACTATAAGATGAAGGGAATAAATATCTACAAGGCATTAATCAATCTTTATAGCAGATATGGATTTTATAAGGAAAATATAGTTTCTATAGAACTTAAAGGCAGGGAAGGTTGTGAAGAAATAGACACAATACTTGAATATTTGAGACATTCCATGAAAAGAACATTGGGAGGAGTAAAAATAGTTAAAAAACTAGACTATAAATTAAGTATTGAAAAAGATCTTGTAAATATAACTGAAAATATAATACAGCTTCCAAAATCGAATGTACTTAAATTTGTTATGGAGGATAGGAGTTGGTTTGTAGTAAGGCCTTCAGGAACAGAACCAAAGATAAAAATTTATTTTTCAGTAATAGGAAATAGTTTAAAAGATTCTGAAGACAAAATGGAAATGTTAAAACAAAATGTAATGAATATAATTAAGGATGCCAATTGTTAATAATAAAATGTGCAGGTGACAAAACTTATGAGTATAAAATCTTATTTTGCAGAGAAATTGTCTAAATTATTATTCTTGGAAATAAAAAAAGAAAACATTAAAAAGATATTTAAGATTTCATTAGAAGAAGATATATATATACCTATAAATTCCAGGTATATAGTAGATAGTATTAAACTACAGGATAATCTGGATAAAATACCTGTAACATATTTTATAGAAGGTATGTTTTATGTATTGGGGGCAGATGAGGAATTTAGATTTAATAAATACTATAAAGATATAATTTCTAAAGATAAAAATAATAATAAGTTTATAAAAAGTATAATTGGAAAAAATGTTAAAAGCAAAAATTATGAAGAAGCCTATATAATTTTGAAAGGCTTATCCCAAATAGAAGATACTGTAGAAATATATGATAAACTCATAGTTATGGCAGAGGAAATTAGAAAGAAAAATAATATATATAAAGAAGAGGAATTAAATATATTGCAAAAGGCTAAACTTAAAGATAATTATGCTCTGCCTTATTTATATGAGGCAATTATAAAGAAAGAAGAAGGAGACGACGAAAGGGCGCTGTTTTGTATAAATAACTACATAGTAAAAGGTGGAGAAGAAACTCTAGAGGTAACAGATATGAAACAGTGGTTGAAGTCTGCCGTAGATTATGACAGGGGGAAAGAACTTTTGGAAAGCAATCCCCAGGAAGCTCTGAAATATTTAATTCCCCTTATAGATATTTTAGGAGACAATGCCTCTATTTATTATTATATAGCTGTGGGATATAGGATGATTGAAAACCACGAAAAAGCTATCTATTATTTAAATGAAGCTTTAAATATAGATAGCAGCATAGTGGAGGTGGTAAATGAAATGGGAATAAATTATGCATCTTTAGGAAATTATGAAAGGGCCATAGCTTATTTAAGGAAAGCTTTTGAAGCCACTAAATCAGTGGAGGTATGTACAAATCTTATATTGTGTTATTTGAATTCAGGAAATTTAAAAGATGCTAAAGCTCATTTGGAAATTGCAAAAAAATTGGATTCAAAAGATCAGGTGGTAATAGAGTTAAACGAAATTATTAATAAAACAGTAGATAAGAATTAAAAATTAATGAGAGGAGATTTATTATGAATGTAAAAAAAGCTATAATACCCGCCGCAGGGTTGGGTACACGGTTTTTACCTGCTACTAAAGCCCAGCCTAAAGAGATGCTTCCCATAGTAGATAAACCCACTATACAATATATTATAGAAGAAGCAGTAGCCTCTGGAATAGAAGAAATATTGATAATAACAGGGAGAAATAAAAGGGCTATAGAAGATCATTTTGACAAATCTATAGAATTGGAAAGAGAACTGGAGAAAAAGGGAAAAGAAGATCTTTTGAAAATAGTAAAAGATATATCCAGTATATCGGATATTTATTATATAAGACAAAAAGAACCAAAAGGTCTTGGCCACGCCATAGGTTGTGCCAGAACTTTTGTAGGGAATCAACCTTTTGCAGTAATGCTGGGGGATGATGTGGTAGATAATGAAGTTCCTTGTTTAAAGCAGCTTATAGATTGTTATAATGAATATAAAACTTCAATTATAGGAGTACAGGAAGTACCTAAAGAAGAAGTATACAAATATGGCATAGTGAAAGGTATGTACATAGAAAATAATGTATATAAGGTTAAAGATTTAATAGAAAAACCCAAAGTAGAAGAAGCTCCTTCAAATATGGCTATACTTGGAAGATATATAATAACTCCTTCTATATTTGAAATACTACAAAATACTACTCCAGGAAAAGGAGGAGAAATACAGCTTACAGATGCCCTTAGAACTCTGGCCAAGAATGAAGCTATGTACGCTTATACTTTTCAAGGGAGAAGATATGATGTGGGTGATAAGCTTGGATTCCTTCAGGCTACAGTGGAATTTGCATTAAAGAAAGAAGAACTAAAAAAACCTTTTATGAAATATCTTTTAGGGTTGAAAGAACAGACCATATTTAAAGAAGTTAAGGATGAAGTGACCGATAAGGTAAAGGAGAAACAATTGCAATAGGGTAGCATTTGATTTTGCTGTAATTTAACTATATGTTAAATTACAGCAAAAATAATTATAGCAATGTTAAGCTTATATGTATAATTGCTGGATGGCAAAAATATGTTGATTAATTTTCTTTATGATGTAAAATAGATAAGGAGAGTTTATATAATCAATAGATTTAGGAAGTGTTTAAATGCAGAAAGACAAAAAACTTATAGTGTATGACATATTTTTTCTCATAGCTTCTTTATACTTTGCTTTATTACTTAAGTTTGATTTTAATATACCATCAGAGTATATGATATTTTTGAAATTATCTGCTGTTCCAGTGGTTATAGTAACATTAGTGTGCAATAAATTTTTTAATTTATATAACAACATATGGAAATATGCATCTGTAGAAGAGTTGATTTCTATAGTGTACTCCGTATCTCTATCCAATATTATTTTTATAATTTACAGTTATTTTATAAACTATAAATTTCTTGAGAACAGGTATTATAGATTTCCCTATACAGTACATATAATTTTTTGGATACTGTCTGTATTGGCCTTAGGTGGGATAAGATTTACATATAGATTATCTGGAGACAAAAAGGAAGAAAATTGTAAAAAAAGAAGACATAAAAATCTCCTTATAATTGGAGCAGGAGATGCCGCTGCAATGCTCATAAAAGAAATAAAAAAACATACAAATTTCAACTATAATATAATAGGGCTTATAGATGATGACAAATCTAAAAGGGGGAAGCTCATAAAGGGTATAGAAGTTTTAGGTGGAAGAAATGAAATAATAGAGGTATGCAAAAATAGGGGTATAGAAGAAATAATAATTGCAATGCCTTCTGCTGATCTTCATACAAAAAGAGAAATTATAAACATATGTAAAAATACAAAATGCAAATTAAAAACTTTACCGGGAATATATGAGATGATAGACGGAAACATAAATATTACAAAGCTTAGAGATGTAAATATAGAAGATTTGCTTGGAAGAGAAGAGGTTAAATTAAATACTCGGGACATAAGCAAGTACATAAAAGATAAAATTATAATGGTTACAGGTGGAGGAGGATCTATAGGCTCCGAATTATGCAGACAACTAGCTAAATTTCAGCCCAAACAATTACTTATATTAGATATATATGAAAATAATGTATATGATCTTGAGATGGAATTAAATTATAATTATGCTGATTTAAATAAAAAAGTAATTATAGCATCTATAAGAGACAGTGAGAGGTTAAAGGATATATTCAGGAAGTATACTCCACAGGTGGTTTTTCATGCAGCTGCCCATAAGCATGTTCCTCTTATGGAGGGAAATCCTTCAGAAGCTGTAAAGAACAATATAATTGGAACTTATAGAGTTTTAAAATGCTGTGATGAATTTAAAGTAGAGAAATTTGTACAGATAAGTACGGATAAAGCTGTTAACCCTACCAATGTTATGGGGGCTACAAAAAGATTTTGTGAAATAATGGTGCAGGCTTTTAATGAAGTCAGTAAAACTGAATATGTGGCTGTAAGATTTGGAAATGTCTTGGGAAGTAATGGTTCTGTAATTCCATTATTTAAAAGGCAAATAGCTCATGGTGGGCCTGTTACAGTAACTCATCCTGAAATAAATAGATTTTTTATGACAATTCCAGAAGCGGCTCAATTGGTAATTCAGGCAGGTGCTATAGCTGCCGGGGGAGAAATTTTTGTGCTTGATATGGGAAAACCTGTTAAGATAGTGGATTTAGCCAGAGATCTTATAACTTTATCAGGATATGAACCGGATGTAGATATAAAAATAGAATATACAGGTCTTAGACCAGGTGAAAAGTTATATGAAGAACTGCTTATGAATGAAATAGCATTGACTTCTACGGAGCATGATAAAATATTTGTGGAAAAACCTAATAAGGTAGATATGAATTTTATAGAAAAATCTATTGATGAATTTAAAGAAGTATTGAATCAGGATAAAGAGCATATAATGCAGCTTATAGAAAAGAAAGTTCCTACTTATAAGAGAAAAAAATAGCAAAAGGATGAATAAGCCCATGAAGAATATACTAGTTATTTCCCATATGTATCCCTCACCTTCAAATAGTGTTTTGGGTATTTTTGTCCATAAACAGGTACAGAAGCTTATAAATGAGGGCTGTAAAGTAAAGGTAATATGTCCGGTACCCTATGTGCCATCTTTTTTAGGTGTAATAAAAAAATATAAAGCTTATATTGATATTCCCACTAAAGTATTTCTTGATGGGGTGGAAGTTTTTTATCCTAGATATGTAGAATTTCCAAGAGGGCTATTTCTACAGTACTCTGGAATTTTTATGTATCTTGGTATAAAAAGAACTATAGATAATTTATACAAAAGATTTAAATTCAATGTTATACACGCACATACTGCCATACCTGTAGGTTTCGCAACTATACACTTAAGTAAAAAGTATAATGTACCTTTTGTAGTAACCATTCACGGTCAGGATTTCCAATATACCGTAAAAAAGAATAGTATGTGCAGAAAAAATGTATTTAAAGTTTTAAAAGCTGCAGATAAAATAATAACTGTCAGTAATAAATTGAAAAATGTTATAAAAGAAAAGTATATTTTAAATAAAACCATAGTTATAAATAATGGGATCAATCCTGAAGAGTATGTAATAAAGGAACAAGTGGAATTAAAGGGAAGTCATATAATGCTAAGTGTATCTGCTTTAATAAAAACCAAAGGTATAGATTTAAATATAAGGGCAGTATCAAAACTTGTAAAAAAATATCCTGATTTAATGTATTACATAATTGGAGATGGAGAAGAAAATAGAAATTTAAGAAAGCTGGTAAATGATCTGAATTTAAATGGAAATGTATTTTTTCTAGGTAGATTGCCTCATTCTCAAGTAATAAAATATATGTCTTCGAAATGTGATGTTTTTTCACTTCCCAGCTGGCAAGAAGGATTTGGAATAGTATATATAGAAGCTATGAATAGTGGAATACCGGTTATAGGTGTCAGGGGTCAGGGAATAGAAGACGTTATCGAAGATAAAAAGAATGGTTTTTTAGTTGAACCCCATCAGGTGGAGGATCTGATTTTTACCATAGATTATATATTAAGTAATAAATCTGAAGCCAGAATCATAGGACAAAATGGTAAAAATACTGTATTAAAAGAATTTACCTGGCTTAGAAATGCACAAAAAACTATTGATATATACAATGAAATTATGAGGTGAGGAAAGTGAATATTGCAATGATATTGACCAATGGATTTGATCCGGATCCCAGAGTATATAAAGAGGCAAAATCACTGAAAAAACTTGGACATAAGATAACTATTTTATGCTGGGATAGAGAGGGAACTTATGTGGATACTCCGGAAGAGGATTTAGATGGAATACATATAGTAAGATTTTTTGGAAATGCAGAATATGGCACAGGATATAAGCAAATTTTTAAGTTTTTAAATTTTAAAGATGATGTTTATAATTACATGAAAGACAAGAATTTTCAAGCACTGCACTGTCATGATTTTGACGGACTTTTTATAGGATATAGTATAAATAAAAAGCTTAAATTAAAGGTTACATATGATGAACACGATTTGTTTTACATGTATTTTTACAATAGGAAGGGACTTCTAAACAAACTTATATATTATTCTGTTATTTTACTGGAAAAACATATGGTAAAAAGAGTAGATACCCATATAGTGGTTACTCCCAAGATGAAGGAAGTTTATAAAAAGATAAGTAAAAATATTTACATAGTAAATAATGCACCTTATAAAAGTTTATTTAATGATATAGAAAAAACTCCAGATAATCTACTTAGAATAGGATTTATAGGTTCTGTTAGATATTATGATGAGATAAAAGCACTAATTGATGCGGCACAAAAGTATGATAAATCTGTAAAGGTAATAATTTGCGGCTGGGGAATATATGCAGAACAACTTGCCAGTTATTCTAAAAAATTCTCAAATGTAGAAATAAAAGGTGCTTATAATATAAGTGAATTGGAACAATTGTATAAAAATATAGATGTAACTTATGCCTTTTATCCAGGGGATACAGCTACCATATCCATGCCTAATAAATTTTATGAAAGCATAATAACAGAGACACCTATTATTGCCAATAAAGTTACGGAGTTTGGACATGAGGTTTGGAAAAATAATTTTGGCTATGGAATAGAAGGAAAAAATCTTAAAGAAGAAATAGAACATATTATAGAGAAACTTCTAAAAGATCCGGCAGAAAAAAATAATATAATAGAAAATATGAGAAAAGCCAAAAATAATTATTTTTGGGAAAGCAATGAATCAAAATTAAATGCTATATATACAATTTGCAATTCATAATTCACAGTGCATAATTGCAGTGATTATTTTTGGTTTTGAAACAGAAAATTGATTAAAGGAGATTCATATGTATAAAAAACATACGGTTTCAATAATAATTCCTGTTTATAATGAAGAACTTTATATAGAGAAATGTTTAAAATCTATAATTAACCAAACTTATGAAAATATTATTGAAATATTAGTGGTAGATGGTATGTCAACGGACTCTACACGAAATCTATTAAAAAGTTTTGAAAATGAAAAAATCATTTTAATAAATAATGAAAAGAAAATTCAATCTGCAGCTTTAAATAAGGGAATAAAAATGGCAAAGGGTGATATAGTGGTTAGAGTTGATGCCCATGCACTATATGATAAAGATTATGTAAGAGAATGTGTAAATACATTAAATAAATTCAAAGGAGATAATGTGGTAAATGTAGGTGGACCTACTTATTTACTTACTTCAAAATCCTATGTGGAAAACTGTATTGTTTTTCTTCATGAAAGTAAATTTGGAATAGGTGTAGCTAAGTTTAGACAGAAGGATTACGATGGCTTTGTAGATACGGTTTGGAATGGAGCTTTCTACCGATGGGTGTTTGATGAAATTGGTTTTTATAATGAAAGTTTTACAAGAAGTGAGGATAATGATTTAAACAATAGAATATTAAAAAGTGGTTATAAAATATATCAAAATAAAAATATAATAGCCTACTATAAACCTAGAAGCAGTGTAAAGAAAGTGCTATTTCAAAATTATGGCAATGGTAAGGCGATAGGCCAATCTCTTATTAATAATAGAGATATAGTAAAAGTCAGACATATTGTGCCTTTAATATTTTTTCTCACCATAGTAATATTTGGATTAAGCTATAGACTTTTTTTTGCAAGTAAAATAATAGAAATTTTGGCTTTGGGAAGCTATTTTATTGTAGATATGGTAGAATGTATAAAAATAGGTGTAAAAAATGGGGCGAAATATATACCTTTAATGTTTATACTATTTTTTTTACTTCACATTATGTATGGCCTAGGAACTATAGTTGGCTTTTTTACTGGCTTAAAAAAAGCATCTTAGAAAACAAATAACCAGTGAAAGGAAGGATATTCCAAAATGATACATAAAATCTGTAACAGAGGAAATGAAAACAGTAAGATAACCTCATTCATTTTATACATAGTTATGATAGCCGGATTAACAGTAGGATACATTGGATCCATTACATATTATAAATCCTTTAATTTCATAATAAATGCAGGTATTTTAAAAAGAGTATTTGTTATGGCACCTTTATTTGTAATTATAGTCTACACCTTAATATTTTTAGTACCTTCAAAAATTGATAAACTGTCAAGTTTATACTGGTTTTTATTTTTAACTTTAAATATAACACCCCTTTTAATAGTATATATTATGAGTGGACTGGCAGAAAGCAAAAATTCAGAAATATACATATATCTAATAACATTCATTGCTGTAATAGGAATATTACTTGTAAGTAAACCGGATTTTAAAATTCCCCAAATTAAAGTTACCCCTAAAGTGTTCTGGATAGGCATTATAGCTTTTATGGTAATTGGATATTCATATCTGGTGTATACCTTGGGACTTCCTACTAACATAATAGAAGCTTTTAAAGATGTATATGGTGTAAGATTGAATTACAGAGACACGGCAGGAAGATTTGACGATTATTTTATACAATGGCTTGGCAATGTAATAAATCCTTTTATACTTACATTTTTAATATACAAGAAAAAATATAAGCTCATATTTATACCGTTTGTATTGCAATTGGTGTTATACGGTTATGCAGCCTATAAAAGTCAATTTGCCGTTTTATTTTTGGCTCCATTTTTTGCCATGGTTTTAAAAGGAGGGATAAAGAGAACCTTTATAGAAAAAATGATGCTTTTGTCTATAGTAGTAGGTCTTGTTGCATTTTATTTTAAAAAATTATCCATATATCTTCTCATAATTATAAGAATATTTTTATTTCCCCCATTAATAGCCTTGGAGTATTATGATTTTTTCTGGATGTATCCTAAGATGTTATTATCCCACAGTATATTTGGTGGCTTCTTCAAAAATATATATAATATGGATCCCAACTTTTATATGGGAACAGTATATTATGGAAGATCAGATATGAGATTAAATGTAACCTGGTATGGAGATGCATATATGAATTTTGGCCTTATAGGAGTAATTTTATTTGCCATACTTTTGTATTTTATAATGATAGTTATAAAATCTGTAGAAAATAAAAATATATTTTTAGTATCTGCACTGCTTTTTGGAGGTGTAATGGCATTATTCAATGGACCTATATTGACTACTCTACTTACTAATGGACTGGGACTTGGATTACTTCTGGCATATCTGATGCCTGAAAAAATATAATCGTCTCTTCAATTGTGAATCGTGAACTGTGAATCGTGAATTGTAATAAAAGGTGGTAAATTATTATGAAAAAATATTATAAAGATATGGATATAGCCAGGGGAATAGGTATATTTTTAGTGGTTCTTGGACATTCTTTTCCCGATGCGCAATTTAACGGAAGTGTTTTTTATGCTTACATATATAGACTTATATATTCATTCCACATGCCCTTGTTTTTTATTATATCAGGTTTCTTTGCCTATAAAATATATGAAATAAGCACTTTAAAAAGTTATGGTAGGTTTGTTTATAGCAAATTTAAAAGACTTATGATTCCTTATATTTCCGTATCTTTGATTGCAGTGCCTATAAAGCTGTATATGAATAATTATGCTGCAAGGCCTATAAAATTAAATGATTTAATAATAAATATAATATTTTATCCCTTGGATATTCCTATACAATATTTTTGGTTTATATACACCTTGTTTTTTATATTTGTAGTGGCACCTTTATTTAAAAAACTGCCTATAAATATAACACTTGCAATAACCTTAATATTGAACCTACTTTTTACCAAACAAATAGGCTTTATGTATATCTATGGGGTAATCCACTATTTATTTTATTTTTTCTTTGGAATCTATTTAAACAGTACATATAAAAACTGGGGGAATATTAAAAATAAACAGATAATAATTGTAACATTTTCTATAATTATTATAGTTTTAAATCTATTTCAGCCTACAAGGAAAATATATCCTTACTACAATTTAATTACTTCTCTTGTGGGAAGCGGGATATTTTTAATGCTGTCAAATTTAATAGTAAATGGTTCTGTAGGAGAACTATTCAAGAATATAGGAAAATACAGTTATGATATTTATCTATTATCCTGGTTTTTTCAAACTGGATTTAGAGTAGTAACTTATCAAGTGTTGGGCTTTAATTACAATATAGTAATTCTTATAATGTTCCTAGTAGGATTTTTCCCTATAATGATGTCTATGTATATTTTCAATAAAAGTCCATTGCTAAGTAAAATATTTTTAGGACATAAATGAAGAATTAGTTATTAATTGTTGACTAAATACTAGGATTATTAACTCATTGTATATGAAATTAATTAGTGATAAAATACTTAAAGATAGAATCTATTGTCTTTAAATATGTAAAAATACTGTTAAATAATGTTGCAGGAAGATTATTTGGAGGAAAACATGAAAAAAGATAAACTTGTTAAAGCTGCTGGAGTAGTAATGGTGATTTCAATGGCAAGCAGAGTAATGGGATTTGTAAGAGATGTACTTATTGCCAGTGCCTTTGGCGCATCTAATAGTTCAGATGCATATTTTATGTCACTTACAATACCTAATCTACTGTTTAATTTATTTGGGCTTGCCATTACTACTACTTTTATTCCTCTACTTAGTGAAAGTTATAATAAAGAAGGCAAAAAGGGAATGTTCAAATTTGCTAATTCTATAATGAATATTCTCATGTTAATTTCAATTGTTTTATGCATCCTGGGATGGATATTTACCAAAGAGATAGTGGGTGTTATTGCACCAGGCTTTACAGGGGAAAGGTATACTTTAGTTATATTCTTAACTAAAATAAGTATGATAAATATATTATTTTTGAGTCTAAACAGCGGTTATACTGCGGTGCTTCAAACACTAGATGATTTTATTGCACCGGCACTGGTTGGTATAGTGATGAACATACCTATAATAACATACATATTAATTGGAAATCACCATGGAATCGTAGGACTTACTGTAGCTACAATGCTTGGAAATGGACTTCAGATAGTAATACAAATTCCCTGGCTTATAAAAAATAAATATAAATATAGTTTTAAAATAGATTTTAAAGATACGAAGATAAAAAAAATGCTTATGCTTATTGCACCGGTTATTATAGGAACGGGAGTTAATCAGGTAAATGAAGTAGTCCAAAAGAGAATGGCTTCTGGCCTTGCAGTGGGAAGTATAGTAGCTCTGGATTATGCCAATAAATTGAATATGCTTGTATATTTTACTTTTGCATCTGCTATAGTTACAGTAATGTTTCCTTCTCTATCTAGAAGTGGAAATCTGAAAAAATATGATGAATTTAAAGAGCATATAAGCAGTGCTGTAAATAATATCAATATTATAGTAATTCCAGCTATAATAGGACTTTTGGTACTTAGAATTCCTATAATAAGCGTACTTTTTATGCATGGTGCTTTTAATGAAAAGGCAGTTAACATGACTGCAGAAGCTCTGTCCTTTTTAATATCCGGTTTAGTATTTTGGGGTATAAGGGATATATTTAATAGATCTTTTTATGCTATTCAGGATACCACCACTCCTATGATAAATGGAGCTATAGGTGTGGGGGTAAATATAATTATGAGTATAGTACTGGTTACAAAAATGGGTATAGGAGGATTGACCTTGGCTACTACAATTTCTGCTTTTGTAAGTTGTGTACTTCTTGTGAAAGATTTGAGAAAGAAAATTGGAAATATTAATGGCCTTAGTATGTTAAAATGTGGAATTAAAATATTGACTTCAGGAGTAACCATGGGTGTAGTTATATTTTTTATAAATGATTACTTAGGACAATTTTTAATAGGATTTAAAGGTCAAATTATAATAATATTAGTTTCAATTGTAGTTGGTGTTTTAGTATATGTAGCGATGCTGCTGCTTTTAAAAGTAAATGAACTTAAAACTATAATAGACTTAATTAAAAGAAAATTTAAAAGATCACAATGTGTTTAACATGCAAAATGTAAGTGAAAAGGAGAAGAAAATTCCTATGAGAAGATTTTACAAATATCTCTGTACTTTATTAATATGTATACTTTTTTTTACAGGTTGTACCAATACTGTAGGCGACAAAAAAGAAATAGTGATTTGGTCTCATCTCACAGACGCTGAAATAGCAGAACTTAGAATTTTGGCAGACAAATGGTCTGAAACTTCTGGTTATAAAGTTAAAATTCATTCTGATAAAGGAGATAATAGAGCCTATATAGAAGCTGCAAAGCGGGGAATAGAACCAGATATAGAGTTCGGCGTATCTCATGATAGAATGGAAAAACTAAATAGTGAAAAGTTATTAGCCCAGGTTCCTGACAATTTAATAGATAAGAACAAGTATGTATCTTCTTCCCTTGAGACCGTTACCTTTGGAAATAAAATGTATGGAATACCTATATCTATAGAAACCTATGGACTTTATTATAATAAAAATAAAGTCAAGAAAGTGCCTGAAACTTTAGAGGAATTGATTTCCCAAGGGGAAAAACTGGGATTTCAATATGATATAAATAACTTTTATTTAAGCTTTCCTATATTACAAGCCAATGGGGCATACATATTTAAAAAACAAAATGGAAATTACAATGTAAAAGATATAGGACTAAATAATAAAGGAGCCATTAAGGGATACACCATGATTAGAGATATGGTTCAAAAGTATAAATTAATGCCTGAAAATATAGAAAGTATAACTGCTAGAAATAATTTCAAGAACGGAGAGACCAGTTTTTATATAAGTGGTTCCTGGGATTTGGAAGAATTAGATAAGTCAGGACTGAATTATGGGGTAGCAGCCTTTCCCAAATATAATGGAAATCAGATGATGTCTTTTATCACATCACAGGTGGTTTATGTAAGTTCAAAATCAAGCCACCAAAAAGAAGACTGGGACCTCGTAAATTATCTTATTGATAATTCCAAGGGAAAATTATTTGATATAACAGGCAGGATTCCTCCTTTTAAAATAGATTATAATATAAAAGAAGTTAAAAATAGTGAAAAGTTAAAGACCTTTATAGAACAGTCACAATATGGAGAGGTATTGCCTAATGTATCTGAGATTCAGGCTCTTCAGGATGCCAATAAAATAATGATGGAATTAACTGCAGGTAAAATAACTCCAGAGGAATGTGGCAAAAAAATAGAACAAAATATACTGGACTTTATCATTAAAGAGAAACAAAAATAAGAAAAAATCTATGCAGTAAGTTAAACTAGGAGGTAAAAATAATGTCACGGTTAAAAAAAGAACTAGTGAAAAAGATAGAGGATAAAAAGGCTAAATTAGGGGTAGTGGGATTAGGATATGTAGGACTCCCATTAGCAGTAGAAAAAGCTAAGGCGGGATATAAGGTTATTGGTTTTGACGTTCAGGATAAAAAAGTAGAACTTGTAAATAAAGGCCACAACTATATTGGAGATATAGTGGATTCAGACTTGGAAAAATTAGTTGAATTAGGATCTCTTAAGGCTACTACAGATTTTAGTTTTGTGGAAGATGTAGATGTGGTTTCTGTATGTGTTCCTACCCCTTTGGATAGATATAAACAACCAGATATATCTTATGTAGTAAATTCTACCGAAAGTATTGCAAAGTATTTACACAGGGGAATGCTTGTAGTACTTGAGAGCACTACTTATCCTGGCACTACAGAAGAGGTATTAAAACCCATACTTGAAGACAGTGGATTAAAATGTGGGGAGGATTTTTTTCTAGCTTTTTCACCAGAGAGGGTAGATCCTGGTAATAAAAAATTTAAAACCAAGAATACTCCAAAAGTTGTGGGGGGATGTACTCCAGAATGTACAGAAGTGGCAGCAACTTTATACAGAAACATATTGGAAAGTGAAATATACACTGTATCCTCACCAGCTGTAGCAGAAATGGAAAAAATACTTGAAAATGTATTTAGGAATATCAATATAGGTCTTGCCAATGAAATGGCAATACTATGTAAAAGAATGAACATAGATGTATGGGAAGTTATAGATGCAGCTAAAACTAAACCCTATGGATTTATGC
The DNA here is from genome assembly GCF_040939125.1 of Clostridium sp. BJN0013. Taxonomy (NCBI): domain Bacteria; kingdom Bacillati; phylum Bacillota; class Clostridia; order Eubacteriales; family Clostridiaceae; genus Clostridium; species Clostridium sp. BJN0013. The sequence continues at coordinate 762,024 of NZ_CP162495.1, forward strand.
CATTTTATCCAGGACCAGGTCTTGGAGGACATTGCATACCGCTGGATCCTTCTTATCTATCCTGGAAAGCCAAAGAATATGATTACCATACCAAATTAATAGAAACTTCTGGAGAGATAAATGATTTAATGCCGGAATTTGTTGTGGATAATGCCATGAAGCTTTTAAATGACCATAAGAAAGCAATGAATGGTGCAAAGGTTCTTATTATGGGAATGGCCTATAAAAAGGATATAGATGATTTAAGAGAATCTCCATCTCTTAAGGTAATAGAGCATCTGGAGAAAAATGGAGCAGATATAATTGTAAATGATCCTTACATTCCTGAATTTAAATATAGAGGCAAGGTATATCACACAGTGGATTGGGAAGAAGTAATAGATGAATCAGATATAGTAATTATAACCACGGATCACAGTTGTTATGACTATGAAGGTATAGCTGAAAGGGCTAAAATAGTCTATGATACAAGAAATGCTACCAAGGATGTAAAAAACAACAGAGATAAAATACATAAGTTATAGTTAACAATTAAAATTTAGTATATATTAATCAATTATTTTTAAGAGGTGTTTTTTATGAAAAAATTAAAGTTTGCCATTATAGGTTGTGGCAGAATTTCTTATAAACATGTGGAAGCTTTAAGAGCTAATTATGAAGAAGCTGTTTTAGTAGCATTATGTGATATAGTAGAAGAAAAGACTGAAAAGTTAAAAAGTGAGTATATAGAAAAGTTGAAAAAAGATGAAAAAGTATCCCTTTATACTGACTATAAAGAGATGTTGAAAGCAGAGGATATAGATGTGGTAACTATAGCTACTGAAAGTGGATATCATTTTGAGATAGCAACATATTGCATGAATAATAAAAAACATGTTATATGTGAAAAACCTATGGCACTTTCTTCAAAAGATGCAGAGGAAATGATAAATTGTAGTGAAAAGAATAATGTTAAATTGTGTGTAAGCCATCAGAATAGATTTAATAAGCCAATTCAACAGCTTAGGAGAGCCATTGAAAGTAATAGATTCGGAAAGCTAATAAATGGAACTGCCAGAATACTATGGAATAGAAATATGGATTATTATAAACAGGCTCCATGGAGAGGTACCTGGAAGCTTGATGGGGGAACTCTCATGAATCAATGTATACATAATATTGATCTGCTTCAATGGATGATGGGTGGAGAAGTAGATACGGTATATTCCCAGTGTGACACTTTCTTAAGAGACATAGAAGGAGAAGATTTCGGGGCCATTATAATAAGATTTAAAAATGGAGCCATAGGAATAGTTGAAGGAAGTGCTTGTGTTTATCCGAGAAATTTAGAAGAAACTTTAAGTATATTTGGAGAAAAGGGTACAGTATGCATAGGTGGCCTTGCGGTAAATAAAATTGAAACGTGGAAATTTGAAGATCATAGAGATATAGACGATGAAATATTAAAATCTCAGCAGGGTGATCCAGATACTGTATATGGATTTGGACATATACCACTTTTTAAAAATATGATAGATGCTGTAAACCTCAATAAAAGTCCTCTTATAGATGGAAGACAGGGTAAAAAAGGACTGGATATAATTTTGGCCGCATATAAGTCTAGGCTTACAGGGACGCCTGTAAAATTTCCTATAGGAGACTTTTCTACTAAGGATATGGTTTCAGCTAAAAGTAGGTAAAGTATATTTTAAGTACTTTTAAAATATGCAGTAATAGGAGGGAGTACCCATGTGTGAAAATTATATATCTAATACTTCTCAAATTGGACACAATGTAACTATAGGAAAGTTTTCAGTTATTGAAGATGAAGTAGTTATAGGAGATAACTGTATCATAGGTCATAATGTGGTGATACATAGTGGGAGTAGGATTGGCAAGAATGTAAGAATAGATGACAACACAGTAATTGGAAAACAGCCTATGAGATCAATAAACAGCATATTTAAAGATGAAGATAAGCTTCAGCCTGCCATTGTAGATGATAATTGTTTAATAGGTGCAGGAGTTATAATATATTGTGGATGCAGTATAGGACAACATGCACTAATTGCAGATTTAGCTACAGTAAGAGAAAATGTTACAGTAGGTAGTAGGACAATAATAGGTAGAGGGGCAGCTGTTGAGAATTTCTGTAAAATAGGTTCTAGTTGTAAGATTGAAACTAATGTGTATATTACTGCCTATTCACAGATTGAAGATAATGTGTTTATTGCCCCGGGAGTTGTAACTTCAAATGACAATTTTGCCGCCAGATCTAAAAAAAGATATAAGTATTTTAAAGGAGTTACTGTTAAAAAGGGAGGAAGAATAGGGGCACAGGCTACTATTCTTCCAGGGAAGATTATAGAAGAAGATGGATTTGTGGCAGCTGGAAGTGTAGTTACAAAAAATGTGGAGAGTGAAAATATAGTTGCAGGGAATCCAGCAAGAAAATTAAAAAAGGTTCCAGAGGATCAACTTCTTAAAAATCAGCAGTGAATTTAATAGGGAGGAAATAAATGAAAATATTAACGGTTGTAGGGGCTAGACCTCAGTTTATTAAAGCCTCTGCAGTATCCAATGTAATAAGAAAGTGCCATGAAGAAATATTGGTTCATACAGGGCAGCATTATGATGAAAATATGTCTCAGGTATTTTTTGAAGAACTAAATATACCAAGACCGGATTATAACTTGGAAGTTGGATCGGGAAATCATGGAAAACAAACGGGAACCATGCTTATAAAGCTGGAAGAGATATATATAAAGGAAAAACCGGATTTTGTACTTGTTTATGGAGATACCAATTCAACTTTAGCAGGTGCTCTCTGTGCAAGCAAGCTTTTAATTCCACTGGCCCATGTGGAAGCCGGTCTTAGAAGCTTTAACAGGAAAATGCCCGAAGAACAAAACAGGGTAATTACAGATAGATTATCCAATATTTTATTTGTTCCCACAGAGTCTTCTATTGAAAATTTAAAGAGAGAAGGTATTAAAGAAGGCATATATAATGTAGGGGATGTAATGTTTGACGCAATTCTCAATTTTAAAAAACTAGCAGAAAATAAAAATGAACTTATTGAAAAGCTCAATTTGGAAGGTACTGATTATATACTAACAACTATACATAGGGCTGAGAATACAAATTATATAAACAGATTAAAAAATATAGTAGAAGCTTTAAATGAATGTGGTAAACCTGTGGTGCTTCCACTTCATCCTAGAACTAGAAAGTATATGGCAGATTATGAATTAAAATTTAATGACAATATAAAAGTTATAGAACCTGTAGGTTATTTAGAAATGATAAATCTTGAAATGAATTCACAAAAGATAGTTACGGATAGCGGGGGAGTTCAGAAAGAAGCTTTCTTTATGAAAAAACCTTGTATAACTATGAGAGATGAAACAGAATGGGTGGAAACTGTAGAAAATGGATGGAATATAGTAGTGGGTACAGATAAAAATAAAATATTAGATGGTATAATTAATTTTATACCAGAGAAAACACAAAAAAATATATTTGGAAAAGGAGATGCTGCCATTAAAATACTTGAAGTACTAAACAGGTGATTTTTACAGAAGATATTTTTTAAGGAAGAGGTGAGATTTTGTTTTTGGATAGATTATTGTATTTGTTTATGTGTGCCTATGTAATCTTATTACCTTTATTAAGCAGTAATAAGATGTCTATAATGGGAATTCATGTTCCACCCGCAGATTGTATACTTGCTTTAATTATACTTGTTTATATAGTGAAGTTTATACTTTCTAAAGAGTGCAGAGGAAGATTTTTCTCTGGAATAAAGGATTTTTTCACCAGTTATTTGACTATATTTATAAGTATACTGGCTCTTATGATGCTTATTTCCATAAGTTATGCAGGTGAAAAAACAATAGCTTTAAGTGAAAGTTTTAGATTTATATCTTATATAGTATTATTTTTTATAATTAAATATGAATATAATAAAAAGGAACTTTTAAATGGAATATTGGGATCTTATATAGCTGTAAGTGCTGTCTTGTGTATATATGGCATTTATCAGTATTTTACAGGATTTGGACTAAATGAGAAATTTGAGAATTATGGCTATGCTAAATTTAAAATAATGGCTACCATGGATAATCCAAATAATCTGGCAGCTTTTTTAGTATTGGCTATTTTCCCTATAATTATGCTGAGTATATATGAAAAAGAAAGAATAAAAAAGCTTTTTTATATTTTATTGACAATTATAATGCTTTTGAATATAGCATTTACAGGTTCAAGAAATGCTATTGTTGGAATAGTAGTGGGAATGATAGTGTTAATTGTCTTATATAGTTTGAAGCTTATTATACCACTTTTTGTAGTAGCTGCAGCAGCATTATTTGTTCCAGGCGTAAGGGATAGAATTTTGGACATAAGTGATCCTGTACAGAATCAATCCAGAATATATCTTTGGAGTATTGCAAAGAAAATGATAGTGGATCATCCTATATTTGGAGTGGGAAATGGAAATTATGTAAGCCTGTATAATAAATATGTGGAAATATACCCACAATACAAATTTTATGGATACAGCAGATATCCATGCCATAATTCTTACCTAAAGATTGAAAGCGAACTTGGAATTATAGGGGGTATATCCTTTGTGGCAGTGCTTATTTCCTCTTTGATTCAGGTTAAGACATTTATAAATACTGTAAAGAGTAATTTTTATAAATATTTTTATACAGGATTTTTGGCTTCCATGATAGCCTTCTATGTTATGAATTTATTTGACAACTTGTTCTTTGTACCTAAAACAACTACATATTTTTGGATATTGTTAGCTGTATCTCAGGGAATGATGTATAGAGAAAAGAATAATAGTATTTTTATAAGGTCATTTTAATAGTGGGGGTGAAAATATTAAAGTACTGCAGATTATATCCTCAAATGATACTGGAGGAGGGGGAATTCATGTATTGAATTTAGCCCTTTATTCAAAAGATATGTTTCATTGTATTATTGGAACCTTAGGAGCAGGGGAACTTTATAAAAAAAGTAAAAGTTTAAAAATAGATACGGTGAAGTTTGAAAAAAATCCAACTTATGGAAAAGATATAATGGAGTATATAGTACAAAATAATATTGATATTGTAAATTTTCATGGGGCAAAGCCTTTTTTCATACATTATTTTTTAAAAAACAGTATAAAAATACCTACAGTTGCTACATTGCATAGTGATTATAGAAAAGATTTTCTAAATAATAAAATTAAGTATTTATTTTTCACCCCTTTGAGTTTCATAGGATTAAAAAGTTTTAAAAATCACATATGTGTTTCCCGCTACCTTGAAAATTTACTTCAGAAAAATAATTTTATGGGAAAAAAATTTATAGTAAGTAATGGAATGGATTTTAATCATATAAATATAAGTTGTTCCAGGAAAAATATAAGAGAAAAATATGGAATTTCAGAAGATGATTTTGTGTATGTAAATGTAGCCAGAATGCATCCTGTAAAAAATCAACTATCTCTTATAAAGGCTTTCGGCTTACTTGAAAATCACGTAAAAAATGTAAAGCTTATTATAGTTGGAGATGGCTCTATGGAGGAAAGATTGAGAAAAGAAATACTTCAGTTGAATTTACAGCATAAGGTAATACTTACAGGATATAAGTCCAATGGAATAGATTTTATAAATGCAGGAGAAGTAGGAATTTTGACTTCTTTCAATGAAGGTGGAGCCCCTCCTATGGTCTTACTTGAAAGTGCTGCAGTAAAAAAATTTTTTATAGCTCCGGATGTAGGAAGTATAGGAGAAGTAGTGGGCAAAAATTCAATTTATTTGATAAATCCCACATCTATAGAAGATATATATCAAAAAATGAAAGCAGTTTATAATAGAAGAGATGAAATTTCTCTTATGGGGCAAAATTTATACAATAGTACAGTAGGTAAATTTTCCATAAATAATTTTTGTAGGCAATACCTAGAAGCATATAATGAAATACTTTCAGAAAAATAGTTGGAGTGAAAATAATGACAGGAAAAAAAGTAATAAAAGGTTCCGCTGTAGTTATGCTTTTGATAATTGTAGGGAAAATTTTAGCGCTGATAAGAGATGCACTTATAGCTGCCAAGTTTGGTGCAACCTATATTACGGATATATATAACTTTGCCCTAGGTATAGTGTATTTGCTTACTACTGTGAGCTATGGACTTACCACTACTTTCATACCGCTGCATTGGGAGCATATTCAAAAGGGCAATAAAAAGGAAAGGTATAATTTTGTAAATAATATAATAAACATATCCTCTCTTTTTACTGTAATTATAACTGTGCTGCTTATATTATTTTCAAAACAAATAATATATGTTTTTGCTCATGAATTTACATATAATAATTTAATATTTAGTCAGTTCGTAGAAATAGTTAGAATATTACTTTTGTCTTTGATATTTGTAACTCTTCAAAGTGTAGTTACAGGAGTACTTCAGGCTCACAAAAATTTTTATGAGCCTGCGGCTATGGCATTAATGTCCAACTTGGTTTATATAATATATCTGGTGTTTTTAACTTCTAAATATGGAATGAAGGGTTTTGCTGTAGCAACAGTAATAGCATTCTTTATTCAATTTGCAGTAAATGTACCTAAATATAGAAAATTAGGCTATGGCTATAAATTTATATTGAATTTTAAAGATAAATATGTAACACAGATGTTTAGAATGATGATACCTGTAATTATAAGTACTTCATTAATTCAGCTAAATGTTTTCGTGAACAGGTCTTTTGCCACCAATATATATTTTGGAGCTGTTACAGTATTGGATTATGCAAACAAAGTCAATACCCTGGCCTATGAGGTTTTTGCCATTGGAATAGCTATGATAGTATATCCAACACTATCTGAACTGGCAGTTAAAAATAATATTTTAAAATATAAAAAAGCGCTTGTAACTGCTATAACTTCTATAATGATAATAATGGTACCTGCAGCAGTTGCCATAGGGATATTAAGATATCCCCTTATAGATATAATTTTCAAAAGAGGGGCTTTTACATTGCAGGCTGCTAATTTAACTTCCAGTGCACTGCTTTTTTATTGTCCTGCTATGGTAGCCTATGGACTAAGAGATATTTTAAATAAGGCTTTTTATTCTATTAAAGATGTAAAAACTCCTATGATAAATAGTTTTATAGGAATAGTGTTAAATATAATTATAAATTTTTTTATAATAAAATATATGAAAGTGTCGGGACTTGCTTTAGCCACATCTGTATCTGCTATTGTGACCACTTTACTTATGTTGTGGAATTTAAATAAGAAATTACAGGGTATAGAACTTGGCAGAATATTTTTTGGCTTTTTCAAAATAGTTCTTTCATCGATTATAATGGGTATAGCCATATATATTATAAATGACATATGCAAGAATGTAATTTCTTCTATCATGGTAGGAAGTCTCACTTCCATAGTAGTATGTTTTATATTTGGAAGTACAATTTATTTTATGTGTTTGTATTTTTTTAAGGTTGAAGGATTTAGATATTTAGTTGATGAATTTAAAATGAAAATTTTAAAATAATTGTTATGTAAAGAAGGTGGGGAATTATTAAAAGACGTGTTTTAGAGATAGATGTAATCAGGGCAGTTTCTATAGTGGCAGTAATAGTATTACATGTTTCTGCTACTGTACTTTATAGATGTACACCTTATTCTACTACTTATGATATAACGTTTTTATTGAATCAGCTCTCAAGATTTTCTGTTCCTGCCTTTATAGTTGTTTCAGGAATGGGATTGACTATAAATTATAAAAAGAATTCCAGCTATTCAGAGTTTATAGTTAAAAGATTTTTAAAAATTGTACCTCAGTATGTATTGTGGTGTATTCTGTATATATTAATTATAACTAAAAATTATAATATATATAGTGATTTAAATGATATGGTATATGGAAATGTATTTTATCATTTTTATTTTGTACCTCTAATTATAGAATTTTATATTATATTTCCCTTTATATATAAATTTATGGGGAAAAGATGGTGGCTTTTTTTGAGCTTTCTTATTACCTCTTTTTTTCTTATATATTTTTATTATTTCAAAGCGCAAGCACCGGAGCAGTGGTTCTGGAATAAGAAAAATTTATTTTACTGGCTTTTTTATTTTTCTTTAGGAGGATACATTGGAAAAAATATTGACAGCATTTCTGAAAAATTAAATAAATATAGACCTGTAATTTTAATTATGTTTTTCTTATCAATATTTATAGTACTTTATAATTTCATACCAGGCAATCAATATAATAAGGATATAGACTGCATTACTACATTTCAACGTCCGGCAGTACTTGTATATTCTACGCTATTTATATTATTTATATTTAGTTTCAGGTGGAAAAAAGGATTTTTTATGGATATAATAAAATATATATCTAATACTTCTTATGATATTTATTTATCCCAATCGGGAATATTGTATTTATATGGACAATATTATACGGTGAAATATGGACATATGGGAAATCTGCATTTTGCTTTAAGTGCCTTTATAGTCACATTTTTTGGTGCTATGATTTTAAATAGGGTAAAAAAGTTATTATAAAGTGATTTTTAGGTTCAGATGGAGTTTACTATATATAAATGCTTTTTCCGTCGAACCTTATTAACAGTATTCTTAGTGTCTCTAGCACTTAGAATACGTTATCCTTTAGGGGAAGAACCTGTTCAGGCGCGTAGCAGTGCTTGTCTTCCACTTTGAAGACGATGGGGGGAGGTATTAGCTAATTCTAGCGTTCGGATAAAATATCGGATGAAATATTCTATAGGGTGAAAGTAGGTGAATACATAATTTCTGTAATATATTTTTACGGAATATAAAATTATGCAGATAGAAGATATAAAAATAGATTTGGATAAAGATATAAAATGTAAAAAGATACAACTTTTTTTTAAGAGAATATTTGATTTTCTAATTTCACTCTTAGGGATAATTGTATTGAGTATAGTGTTTATAGTATTGGCTATATGGGTGAAATTAGATTCAAAAGGGCCTGCTATATTTAAACAAACTCGAGTAGGAAAAAATGGAAAAAAATTTATAATATATAAATTTAGAACTATGATAGTAGATGCAGATAAAAAAATGACATTGGATATAAACCCTGAAGATTTGGAAAGTTTTGTGTTTCAAAGCAGAAATGACAGTAGAATTACAAGATCTGGAGCTTTTTTAAGGAAAACAAGTTTAGATGAAATTCCCCAGCTATTTAATGTACTTCTTGGAAATATGAGTTTAGTGGGGCCTCGACCTGAAATACCAGATGTGGTTAAATTTTATCCTGAAGCATACAAACAAAGACTTCTAGTTACCCCTGGAATAACTGGATTGGCTCAAGTCAACGGCAGAGGGGAAATAGAGCTTGGGAAAACCGTCTATTATGATCTTATCTATATAAAAAATTTTTCATTATGGACAGATATAAAAATTTTATTAAAAACAGTTTTTTCTGTATTTAAAAGTGAAGGTGCATTTTAACATGTTTACTAGAATATTAGAATATGATGTGTTTAATAGAAGTAAATTAGAATTTTTAAATTATATAGAGAAATTTTCAAAAGTTAATATAGTCTCTGGCAATCCTGAAATACTTTACAATGGACTTAATGACAGCAGGCTTTTAAGAAGTTTTACTTCTAAAAGCACTGTAATAATTCCAGATGGAATGGGTACTGTGTTGGCTTCTAAAATGCTGAAACTGCCTGTAAAAGAAAAGATAGCAGGTATAGATGTAATGGAGTCTTTAATAAAAAAGTGCAGTGAGGAAGGAAAATCCATATATCTTTTGGGAGCCAGACAAGACATATTAGAAGACTGTATTAAAAATTTGTTAAATAAATATCCTAATTTAAATATATCTGGAAGTCACAATGGATATTTTGATTTGAATAACTGTGAAGATATTATTCAGGATGTAAAAAAAAGTGAGCCTTATGTACTGTTTGTGGCTATGGGTGCCCCTAGACAGGACATTTTTATAGCTGAAAATATGGATAGACTCCCTTGTAAGGTATATATGGGAGTAGGGGGAAGTTTTGATGTTTTTTCCGGAAAAATCAAAAGAGCTCCAGCCTGGATGATAAGATTAGGACTTGAATGGTTGTATAGAGTTTTTAAGGAACCCTGGAGAATAAAAAGACTTTCTTCAATACCCAAATTTTTATTCAAAGTAATAGTATATAGTAAAAAGTTTAATTAAGAGTTAAGAGTTAAAATTCATAACTCTTAACCTTTAATTTATTTTTAAGGAATTTTATCTAAGCTTTGCAATATATAGCCATTGTTTCTCCAGTCTTTTATTACAGAATCCAGTATTTCTGAATTTGTTTTTGATACTGCATGAAGCAAAATAATAGCTCCATTGTGAGTCCTGCGACTTATCATTTTTTTACATTCAACAGGAGAAGGCTGCCTTTTTATATTCCAATCATTATAGGCAAAACTCCAAAAAATTGTTTTGTAACTTAATTTTTGAGTATAAAACAAGGATAATTCACTGTATTTTCCCATAGGAGGTCTAAAAAATTTAGGCATTTGTTTGCCTGTGATATTTTTATAGGTATCTTCTGCAACAGTGAATTCTTTTTGGAATTTTACAGGATCTTTTGCAGCTTCTGCCATAGAAGGATGATGTGTAGAATGATTGCATACCAGATGCCCTTCATCCACCATTCTTTTTACAAGATCCGGGTTATCTTTCATATAAGGGGTAGTAACAAAAAAGGCGGCACTGACATTGTTTGATTTTAGTATATCTAATATTTTAGGGGTATATCCATTTTCATATCCTTCATCAAAAGTCAAATAAAGTACTTTTTTAGAGGTATCTCCTAAATAATACGAAGAATATTTATTTAAAAGTTGTAAAATTTCTTCAGGTTCTTCTGAAGGAGTACCCCTATTATTAGGCTTAAAAAACCAATTTTTTTCACTTCTGTCCAATTTAGATATGTCTAAGCCTTTTAAACTTTCGGAATCGGTATTGGACTCATTGACACTTAAATTTTTATTAACAGTTAAAGTATGGCCATTTCCCAAAATAGCCTTATGTTTATAGCAATTTTTTGTGTTAAAAAAACATAAAAAAATTATACATAACAGAATTAGCGATGTGAATTTCTTTTTCATTTTATCACCTACCTTACAATATATATTTTATGGTATACTTAATCAGATATCTTATACTTAAAATTTACAGGAATCATTTCAATTATTAGGTATATTAAAATAGTAATAAGTAAAACATAATTTACATAAAAATGGAGATAAAAATGTGAATGATTTTATTGAAAGTATTAAAACAATTTATAATTTTATGGAAATATCAATTTCTAGGGAAGAAAAATTAAACTTTATAAAAAATTACAAACAAAAGTTCAATATATCTAAAGAGGAATATTTCTCTGAGAAATATTATGAACTGATAAAAATAAATAAGAGAAAAGGAATAGTATATACCCCAAGGGAAATTTCCTACTTTATGATTAAAAATTTAATAGTGGCAAAGGATGTAATTGATAATCCATTTATAAAAATTGTAGATCCAGCTTGTGGCTGTGGAAATATACTTTATGTGTGTTTTTTTTATTTACGCCATATATTTATTAAAAATATAGAGGTTATAAATAAAATAAATAATATGAATTTAAAACTTGAGAATATAAATTCACATATAGTACGTAATAATTTATTTGGATTTGATATAGATGAAATTGCACTTAAAATTTTAAGTATAGATCTGTTCTTGATAAGTGGAGAATTTGCCAAAGAAAATTTTGTTCTAAAGGATTTTTTAATAGATACCATAGAAGAAAAATTCGATATATTCATAGGGAATCCTCCCTATATAGGACATAAATCTATAGAAAAGAACTATTCTAAAATTTTAAAAGGAGTTTATAAAAATATATATAAAGACAAATCGGATATCTGTTATTGTTTTTTTGAGAAATCACTAAAGGCCTCAAAAGAAGGAGGAAAATCTGCTTTTATTGTTCCCAGATATTTTTGTGAAGCCTGTAGTGGAAAACAGCTGAGAAAATTTTTAAGTGATAATACAACTATATATAAAATTGTGGATTTTTATGGAATAAGACCTTTTAAAGGAGTTGGAGTAGACCCTATAATAATATTTTTAAAGAACAAAAAAGGTCTTAATAATAAAATAGAAATTATAAGACCTGAACAAAATGAAAAAAAGGGTGAAAATAAATTTTATCATTCTTTATTTTTAAATAAGTATAAAGTTGGGTATAAAAAATTTTTTATACCCCAAAACTCTATAGATGACAATGGATGGGTATTTATCAGTGAATTTGAAAAAAATATAATTTATAAGATAAGAAAAAAATGTAATTTTACATTGAATGATATATGTGAAAGTTATCAGGGTATAATAACAGGTTGTGATAAAGCTTTTATAGTGGATAGGGATACTATATTAAAGAATAAAATTGAATCAAATATAATAAAGCCCTGGATAAAGAACAGCCAAATATACAAAAACGACATAGTGGAAGATAAAAAATTTATAATATATTCTAATCTTATAGAATATGAAGATCAATATCCTAATTCCATAAAATATATAGGTCAGTATAAAGAAAAACTTATTAAACGAAGAGAGTGCAAAAAGGGAATAAGAAAATGGTATGAGCTTCAATGGGGAAGAAAAGCGGAAATATTTGAGAACAGAAAAATTATATTTCCCTATAAATCTAAAAATAATAGATTTGCTTTAGACAAGGGAAGCTATTTTAGTGCAGATATATACTCTCTGGTAATCAAAAAAGATGCTCCAATAGATTACCATACTCTTTTAAATGTGTTAAATAGTTCTGTTTATGAATTTTATTTTAAGACTTTTGGAAAAAAATTAGGATATGATTTATATGAATATTACCCCAGCAATTTAATGAAGTTGTACATTCCCCCTATAATTTTTTCAAAATTATATAGTTTTGAAGAACAATTATATGATTATTTCCAATTAACAGATAGAGAAATTAAATTTATAGAGAATAATATAAATATTTAAATCTAAGAATTACTTGATTTGTGAAGAATAAAGTTACTTCAATTGTGAACTGTGAATTGTAAATCGTGCATTGTATAATTATAATATTATTGCTATAATAATATCTGCAGTAAATAAGACTTTAGTAGTTTTAACTAAGTGGTGGCAGTTCACAATTAAAGAGTAGGAAAGGAGTTTTGTCAATGGATTTATGGTTAAAGGAAGGTCAAATTGAAAATGCTGCTATGACCTATAAAATAAAAGAGACTTTAGTTACAAAGAAAACTAAATATCAGGAACTAGCTATAGTAGATACCTATGCTTTAGGAAGAATGTTGGTTTTAGATGGTATAGTACAAACTACAATTAAAGATGAGTATGTATACCATGAAATGATAACTCATGTACCTTTATTTACCCATTCCCATCCACGAAAAGTCCTTATAGTTGGTGGAGGAGATGGAGGGACTGTAAGAGAAGTATTAAAACATGAAACCGTAGAAAAAGTTGTACTTTGTGAAATTGATGAAGAAGTTATTAATGAGTGTAAAAAGTATCTTCCAGAAATAAGTTGTGAGCTGGATAATCCAAAATGTGAAATTTTTATTGGAGATGGAATAAAATATGTTCATGAACATAGAAATGCATTTGACGTTATAATAGTGGATTCCACAGATCCTTTTGGTGCTGCAGAGGGATTGTTTGGGGGAAGCTTTTATAAGGAAATATATAAGTGTTTAACAGAAGATGGAATATTTGTAGCTCAGACAGAAACTCCTTTTTATTTGCCAGAAGTAGTAAAACAGGTTTATAAGGATGTTAGTGAAAGTTTTCCTATTGCAAAATTGTTCATGGCAGGTATACCAACTTATCCTAGTGGGTTTTGGAGTTTTACCATAGGTTCTAAAAAGTATGATCCTAAGGAAGTAGATTTATCTTCTGCTTTAGATATAGATACAAAGTATTACACTAAAGAATTACATAAGGCATGTTTTGTACTTCCAAAATTTGTAGAAGATTTAACCCGGTAGTTTTTGATAATCCATAATTTGGTTTTTAAATATGTCAAAAGGTTATTGATTTGGTTTAATATAAGCTAGATCAATAACCTTTTATTATCTTTGTTTAGTTTAAATACTTGAAAGCTATTAAAAATTTTCAACATATGTTTAAAAATATACTAACTGTCAATAATATGAATAAAATATCGATAAAAATACAAAAAAATAAAGGAAAATTATTTCCTGTGTAGAATATATTAAAAACATGTATTTTATTTTGATAAATGTAAAATATTTTATCTGAAAACTGAAATTGGCTAATACCCCAGTTTCTTCAAAGTAGGGGAATAGTACTGCAATTGTAAATTGTAAATTGTGAATCGTGAATTGCAAAATATTATAAGAGGGGGGGTAAGAAGGTCTGACTCGGACTATGCAATATTTTGCATATGCTAAAGTTTATATATTAAACTTTAGTCATATAACATGGGCTCATATGTTATATGGTAAATTAAAGTTAAAAGTATATTTTAACGCTAAAACTACATTAGAGCAGATTATTTTTGTATTAGTTTTAGTAGAGTTTTGTATAGTATATGAATTTAGAATTTTATGTAAAAGAAGATAATCTTATAGTTATTATGGAAGGTGAACTAGATCATCATAGTACAGAAGAAGTTAGAAATAAAATCGATAATCAACTGGATGTAGAAGGCATGAACAAGTTAATATTGGATTTTTCAAAGATAAGCTTTATGGATAGCTCAGGAATAGGGGTGGTAATTGGAAGGTATAAAAAGCTGCATGCCAAGAAAGGAAATTTATGTATTGTAGGTGTATCACCCTCAGTGAGAAGAGTGTTTGAATTATCGGGGATGTTTAAAATTATAGGACTTTATGACAATATTGAGGAAGCAGTTCAGAATATTTAATGGGGGGATAAATTATGTATGATAACAGTATGAAAATAGAGTTTATTAGTAAGTCACAAAATGAAAGTTTTGCTAGAGTATCAGTAGCGGCCTTTGTATCCCAGTTGGATCCTACATTAGATGAATTAACAGATGTAAAAACTGCAGTTTCAGAAGCAGTTACAAACTCTATTATTCATGGTTATGAAAACAAAGAAGGTATAGTTAAAATTGAAGCCACTATTAAAGAAAAAGAGCTAACTTTAATAGTAGAAGATAATGGTATAGGTATAGAGGATATAGATGTCGCCATGCAACCTCTTTATACTTCTAAACCTGAACTAGAAAGATCAGGAATGGGATTTACTGTAATGGAGACATTTATGGATTCCCTTCAAGTGGAATCTGAAAAAAACAAAGGGACAAGATTGATTATGAAAAAGGTTTTTAATTCATTAAGTTAGGTGAATGATATGGGTGAAGAAACAGTAAAAAAAATTAAATATAGCTACGATGATAATCTAAAATTGATTAAATGTGCAAAAGAAGGAGACAAAAAAGCATTAAACAAGCTAGTGGAACTAAATTTACCATTGGTTTCAGCTATAAGTAAAAAATTTTTAAATAGAGGATATGAATATGAAGATATATTTCAAATAGGCTGTATGGGACTTATGAAGGCAATAAATAATTTTGATGAAACTTATAATGTGAAATTTTCTACATATGCTGTACCCATGATATTAGGAGAGATAAAGAGATTTCTCCGAGATGACGGAATGATAAAAGTAAGCAGAAGCATAAAAAATACAGCTAAGAAACTTCATTATGATAGAGAAGCACTTACAAAAAAATTGAACAGAGAACCTACTATAGAAGAATTGGCTGAATATTCAGGAGTAAAAACAGAAGAATTACTTTTTGCCACAGAGTCTACCAATAGTTTGCAATATCTATATGATACTATACATCAAGATGATGGGTCACCTGTTCTTTTAATAGATAAAATAAGTGAAAATCCTAAGGAAGATGTGGAAGTTATAGATAGAATTGCATTAAAAGAGGCTTTAAGAAATTTAGATGTAAAGTCCAGGCAGATTATAATGCTAAGATATTTTAAGGATAAAACTCAAGTACAGGTGGCAAAAATGTTAGGAATAAATCAAGTACAGGTTTCTAGAATTGAAAAAAAAGTACTTAAAATCATGAGAGAAATTTTAAGTGAATGATCTGCAAAATGTAGTAAATCAAATGATTCTAAGGTTCAGGTGGAGTTTGTTATAGAGAAATGCTTTTCTCCATATGAACCTTATTAACAGTATTCTTAGTGTCTTTAGCACTTAGAATACGTTATCCTTTAGGGGAAGAACTTATCCAGGTGTGTAGCAGTGTTTATCTCCCACTTTGAAGAAGATGGGAGTATTAATAATGGTAGCATTCGGATAAAAAAATTAAAATAACATATAAGTAGTATTACCCCGAAGATTAATTCCACCTTAAAATACTAAGGTGGAATTTTAATTTAACTTAATATACTTAAATATATCAGTTATTTTCAACAGATGTTTCTGTAGAAGAATTATCCGTGTGAGTCTCATCCTTTTTTCCTGAATTATTCTTGTCATTATCATCATTTTTTTCGGAGGAATTATTATTATCTACAGTATTGTTATTATCTTTGTTGTTGTCTTTATCAGTATCTGTATTTTTGTTAGTATTCCTTTT
The DNA here is from genome assembly GCF_040939125.1 of Clostridium sp. BJN0013. Classification (NCBI taxonomy): domain Bacteria; kingdom Bacillati; phylum Bacillota; class Clostridia; order Eubacteriales; family Clostridiaceae; genus Clostridium; species Clostridium sp. BJN0013. The sequence goes on from NZ_CP162495.1 coordinate 778,694, forward strand.
ATATTGACTTCTATTGGTATTTTTGTTAGGAAGGTTGTCAAATATATTCCACGAATGGGACATATTACAGTAACTTGTAGGTACTGTACCTTCTATAAATAATTCGTTGTAAACCTTGTTGCCTGTAAGATCCTTATAACAATTGGATCTGGCAAGTTTACCAGATTCAGAACAGATTGCTGCAGTTACCACTCCAGAGGGCATTTCCAACTCTTTTGATTCTAAAGTTTCATGGAAAGGAGACATTATATCTGCCCAGAGTTTGGCTGCAGAGTTACTGTTAAGTCCATATAATGTGGAACTATTGTCATTGCCAATCCATACTGCTGCAGAGTAGTATGGAGTTAATCCACAAAACCACAGGTTTTTGCTATCAGTGGAAGTACCAGTTTTACCCCTTACAGCCATATTTCCAAAGTTCGCATTATATCCTGTACCTTCTGCACTAACGGGTCCTTTTAACATATCGTATAGTATATAGGCAGTTTGACTGGATAGAACGGTTTTTGTTTCCGTTTTATTCTGCAATAAAATTTTTTGGTTTCTATCCTCCACTTTAGTATAAAGTTTTGGAGATGTATAGGTACCGTAATTTCCAAATACTCCATAAGCTGCAGCCATTGTAAGGGTATTTGTACCATGGTGAAGCTCGCCAAGAGATAGTGCTGCTATACTGGCTCTATCATGTTCGTCTAAAGTTATGCCAAATTTTTCTGCATATTCAGATGCAATTTCTAGTCCCAGTTTATCTTCCAGTTTAACGGCAACTAGATTTATAGAATGCATTAAAGCAGTCCTTAAAGTCATATTACCTCCAATGTAGTCATCATCTTTAGGTTGATAAGGTTCACCATTAGAGGCATATTTATTGGCTATTTCATTGGATAATGGGGAATCCTCAAAAATACTGGCAGATGTAAACTGCTGTGAATTTATGGCAGGGCTGTATACAGTTAATGGTTTTATACTAGATCCAGGGGATCTTAAGTAATTTTCAGAGGCAGCTCTGTTAAAAGATCTAGCAGGCTGAGTTCCCCTACCACCTACAAGAGCTTTTACTTTTCCAGAATGATAATCCATAACTACTGCTGATGCTTCAGGTTGTAATATCCCATTTTCATCTGTGGTAGAATTTTGAAAAACACTATTGTTAGTTATAGTATCTTCTGTTTTTTTCTGTAAGTCCTTGTCCATTGTAGTATATATCTTAAGGGCCCCATACATAAGTAAATTGTTTATTTGTTCATCAGTATACTTGTATTTAGATTTTAAATCCTTTTTTACTTGAGTGATAACAGGTACTGTAAACCACTCATAGTTATATGTATTACTTACAGTAGGTTCTGGTTTAATATCTAATTTACCTTCTGAAATGTCTTTTATGGCAGTAGTATACTGACTTTGAGAAATGTATCCATTTTCATACATTTTTGTAATTACCGATTTGGTTCTGTTTAAATATATGGATGGATCTTTTTTAGCTTTATCAGAATAGGGATAATACACAGAGGGACTTTGGGGAATAGCCGCAATAAGGGCACATTCAATTAAATTCAAGTCTTTTGCAGACTTCCTAAAATATTGCTGGGATGCAGCTTCAACACCTAATGCTCTTCCACCTAAATATATCGTATTCATATATGCTCCCAGTATTTCATCTTTACTTAATTTATTTTCAAGCTTTATAGATAAGTACATTTCCTGAAGTTTTCTTTTAAAAGATACATCGGAAGATAGAAATATACCCCTTACCAGCTGCTGGGTTATAGTAGATGCTCCTTGAATGTTGTCATTGCCTGTAATCTTATTTTTGATATCTATAAATATTACACCTATAATTCTTTTCAAATCTATACCGTTATGTTTATAAAATCTTTCATCTTCTATGCTGATAAAAGCATTTTTTAAGTCCTGGGGCATATTATCAAAAGGAATTACTGTTCTTTGTTGTGGGGTAACTACTACATCCATAGCATCATTGCTGTCATCATATAGAACAGAAGGCTCATTTAAATTTAATATCTGGTTTACATCAAGTGTTGGAGAATTTTTTATAATAGCTAAGCTTGCACCAATTATTGATACAAATGCCAATAACAATAAGCCGGATAAGATAGTAAATATAAGTTTAGAAGTTTTAAATGGAGCCTTTTTATGTCTTTTTACCATAATTGTCCTCCTTGCTCTAAATTGTTATTTTAATTTTAATTATTATAACATAAATTAAAGTATTAATGAAATATAAATGATTTTTGGAATTTTGGCAAGGGAATATGTGAAAATGATTTTTACTTTATAAGTATATAATGTATACTAGAAGGGTAAATGGTAAGATTAAATATTGATGGTTTTAGATAGAGATATAAATTTTGCAATAAATATCTTTAATAAATACAAAGAAAATCAAGAGTTGAATTATAAGAATATAAATAAAGTAACTACTCTATATTTTCAAGATGGAAAATTAGTTGCTTAATTTTGGAAGGGAAGTGACAAAAGTACCGTTGGCTTGCGGTATAACATTATAGAGAAATGTTATTATGTACACTAATAGCAATATTGAGTGTATGAACTAAATCTATAATTTTTTATATATTTAACTGGATTTTTATAGATTTTTTAAAGCTGATTTTTTGATATATGGAAATACAGAAGGCATAAGAAAGTCTATATTGGATGAATTAGAAGAAATATATGATATTAAAGTACCTAAAGATATTGTTTGCAGTATGGAGATTGTAGAAATACTTTGCAAAAATACTATATATTTAAATAGAGAAATAAGTGTGCTTATTAATAGAAAAGGAAAGGTTTTAAATATATCAGTAGGTGACAGTAACAGTGTAAATATTGAAGTTTATACATCAGAAAATAAGCTTTCTGGAATTAGAATGATACACACTCATCCTAATGGCAATTCACAGCTTTCAAAAGTAGATATTTCAGCTTTAATAAAATTGAAATTGGATTGTATATCGGCCATAGGAGTTAATGATAGAGGACCTACGGGTATGAGTTTAGGTTTTTTAAGTATTAAAGGAGATTCTGTTGAAAGTGAAGTCTTGGATAACCTGACTCTGGAAGAAGCTGCTAATTATAATGTATTAAGAAAGATAAATGAAATAGAAGAGTTGATAAAAAAAATATATACACTGGAGGAGTATGAAGAAAGAGCCATACTCGTAGGAACGGATAGTGAAGAGAGTTTAGATGAATTAGAAGAATTGGCTAGAGCTTGTAATGTAAAAGTTTTAGAAAAAATATTCCAAAAAAGAACTATCATAGATACAGCTTTTTATGTGGGAAAAGGAAAAGTAAGTGAGATAGGATTAATTGCTCAAATTCATAATGCCAATGTAGTGATTTTTGATGATGAAATATCTGGCTCACAGGCTAGAAATTTAGAAGAGAGTTTAAAAATAAAGATAATAGACAGAACTACATTAATACTTCACATATTTGCTACCAGGGCAAAAAGTAGAGAGAGTAAAATGCAAGTAGAGCTTGCCCAACTTAAATATAGATTAGCTAGACTTTCAGGATTTGGTATAGTTCTTTCAAGAACTGGTGGAGGTATAGGTACTAGAGGACCGGGAGAAAAAAAGCTGGAAACAGATAAAAGGCATATAAGAGAAAGAATATATGAGATTAATAGAGAATTAAAAAAGATAAAAAAAGTAAGAAAAGTACAAAGAGAAAAGAGAAATGAAATATACAATGTATCTCTGGTTGGATACACTAATTCAGGAAAATCCACCTTGAGAAATAAGTTATGTGAAATAGCTGTGCCTAAGAAAAATATTTCAAAAGATAAAGTGTTCGAAGCAGATATGTTATTTGCCACTTTAGATACTACTACCCGTGCTGTAGAATTAAAAGATGGCAGAATAATTACAATAACTGATACCGTAGGATTTATAAATAAACTTCCTCATGATCTTATAGAAGCCTTTAAATCTACCTTGGAAGAAGTTTATTATTCTGATTTACTGCTTCATGTGGTGGATATATCCTCAGAAAATGTATGTCAGCATATAGAAACAGTAGATAGGGTTTTACACCAACTTGACATAAGTGATAAACCAATACTTTTGGTATTAAATAAAATAGATAAAGTGAAAACAAAAAAAATAAAGGATATAGAAAATACGTATAATATAGATAATATATACATATCTGCTAAATATGATATTAATTTAGAAGAACTTCTAGAAAAAATATCACATATGCTTCCCCAAAGTATAAAAAAGGTGGAATATTTAATTCCCTATACGGAACAAGCTACAGTAGCTTTTATACACAGAAATTGTAAAATAGAACAGGAGGATTATAGGGAGCAGGGAACCTATATAAGTGCTTTGGTAGACGAAGAAGTATATAACAAGTGTAGAAAATTTATGTATTGAATAGTAAACTATATTTTAAAGTCGAAATATTAAAAAAAGGTACAGTGTAAGTACAATTACTCTTCTTCAAAATCTTCCTATTGTATTCTTATAAAAATATATTATATAATATATAAAAATTCAGAATAATCTTTGTTTGCGGGAATTAAATTTAAAAGGAGGTTCATTTTATATGGGAAGGACTATCTTGCAATATCAAAAAGCTTTTAACAGTGCTATTGATAGATTTAAAGCTAATAAATCAGTTCTTGCAGTTATGGTCTTTGGAAGTATGATTAGTGGAGACTTGTGGGATGAATCAGATATTGATTTGCTTGTAGTATTTGATAATAAGAGAACTGGTTTAAAAGACATATATACAGAAGAAAAGGGGATACCAATCCATATTAAACTTATGAGTAAGAGTAATTTTTTGCAATCTTCCAAAGAAGACTTAAAGGGAGGCTTTATCCATAGAATAGTATCTTCTTCCAGATTAGTATTTTCAAAGGACATGGAAATAACATCTAAATATGATGTGGGAAGATATTATCCTGATCTGGATAGAGAGAGATGGAACATGGTATACCTTGGAGAATTATTTAAAAATATGGGAGTATGTAAAAAGTATCTTCAAAATGATGTTATATATACATCTTATATTGCAGCAGTACGTTCTGTGGAAGAATTCTCAAAGTTATATGTAAATTCCTCGGGACATATGATAAGTAAAGATGCGGTAACTATTGCTATGAATTTAAATAATAGCTTTAGAAAATGTGTAGAGGAATTATTCTTTAGTAAATTGGATGTAGCTGAAGCTATAAATGACATTATGGATTATTTTAAAAAATATATAGATAAGAATATAAGAAATATTACAAAAGTACTTTTAAATTATATGAGAGAAAAGGATTCTTTTTTAAGTTCCGAAGATATAAAAAATGATAGATTATTTTATAATTATGACATAAATATGGAAGAAATATTAAATAGTTTATGGCAGAAAAATTTACTTAAGAAGGATACAAGAGACTATAAGATGAAGGATGGAACTACCTTAGCTAAAGAAAATGTGTATTTTATGTAATTATTGACGCTAATTAATAAAAGTATTTTTATAAATATAGATTAAGGTTTTGGGGGGTGAAATTTATTTTAAATAAATATTTTGTAGATCTAAATAAGGGAGAAATACCCAAATATTTATTAATAAAAAAACACATAAAAAGATTAATTGATACCAATATAGTAGAGGATAGAGAAAGATTGCCTTCCATAAGAAAGTTAGCTCAGTTTTTGAATGTAAATAATATTACAGTAATAAATGCCTATAAAAGGCTTCAAGCTGAGGGATATGCAATTCAAAAAATAGGAAGTGGAACTTACGCCAAAAAAAAAGACATACATAAAAATTTTAATAGAGAATATTCTAAGGCTCTAAAAAAAATATTTAATAAAGAAACAGTAGATTATATAGATTTTACAGGAGAAACCCCCAGTGGGGAATTTTTCCAGATAGATTTTTTTAAGGATGTTTTAAATGAAGTATTGGATAGAGATGGAGCTAAAGCCCTGATTTGTCAGGAATATCTAGGATATGAAGGTCTTAGAAATAGTATAAGTAGTGTTTTCTGGAATAAAAATGTGGATAAAGAAGACATACTTATAATTTCCGGGGCACAGCAGGGTATAGATTTGGTTTCAAAAGCAATATTGAATATAAATGATAGTGTAATAGTGGAAAAGCCGACTTACAGTGGAGCCTTATCTGTATTTAAATGGAGAAGAACGGAGATTTTTGAAGTACCTGTTGAAAAAGATGGTATTGACATGGACAAGTTTGAAAAAATACTTAAAAAAAATAATATAAAATGTTTTTATACCATGAGTTATTTTCAGAATCCTACAGGAATAAGCTGCAGTAATTATAAAAAAATACAAATATTGAAATTGGCACAAATATATGATTTCTATATAATAGAAGATGATTATCTGTCAGAATTAATCTATGATAATAGTATAAAGTATAATAGCTTTAAAAGTTTAGATAATAATGATAGGGTGGTATATATAAAAAGTTTTTCAAAAATATTTTTACCCGGTATAAGAATTGGATATTTAATACCTCCTAAAGTATTTAAGGAGAGTATTCAAAATTCTAAAATTAATACGGATATATCTACATCTAGTATTATGCAGAGAGCTTTAGACTTATATATTAGAAAGGGGTTGTGGAAAAATTATATAGAAACTTTAAATTGTGCCTATAAAAAAAGATATATTTACATGGAAAAGTGTATATTAAAGTATTTGGGAGATAAAGTAGAATTTGTAAAACCAGGGGGAGGATTACACTTTTATTTAAAAATTAAGGAAGATATAAAATTAAATTCTGTAGATATTTTTAGACAGGGAAAAGATAGGGGAATTTTAATTACTCCCGGACTTTTATTTTATAAAAACGCTTTAGAGGGGAAAAATTATTTTAAGATAAGTTTTTCTCATACAAATGAAGAAGAAATAGAATATGGAATAAAAATATTAAGTGAAATCATGATTGCATAACATTTAATTTTGCATTGTGAACTGTGAATTGTTTAAAGGGTATTGGAAAGGTGGGTTATTCATGAGCTATTTTACAGTGAAAGATGAGGCTAATTCTAGAGTTGAAGAAAAAAAATCTGTATTTATAGGTAATATAAAAAGAGTCTGTACAGAAAATGATGCTAAAAAATTTATAAGCAGAATAAAATCAGAAAACTCCAAGGCATCTCATAATGTGTATGCTTATGTAATTGGACAAAAAATGAATATACAAAGGTACAGTGATGATGGAGAACCTCAGGGAACTGCAGGAATACCTATATTAGAAATAATAAAACAGCATAAGATAACAGATGTGGCTGTAGTTGTTACAAGATATTTTGGAGGTACATTGCTTGGTAAAGCGGGGCTAATTAAAGCCTACTCAAAAGCTGCAGTCTCAGCAATTGACCAGGGTAAAATAGTAGAAAAAGTACAGGGCTCCTCTGTAGATATGTTTATAGATTATTATAATTTGGGTAAATTACAGTATATGTTTGAACAAAAATCAGTTTATGTAGAAAATGTAGAATATGCCGATAAGGTTAAAGTATCCATAAACTGTGTTATAGAAGATGTAGATAAATTAATAAATGAAATTATAGAAGTTACAAATGGAAAGTGTGAAGTAATAGTTGGTGATGAAGAATTTTATTTTAAAATGGATAATAGACTTATCAAGGAATAATTTTTGAAGTAGTTGACTGAGAGCTGAATTAGATAATTAAATTTGTATATAATTATGTTTATATGATATAATACCTTCGGATAAATAAGTAACACCGCAGTTAGGGGGAAATTTATATGTCAGGACATTCAAAATGGCATAATATACAGGCAAAAAAGGGTAAAGCAGATGCGATAAAAGGTAAGATATTTACTAAAATAGGAAAAGAGTTGGCTATTGCAGCTAAAGATGGGGGATCGAATCTAGATAACAATGCTAAACTAAGAGACATTGTAGCAAAGGCTAGGTCCAATAATATGCCCCAGGATACAATTAACAGGGCCATTAAAAAAGGTGCAGGAGAAATGGAAGGGGTAAATTATGAAGAAATAATTTATGAAGGATATGGCTCAAATGGAGTAGCAGTAATAGTTAAGGCTTTAACAGATAATAAAAACAGAACAGCAGGTAATGTAAGGAGTATATTTTCAAAGCAAGGTGGAAATTTAGGAGCTAATGGCTGTGTATCATGGATGTTCCAAACTAAAGGTGAATTAGTAGTAGAAAGAAAAGATGATATGGATGAAGATGAAATTATGATGCAGGCATTGGATGCAGGTGCAGAGGATTTTAATACTGAAGAGGAAGTATTTGAAATAATTACAAGCGTAGAAGATTTTGGAAGTGTGCGAGAAAAATTGGAGAATGAGGGTCTTGAATTTATATCAGCAGAAATTACAATGATACCGGATAATACAGTAGCTGTTGATATGGATGCTGCAGGAAAAGTTCAAAAACTTATAGATAAGCTGGAAGATGATGACGATGTTCAAAATGTCTATCATAATGCAGATTTTCCAGATGAATTTGAAGAATAAAATACATATGTCAGCTGTAAAAAAGGACGTTTTTAAAAGACGTCTTTTTTTATTTTAGGGAATATAGAAATGAATTAATGGAGAAAATAGATCTATTTTAAGTTGATATTTTTTAAAATGTTGATGGAGGAATGGATCGATTATGAAGAAAATAATAACATTCATTGCTACCTTTATACTAATAATAGGTATAAATAATATAGCTTCTGCAGGTCATGAAAAATACGAGGTACATTTTTTGAATGTAGGTCAGGGTGACTGCATTTTAGTAAAAGCACATGACAAAAGCTATTTGATAGATACAGGGAGTGCATATTATAGTAAAAAAGTGATAAAATATTTAGATTCAAATAAGATAAATAAAATAGAAGGTATAATATTAACCCACTACCATAGTGATCATTACGGTGGCATAATAAAAATAGCACAATGTAAAAAGGTAGGCAAGGTATATTTGCCGGGGCATGAAAGTTCTATGAAATATATTATAAGGGGTAAATTAATTAATATGGGAACTCCTGTGGAATACATAGGTGAAGGCTGGCGTCTAAAATCACAGGGTATAGATCTTGAAGCTATTGCACCCTTGCATGAAGATAATAATATAGAAAATAATAATTCCATTGTATTACAGGGAAATATAGGTCAGCTTGATTATCTGTTTGCTGGGGATTGCGAAAAAAGTGAAGAACAGAGTATGATAGATTCAGGAAAGATTAGAAAATGTGATGTACTAAAAGTTCCCCATCATGGAATTCATACAAGTACTCTTGGCGAATTTTTAGAAAAAACAAATCCCAAAGTGGCCATTATAACGAGTAATAAAAGTACTCCGAATAAGACAATAGAAGATAGACTGGTAAATAGGGGAATTACAGTTTGGAGAACAGACAAGCAAGGGAATATATTTATTAAAAATAAAATTTTATATTGTGATAGAAATTATACTAGTATAAAGTTAAAATAATATGTATAATTTTACAATGAATTGTCCATAATATTCAAAAAGGAGGGATATTATGGATAGAAGAAAATTGCGTACTGTAATATTAGTTATTTTTACTATTTTAATTTTTGGTTTAAGTTGTTATATATGTGTGACAGGATTTCAAAATGCCAACATGAAAAAGGAATTGCTTCAAGTGAAAGAAAAAAATAAGGAAAGTGGTACTGTAAAAACAAATTCTAATGTAGCTACTACTGTTTCTGATAAGGCAAAAGTTATATTTAAAATCAAATATGATAAAAGTGGAGAGTACCAGATAGAAAAAGAAGAATCAGCAAAAGAACTGTCTGGAAAGAGTAAAAATGAAGTTGAAGCCACCTATAAAAGTGCAGGCTACAAAATAGAAAAATTTAATACGGAAGAAGTAATACTGGTAAAAGAAGTGGATAAGTATGTTCCGAATAAATATGTACTGGGTATAAAAAATGGCTTTATTGCTATATATAAGACAGATAAAGAGGGGAATATGTTCATAGAAAATGAAAATACGGATATAACTGATATAAAAACAAAAAAATTAAAAGAACAAGATATCAAACTTTTAACTAAAGGAGATAAGTATTTTCAGTGTAATACTAGAGAAGAAGCACAGTCACGCCTGGAAGACTATGAATAATAGTAGCTTCCAGGGCTTTTTCTGATTTTTACTTAATGATATAATTATTATGTTATAAAATTTGGGACGAACCCTAATTTTAAAATATTTCCTTGAACTAAATTATTTTCCGTGATAAAGTAATATGTGTTATTTTGAAATTAAACAGTTCAGATTTTGGAGGAGTTTGTAAATGTATGAGTATATAAAAGGCATATATAAAGGGGTAGTTAAGGATTATATAGTAGTTGAAAACAACGGTATAGGATATAAGATAAATACCTCTGGAAGTACTATTGCTAAAACTCCAAAAATAGATGAAAATATAACTTTATATCTTCAGCAAATAGTAAGAGAAGATTTTATAGGATTATATGGATTTTTAACAAAAGAAGAGATTAATATGTTCAATCTTCTTCTTACTATAAATGGCATAGGAGCAAAAGCGGCGCTTTCTCTCTTATCTATGTGTAGTGTTAATAATTTAAAATATGCTATAATATCTGGAGATGAAAAAAATTTAGTAAGAGCTCCAGGGGTAGGAAAGAAAACTGCACAGAGAATTATATTGGAACTTAAAGATAAAATAAAAACAGAAGAAATTATAAATAATGAAAAAGATTATAGACAAGTTAATTCAGAAGAACAGACGACGGAAGTTTTAGAAGCACTTATAGCCCTTGGATATTCCGAAAAAGAAGCAGCTAGGGCTGTGGCTTTTATAGATACTAATGATTCTATTGAATCAATGATAAAAAATGCTTTGAAATTTTTAATGAATTAGGTTAGGTGATGGGTATGGAAGATAGAATAGTTACTCCACTTAATATTAAAGGCGATGCAGAAGGTGAGTACAGTTTAAGACCTAAAAGCCTCAGTGAATATATTGGACAGAGAAAAGTGAAAGAAAAATTAAAAATATTTATAGAGGCTGCTAAAAATAGAAAAGAAGCTCTGGATCATGTACTGTTTTATGGTCCCCCAGGGCTTGGCAAAACTACACTAGCTAATATAATTGCTTTGGAGATGGGAGGTAATTTAAAAATTACCTCAGGACCTGCTATAGAAAGGGCAGGGGACTTAGCTGCAATACTTACCAGCCTTGATGACAGGGATGTGCTTTTTATAGATGAAATACACAGATTAAATAGAAGTGTAGAGGAAATACTGTATCCAGCTATGGAAGATTATGCCCTCGATATAGTTATAGGAAAGGGAGCAGCCACCAAGTCCATAAGATTGGATTTACCTAGATTTACCCTTATAGGAGCTACTACAAGGGTAGGACTTTTGACTGCTCCTTTAAGAGATAGATTTGGCGTTTTATGTCCTATGGATTTTTATGAACAGGATGAGTTAAGTCAAATTATAGTTAGATCCTGTAGTATACTCCAAGTAAAAATAGAGCCGGAGGCTGCAGTGGAGATAGGAAAGAGATCCCGGGGAACTCCAAGGATTGCCAATAGACTTTTAAAAAGGGTAAGAGATTATTCTGAAGTTAAAGGTAATGGAATAATAGATTTAAAAACCAGCAAGGCAGCATTGGAACTGTTGGAAGTGGATAGAGAAGGATTTGACAGTATAGATAATAAAATATTAAGAGCCATTATAGATAACTTTAATGGAGGACCTGTGGGCATAGAAACACTTGCTTACTTTATAGGAGAGGAACTGGATACTATAGAAGATGTATATGAGCCTTATCTGCTTCAAAGGGGATTTATAATTAGAACTCCCAGAGGGAGAGTTGCCTCTGACAGTGCTTACAGGCACTTTAATAAAACCAGGAAAAGTAGTAATAAAAATTTTAAACAGTCATCTCTATTTGAGGACGAGGTATAACTTAATGTATTAAAAATATTACATAAGATGAAATGGAGTGAAGCTTATTGGAGGTTACAGATTTCGATTTTTACTTGCCAGAGGAATTAATTGCACAGAAGCCTTTAAAAAAAAGGGATGAAGGAAGGCTTATGATACTGGATAGAAAAACTGGTAAAGTTGAACACAAAGTATTTAAGGATATAATAGATTATCTAAATCCAGGGGATTGTCTTGTATTAAATGATACCAGGGTTTTACCTGCAAGGCTTATAGGTGTGAGAGAAGATACCATGCGGAAAATGGAGTTTTTGCTGTTGAAAAGAAAGGATAGCTGTACCTGGGAAACTTTAGTTAAGCCTGGCAGAAGGGCTAAGATTGGGAGTAGATTTAATTTTGGCAATGGACAGTTAAAGGCTGAAGTAGTTAGTATAAACCAGGATGGAAATAGAATAGTTAAATTTGAATATAATGGAGTATTTGAAGAAATACTAGATAAACTAGGCCAAATACCTCTTCCACCATACATAAAGGAAAAATTAGAGGATAAAGAGCTATATCAAACTGTGTATTCCAGGGAAGAAGGATCTGCAGCAGCACCTACAGCTGGACTTCATTTTACTGAAGAACTATTGAGAGAGCTCCGTGAAAAAGGTGTCAATCTGGCATTTTTAACGCTGCATGTGGGTCTTGGAACTTTCAGGCCTGTTAAAGTAGAAAATATAGAAGAGCATACCATGCATTCTGAGTTTTATTCCATGTCAGAAGAGGCTGCGAATATGATAAATACAGCTAAAGAAAGCGGTCACAGTGTAATTTCTGTGGGAACTACCTCTTGCAGAACACTTGAAACTATAGGAGATGAAAATGGCAGGGTAAAAGAGCAATCGGGATGGACGGATATATTTATATATCCGGGATATAAATATAAAGTAGTAGATAAACTTATAACAAACTTTCATCTTCCAAAATCCACCCTTATAATGCTTGTAAGTGCATTTTACGGAAGAGAAAATACATTGAAGGCGTATAATACGGCAGTAAAAGAAAAATATCGCTTTTTCAGTTTTGGGGATGCTATGTTCATCAAGTGAAGTGAGGTGCTTAAATGTATAAATTGCTTAAAAAAGATGGAAATGCCAGAAGAGGCGAGTTTAATACACCCCATGGGGTAGTTCAAACTCCAGTCTTTATGAATGTAGGTACTCTGGCTGCTATAAAAGGTGCAGTTTCTAGCAGAGATTTAAAGGAAATTGGATGTCAAATAGAACTTTCGAATACCTATCATTTGAGTTTGAGACCTGGGGATGAAATTATCAGAAAGCTTGGTGGATTACATAAATTTATGAATTGGGATAGACCTATTTTAACTGATTCTGGAGGATTCCAAGTATTTTCTCTCTCCAGTATAAGAAAGATAAAAGAAGAGGGAGTATATTTTAATTCTCATATAGATGGTAGAAAAATATTTATGGGACCGGAAGAGAGTATGAAGATTCAAAGTAACCTGGCATCTACGATAGCTATGGCTTTTGATGAGTGTGTTGAAAATCCTGCCCCTAAAGAGTATGTTGAAGATTCAGTTAAAAGAACTACCCGCTGGTTAAAAAGATGTAAAACCGAAATTGATAGGTTAAATTCCATGCCGTATACCATAAATAAAAGGCAAATGCTCTTTGGTATAAACCAAGGAGGGGTATATGATGATATACGGGTGGAACATGCAAAAATAATAAGCGATATGGATCTGGATGGATACGCCATAGGAGGGCTTGCTGTAGGAGAAACTCATGAGGAAATGTATAGAGTTCTAGAAAAGGTAGTTCCAAATCTTCCCCAGAATAAGCCAATATATTTGATGGGAGTAGGTACTCCAACTAATATACTGGAAGCGGTGGAAAGAGGAGTGGATTTTTTTGACTGTGTGATGCCTTCGAGGAATGGAAGACATTCTCATGTATTTACATCCTATGGTGTAATACATCTGTTAAATGCAAAATATCAGCTGGATGATACTCCCATTGACAGTGAGTGCAATTGTCCTACCTGTAAAAATTACACCAGGGCATACATAAGACACCTGTTTAAAGCAAAAGAGATGTTAGCTATGAGACTTTGTGTAATACACAATTTGTATTTTTATAATAATTTAATGAAGGAAATAAGAGAATCTATTGATAAAGGAGATTTTTTACAATATAAAAAGGAAAAGCTTGAAAAGTGGAATGAAACAGCTTAAAAGGATTTTTAATATATAGAATTTTATAGAGGGAGGTGAAAATATTGGATGCATTGGGTAGATTGGCACCGCTTATAATTGTGCTAGCATTTTTTTATTTACTTATATTCTTGCCGGAAAGCAGGAGAAGAAAAAAGTATAATGCTATGCTGCAAAGTCTTAAAGTTAATGATGAGATTATGACTAAAGGCGGTATAATAGGTAAAATTACACATATTCAGGAAAATGTTTTAACCATTCAAACAGGACCTGACAGAGTGAAAATAAAATTAGATAAAACAGGAATATTGAATGTTTTATCTGAAACAAAAAAACAAGAAAGTACTGACATTGATAAAAAGTAAAAAGAAGTTTGAAATTAAGGTATAAAGCACCGTTTATCTACATAGATACTATTAGATGGGGGGTGTTTTAATTTTGGAAAAGAATAATAATTACCTTCCTGCAGTGGAAGGGGTTCTAAGAGGGTTCATAATTACAGTTATTTTGCTCTTGATTTTTGCAGTTGTAATGACTTTTGTAGAAGTTAGTTCAAGGGCAAGTTATATATTCTACTTAATTACTACAATACTTAGTATAATGTATGCTTCTATTTATGCAGTGAGAAAAATAGGGAAGAAAGGATGGCTTATAGGTATTTTAGTAACTCTTCTATATTTGGTTATATTGTATGTAGTTTCCATTATTTCAGGAAATTCTATGGTTATAGGTACAGGTGGATTTACCAGGGTTTTACTTGCTCTTATAGTTGGTGCGCTATCCGGTATTATTGGAATCAATTTATAAACATTCATATCTAGTGGTTCAGAGGTTCAGGTAGAATTTACTCACAAGGTATGCTTTTCTCTACCTAAACTGTTAAACTTTATTTTATATACAGTTTATGTTATAATCAATCAGATAACTTAATTACATGGAGGAGCTTAATATGAAGCATATAAAAACTATAAATAATAGTAATATAAAAGATAGTCTGAAAAAGCCAGGATGTAAGGAATGCACTAACTCATGTCAGTCAGCATGTAAAACTTCCTGTACAGTTGCCAATCTGGCTTGTGAAAATTAACATTTTTTAGGCAGTAACAAAATAGTTGCTGCCTAAAATTTATTATAAGAATTACTTGATAGGAGGAGAAAAATTTGGCTGATATTCATAAATTTATTCAGGGATCATATTTTTATGTAATAGATGTGAACTCTGGTGCAATTCATGAAGTTGATGAATTGGTATATGATATTTTGGATGACGAAAAATTGCCGGAACTTAATCAGGTATTGGAATCACTTAAAGACAAATATGATAAAAATGAGATTATAGAAGCCTATGGAGAAATATACCAGTTAATTAAAGATGATATACTTTATTCACAGGACTTATATGAAAATATTGTATTAAAAGACAATACTACTTCATTTATAAAAGCCTTGTGTTTAAATGTTGCCCACGATTGTAATTTAAAGTGTAAGTACTGTTTTGCAGATGAAGGTGAATATAAAGGTGCAAAAGCATTGATGCCTGTACATATTGGCAAAAAAGCCATTGATTTTGTTATAGAAAAATCAGGCCCCAGAAAAAATATAGAGATAGATTTATTTGGCGGAGAACCTTTAATGGCCTTCCAGTGTATAAAAGAAATTGTGGAGTATGCAAAAGAGCAGCAAATTAAAAATAATAAGAAAATAAGATTTACCATGACTACCAATGCCATGATGCTAAATGATGAAATAATGGAGTATATTGACAAAAATATGGGGAATATAGTACTTAGCATAGATGGTAGAAAGGAAATAAATGACAATATAAGAGTTAGGAAAGATGGAGGAGGGACCTTTGATTCCATATTACCTAAAATTAAACATATGGTGGAAATTAGGGACAAGTCTAAACAATACTATGTAAGGGGAACTTTTACTAGAAAAAATACAGATTTCTTTGAAGATATAAAATTTCTTCGAAATGAAGGTTTTGAAGAAATATCTGTAGAACCTGTAGTACTTCCCCCAGATAACCCCTTATCTCTTAGAGAAGAGGATTTGCCTGAAATTTACGCTCAATATGATAAATTATATGAGGAAATGTTAAAATGCAGCTATGGTGATAAAAAATTTAAATTCTATCATTTTAACATAGATATTACTGGAGGACCTTGTATATATAAAAGGATATCTGGATGTGGAGCAGGTCATGAGTATGTAGCTATAACTCCTCAGGGAGATATATATCCCTGTCATCAATTTGTAGGAAATGAAGATTTTAAAATGGGTAATTTAGATGACTGGAACAATTTAAGAGAAGATATTTCCAGTGAATTTAAAAATTCTCATATATATAACAAACCTCAGTGTAAAAAATGCTGGGCTAGATTTTATTGCAGCGGAGGATGTCAGGCAAATAATTATAATTTTAATGGAGATATGAAAATACCTTATGAACTAGGGTGCAAAATGCAAAAAAAGAGAATTGAATGTGCCATTGCTCTTAAAGCTAGAGGTATGGTAAATAATATTTAATATTATACATTTTTTACAGAAAGTTAATACTATCTATGGTTCTAATTGGTCTTGTATGTATTGACGGTATTTTTTTTAAGTAATATAATTGCTAATGTGAATATATGAAAGTGAAGAATATTTGGCTAGTGGCAAAGGAGGTAAATAATGAAATCTAAGGTGAAAAGCACTATAGTTTTCTTCCTGTGTTTGATTGTAATAGGTTTTTTAGTCTATTCGGGAGCATATGGGGTGACTTTAGGTGGATACAAATTGAAACCCTTTAGTGAAGTCATAACTAGAGGTCTAGACCTTCAGGGCGGGGTTTCTGTACTTGAGGAAATTCAAGGGAAAAATGTAGACGAAAGTACCATAGAAAGAACAGTAGAACTTTTGTCCTTAAGAGTTAATAAATTGGGGGTAAGTGAAACAGTAGTTGTTAGAGAAGGTAAAAACAGGATAAGAATTGACATACCGGGTAAATTTGATGCTAAAGAAGTGACTGATGGTGTGGCTAAAACGGGAGAACTGAAATTTGTAGGACCTGATAATAAAACCATACTTACAGGTAAAGATGTAAAAGATGCCACAGCTTCCATTGACTCTCAAAATGGTAGTAAAGCTATAATAAATTTAGAGTTTAATAAAGATGGTACTAAAAAATTTTCAGATGCCACTAAAAAATTTATAGGGCAAAAGATTGCTATTTATTTAGATGATGAAATGCTTACTGATCCCCAGGTAGATGCACATATAACCGATGGCAAGGCTATTATACAAGGTAATCAGACCCTTAAAGAGGCCCAGAGACAGGCAAATTTAATAAAATCTGGGGCACTGCCAGTTACAGTAAAACCAGTTCAGGTTAAAACAGTAGGAGCTTCTCTTGGAGCTAATGCACTGCCTCTTAGTATATTGGCAGGTGAAATTGGTATAGGACTTGTAATGTTGTTTATGCTACTTTACTATAGATTACCTGGACTTATTGCAGACATAGCACTGGCGTTGTATGTATACATAGTTCTGGCTGCTTTTGCCAATATAGGTGTAACTCTCACTCTGGCAGGCATTGCAGGATTTCTTTTGACGGTAGGTATGGCAGTAGATGCAAATATACTTATATTTGAAAGAACCAAAGAAGAACTTAAAAGTGGTAGAACCATTAAAGCATCTATAGATGCAGGTTTTAGAAGGGCCATGACTTCCATACTGGACTCAAATATAACTACAATTATTTCAGGTTTTATACTTTACAGTATTGGAACAGGTTCTGTAAAAGGATTTGCCCTTACGCTTATTATAGGTACAATTTTAAGTATGTTTACAGCAATAACTGTTACTAGAACACTCATGAAGCTTGTTGCCAATATGGGATGGTTTAATCATAAACAGACTATTGGAACCTTCGGTGTACATGACTTCAGAAAGGGGGTAGTAAAATAATATGGATAATATATATAAAATTATCGAGAAGAGAAAAATATGGTTTACTATATCCCTTATAGTAATTGCAATTGGAATTTTTACTATGGCCACAAAAGGATTGGAGTATGGACTTGATTTTAAAGGAGGTACCATAGTTGAGATAAATTTGGGAAGTAATTTTAACAAAGAAGATGTAGACAGTATAATAAAAAAATACTCAAAGGATTTTCAATCAACTAAATCAGATAATAAATCCATAACCATAAAGTCTACTTCTCTAAGTAGTGATAATGTAAATAAGATTGTAAAAGATGTAAAGGCCAAGTACAAAAAAAGCAGTCTTACAAATCAGGAAAATATAGGTACTACTATAGGAAAGGAGACTAAAGTTAAGGCTATACAAGCTGTTATAGTGGCCATTATAGCCATGTTTATATACATAGGTATAAGATTTGAACTGAGTTATGGTATAGCTGCCATGATATCTTTGGTTCACAATATACTTGTAATGCTTTCAGTCTATGCAATATTTAGGATTTCCATAGATTCTAATTTTATAGCTGCCACACTTACAGTTATGGGATATTCTGTTCATGATACCATAGTTGTGTTTGATAGAATAAGAGAAAATCACAAGTACATGAGAGGGCAGGAACCTGAAATGGTTGCAGATGCCAGTGTAACTCAGACTCTGGCAAGATCAATAAACACTGTACTTACAGTTGTAATAACCTTGATATCGGTATATGTTTTGGTACCTTCCATAAGGATTTTTTCAGAGCCTATACTTATAGGAGTAATAACAGGATGTTATTCATCTATATGTATAGCCAGTCCGTGTTGGGTTATAATTAAAAAACATATAGTGAGTAGAAAGAAGAGATTACGCAGTGCAGTATAGTAAAGCTTATTATCTAAAAAATAATACTTAATACGATAAAATAAAAAATTTAGAGTATATTAAAACTCTAGATTTTTTTATTGTGAAAAATGTGGTCATACTGTATTTGTAATAGAAGACAATATCATTTATAATATAAGTGCTTTCGATCAGTTTGGAGGATTTTGTTATGGAGTGGCAAAAGCATAATATACAGGATTTTGATTTTTTAGGCATGGAAAACCCTTTCCTTTTAAAAGATATGGAAGAAGCCATGAAAAAAATAATAAAAGCTGTAAACAAAAGAGAGAAAATTGTAATTTATGGTACCTGTGATTTAGATGGTATAGCTTCAGTGGCTATATTGTTACTTGTGTTGAAGTATTTAAATGCAGATGTAGAGTATTTTATTTCAGATAAAATTGATGACTTTAGTATAAAATCTGATATAATAGAAAATCATATAAAATTTTTAGGGGCAAAACTTATAATAACCATAGGTTGTGGAATTAAATCTCTACCTGAGATAGAACTTTGTAAAAGGCTGGGCATTGATGTCATAGTAACAGATTACCATAAATGTGGAGAGTTTCTG
This sequence comes from Clostridium sp. BJN0013, assembly GCF_040939125.1. Classification (NCBI taxonomy): domain Bacteria; kingdom Bacillati; phylum Bacillota; class Clostridia; order Eubacteriales; family Clostridiaceae; genus Clostridium; species Clostridium sp. BJN0013. The sequence continues at coordinate 798,261 of NZ_CP162495.1, forward strand.
CCTGAAACAATTATTATAAATCCCAATCAACCAGGTTGTGAGTATCCCTTTAAGGATCTTGTGGCAGTAGGAATTGTATTTAAATTGTGTCAAGCTATATCCATTTATTATAATATGAAGTATATAAGTAAATATTTAGATCTTGTAACCCTGGGTATTTTTTCTAAAGGAATTTATATAACTGGAGAAAATGAAGTTATGGTAAGGGAGGGCATGCGCTGTTTGAGTTATACTAATAATTACGGGATAAAGGCCTCATTGAAAGTAAATAAAATTCATACTATAACCAAAGAAAATATATATGAACTTTCAAATAAAATGGTATCCTCAATTGGCTGCAAAAGGTATATAGACAATGCCAGAATTGCAGTAGAACTCTTTACAACGGAAAGTACAGATAGAGCAGAGCAGATAGCTAAATATTTAAGAAATGAAATGATATATTAAGTTGGAACTATTAAATTAATTATAGCTTGAAAGTTTATAAATATTTAATATATAATTATATGGTAAAAGGATTAGAATAGCATTACAATTTAATGAGTTCATATAAGTTTTTGAGGGGGAATTGTAATTGAATTTACAGGATAACATAAGGGTAATAGAAGGATTCCCGAAGAAAGGAATAAGTTTTAAAGATATAACCACTTTGCTCCGGGATAAGGATGCTTTTAAATATACAGTGGATAAGATAGCTGAATATTTAAAGGATAAGAATATTGATGTAGTAGTGGGTCCGGAAGCTAGAGGTTTTTTATTTGGAGCTCCTATAGCTTATACCATAGGGGCAGGTTTTGTTCCTGTTAGAAAGCCGGGAAAATTGCCTTATGATACTTTAAGTATTAAATATGATCTGGAATATGGAAGCGATGCACTTGAAATACACAAGGATGCAATAAAGAAAGGCGATAGAGTAGCTTTAGTAGATGACTTGCTTGCAACAGGAGGAACTACATCTTCTGTGGCTAAGTTAATAGAACAAGCCGGTGGAGAAATTGTAACTATAGATTTTGTAATAGAATTGACGGATTTAAAGGGAAGAGAGAAACTAAAAGATTATGATGTACTTTCTTTAATAAAATATGACATTTAAAGTATATAAATTTGAAATTATAATTTTCTATAGGATATAATATTAACAAAAATAATGGCTGGTTTATAAACCAGCCATTGATTTTAGGGAGTATCAGCATGTTGGAAAAATTAATGAGATTAATAGATGAAAATTGTAATAATATTGATAAAAAAATGGTTAGAAAAGCATATTATTTTGCAGATGAAGCTCATAAAAAACAAAAAAGAGAATCTGGTGAGCCCTATATAATGCATCCTGTAGAAGTAGCTTGTATACTGGCAGAAATGGGAATGGATACAAGTACTATAGTAGCAGGATTACTTCACGATATAGTAGAGGATACCGAATTTAGTCGGGAAGATGTAAGTAGAGAATTTAGTGTGGAGGTTGCAAATTTAGTAGAAGGTGTTACTAAATTGGGAAAAATAGAGTATAAAACCAAGGAAGAACAGCAGGCGGATAATGTAAGAAAAATGCTTCTTGCCATGTCAGATGATATTAGAGTTATACTTATAAAGCTTGCAGATAGGTTGCATAATATGAGGACATTAAAATTTCTACCTGTAAAAAAACAAAAAGAAAAGGCAAAAGAAACCTTTGATATATACGCTCCTCTGGCATATAGATTGGGTATGTCTAAAATTAAATGGGAACTGGAGGATTTGGCTTTTAGATATATTAATCAAAATGAATACTATTTTATAGTTAGAAAAATTGCAGAAAAAAGGGTAGAGAGAGAAAAGTATATAGAACAGATAATAAAACAGTTAAAAGAAAATATGGAAAAAGCAGGTATAAATACAGACATTGAAGGAAGACCCAAGCATTTTTACAGCATATATAGAAAAATGGTAAAGAAAAATAAAACCATAGATCAAATTTTTGATTTAACTGCAGTAAGGATTTTAGTAAGTACCATGAAGGATTGCTATGCTGCTCTTGGCATAGCACATACTATATATAAGCCTGTACCTGGAAGATTTAAAGATTATATTGCAATGCCAAAAGCAAATATGTATCAATCTTTGCATACTACAGTTATTGGTCCCCAGGGAAAACCTTTTGAAATACAGATAAGGACCTTTGAAATGCACAAAACTGCAGAATATGGTATAGCAGCCCATTGGAAATATAAAGAAGGGGTTGAGACTGCAGAGGATATAGATAAAAAACTTACCTGGCTTAGGGAAATGCTGGAGTGGCAGAGAGAAACTTCAGATGCAGAAGAGTTTATGGAAAGATTTAAAATAGATTTATTTTCAGATGAGGTATTTGTATTTACCCCAAAGGGTACTGTTATAAATCTGCCCTATGAAGCTACCCCTATAGATTTTGCCTATAAAATACACACTGATGTAGGAAATAGCTGTATAGGGGCTAAGGTTAGTGGGAAAATGGTTCCACTAGACTATCATCTTAAAACAGGAGAAATTGTGGAGATATTTGTATCAAATACCCCTAAGGGTCCAAGTATTGACTGGCTGAATATGGTTAAGAGCAATCAGGCAAAAAGCAAAATAAGGTCCTGGTTTAAAAAAGCCAGAAAAGAAGAAAATATAGTAAAAGGTAAAGAGCTTCTAGAAAGGGAGACAAAAAAACAGGGATACAACTTTGGGGAGATTGCAAAAAGGGAAATTATAGATGTTGTACTTAAAAGATACAATATAAATTCTGTAGATGATCTTTATGCTTCTGTAGGAATTGGTGCTATAAATCCGTCTACTGTGGTTCTGAAGATGAAGGAAATGTATATAAATATTTCCAGATCGGGCAATGAAGATTGGAGTGAGCTGGAAGATAAACTTAATAAATATTCAGATAAATCTACAGGTAAAAAAGTTAAAAAATCTCCTGGAGTAATTGTAAAGGGAGAAACCAATGTACTTGTTAGATTTGCAAAATGTTGTAATGCTGTACCGGGAGATTCTATAATAGGATATATAACTAAAGGCAGGGGAGTATCCATTCATAGAAGAGATTGCAAAAATATGCAGCTGCCTTTAAAAAATAAAGATAATAAATTAATAGAAGTAACCTGGGGTAATCCTAAGGGGGCAGAGTATATTACCGAGATTCAAATAAAAGCGGAAAATAGAGAAAGGCTTTTAGCTGAAATAGTAGAAATCATAAGTCAGAGCAATGCTACATTATATGCTATAAATACCAAACCCCCTAAAAATGGAATATCCATTATTAATATAAAGTTAAAAATATTAGATAGAGAAGACATTAAAGATGTAATAAAGAAACTTAGAAGAATAAAAGATATTATTTATGCTTATAGGACAAAAAATTGATTGTTGAATCAACGGCTTTAAAACAAATGGTATTTTTGATGTTTATTTGAGGATAGCTTAAAGGGAGTGTTATGTATGCGAGCAGTAGTTCAACGGGTAAAAAGATCCAAAGTTGAAGTAGATGGAAAAATTGTAGGTGAAATAGGAAAAGGATTAAATGTACTTTTGGGTATATCTGTAGAAGATAAAAAAGAGGATATATCCTATATGAAAGATAAAATATTAAATCTTAGAATATTTGAAGATGAAGAGGGAAAGCTTAATAAATCTCTTCTGGATGTTCAAGGGGAATTACTTATAATTTCTCAGTTTACGTTATATGGAGATTGCAGAAGAGGTAGAAGACCCAGTTTTATAAAGGCTTTAGGGGGAGAAGAGGCCCAGATTATCTATAATGAATTTGTAGATCAGTGTAAGGATTTAGTGAATAATGTTCAAACGGGAGAATTTGGAGCAGATATGCTGGTTGCCATAGAAAATGATGGCCCGGTAACTATTATGATAGACAGTGAGAAAACTTTTTAACAAGACTATATGTTATTAATTAAAATTTAAGAAGCAGTGTAAAAAACTTTACACTAACTAATATTTTAGGGAGGTATATTTATGAAAATAAAGAGTTTGACTGTAGGAAATTATGGAACTAATTGCTATATATTAATAGATGAGGGCAGCTTGCAATGTGTGGTAATCGATCCAGGTGGAGATGCCTCGCAGATAATAAAAGCTGTAGATGATTCAAAATGTGAAGTGAAATATATACTGCTGACCCATGGACATATAGACCATACAGGTGCCGTAGTGGAAATAAAAAATAAATATAATGCCCCGGTAGCAATAAATGAGAAGGACTATAAAATGGTACAGCAGGGAGCTTTCATATATGGAAATATAGGAAATGAAGCTCCCCTTTATATTAAAGACAATCAAATATTTGAAATTGGAAATATAAAGCTAAAGGCTGTTTATACACCAGGACATACTCCGGGAGGTGTAAGTTTTTTAACAGACAAAGTAATATTTTCAGGGGATACACTTTTTCAAGGTTCCATTGGAAGAACTGATTTTCCAGGGGGAGATTTTAAAACAATTATAGATAGTATAAAAACTAAAATTATGGTTTTACCGGATGAAACTGTAGTATTATCAGGTCATGGTCCTAAAACTTTTGTAGGAGAGGAAAAAATGCATAATCCATTTCTGTAGTTATTTTAAGTTTTAGCTATTATCTGTATAGGTTTGAAGGGGGCTTAAAATGACTTTTGTGGAAGTAAAAGTTAAATTAAATTGCCAGAAGCATAGATATCATATTTTTCAAATAATCAATCTGTTCTATGAATTTTCACATATAATTTTTGTAGAAGAGGATAACTGGGATTTTAATATAGAAATATTAAAAAATAAGGTTATAATAAAGCATGACAATGAGACCTATGAAGCTGAGTTTGAAAGCTGCTTAAAAGAGAAGGAGAATATAAGAAAGATAATATTTCTATATTTTAGTAATATAGTTCACAAAAAATTGCCTTGGGGAACTTTGATTGGCATAAGACCAAGTAAAATAGCACTGGAACTTATAGAAAAAGGGGAAAATTATGAAGGTATAATTGAATACTTTCGTAATCATTTTTGTTGTGAAAGTCGCAAAGCAGAACTTTGCATAAATGTAGCAATGAAAGAAAAAAATCTGGTGAATACATGTAGCAGGAATATAAGTGTGTACGTAGGCATGCCCTTTTGTCCTACTAAATGTCTTTACTGTTCTTTTACTTCCAATCCTATTGAAAGCTTCAAAGATTTAGTAGAGCCTTACATTGAAAGTTTAATTTATGAAATAAGGCAGATCTCAAGATATATTAAAAAAAATCAATTGAATATAGAGTGTATATATTTTGGAGGAGGTACTCCTACTTCCGTTGATGATGAAAAATTTGAAAAAATAATCCGTGAAATATATAATAGTTTTGTATATGGCTATAAAGTAAAAGAGTTTAATGTAGAATGTGGAAGACCTGACAGTATAACTTTAAATAAACTGGAAATCATGAAAAGATATAAAGTGAACAGGATAAGCATAAATCCACAAACTATGAATGACAGTACCCTTAAGTTTATAGGAAGAAACCATAGGGTGAGAGATATAAAAGAAAAATTTTATATGGCAAAAAAGTGTGGATTTAACAATATAAATATGGATATAATTGTGGGGCTTCCCGGTGAAGGATTGAAACATATAGATAAAACCTGTAGTGAAATAGAAAAACTTTCTCCGGATAGTTTAACAGTACATGGCATGTCTATAAAAAGAGGATCCAGACTTTATGAGAATATAGTAAACAATGTGAAGTATTCCATTTCAGATGCTGAACAGTTAAATTTTATGTATGAAAGAACAGCTCAGGCTGCTAAAGCTTTAAATATGGAACCTTACTATTTATACAGGCAAAAAAATATGGTAGGCAATATGGAAAATATAGGATATGCTGCAAACAATAAATTTGGACTCTATAATATAGAGATGATTGAAGAAAGACAGACTATAATAGGCTGTGGTGCTGATGCTGTTACCAAGGTAGTATTTTTAGATGAGAATAGATTGGAAAGACATGCAAATGTAAAAGATATAAAAGTATATATAAATAGGACAGAGGAAATGGCAGAGAAAAAAATAATGCTTTTAAATACCCTCTATGGAAATTTTTAAGCTCGATAATTAAACCAAAAAATTTAGGAAGGAAGTAAATAATTATGGCTATACAAGCACCCAAAGGTACAAAAGATATATTACCTACGGAGTCTTATAAGTGGCATTATTTAGAGAACAAATTTAAAAATATAGCTGATTCTTATGGATATAGAGAAATAAGGACCCCTGTATTTGAATATACAGAACTTTTTCAAAGGGGAGTAGGCGAGACTACCGATGTAGTACAAAAAGAGATGTATACCTTTGAAGATAGGGCAGGCAGAAGTCTTACATTGAAACCGGAAGGTACATCCCCTGCAGTAAGGGCTTTTGTAGAAGGCAGTTTGTACAATGAAGTACAGCCTACAAAATTATTTTATTTTACACCAGTCTTAAGATATGAAAATGTTCAAAAAGGAAGACTTAGAGAACATCATCAGTTTGGCATAGAGGCTTTTGGCTCCTGGGAGGCTTCATTGGATGCAGAAGTAATAAGTCTGGCCATGAGAATTTATAAAGAACTTGGGGTAGACGGAATAGAACTGAATATAAACAGTATAGGTTGTTCTAAATGCAGAAAAGAATATAATGATATATTGAAAGCTTTCTTATCTGAACAATATGACAATATATGTGATACTTGTAAGACCAGGTTTCATAAAAATCCTATGAGAATATTGGATTGCAAGGTAGAAAGCTGCAGGCAAATAGTTAAAGATGCACCTTTGATGCTTCACCACTTATGCCCTGAGTGCAGGGAGCATTTTGAAGGTCTTAAGATATATCTTGAAGGTCTTGGAATAGAATATAAGATAAATCCTTTAATAGTAAGAGGACTTGACTATTACAGTAAAACTGTATTTGAAATAATTGATAAGAATATAACCATATGCGGTGGGGGAAGATATGATTACTTAATAGAAGAAGTGGGAGGACCTAAAATGCCTGCGGTAGGATTTGGTATGGGAATAGAAAGAACACTTCTTACACTCAGTGAAAATGGCATAAAAATACCCAAACTTCCCTATATAGATTTATATATTGGAACTATAGGGGATAAAGCAAAAATAAAGGCTTTCAGTCTGGTGAACAAATTAAGGGAAAAAAATTTAAGATGTGAATATGACCATATGAGTAGAAGTGTAAAAGCAGAAATGAAATATGCCAATAAGATAAATGCAAGGTTCACAGTTATATTGGGGGAAAATGAAATTGAATCCGGTATTGCTAAATTCAAGAGAATGGAAGATGGGCAGCAGTTTGAGATCAATTTAGAAGATTTAAATGCAATTTTAAGTTTAACAAAGATATAGTTTGTAAGACTTGAAGTACTCAAATAATAATAGGATAGGAGTTGAAAATCTATTATGTGCTTAAGTATATAATGGAGATATAATATGGGAGAAGAATTAAAAGGACTTAAGAGAACCTATATGTGTGGTGAATTAACAGAAAAAAACATAGGTGATAAAATTACTGTCATGGGTTGGGTTCAGAGAAAGAGAAATTTGGGAGGTCTTGTATTTGTAGATTTAAGAGACAGGACAGGAATACTTCAAATAGTATTTGGGGAAAAAATAGATAAAGAGGCCTTTGAAAAATCAGATAGTGTAAAATCAGAATACTGTATAGCAGCGGTGGGAACTATTGTAAAAAGGGAATCCCCTAATATGGAAATCCCAACAGGAATGATAGAGTTAAAAGGGGAATATATAAGAATATTTTCAGAGTCGGAAACTCCCCCGATATACATAAAGGAAAATCTGGATGCGGCTGAAAATATAAGGCTTAAGTATAGATATCTTGATTTAAGAAGACCGGATATGCAAAGAATATTTATGTTAAGGCATAAAACTGCCAAAGTTATAAGGGATTTTCTAGATGAACAGGGATTCTTGGAAATAGAAACTCCTATACTTGGGAAAAGTACTCCAGAAGGTGCCAGAGATTATCTTGTACCCAGCAGAAATTATAAGGGAAAATATTATGCCCTTCCTCAATCACCTCAGTTATTTAAACAGCTGTTAATGGTTTCCGGGTATGACAGATATTTTCAAATAGCAAAGTGTTTTAGAGATGAGGATTTAAGAGCCAACAGGCAGCCGGAATTTACTCAGGTAGACATGGAAATTTCCTTTGTAGACCAGGAAGAAGTAATGGAATTGAATGAGAGACTACTTCAAAGGGTATTTAAACAGATATTGGATGTGGATATAAAACTTCCTATAGAAAGAATGACTTATAAGACTGCCATGGATAAATATGGAAGTGATAAGCCGGATTTGAGATTTGGCATGGAGATAAATGATATAAGTCAAATTGTTAAAGGTGTGGATTTTAAAGTATTCCAAAGTGCATTGGAAAAAGGAGGCTCTGTAAGGGCCATAAAAGTTTCTGGTTCTGCTTCTATGGGAAGAAAACAAATAGATAAGCTGGTTGAATTTGTAAAAACCTATGGTGCCTCAGGACTTATATGGATGGCATATAAAAAAGAAGGAATTAAGTGCTCCATATCAAAGTTTTTGACAGAAGAAGATACCCGGAATATATTAAATAAAATGGAAGCGTCTGAAGGAGATTTAATATTAATAGTAGCAGATAAAAATAAAGTTGTACTTGAAAGCCTGGGTGCCCTTAGAATTCACATGGCTAAACAAACCGGCATACTGGAAGAAAATAATGATTTTAAATTTGTATGGATAACAGAATTTCCTCTTTTATCTTATAATGAAGAGGAAAATAGATATCAGGCAGAACATCATCCTTTTGTCATGCCTATGGACGAAGACATACAGTATCTGCAAAGTAACCCGGAAAAAGTAAGGGCCAAGGCCTATGACATAGTGTTAAATGGAGAAGAACTAGGTGGAGGAAGTATAAGAATACATGATACAAAACTTCAGGAGAAAATGTTTCAGGCAATTGGTATTACAAAAGAGACTGCCTGGGATAAATTTGGATATTTCTTGGAAGCTCTTAAATTTGGTCCACCACCTCATGGAGGACTTGCTTATGGATTTGACAGAATGATAATGTTTTTAGCTAAAACAGATAATATCAAAGATGTTATAGCTTTTCCTAAAAACCAAAATGCATTTTGTCCATTGACAGAAGCACCAAATGTAGTAGATAAATCCCAGTTAAAAGATTTAGGAATAGAAATATCATAATACCAAAATATTTTTTAATTTACAGTTAAATTAATATACATACTAAAGATAAATTTAAAAAAATGTAGTATAATAGTATTATAAGATAACTTCTATTGTAGTTGAAAGTTGAAAATTTCATAAAAATATGTATTAATTTCCTACTGTGTACGGGGAATGAGTTAATGTTGGCTGAACATTTTATAAAGGGGAATCCAACTCTTTTTGTGGAATGAAACTCAATTTATTTTGGGCACAAGAAGCAAAAAGGAGATGCCCACCTGTTAAGAGCGGGTTCAATATAACTTATTCTGCGGCATGGTGGGGTTTTATTTTAGTTAAGAAGTAAGAGTTAAGAGTGAAAAGTGAAGGTGAATTTTTCTCTACTTTGTTATGAAAAATTCTAAATTAAGGTTTATTGAAGCAAAGTTTCAATAGTATTGCATAGGTTTTCCTCAGTTTTAACTGAAGAAAACCAACCATAACTTTTCACTTTTAACCCATAACTTTTAATAAGAGGAGATGACAGCATGGGATATCTGTATATTATTTTAGCTGCTATAACCTTCAGTACTATGGAAATAGCAGGTAAAGTAATTTCTAATGTTATAAATCCATTTCAGTTGAATTTTTTGAGATTTTTAATAGGTGGACTTATATTGTTACCATCTACCATTAAAATACTTAAAAATAAAGGTATAAAATTAAATAGAAAAGATTTTGGGTATTTTATTATAACGGGACTTTTATGTGTTGTAATTAGCATGTCCTTTTTCCAGTTTGCTATAGTTTACACAAAAGCTTCCATTGTAGCTATAATATTTAGTACAAACCCCATATTTACAATTCCTTTTGCCTATTTAATTTTAAAAGAAGATTTAAATAAAGCTACCATTGTTTCTTTAGTATTAAGTTTAATTGGAATAGTATGTATTTTGAATCCTTTTCAAGCAGCACAGGGTGGAAATGTTACAGGAATAGTGTTGTGTGTAATAGCTGCCTTTACATTTTCAATATACAGTGTAGTAGGTAAAATGAAATCTTATAGATATGGAAGTATAGCCATGAACTGCATAACATTTTTAGTAGGAGACATGATAATGTTTATTCTAATATGTATTTCTAAACTTTCAATATTTAAAAATGCAGTTTCAAATAGCAGTTTTCATATTTTTTCAGATATTCCACTATTTCAGGGCATAAACTCTTCAAATATATTTGTTATAATTTATTTAGGTGTAGTTGTAACCGGTCTTGGATATTTATTTTATTTTCTTGCCATGGACAATACTTCTGCATCCACTGCATCTGTGGTATTCTTTATAAAACCAGCTCTTGCTCCTATTCTTGCATTAATACTGTTAAAGGAGAGTATACCATTTAATACTGTAATGGGTATATTATTTATATTATTTGGTTCTCTTATGACATTTACGCAAAAAAAGAATAAAAATCCAGTATGTATTGAAGAGAAAGTTAAAATAAATGATTGAAACCTTTTTAGGTCTCAATCATTTATTTTATGTTGATCTTAATAATTTTTCATTTAAAGAATTCAATGACTCAATTATCTCTTCCCGGGGCAGATTACCTCTATTGAGTTCATCTTCACTTTTTAAAAGTAGATTGTGGTAAAATTTCAGGGCATTTTTTAGACATTTTTCAGAAAAATTACTGTCTTGCAGCATTTCATATAATATATTTTCGGCTTTATCATATATTCCAATTTTCAGGTAATATTCTATTAGTTTATTTTCAACATCTAGGGATAGTTTATAAGGGGAAATCTTAATTATAATGGGATCAATATCTGAAAAATAGTTTTCTAGATTACAGTGATCATCTTTGATTAAATAGGCGTTTAAAAAAAGATTTAAAGATTTTTCATATATGTAAAAAGCATCTTCTGTCTTATGCTGGTTTTCTAAAATATCTGCCTCTTCTTTTAATAATTTAGCCATCATTATATATTTATCCACATTTATGGTTCCATCACTTTTTATTATTTCAAGTAAGTTTTCTGTAGAAAAAGAATTAAAAAATTTTATGCTAAGCCTGAATATATACTTAAAGGCATCATCTATCAAATTCATGGCCTTTGTATAATTTTCATTTTTTTTATTAAAAATTATTTGTTCTAACAATTCTTCAAATTTTTTAATCAATTCATCTGTTATGCTTCTTTTTAACATTATTAGACCCTCCTGGAATTTTCACAAGACATACATTAACACATACATTATACTAAAAAATCAATTTATTTACTATAAGTATACAGTAAAAATTGATAACAAGTATTGAATATGAATATCTCATGTGATATTATTGTATACAGTACATATAGTTTACAAAACTACATATAATAATATATATATTAAATTTTAAAGGAGTGGTTTCATTTGTATAATGAAGTTAAATTATATACAAGAGGAGAGGAGATGGCAAATGCCATAACTCATGGCATAGCTACACTTTTGTCCATAGCAGCTATGGTCCTTTTAATTGTATTTTCAAGCAGGCTGGGTGATAAATGGTATGTTATAAGTTATACAATTTATGGAATCTCCATGTTCATATTATATCTGGGATCTACCTTATATCACAGCATAACCAACCCAAAAGCTAAGAGGGTTTTTAGAATAATTGACCATTCATCCATTTATCTTTTAATAGCTGGAACCTATACTCCCTTTACCCTGACAATTTTAAGAGATTCTGTAGGTTGGATACTATTTTGGATAGTATGGATTATGGCAGTACTCGGAATAATAATGAAGGTATTCTGGGTAGGCAAATATGATGTTGCATCTACCTTGTTATATATATTCATGGGCTGGATGATAATTTTTGCCATAAAAATACTTTTAGTAAAGTTATCTTCTACAGCAATAGTTCTTTTAGTCTCAGGAGGAATTATATATACAGTAGGGGCTCTTTTATATATGTTTAATAAAATACCCTATAATCATGCTATATGGCACCTTTTTGTCATAGGAGGAACTGTATGTCATTTCTTTTGTATACTTTTATATTTATTTCCAAACCAATAAGCCAAAGTTTTACAGAAGGTAAGAATTTTTTATTTTTAAGTAAAAAAGTAATATAATTATTTTAGATAATATAGTGAAATTCACATAAATAAAGAAATTTTACTAAATATTAAAAGGAGTATGATGTTATAGCATAGAATATATAAAACATAAGTTTAATTTATATTTATAGAGGGTAATGATTATGGATAAAAATAATATTTTTGGATTTCATTCTTCTTTTTATTATTTTGGGTTACAACATTTAGTTTTAAACATGTATAACTATATTAAAGATGGTATTGATAAGAATGAAAAAATATATGTGTGCATGGCTCCTGGAGTATATAGTGAATTAATAAAATATTTATCGGATATATGTGGATTTAGTTATATAAAAAATTTTAATGTACATAAGATGATTGATTATTACGACAAATTGGATTTAACTGAAATAAGAACAAAGCTTTCAAAGCATATAGATGAAATTATTGAAAATGGTTATTCGGGAATCAGATTTATTATACAAACTGATTATGTAATTTTAAGCAGTTCCCGGGAATATTTCATAGACTTTAATAGATCCATATTGTATATAATCTCAGGATTGAAGGTTTCTTCTATGAGTCTATATGATTTTGAGGATTATTTAAAACACAAATATATAATAGATGATGAGATCATTTTAGAATCCTATAGAGTTCATCCTTACAGATTGTATAATGGAAGTCTGCAAAATTGCTGTGGACTCTCTCATTCAAAATAATCCTAGTTGTTCAACTAGGATTATTTTAAATGAGGATTTCAAATAAAATTCATTAAATTTATGGAGTTATTACATATGGGAGTTATTATATTATCAAGGCATTATAAGTTTAACCGTAAATGATAAAAATTATGTATAAGATACTTAATATTCTAAAAATAAATATAGTAACATAATAAACATATTTTAATAGTATGTATTAATGGCATTTTAAATCCTTTGTTTTTATATTACATAAAAACAAAGGAGGTGTTATTGTGAAAAATTCACAGGACCATTATGAAGGTATCCCAGTTGATTTAAGATCTTGCAAGTATTTAGGGGGAGGGCATAGTGGACAAGTATATTTAATGCCAGACAAAAAAGTTTTAAAAATATTCAATAGTTCACACAGCTGTAAACGTGAATTTGATATATTAAAATCTGTAGAAGGAAGTCCTCACTTTCCTAGGGCTTATGAAATGGACAAGTATTATATGATTAGAGAATACGTGGGGGGAACTAATGTAAAAGATTATCTTATAAAGAATGGTTTAAGTAGGTCCTTTGTTATAAGAGTGATAGAGCTTATTGATGATATGAAGAAGCTGGGTTTTACAAAACTGGAAATGAGATTTCCTCATCTGTTTGTTCAAAAAGATGGGTCACTTATGCTAATAGATCCAAGAAAAAGCTATGTTCAAGATATACCTTATCCAAAATCTTTTTTAAGAAAGTTAAAAAAAATGGGGCTATTACAAGAATTTATAAAAATATTGAATGAAGAGAGACCTGATATGGACTTTGGAGTTTATTCCCATAAAGTAATATAAAAGAAGAGAGCTTACAATGTTATTTAACCATTGTAAGCTCCTTTTAAATACTGATTAACATAACAATTCAATAAATTATAAGTAAATTATCAGAATAATCATTGACATTTTAATAAAATGGTAATATTATTAATAAATAATAATAAATTTAATAATGTATTTAATTTATTGTTATGACATATCTCTTCTAGATAATACGACTCATAATATATCTCGAAAATTTGTTTAGGCGCCTTTATTTTGAAATTTTCAAAATAAAGGCGTTCTTTTAAAAAATGCTAAGAATAATATGAAGGTGTGTGGTGAAATTATGATAATAAATTGTGAAAATATAAGGACTTTACCATATGCAAATAAATTAAAGATTGTAGCAGGAAAGAAAGGTATGGGAAGAATTATAAAATGGGTGCATTTTATGGAAAACCCGGGATATATACGTTGGCTAAAGGGAGGAGAATTGATTTTAATAACAGGAATACTTATAAAAGATGATATAAATATTCTTTACAAGTTAATTAAAGATTTAAATTCCAAGAATATAGCTGGACTTGTTATAAATATAGGCCCTTATATTTCAAGCACTCCCCAAAATATAATAGAACTTGCAGATTATCTTGATTTTCCAATATTTGAATTACCCTTTGAAGTAAGATTAATAGACATAAGTCAAAGTATATGTAAAGCAATTTTTATGAATAAAATGGAACAGGAGTCAATGAATAGTTTCATAAGGAGTATTATTCTTGGAGATTTAAACTATAATGAAGATGAAGCAAATAAATCTAAATTTTATAAATACAACCCGGGCAAGACTTATTGTTCAATGGTAATATCCATAGATAATTTTATAAGCTTTGTCAAACAAGATGGAGTTTGGAATGAAGATTTAGAAACCAAAACAAGACAGCAGATTGAACAGATTATATTTAATATAATGAATAAATTAAATAAAAAATCAATTAATATAATTGAAAATACTTTTGTTATAATTATTTTTCCTGTGGAAAAGGATGAAAAAGATAAAATAGATTCAATTGCAGAAGATATTTTAAGTAATATAAATTTAAAAGTAGGAGAACTTGAAATAGGTATTGGTATAGGAAGTTTCTGGACAAAGCTTGAAGAACTTAAAGATAGTGTAAATAAAGCACAAAATGCTTTAAAGATTTTAGGAGGAGGTAAAAATAAAATATGCAATTATAAAGATATGGGCATGTACAGGTTATTGTTTGACCTGGACAAAAAAGATGAAATGAAGAGACTTCTTGAAGAAATATTAGGAGAACTTATAGAATATGACAATAAAAATTCTACAAGTTTAGTCGAAACTTTGCAGGTTTATATTAATGAAAATTGTAATTTGATACAGAGTGCAGAGGAACTTTTTATTCACAAGAATACCTTGAAATATAGAATAAAAAGAATAGAAGAGATATTAAACTGCAATCTTAGAAATATGGAACATTTATTTAAATTTGATATGGCTTTCAAAATAAAGAACTTCTTGACCTGTATAAAGTAAACAAATGCTGTGTTATATAATTGTCCTTTTTATACATATGAATATGGATGATAATATGTTAAATTATATATAATATATTTATCAAATCAATAAATTATAAGTTTAAATATAAAAATATATTAATTTATTATGAAGTATGTATATGTATGGGGGCGTTAAAAATGATTGAGGAAAAGAATGCAAAAATTATAACTGAAATACCAGGACCTAAGTCTAAGGAACTTATTAAAAAAAGAGAACAATATGTAGCTAAAGGAGTGGGATGCAGTGCACCTATATTTGTGGAAGAGGCTAAAGGTGCACTTATACAAGATATAGATGGAAATGTATTTGTTGATTTTGCAGGGGCTATAGGAGTCCAAAATGTAGGACATAGAGATGAGGGAGTAGTGGAAGCCGTAAAAGCCCAGCTTGATAAATATATACATCCTTGTTTTCATGTAAATATGTATGAGCCATATATTGCCCTGGCGGAAAAACTTGTAGAAATTACACCGGGCAGTTATGAAAAAAAAGCTATGTTTGCCAATAGTGGTGCGGAGGCAGTGGAGAATGCCATCAAAATAGCTAGAGCCTATACTAAAAAATCAGGTATAATCTCCCTTTGGGGTTCTTTTCACGGCAGGACCAATATGACAATGTCTATAACAAGTAAATACAGGCCATATAAAGATGGATTTGGACCCTTTGCCTCACAAACTTATAAGACAGAAGGTGCCTATTGTTATAGATGTGCCCTTGGATGCAAATATCCTGAATGTGGTATAGCCTGTGCTGAAAAACTTAGGACTATGTTGAAAACCGTAAATTCCAAGGATGAAATAGCTTGTTTAATAGCAGAGCCGGTACAAGGGGAAGGTGGATTCATAGTACCTCCAAAAGAGTATTTTAAAGTTATTCAACAAATATGCAATGAAAATGACATAGTATTTATTATTGATGAAGTACAAGCCGGCTTTGGAAGAACCGGAAAATTATTTGCCCATGAACATTTTGGAGTAGAAGCAGATATTATAACCATGTCAAAGTCAATTGCCAATGGATTTCCGTTAAGTGCAGTTGTAGGAAAGGCAGAAATTATGGATGCTGCTTGTGTAGGAGGTATTGGAGGCACATATTCGGGAAGCCCTCTGGGATGTGTTGCAGCTCTTAAGGTTATAGAAAAGATAGATAAAGATGATCTTTGTAGTAGAGCCTTTAAAATTGGGAAATATATTACAGCCAGGTTTCAGCACATGAGAGAAAAATATGATGTAATAGGTGATATAAGAGGCCTTGGAGCAATGATAGGAGTGGAATTTGTAAAAGACAGAAGCACAAAAGAAGCTTATGCAGAGCTGGTTAAAAAGGTTACACAATATTGTTTTAAAAGAGGAGTAGTAGTTTTAAATGCAGGATTGTTAAGTAATGTAATAAGATTCTTGCCGCCTCTTGTAATAACCCAGGAACAATTAAAATATGGCATTGATGTAATTGAAGAGGCAATAGAAAGTGAATTGGAAGTAAAGAGTCAGTTGGAATATAAAAGTATAGTTTAAAGAACTTAGTATATATTAAAAACTGCTATCTAAAAAACTCTATATAATATATAATAAAATGGTAGGTATAACCTACCATTTTATTTTTGTAAAAAACTATATTAAAACACTAGCTTTCCTAATTTACGTTAAGAAAATTTTATAAATTTAAGTTATAACTTTAAATATTAATATGTTATAATAATTTAAAGTAAAATATGTAAAGGAGATTTTTATAATGAATTGGTTCTCAGATTTAAAGATTTTTAAAAAATTAATGTTATCCTTTATTGTAATAACACTATTTACATGTTTAGTAGGAATCATATCTATAAATAAGATAGGAAATGTAAATGACAGTTTAAACAATATGTATAATATAAATTTAAGAAGTACAAACATTCTTCAAGAATTGAAGACAAATCTAATGGAAGGCAGATCAGATATGCTTGTTATCCTGGATCCAGTTAATAAAGATAGTTTAAATGATATTATCAGTAACATTGATAAGTTAAAAGAAAAGGATGAAAAGCTCCAATCGGACTATAAATCTACCATAGTAACAGATAAAGACAAACAATTGTATGGAGAATTTCAACAATATTTAGAAGGCTGGAGAAGTGCTAGAGGAAATTACATAAAGTTTATACAACAGGGGGATTATGAAAATGGCAGAATACAATTTGAACAAACAGAAAGCTATAGAACAAAAGTGTTTTCTGTACTTGATCAGTACATAGCTCTAAAAGTGAAAGCAGCTGAAAATGATTATAATAGTGGAATTGCCCAATATAGATCTTCTTTTATATTTTTAATTGTAATAATTCTGGCCAGTGCGGTTTTATCCCTAGTTCTTGGAATTATTACATCAAATAATATTAACAGACCTATTTTAAAAATTAAAGAGCTGGCAGATAAGTTTTCAAATTTTGATTTTTCTTCAAATACAAATGTAAAGAGAAAAGATGAATTTGGACAAGTTGCACTATCTCTTAACAAGGCACAAAAAAATATAGTGGATTTGGTGAAAAATATTATGGAAGACTCTGAAAATATGAGCAGTTCCAGCCAGGAGTTATCTGCAACTTCAGAGGAACTTTCATCTAAGGCCCAGAGTATAGACAGCTCATTAAAAAATGTGGCAAACAGTATACAGGAAACCAGTGCCGCATCTGAGCAGATAACTGCTTCCATAGAGGAAGTGGACTCAAGTGTAAATGAATTATCACAAAAGGCTATGGATGGAAGCAATAATTCCATGCATGCTAAAGAGAGAGCCACCAATGTAAGAAATACAGGAAAAACTGCCATGGAATATACTGAAAAAATATATGAAGAGAAAAAACAAAATACCTTAAAGGCCATTGAAGATGGCAAAGTAGTGGAAAATATAATACAAATGGCAGATACCATAGGAAGCATAGCAGAACAGACAAATTTACTGGCTCTTAATGCAGCTATAGAAGCTGCCAGGGCGGGAGAACATGGAAAAGGGTTCGCTGTAGTAGCAGAAGAGGTCGGAAAACTTGCTGAACAGTCCTCAGAAGCTGTTGTAGGTATTCAGGACACTATTGTAAAGGTTCAGGAAGCTTTTAAAAATATATCCAAAAGCAGTGAGGAAATATTGAATTTTATAAATGAGAAGGTAAATCTCCAATTTAAAACATTTGCAGGTATGGGCGTGGAATATTATAACGATGCAGATTTTGTAAGCAAAATGTCAGAAGAGCTGGCATCCATGTCAGGAGAGTTGGCTGCAACCATAGGCCAGGTAAGTGAAGCGGCACAAAGCATGTCTTCTACTGCACAAAAATCCTGGGAAAATACGGAGATAATACAAAATGGTATTGACGAAACTGTAAAAGCTGTTGCTCAGGTATCAATGACAGCACAAAGTCAGGCAGAACTGGCTCAACAGTTGAATGGAATGGTGCAGAAATTTAAAATTTAAATAAAAGGGTTTGTAGTTTTTATTTAAGCTGCAAACTCTTTTAATTTGAAAGGGAATATATATCAGAAAATTCTATATCTATTCTTTCCACATTTGTCTTGAATGGTGTGTTATTTTGGGATTCATCGTTATCAATTATTTCCACAGGCAATTCTATGGAAAATTTACTTCCCTTTCCCTGTATACTGCTGACATCTATTTTTCCATTATGCATGGTTACAAAAGATTTTACAAGATATAAACCTACTCCACTTCCCTCATGTTCCCTGGATAGAGAACGGTTGGCCTGGCCAAAGCGTTCAAATATAACCTGGAGTTTATCTTCAGGAATTCCATCTCCATCGTCCTCTACAGTAATCAGTACTGTTTTACCTCTATCCTCTATATTTACATATATATGTCCTGTGGAGTAGGTGTATTTAAAAGCATTGGAAAGTAAATTCAGCATTATACGTTCCATTTTATCAGGGTCAAAAGCCATAATTTTTTCTTCTGTATTTGTATCAAATATTAAATCTATATTTTTAGAGTTTATATGGGAAGCCACGGATTGGGTAATGTCCTCCACCACACTTACTATATCCATATTTTGTCTGTTAAGATTGATAAATCCGGAGTCCACCTTGGTTATATCTGTTATATTATTTATTAATCTTATCAGCCTTAAACAATTTTGTTTCATGGTTTTTAAATAAGATTTACATTTTTCCATATCTTCATTGTCGTATTTATTTAAATATATCTCCATAGTTTGAATAGCTACAAATATAACATTTACAGGTGTTTTGATTTCATGGGACATATTTATAAAAAAGTCCATTATGAGGGTGTTGAATTCTTTGGTTTCATTTAATAATTTTAAATTTTTTTCTGCAGTGTTTTTTAAAGTTTCCATTTGTTTTTGAGAGGTTAAATCCAGGAGAAAAGTGAGTATAACAGGCTTTCCGTTATAAATAAAAAATGAAGAAGTATTTCTTATAGAAATAGTATTACCTTCACAGTCTAGTATATTTTCTTCATTTACAACTGTAGATAGTTTTTCATCTATAATATTTGTATATTTTTCTCTGAGGTCGGATATATCTTCAGGGTTATAGTGACTATACAATAATTTATCATTTAATTTTAGAGGGTTCTCATATCCCAAAAGTCTGGCGGCACTTTGGTTTGCATAAATTATCTTTCCCTTATCGTGGACTATAATGGAGTTTATGGAATCTTGAAATAACATATGAAAGCATACTTCATTTTTAAACAGTGAAAATTCAATATCTTTTCTTTTGATATTTTGTTCTTTTAATTTGCAGTTCAACAAGTCCAATTTGTTGTCCTTATTTCTATTATTTTCAGCTTCTATATCCACATAATAACCAAGTATCCAGGATATAAATATAAATATCCCCACCAGTATCAAATCCTTTTGGAAATATACATTTACATCTTTTATGGTGGGGGCATATAGTAAATCCGCTCCCAGTATAAAAAAGGAAGAAAAAAAGGCAGTTATAATTCCATATCGAGAGCCATACTGTATTACTGCAGCTATTATCAATAGTAGAAACAGGTATTTATATTCATTTTCGTAAGAATTAGACAGGTATATGGGCAAAGCAATCAATAATGTAAAAAATATTGTCTCTATGAGCCAGGATTTTCTGAATACATTTGAGGATCGCTCTATTTTAACGTTAATTATAAGCCACATTATATAAATTAGTGCTAGAATACCTGAGAGAAAAGCTGTAGTATATAAACTGAAATTAATATTTTCTTTTATATTTAAATATGTCCAGTAATTAGGCAGATTGATGTATATAATTAGTGAAATAAATATTATTATGGCTATTTTTATCATGGACAGCATAACAGACATATCTCTTGTAACAGATTTCACAGATAGTCCTCCAATCATACAAATTATATTTGGTTTTTAAAAAGTAAAAATCACCAATTTCATAAATCAGTAATTTTTACTAAGAATATGCTCAGATTTTTTATTTACTTTCTCAAACAATCAGGTTCTTCTGTTTGATAAAATCCCCAATAACATGCTGAGGCAGAAACTGTAAAAGCCATTAATGTACATATTAATACGCATAAGGATAAAAATATTTTTATAAATTTACTTTTCATTATTATAGACTCCTTCCAGTTATAAATTTTAAAGTAAAAGTAACTTTTTCAAAGGTTATTGTACATATTTTGGTTAAGGTAATAGACTGCCATAAAATACCTAGAATAATGCTGTAGATAATTTTCAAGTAACAAAGTTTAAAGGTAATTTTATAAATTATAGATAAGATTGCTATAATTATTGAAAATATCATTAATGTAATAATAGAATTTTTTTTGAATTTTTTTTTCATATTTAAATCTGTAATGGGTTTTTTAATGCTGTCTATAGGGGCTTTTAGAATAACTATTATAAATGAAGCTGTTATGAAAAATATACCCATAGCTGTAGTGTTTATAAGAGAGAGACTGTAAGGAAATTTATCAATTACAAGTCCTGCAGCAGAGGATAAAACAGTACCTATTATAATACATCTATTGGGAGAAGAAGCATGTACACCCCCAGAATATTTTCTTAAAATGCTTGCTGCAGTGGAAAATATAAGAGCTTCATAAAGTACTCCTAAAATAAATCCTGCAATTATAATCCATAAAATAGAAAATACAGTCTGCAGCAGATTAATTGCACCATATACTATAATTTGTTCTCTATTTTTGTCTATATTTAAAAGTATTTTAGCTTTTTTCCCTAAAGAAACTGCCAGTTTTTCAGTCAGATACATTTTTTAGCTTTTCTCTCCTTTTTAATATATAATGGAGGATAATAATTACTAAAAATAAAATTACTAGTGAAGGAATACCAAGTAGGCACTTTTTTAGGGGATTAATATTATTAATATTAATATTTGTATTTATATTAAAAAAGTTTAATATAAATATACTTAGAAATTCACTTGATGAAAGTATTAAGGACATAATTAATGTACCATATATGGAAGCAATTATAGGTATTCCTGCAATTACCATGATAATTATAGTTAAAATAATTATTATTATGGTATGAACTCCAAAATATATAGGAAGATTTCTTACAGAAAATACAGCTAGTCCTGTTATAATACTTAAAAATATGTATTTTTTTACACTAAAAGATTTTTTAGCTAATGTAGCTATTCCCCAAATTACCAAAAACATTTCAGGAATAAGTCTTAAAAAAATTTCTATCCAGTGAAGTTTCAACATATATTAAAATCCCTTCTGAATTTTATAATTTTATTTAAACAAGTTATATATGTGAAAATTCTACATAAAAAGTAAAATTCCTTCTTAAAATATTAAAATAAATGAAATTTTTAATATTTTAACAAGAAAATTAAGTTTTTAATGGATTAATATGTTTATTTTTAAAATAATAAAGTATCAATACAAACAAAAATACCATAATAAGGGAAGGAATTCCCAGTAAACATTTTTTAATAGAAGCACTGATAGAATCTATGTATAGCAAAGTTGTTTTGATATGAAAAATATTTAGTATTAATATATTTAGAACTTCACTTGTACTGAGTATTAAAAGCATACAAAATGTGCCACAAATAGAAGAGGTTAAAGGAATGCCTTGAATAAACATAATACTTATTATTAAAATGATAAATATTAGTGTATGAATACCCCAATACATGGGAAGTCTTCTTATAAAAAAAATACAAAGACTCAGCAGGATACTTGAAATAATATAGTTTTTTATAGGAAGAAACTTTTCAGTTATTACACATATTCCTGCCAGCACTAAAAAACTTTCAGGAATACCTCTGAAAAAAATCTCTATCCAGTGAAGTTTAAGCATAATTGTTGTGTCCTTTCGTTATATTTTTAAGAATGTTATTTAAATTAAAATTAAGTTTTCAAAAAATTGGTATTATTATTTTTTAAAATGTCGAATTAGTATAATAAATAAAAACATTATAATAAGAGAAGGAATTCCAAGCAAACATTTTCTAATAGAACCCATAATGGAATCTATATATGTTAAATTTATTTCAATGTTAAATATACTTAGTATTAAAATATTTAAAAATTCACTGAAGGAAAGAATTAAGAACATGCTCAATGTCCCGTATGTGGAAGCAATTAATGGAATACCTTGAATAAACATAACACTTATTATTAAAATTATAGCAATCAATGTATGTATACCCCAATATATGGGGAGTTCTCTTATAAAAAAACTACAAAAGCTTAGTCCAACAGTTAATATAATATAATTTTTTAAATTAAAAGATGTTTTATTTATTACATATATACCCCAAATTATTAAAAGAGTTTCAGGAATAAGTCTTAAAAAAATTTCTATCCAGTGAAGTTTAAGCATAGTTGCTATATCCTTTCCCAAGTGAGCATGGAAGCATTTTGATATTAATCTACAATTTTCTACAAATTCTACATTTATTTCATCTTATATTCTATGTATAAATTCTACAAAAAAAAAAAAAATCCTTCTTAAAATTCTAGAGGAATTTAAATAAATATTAAAAATTCATATTTTGTACCAGAGTAATTTTCAAAATTGTATTTATATAGAAAATAATGACTTTTTGATTTCATGTTAATTTTATACATAACATTTAAAATATTCAAAAATATCCTTTTCAAATATTTATTTTTAATTGAATAAATGGTATAATTATTAGTAAACGTAAAGTTTTATTGCATTGTTCTGAAATAACAATTTTAAAAATGTTCTCTAAAAGATTAAATTTATTTTACTTATTGTCTAATTGTTTATATCCAAATGTCAAGTTAAATGTAGTTCTTGCAAAAAGTTCTATAATAGGATAACTATCAATATAATTATCAATATAGTTACAGTGTTTTATGAAATCAAGTGATTCTAAGGTTCAGCTGGAGTTTGCCCATGAGGAATGTTTTTCCATAAGAACCTTAGAAGAATTCATCCAGGGGCTCAGCAGTGCTTATTTCCCTTTTTGAAAAAAATGGGTGTCAGCAAAGTGGTAGCCTTCGGATAAAAATACAATTATTGATACGGAAATGGGTGTGAAAATATGAATAGTTTTAGTGAACAAGGTAGAATCAATGATAAATTATTGGATGATTCCTCAAAATTAGGTGTTTTTTGCGGCATGACCTTAGAAAAACAGGTTCAAAAACTTAAAAGCGACGTAAAGAGAAATACTGAACTTCTGAATGAAAGTCAAAAATTTAATAAAAATATTACAGAATTTATATCTGATATATCCCATGAGTTAAAGACACCCTTAAATGTTATTTTTGCTGCAATACAAGTACTGGCTGAATGCAAAAACTGTGAAGACCAGAAATGTATTGATAAGCAAGATGAGTATCTTAAAATAATGAAGGAAAACTGTTACAGGCTAATGAGGCTTATAAACAATTTATTGGATATAAGCAAACTGGATTCTGGGTTTATAAAATTAAACTGTCATAATGAAAATATTGTGAATATAGTTGAGGATATTACGTTATCTTTAGTGCCTTATGTAGAAAGTAAAGATATAGAATTAATTTTTGATACAAATGTAGAAGAGAAAATAATGGCTGTGGATTCAGATAAGATGGAGAGAATAATTTTGAATTTACTATCTAATGCAGTGAAATTTACTCCGCCAAAAGGAAAAATATATGTAAATGTTCAATGTGATGATGAAAATGTATATATTACGGTAAAAGACACTGGAATAGGTATACCAGAAGATAAACTGCAAATCATATTTGAAAGGTTTGGACAGGTAGGTAGCACTGCTGTAGAAAATAAAGGAAGTGGCATGGGTCTTTATCTGGCAAAATCTTTTGCCAAGCTTCATGAAGGGGAAATCACTGTAAAAAGCAGTATGGGTGAAGGCAGTGAATTTACCGTAAGACTCCCTATAAAAATTATTGAAGAAAATTATATAGATAAAATTGATCATAGAGACAATAAAGAAATTATGTGTAAAAATAAAATAGATCAGATCAATATGGAGTTTACAGATATGTATTTTAAAATTTAAATTTTACTATTGAAAAAGAGGCTTAAATCGGTAATACTATAAATGCTATAATGTTCTGGTAAAGAACGGAGTGATAACGTGGATAAGATAAAAGGAACAGGATGTAAAATACAGGTTCCCTTTAATGAGAGAAAACCATTAAAAGAAATAGAACACAGTATTACGAAAAGATATAGAAAACGCATATGGTCAAAATTTGTAAGGGCTATTAGTGAATTTAATCTGGTAGAAGAAGGAGACAGGGTGGCGGTAGCAGTATCTGGTGGTAAAGACAGCATGCTTATGGCTAAGTTATTTCAGGAATTAAAAAAGCATTGGAAGGTAAATTTTCATATGGAATTTATTGCTATGGATCCAGGTTATCATGAAAGCAACAGAAAACTTTTAATGGAAAACTGCAATTATTTAAATATTCCTCTACATATTTTTGAATCCCATATTTTTAATGTAATAGATAATATTGGAAAAGATTATCCCTGTTATATTTGTGCCAAAATGAGAAGAGGAGCACTGTACTCTAAGGCACAGCAGTTGGGGTGCAATAAACTTGCACTGGGACACCATTTCAATGATGTAATAGAAACAACTCTTCTAAACTTGTTTTATGGGGGAAGTTTTAAAACTATGCTGCCAAAGTTAAAATCTAAAAATTTTAAAAATATAGAACTTATAAGACCCCTTTATTTTGTAGAGGAAAGCAATATTGAAGCCTTTATGAAAAATGCAGGAATATCTCCCTTAAATTGTGGGTGTATAGTTGCAGCCAAAAGAACGAGCAGTAAACGATATGAGATTAAAGATATGATAAAAAAAATGAAAATTAATTTTAAAGATATAGACAAGTCAATTTTTCATGCGGCACAAAATGTGAACTTAGATGGGGTATTGGCTTGGAAGAAAGATGGACAGTTATATTCTTATTTGGAATTTTATAATAAAGAAAGAGAAAGTGCTGAAAATATATATAATAGAAGATAATTAATAGACCAGCAACAGATGCTGGTCTAAATGTTTTTTATGGACTAATCAAATATAACTACAAATTTTATAGAATATATGTCTGCCAGTTCTCTGCTATTTGTTTCTTCATTTCTAAGTATTATATAACTTATACCTACGCTTTCTAAAACACCAGTACGATCCTGAAGAGTTCCGGTACCCAGAAGGAAAGTTGCCCTTACTCTTTTTCCTATCTGTGTTCTTAAGTACCCTTGAGTGTAATTTATATCCTGATTTACAGGGGAGCCGGGAGCCATTTCAAAAGTAGAAGGTGGTGCAGGTGTAGGTGTAGGCGTGGTTTGTCTTAGATTATTATCTTTCAGTGTATCCTGTATAAATTCATCTTCTGATATTTCTTCACACATTTCCGGTGTAAATTCAGGAGTCATAGGCATAGTTCTAAAGTATTCAGGATAATTTGAAATCATTAAAATACCTCCATATTTATTATTAATTAATTAAGAGTTAAAGGTTAATAGTGCATTGTAAATTGTGAACTGTGCATTGTGCATTGTCTAAGTTTGTGCATAAAGTTCCGTTGGATTGTAAAAACAATGCTGCAGTATTTTTACCTGAAAAGAGCCTACGCCGTTAAATGGAAAAATCCAGGGGCAGGGGGCATAGGGGTTGAAATACCAGAGGGAATAACCTATATTAAATAGTCTGTTACCTGCCAGTGCCCAGTCGGCTATGTCATAATGTACTTGATCCGGAGGGTTCGCCCATATGGTCTGGGGATTAGTCACTCCCCTGATTTGTGAGCGCATGCAGTCAAACTGGCCTTCCTGATAAAGTATTCGTCTTATATCTCCCTGGCCTATTCTATGATATTCTCCATAAGGAACACGTACTCTATTCATAATGGTAGTTGCCACGGCCCTCATGCCAACGTCTCCTTCTCCGCCCGCTTCGCACTTTATAATTCTTGCCAGAAGTTCTCTATCTGAGAATGCCATAGATTTTCACCTCGTCAATTTTGCTTACAATATTATTTTATTTATAAGAACTTAAAAAGTTACAACTATTTCTATGATAAAAGAAAAAATTGGAATAAAGATCCGGTATAAAAATTGGATATTATCTATAAAAAAAATCAGTATTGTTATATAATAAAAATAATGTATATTTAATAATTAATTGGAGGAGAGGTAAACTGATGGTAAACAAGAAAAGATTTTTAAGTTCCGTACTAACTGCACTGGTTTTATCAGCAGCACTGGGAAGCGGCAGTGTGTGTGCAGCTGCAGTAAAGAGAACAGATGGAGGTGATGGGGGAAGAATAGGTACTGCAAATCAAGTGGCTTTAGATTTGTTCAACAAGTGCGATAATATAATATTGGTAAATGGATATGGCTATGCGGATGCAGTAAGTGCCACACCACTGGCAAAACAGCTTGACGCACCTATACTTCTGACTCATGGACAAACCTTAGAAACAGAAGTTGCTTCAACTATAAAAAGTTTAGGTGCCACTAAAGTATACATAGTAGGGGGTACAGGAGTAGTATCTGAAGATATAGAAAATACATTGGAGGACAGTTATGAAGTAGAACGTATAGCAGGAACTACTGATACCACCAGAATGGGAACTAATGCAGAAGTGGCTGAAAAAGTGCTTCAAATGAGCAATCAAAAAACTGCCATGCTGGTAAATGGACAAGACGGATATGCAGATTCTCTTTCCGTAGCTTCCATTGCAGCACAGAAGGGATATCCTGTATTATTTGCATCTACAAAAGAGGTAGCTCCTGTAGTCAAAGATATAATAACTTCAAAAAATCTAGAGATACAAGCTTTTGGAGGAGATGGGGTATTGCCTGAGTCTGTAGTAACTTCCGTAGGTGGAACCAAGGTAACCAGCAATACATCAGATAGATTTGAAACTAACCTGGCAGTACTAAATTATTTTAAAGAAAATGGTGGACTGGACTTTACCAATATATATGTAGCCGCAGGAGGAGCCGCCCAGGATCAATTTGCAGATGCACTGGTAGCATCAGCAGCTGCAGCTAAAACTGGTTCACCTCTTGTGCTCACAGGAGCAGGTGCAGGAAGTACCCAGGTAGCAAATGCCAATAGTTATATATTATCCAATGCAAAAGATGATTCCACTATAATAATAGTGGGTGGAACTTCCTCTGTTTCTTCAGAGGTAGAAGCAGTTCTTAAAAATAATGATGATTTAGAAATTATAGGCATTGAATAAAAGAGGATTTTTACAGGTTATGTAGAATAATATATCATTGACTTAAGTATAATTATATGTACTTTATTTTTTATGGGGTATATTTTAGGAATATATTTCTTCTACGGCCTTAAATTACTATTAATTAAGGTATGGAAAAATTAGAAATGTTGTTGTATAATTGGAACATAGAGTATAAATTCTAATTAATAAATTATTTATCATAGTATATAAACTGTAGAAATTATGGATTTATTATGCTATAATAAGGAATGAATTGTTAGAAATAACGTAAAAACGGTAGTTCTTTATAAAAATTGGTTTAGTTTTACATGTAATTGATAGCATATATTATAAATTACATAATATAATTATTTTTGTTTCATAAATGTTGACCAGGCAGTATAGGTATTAAATATATAAATTTAAAATTGTACATAGGTATGTGTTATATACTTATAGTACTTGGACATACATTTTAAGAAAGTATATATTTAAAAATATATATTATATATATTCAATAATCTTTTATTAAATAAAGAAAAAGAATTTTAATTAAAATTCACTTAATCGAGGAGGGTATTACAATATGAGTAAAAAGAGTACAAAGGCACTTGCAAGTGCTACACTTATGTCTTTAGTTTTAACTACAGCTTTATCAGCTGGTCCAGTTAAAGCAGCAGCAGGAGAAGTAACAAGGACAAGTGGTGCCGACAGATATGCAACAGCTGCCCAGGTTGCCAAGTCAAACTGGACAACTACTGATAATGTAGTATTAGTATCAGGAGAAGGGTATGCAGATTCAGTAAGTGCTTCTGCATTGGCTAAAAAATTGGACGCACCGATACTTTTAACTACACCAGATACACTTAGTTCAGATGCAGAAGGTGCAATAGAACAATTAAAACCAAAGAACATATATGTTATTGGTGGAAATGCATCAATTTCACAGAGCATAAGGAATAACTTAAAAACCGATTATAATTTGGTAGAGCTTGGTGGAGCCAACAGATATGAAACTAATGCAAAAGTAGCTGAAAAATTAGTTGAATTAGGTGTTAGTGCCAGCGATGTATTGGTAGTTGGAGGAGAAGGATTCTCAGATGCACTGTCAGTGGCACCGGTTGCAGCAGCAAAAGGACAGATATTATTACTTGCAAACAACAATGAAAGCTCAATTCAATCAGTTATTGATTTTGTAAAAGACAATAGTTCAAAGGTTACAGTGGTTGGAACTAAAAATGTTATAAATGATACTATCTACAATGCTCTTGGAGCTAGCACCAGAGTAGATGGAGGACAAGATAGATTTGAAACTAACTTAAATGTATTAAATGAATTTAAAGACAGTTTGAAAAATGACAAATTATATGTGGCAAATGCAAGTCCTGCTACACCAGATAACTTATATGCAGATGCTTTAGTTGCATCAGCATTAGCTGGAAAATATACTGCACCGCTTGTATTAGTTGATAAGGATAGTTCAGATGCAACAAAGAATGCTGTAGTGTATATTGGAGATACTGCTTCAAAAACTACTGATTTAAATGTAATAGGAGGAGAGGGAGTTGTTTCAAATTCTATAGTTGATGCAATTAATAAGGCTGTAAATCCAACTCCATCAGATGTTGATCCAGAAGTTTCATCTATAAGTGCTAATGGGTTAACTCAAATAAAAGTTGTGTTCAATCAGGAAGTTGATGAAGATACTGCTGAGGATGTAGCAAATTATGAGGTTGATGGAACCAAACTTACTGATGAGAAAGCAACTGCAAACTTGCAGGATGATAATAAAACTGTTTTAATAACTCTTGCCGAAAAACAAAAACAAAATGATGATGTTGATGTAACAGTTAAAAAAGGAATACTTACTGATGACAAGTCAGATACAGTTCCAGAATTCAGTCAGACTATAACATTTGAAGATACCACGGCTCCTACGCTTGAATCAGTAGAAGTTAGAGGAAATAATAAGTTGGATATTAAATTTTCTGAACCTGTAAAAGCAAAGGGTTCAACTGAAGCTGCTGCACTTAAATCAGTAATATCCAAACTTAAGATAAACGATAAGAATTTATCTTCATTTTCAGTTAATTATGATGCTGATGATGGTGAACTTAGGTATTCTTCTTTAGATAATGCAATTAAAGCAGATGATAGTGATGCTGATGAATATTATTGGACTGATGAAGTTGAATTATATTTTGATTCAGATCTTAGTAGTGGAAATAATACATTAAGTGTTTCTGATGCAGATGATGATGCTCTTGAAGATGCTGCAGGTTTTCCTGTTGCAGATACAAGTGAAAACTTTGATGTAGATGAGCTTAGTAGTGAACCTGAGATTACAAGCATAACAGCTGAAGATAGTGGAAAAGTATATATTAACTTTGACAGACCTATGGATGAAAAGACAGCTAAAAATAATAAATATTTCAAGATAAATAACGAAGAAATCGATAATGCCACAATTGAGCTTAAAAAAGATGATACTCAAATTAAAATAAGTGGTGTAAGCAGTTTATTAAATAAAAATTCCAATACCATATATATAGATGATAGTGTGGAAGATGCTTATGGAAATAATATACCAGATGACACTTATGAAACATTTACATTGGATGAGGATACTACAAAGCCTGATGTAAGTTCCGTTTATGCACTTGATGAAGACACTATAAGAGTAAAATTCAGTAAAGATGTAGATGCAACTTATGCAACTAATGTATCTAACTATACATTGGAAGATGGGGATGGACTTGATATCACTGATAATATACAGCCTATTAATGATAGTAGTAGTTCTTATCAAGAAAGCAATGGAATTACTATTCCAGGGAAAGGTTCCAGTTATGAAGTTAAAGATGGCGATACTACAGATGTAGTTGATTTACATGTAAGTGAAAATTTAACAGATTCTGAGTATACACTGACTATAAAAAATATTCAAGATACTGCTTCAACTCCAAATATAATGGATGATAAAGTTATTGTATTTGATGGCTCTGAAGATGTAAGTGCAACAGCGGAGGTTTATAAAGTTTCAGCTGATAAAGTTGTCTTTGTATTTAATAAAGCAATGGATGGGGGCACATTAAACGATACAGATAATTATGAATATGTAAATGAAAAAGGACAAACTAAGACCCTTCCAAGTAGTGCAGATATTGATGTAAGTGATGACAATAAGAGTGCAGTTATCGACTTAAGTGATACATCAATAGTTGCTGATGGGTCAAAATCTTCTGAGTATAATATAAAATCAATTTATGCAACTGGTGTTAAAGATGAAGATGGAAATTCTTTAAGTACTGGAAACAATGGAGGAACACTACAAGATTATGAAGGTAATACTACTGCTAAGAAAAACTCCTTAAAACTTTATTATGACGATGATGACTTAAAGGCTAAATTAAGCTTTACTATGCCTATAGATAGTAGTGCTTCAGATGAAAAAACTAACTTTGAATTAAACGGAGAAACACCAGATTCAGTTATTGTAGATGGAAGTGAGGTAACTCTTACATTCTATGAAAGTGATGATGATACAAGTGATAGTACTACAAAGATTAATAAGATTAAAGCTGTAGGTAACGGTGCTAAATTAACTATTTCAAATGTTAAGGATATATTGGGTGGAGATGTTACTGCTTCTTCAGTACCTATATACTCATATGATGCGGGTCCAAGGCTAATTACTGATAGAGATGGTAATGATATCGCTACCAATTGGGGTGAGAATGGAGAAGCAACTGCTAATGGTAATGAAGTAGATATAGCTGTTAAATTTGATACTCCAATTAGTAACAACAGTCTTAGTACTTCAGATTTTACATTTAGTATATCAGGTGCTACTGTAGATGCTAGTGATGTTAGTGCAGATGGAACATCAGTAGTATTTAAGTTCCAAGACGATGATCTACAGGATCTTAAAAAGGCAGTTGATAAATCATCAGGTGACAAAGTGAAAGTTAAAGTTACGCCTAAAGATTCTTCTAAAATTTCTACAGTTAAGGATGCATCCGGAGATTATGCATATTATGTGCCTACAGATGATGACAAAGACACTACTTATGTTTGGTTGACTAAAGAGGTTGTTAATGATGCGACTAGTGCAACTGATACAGCAGCAACTAATCAAACAGATGTTAATAATGAGATTTCAAAGGTAAATCCTTCATACACAACACCAGTAGGCACAGTTGATGTAGCAGCATATTTAAAAGAGCAAGTAACTACTGCCATTAATGATTCAGGAACTACAATTACTGTAGCTCAAAATACAGATGGTACTTATAAAGTTACTTTAACTAAAGGTGAGGCAACAGCTTCAAAAGATAACATTGCTGTTTCAGTAGCGACTGAATAATATTAGAGTCAGTTAACTTAAAATTGTAAATAAAAATGAGGGAAATGATTTTCCCTCATTTTTATTTACAATTATTTTAGTGATTAGTTCGTATTTGAGGTGGCTATTTTTTGTATAAATTTTGCCTAAAAAACTAGCATCTATGGTACAATATTCATATAACACTAAAAAAGACTGGAGGTAGTAAATTTTATGAATAGAAATACTCTTAGAACTATAGGAAGTACTGTTGTATTTTCACTTGTTATGTCTTCAGCGATTCCTGCAGCTACTGCAAAGGCTTCAGAAAATCAGTTGAATCAAGTAAGTGGATCTGATAGTTATGGCACTGCAGCAGCTGTTGCTGATTCCAATTGGACGAGCAGTGATAATGTGATCCTTGTATCCGGCGAAAGTTATGCAGATGCTATAAGTGCTGTTGTACTTTCTAAAAAACTTAATGCACCTATACTTTTAACTGGAAATTCTAGTTTAAACAGTACTACAAATGATGAAATAAGTAAATTAAAAGCTAAAAACATATATATATTAGGTGGCGATGGAGTAATATCCCAGAACATAAGAGAACAATTAAAAAGTGAAAATTATAACTTGATTGAACTTGGTGGTAAAAATAGGTACGAAACTAACGCAGCTGTGGCAGCGGAACTTGTTAAGCTTGGAGTAGATCCTTCCAACGTAATGATGACTGGAGGAAGTGGTTTTTCAGATGCCCTTTCTGCAGCACCTGTAGCTGCTGCTAAAGGGGAAATACTCCTTCTTGGTGAAAATGACAATAATGACATATCTTCCGTAGTTGCTTTTGTAAAGAACAACAATTCTAAGGTTACAGTAATAGGCATAGATAACGTTATAAATGAAAGTACTTATAATGGTCTAGGGGCAGTTGAAAGAATAGATGGTGGTTTAGATAGATTCGAAACTAATTTAAATGTACTCAAGGCTTTTTCCAGCGATTTGAAATCCGATAAAATATATGTGGCAAATGCATCTGGAGATAGATATACAGATGCTCTCATAGCTGCATCTGTTGCAGGAATAAACTCATCCCCTTTGGTACTTGTAAATGGAGAGGGGGATTCTGAAACTAAAGATGCACTAAATTATATTAAATCAAAGGCGGATTCTTCTACAGAATTGAATGTAATATCAGAAGATGGTGCGATTTCAGATAGTACTGTTTCTGATATTAAAAATGCAGCTCAGGGAATTGTTAGTGATAGTGAGAGTAATACGGTAAATTCTGTAACTGCAGTTGGGCTTAATCAGATAAAAGTTGTTTTTAATACTGATGTTGATGAAGATTCTGCAGAGAGAACTGCAAATTATGAGATAGATGGTGATTATCTTGGAGTTGTATCTCAGACACAGGCTTCTGCACATCTTCAAGATGATGGTAGAACTGTAGTCATTACATTTAGAAATCCATTTTCTCAAGGGAAAAATGTTACTTTTAAAGTAAAGAACAATGTGCTTGCTGAAGACTCATCTTCCAGTATAACTGAATATGAGAAGGAAGTTAAATTTGAAGAAACTGGATCTCCTTCAATTGAATCAGTTACTGCAGTTGGAGGTAATAAACTGAAAGTAAAATTTTCAGAAGCCATAAGAATGGATGAAGATGATGTATACTCTATGAAGATAAATCAGAGAAGTGTTAAAAACTATGGCCTTGATACTTCCTATACAGAACTTACAGATCAATGTGGAGATTGGGCAGATGGAGTAGACTTCTATTTTAATTCTGCACTTCCTATAGGTAATAATACTTTTAGTGTATCTGATGGAACGTCACAAAGCAAATTTGATAATGCCGCCAATATTCCAATACAAAGCCAATCTAAAAATTTTACAGTTGAATCAGTAGCTGGAAGTCCGCAAGTTGAAGGTGTTACAAGCAACAATGCGGGAATCATATATATAAAGTATAATAGGGCCATGGACACTCAAACTGCTCTCGAGCCTTCAAACTATAAAATAAATGGTACGACTCTAGATGTGGATGATTCCGATGTTACTTTTGATTCTGGTTCAGGAGATAGTGTAGTAAAGATAAAGAATGTAGGAAGCATGCTTGAGCAGGGTACAAATACAATTTTGGCTGAAAATGACATAATGGATACCTATGGAAATCCGATTAATGATACAAATAGTACGCTCTATTATGGAAGTGATAGTGAAAAACCTACAGTTAAATCTGCAAATATTTTGAATGAAGAAACTATAAGAATTAAATTTAGCAAAGATGTTGTCAGGAGTTATGCAACAAATATTGGAAACTATACACTTAAGGATTCAGATGGAAATGATATAAGTTATAAGTTAAACAACGTAAATACTATAACTGTAGATGGAAATAATAACACAACCTTTGATTTGAAATTTGGCGATGGCACCTTGAGTGATTCAAAATATACATTAACTGTAAAAAATGTTATAGATACTGAAGCGAAACCTAATGTAATGGATACCTATACTACTACTTTATCAGGTATGGATAGTGAAGGAGTTACCGTTACAGAGATAGTTAAAAGGGCCGATGACGATCAGGGTGTTACAATGTTTTTTAATCATACTATGGATAATGATTCCATATCCAATAAATCAAACTATGTATACAGAGATGGAACTGGAAAGGTAAAAAGTCTTCCGGGAGGAGCTGATGTAACACCTTCCTATGATGATAAGAGTGTAACTATTGAATTTCCATCAAATTATACTATAGGTGATGGAACTACAGCTAGAGATGTAACTCAAGTTGGAGTTCAAAATGTGGTGGATGCAGATGGTACTTCAATTGATTTAGGTTCATATATAGGTGATATAAGTACAAGTAGCAGCAGCGGACCTAAGATTATAGCGGGTGGTGCTGATATGACTTTCAGCGGCAATAATATAATTGTTAGGGTTGCACTTTCAGCATCGCTAGAATCTCTTGATATAGGTGATTTCAGGGTTGACGGATACAAGCCCGATAGTGGTAGTACAGAGGGGAATGATGTAATACTCATATATAAATCCGGTGTAGATGATGGCGAAAAGGTAGACGGTATAAAAGACTGTGGTGAAAGCACTACTGTAAGTGTGGTAAATAATGGTTCGGTTGATGCTGCAGGCCGTAATATAAGGACTGGTTCTACTAAGGTTTATATACCTCCTGTAACAAAATCTAGTGATTTTGAAGCAGTTAATGCTTCAAATGCAGATACTATAAATATAAAATTTAATCAGGATATAGATAATGCTATACAAAATCTATATGGTGATGACTTTATATTTACGAATCAAACTACAGGGAAGACCCTTACCCCGAATGCTATAAGTATTGACGATGAAACTGTAGTTTATAGGTTCAGTTCAGCATCATTTGATAAAGGCGACAAAATCAAAGTAACTGCTAACAGTAATTCATCAAGCATAAATATAAGAAGTGAAGAACACGATAATGCTGCTTATACCACATATTCACCTTCGAATGATGATTTAAATGGTTATACCATTACTGCAAAATAATATATAAATGGTTAAATTTATAGAATAAAATTTAAATGACAAGTCATGACCACCCCTAGAATGAGGTTGTAATATAAAAGTAGACATAGGTATTAACCATCTGTTGTCTACTTTTTTTCATGTAAATAAATACAAGCATATAGGAAAAGAAAATAAAACTTATACTAATCTAGTAAAAAATCAATGGAATGCAAAAAACCGTTAGAAATTGTAGTATTTGATATGATGAAAATAGGTCAGGGCAACATAATGTATGAATGGACATATATTTTAGATACCTTTAACAACGAAATTATTTCTCATCATATTTCTACTAAATAATTAGTTAGTTTGATCTAAATAGTAAAAGCAATAGATATAGGAATTCAGCCTACCTTGTAATAGTGTCATAATTTGAATTTTTACCATCTATACTTATTATAAGTCTGTGGGGAAGGCATACGATGTTTTCCCCGGGTTCCGATATCCACCCTTTTTTTACGCATATTTTATCAGGGCAATTTGCATCTGTAATGCGAATCCTCCCTTTTTCCACCTTTATTTTATTAAAATCATTCTCCTTATATTTTATAATAAATTCCTCACTGTTTTTAACAGTATTTAAATTGATAGTCTTTATAAGTTTGCCATCTTGTTTTATCAGGGCAATCCTACTGGAACTTTCCGTATGGTTTTTGTATATTAAAACTCCTGCAGTACTTATAACAAGCAGTATAATTATAATTAATGCAGCAATCTTATCTCCTTTTTTCATTTGGTTCTCCTCTGTATGGATTCTATATTTTTTATATAGAGAATTGTACTACATTTCAAGTACATTTACAACTTGATAATTTAATCAAGTTGATTCTTAAATTTAAACATATCTTTAGTTTTTTAAAAAATATATTGCAAAAAAACTGTAAAAAGGTATACTTATGTTAAATTAAAATAAAGTATGAGTACTGGGGGAAAGATTATGGAACACATAAATACTAAATATGGAACTTTGAAAGGTTTAAATTATGTAAAGTACTATGAGGATGGCAGTTTAAAGGAATGTACATTAGATAAATTAAATAAACTGGAAACTCCCTATGGACTTTTAATACCTAAGTACGAATATGGTGAAGAAAGGAGTAAATATATCCCTTCTGTTGCTTTTTACAATAGTGGAAGTTTAAAAAAAATTTATTTTGAAAAACAGACTGATGTTAACACTTCTATTGGTATGTTACCAGCTGAACTTATCACATTTTATGAAGATGAAAGTATAAAGAGAATTTTCCCTTTAAATGGGAAAATAACAGGTTACTGGTCCGAAGAAGATGAATACAATCTGGCAGAAGAAATAGAGATTGATGCTTCCATAGGAAAATTAAAAGAGAAGATTATTTCAGTATATTTTTATAAAAGTGGAAGTATAAAGAGCATTACTTTCTGGAGTAAAAATGATATTAAAATAAATTCTCCTTTAGGAGATGTATTTGTGCGTATAGGAGTATCTTTTTATGAAGATGGGAAACTTAAGTCTTTTGAACCTGCAAAACCTACAGATATCTCTACTGAAATAGGTACTATAATGGCTTATGATACCCAGGCTATGGGTATTTACGGAGATTCTAATTCTGTGAAATTTTCTAATGAGGGAAGAGTGGAATCACTTATGACTTCTACAGATACTATAGAAGTGATTAATATAGAAGGAGAAAAGAAATTATACAAACCTCTGTTAAAAGAAAGTGTAATTAATGAAAATTTTATGGAAATTGTACCCTTGAATATAGAATTCTATGAGGATAAAGTAAAATTCAGCAGTGGCATACACCATAAATTTCCTGCTCAATATATTATTAATCAATATAATTTTCATATAAAAAGTTCACCTTTTGAGGGAAGTTCTCCCTGTTCATCCTGTACAGGCTATTAAAATCATGCTATAGTTCTGCTATAATATTTCCCGTTTCTGTAAGGTCATAGCCCCCTATGCCCAGTGGAACTGTATTTTAATTCTCCGCTTCCTATAGGAGAAAATACTTTTACTGTGCCAAATGGAGCGGTAGGGAGTAATTTTGATAGTTCGGCGGGTTTTCCTTTAAGCGGTACTACTGAGAATTTTACAGTAAACTCTGTATCTGTAGATCCTAAAATTCAAAGTATAATCAGTAATAATACAGATACCATTTATGTGGAGTATAACAGGGCTATGGATCAGCAGACAGCTCTTGAACCTACTAATTATACTGTAAATGGAACTATATTAAATGTAGATTCTTCCTGCGTTACTTTTGATACAGGTTCTGATGATGCAGTGGTTGAAATTACTAATATAGGGAATTTGCTTAAATCAGGGAAAAATACAGTGGTGGTAAATGACAATATAGAAGATACCTTTGGAAACTGTCTTAGTCAGACAAGTATGGATTTTTATGTGGTAAAAGATGATGATAAGCCTGAGGTTAGCTCTGCTGTTATTTTTGACCAAGGAACTATAAGAATTCAGTTTAATAAACCTGTTTCTCAAAGCTGTGCTGTAAATAAAGAAAACTATAATATACTGGATTCAAATGGAACAGATATAACTTCTAAAATTAATGATATATATGCAATAACTTTAGATGGAAATAGTAATAGATACTTTGATATTAAATTTGATAAAGGTACATTGAGTGATTCTGGGTATATTCTAACGGTAAAAAATATTATTGATACAAATTCAACTCCAAATACAATGGACGACTACACAACTACTCTTACTAGTGCAGAGGATGAAGGAGTAAATGTTACAGAAATAGTAAAGAGAAGTGATAAACCCCCAGGCTTTAGCTATATTTTTCAACAAAGTTATGGATGAATCCTCTTTGAAAAAGGCTTCAAATTATGTATTTAAAGATGGCAATGGATACATAAGAAATCTCCCAACTAATGCCGTAGTTACTCCGAGCTTAGATGATAAAAGTGTAATTATAGAATTTCCATCCAGTTTTACAATAGGATCTGGAAATGGAGGTACGGGTATTTGTCAGCTGGGAGTTAAAAATGTAAAGGATATAAATGGAAAATTATTAGAACTTGGATCCTATATTGGAAATATAAGTACCGGCTCCGGGGAGGGTCCTGAAATTATAAAAGATGAGGCACAGATTACATGGGATGGTAATGATATAAAAGTGAAAGTTTCTCTCACAGCATCCCTTGATATACTGAGTCTAAATGATTTTAGAGTGGATGGGTATGCCCCTGATAGCGGCTATTGCAGCGGAAGTGATGTAATACTTTTATTTAAATCTGGAATCAAAAATAATGAGAAAATCGATGCCATAAAAGATTCGGGAAGCAGTATCAATCTCAGCGTAGTTAACAACAATTCTGTAGATTCTGCAGGGTGTAACATAAAATCTGGTTCCACGACAGTATATATTCCTCCGATAGCTATGCCTGATTTATGGTCTGCCAGCAGTTCAAATACAGATACTGTAACTGTAGTATTTAATCAAAATATTGATGATGAGATTAAAACTTCTTATGATGATGATTTCATATTCACGAACAGCAGTACAGGAGAGGAATTAACTCCTACTACGGTAAGTATAAATGGAAAAAATGTTATCTACAAATTTAGTAGCGGATCACTAGAACAGGGAGATAACATTTCTATTTGTGCTAACAGCGATAGTTCTAAAATCAACATAAGAAGTGAACAGCATGGTGATTCTGGATATACACTTTATATTCCATCTAGTGATGATTTGGAAGGTAAAACTATTATAGTGGATTAAAGCAAATTTACAATTGTAAAAAAGCCTTTTCCTTACATAGGAAAGAGGCTTTTTTAATTACTGTGACTTGTTATTTATTTTCGATACCTAAATTGTTTAAGGAAGTTGTAAGTCTGGTATATAAACTGTCTATTCCACTGCTTTCATTTGTAATATCTAAACTATCCTCTGTATCTTTGCTCAGCTCCTCAAGTTTATTAACTTCCGTATCTATTTTACCTAAATCTGAATTATCCACTGCATCTTTAAGAGAAATAAGTATATCTGTGCAATTATTTGTATAATTCAAAGATGTATTTATAGTTCCAATTTCAACATCTATACTATCCAAATACTGTTTGTTTAAAGTTTCCAACCCTTCCGGTATTGAAAGGTTTGATACCTCATCTCTCAATGTAGTCAAATTATTTTTATAAGTGGATAGATAGGAGCTGCCCTGTTGAAATGACTGAATTAGTTGTTCAAGCTCCTGAGATACTTCATCAATACTGGATGCAGAATCCAAGTTTGTCATTATGGAAATAATATCATTATATACTTGGGTCAACTGGTTTGAAGCATTACTGTTTTCACTTTTATAGGATTCACAGTGACTTTTTAAATTATTTATATAGTCCTTTTCAAGCTGTGGTACAGCTGACGGGTCTTTTAATAAATACTCCACAGGTAAATCTATGGAACCTATGCCACCTAAAAGAATTATGTTTTTATATGCTTTTTCATCTATAAAAGTCTTTTGATTAGATATGTCACTGCCGTCTGTAAGAATTACAGGTGCATTTAATTTAGAAGCCAGAGCACTTCCAGATAATGCATCGGGAAAGTTTGCACCGCTGGCCAGTACAGCTGTATCTGTATCCAAATTAAAATATTTACATATATTTAGTGAAGTATCATATCTGGTTTGTCCATCTACTCTTATTATGTTGTTGTCTTTTAAAGATGGTACAAGAGATTTTAACTGGTTTATTACTCCATCTTTTACAGAACCTTGTCCACCTATTATGTAAACATCACTAGGATTGATATCTGAAATAAGGCTTTTGGTTTCCTCTGGAAGATAAGCATCTCCTGTCATAAGTATAGGATATCCTCTTGAAGCGGCTACACTGGATATACTTAGGGCATCTGCAAATCCCCATCCATTTGCAATAACTATAGGAGTTCCCTTTTCCACTTTCATGGAATTTATTACAGATTTGTTGGTGTCAAATCTATTTTTTCCTCCAAGCCTTGTAATATTTTTGTAACCTGACTGTTTCATGTAGTTTAGGAATTCGTCACTTATTGATGCAGTGCCTCCTAAAGCGTATAGAGTTCCAGACTTATCTACATGGTTTTTTATGTACTCTATGGCGTCGGAATTTTCACTTAAATCAGTATTTATAAGAAGTATGGGAGCATTATATTTTTTAGATAAAACACTTCCGCCTAATGCATCTGGAAAATCTCTTCCACTGGCAAGTATTATATTCTGCAAATTTCCCTGTTGAAAGTTGTTTGAAATTTTTAAAGAAGTTTTATATCTGTCCAAACCAGCAAATCTCGTCACATTGTATGTAGTTTTGGCATAGGCAATATTGGACATACAAAACATCAAAGCTATTGACACAGCCAATCCTATTGCTTTTTTCATAAAGTTTACATCTCCCTCAATAATAATGTACATTTAAAGTCTATCATAAATATTTAAAATACTATATAAGTAAATTGTGGTAAAATATTTTTAATAATACAGTAATTAAAAATATTGTTGTAAGATTTTACATCATGGCAATTATAATTTTAACTATGGAAAAATACATATAATTGTGGTAAAATCAGTTCATGATTGAAATATTATATTTCTTAAGAAAATATTTTAACATATGGAAGGAGGAAAATATGAATAAGATTAAAATACTTGCTACTGCAGTTGTTCTGAGTTTTTGTACAAGTACTATGGCTTTTGCACAGGGAAATACCTTAGATATTGACAGTTTGATAAGTAACAATATTGACAGTACTTATAAAGTTAAAAATGCTGATATTTCAATACGGCAGGCCCAGAATTCTTATAATAAGGCTGTAAAGAATGCCGGCAGTTCTGGCAGTCAACTTAATGGAGATTTATCAAGTTCTGAAAGATATCAACTTATGAAAACTATAGCAAATGCCCCTAAGGAGGCTAAATTTTCTATCTACAAATATACTAATGAAAAAGAAGTTGCTAAAAATGAAGTTAAATTAGCAGCTTATACAGAATATCAAACTGTTATGAATAGTAAAGATAGCCTGGATTTACAGCAGCAAGAATTTAGTAATGCAGAGGAACAGTATAAAAGTGCACAGCTAAAATTAAATTTGGGAATTATGTCACAGGCAGATGTAAAACAGGCAGAGATATCTTATTATGATGCAAAAGCTCAGCTTAATAAAGCTCAAAGAGAATATGATCTTCAGATTATGAATTTAAATAAGGTGTTTGATATAGATGTATATGTAAAATATGATGTACTTCTAAAGGATAAAATTACAGAATCCCCCTATATAAGAAGTTATGATGATTATGTAAATGATGCACTTAAAAATAGGGCGGAAATTTTAAATAATCAGGAAAATATTAATTTACAAAAATTTGAATTTAATATTATAAGAGGAGTATATCCATCTAAATATGATGCTATGTATAAAATTGGACAGTATAATGTGGAGCAGGCAAATGACACTTTAGATTTGAACAAGATAACTATAACTACTGAGATAAATAACCTTTACAATGATTTGCAAGTTAAATCTAAAATGCTGGATTCTAAAAAAGATACTTTTGCATTAGCACAGAGAAATTATGATACTGCTCTGGCAAAGTACAATGCAGGAGTATTGAGTAAAATAGATTTTGATTCACAGTCTGTAAATCTTAAATCTGCCCAAAATGACTTAAAATCACTTCAAAGAGATATATGGATGGCACAGTTTAAACTAAATCTTGCCTGCGGTATTGGAAGTGACACATCAAAAATTATTAATTGAGGAGGTAAAAAAATTGAAGAGAAAGTTATGTATAGTAATTGGACTTGCTGTATTTCTTAGTATAGGTACCACCAGCATGGCACAGGCTGATGTAACATCATCTACCAGTACAGCGGATACATCTTCGGCTGTTGGAAATGGTAGTGGAGTTGGTTTCACTTTAGATGATTTGTTAAACAATATAGAAAAAAATAATATACAAATTCAAATGGATGACCAAAAAATACTTCTTTACCAAAGACAGTTTGATAGGGATAAACAAAATGCATCCTTAAGTGATGATAAAAGTTCTATTAATTATCCTAACGGGCAATATGCTGCGGTAAAAATTATGATAGATGTTACACCTAAACTAGATGAACAAAATATTAAAAATGCACAATATGCTAGAGACGATGACTTGGAAAATATAAAGTTTTCTGTAAAGGGAAAGTATCTAGATGCAGTAAATTGTCAGCGTCAGATAAATATTATAAATGCTCAGATAGAAAACATAGATAAACAAATTGAGCAGGTAAATGCTAAAATACAGCAGGGTCAGTTGACTAGTGATGCCCTGCAGTCCCTTGAAGTTCAAAAAAGTAATTTTATAGCTTCACTTAATACGCCAAAAGCCCAGCTTCAGGAATATATGCTAAATATAAAACAGGCCGTAAATATGGATTTAAATATAGATATAACCTTGCAGGAAGTAGAAAATCCATTTGTAGTATTTGACGACAGCAATATACAATCAAAAATTGATCAGGCAGTTAATAACTCCTATGATATTGCTAAAATAACCAATAATATTGCTATACTTAAGATACAGGAAGATATATATAAACAATATTCATATAATGATGCAACAGGAGAAGTAAGTACAGGACTCCAAATACAGCAGGCTGAAAATAACATTTACACCACTCAGCTCCAGAAAAAAGTTGATTTATGGAACGATTATTATACACTTAAAAATAGTGAGGATTCTGTAAATACGGAGCAGATAAAGGTAGATAATGCAGAAATGAATTATAACAATGCCCTTGCAAAAGTTCAGGCAGGTGTTTTAACCAATGTTGAATTGGACTCCTATGCCCTTGCTCTTGAAAGTGAAAAAATAAATCTTAAAAATGCTCAAGACAACTATATGATACTATCAGAAAAATTTCAATATAATCTAACTAAAGATCTGAAGTAAATTTGCCATTTAAAGATATAGAGTTAGTGAAAGTTTTTTACTAATTCTATATCTTATATTTTCTTAGAAAAAATTTCATTAACTATTAACTTTTAGCTATTAATTCTTAACTTTTTATGAATAACCATCAGGATACCTGCTAAATTATAATAAGTATGATAGAATGTACTTGCTTATTTAATGTATAGTTTATAATTGGGAAAATATTGTTTTGTTGTTAATTGATTTAGGGAGGATGGGTTCATGAAATATAAGCTTAAATTAATAAAAGATAAAATAATGAAAAATAAAATTAAAGCACTAGGTTTAGTTGCAGTTATTGTAATAGTAATTGCTGGCTTAGGGTGGTATTTTTATCAAAATAAAACTGATAATTCCAAAAATCCTGCTCAGATTGAAGCCGTTAAGACGGATAAAAAGCTTAATATAACTGAAGATGAAAGTAACACTAAAAAACTTAAAAAGGAAAAAAACATATTAAATGGAAGAATATATACACAAAATAATAAAGTTATAGTAACTATGGTAATTAAAGATGGTATTAGTGATCAGGAAGTAAAGGAGCTGGCACAAAAATATGCT
Organism: Clostridium sp. BJN0013; assembly: GCF_040939125.1. Classification (NCBI taxonomy): domain Bacteria; kingdom Bacillati; phylum Bacillota; class Clostridia; order Eubacteriales; family Clostridiaceae; genus Clostridium; species Clostridium sp. BJN0013. Next base: position 842,704 of record NZ_CP162495.1, read on the forward strand.
GAAAACATGAAAAAGAAGTATAAAAATATGCCGGTTACTGTAATGGCTGTAAGAGACGATAAAAATGTAGCCAATATAACTATCAAATAAAATTCAGATATGAATCCAAAATTAAGAGTTATAGGTGATTTTCTTCCGTGAAAACTATAGAAAATCCTCCTTAACTCTTGATTTTTCATTTTTAATTCTTAATTGAAAATGTGATTTTTATAATAGAGGGTTTTAAATCATTTCCATCCTTGTCACTGATATTGTATCTTCCATTGCTAAGTACGGTAATAGTATACCTCTCATTAACTTCATAGCCTTCATAAGGTGGATTTATTACTATGGTATCAGGGCTTTCCAATGTAAAAGAAACATCTGCATAGTTTCCACTGCTGTCAGTAACTTTGATGTTATCTGTCATGGTCATGTCTATATTGTTTATTACAGTGTCATCGCTATCATTGGTGATAGTTTTATCCCGTATTGATTTACTAAATTTTATTTTCCAGGCCTTAAAAGGGTCTGTTACAGTACTGTTTGGCATAAATTTTATATCGGGATTTTTTATAATACTGCATTTGTCATCTTTTAAGACCAGGGCAAAGCCGTTGTTAAAAGGGGAAGCACTGTCAAAATCATAAGGAATAAAATTAGAGCCTTGCCTGTCAATGTATCCCCATTTTATATATTTTTTTAACAGAGGTATATAACTTGAATTTTCAATATTTGAAGGGCCGCTATTTTTCTCTACTGCCGCATAGCCTTCATTAAAATCAGAGGCGGCATTAAATATGGGCTCTATAACTACATCTCCTTTAGAGTTTATAAAACCATACTTATTATCTTTTTTTACTTTTGCCATGCCTTCTCTGAAATCATATACCTTATCAAACTGAGATTCATATGTTAATTCTCCTTTAGTGTCTATAAATCCATACTGATTATGGGATAATACAATAGCTTTTCCCTCCTGATAATTATTTATCCAGTCAAGTTCAGGTTTAACAATTGTTTTTCCGTAAGTATTTATAACTCCATATTTTCCATTTTTATTTATTAGAGATAAACCTCCTTGGGTAGGGGTAATGCTGTCGTAGCTTGTATCTAAAATTACACTACCTTTTTTATCAATGGCTCCATATTTATCTCCATTAGATACCTTAATTAAATTCTTATTTAAAGATGATATGCCTGTGTATTTAGGTTCTAAAATCATTTTACCACTCATGTCCGCAAGTCCCCACTTCCCATCTTTTTTTATAGGAACCAATCCTAAAATAGGAGATCTTATCTCATCAAAGTCAAAGGCGGTAAATTCTCCTGTTTTATCTACAAGTCCCCACAGTGTGCCTTTTTGAACAGCGGCATAATTTTCCTGAAAGTCATAGGCATTGTCATATTTACAATCTGAAATTACACTTCCACTATCATCTAAAAATCCATACTTGTTTTCTTTTCTTACTCTCATAAATCCATTTTGAAAATCGTATACAGCATCAAATTGTGGTTCAATAATAAGTTTACCTGTGTTGTTTACCAGTCCCCATTTAGAGCCTGTACTTACAGTTGCTACACCTTTTTCAGAAAAATCTCCTATGTCTTCAAATTCAGGCTGCACTATCACTTTTCCATCTGTGTTTACAATTCCAAGCTTGGATCCTTTGGAAAATTTCGCATATCCGTTTTTAAAGGATGATATGGAAGTAAATTCAGGTTCCGATTTTACTGTACCTTTTTCATCCATTAACCCGTATAAATTGCCTTTTTTAAATTTTGCAAGTCCACTTTCAAAGGAGTATATATTGTCCGCAGATATATTCAGGTCTGAAATTGAATATTTTTTACTGTTTGCTGCCAACACCTGATGGGAATTTAGCTGTAAGCAGCCGAAGACAGACAGAGAAATCAAAATCAAACTAGAGCATTTTTTAAAAGCTTTTCTCAAACTTTTTCCCTCCCAAATATGTTTTTAGGTTATTATACCATATTATTCATTGACAGGGTCTGTAATCCAATATAATTTTTATCCAAATATATACCATAAATTATTCCCAATTATTAATTGTCATCTATTAGTTGCCAGCTGAAAAAATTACCATGGAAATTGCATTTGATTTTATAAAATCCTTATGATATATTTAACTAAGATAATGAAGAGAGTTAGAAGCTAAATTCGTTATTATAAGAAATTGGGAGGTTAATCATGGTAAGAAAAACAGAACAAAATAAAGAAAATACCAGCGAAGAATATGTTTCCACAGTTCTCTCACTTTTAGATGCAGAGGAAAATATAGTTTCAAATGTGCAAAAAGAGATTTTTGAAGATGAGATAAAAGAATTGCCCCCAATAAAAGAGGGAGAGCTTAATGTAACAGGTATGTATGTTTATGATGGGGAAGATAAACTTGAAGTTAAAATATATATAAGAAATGGTCTTTCATACAACTTGAACTTGGATATAATTCCTTTTGTAATTACAAACTCTAAAGGAAAAGTTTTAGCATCTCAGGAATTTAATCTGGCATCCCTTGGAACACTGCCTCCTCATTCAGCTAGGCCATTAAAACTTTACTTTGATAAGAAAAATGTTAAAGTGGACAAAATACCTGAAGATGACTGGCAGATTGCCTTAAATGGTAAATTTAATATAACTTCAAAAGTTAAACCTATATATGAGGGACTTCCAGAAGGTATAACTGTAAATGATAAGCTTGTTTTTGATAAGTTCTTAGATGAGTTGCCAGATCTGGAAGAGGGAGAGTTTTCTATATCCACTTTCAGTATAGGACTTCAAAAAAACGGCAACATATTAGTTACGGCTGTAATGAGAAATTCTACAAATAAACCAATTACTATTGATAAAATACCTATGACAGTAGTAGATAATAAAAAAAGAGCTGTTAAGTCAGAAAAATTTGTGCTGGAGAATTTTACAGTAAGCCCTCATAGAGCCAGAATATGCAATTTTGCCTTTCCAACTAACGTATATCCGGAGGAAGATACTTCATTAAGTGACTGGTCTGTGATTTACAAGCTGGTAAAAATAAATGGAGGCAAAAATATTAAGGCTGTGAAACCCAAAAAATAAAATTGAAAAATCAAGAGGTTATCCTAAAGGTATTCATTTTAGGATAACCTTTTTTATTTCCAAATTTTAAGTAAATGCATTCGATGATATCTATTTCTTATATACATATTAAAAAAATTCAAAACTATACGACTATAAAATTATAAATATTTAGAAAATAATTATGTTTATGTATAAATTTTCTATAAATGGTTGGAAAACAATTATCTTTATAGTATAATAATAGTGTAATTGTATCAAATTTGTGAAATAATAAATTATTCAATAAATATATTGAATTTTAAATTATAAAAAATATAAATAAGGAGGGAGCTATGTGAAGAAAAAAGGTAAGAAAATTTTATCTGTGTGTAGTATAGCATCATTATTGATAGCTAGCTCAGCAGTCTCCACAGCTGTAGAAGCCGTGGATTCATCATCTATTATAAGAATAGGTGGAACTGACAGGTATGAAACAGCTGCAAAAATTGCTGAAGCAGGATGGAGTTCTTCGAATTATGCAATAGTGGCAAATGGAGAAGGTTATGCAGATGCACTTTGTGCAGTTCCGCTGGCAAAAGCTAATGATGCACCTATATTACTTACCACAAGTAGCGATAGTTTAAATCAAAACACATTAAATGAATTAAAAAGTTTAAAAGTTAACCATGTAATTGTAGTTGGTGGAACAGGGGTAGTATCCGACAGTGTAGTAGACAGCATAAAGACACAAGTTAAATCTGATGTAGAAAGATTAGGTGGACAAGATAGGTATGAAACCTCTGTAAAAATAGCCGAAAAGCTGGGCTCCACTAGTAAGATAGTTGTTGCCAGTGGAGAAGGATATGCAGATGCACTTTCAGCAGCTTCTGCTGCAGCTATAGAGGAAATGCCGATACTTTTGACGAGAAGTACCATTTTACCTGATGTAACATCAAATTACATAACATCAAATTCTCAAATAACTAAAACTTATGTAATAGGTGGCACTGCTTCTGTAAGTGACTCAGTTGCAAACTCACTTAAATCTGTAGAGAGATTTGGCGGGGCTGATAGATATGAGACAAATGCAGATGTTATAGAAGGATTTGCTTCAGACTTTAAGTTCAACAATATTTATGCGGCACTTGGAAATGGACCGATAGGCAATGAATTTGCAGATGCCCTTACAGGAGGAGCACTGGCTGCCAAGAACAAAAATCCTCTGGTTATAACTGGACAAACCTTAAGTTCCTCAACTAAGCAGCTTCTTAAAGGCAAGGTATATAAAAGTGCAACTATAACAGTAATAGGCGGAACTGCTAACATATCCGATACACTAGCACAGGAAATGAAAGATGCATTTGGAGCATCATCATCTGGCGGCGGTGGCGGCGGTGGTGGCTCAAGTTCCAGCTATACAAATATTACTTCTAATCTTAAAAGTGGTAAAGGGATATTAGGGGCTAAGTATACTTCTTATAAAGAGAAAATAAACAATAATAGTAAATATAACAAGTACTTTAAAATAGATAGCAACGCATCAGATGATTCTAACTATATAAATGTAGATTTACAAAGTAAGGGACAGGATATAAATAATTTATCAGATGTATTCAAAAAAGCTCAAAGTAGATACAGCATTGATGAAAATGGGAATATAACTGATACTGCTAAATTTAATGCGGATATAGACAAAATTAATGATAAATTATCAGCTGGTTTTAACAATGTTACAATAAATGGTGATCCAATAACAACATTTTTAGGAAGCCTTGGCTCACAATATTTTGATTCAAATGGAAACTTAGTGGCAGATAAAATTCAAGCTGTAATTGAGTCACATTCAGATGATATGGAAGATGCATATGAGCAATTTAAAACAGATGTAAATAATCAGATAGATAAATATTTTACAGATAATGCCCAAGGTCAAGCATTGGCAAATAAAGATCCAGAATTGACTTATGATGAGGATATACAAATAAATAGAATTGTCAAGGGTAATTCTAGTGAAGTATTTGATGCAAGTCAGGGCTATAAATTAGCAGTAGAAGAATTGGTAAATAAATTGGTGTTCCCAAGTTATGAAAGTGATGATTTTTATATAGACACATATAAAGTATATTTAACGGGCGGAGATTATATAAATATAAAAGTTAATCCTTTTTCTGAATAATAGCATTTAAAGTAACAATAGAACTCAGGCTAACCCCTGAGTTCTATTGATAGAAAGGAGTTACTTATGGCTAAAAAAAGTAAAATATTATTAAATAGCATATTAAGCATTTTTCTAGTGACATCAGTAAATATAATTTCACCTAAAACGGCATTTGCTACTTCTAAAAGGTTGTGGGGACAGAATAGATATGAGACTTCTACAGCAGTGTCAAAAAGTGGATGGACAACTTCCGATTATGTAATTCTTGCCAGTGGTGAAGGCTATGCGGATGCTCTTTGTGCTGCCCCTATTGCAAAAAAGTACGGTGCACCGATACTTTTAACTGAAAGTGGCAATTTGGACCAGACAGTAAAGGAGGAAATAACAAGGTTAAAAGCCAAGTACATAATAGAAATAGGTGGAACGGCTTCCATATCACAATCTATTGAAGACCAATTGAAATCCATGTCACTGGATGTTCAGCGTTTAGGTGGACAGAATAGATTTGAAACCTCTGTAACTGTTGCAAAGGCACTTGGAACTATTGATAAGATAGTGATAACTTCGGGATATGGTTTTGCAGATGCCCTTTCCATAGCACCTATAGCTGCTAGCCAGAACATTCCAATACTTTTAACTGGAGCAGATTCTCTACCAGATGCAGTGCAGAGTTATATAGATAAAAATAAAGATTCCATAAAGGATTCTTACATAATAGGTGGACAGGGTGTTATAAGTGACAGTGCAATTTCAACATTACCTCAATCTGTCAGAATAAGTGGGCAAAATAGATTTGAGACTAACGTAAAGGTACTGGATTATTTTAAAGGCAGTATTGATTTTGATAATTTATATATAGTTCAAGCTGACGGCCCTACAGGGAATGAATTTGCAGATGCCCTTTCTGGTTCTGCACTGGCAGCTAAAACTTCCTCCCCTATAATATTGACTTACAATAGTATGTATTCAGGAACAGAAGACTTTATAAAATCCAATGTATCAAAAGATGCCAGCATCACAGCTATTGGAGGAATAGCTGCAGTTCCAGAAAGCTTGGTAAGTTCACTTCAGCAGATTGTATCTCAAATTTCTACATCAGGCAGCAGCGGTAGTACTAGTGGCGGCAGCAGTGGAGGAGGATCTTCTTCTGGTTCGGATTCTGATTATGATACTTTGAGTTCAGCTTTGAGCAAACTTAAGACTGTAGATACCTCAGGAATGAATGATACACAAAAAGAAATAATATCAGACACTATAACTGCTGTAAGTAAGTATTTAGCAGATACTAATTATGATTACAGTGAAGATGCAAAAAATATAAAAGCACTTTATAGCAGTCTTTCGGATTCTGATAGAAATGACCTTCAAGCTGCTGTAGTAAATTCAGGAATTAGTACTTCAGAAATTCTTATACTTAGTAGTAAATTTGGATTATAGGCTGAGCCATTTTTGTTAACAATTAGTGACAATTATAAATTTATAAATAAGTTATCTAAAATATGATATAATAAATATGATATTTCTAGGTAACTTATAAATTTTTAAGCTTCATTTTAATATAGATATAAGTTTCATAGTATTTATACTAATTTAGACAATTTTAAAACACCGTCGTGGAATTTAAATTTTGGAGAGAAAAGATATGAAAAAATTAATAAAGAGTAAAAGAAATCTAGCTTTACTTATAAGTATACTTTTGATTTTGTTGGTGGCAATTTTTGTAAAACAGATTTTTTGGAATTCATCCTATAGTTCATCTGAGTATAAATTTTCGGTACAGCTTTTATCTCTATTTGATTTTGAATTATCCTCCTCAATATCTAAAATAGGAAGATAGTAGTCATTATAAGCTTTTTCCCTGTAACTATTCTGAGTTATTTCCAACATGGCATTTGACACGGCATCTATTAAAAATAAAGAACCATTGTATGCAGTTATCACCTGCCTTTGTCCTCCCACTCTGTCATGAATTGGAAAACCTGTCCTTATGAGCTTTACCCCAAGTTTCTTTGCCATTCTCCTTCCATCTGAATTGCCTATCATTAAATTGATATTAAATCTTTTAGCATAACTTTCCATAGTTTCAAAATCAGTATCATCAAGTACTATGGAATCCTCTTTCTGAGCCTTCAACTCCTCCTTAAGCATTTTCTTCAAAATAGGATTTCTAGAACCTGTACCTGCCACTTTCACAAGTATTCCATTTTCCACACAAAGCCTTGCTGTAGAGAGTAAAAGTTCAGGTTCTCCATATAATACAACTCTTGCTTCTCCGGTATATTTATGATTGTCTATCATGGCATCTAAATATCTTCCTTTCTTTAATCTCATTCATGGAGTCCTTTAAACTTGCAGCAGCAGATATAGTTAAAGTTACTTTCTTTGTTGATGTGTCAGATTTCTTTGTGTCTGAGCTGCCGGTAGTATTGCCGCAGCCCACTGAAAAAAATACAATTAGTAAAAATAAAATTGAGGATAAAATTTTTTTAGTTCTGTTCAAATTAATGACCTCCTTAAATTTAAAAATTATATTACCATAACAAAACATAACATTACATGTTATAACTTAATTTACATCTATTTTTTTTAATGTAATATTATGTATCATAGCATACTTATGATTATATATTCAAATAAAGTGTTAATCAAGACTTTTTTGGACAACTTATTATTAAATTTGCAAAATAACATGTTCTAATTGTCAAATTGCAAAATAAATAGTCTTTTTAAAATCCGATTGGCAATTTGAAATCATTCTGGAAATGTGCTAAAATTTAAGAGTTATTATAAATCACGAGTGTTGATTATCCAAAATACGTAAATAAAAAGGTATGAAAATGAGGTCATCCTATGGTAATATTAATTTGCTGAGAAAAAATACTACTGTTTAGGAGAGTGACCTCATGAGAAATAATACCACTATATTTGATATATTTCAAACACTTTTAAAAAAAGAAGAAGTAATTACAGTATGTGCGGTTTTAGGCTATAAGGATACATCAAGAAAATTCACAGTATATGATTTGTTTCAATTTTTTATAATGATTGCCTTCTTGTGACCGCGACGTTTTCTTAAACGAAGATAGCGGTTGCGAATTTCAGGATGCTTTTCACTTTTTACCACAGAATTAGCGCATTGGACTAAAAGTGGTTTGATATAGCATCCGGCTTTGGAAACCCGGACAGATTTTTTCTTTCCTGCACTTTCATTGTTGGTAGGTGTAAGACCAGCCCATGAGCATAAGTGTTTCGCCGAAGGAAAAGCCTCCATGTTGACACCAATCTCTGAAATGACAGTGATTGCAGAGAAAGGATTACTAAAAGATGGTGCGGTTAGAATTAGATCGAGTTCTTGCTGATAGGGACTGGCGAGCGCAAGAATCAGTTTTTCTAACTCTGCTTTCCGGGATTCCAAATCCTCAAAATGTCTTTTGATAATCTTTAATTTACCAGCCTGTTCTGGTGTAATAAACCCATCAATGGCGAGCTCCAATTCGGGAATTTTGTTTCTCATAGAGCCATGAATTAAAGGTTCTAAATCAAAAGAAGTATCAAGAGGATTTTCGAGAATCTTATCCAGAATTTTTTTAGAACTTTTACCAAAAGTGTCCGAAACAACGTTTCCCAATTGAATGTTGGAAACCGTGAGACAGTTTTGGAGACGGTTCTTCTCACTGGACATAAAGCAGGTTAGTTTGTAACGATAGCGCATAAGGTCACGAAGCTGACGGATATCAGCAGGAGGCATAAAGCTACCGGCAACAAGATCGTGCTTAAACAGGTCAGCAATCCATTTCGCATCTTTCTTGTCAGTTTTATTACCACGAATAGCCTTAACATATTTAGGATGTGCAAGTACAATAGAACACCATTTTCTAAAATATTGTAGGCTGGAATCCAGTACTTACCAGTAGATTCCATGCAAACATCCTTACAATTGGAATCAAGCAGCCATTGTAACAGCTCTTTCAAACCTTTGGTATAGGTAGAAAAGCGATGGCTCTTGTAAGTGGTAACACCACAAGAATTAGTGCTTGCAATACAAGCAACTACAAAAGTTTTGTGGACATCAATACCACAACATGTTTTATAGATAATTTTTAAAGCCATAGGGACTCCTTTCTGAACTAAAAAGTTCTAAAGAATAATAGGGGAAAACGGCATTGACTGATAGCCTAGCATTTAAACGAGATTGTTTAAACAAAGATAAGGTTACGTGCTCAAAAGACACACTTATTTGTGCTTGAAAAGGCTATCTACACATATAATCATTCGGTCATCTGACAAATCAGACAGCCCACTCACCTCCCCGTGATTTGTAGCATACCGAAATCCCTATGACTTAATAATAGAATAGAAACTCGCTCAAAGCCAGCATTTTTCATCACGTTTTGTGCCTTGAGCGAAGCGAAAGGAATGGATATAATCATGGTAAAAAAACAGAATACAATAAAGAAAACACCAGTAAAGAGTATGTTTCCACAGTTCTCTCACTTTTAGATGCAGAGGAAAATATAGTTTCAGATGTGCAAAAAGAGATTTTTGAAGATGAAATAAAAGAATTACCCCCTATAAAAAAAGGACATCTTAATGTATCGGGTGTATATGTTTATGAAGCAGAAGATAAGCTTGAAGTTAAAATATATGTAAGAAATGGTCTTTCACATAATCTGAACCTGACTAAAATACCTTTTGTAATTAGAAATTCTAAAGGAGATATTTTAGCATCCCAGGAATTCAATTTAGCATCTCTTGGAACACTGCCTCCTCGTTCAGCTAGACCATTGAAACTCTATTTTGATAAGAAAAATGTTAAGGTAGATAAAATACCTGAGGATGATTGGCATATTGCTTTAAATGGTAAATTTGTTATAACTTCAAAAATCAGACCTATATATGAAGGCCTGTCAGAAGAAATAACTGTAAAAGACAAACTAGTTTTTGACAAATTCTTAGATGAGTTGCCAGAAATGGAAGAGGGACAATTTTCTATATCTACCTTCAGTATTGGGCTTCAAAAAAACGGCAATATACTTGTTACAGCTGTAATGAGAAATGCCACAAATAAACCAATTACTGTTGATAAAATACCTATGACCGTGGTGGATGCTAAAAAAAGAGCTGTTAAGTCGGAAAAATTTGTACTGGAGAATTTTACAGTAAACCCTTATAGAGCCAGAGTATGTAACTTTGCATTTCCAACTAATGTACATCCTGAAGAAGATACAGCCTTAAACGACTGGTCAGTAGCTTACAAATTGGTAGATATAAATGGAGGGAAAAATATTAGAAGAAGAAAATAGAGAAGTTGTAGATTAAATGAGTTTTTATAGATTTTTAACAAAGGTTATCCTGAAATATTAATTTTGGGGTAACCTTTTTTATTTTTAGTTTTAAATAAATACTATAAAAAAAAATTAAAACTATACGACTATAAAATTATGTATATATTCTATGCAGATTTGAGAAAATAATTATTTATATGTATAAATTTTCTGTGAACAGTTGGAAAAGAAGCATCTTTATGGTATATTTATGGTATAATAATATATGTTAAATTTAAACTAAGAGTCTAAAGCTGTCATTTGGTGTGAATGGTTTACTCACCTGACTGTAAGGAGGATGAGTTTCATTATAAAAATATAGTAGGAGGGATTTATATGAAGAAAAAAGGTAAAAAAATTTTATCTGCTTGCAGTATAGCATCATTATTAATAGCTAGTTCAACAGTTTCCATAAATGTAAAAGCTGCAGATCCATCATCTGATGGTGTAGACAGGCTGGGTGGTGCAGACAGGTATGAAACAGCAGCAAAGGTTGCACAGGCAGGGTGGCAGTCATCTGATTATGCAATACTGGCAAATGGAGAAGGGTATGCAGATGTCCTATGTGCTATTCCTCTGGCAAAAGCTAAGGATGCTCCGGTGCTGCTAACCACAGGAGGCAGTTTAAATGAAAATGCACTAAATGAATTAAAAAGCTTAGATGTTAAACATGTAATTGTAGTTGGAGGAACAGGGGTAGTATCAGATAATGTGATAAACAGCATAAAATCACAGGGAATATCTGATGTAGAAAGAATAGGTGGACAAGATAGGTATGAAACTTCTGTAAAAATAGCTGGGCGGCTAGGAGTTGTTACTAAGGCAACTATCGCCAACGGTGAAGGATATGCCGATGCACTTTCAGCAGGTCCTGCTGCAGCCATAGAAGGAATGCCAATACTTTTGACAAGAGGCACCAGTTTACCAGATGTAACAGTAAATTACATAAAATCACACTCTCAAATAACTAAAACTTATGTAATAGGGGGGACTGCTTCTGTAAGTAATTCCATTGAAAATTCACTTCCATTTCCAAAGAGATTAGAAGGATCGGATAGATATGAAACAAATGTAGCAGTACTAACTGAATTTGCTTCAGATTTTAGTTTTAAAAATGTTTATATGGCGCTAGGAAATGGTCCAACAGGAAATGAATTTGCAGATGCCCTTATAGGAGGAGTTCTGGCAGCTAAGCTTAAAAATCCTCTCATAATAACTGGAAAAACTTTAAGTTCCTCTACCCTGAAGTTTATTGAGTCAAAAGGATATAAAGGATGTACTCTTACAGTAATAGGTGGAACTGCTAATATACCTAATTCATTGGCTAATTATACAAATATTACTTCAATAGTAAAGGCTAACTCTTCTTATGAAGAACTTGTAAGTAGTATAAATGGCAGTCAATACTTTACTATAGAGGATGATGACTCCAGTACTATAAATGTACAATTAAAGAAGGATAACGTAAATTCTATTGAAGGTATATTTGAAGAGGCTGAAGATAGATATAATAGTACAGGCAGTGTAGATGAACAGCAGATAAGAGACGATGTGGACAAAGTTAATGATAAATTGGACATACTATATAACAAAAATATAACAGTAAAAGTTGATGGAAGTACTAAAAGCTTAGCTGCATTTTTTGGAAGTTTGGGTTCTAGATATTTTGATAGTGAGGGTAAATTGGATGCAGATGCCATAGTAACTCAAATAGAGAAAAAGCTTGGAAGTACTTATGATTATAATGATTTTAGGACAGATTTGATTGAAAAAATAGATTATTATTTTCATAATAATTCATCATCACCAGAAAGTTCATTAGATCTTAAAGTTATGGGATTTGAAGTAAATAGTATTAAAAAAGGAAATTCTGTTTTATATAAATCTAACTACATTGCAAAAGTTGCTGCCAAAAAATTAGTACATTTATTGATGCCGGCTAAAGGAACCGATATTACAGGAACGTATACTATTTATGTAGATGGAAGTAGTTATGTTAGAGTAAAGGTTATTCCTAAAAGCAACTAAATAGGTACTAAATTATATATTAATTTAAGGTTAATTAAAGTATAGAACTCAGGTTTTTAATCTGAGTTCTATAATAAATTAGTTTAATAAAAAATTTTTAATAGAAAAGGAGTTATTCATGATTAAAAAAATAAAATATTTTTAAATAGTGTACTAAGCATTTTTTAATAACATCAGTAAATGTGATTTTACCTAAAAGAGCATTTGCTGATTCTGAGAGGTTGTGGGGACAGGATAGATATGAAACTTCTGCAGCGGTATCAAAAAGTGGATGGACAACTTCCGATTATGTAATTCTTGCTAGTGGTGAAGATTATGCAGATGCTCTTTCCATAGCACCTATAGCTGCCAGTCAAAGTATTCCTATACTTTTAACTGTGGAAGAATCTCTTCCAGATGTAGTGAAGAGTTATATAAAAGAAATAATATCAGACGTTATAACAGTCGGGAATAAATATTTGGAAGACTCCAGTTATGATTATAGTGAGGATGCGGAAAATATAAAGGCACTTTGTAACAGCCTTTCCAGTTCTGAAAAAGTTAGTCTTGAAAATGCTGTAATTGATGCTGGAATTAGTCTTTCAGATCTTATTACTCTAGCAGACAAATTAGGAATAAGTTTCTAAAAGTTATTGTACAAATATATGTTATAATAAATAAGGAGTAATTAAAGATTTGTAATAAAAGTATGTGATTCAAAGGTGTTTGTAACTTTGCTTACAAATGAATTTAGATACTAGGATATGGTGGCAGAATTTTCAATTTTGGAGAGAAAAGATATGAAAAAATTAATAAAAAGTAAAAGAAATCTAGGCTTACTTATAATTATACTTTTAGCAGTGGCAATTTTTGCAAAACGTATTTTCTGGAATTCATCCTACAGTTCACCTGAGTACAAATTTTCAGTACAGCTTTTTGACAAAATAATTAAAGCCCAGAGTGAAGACTCTACTGCAGAACTGACAAAAGATGAGGTAAATCAGATTATATGTCTGTACTTTAAAGAATATAGAAAAAATGATGTGGTAGTAAAATCAGTAGAGGCAGAACTTGAAAATGACAGCATGAGGTTTTATGTACCTGTCAGCTATAAAGGACTAAATCTACTTTTGTGGTCTCAGGGCAGCATTTCCCTTGAAAATGATCATATTAAATATACTCCTGCCTATTTTAAAGTAGGTAAAGTCACCCTGCCTAAATCCTATATTCTAAAAAAGTTGAGCCAAAAGTTAAAAAGTGGGGCAGATATTGAAGGAAACTCCATAGCAATTAATATTAAAGAACTTCCTGTAGGTATTAAGTCTATAAGTGTGAAAGATAAAAAGCTTCTGGTTACACTGGAAAAAAGAGAATTTAATATTGAAGATATATTAAAAGGAAAACTTAGTTCTATAAAAAATTTTATAGAGGATTCTTCTGCTATAAAGGAATCAAGTTCCTATACGAAAATCAATAAAGGAAGTAATACTTCCAAAGTGAATAAAAAAAGCACAGAGAAAGATGCTGAAAGCAAAAATGATACTAGTGCATCAAGTCCAGTTTCTTCCCAAAAGCAGCAGGCACTTAATAGTGTAATAAGTGGATTAAATGCGGCTTCAGCTTCTGTCAGTACAGGGGCACAAAAGGCAGTTATATCACAGATGATATCTGTTGTAAGTAATATGAAAGACTCATCTTATAATCCATACTCAGAGGAAAGCAGTGTTAAGGCTGCTTATGGACAATTATCTCAAACTGAAAAAGCAGAATTAAAGGCTGCTGTATTTTCAAATGTAGACACGTCTCAGGTAAGTATACTGGCAGGTATGATAGGAAATTAATCAAAAATAAGGGGAGGAGATATACCCATGCAGGAAGAAGAAATAACACTGGATCTTAGAGATTTTTACTATATATTAAAAAAGAGAAGGATGCTTATTGCAATAGTGACAGTGGTGTGTACTTTAGTGGCAGGTATTTTGAGTTTTTTCATAATAAAACCTACCTATGAGGCAACTACCACTATAATTATAGGAAAACCTGAAAGTGATGGAAAGGACAGCACTCAATACAATGATGTAATGATGTATCAAAATTTAGTAAAAACCTATGCTAAAATTGCATCCTCCAATACTGTTATGGAAAGTACAAGCAATAAGCTGAAGGGTACTATTGGAGTTGGGGAACTTAAGAAGAAGATTTCTGCTGCACCTCAGGAGGGTACTCAGATTTTACAAATAACGGGACAAAGTAAAGATCCTAAACAGGCTGTAAATATGGTAAATGCAGTAGTGCAGGCTTTTGTATCTGAATCTAAAAGAGTATTTCCTACAGGAGGAGATATACAGGTTATGGATAAGGTTCAATTTCCAGATAAACCTATAAAGCCTAAAAAGGCATTAAACATGGCTATTGCATTTTTTGTTGGATTGATGGCTTCTGTAGGGTTTTCCTTTATGCTGGAATGTATGGATAATACCATAAAGACAGAAGAAGATGTAGCAAGATATTTAGACATGCCTATAATAGGTATAATACCTAGAGGAGAAGTTTAGACAATTCACAATTGGCCATTCACAATGCACAATGAATGAAAGATGATTTTTCTACGAAAAATCTACATTAATTGTGAAATGTAAATTGTGAATTGTGAGTTGAAAAAGATTGAGGTGAAAGTATGGTAGATATACACAGCCACATACTTCCAGGGGTAGATGATGGTTCAAAATCCATGGATGAAACCTTGAAAATGCTTAAACTTGCGGAATTGGATGGAGTAAAAACCATAGTGGCAACTCCACATTTTTATAGGGGATACTATGAAAATAGTTACGAGGACATAATGAAGTTAGGTCAGCAGGTGAGAAGTGCAGCAAAGAAAGCAAATATAGCTGTAAATATTGTTTTGGGTCAGGAAGTATTTTTAGATAAATATATCCTGAAGGATTATAAATTGGGGAAAGTAGGATGTATTGAAGGAACTGATTATATTCTGGTAGAGTTTCCTATGACTGTGCTGCTAAAGGATGCTTTAGATATTATATATGAACTTCAAGTTATGGGAATACGGCCAATTTTAGCTCATCCTGAAAGGTATAAGTATATTATAGATAAGCCTTCTAAAATAAATGAATTTTTAGATGAAAGATGTTTGTTACAAATAAATACCGGAAGCATAAAAGGGATTTTTGGAAAAAAAGTAAAAAGTACTGCAGAAATTTTAATAAGCAGCGGAGTTTGCAGTTTTATAGCTTCTGATGCTCATTCTACAACAGGGAGAAGTCCGGGTATTAGTGAGGCCCTTAAAATTGCTGCTGAATTTAAAAGCGGTATATTTGAAATGCTACAAAGTAATTGTGAAAGATTGTTAAAAAATCAATTTATAGAATTTGTTAGTGAAAGAATAAAAGAAAGAAAAAGTATATTTAAGTTTTTAAAAAAATGAGAGTATTATTTGAGATATAAATGGAGTGAAGATAATGGAAAAACCCGATATTGTTACCGTAAAGAATCCTAAAGTTCCTATTGCAGAAGCTTATAGAACTTTAAGAACCAATATTCAGTTCTCTTCTTTTGATAAGAAGATACAGACCATAATGCTGACAAGCTCCGTGCCGGGAGAAGGAAAATCTACAACCTGTTCTAATCTGGCAGTAGTTATGGCAGAGTCAGGTGCCAGAACTATTCTAGTAGACTGCGATGAGAGAAAGCCAAGGTTACATAAAATATTTTTTGTTTCAAATGAAAAAGGACTATCCGATGTTTTAGCAGGAAAAGTTGAATTTGAAGAGGTTGTCAAAGAAACTGTAATAGAAAATTTAAAGCTTTTAACTTCAGGGACACGTCCCCCAAACCCTTCGGAACTTTTGGCTTCTAAAAAAATGGAGACTTTTTTAGAAAGCTTAAAGGATAAATTTGAATACATAATAATAGACACCCCACCTGTAGTGGCGGTAACAGATGCCCAGCTTTTAGCGCGTTGTGCAGATGGATGTATTCTTGTAGTGGCATCTTCTCAGGTAGAAAGGGAGGCTGCAGTGCGGGCAAAAGAGCTTTTGTTAAAAGTAAATGCCAATATATTAGGTATTGTTTTAAATAAGCTGGAAGTAAGGGAAAAGGGTTATTATGGTTATTATTATCAGTACTACTATAATGATGGGCACAGTAAAACTAATGACCATAAGAAGGAAAATAAAAAGAAATAATAATGCATGCAAAAAGGTAAAGGTTTTATTGTACTTTACCTTTTTTATTTTTTGCCTATTTTTAAAAAGCTGCATATATACTATGTGAAGGGAGATGATTTAAATGGCTGCAAGTTCAACCTTACTGGAAACTTCTATAATATTAAGCTACAATGACGGCCTAGATGCACAGGGGAAAGAAATAATTAAGAAGCAAAGTTTTTCAAATGTAAAAATAACTGCTCCTATCCAGGATATCTACGATGTTGCTAAGGAAATAGAAAAGCTTCTTGGAAAGACAATAGATGAAATTGTAAGGCAGGATGAAAGTGCTATAACAAATGTTTAATACAATGCACAATGCACAATTAACAATTCACAATTAATGATGATTTTTCTCTGAAAAATCTATAATATAGATTTTCTGAAGCGTAGCGGAAGAAAATCCTCCACAATTGTGAATTGTGAATCGTAAACTGTGAATTGAAAAAAAGGGTGGTGAAAATCATGAGTAGGGCACTAGTTATGAGTTTCTTAACTGAAGAAGGCAAAAAGACTTCTATAAGGGTTTCTAATGTGAAAGACAATTTAACGGACCAGGAAGTAAAAACTGCCATGGAAATAATTATTGCAAAAAATATATTTACCTCAAAGAATGGGGATTTACAAGCCATAGATTCAGCTCATATATTAGAAAGTTCAACTACGGAACTCGAAGTAAAATAATATAATTGACAGTTGACAATTGAGAATTGACAATTGATGAGGATTTTTCTACGAAAAATCTATATTATAGATTTTCTGGAGCACAGCGGAGGAAAATCCACCGAAATTGTCAATTGTACATTGTCAATTGTCAATTGAATAAATATGCACAAAAATTGCAATTTATAATACAATATTAGAAAACAAAAAATAGTTAAATGTAAAATTACTAAAGAATTCACAGGATATAAATTTTATGGGAGGACAAAATAATGTGTGGTTTCAAAAGCGGAACTGTAATGGACAAACGCCATGAAATCAAAGAAAATACAAACTATAATTTACCCAAAATATCCCGCCTTGAAAATTTACTGAAGAAGGCAAAAAGTGGCGACAAAATCGCAGTAGAGGAAATTTGTAAAAAATTTAATGGAATGATTATAAGTCTATGCAGATTTATTTATATAAATGGATACACCATGGAAGACATGATACAAGAAGGAAGAGTTTCCCTTATAAAGGCAATTCACAGTTATGATTTAAATTCAAAATATCCTTTTCCTGCTTATGCTAAAAGTGCTGTAAAGAAAAATTTCCACTGGAAGATAAGGAATAATACAAGAAAACCCAGATGCTGCAGTATTCATAGTTGTAACAGCCAGGGAAATGAACTCTCAGACATGATACCATCTACAGAAAATATTGAAGAGGATTTTATAAAAAAGCAGTATAAAATCAAGCTCCGGGAAGCCATTGAAAAGCTTCCTGAAGAAAAAAGAGATATAATAATCTGGTATCATATACTGGAAAAGGACTTAAAAGAATATGCGATAAGAAAGGGAATAGCTTATAGAACAGCAGTTTATAAAAAGAAAAAAGCTCTTGACAGTTTGAAGGAGTATTTAAAAGATTATGTATAGTTTTGGAAGTTGAGAGTTAAGAGTTAAAATTTAAGAGTAAATGAAGATTTTTCTACCAAAAATCTAAAATTAAGAAGTATTGAAACAAAGTTTTCAATGCCTCTATATTTTTCCAAATTTTCTGGAGTACAGCTCGAGAAAATTATTCCATAATTGTAAATTGTAAACTGAATATAGTTGGTCTAAGTTACCAGATATCTTATTTATTAAAAAGCTTTAAGGTTGTTGGATAAAAGTATATAATAAAAACAATTATGATATTATAATAATAACAATAAATATTACGTGAATATTGTAAAAAATATGGTTTTAATCTTGTTTATTATCAATTATGATATTATAATAATGACAATTAATATTATGTGAATATTGTATAAAACATGATTTTAATTTTGTTTGTTAACAATTATGATATTATAATAATAATAATGAATATTATGTGAATATTGTAAAAAATATGGTTTTAATCTTGCTTATTACCAATTATGGTATTATAATAATGGCAATGAATTTATATGAATATTGTAAAAAATATGGTTTTAATCTTGCTTATTACCAATTATGGTATTATAATAATGGCAATGAATATTATATAATATTGTAAAAAATATGGTTTTAATCTTGCTTATTACCAATTATGGTATTATAATAATGGCAATGAATATTATGTGAATATTGCAAAAAATGATTTATTAGGAGGGATAACTATTGACGGAACTGCAAAGTAGAGTTATTGAAGTATATGTAGAAAATATGGAAAAATACAAAAAAGGTGTTATTTACATTTTTATTAAAAGAATGACAGATATAATATTTTCCATTTTGGGAATTATAGTATTTGCCCCTGTTATGATGATTATTGCAGTTGCTATTAAGCTGGATTCTAAAGGAGCTGTTATATTTTCTCAAGAAAGAGTGGGGTTAAATGGAAGGCTCTTTAAGATGTACAAGTTTAGGTCTATGGTGGAAAATGCTGAGGATCTTTTGGACGAGCTTAAAGACAAAAATGAAATGACAGGTCCTATGTTTAAGATGAAAGAGGACCCCAGAGTTACCAGAGTAGGAAAATTTATAAGAAAGACAAGTCTTGATGAACTTCCCCAATTGTTTAATGTGATTAAAGGAGAGATGTCACTGGTAGGCCCAAGGCCTAACCTTCCCAGAGAAGTTGTAAAGTTTACCCGGAAGCAAAAGATTAAATTATTGGCCAAGCCTGGATTAACTTGTTACTGGCAGGTTATGGGCAGAAGCAATGTAGATTTCGAAAGATGGATGGAACTGGATATTAAATACATAGAAATGAGAAATACTTTGCTTGATTTTAAGCTTATCTTTAAAACTTTGGGAGTGTTTTTTGGGGATGAGAATGCGGCGTAGCATGCGCTTTGTATGATATTGGTGTGGAATTGAAAATGAAAATGTGGAAAATTGCACTCGAAACTTTTATTGAAAGAATACGGATGTAAGTAGTTAAAAATAATTTCAAGGTTGAAAGGGTGTAAAAATGATGAAAATTGTAATTGCAGGAACTGGTTATGTGGGCTTAGTAACAGCTGCTTGTTTATCTCATTTAGGTCATAATATAACTTGTGTTGACATAGATAAAAAAAAGGTTGAACTTATGAGACAAGGAATATGTCCAATATATGAACCTGGGTTAGAGGAAATACTTAAAAAAAATTATGAAGAAGGCAGATTAAATTTTACAATTGATTGTAAATCAGCATATAAAGATGCCGATATAATATTTATAGGGGTGAGTACCCCAGAAAGAGAAGATGGTTCGGCTAATTTAGATTATGTATATGATGTAGCAGAACAAATAGCTGAAAATGTAGAGAAAAATTGTTTGGTTGTTGTTAAGTCAACAGTTCCAATAGGAACTAATGATAAAGTAGAAGAATTTTTAAGGGAGCATCTAAAAAATGATGTTTACATAGAAGTGGCTTCAAATCCAGAATTTTTAGCTCAAGGAACAGCAGTCAAAGATACATTATATGCTAATAGAATAGTAATAGGAGTTGAATCAAATAAAGCTAGAATTATTCTAGAAAAGGTATATGAGAGATTTAATCAACCAATAGTTGTAACTAATAGGAGAAGTGCTGAGATGATAAAGTATGCTTCTAATGACTTTTTAGCATTAAAGATATCATTTATAAATGAAATTGCCAATTTTTGCGAAATTGTTGGAGCAGATATTGAGGATGTAACAAAAGGAATGAGCTATGATCCAAGAATAGGAGATAAATTTTTAAAAGCAGGTATCGGGTATGGCGGTTCCTGTTTCCCAAAGGATACTAAAGCACTTCACTGGCTTGCAAATGATAACGGGTATGAACTAAAGACAATAAAGGCAACCATAGAAGTAAACCAAAACCAAAAATATAAACTCTTTAGAGCAGCCAAGCAGAGATTTGGAAGTTTAAAAGGACTAAAGGCAGCGGTACTTGGATTGACTTTTAAACCGGGAACAGACGATTTAAGAGAGGCAGCTTCCATACCTAATGTAAGAAGGCTGCTAGAAGAAGGAGCAGAAATTGCTGCATATGATCCTGTTGGAGAAAAAAATTTTAAAAAATTATTTCCAAGTAAAATCATATATGGGAAAACTGTAGAAGAAACTTTAAAAGATGCAGATGTAGCGTTTATATTCACTGAATGGGATGAAATTAAGTCTTTAGACTTAAGTGTATATGAGAAATTAATGAATATCCCTATTATATTTGATGGGAGAAATTGTTATAAAATTAGTGAAGTAGAAAAAAAAGCTGTAGAATATCATTCTGTTGGAAGAGAAGCTGTTTTGAATTTAGTGAAAGATGTTAAAAGTGAAGTGGCAGCTACGATTATTTAAAATAAATTCGGTTTAGAGTGTAAAGAAGGGATGAATGATTTTGAAAAAGGTATTAATAACTGGAATAACGGGACAGGATGGTTCCTATTTAACAGAATTTTTACTAGAAAAGGGATATGAAGTACATGGAATAATTAGAAGAGCTAGTACCTTCAATACTAAGAGAATAGACCATCTATTTGAAAATCCTGAAATAGGAAATAGACATCTTTTTCTTCATCATGGTGATCTAACGGATTCAAGTAACTTAAATAGATTAATAGAAAAAGTTCAGCCAGATGAAATATACAATTTAGCAGCTCAAAGTCATGTACAGGTTTCCTTTGAAATTCCAGAGTATACTGCCGAAACAGATGGCATAGGTACACTGAGAATACTTGATGCTATAAAGGAAAGTGGACTAAAGTGTAAGTTTTATCAGGCATCTACTTCAGAACTATTTGGAGGACTTCCAGAAACAGTACCCCAAAGTGAAAAAACTCCTTTTTATCCCAAAAGTCCTTATGGAGCAGCTAAACTTTACTCTTACTGGATCACAGTTAATTATAGAGAAGCTTATAACCTATTTGCATGTAATGGAATATTATTTAATCACGAATCTCCAAGAAGAGGAGAAACCTTTGTTACAAGAAAAATAACAAGGGCAGTAGCTAGTATAATGGCAGGAAAGCAGGAAAAATTGTCATTAGGGAGCTTAGATGCTAAAAGAGATTGGGGATATGCAGGGGATTATGTAGAGGCTATGTGGCTTATACTTCAGCAGGATAAACCCCAGGATTACGTTATAGCTACCAATGAAACTCATACTGTAAGAGAGTTTGTAGAATTGTCTTTTAAAGAAGTAGGAATAGATATTGAATGGGGAGGTACTAAAGTTGAGGAAAAAGGTTACGATAAAGCTACTGGAAAAGTTTTAGTTGATATAAATCCAAAATATTTTAGACCTGCAGAAGTTGATCTTTTATGGGGAGATTGTTCAAAGGCTGAAAGAGAACTTGGATGGGAAAGAAAAGTTGATTTTCCTGAGTTAGTAAAAATGATGGTAGATGCTGATATGAGACAAATTGCTGGGGTAAGCACTGAAGAATTCTTAGCACAAGATGAAGTTGCAATAACAAAATAACAATGAAAACTATAGCATTTTATATATCTAATCATGGTTTTGGACATGCATCTAGAAATATACCCATTATTCATGAATTATTAACTAAATCTAGAGAAATAGAGATTATTATAAAAAGCGGTAAAAATCAAATTCATTTTATGCAGCAACTTTTAGAGGAATTTTCTCCCAGAGTTGCTTTCTATGAAAAAGATGTAGATTTAGGGTTAATTTTAAAAAAAGGTAAAATAGAAGTAGATAAAATTAAATTACAATATGAGTTAGAAAAGTTCATAAATTCATGGGATGATAAGATAAGAAAAGAAAATACTTTTTTAATAAATAATGGAGTGAATTTAGTAATTTCAGATATAGCTTCTTGGATATTTAAATGTTGTAAGGGGCTAAGTATTAAATCCATCCTTATATCCAACTTTACATGGGTTGAAATATATAAGGAATTATTTAATAATGATATATATAAAACATATTTACAATATTATAAGATGGCTGATGAAGTTTGGTTTTATCCTTTGTATGGATATGTAAAAGATTATATAGAAAATCCAAAATATCTAGGATTATGTTGTAGAGAATTTAATGATGAAAATGTACAATCCATAAAAAGAGTGCATAAGCAGCCTATAGTTTTTGTAAGCGTAGGTAGATCAGTACATTTAAAGGAGGCTATAGATATAGAAGGATTACCTTATGATTTTATTTATACAGAAGGTGTAAATCTAAAAGGTAAAAATGCATACAAGCTTTCAATAGATACATTAAATACCCAAGATTACATTAAGGCATCGGACTATGTCATTACTAAAGCAGGTTGGGGAACAGTAGCAGAAGCTATATGTGCCAAGAAACCAATGTTAGTTATAGAAAGAAATGAAATTGCAGAGGATAGAAAAACATTAGAAAATTTAATAAAGCTAGATATAGTCTTGCCTATTAAACAAGGTGAGTTTAATAAAGATAATATTGGTACGCTATTAGCAAGGGTAAAAGAAAAGGCGTTTAATTATAATAATTTACCTAAAATATATAATAATTCAGTACATTATATAGCCAGTGACATATTAAGGTGTTTGTCTTAACTTTAAGGGGTGAAGAAAGTGAAAAAGGACAGTAAAATATATGTAGCAGGACATAGAGGATTGGTTGGTTCTGCTATAGTTAGAAAGTTAAAAGAAAAGGGTTATACAAATATAATTAGGAAGACTCACAGTGAACTTGATTTAACAAACTCCACTGAAGTTGAAGAATTTTTTAAAATAGAAAGACCAGAATATGTATTCTTAGCAGCAGCTAAAGTAGGAGGAATTCTTGCAAATAGTACTTATCCAGCAGATTTTATATATGAAAACTTACAAATACAAAATAATGTCATAGGAATGGCTCATAAGTATGAAGTGAAGAAGTTGATGTTCCTTGGAAGTTCATGCATTTATCCTAAAATGTGTCCACAACCTATAAAGGAAGAGTATCTGCTTTCAGGATATTTGGAAGAAACAAATGAAGCCTATGCATTGGCTAAAATATCTGGACTTAAAATGTGTCAATTCTTTAATAAACAGTATGGTACAAACTATATAAGTGTAATGCCTACAAATTTATATGGACCTTATGATAACTTTCACTTGGAAAATTCTCATGTAATGCCAGCATTAATTAGAAGATTTCATGAAGCAAAAGAAAACAATGCTCCAGAAGTTGTAGTATGGGGAAGTGGAACTCCGCTAAGAGAGTTCTTATATTCTGAGGATATGGCAGATGCATGTATTTATTTGATGGAAACATATGAAGGAAATGATTTCTTTAATATAGGCACTGGTAAGGAGATTAGTATAAGAGGGCTCGCAGAACTGGTTAAGGAAGTTATGAGGTATGAGGGAAAATTGGTATTTGATACTAGTAAACCAGATGGAACTCCTAGAAAGCTTCTTGATGTAAGCAGACTTGAGGCAGCAGGATGGACTTATAAGACTGAGCTTAGAAATGGGGTCGAGAAGGCTTATAAGTGGTTTAGAGAGAACTATATTAATAAGTAGAAGGGATTACCTATGAAGGATGTAAAGAAAAAGCTATTAGTATATGCTCATTATTATTACCCTGATGTTGCTTCAACTGGTCAGATATTAAAGGAATTATGTGAAGGTATGAAGGATAAATTTGATATTACAGTAATTTGTGTAGTACCTAGTTACAGTGGAAAAATAGATGAGAAATATAAAGTAGATAAATACTACTACGAGAATATTAGTGGGGTAAAAGTTATAAGGGTAAGAGTGCCTGAATTTACTAAAGATAATAAAAAGAGTAGAATTAAAAATCTTTTAGCATATTCCTTTAGAGCAGTATGGGCAACATTTAAAGTTAAAGAACAAGACTATATTTTTACAATATCCCAGCCTCCAATAATCGGTGGAGTTTTGGGTACAATTGGAAAATGGTTTAAGGGTGGAAAGTTAATTTACAATATACAAGACTTTAATCCAGAGCAAACAATAGCAGTAGGATATAGTAAAAATAAAATTATACTTAATATGGCAATGTGGGTAGATAGATTTTCTTGCAGAAGATCAGATAAAATAATAGTAGTTGGAAGAGATATGCAAAAAACTTTAAGGGATAGATTTAAAAATAGAAATGTTCCAAAGAATGTTTTTATCAACAACTGGGTTGATGAAAAAGAAATATATCCTTTACCAGATGATAATGAAAAGGTATTGGCTTTTAAAAAGAACTATGGTTTAGAAAACAGAATAGTAGTAATGTATTCAGGAAATATAGGACTTTACTATGATTTAGAAAATTTGATTAAGGTTATTGGAAGATTTAAAGATAGAACTGATGTAGTTTTTGCTTTTGTGGGAGATGGAAGTAAAAAGAAAGATATAGAAGATTACGTTATTGAACATAAGCTGACAAATGTTGTATTTATTCCGTATCAGGACAAAGCTGATCTGATTTACAGTCTTAATGCGGCTGATTGCCAGTGGTGTGTGAATGCTAAGGGGATTAAGGGTGTTTCCGTTCCTTCTAAGCTATATGGTATTATGGCAGTGGGCAAGCTGGTCATCGGTGTTATGGAAGAAGGTGCTGAAGCAAGACTCATTATGGAAGAGACACAGTGCGGTTTAGTATGCGAACCGGGAGATTATGCGGCTGTAGAAGCCAATTTACGATGGTTTATCGACCACGCGGGGGATCCTAGGCAGAAGGCCATGGGCATGCGTGGACACGAGTATCTGATCAAAAATTTGACCAAGGATGTCAGTGTCAAGAAGTACATAGATGAGATTTTGAGCTGCTGATCCTGTGGTCAAGGCAAGTAGGTTTAAAGGACTAGAACAACGGTAGGTTACCTTAGATGTTTGGAATATACCCTGAAAATCGGCAAAACATGATATTGGCAAAAAGGGTAAGGTTGTTAACGAGATGGAGGTATTTAAGTCTACTTTCGATGTTATTGTGGCAACTGCTTCAATGTAGAACTGGCAGATGTTATGGATAAGGTTTATACTAGAGATTTGTATTTCAGAGATTAAAGGAAGTTAAGGGGAACTGGATGATGGATTTGTATACATATAAAAAGAATTGTTCAGGATGTACTGCATGCGTGAATGTTTGCCCACAAAATGCAATAGTGATGCAAAAGGATTCAGAAGGATTTCTATATCCAGAAATTGTTTGGGATAAATGCATGAATTGTAGGCTTTGTCAGAAAGTTTGTGGGTTTAAAACACCGTCTGAAAAGTATCCGCTGAAGTTTTATGCGGTTAAAAATAAAAGCACGGAGATTATACACACTAGCTCTTCGGGTGGCATGTTTTCAGCAATTTCTGATTATATCTTAAATTTGGGCGGTGTTGTATGTGGTGCTGCTTATAACTATGAGCAGCATATTGTTGAACATGTGTTTTGTAGGACGCGAGAAGAGCGGGACAGACTGAAAGGTTCTAAATATCTGCAGAGTGAATTACATGATTCGTTTGCTCAGATTGAAAACTGTTTAAAAGCAGGAGAAACAGTACTCTTTGTTGGTACTCCATGCCAGGTATCTGGCCTTCTGAATTTTTTAGAACAAAAACGCTTAGATTTGACAACACTTTATACTTGTGACCTTGTTTGTCATGGTGTACCAAGTCCAAAAATCTGGAAAGACTATATTACAGCAATTGAGAAAAAACAGCATATAAAAGTAGATTATGTGACATTTAAAGATAAAAGAAACGGTTGGGAACACCCGGTAATAATTGTAAAAAATGGGTCGCGAGAAATCCAACTGGATGCTATTAAGAGGGTCTTGTTCGGCGATGTAGCTATGAGGCCATCGTGCCATAATTGCAAATTCACAAATCTTAATCGTGTTGGAGATATAACAATCGGTGATTTTTGGGGAATAAGAGGTAAACATCCAGAGTTCTATGATAAAAATGGTGTTTCTCTTGTTTTAGTCAATACTGGACAAGGAATGGAATTATTTCAAAAAATTAGAAATTATATTGATATTTGTGAAAGCAATGAAGCAGAATGTGAGCAACCAAATTTGAAATCGCCTACGAAAATGTCAGATAGACGTCAAATATTTTGGAAAGATTATGAGAATACACAAATTTGTAAATTGATTAATAAATACGGATGCATTTTTTTGGCAGATTTACTTTGTTTAAAGGTTAAAAAAATTTTAAAAAGATAAGGCAATATAAGGGAGAACATCATGGTTGATTTAACGGTTGTCATTCTCACAAAGAATGAAGAAAAGAATCTTGAAAAGTGTATACAGTCATTTAAGGGAATTGCAAAGCACTTTGTGATCATCGACAGCTTTAGTACAGATGAGACTTTGAATATTGCAGAATCCTTTGGGGCAGATGTTATTCAGCATAAATTTGAAAACCATGCAGCACAGTTTAACTGGGGAATTGCAAACGCCAATATTACTACAACCTGGACAATGAAAATAGATGCGGATGAGGAATTGACTACGGAACTTGCAGAAGAATTAGATCATAAACTGGATTCTTTGCCACAGGATGTTAATGGTATTATCCTTCGTCGGCGTGTTTATTTCATGGGAAAATGGTTGCGTCACGGTGGCAAATATCCTGAACTGCTTCTTCGGATTTTCAGGACTGGTCATGGTATGTCTGAAATGAAGATGATGGATGAGCATCTTATCATTAATGATGGAAAAGTTGTTACATTTGATAAAGACATGATTGATAACAACAATAAAGACTTGGAATGGTGGATCAATAAGCATAACTGGTACAGCAATAAGGAAGTTCTGGATTGCCAGATGAAGGCTGACAAACAGAATGCTGAAGAAACCGTCTCTGAAACGACTACTTCTTTTCAGGCAAAAATAAAGCGCTTCATAAAGAATCACGGATATTATAGCTTGCCTAAATTTTTCAGAGCACATGTTTATTTTATTTATAGGTATTATTTTCGTCTTGGTTTTCTTGACGGTACAGAAGGTAAGATTTACACATTTCTGCAGGCTTATTGGTACCGATTCTTGGTAGATGCCAAGATGTATGAATGTGAAAAGACTGGTCGAAAGATGGAAGAACAGGGGGAGCTAAAGAAATGAAAGTTGCAACTATTACTTTTGGATATAGCCAAAATCTAGGTGCATTGCTGCAGGCATATGCACTGGCTCAATTTATTCAGAGATTAGGACATGATTGTAAAATAATAAAATATAAGGATTTTGATAATAGACCTTTTGAGACAGTTAAAGGCCTGTTAGATGGGTTAAGTGATTTAATCTTTTTACCTGATTGTAAGAATAAAATTAAAAAGATTAACTTGTATCGTCAAAAATATTTGCCGTTTACTGAAAAAACCTATTACATCACTGACGATATGAGAGAACTAAATCAACAATTTGATGTGTTTGTTGCTGGAAGTGACCAGATATGGAATGTTCATAAAGGTGTAGTCGATGAATTTTTTCTTTCATTTGTAGATGAACAACACAAAAAAATCTCATATGGCGCCAGCTTTGGGTTGTCTATGATTCCAAATGAATACAGAGAGAAAACAGCTATAGGAATTAACAATTTTGATTTGATTTCTGTACGAGAAAAGACAGGAGTCGAACTAGTAAAACAGTTGACGGGATTATCTTGTGAACAAGTGCTTGATCCCGTTTTCTTAAAACCTAAGAATGAATGGGAAGAATTTTGTGGCCCCAGAAAGTTAAAGGAAAAGTATATTTTTGTATATCCTACTCAAATTACTGAAAATTTAACGAAAACAGTAAAAGAGTTAAAGAAAAAAACAGGTTACAGAGTTTGTTCACTTTTTTATTTCTGGGGTGTGGATAAGGTTATCAAGGATGCAGATCCTATTGAGTTAGTAAATTATATTAGGAATGCAGAGTTTGTTGTAGCTTCCTCCTTTCATGCAACAGCGTTTTCCATTATTTTAAATAAAAAATTGTTTGTTATTCCTCACAGTACAACTGGATCAAGAGTTGTAGATTTACTAACAGATTTAAATATGAAAGACTGTATTGTGTTGGATTCCCAACATTTGAATATGGAAAATATTGATTATGAAGCCGTAAATAGTTTACTTTTAGAAAAAATTATCGCATCAAAAAACTTCTTAAGAGAAGCTATTGATGTTTAATAGTGAGGTTTGTAATGAAAAGAGTTTTAATTTTAACGGGTTATTATTGGCCCGGCTTTAAAGGTGGCGGACCAATACAATCCTGCATTAATATGGTTGAGAATTTATCGGATAAATTTGATATGTATATTGTCACTACTGATCGCGATAAAGGTGATTTGAAACCTTACGATGGGATTAAGGTGGATGAGTGGAATCAGGTTGGCACGGCAAAAGTATATTATATGAGTCCTGAGATGCAAAATTTAAAAGGATTTGCAAAGGTCTTGAATGAAACCGACTTTGATGTTTTATATCTTAATGGATTTTTCTCTCCTATATTTACAATAAAGCCTTTGCTTTTGAGAAGGCTGGGACGTCTTAAAGAGTGCAAAATCATTCTTACTCCAAGAGGGGATTTTACAGGTGGCTGTGAGAATAAAAAAATAAAGAAGTACAGTTATATTTATTTATGTAAGTTGATTGGCTTGTATAAAAATCTTCTCTGGCATGCAACGAGTGAACTTGAAGAACAAGATATAAAAAAGAAGTTTTCGAAGGCAGAAACGTTTGTGGTTCCAAATTTTCCGGCAAAGTTCGTTCCCAAGGAGCCACTTGTTGAAAAGAAATCAGGCGAATTAAGACTTGTATTTGTTTCAAGAATTTTTCCAAAGAAAAACTTGAAATTTGCATTGGAAGTATTAAAAGATGTACATGAGGGTAATGTGATATTTGATATTTATGGACCGATGGAAGATAAAAATTATTGGGCTGAGTGCGAGTCTATTATTAAAACACTTCCAGAGAATATCAGGGTCACATATAAAGGAGAAGTTCCGCATAATCAAATTCCGCATGTATTTGAACAATATCATGCATTCTTTTTTCCAACGTTGGGAGAAAATTATGGGCACGTAATCGTAGAAGCCATGATGAATAATTGTCTTGTTATTCTTAGTAAGGGAGTTACTTCATGGGATGATTGTAACGGAAAAGGTGGATTTATAGCTCCTCTAAATGATAAATCTGTCTTTATTAGAACTATTGAGGATTTAGTTGAAATGGATGAGCATGAATTTAAAGTTAATATCAAAAAGATTAATAGTTATATTGCTCGCAAGCTGCGTGTTGACAAAAATATTAAATTTTATAATAAGATGTTTGATGAGAAGTAACACAATAAGTTAATTGAGGAGTAAATTATGAAAGTATATTTTTTTCCGCCATCTTCGCCATTTAATTCTTATATAGACATGATTACAAATGTATTGGGGAATAATGGAGTTGAAATTATAAATAAAAAATATCAATCTAAAAGCGCTAAGTTTTTATCTAGTTTTTTGGCTATTATAAAAGGTACAGAAATTTACCATTTTAATTGGATTGAAAACAAAGCTTCTTTTAATTCCTTGAAAAATCGTATAATATGTGAAGGCATTTTTTTGTGGTTGCGTTTTATCAAATTTACTGGGGGGAAATTAGTATGGACTATGCATAATAAAGAATCTCATTTTTCTGAGAGGGAAAAAGATAGGACATTTTATAAGGAATTTTTGGCAAAATTTATACCTATGGTGGACATGGTTTTAGTCCATGCTAGCGAAACTAAGGATTTTCTAATAAAAGATTATAATTATCCTGCTTCCCAGATTTGCTTTGTTCCTCATGGCAGCTATATTTCTGATGATTTGAAAGAAGTTAAACTTTTACCGCGTACACCTCAGTTTACAGTTTTGGCATTTGGAATGGTAAATCGTTATAAAAATATTCCTTTATTGATTCGAGCTTTCCGTAAAGCAAATATTCCTGATGCTAAGCTAGTGATTTGTGGAAAGTGTAGCAAGGAAGAAGCTGGCTTGGCTGAAGAAATTCAGTCGGAATTGGATGGATGTGATAATGTAGTATATGATAATCGTTTTATTCCTGATGATGAGGTGCACACTATTTTTGAGAAAAGTGATATTGCAGTGTTACCATATGACAAGGGTTCAATGATAAATTCTGGAGCTGCTATTATGGCATTTTCACAGTCTAAACCAATTATTGTGAGTCGTTTTGGTTTTATGAAGGACATTGAGGATAGAGATTTTGTCTATTGCTATGACTATGATAACGAAACAGATCATGAAGAGAAGCTGGCCAAGTATTTTCGCCAGTTGAATGATAAATATCAGAAGGATCCAATGATTTTTCGACAATTAGGTCTTAAGGCACATCAATATGCTGTTGATGAATTAAATTGGGAAAATATTTGTGCTGATATTGTAGAATTCTATAAAAAAATTTCTAAAAAAGTGAAGTAAATTAAGAACATAGTAAGGTAATCTTGTATTCTAATACATAGCGAAAGTTCATAGCAATCAGAAAATTGCCTCTTAGTATAGGTGGAATTTACAGAAAACTTTTAAAATAGTTAGTGCTCCTAAAGTTATTGCAGTGACTGTACAATAGAAGGTAGGTTAACAGATGAATAATAGTGTAATATTACTAGGGTATTCAATAAAACGTAGAAAATTAAAATTCAAAAATATTTTTCTTATAGGAATCATCATTGCATGTGTAATTCCTAAGGAGATGAATTTATGGAAATACGAAAGCTATAATATCGGCCGACCTTATGGGAATAGTATAGCTCTGAGCTTAGTTATGTTTATATGTATAGCGTGGTTCATGTTAGGGTTAAAAAAATTTAATATTTCAAAAAGATCGTTAGTAAATAGTTTGTGTAATTTTTTGATTTTTGGAATTTTAACAATAGTCTTTCCGATAAGTAGAAGCATAGAGTTATATGCCATTGGTGCATACAAATATATATTCTATATTATTTTATTTGTTTTATTAACAAATAGAATGGATTTTGAGAACTTTGAACAGTCTTTAAATATAGGATTTAGAATTAGCTTAGTATTGCAATCGGCTGTTGGAATGCTTTATGTGTTTTTTGGCATCTTAATCCCATTTATTTCAAATTATTCATTATCAGAACGTAATGAATTATCTAGAATGACTGCCTCCTTTAGTCATCCTGGAGATTTTAGCTTATATATTTCCATTTTGTTTCTTTATTTTATATGTAAGTCATTAATTGGAAGAGATAAGTCGGCTTTAAAGTATGCACTCTTAGGATTTATTGACTTATATTTATCTGGAGCAAGAACAATGCTGATTACGAGTTTTATCGTTGCATTTTTCATAGTTTTAAAAAAATATAAACATAATTTAATTTTTAAACTTGTTAGTATCGTAACAATAATTTTCCTAGTGGATTGGTTTATACATTCTAGCATATTTCAGAATATGTTTATAATTAATAGTATTTATGATATGTTTATGGCTAGATTTGTGCATTGGATCATTGGTTTTAAGATCATGTTTGCCAACATTCAAAATTTTATTTTTGGTGTTGGACTAAATTATCATGTTGATTATATTGATGCAAATTATAGTAATTTTTCAGAATTGCTTTTAAAGGCAAGTGATGTAATTTCATCAGATTTCGTTAGAAGAAGCCCAATTCATAATAGTTTCTTGATTATTGGTACTGAACTGGGAATATGCGGCTTGGTTTTATATTTAAAAATATATTTAAAGGGAATTAGAGATGCACTAGTTATATTGAAAAGAGATTCTACTAATAAAACAAATTGTTATTTTATAATAGGCAGTTTTTGTATTTTCATGATATATGCATGTCAAGGATGGGCATTGATGAAAAATTTTGGGTGGACGTTGTTTATTCTTGTCAATGCATATTTATTCCTTTTGAAGAAAAATACAAATGCAAGCAAGGAAAAAGAAAGGTATAAACTTTGAGAGGTATATTTTTGATGAAACGAGAAAAATATTTAATAAAAAATACATTAATTCTTGCCCTTGGTAATTTTTTCCCTCAATTAACTGCTTTGATTACATTACCGATTTATACTGGAATGTTAACAAAAACAGAATATGGACGTTATGACCTTGTCAATATAATTGTTTATATTTTAACAGTGGTTGCAACGATTCAAATTCATCAGGCAACTTTTCGATTTCTAATTGATGTGCGAGGTACGAAAGTAGAGAACACATATATTACAAATACAGTATGTTTTGAGGCCATTCCTTCAGTTATTGCTGCTATAGCTTTTGGAATGGCGTATAAAGCCCTTCCAGTTTTTACACAGATTTTACTAGGCTTGTATTTATTTTTTAACATTCAATATAATATTTCTGGACAGATTGCTCGAGGACTGGGTAATAATAAAGTATATGCAATAGGATCAATTATCAATTCTGTACTAAATATGATTCTTGTAGTTATATTAGTGTCAGGGTGTAAACTGGGCTTCAATGGACTGTTCATATCTTTGGATGCTGCATACCTTGCAGGAACAGTTTTTCAGGTTATCGCAAGCGATACACAGAAAAAAATAAATATTAAACTGTTTGATAAAAATATTATAAAAAAAATGTTGTCATATTCCTGGCCGATGGTTCCGAATACACTTTCAATTTGGATTGTTAACACCTGCAATAAATTCATTATTAATGCTTTTTTAGGTTTGCAAATGAATGCAGTTTTTGCTGTTGCGGGGAAAATACCAAATATATTTAACTCGGCGTATGGTATTTTTAATATGGCCTGGCAGGAGTCAGCTTCGATTAGTGCTTCAGATAAAGACAGCAATCAATATTATAGCACCGTATTTAATATGCTGTTTTATTTTTTAACAGGATGTATGTTACTATTAATTGCCGGGACTCCAATTTTATTTACAATTTTAATCAGAGGTTCATATGCAGAAGCTTATTATCAGATACCATTATTGTATATAGGAATTTTCTTTTCTAGCATCTCGTCTTTTTATGGGAGTATTTATATTGCACGTAAGATGACAGCAGTTGTTGGCATTTCATCCGCAATAGGTGCTATAGTAAGTTGTGTTGTAAATTTAACATTAATTCACCAAATTGGCATTTATGCATCATCGATATCGATGATAGTTAGCTATCTCACTCTAGTTTTATATCGAGGTATTGATATAGAGAAAAGGCACATAGCACCTATTCAATATAATTTTTCTAAAATTGGTGTATGTTTAGGTTTGATTGCTATATCTTCGATACTTTGTTATCAACAAATCTTTATGCTAAATGTTGTTAATTTGATTTTGGGTATAAATGCATTTTTTATTCTTAATAAAAACTTTATTTTTGCAATTTTAAAGCAATTTAAACGCCAATAGTTCCATTAGATTGCTAGTATAAAACTTTTAGAGAGGTGTGGGTACATGTCCCAAAAAGTTGGTATTATAACACTTTTTAATCATAATTATAACTGTGGTGTAATGTTACAAGCATTTGTATTAGAAAAATCAATTGAGTCACTTGGGTATGAGTGTAAAGTTATAAATTATCAAAGCAAAACTTCTAATTCATCTGTTGCTCCTAAAACTAAAATTCAAAAAGTGAAAGGAAAATTGTCTAATACCTTCTAGCACTTAGGGGAAGTAGCAGGTTCGGGCAGGCCCTTTACAAAAGGATGGAACAGCTGTCAAGGCTGAGAATTTAATGGAGTGAAAGTCTCCTACCAACAATTGATCGGTTGGGTTAGTTAGCATATCCAAGACATGGAGAGGTAACAAACCGTGAGGTGTTCGGATGTAAAAGTCACTGGGGCTAATATTATTCAGAGAATATATGGTTTGAACAGTTAGAGTGGCAGGCAAACTTGGAGACCGGAAGGTTTTAACAAATGCTACAGTCCCGAAATAGAAGGCATTTCAAAAGTTGTTGAAAGGAGAAATGTTGACCGCTGACATTTGCCCCTTTGTTGAAAGCCGATGCTCAGTAGGGAGAAACGACTAAAGAACCACTGAATAGGAATGTGAATTAACAAAGAAAAAAGGTAGTAATTGTAGGACAAAAGGTATTTTGTAGTTATTAGGAGGATTTATATGAAAATAGCATTATGGGGATATTATGGACCAAATTATGGTGACAATATTATGTTAAAAGTTATAATTGATTATTTTAATAATAAACACATTGAAGTAGAAATAATAGACCTTTTTGGTATAAAAGGAAGTAACACATTACATACAGATAGTAAAATAACAAAATTTAAGGAGTTCAACAAGGTAAAGAAGTTATATGAACTTTATAGACTTTCTAATAAAGATACAATAAATATATGGGGGGGAGGAACTATTTTTACCGATTGTGATGGCGATGGGAATTTTAAATTTTTTAAATTAATAAAATTATTTGGTGGTAAGTTTTCATATTTAGGTATAGGAATAGGTAAATTAACTATTAAGGAAAGAATAGAAAAAGCAATATATTTATTAAGCAAATGTGAATTTGCTATTTTTAGAGATAGTTCATCATTAAAAAAGGCAAATGATTTATCAAGTAATGAGAATTATTATTTAGCTGAAGATTTATCATATATATATTTTAATGAATTTAAGATAAAGAAAGTCAAATATGATGAGTATGTATTAATAACGTGGAGGAATCTTATACGATATATGGATAAAGAACAAGAAAAAAAATTAATGAATGATGTTGTGAATGCTTGTAGTAAATTATGTAATGAACTCAATATAAAAAATATAGTATTATCAGCATTAGATGAGAATTATGATATTGAAGGATGTAATGTTATATCTAAAATGTTTAATGATAATTTTAATATACAAATTGACTTAGATAATAATATAGATAATATTACAAATTTAATATGTAATGCTAAATTTCATTTTTCAGGTAGATTACATGGATGTATAGCCTCGGAATATTTTAATGTTCCTACCTATGGCATGTCATACAGTCCCAAAATGAGATATTTTTATGAGTCAATTTCTTCAAATGATTATTTTGATATTTATGAAGAAAAAGTTAATTATAAAAAAATTAAAGCTATTATTAATAGTAAGAAACGTTATTCTAAAAGTAGACTTTTAATAAAGTCTACTGAAAATTTTGATTTTCTAAGTAAATTATTAAATAATGTGCTATGAATAAGATAAAAGGTTTGAAAGCAAAAGTGTAGGGAAAACAAAAAGTTACTAGAAAAAATTCGGAGTATTCACAACAAAAGTAAAAAAGTTTATGACCCTATTAAAATAACTAATGAAGTAAATGCTAAAAGCTCAATGTCCATTAATCATAAAAGAGTAAAACGTATTATGCGAGAAAATGCTACAAAATCAAAGGTTGCAAAGAAATTTAACGCTACTAGGAATTCTAATCATAAGCTTCCGGTAGCAGAAAATATCTTAAATCGAGATTTTTCTGTGGATAAACGAAATGAGAAGATGGTTAGTAATATATCTATGGACAAAATAAGGATAGCTCTATATATTAGGGGTTATGGATTTGTGTGGGCAAAAGCTTATAGATTTGATGACAAAGGATTTAATAATCAATACGTTAAAGGATGCTTATCAACAATCAGGTAAATCTTCAGGCGTTATTTTGCATTCAGACAGGGGATCACAAGTGCGACAAGAAGTCGCGTAATACATTGTCGTAAGACTGCCCCATCCATTCGGGGTAACTCTATCGTGACTAGCGTGAATGGTAACGTTTGGGTTA
The DNA here is from genome assembly GCF_040939125.1 of Clostridium sp. BJN0013. Lineage (NCBI taxonomy): Bacteria > Bacillati > Bacillota > Clostridia > Eubacteriales > Clostridiaceae > Clostridium > Clostridium sp. BJN0013. The sequence goes on from NZ_CP162495.1 coordinate 879,212, forward strand.
GAAAGCTCACGAGACAATGTGGAAGTTCGAGTAGCCTAAGCTGGGACAACTGCTAGAGTAAGAATGCTATGGAGAACGTAAAGTGAATCATTGTAGGAATCGTTACGCTGGAGAAAGCGAAATAGGCTGAAACGCTTTGACCAAAATGGTAAGGAGTCGAGCAAAGGCCAACTGTTAAACCAATGCGAATGGATAAAGAACTCCCGGTTTAAAGATGACTCCTAAGGCATTTACAATTATGTATTATGTGGAACTTGGTAAACCCTATATGTTCCTCCATCGAGAGGTATCTAACCGTAAGGGGCGAAATGACATAGAGGGCAGAAGAAAAGGATAAAAAGCGAATGCTGATTTTGTAATGAAAACAGATAAGGGTTCAAAATTTGCCCTAATTCGAAAGAGTGCAGACTTATCCTATGGTATTTCTTAGCAGGAAAGGAGTATATATTTATGAATTTTAGTAATTCAACGACGGATAAAACCGAGAGACTAAAAGACACGAAATCACTTGAATTTCAATGGGAAACAATTGACTGGAAACAAGTTGAATTCGATGTTAATAGACTACAAACCCGAATCGCTAAGGCAACAAAAAAAGGGGACAATAATAAAGCCAAAAGATTACAATACTTATTAACCCACTCTTTTTCAGCTAAGGCTTATGCTGTAAGAAAAGTAACAACAAATAAAGGGAAGAATACGTCTGGAGTAGACAAAAAACTATGGTCTACCTCTGCTTCGAAGATGAAAGCTGTGCTTTCACTTACTGACAAAAACTATAAAGCAAAACCTTTAAGACGAGTATACATCGAAAAGAAAGGTAAAAAACAGAAACGTCCATTAGGTATACCAACAATGTATGATAGAGCAATGCAAACATTATATGCACTAGCGCTTGAGCCAATCGCAGAAACAAAAGGTGATTCCATTTCCTTTGGATTCCGCCGTGGACGAAGTGCAAAAGATGCCTGTGAGCAGATATTTTGTGTATTAGCTAGAAAGTGTTCTCCGACATGGATACTTGAAGGCGATATTAAAGGTTGCTTTGATAACATTAACCATGAATGGTTACAAAACAATATACCAATGGATAAAATTATTATGAAGCAGTTCCTAAAATCGGGATATATATATGAAGAAAAGCTGTTCCCAACGGAAACAGGGTCGCCACAAGGCGGTGCAATCTCAAGTATATATGCAAATATGACATTAGATGGACTCGAAAAAGTGATTCAAGATAAATATCATAGAAATTCAAAAGGTAAAATAGAAAATCATTACAGAGCCAAAACTAAAGTGAACTTGATTCGGTATGCTGATGATTTTGTTATTACTGCAAACTCAAAAGAAATTGCTGAAGAACTTAAAACTACTGTTAGTCAATTCCTCCAATCAAGAGGTCTAACACTATCAGAAGAAAAGACTACAATCACACATATCGACAAAGGGTTTGACTTTCTTGGCTGGACATTTAAGAAATACAGTGGGAAATTAATAGTTAAACCTTCTAAAAGTTCTATTAAAAACATAATTAGGAGATGTTCCACAATAATCCTTAAGGAGGGGAAAGCTAGCACCCAATCTGACTTAATAAGAAGGCTTAATCAAGTCATAAGAGGTTGGACAAATTATCACAAACACGTGGTTGCTAGTAAAGCCTTTTCAAATATTAACAACACCCTTTATCACTTACTACAGCAATGGGCAAAACATAGACACCCAAATAAGAACAAATGGTGGAGACTAAATAAATACTGGCATGAAAAAGGTTGGAAAAGATGGCTTTTCAAGACGGACGAGTACAGTCTAATTAATTTGAGACGGATTAAAATCGTCAGATATCCAAAATTGCAGATCATAAAAACACCTTTCTTAGACAAGGACTATTTTGATAAAAGAAAGATAAAACTGCATACATTTGTTGCTGCCTGAAAGGGTGAAGAAATGCTTGAGCCGTATGAGCGGGAAACTCTCACGTACGGTTCTTAGATGAGGGAAAGGGAGCAATCTCTTTTTCTTAATCGATTACTGTTCTAAGGACTACCGCAATTTAATAAAAGAGTATGGTTCTATATGCAGTATGTCTCGAGGAGGTAACTGTTGGGACAACACTCCTATGAAATCCTTTTGGAGCAAGATGAAATACGAATGACTTTATGATGAACATTTTAAAATTTGCCAAGGGGGCTGTGCATGCATATATATCTTTTATAATAGGCAAAGAATTCATATCTCTAACGACTACTTAACACTAGAAGCTTATTACAATAATGCTATTAAAAAGTCGAAAGCAGCATAGAAAATAACAAGTTAATCTGGGGAAAAGTTAAAAATAAAGAGTTTGAATTGTTTAATTTATTAGGGGAAGGGCAGTATGAATTATGATCATCTTTACCAATTATTTAAATTATTAACGTTAAGCTTCAGATACGAATTTTTATCCTCATCATTGAGGAGATATGGAGGAAAATCCGTGAATTCAAATTACTATAAAATAATCTTAAAACTTTTACATATTTCTTATGGTAGCAATCTGCTTCTAAAAGGCTGTCCTGTGATCTTTAATAAGTCGGGTGCTACTATGACAATAGGGAACGGAGTAACAATCAAGTCATCGTTCTTGTCAAACTTGGTTGGTCTTTATAGCCGTACGATTATTGTTACTCGTTCTCCGGAAGCTGAAATTAAGATTGGCAATAACGTTGGTATTAGTGGTGCTACAATTTATGCCAGAAAATCAATCATAATTGGTGATAATACAAATATTGGCGGTAATGTGAAAATTTTGGATAATGATTTTCACCCAATTGAAATTGAAGCTCGTAATGATGATAATAAAGAGAAAATTAATACTAGACCGATTGTTATTGGCAAGAACTGTTTCATCGGATGCAATGCTTTAATTCTAAAGGGAACAGAACTTGGCGATGGTTGTGTTGTTGGTGCAGGAGCTGTAGTTTGTGGGAGTTTTCTACCCAATAGTGTAATTGTAGGAAATCCCGCGAAAATCATTAAAACCATTGATCAATAATTAATACTGGGAGTGGTTAAGCTCTCGATTGACTTCGACACTAAGAGCAAGCTCAAGGCAAGCCTTTGGCAGTGCCCCCGGGGATGTGAACAACAAAATAGCAAGGAGTTAACTTCCAGTCATCTCTTAGTACCTCGGGGAAACTAACTTATTTTGGAAATCACGACAAGCAAAAACTTAAAGTGGTTTATTTTTTAGCAAGTAGCCACTTGGTATCCTGTTGCGGTAACAGAGAGAAGGAAGCAGAATATGTTCACTCAGTCTCCAATTTATGCAAGACGGGTAGACTCTCATGTAAAACATGGAAACGAAATTAAAAGAAATTATTTCATTAATATTAATGGATCATAGGAAATGGAGGTAAAGGTTGAAAAAGAAAGTTTATTAAGCCAATAATATAAGAGAGCATAACAAATAGACCATTTTTCGCTGGTCAAAAAATTGAATATTGAAGCAAGTTAAGGTTAATTAGCTGATTTGATTTTATAACCTTGGAACTGTGCCATTAGTATTGCTTGTTCTACAGTGATCTCACGGTCAAGAGGAATAACATCAGATTTTCTATAAAGTTCAGCATTGTAGGGTTCATTATTTTTCAACATGTTGTATAATGTTGTTAGAAGCATTCTTGCTATTGCAATGATTGCTTTCTTGTGACCGCATCGTTTTTGTATCGGAGACAACGTTTGCCAATTGAATGTTGGAAACAGTGAGACAATTTTGGAGACGGTTCTTTTCACTGAACATAAAGCAGGTTAGTTTGTAACGATAGCGCATAAGGTCACGGAGCTGGCGAATATCAGCAGAAGGCATAAAGCTACCTGCAACAAGATCATGCTTAAACAGGTCAGCAATCCATTTCGCATCTTTCTTGTCAGTTTTTTACCACGAATAGCCTTAACATATTTAGGATATGCAAGAACAATGGAACAGTCTTTTTCTAAGACGTTGTATACAGGAATCCAATACTTACCGATAGATTTCATACACACATCCTTGCAATTAGATTCAAGTAGCCATTGTAACAGCTCTTTCAAACCTTTAGTGTAGGTAGAAAAGCGATGGCTCTTGTAGGTGGTAACACCTTTTGAATTAGTAATTGCAATACAAGCAACTACAAAAGTTTTGTGGACATCAATGCCACAACAGATTTTATACACAATTTTTAAAGTCATAGGGACTCCTTGCTGAACTTAGAAGTTCACAAGAATAATGGGGCGGAACGGCAGTGACTGACAGCCTAGCATTTAAACCAGATTGTTTAAACAAAGATAAGGTTACATGCTTGAAATCATACTTATTTGTGCTTGAAAAGGCAGTCTGCACATATATAAATGCGGTTATCGATAGACAATAGCCCACTCACCTCCCCGTGATTTGTAGTGTGCCGATTCCCTATGACATTATAATAAAAAATATTCGCTCGAAGCAAAATTTTTTCATTTCATTTTGTGCCTTGAGCGAAGTGAAAGGAATGGATATATAAATGAAAATAATTATACTAGCAGGTGGAAATGGTACTAGATTATGGCCGTTAAGTCGTGGTAGTTACCCAAAACAATTTATAAAGCTGCAGGATGATAAACCTTCATTGTTCCAGCAAACATTTAAGAGGAGCTTATTATTGGCAGATCTGGATGATATATATGTAGTTACTAATGAGAAATATAAGTTTTTAGTTATGGGTGAAATTGAAGAATTAGGCTATGAATATAATGAGTCTAATATTCTTGTTGAACCTGAGGCTAAGAATACTTTGCCGGCAATTTATGCAGGTGTTCATGAAGTAGCTAAAAAAGGGACAGACTCTGTGGTTGTTTTTCCTTCTGATCACATGATTTTAAAAGAAAAGGAATTTGCTAATATTATTAAAGCTTCAGAGGCGTTAACAAAAGATTCAATTATAACCTTTGGTATTAAACCGGATGGACCAAACACTGGATATGGATATATTGCACCTGGTGACGAAAAACTAAATGCTTATGAAGTTAAAGAATTCAAGGAAAAACCCGAGTATGAAATTGCAGTTACATATGTTAATGATGGTTATTTTTGGAACAGCGGCATATTTATGTTTAATACTGATTTTTTTATAAATGAAGTAAGATCGTATGCTAAAAATATCTATGATGCTTTTGAAAATAGTAGTAAAATTGAAGAAGCTTTTAGTAAAATAGATGAAAATATTTCAATTGATTATGGCATTATGGAAAAAAGCAAAAATGTTGCTGTTGCACCCGTAGATATTGGCTGGAGTGATCTTGGCAGTTTTGATGCTATTTATGATGTTTCTGATAAAGATGAAAATAATAACATAGTTAATTCTGATAATATAGTTATTGATTCAAAGAATAACTACATATACTCAGAAAAGGATAAAATAGTATCAACAGTAGGAGTTAATGATTTAATTGTGGTAGACAATAGGGATGCTTTACTAATATGTAAAAAGGATCAATCACAAAAAGTAAAAAAAATTGTGGAAACTTTAAAATCAAGAAATGACAGTAGGATAGAGTATCATGTTCAAGATTATAGACCTTGGGGGTACTACAAGGTACTTGAAGAAGATAAGGATTCTTTTAAGATTAAGAGAATAGAAGTGAGTCAGGGAAAGAAGCTAAGTTATCAGCTGCATCATCATCGTAGTGAACACTGGATTGTCGTTAAAGGTATGGCTAAAGTAACAATTGATGATATTGAGAGATTTGTGCCTGCAGGAGAAAGTATTTTTATAAAACCTGGACAAAAACACAGATTAGAGAATCCAGGTAAAATACCTTTAGAGATTATAGAAGTACAAATGGGTGATTACTTGGAAGAAGATGATATAGTAAGATTTGATGATGATTATGGAAGAAGGTAGTATTTTGTAAAGGGTCAGGCTCTTATAAAAAATGGAAATAAAAAAGTAAAACAGAGTAGACAGTTTACTCTGTTTTACTTTATACAAAAAATAATCATGGAATTGATTAGTTCAATGATTAAAAGTGAGTATTTAATTAACATCCATATCTTTTTCTTTATACATATAATAAATAATTGAAATATTGGAACTGTTAGGTTTATTATTAGTTATTTCATTCTGATTTGGTTTATTTGGTTTATATGAACTTTCAAATCGATTATAATCGCTTATTACCTGGCTTGATAGTATAGTTTTTTCAAAATTATTTATAACGGTATTTGAATCATCTCCAAAATATAGTTTGTCCTCATTTAAAACAGCAAGTAAATCATTAGTATAAGTAGTTAATTTTTTCTTGTCATTTGTTGTGTTTGTTTTCATAAATTGTTCATAATTAATTAATTTTGAAGTTGTTGTATCAATTAAGGATATTCTTTTATCAAGCACTTTATCAGAAAGTTGAAATTTGTGCTGATTATTTAATAAGCTCAAATTACTATAGTAAGATAAACAACTGCCTACAATAACCGCAATAATGATAAATAATGGGGTTATAATTGTATTCCAATTAAATTTGTTAGTGTGAGATTTATAATGTTCTCCCATTTTAACCCTCCTATGTAAAATAATAATTTACAATAAACATTATATAGCATAAATAAGTTGGATTCAATCGCAATTACCCCATGAGATGTAAAACAAATGTAAACAAATTCTAGCACCTCATAGAAAGAGCAATAAATTGCCAGAGACAAACAGTTTGGGATAGTAAGGGCAAACTTTTTTCATAGCCTACTGGTCCATATGAACAAAATGTAGGCAAGAAAAGAGCACTTGATTTTAAACTTGAATCAAGTGCCAATGTCATATAAAGTTTCTAGTGTGTATTAAATTATTAGTTAAATTGATTTTTTATTTTGCTGCAATAATTCCTAATAGTATACCAATTATATCAAAAATCATATCTATTATTGATTCCCATAAAGGATCTAACTGAACTACAACATCATAAATCTCTTTGAAAAAACCAAATATAAATACAATTAAACAAATTTTTAATAATCCTACTCGTTTTCGGAATATAGGAATAATGATTATTGGTAATATGAGATGTAATACCTTATGCCATTGAAATATTATTTGTAAATTCAAACTCCTCGCCCCCTAATACTTCTGTATTTTAACTGACAGAGGATTATTATTCAAAGAAAATTATATTAATTTTTTTGGAATTTTTTATGTCTTGTATTCAAAATGAGTTATGAGAATAGTAAAAGTGCCCTTTCCACAATAAAATATTAAGCATGTGTCCATATCCTTAATATTTTGATTGCTTTTTCTTCTTCAAGAACTTGGTATATTATTCTGTGTTGGATATTAATTCTCCTGGAATAAAATCCTTTTAGATCACCAACAAGTTTTTCGATCCTTCTAAAATACTTTCTCTCATGCCTGGTATATTTAAAAGATATAATGTTTCATGGATTGCTGACCAATCTTCTAGCAAGGAGCCAATTTCCAATTGCCTCCTAGTACCTCGGAGGAAGAGTAATATCGGAGGAAGAGTAATAAATTTCCAGAGGCAAGTAGTTTAGAGTAGTAGGCTCAAGGCAAACTTTTCGTACAGCCTGTCGAGGTATGTGAAAAAAATAGTGGAGCTAGGAGTTGGACAACCGAAATTTTGAACAAGTTCGGTTGTTTTTACGTTGAAGTTACCTTTAGCGAAGTTATTAAAATTATTGAATTATATGTAAAGCAATGCTAAAATGAAATTGAAAAGTTTATTTATTAGTAGGTAATTGTATTAAAATGAGGAACAAATAGAATTCTAATGCATGGAATTATAATAACAGAATAGAAAGGATTTAATATGCCAACTATATGTATGTTTAGAGGAATAAAGATCTATATTAATTATAGAGAGCATCTTCCATCACATTTTCATGCCGAATATGGAGAATATAATTGTTGTATCACTATTGATGATATAGAGTTACTTAGTGGTTCTATGCCAAATAAACAGCTTAAAATGCTGTTTGGATGGGCTGCTTTGCATCAAGAAGAATTGCAAGAAGAATGGTATCTTGCTCAACTGCAAAAAGAATTATTTCCAATAGAGCCTTTAAAATAAAAAATTGGAGGTGGGTGTTTTGGAAGCAAATTTAATTCCAGGTGAAGTTAGGGAATATTTTATAAAAGGATCTAGAAAAATTAAGAAGATAACTCCGAACAATGATTACACATTAGTCATAGCATTTGATAATGGAGAAACAAGAGTATATGATATGTCTAGGAACTTATTTGGAGTATTTGAAGTATTAAAAGATATAGATAAATTTAAGGAAGTATTTATAGATGAATCGGGGAATATTGCTTGGGATGTAGATAAAAATCTTGATTCGGCTGTAGTGTGGAATAATAGAATTAATATATGTAAAGATTCAGCATATATGGAATCTATTCCTGTTTTAGCCAAGAGCTAATTTCCTAGCAAGTTCAGGGCAAGCTCTTTACAAAGGGGTCAGACCTTATGTGAAAAATGGAAATGAAATAAGAGAGAAAACAATCGAAGTTTATGGAGAAATTCGATTGTTTTTACGTTGAACAATAAATTAAGTAAAGTAAAAATATTAGTGTGAATAGTAAAATAATTTGATATACTTTATGTATTATTAAAGTTTCAATCGAAAGTAGATTTTCAAATGCCCAGTAGACTTTTGTTTTATATGGTAGAAATATGGAGAGATACACTCAAAAATACAGATAAAAATGAAAGGAAAAGAAAAGAAAGAATTTCAAGTTACCTGCAATAATTCCTATAGCGATATATAATGGGAAAAATAAATGGACAGCACATATAAGTTTTAAAGAAATATTAAGTGGTTATCAATTATTTGAAGAAAATGTTTTAGATTTTAAATATATATTTTTAGATGTAAATAGATATGATCAGGATGAACTATTTAGTATAGCAAATTTAGTATCATCAATATTTTTAATAGATCAAAGAATAGATGACAAGGAATTAATAAGAAGATTAAGGAAAATGGTATTTATATTAAAGAAAATAAAGCCGGAACAATATGATATATTTAGAAAATGGTTAAAAGGTATAATAAAGCCAAGACTGCCGAAGGAGATGCAAAAAGAGATAGAAAATGTATTAGAAAAAACAAATCAATGGGAGGTAGAATCTATGGTATATAATTTAGAAAGAGTAATAGATGATGTAAGGAAAAAAGGTATTGAAGAAGGAATAGAAAAAGGAATAGAAAAAGGAATAGAAAAAGGAATAGAAAAAGGTAAGATTCAAGTAGCAAGAAATCTTATAAAAATGGGAACAGATTTACTAACAGTTATAAAGGCAACTGGACTTACAGAAGAAGAAATTAGTAGTATAAAAAAAGATATAAATTAGAAATAATTGGTTATAATTGAGAACATACACAGATTTGTGTAAAATAGAATAGAAATGATAAAAACTAATTGGAAATTACTATAGGATGCGTTTCTATAGTAATTTTTATTATGTTTTAACAAGTTGAAAAAACAATAGCAAGCAGCTAATTTCCGGCTGGTATGAATTATAGATATGTAGCTCAATTTAATATGGAAAGGAGTCTTTTAAATGGATCAATTTAAAGACATAAGATGGAGACAAAGGTTTGTAAATTTCGAGAAGTCATACAAATTATTAAGTAAATATATTAATCAACCTCTTAAAACAGAATTAGAACGTGCTGGCATTATACAGTTTTTTGAGATTGCCTTTGAACTATCCTGGAAATTGATGAAGGATTACCTGGAAGCACAAGAATTATATACAAAAAGTCCAAGGGAAACAATCAAGCGAGCTTATCAAATAGGGTTAATTGATGATGGACATATTTGGATAGATGCCCTTTCAGATAGAAATTTGACTGTGCATACTTATGACGATAAATTGGCAGAGAAAATGGTTAGGGATATAGTGCAGAGCTATTTTCCTGAACTAAAAAAACTTTATGAAAAGTTGATTAAGGAGCTTTAAAATGTTCGGATTATTGGAGAGAGATTTAAAATACATACTGGAGGCTGTTAAAAAATATTCAGAAATAGAGGAAGTGATTATTTTTGGCAGCAGAGCTATGGGTAATTATAAAAAAGGCTCTGATGTTGACATAGCATTAAAAGGTGAATATGTAAATAGAAAAATAGTATGCAGACTTAGTGATGATTTAAATGAAGAGTATCCACTACCGTATTTTTTTGATGTGGTAAATTATAATGATATTTCAAATGAAGAGCTTAAAAAGCATATTGACAATGTAGGAAAAACTATTTATAAAAGGAAAGATTAAATCCTATAAAAAAAGGAAGAGAAGAAGGAAAAGAACAAGCTAGGTTAAAGGATGTAGAAAGGGTTTTAAAACTAGTCAATAAAAAATTCAATTATTCAGATAGAACTTTTGATGAAAGGCTAAAAAAGCAAGTAGTGATGAACTAAATTTAATTATTGAAAATATTTTGGATATAGAAAAAATGGAGGATTTAACTAGATATTTGAGTTGATTTAGCAAACCCTTAATTTCTAACTTTTAATCCACAGCTGAAATATTCCAAGATATTCATGTAAAGCAATTCCTGTAGTATTGAAACTATCATAGGAAGGAATAAATGATTTAAGGTCTATACTTACATGAGTATTGGTAAAATAGCCAGTAGGGTAGGGTATAGCTGTTTTTATACCGGCATTGGAAAAATTCATCATTGAACGTTTCATATGGAAAGCTGATGTTACTATTATAGGTTTTGAAAAGTGATATTTATTTAGAATTTTAGCGGTAAATTTTGCATTTTCTGTTGTAGTACGGCTGCTATTTTCTATTATTATGTTATTTTTGTTAATATTTAAATCCAGCAATTGTCTTTTGGCAATTTCAGATTCTGTTCCAGTTGAAGCATAGACCTTGCCGCCAGACAAAATTATAGGTAAATTTGTTTTATTATGTATACGCAGTGTGGTTAGTAAACGGCTGGGGGCAGAACCAGAAAGCCCCCCGGTACCGCTGAAGTCCGGGGAATCAAGTGTAGCACCCCCACCAAGCATGATAATTACATCGCCATTTAGTTTTTGGGGAGGAATAAAAGTATATTCCAGTGAGTGAATTGCTAAATTTGCAGTAAGGGGAATTGAAACCACGTAAATTAGGACAGCTATTGATATTGTTAATTTTGGAATTTCCTTTTGAGATTTATATTGAAGCAGGGCTGAAATCAGTAGTATAATGATAAAGCAGCCAGGAGGAAGAATCAAGCTAGCTATGAACTTAGCAAAATATATCACAATAACACCTCTTTATATCAATCTGTTTTCACCGTATCCTGGTTTTTTTAGAAGAGCAAACATATTATTTTTATAGGCTTCAACTCCAGGCTGATCAAATGGATTTATTCCCATCAAATATCCACTGATTGCGCAAGCTTTTTCGAAAAAGTATACCATATATCCAAAATAATAAGAGGTAAGTTCAGGTATATTTACAATCATTACTGGAACATCTCCATCACTATGGGCTAGCACTGTCCCCTTCAAAGCTTGGTAGTTTATAAAACTCATTGATTTACCTGCAATAAAGTTTAATCCATCTAAATTGTCTTTGTCTTCTTCTATAATTATTTCTTTTCTGGATTTTGTTACATTTATAAAAGTTTCAAATAATATCCTAAGCCCCTGTTGTATATATTGTCCCATGGAATGTAAGTCCGTTGAGAAATCTGCCGCTGCAGGAAATATACCTTTATTATCCTTTCCCTCACTTTCTCCAAAAAGTTGTTTCCACCATTCTCCAAAATAATGAAGACAAGGCTCAAAATTTACCATAATTTCAGTAGTCTTACCCTTTTGAAATAATATATTCCTAACTGCAGCATACCTGTACGCTGCATTTTTATCTAAGTATTCACTACTGTAGGCTTCCCTGGCATCTGCTGCGCCTTGCATAATATCGTCTATATTAATTCCTGCTACTGCTATAGGAAGTAACCCTACTGCAGTTAATACAGAATATCTTCCACCTATGTTGTCTGGAATAACAAAAGTTTCATATCCCTCTATATCCGCCAATGTCTTTAAAGCTCCTCTTTTCTTATCCGTAGTAGCATATATTCTATGCCTTGCCTCTTCTTTACCATATTTTTTTTCTAATAAATTTTTGAATGTCCTAAATGCAATAGAGGGCTCTGTAGTAGTACCTGACTTGGAAATAACATTTATAGATATGTCCATACCTTCTACCGCTTCCAGCAAATCTTTCATATAAGTTGAACTCATATTATTTCCTGCATAAAGTACAATAGGTCCCTGCCTTTTATCTTTAGATAAAATGTTACTAAATGTATGTGAAAGCATTTCAATAGCAGCTCTAGCTCCCAGATAAGAACCGCCTATTCCCATAATTATAAATACATCTGAAGTATGCCTGATTTTTTCAGCTGCCACTTTTATTCTGTTAAATTCTTCTTTATCATAACTTACGGGTAAATCTACCCATCCTAAAAAATCACTTCCTGCACCTGTTTTACTTTCTATCATATTGTGGGCAACAGATACAAAAGGCTGTAAATTATCTATATCATTCTGACTAACACAGGAGTAAATTTTACTTAAATCCAAACCTATACCTTTTTCCAACATCGCTTTACTTGCACCTCCAGTAAATTTGTTCTAATTTAATTTAAATTTCATATAACCATATACTATGTATTATAGAGTATATTGATAATATTTTCAATTAATTATATGATATTTCAGGATAACAACAGCTTACGCTGTAAATTTGTCAATAAAAAATTTTATTGACAAATTAAAAGTTCTAATTTATTATTTATTGTAAGCAAATAAACTGATGAATAAGAATAGTATTCTGGAATTATATGTTTTTAGAGAGTCGCAGTCTTGGTGGAATGCGATAACATTTATCTAGATGAATGGACTTATGAAGGCAGTCTGAAAGGATTTTTTCCAAGTAGGCACTGGCGGGAACTCTACCCGTTATCAAGTGAGCATGTATTATTATGTATATGAAAAGAGTGGGTAATTTTTTACCAATTTGGGTGGTATCGCAGGAGTAAAAGCTCTTGTCCCTTTTACTAGGGACAAGAGCTTTTTATATTCTTTAAAGTAAAATTTGAAAAGGGGGTTAAAATTAAATGAGTAAAGTACCTTATAGAGTTTATTTGTCAGAGGAGAAAATACCACATAAGTGGTACAATATTAGAGCTGATATGAAAGAACAACATGAGCCCTATATAAATCCAGGTACCATGAAAACTGCAAAAGTTGAAGATCTATATCCTGTATTTTGTGAAGAACTTGCAAAACAAGAAATAGATGATAAAACTAGATATGTAGATATTCCAGATGAAGTTCTTGATTTTTATAAAGTCTATCGTCCATCACCTCTTTGTCGGGTATATAATTTGGAAAAAGCACTTGGTACGCCTGCAAAGATTTACTACAAGTTTGAGGGAAATAATACCTCTGGCAGTCATAAGTTAAATTCTGCCGTAGCACAGGTTTATTATGCAAAGAAACAAAGGATTACTTCTCTTACTACAGAAACTGGAGCCGGTCAATGGGGTACAGCTTTATCTGAGGCTTGTGCATATTTTGAAGTACACTTAACAGTCTATATGGTTAAGGTATCTTCCCAGCAGAAGCCTTATCGAAAGGCAATTATGGAAACCTTTGGGGCAAAAGTTATTTCAAGTCCATCAGATACAACAGAAGCTGGACGCTCTATCCTTGCTAAGAATCCAAATACAGGAGGCAGTCTTGGTTGTGCTATTTTATAGCAGTTGAACCTGCTTCTTGTCCATCTCTTACTAGAGGAAAATATGCCTATGATTTTTGTGATACGGAAATGATCACTCCTCTGGCAAAGATGTATACATTAGGTTGTGAGTTTATTCCTTCTGCTAACCATGCAGGTGGGTTACGTTATCATGGTATGAGTCCGGTTCTTTCAAAGCTTTATCATGATGGATATATTGATGAAGCTCGTGCTGTAGAGCAGACAAAGATATTTGATGCTGTTGTATTGTTTGCAAAGTATGAAACAATATTACCTGCTCCAGAATCTTCCCATGCAATTCGTGTGGCTATTGATGAAGCACTTAAGTGTAAAGAAATAGGGGAGGCAAAGACAATTTTATTTGGTCTTACCGGAACAGGTTATTTTGATATGCAGGCATATATACAGTATAATGAAAATAGTACGTTTAAAATATGGGATTTATGTAAATATTTTTGCCTAAAACTTTTTGACAGTGACCTAAACTCATTTCTTAACACTTCTGTTTGAAATGTGATATTATTATTTTTAGGAGTAAGTCCCGATTCTAAAAATATGGCATGCTCTTTGGCTGTTCTCGTAAAAAACAAGTTTAATTCTAACGATTGTCTAACAAATTCACTGTTAGATAGCATAGTACAAGCTCCTTGTTAATTAATTCACTTACACTATATTAATGTTATATTATCTTTAGAATAGATATGGGTAATAAACTAAATTTGGACTCTATACTTCTGCTAACTTTGTGGAGAATCTTAGAAATATCTCGCGGGTTGTTCCTATATAATACTTTGACATAGTTAAATCGTTATATTCCGCATTTAAAACTTAACTATATACAAATAGTACCATAAATAAATTATTATTGAGACAGATAATTATATGTTTACATAAAAAAGTGAACATTATAAATTATTTGTAAGTCGTTCATATTTAGCCGCTTTTGATGTTTCCAAATTTGGGTATTCAACAACCTATTATTTATAAAGTTATATTGTAGCAAGAGACTTATTTGTAGGGCTTTGTATCCAATTTCCTTTATAATCATATCGTGAACCGTGGCAAGGACAATCCCAGGTTAATTCATCAGCATTCCAGTGAAGTTCACATCCTAAATGGGCACATTTGGTTGATACTGTAAAGACATTTCCATCATTATCTTTATAAACTCCAACCTTTTGATCCTTATAGTCCACAATTCCACCGTGACCTCTCTCAATATTTTTCAGATTTTCATCAGGAATATCTATCCTCTGTGCAATAAAGTTCTTTGCTGTTGTTATAAGATCCTTGGCAGCATTTTTCATAGATGTTGATATATCAAATCTTTCAGGTGAAAATATTTTTGAAAAGTCATTTTCCTTTTCAAGAATCATATCACTTATTATGATTGCAGCTGCCATTGAACTTGTCATTCCCCATTTTTTAAATCCTGTCTCAACATAAATATTAGGAGTTTTTGATGAGTAATGCCCTATGTAAGGTATATTATCTAAGGTCATACAATCTTGTGCCGACCAATGATATTTTTCCATGGAATTTGGATAAAACTTTTTGGCTGCTTTTCTTAATTTATCATAAGCTCCACCTTCCTCATTTTCACCAGTTCTTTGAGCTATGCCTCCAAGCAATAATAAGTTTTTATAATTTCTAAATGAATATGAGTTTTTATCAATGCCTATATACATTCCATTTACATTTTGGGCATTTTCTAAAGCTATAACATAAGATCTTTCCTGATGTATTCTCATAAAATAATAGCCTGGAGTATTTAAAAATGGATAATGTGTTGCTACCACTATTTTATTTGCTTTAATTTCTATCCCATCCTTTGTAACTACAGAATTTTCTTCGGTAATATCAAGTGCTGTTGTATTTTCATAAATAGTCAATTTTTCTGAAATTGGTTTTAAAAATTTAAGTGGATTAAACTGCGCTTGATTCTTAAATTTCAATGCCATTTTGACCTTAAAAGGAAGATTTACCTTATCCACTAATTCTGCATCTATTTCTAACTTCTTGGCTGCACTATATTCATTTTCAAGACTTTGAGTATTATCTAAAGAATACACATATGCATCCTTGTATTCAAAATTACAATCAATATTTTCTTCATCAATTATTTCCTTATATCTTTGTATTGCAAGTCCATTAGCCTTAGCATATTGCCTTGCTCCCTCTTTACCAAATTTTTTTATCAAATTATCATAAATTAAGTCGTGCTGGCATGTTATCTTTGCAGTTGTATTTTTTGTAACTCCGCTTGCAGTGGTTTTTGCGTCAATAACAACAACTTCTTTTCCGCTTTTGTTAAGCATATATGCTGTCAGAAGGCCAGCCATTCCAGCTCCTATTATAACAGTATCGCATTCTATATTTTTATTTAAAGCTTCTCTTTTTCTAAAATCGACCTCGGAATTCCATACACTTTCCATGTAAATCACCTCATACTTAATATTCCACTTTTTTTGCAATATATACAGATTTTTAGTATAAGATAGGTTGATTTAGGTTATAAATACTCAACTTTTTAACTCTCATCGGTCTGAAGGGACAATTTTTGTTCAAAATCTTGACTTTTTAAAATAACTGGTTATAATAAAGTTATATAAATCATACAAATCATACTTTTGATACAATACCAACAATGAATGGAGGAAATAATATGAAGCACCCAAATGACAAGTATGCGTGGACAGTAAAAATCGGTGAAAAAGGACAATTTGTTATCCCAAAAGAAGCCAGAGATATTTTTGATATCAATCCCGGCGATACCATTATAGTTCTTGCTGATAAGAAGAAAGGTATTGCTATACCCCCAAAATCACTGTTTACAAAACTGACCAAAACAATTTTTGACGGAGGCCTTCCGAAAAGAGAGGATGATGAAGAATGAGTGTACTTGAAGTAAAAAATCTGTGTAAGAAATACCCTGCTATTTTAAAGAATAATGCACAACTGTTACAAATTGAATTATATGAAAATACAGGAGGTTACTTATGAGAAAAAATTATTTGGATAATATTCGTTGGGGTATTATCATATTAGTTGTTATTTATCATGTAGTATACATTTTCAATAGTGTGGGAGTAATATCTAATATCGGGGTAAAGGGAATACCACAGATGGATGTAATACTGTATTTTATATATCCATGGTTTATGGCTTGTTTATTTTTAGTAGGAGGAATATCTGCACGTTATTCTTTACAAAAGAGAACCGGAAAACAATTTGTAAAAGAGCGTGTCAAAAGGTTGTTAGTGCCTTCAATTGCAGGTATTTTTATTTTGGGTTGGATAAGTGGTTATGTCACAAATCATTATGTAGATATGTTTGGTGGTAAAGGAAATCTTATTCCAAGTTTTATAAAATATCTGATTTATTCACTTTGCGGAATAGGACCTTTGTGGTTTGCACATGAATTATTTTTAGCGTCTATGATATTGTTGCTATTTAGAAAATTTGACAAAGACGATAAATTATGGAAAATCTGCAAAAAAGTAAATATGGTAATTATCTTACTGTTGTTCTTTGCAGTATGGGGAAGTTCTTTCATTTTAAATACACCTCTTATTACTGTATATCGCAATGGTATCTATATTTTTATGTTTTTACTCGGATATTATGTTTTTTCACATGATGAAGTGCAGGAAAGACTGAAAAAATGGCATTTACCACTTTTAATTTCCGCAGTTATTTGTGGAATTGCTTATACAATTTATTATTATGGAGATAATTATACCACACCAGCCTGTTTACAAAGTGCATTTACTAATTTTTATCTATGGATAATTATTCTTGCAATTTTAGGCTGTGGAAAGGCATGGTTTAATGGAACAAATCACTTTACAGAATATATGAACAAAAGAACCTTCGGAATATATGTGTTGCATTATCCAGTTTTAATAATGAGTGCATATTTGTTAACCACATATTTGCAATTACCAATGCTGTTATATTATTTTATTTTATTAGTCATTGAGATTATGGCAATGCCTTTTCTATATGAAATAATAAGCCATATCCCTGTGCTAAGTTTCTTGCTTTTAGGAATATCAAAGCATTCTAGTTAGAAAGAGTAAATAATGTGTATTATTTGTATATTATTAAGTTATTGGAGGTTGTTCAAATGTCAAATCTTACCCTGCCCAAAATTCTTGTAATTTCTACTTCATATTCTGCATCTGCTTTATCTGCTGCTGTTGGATTTAGCGTAACTAGTTCATATACTATATCTCCTAGTTATAGTGTATATTTATCATCATAATGACTATTTGATATGATATAATGTTTATAAGGGCATAAATATTTTTTAGATAGCCACCTCCCAGGTTTTTATCTCTCATAAAGAGGTCATTGCGGTAATCGACAGCAGAGGAGGTGGCGGCATGAGTGGATATATTATTATTACAGCTATGGCATGTGTTACTATAGTTGGTATAGTGGGTATTTTTTCTATACTTGCATACTTAAAAGAAAGAGCTATTCTTAAGTATAAGAATAACTCTAGTGTTAACGATAATGAAATTTCAATTACCGTTGATGATAATAAAGATAAAAACTCAAAAAATTAAAATGCACCCTCCGAAAGTGCATTTTAATTAAATCTAAAAAGTAATATATGTAAAACCGCAATGGCTTCTTTTAAATATATTATACCACAAATATCTTAAGATTAAACTTAAAATATTTACATATTCACTGTTATCAATATTTATTATACTAACTTTTATTAATTTTTTTCATATATTCATTTAAAATTAAATCTAATTTTTGACTTTCATTAATTATTTTAGGACTAGATAAATTTTCACTTTGCTTCATTTCCTGTTTCAATAGCTCCCGTTGTTTTTCTAATTCTTTTAGTAACTTGACTTTTTTCACAAAACATCTCCTTTTATAAAGGTTATTAAAATGCTATTAAAAAGCTAGAGGAATTATCTATAAGTATTAATTCCTCTAATTCAATTTAAAATGGGGTAATACCCTTATATATTGAGTTTTGGATAAATAAGTTAATAGAGCTTTGTTCACCGAATCCAAAAGAAATTTTTGATAAAAGGGTAAGTTTTTCTACTAGGCTTATGCTTGTTTATAATATGGGATTAATACCAGAACAACTATATATTAATATTAAGAAATTTAATACACTTAGAAGTAAATATACGCACAATCTTGATTATGATTATCAGGTAACAGTTACTTTTTGTACTTTTCCATCTTTTATCTTTATAATTCTATCCGCTTTACTTGCTATATTTTCATCGTGGGTTACAATAATAAAAGTTGTATCAAATTTGCTATTTATACTTCTAAATAAATTATATATCTCCCTGGCATTAGTAGAATCTAAATTTCCTGTAGGTTCATCTGCTAAAATTATTTTAGGTTTATTCATAAGTGCCCTAGCTATAGCCACCCTTTGCTGCTCTCCTCCAGATAAATCATAAACATTCTTTTTTCTAAGATCTGCAATACCTACTAAATCCAGGAGCTCCTTCGCCCTATCTTTGGCCTTTTTTCCACAAAAAAAACGTTTTATTCTATAAGGCATAAGCACATTTTCTATAGTATTAAATTCAGGAAGAAGATAATGAAACTGAAAAATAAACCCTATGGTGGTATTTCTAAAAGAAGCCAAGGACCTTCTCCCCATATCTTTTATAGTCTTCCCTTGAATGTATACCTGACCTTCTGTAGGATTATCTAAAATACCCATTATATTTAATAAAGTAGTTTTTCCACTTCCTGATGCCCCTATTATGGAATTAAAAGAACCCTCCGGTATAGATAAGTTAATATCATATAAAACTTTATTTTTAATTCTCCCCCCAAAAACTTTACTAACATTTTTAAGTTCAATAATATTATCCATTTTTTATTACCTCCACAGGATTAAGTCTAAAAGATTTAAGTGCAGGGAAAAATGCTGCAAAAGTTGAAGCAGCTATGTCAATAGCACAAGATAACTTAATAAATCTATAGTTTACAACTATATCAACTAAAGGTAATCCTTTAGAATTAACTATATACCTATTGAATCCTTTTATATAAATCCATGTAAAAAATAACCCTAATGCCATACCTAATACTCCTAGAATAAATGCCTGTACAAAAAATATAAAACCTGCACTGCTATCCCTTATTCCCATAGCTTTTAATATTCCTATCTGTTTATATTTTTGAACTACACTTATACCAAGTATACTTATGATGCTAAGAACAGCTGCAAGAAGTACAAAAAATTGGATTATAAGAGTACAAATTTTTTGACCAATCATGCCACTGGCTAAAAACTGATTTTGATCTTTCCAGTTTTGAACCTTTAAGTTTTCATCAGAAAGTACTTTTTCTATAGCTTTTGCCTCTAAGTCCGCATTATATATATCCTTCACTCCTATTTCTATAGAAGTAACTTTATCACCAAAACCAATCAACTGCTGCACTGCAGTTAAATCTGTAATAATCCAGGTAACATTTATCTTAGAAGCACCTAAATCAAAAAACCCTACTACATTCAAAGTTAATTTTTTTCTGCTTATAGTAAATATGTCAATATTATCTCCTAATTTAAGACCTAATTTTTCTTTTAAGTCTTTTCCTATAATAACTTGTCCAACATTTTCATACATCTTTCCCTCATATATATTATATTTCATACCATATAATGCACTTACATCTTCAGGAATAAAGCCTCTCACCTGAACTGGCTGATTTGCATTTTCAAGCTTGATAAAAGCCTGACAATCAGCCACAGGTGCCACATGATTTACATTTGAATCTCCATTTATAATTTTGCTTTTTTTATCCTGCCAATTTTCAATACCTCCACTATGAGAGTAAACTGTAACCTGAGAGGAGTCCGCAATAATTTTATTTAAAATGGTATTTTCAAGTCCACTGCTTAAAAGCCCTATAAAAATCTGAACAGAAACCCCCACGGCTATGCCAAGTATTATAACAAAAGTCTGTATTTTACTGTGTTTTAAAAATTTCCAGGCTATTTTAAATGCTGCAAACATTATAACCTCCTAATTTACATTTATTATTTCATATCTAAAAGTATAGAAAAACCTATTTTTTAGATACCTTAGCTATAATTATAGCTAATATTTATAAAGCCAACAACAAATATAAAAATAATTATGAAGTCTAAATAATAATATCATTTTTTTGTATACAAATGTGTTAAAATAAAGTAAATATTATAAATTTAAGATAGAATAGAGGGGAAAAATTCGATAAAGCATTTAAGGAAGAAATAGTTGCAAGAATATTAGCTGGTGAAATAACGACAAGTTTAATGGCGAAGGAATTAGGTGTACATTACAAGAGTCATAGAATCTATGGTTCACCTCAGATAACTAAAAATCTACCTGATGATCAAAAAGCCAGTAAAGGGCGTGTAGCCAGATTGATGAAGGTACACGCGCTCTAAAGTGTCAAGGAAATATAAAGCGACCACAAATTCAAAGCATAATCTAACATTCTCAACAGGAATTTTACAGCTAAAAAACCCAATCAAAAATGGGTATCGGATATAACCTACATCTCAACAAAGGAAGGTTGGCTTTATCTTGCTGGTGTAATGGGTCTATATGGCCGCTGGCTTGTAGGTTGGGCTACGGATAGCCATATGAGAACTAAACTTATGGGACTAACCCTTACCTTAGGAAGATTGTTGTGAACTATGTTTGAATGGCATTAAACTTTTGATTATGGCCTCTTCCTGTTGTTGTGTTATTGTTCCGTTCTTTACAAGAGTATCAAATTTTTGTTTGAAAAATGCATTTAGGTTGTCAATATGTTCTTTTCTACAGGAACGAAATAAATTTTCCACTTCTGTCTTTTGGTCTTTAGTTATTGTTCCGTTGTTTACTAATTCATCCAATCCGTTATTGATAGAACTTCTAAAATTTTTTCCCTGCTTTTTGGAAGAGGAGATTACTTTCTTTATGGAAGATTCCTGTTCTTTGGTTAAGGTACCATTTTTGACTAGAGTATCTAATTTATTCTTTGAACATTTATGATTTTTTTTCATAAATTTATGAAAATCATTGGATTTTATTAAGTCCAGTGCTGCATTTTCTTGCTGGGCAGTTATGATATTATTTTTTACCAGTTCATCAAGGCGGGACTTGTAATCCAAATGTTTATGATCATTATTTTTTGATGGTGTGGTGATTTCATTTACTGTAGATACATTTTTAGTTGATGAAGCATTAACTGTGATGCAATTAATATTTAATGAAGTTAAAATAGTTAGAACAGTTATTATTTTAATATTCTTTTTTAACATTTTATTCCCCTCCTAAAATATATTTTTTTATAGTTTGCCAATTTATTTGGTAATTATTCGTCATATATAGTAGGGGGCTTCACTTTTATAGAAGCAAAATTTTGTAGAGTATTTATGAATGAAAATTTAGAGACTTTTATTATTTAATAATTGACACATTATAATACAATTAGTATAATGTATTACGACGTGTAAAATATAAATAATATGAAATTTTAAAAATCAATAAACTAGGTTCTTATCAAGAGAGGTGGAGGGACTGGCCCTATGAAACCCAACAACCGGCATTTATTTTAATATGTATCGGTGTTAATTCCTGCAGAGTTAATTTTATACTCTGAAAGATGAGAAAAGTGGCCGTTTTATAAAAGTTTGGGATATTAAAAGCTATTTTTCTTAAATAAGAAAAATAGCTTTTTTAATTATTTAAATCAATTGAAGGGAGGGTGTTTTATGAAATGATAAAAGTTAAAAATCTATACAAGAAGTTTAATGAGCTTACAGTTTTAAAGGGTATTAACCTGGAAATAAAAAAGGGGGAGGTTATTGCAATAATAGGTCCCTCTGGTACAGGTAAATCGACTTTGTTAAGATGCATAAATTATTTAGAAACTCCAGACAAGGGTACCATAGAAATAGGAAAATTAAAAATAGACTTTGAAAAAATAACTAAAAAGCAAATACATGAATTGAGGAAGCATACATCCATGGTATTTCAAAGTTATAATCTTTTTAATAATAAAACAGCAATAGAAAATATTATGGAACATTTAACTATAGTAAAAAAAATAAATAAAATTGAAGCTGAGAAAATAGCAATGGATATATTGAGACAGGTTGGATTGGTGGATAAAAGAGATTATTATCCATCCAAGTTATCAGGCGGCCAGCAGCAAAGAGTTGGCATAGGCAGGGCTATGGCTGTGAATCCAGATATAATGTTATTTGATGAACCTACATCTGCTTTAGATCCTGAATTGGTTGGAGAAGTGCTGGATGTTATAAAAAAACTTGCTGAAAAAGATACCACAATGATTATTGTAACCCACGAAATGAGATTTGCTAAAGAAGCAGCAGATAGAGTCATGTTTATGGACAGCGGAAGTATAGTAGAAGAAGGGACTCCGCAGGAGGTATTTGATAATCCTAAGAATCCAAGAACTATAAAATTTTTGAAACAGGTTCAATTTAACTAAATGTGAAACTTAAATTCATATTGCAATATTATAAAAATTTTGAAATAAGTAATTATTATTAATTTTAATTTATAGGGGGTACAACCATGAAAAAAATTGGCTTACTAATTAGTGTTTTATTGATATTTGCTGTAGCTCTTACAGGATGCGGAGCTAGTAAAGGTGACAATAAATCTGCAACTAATGCAACCAACGATACTGATTTACTGTCCAAGATAAAAAAAGATGGAGTAATACGAATTGGCACTGAAGGAACCTATTCACCATTTACATTTCACGATAAAAATGAAAAGTTAACTGGTTTTGATGTGGAAATAGCAGAGGAAGTGGCTAAACGTTTAGGTGTAAAAGCCCAATTTGTTGAAACAAAATGGGATGGAATGTTTGCTGGATTAGATGCCAAAAGGTTTGATATCATAGTTAATGAGGTTGGAATAAAGCCAGAACGTCAGAAAAAATATGATTTTTCAACTCCATATATAGTTACAAAGGGAGTGCTTATAGTTGCTAAAGACAATGAAGATATTAAAAAGTTTGAAGATTTAAAAGGTAAAAAATCTGCACAAACATTAACTAGCAATTATGCCGAACTTGCCAAATCTTATAATGCTGAAGTTGTACAAGATGATGGATTCAATCAGTCCATTGACTTAATACTTTCCAAACGTGCAGATGCAACTATTAATGATAATATATCCTTTTTAGATCTAAAAAAGCAAAAACCAGATATAGCAGTAAAAGTAGTTGATGAACAGCCAGATGCAGCTTCCAATGGAATTATGTTTAGAAAAGGAAATAAAGAATTGGTAGATGCTGTAAACAAGGCATTAGCCGATATGAAATCAGATGGCACTTTTCTAAAGATATCCAATAAATGGTTTAATTCCGATGTATCTAAATAGTAATAGGGTGATAATATGCATATAAGTGATGGAGCAATAAGAATAATACAAATATTACAAGATTCTTTTTTTCCTTTGTTAAAAGCTGGTATTCAATTTACTGTGCCGCTTACATTAGAATCGTTTATTCTGGGGTTGGTTCTTGCATTAGTAACAGCTTTAGCCCGTATATCAAATGTTAAGCCTTTTGTACTATTGGCACGTTTTTATGTATGGATTATAAGAGGAACTCCTTTATTAGTACAATTATTCATTATATTTTATGGATTGCCAGCGGTGGGTATAACAATGGAACCACTGCCAGCAGCTATTATTGGATTTACATTGAGTGTGGGAGCATATAATTCTGAAATAATTAGGGCTGCTATTTTATCAATACCTAAAGGTCAGTGGGAAGCGGCATTTTCTGTAGGTATGACAAATACTCAAGTAATCCGGCGTATTATTTTACCTCAGGCAGTACGGGTTTCTGTGCCACCTCTGTCTAATTCTTTTATATCACTGGTTAAAGATACTTCACTTGCTGCCAGCATTACCCTAACTGAAATGTTTCAGGTGGCACAAAGAATAACAGCATCAACCTATGAACCTCTGTGGTTATATAGTGAAGCTGCATTTATATATTTAATATTTTGTACGGTGCTGTCTTCAATTCAAAATAAAATTGAGCTGAAGGTGGAAAAATACATATCTATATAAGATAAGGCAAAATGCTTATATTTAAGCATTTTGTCAGCAATATGTTGTATGGCTAAGCCTGTACAAACTATTATAGACAGCAGGTATATGTGGATCTATTTTAAACTAGTATAAATTATCTCTAAATTATTTTTCATACTTTCAATGTAGTTTTTGTTATCCTCTTTACTTTCAAGTGTATATATTTTTTCGACCTTGGCGCCTATTTCATTGGCCAGGGTGGTAGATACTTTAGGACTTACCATGTCTTCCATAAATATAGTTGTTATTTTATCTTGTTTGCAGTAATCTATCAGTTCTTTTAATTTTTTTGTAGAAGGTTCTCCTTCTGCAAATATATTTTCTACACTGTTTTGATTCAGACCATAATCTCTACAGAGGTATGCAAAGGCAGCATGGCCTGTTACAAAATTTTTGTTTTTCACGGTTTCAAATTTTTTAGTATATTCATTATGGAGATCCTTTAGTTGTTTTGAAAATTCATCATAATTTTTTTCATAGAATTCTTTATTTGAAGGGTCCACTTTAACTAAAGCATCTTTGATATTTTTGGATTCAACTTCTGCACCCTTTAAACTAATCCAAATATGAGGATCATATTCCCCATGTTCTTTTATTTCTTCAGCGTCAGTATTTTTGATGGGATTTGAGTCCTTTGAAGCATTTACTACAACTAAATTTTTATTATCAATAGATTTTAAAATCTTGTCTGTCCAGGATTCCATGCCTAGTCCATTGTATATAAATACATTGGCATTGCTTAAATTCTTAAGACTTTCTGTAGTTGGTTCAAAATCGTGAGGTTCCGTTCCATTAGGAACTATTGTAGTAATGGCAATTTTATCTTTTCCAATAGCTGAAGCAAATTCTTTCATGGCATTAAAGGATACTACAACTTTTATTTTGGATTGGGAGTTTGTATTAGTAGTTTCAGCCGTTTTGCTGCTGCAGCCGGCAAAAATAAACATGAAAGAAGTAATTAGAAAAGAGCATAATACTATTTTGCATATCTTGTATTTTTTACACACTTGTATTTCCACTCCTTAAAAAATGATATTTAGATGCAAATGGTTTGCATCTAAATATATAATACTTAATAAAAAAGATATTGTCAATCATATAGAATATTATTACAATTGGAGATGAATCACTTGATTTTTTTGTGATATAATAAAAGAAATAAGAAAATAGTAAAATATTATTAAAAGGAGTGAGCATTCATAATTGAATGATGATATACGTTGGAAACAAAGATTTTCTAATTATAATAAAGCTGTATTTCACTCATTTAAATCATGAAGAATTAAAAAAGCACATAGAGCGAGTTGGAAAAGTAATTTATGAAAAGTAGCTATCACTGCAAGTAGTAATAGCTGCTTTTAAAATTAAACTATTCCCTGCTCCATCATAGCTTCTGCTACTTTTAGAAAGCCGGCTATATTGGCACCGACTAAATAGTTTCCTTTGTGACCATAAGCTTCTGCTGCATCGTAGGTATGCTCATGAATGCTGGACATAATGTGGCGCAGGCGGGTATCAACTTCATAAAAAGTCCAGCTTGTACGGATGGAATTTTGACTCATTTCCAGTGCGGAAGTGGCCACTCCGCCGGCATTGGCTGCTTTTCCAGGGGCATAGAGTGTTCCTTCACTTTGTAAAAGTTGTATAGCCTCAATGGTTGTAGGCATATTTGCACCTTCAACAACCATTTTTACACCATTTTTAATAAGAGTTGAGGCATCCTTTGCATTCAGTTCATTTTGTGTGGCACAGGGCAGGGCAATATCACAAGGAATGGACCATATACCTTTACCTTTGTGATATTCTGCATTTTTGTGAATGGATACATAATCTCTGAGACGGCTGTGGTTAACCAGTTTGATTTTTTTCACTGTTTCTAAATCTACCCCTTCTTTATCATATATCCAACCTGTGGAATCACTAAGCGCTATGACTTTCCCATTTAATGCCATGGCTTTTTCAGCAGCATAGATAGCTACATTGCCTGAACCTGAAATGACAATTTTCTTGTTTTTAATGGAATCGTTTTTAATTTTCAGCATTTCTTCTGCAAAATAAATTACACCATAACCGGTTGCCTGGGTGCGGGCTAATGATCCCCCGTAAGTTAACCCTTTCCCAGTTAAAACACCATGAAAACGATTGGTCAGTCTTTTATACTGACCATAAAGATATCCAATTTCACGACTTCCAACACCAATATCACCGGCAGGTACATCTGTATCCGGCCCTATATGATGAAAGAGTTCAGTCATGAAACTCTGGCAAAATACCATTATTTCATGATCGGATTTGCCTTTGGGATCAAAATCCGCACCGCCTTTACCGCCTCCGATAGGCATACCGGTCAGTGAATTTTTAAAGATCTGCTCAAAACCAAGAAATTTGATGATACTGAGATTGACAGAGGGGTGAAAACGAAGTCCTCCTTTATAAGGGCCAATGGCACTGTTGAATTGCACACGAAATCCACGGTTTACCCTTACCTTTTTGTTGTCATCCACCCAGGGTACACGGAACATCAAAACTCGTTCAGGTTCCACTATACGTTCCAAAAGTCCCATCTCTTTAAAGTGGCTGTTGGAATCAATTACAGGTCTAATAGAATTCAGAACTTCTGTGACAGCTTGAATAAACTCTTTTTGCGGGGCATCTTTTTTAATGAGTTCTTCCAGTACGGAATCAACGTAAGACATAATGATCACTCCTATCCTTTAGCAGTAGTTTTAATTATAGTAAAAAAAAGCAATTTATACAACATAAAACTGAAAATTAATTTATAAAAATCATATATCTTTTTTATTGAATTCATATACACCAACAATTATAAAAATAACAAATACTGCCAGGGATATTATATACATATAATTGGGGTAGGGAAAATTTAAATTTGAACCATTTAAAAGTGCCCTTCCAGGATAAGCCCAGGGAAATAATATCCAGTATCTGGTGTTGTTTATAAGTACTGATGGAAGAGAAAATACCACTCCCACTCCTAAAGGAACTGCAATGTTTTCAAATTTCATGGTCAAGTAGTATTGAATTGCTATAACAGGAAGTGAAGCTATAAAGCACAACAGGGGAGAATATATAATCTCTTTTGGCATACTCTCATTATTGGGTGCTGCAATTATTCCTGCAGCAATTATAAGTAGAGTAAAGATAAAAAGATTCAAAAGTACCATACCACAGCCTATAAATAGTTTTGATATGTATATATCACTTCTTTTTACAGGTAATGCAAGTATTCTTTTAAAGTTATCTCCACTGTTTTCTATTCTCACTAAAACTGCAACTAAAATAGTAATAAACAAAACTATGAGAAATAGTCCATAAAACATGGAACTTTGAGTGTATATCTGCTGCCATATGTTCTGACCTTTTGATGTGAAGAGATCTTTGTATCTTAGGAAATTTCCAAAACCTAGGATTACGAAGAATAAAGGCAAAAACATAACTATGCCCAGTATTTTTGAATGTTTTAATTTTAATAATTCCACTTTATATATATTCTTCATTTTATACACCACCTATTTTATATCCCTTCTATTAAATTCTAAAATTCCTATGATAAGCCATAATATACCTGAGATTGCTCCAAAAATGGCAGCGATATAGGCATCATTCATGTCCCCTAAGGGAAGTGATCTTAAAACACAGGAAAATGGATTTATATTTCCAAGTATCTTACTCTGTGCAAGCAGATATGATCCTATAGTACCTGCAAATCCTATGGCAGCGGCAACTAAGGAATTTTTGATGTAACAGCTTATAAACTGCTGGAAACTTACTACTCCTGAGACTGCAGCAATTTCCAGAAGTACATATTTAAAAATCAATGCAGAATTTCCTTCAATTCCAAAGAACTTTTTTATAAGTATTACAAAAATCCCATTTAAAGCTATCAAAGCAACTGATGCTGTAAATACTATGATCCATTTAGATAGATAAATTTTCATTCTTTTTACAGGTCTTGCCACTATTTGTTTCCAGGTATTTTCACTGTATTCCATGTAGTTTACAATAAAAGCTATTATTACCACAGATAAATTTAAAAGTATGGACCACAATGTAGATAAATGATTTTCATAAAGCAGAACATCCATTTTATTATAAATTCCTATTTGGGCTAATTCCTTTATTCGACTGCTTTCCATTAAATAATCATATCTTAGATGAAGATCTATAAATAAAAGAATAGATGAAAATACCGGAATAAAAAATACACCTTTCCACAATAGAGATCTTTTATACTTTGCCAATTCAGATTTTAAAACACATATAAAGCTCATATATTTTTTCCC
This sequence comes from Clostridium sp. BJN0013, assembly GCF_040939125.1. Lineage (NCBI taxonomy): Bacteria > Bacillati > Bacillota > Clostridia > Eubacteriales > Clostridiaceae > Clostridium > Clostridium sp. BJN0013. The sequence continues at coordinate 908,407 of NZ_CP162495.1, forward strand.
CCTTCAGTGAGATCAAGAAATATTTCTTCAAGAGATTTTTGTACTTCTATAAATTTAAATACTCTGTTGTCATTTAATATTAACTGCTTTAAAATTTCATAAGGTTCCACTTCCAGGGGTTTTACGAAAATATCATCGTCTTTTATTTTGTATTTATAGCCATAATCATTCAATGTATGGGCTGCTTTTTTCAAGTCCTTTACTCCTATACAGATCTCGCCTTTGCTTCTTGAATGAAGTTCTTCAAGAGTACCTTGAAACAACATATTCCCTCTGTTTATGATACCTATGTCATCTGCTGTAAGTTCAATTTCACTTAAATTATGGCTGGATATAATTACTGTCATATTATAAATTTTAGGAAGATTTTTTATAAGCTCCCTTATTTCATGAATTCCAGAGGGGTCAAGTCCATTGGTAGGCTCATCTAATATTAAAAGTTCCGGCTTTGATATAAGTGCCTGGGCGATTCCAAGTCTTTGCTTCATTCCAAGAGAAAATTTTTTGCATTGTCTGTTTTTCCATTCAGTAAGTTTTACAAAATCTAAAACTTCATCAATGTATTTATAATCAAGTTCCAAAAGTTTTGCTGTTACCTCTAGATTTTCATAGGCAGTTAAATTTCCATAATAGGAGGGGGATTCAACCAGAGAGCCAATTTTTCTCAAAATGGTCAGTCTATTTTCCTTTAAATTTTTATCAAATATTTTAATTTGTCCTTTTGTAGGCGTTATAAGTCCCAGGAGCATTCTTATGGTTGTAGATTTTCCAGCACCGTTTGGCCCCAGAAATCCATATACCCTACCTTTTTTTACTGTAAGGCTCAGCTTGTCTACTGCCTTAAAACCTTTAAATTCCTTGGTTAAGTTTTTAGTTTCTATAATTTTTTCTGACATTATTTTTTCCTCCTTTAATTCATTGTGAGTTTATAATATAAGTTCAAACTTAAGTTCTGCTTATAGGAACCTTATGAGAACCTTAAAATTTTGATGTGTAAATCAAAAATATTAAATAATGTTATAATTGAGGCAGATAATATTCATATTGGAGGGCTAATATGTATGATGAAATTTTAGATAAAAAAATTCTTTTAATTGATGATGAAATAGAATTGTTGAAGCTTATGGAGACAGTTCTCAGAAAAGAAGGCTTCAAGAGGATATTTAAAGCTTTAAAGGGTATGGATGGAATAAATTTATGTAAAAATGAAAAACCTGATATAGTAGTTTTAGATGTTATGATGGAGGATATGGATGGTTTTGAAGTTTGTAAAGCCATAAGAGAATTTTCTTATGTACCTGTTGTTTTTTTATCTGCCAGAGGTGACCATATAGATAAAATACTGGCTCTTGGATTGGGAGCAGATGATTATGTGACAAAACCTTTCAGCCCTAAAGAAGTCGTATTTAGAATTAAAGCCCACTTAAGGAGAAATATATACATAAAAAATGAACTCACCATGAAAAAGGAGAAAATATGCTTTGGAGATTTAATTATTGATTTTCAAAAGGGAGAAGTGTTAAAGAGCGGCAAAAATGTTACACTTACCCCTAAAGAGTATCATCTTTTATGTTATATGGTGCAAAATGCCAATCAGATATTGACAAAGGAGATGATATGTGATGAGGTGTGGAATGATAATTATGAAGGATATGACAATACCATAATGGTTCATATGAGAAAGCTCAGACAAAAATTAGAAAGTAATCCCTCAAAGCCCCAATATATAGTTACCGTAAAGGGACTGGGATATAAGTTTAATATTCCCCAAAATTAACATTTTTTATTTAGAGGTAGCAGCTTATGAAATTTATGAACAAAATTAAAACCAATTGGAGCCTTACAACAAAATTTTTAGTAACTCTGGTATTTATAATTATGATAGAGTTTATTGTAGTTATGTTTGTATGGAGAAGCGCTATTATATACACCAAAAATAATTTGCCAGGATTTAATCCTGAAAAGTTTACATGGACTTTTTCAAAATATATAGATATTGAAGATAATAAGCCTGTTTTGAATGAAGAAGGTAAAAGTGAGCTTGTAAAAAATAAAGCCTGGATTCAAATAATAGATGAAAGTTTTAAGGAAATGTATTCTTTTAAAAAGCCACAGGAGGTACCAAAGGTATACATTCCCATAAAAATGGCCCATATTTATAAATATGACATAGCCAATTATTCTATATTTATAAGTGAAAAAGAATATGATAATGAAAGTTTTACATATATTATAGGTTTTCCTACCTGGCGTATAGCAAAACACACTGTTATTTTCAATCCAACTGCACTTAGAAATTTTTTTGGAGGAGGGTTTATTGTACTTTTAGCTGTAAATGTTATTATTGCAGTGATTGCCTCTTATTTTATATTTGGAAAAAGAATGGGAAGGCCTCTTGAAACTATTATTAACAGTATAAATGAGCTTTCCAGGGGACATTATGAAACTAATCATGTGGAACAGGGGGTTTATAAAAATGTATTTGCCAATTTAAATAATTTAGGCAAAACTCTTAAAGAAAATAAAAATAAAAGAGAAGAAATGGAAAAGATGAGGGAGAACTGGATTTCCTCCATATCCCATGATGTAAAAACCCCCCTGTCTTCTATAAAAGGATATGCTGAAATAATGAAAGATTCTGATTACACTTTTTCACAGGATGAAATTTTAGAGTATTCAAAAATAATATACGATAAATCTTCCTATATTCAGGGGTTAGTTGAAGATTTGAATCTCACTTATAAATTGAAAAACAGGATCATACCCTTAAAAAAAGAAAGTGTAAATGTGGTGGCACTTATTCAAAATATAATTGTGGAAATTTTAAATCACCCTCTATATTCAAATAGAAATATAAATATTTATTTTGAAAGAGAAAATATAAATATTTTCACAGATAAAAATCTATTTAAAAGGGCCATCTCCAATTTGATTTTTAATGCCATAATACATAATCCACAGGAAGTTAGGGTGGATGTTTCAGTTTATGAAAAAGATAGAGTTCATATTTTAATAAAAGATAATGGCAGGGGAATATCCCAGAATGATTTAAAATACATTTTTGAAAGATATTACAGAGGCACAAATACCAATGTTTCTGTTGAAGGTTCTGGACTTGGAATGGCCATATCCAAACAGATAATAGATGCCCAGGGAGGCAGTATAAATGTAGAGAGTACTTTAGGCAAGGGTACCAATATAGATATAGTACTGTAGTAAAAATGAAAGGAAAATTCATATGAAAAAAATACTTATAGTAGAAGATAATATAGCTTTAAGTACAGGTCTCAGTTTTGATTTGGAGAGGGAGGGTTATAAGGTTGATACAGTTTGTAGTTCCGGCCAGGCAAGAGAAGCTGTAAGGGAAACTGAATTTGATTTAATTGTACTGGATATAAATCTTCCAGATGGCAGTGGTTTTGAACTCTGCAGATGGATAAAAGAATTAAGAGACATTCCACTTATATTTCTCACTGCCTGTGATATGGAAAAGGATACTATAAAAGGTTTTGAATTAGGTGCCGATGATTACATAACCAAGCCTTTTAGCATGGGGATTTTTAGAAGGCGTGTGGCAGCCGTATTAAAACGCTGTGAAAAAGAGAACATAGGGAATATTTACAATGATGGATATCTTATGGTTGATTTTGATAAATTGATGGTAATTAGAGAAAATAAAACATTTATGCTTACATCTTCTGAGTATAGGCTTATGAAAATTTTTGTTGCCAACAGCGGCAAGGTTCTCACAAGACAAATTTTATTGCAGAAACTTTGGGATAATGATGGAAACTTTGTTGATGAACATGCTCTAACGGTTAATGTAAACCGTCTTAGAAATAAAATAGAAAATAAAGGTCATAAATATATTAAAACTGTCTATGGGATGGGTTATATGTGGGTAGGTGAAAAATGCAATGTTTTATAAATCTTCTTCAAAGGGTATTTATATAAGCTGGGCAGCATCATGGATTTTTACCTTTATATGTTTTTGCTGTGTTACATTCCAGATAACAGAAAAATGGAGTCTGCGTCTTTTACTTCTTGGATTTGCAGGTCTTTTTCAGTTTATAGCCCTGTTGGCTGTGGCTGCCCTTAGAAGAAAAATTGTATATTTTTCTGAATCCATGAGTGTGTGTCTGGATAATATGATAAAAGGCAGTGAAGAGGTGCACTTTAATTTGGAAACAGAAACCTTAATGGCAAAACTCCAGATAAAATTAAAGCGTCTTTATGACATCATGGAAAATAACAGCAATAAAAATATAAGTGAGAAAACAGCCATACAAAGATTGGTATCTGATATCTCCCACCAGGTGAAAACCCCCATTGCCAACATAAAAATGTATAATACTATTTTAAGAGAGCGTTCAATGTCCTGGAAAAAGCAGCAGGAGTTTTTAAAGTCTTGCGATATCCAGATAAACAAACTGGATTTTCTCCTGCAGTCCATGGTTAAAATGTCCCGCTTGGAAACAGGAGTTCTTCAAATATGTCCAAAACTGTATCCTATTTATGATACATTGGCAGAGGCATTAGGAGGAGTGCTTGTAAATGCAGAGAAGAAGAATATCCATATTTCAGTACAATGTGATCCACTGCTGGTTGTTAACCATGATAAAAAATGGACAAGTGAAGCTCTCTATAATATTTTAGATAATGCAGTAAAGTATACAGAGAAGGGGGGCAGTATAGAAATAAAAGCAGATAAATGGGAATTTTATACAAAAATAGATATTAAGGATACAGGAAAAGGAATTTGTGAAAAGAACCAGGGGGCAATTTTTAAAAGATTTTACCGTGAGCCGGAGGTTCATGACGAAGAGGGCATTGGCATCGGACTTTATCTTTCCCGTGAAATTATTACCATGCAGAAAGGGTATATTCAGGTGAAATCTAAGCCTGGTTATGGCTCTATTTTTTCTGTTTTTATTCCAAATCACTAAAAAATTAAAATCTCTCAAAATTGTGAGTTTTCAGAGACATTTTAGAGACATTGGCATTTTATAATTGAGGCAGTAAAGAGAAAGAAGGTGTAATTTGTGAATGCTGTTGTACAAATTTCAGATTTAAAAAAATATTATGGCAGAGAACCTAATCTTGTGAAAGCCTTGGATGGCATAAATCTATGTGTGGAATCCGGAGAATTTATTACCATTGTCGGTACATCGGGAAGTGGAAAATCTACTCTGCTGCACATGATGGGAGGTCTTGATAAACCAACTTGTGGCAGTGTCATAATTGAGGGCAGGGAATTATCTAAAATGAATGATGAGGATCTCACTATTTTCAGGAGAAGACAAATTGGCTTTGTTTTTCAAAATTATAATCTGGTTCCTATTTTGAATGTGTATGAAAATATTGTGCTGCCTGTTGAATTGGATGGAAACAAGGTGGATAGGGATTATGTGGACAAGGTTATTTCCATGCTTCATTTGGAGGATAAGTTAAATAGTCTGCCAAACAACCTTTCAGGAGGTCAGCAGCAGAGGGTAGCCATTGCACGGGCCCTTGTAAGCAAACCTGCCATTATTCTTGCAGATGAGCCTACGGGAAACCTGGACAGCCGCACCAGCCAGGAAGTAATGGGGCTTTTAAACATGAGTAACAATGAGTTCCATCAAACTCTGGTGATGATAACTCACAATAGTGAAATTGCCCAGCTTGCCCATAGAATTATCCGTATTGAAGATGGAAAAATTATGGACAGGGAGGTGTGATGGATGCTTCAAAATAACAATGGGAAAGTTATAAATCATCTGGCAGTAAGCAGCCTTAAGAGTAATAAAATGCGTAATTTTTTTATTGCATTTACAGTGGTACTGTCTGTGAGTTTATTAGCGGTTATGGGGCTTTTCTATTCAGCTTTGAGGGAAAGTGATAAAAAAGCAGTGGCAAAGGTTCAGCATGTTATATATGAAGGTGTAAATAAAGAACAGTTTGAATCACTTAAAAAAGATAAACGTATAGAATATGCCGCTCTTTACAAACAGGGACAGAGTTTTGAAATGGAGGGACATATGATCCGCCCTGTTTATTTTGATGGCAATTCTAAAAAGATTGAGACTATAAAATTATCTGATGGAAAACTGCCGCAGAAGGAAAATGAAATTGTTGTAGATAAATCCTACATGAGAGAGACAAAAAGGAAAGCAGAGCTTGGAGAAACTATTTCTTTTACTTTTTTAGATGGAACTACTGAAAAGTTTGTTATTTCAGGTTATACGGACAGTAGGGTAAATTTGGGAGCATATCCTGTATTATTTTCAAAGGAGTATGCTGAAAAAGGGGAGCAATTTAAAAATGTACCCTATGGTGCTCTTGTCCGTATAAATGGCGCAGAAAAGATGTCAAAAGATCAATTTATTGAAGTTATTCATTCCATTGGACAGGATTATGGAATTGAACGTAAATATATAAATGAGAATAATTCCTTTGCCAATATGCTGTCCATGAATTTCCAGGATGGTATGGTTATCATTGGTATAGGCATTGGTATTTTACTGGTAAGTGTTTTAGTTATCTACAGTATATTTTATATTTCTGTTGTAAGCCGCACACGACAGTTTGGACAGTTTCGTACCCTAGGCATGACCGGGAGACAAATCCGTAAAATGGTAAATAGAGAAGGACTTATTCTCTGTGCAGTTGGTATACCTATAGGACTTGTTATAGGGGGAATAATTGCATATTTTTTAAAACCGGAGGGTTGGAACTGGATTAATTCTGCATTCATTGCTGTAATTGTAGCTGCAGCAGATATTATAACACTGCTTTTTTCTATTCACAAACCGGCAAAGCTGGCATCAACCGTATCTCCACTGGAAGCTTCTAAATTTTCCTTTTATTCCGGTGGAAAAAAAGAAACCTCAAAGCTCCATAGAAGAATTACTCCAATGAATCTTGCACTTATGAATTCTATACGAAACCGGAAAAAGACATTTTTGACAATGCTGTCTCTTGGCATAGGTGGAGTATTGTTTTTAATGGCAGCCACTTTTATAGTTTCTATCAATAAAGACGAGTATTCAAGACAGACAGCATTTTATTTTGGAGAGTATTTAATTGAGTTTTCCTACAATAAAGTTGAGACTTCAGAGCATGGATATAGTGATATTCAAATAAATAACCCATTAAATGAAAAGCTGAAGGAAAAGATAAAAGCTGTTCCAGGGGTAAAGGGGATTAAGAGTTTTAAGCAGGTAAATATCCAGTATGAATACAATAATGAAAAAGCAGGGGACTATTTAACACCATTTACTAGGGATAAGATATCATTACTGAAAAAACTCTTGAGTGAAGGAGATTTTGATTATGATAAAATGATAAAAAATAATGAAATTTTAGTAATAGCCAATGATGGTGTAAAAGAGCTTTACGGATGGAAATTTAAGGCTGGAGACAAGATAAAGATACATTACTATAATGGAAAGCCCATGGAAAAGGAATTTAAAATTGCAGCATGTATAGATGATTATGTATCCTACAAGGATTTGGAGGGAGACTGGGGATACTTTCTCATTCCTGATGAAGCGCTTAACAAGCTTATGAACAATATGAACCTTACTATTGGATTTATAGTATCTGCTTCTGATTTTAAAAAAGAGGGAGAGCAAATTGAGAAGAATCTCAATAAAATAGTGGATGAAAATTCTCTTTTAAGTATGGATACATTGAGAGAGAGGATGGAACAGGATGAGAATAGCTTTAGTATTATGTATGGAGTTATTCTGGGACTGGCTGCATTTATAGTGTGTTTTAGTTTTATTAATCTTATAAATACTTTGATTATGAATATTTTAACTCGAAGGCAGGAACTTGCCATGATGCAATCTATCGGCATGAGCAGCAGACAACTAGCTGTAATGCTGCATAGTGAAGGAATTATCCTGGCAATAGGTAATATTTTTATAACACTAGTGTTAGGTACAAGCCTTGGATATTTGCTGATACAGGCAATGAGAGATATAGGGACTGAGTATTTCCATTACCACTTTCCAGTCTGGTACTTATTGGGGTATATCCTGATAATTTTGCTTTTGCCTATGGTAATTTCCGGAGTGCAGATTCACTTTTTTAAGAAAGATTCTCTGGTAGATAGGTTGAGAGAGCAGGAATAAGTTCTTCCCCTAAAGGATAACATATTCTAAGTGCTAAAAGACACTAAGAATACTGTTAATAAGATTCAGATGGAAAAAAGCATTCCTCATGAGCAAACTCCGCCTGAACCTAAGAATTGCTTGATGTATCGGTAGGGGTTCTAACAAATAATCCACACAGTCCTATTCCTGCGAATAATAGAAAGCCGAAAGCATAGGATGCTAAATCAATGATTGCTCCTGCTATAAGTGAGCCGAAGGACTGACCTATACCCAAAAGCAGAAAACCCAGGCTCACTCCTAAAAAAGGTGCTTCCACAAACAGTTTTACACTCCAAACAATGAAGACACCGGTTATAAAAATATAAGAAATACCAAATAAGAGTGCAGAACAATAAATGCTTATGGTTGAGGGAATTGTAATTAAGCATATTGAAGCCAACAAGACAAGGAGAACACCTCGATAGGAAGTCGCTAACCCAAACTGTCTAATAAAATTGCCTGCAACTCCTCCCAAAATCCCTGCAATTCCCATCAGAATCCAAAAGAACATACTTTCCATTGTGCTCATGCCATACTCTGTCGTTAAAAAGCTTCTGGAAAAGGTCCAATAAATAGAAGAACTGATGCCTGTAATAAATGCAGCAATGAATAAATGAATGCTTCTTTTCCATGAAATATTCCATCTATTCTTTCTTTCTATAGGTAGGCCAGATTGTTTAAATTGTAGGTCTGTTTTTGGGATGCTGCGGCGATTCCATAGTATAACAATGAAGCTAATAGCAGCAAAGAATATATAGGCTAGCCTCCAATAGTTACTGAAAAATAGTGCCAGTGGTCCTGATATGATTAAACCAAAGCTAGTACCAGTATTAATCCATGTATTTCCCTTATCCCGTTCCTCTGGCTTCAAATTAACTGCAGCAATTTTGCTGAATGCAGGGGAGGACAGGCCACTCCCTATGCCGGCAATAAATGTACTGATTGATAGCATATGTAGATTCTGAGAAAGTGCAATACAAAGTGTTCCAACTACAGCACTGAAACCAGAAATTTGGATACTGTTATATGCTCCTGCCCGATTAATTAATAATGAGGAAAACACTAAAGTTAGGCAGTATGCTATATAAGCAAAGGAACTGGGCACTCCGGCCTGCATTTCTGACAGCTTAAGTGAGTTTGAGATATCTGGCAGGAATAGACCATAACTGAATCTGGCAAAGGCATAGGTTACACCAATCATTGCAATACCAGGAAATACAATTTTCTTCACAATAATCCCTCCTATATAGAACGTTCACTATATTTTTATTAAAAATAAAAAGCCTCATATAGAAATGTATGGTTAGATAAGTTTGGACAGTTCGATTAACTGTTTCCCCACTTTTTCCATATCTTCTGTTTCTGCCAATGCTGTTGCTCCTTCGAACAGGATCATTAATTTAAGTGCAACTGATTCATTTAAACCATACTGGCAAAGCTTATACAGCAAATGCTGCTTGTGCTGATTTACAAACTGTACTATCTCATTACTGGGATCTGCTCCGAATTCCTCTTTTGCCCGTAGGAACATGCACCCTTTTGCACTATATTTCTTCAGCCATTGAAAATGAGCATTTGCTAATTCCACAACCGGTTTTTCAGTATGAGAAATACCGGAAGCCAGATATGAAAAATATCTTTTTTCTCTTCTTTTTAATACTTCCATAATTAAATCTTCTTTGGAAGCAAAGTGGTTATATAATGTCATGACAGCCACATTTGCTTCATTGATCACTCGTTTTAGTCCGATTGAATGGAAGCTGTGCTCATAAAACAGTATTTCCGCTTTATTTAATAAATCTTCCTTCTTTGAACTCATAAGTATCCTCCTATGTAGAACGTTTATTCTATTTTTGATATTCTATCATGATAAATATGTATTTGTCAATTCATATTCATTCATATAATTCTATAAGTGTATTTTATAAATATTTAATCAGGGTATTTTATAAAGCAATATTGCCTCAAGTCTATTTCATCTTTTGCTATAGTTTTGACTAGCTTGAAACCAAAGTGTTTATAGATTGATATATGGTTTTTCAATAAAAAAGAGCTTCATGCTCTTAAATTTTTTCAAGTATCATCTATTTAATCCATTTTAAATTTCACTGTAAATTTGGTTCTCTGAGCAGTACTCTCTACAAATATGATCCCATTATTTTTCTCAATTAATTGTTTAGTAATATACAATCCAAAGCCATGTTCACCCTTTTCTTTAGTTTTTGTAGAAAAGCCTTTATTAAAAATTTTTTCTATTATATTTTCAGGAATAACATCTCCATTATCAGCTATCTCAATACAAAAATTCATATCTTCCTCAAAAGTTATAATAGATATTTCCTTATTTTCAACATCTGATTTATTAAAGGCTTCAAAAGCATTATCCACAAGATTACTTATAATACTTATTAATTCATCCTGTCTAATTTTTAACAAACTAAAAGGTTCATTAATTGTTACCTTGAAATCCATGTTATTCTTTAATGCATAGCTATTCTTTATGGATAATAGTCCGTCTATGTAATCATTACCTGTATCTAAGTGCCTAAATGATGAATGTATTGTATCTGATATTTTTCGCACATAACTATCTATCTTTTCTATGGTATCAGGCTTATTTAACAAACATAATCCCTGTATAACATTAATATGGTTGGCAAAATCATGTTTTTCCTGTCTGATTATACTAATTATTTCTTCCATATGTTTGATGTGTTTTTCCTGAATCTTATAATTGATATTTATATTTACAGCTAGTTGTTTTTCTTTTAAATTTTTGAATTTTGATATTAGAAATATAAAATAAATAATGAAAATAATAATGTTATAGCTTTGGATATTTTTTATATGAAAAATACCAAAGTTAACACAAAATATAAAGAGGGTAAATACACCTAATTCAATGATTAAATTAGCAAAGATAGCTCCTTCTTTTTCAAATAATTTCAGTTCAATGAAATATGAGTTAAACTTAAAAATTATTGCTATAATAATTATTTGTAATATTTTGGACGATGCTACAAAAATATAAAAATACCTAGAATTTGAAATAAGTTGATTTAAATTCACATTAAATATAGGCATTTCAATAATTTGTACAAAAGATTCAGTAGCAAACATTATTGTAAAAAATAAACAAACTATAATTGCAGAATCAAAAAGCTTTATTTTCGTAATGAAGGCAAGTAATAGAATATCAAATATTACAAGAAATAATGTGTGATAGGCTAGTGGAATATGAAATGTACTCCAATAAGTTAAAAAAATAAACAATATAAGAAATAATCCTGTTTTAATCTTATTCTGTATTATCACGAGTGTTGATTATCCAAAATACGTAAATAAAAAGGTATGAAAATGAGGTCATCCTATGGTAATATTAATTTGCTGAGAAAAAATACTACTGTTTAGGAGAGTGACCTCATGAGAAATAATACCACTATATTTGATATATTTCAAACACTTTTAAAAAAAGAAGAAGTAATTACAGTATGTGCGGTTTTAGGCTATAAGGATACATCAAGAAAATTCACAGTATATGATTTGTTTCAATTTTTTATAGCGACAGCAACTAATGAATACAAAAGTTTTAGAGCTGGCTCAGATTTTATGAATGAAGCTGGATTAAGAGCAGTTGATTATTCCACAATTTCGAAGAAAGCAGCAAATGTAGATTATAAAATAGCTAAGAAATTATTTGAGATTCTTATAACTAAATGCAATCGTTCAACTCGAAGAATACTTAAATTACCAAAAGATTTATTAGCAGTAGATTCCACTACTATAACTGTTGGTGAAGGCAGATTGAAATGGGCAAAGTTCAAAGGTAATAAGTCAGGAATAAAGCTGCATGTGGCTCTTAATGTAAATACTTTAATGCCTCAAAAAGTCATTGAAACTACTGCAAACAAACATGATGGTCCAATAGGTGAAAAACTTATTAATACAGATTGTATCTTGGTAGAAGATAGAGCTTATGGGAAACATAAGAGATATGATATGTTTAAATCTATAAAACAAGCATTTGTCATAAGAATCAAAGACAATATAACTCTAAGTTATCCAAAAAACATAAAAAGTTTAAGAACTGAAAATTCTAATATAATCAAGGATGTTACTTGTTATCTTGGAGAAGGCTCTTCTAAAACTGAAAATAGATTTAGAGGTGTTCAATTTACTGACTTCTATGGAAAATCCATAAGGGTATGTACTAACTTAATGGCTATTACACCTGAAAAAATTGCAGATATCTATAAAGAAAGATGGAAAGTTGAAAGCTTTTTTAGATTTATAAAGCAAAATTTGAATGTTAAAAGATTGTTTGGAACAAGTGAAAATGCAGTTTACAATCAACTTTTTATAGCTTTAATTGCGTATGTATTACTTCATTTTTCTTATGTTAATGTGTCTCAAAATTTCAAATTTGTTAAGTTATCATTTTGTGAGTTTGTTAGAAAACTTCTTAATTCTACACTTCAAGACGAAGTTCAAGTATGCATTGACTTATTATTTAAAAATATCAATAATTATCAAATTTGTTTATGGTGAAAAATGGTTAATCAACACGTGTGCTGTATTATAAACTTTTTTTTATCATATAATGATTCAAAAACTACTAAAAGAAGTAATGCTTCTATAATGTCTATTATTACTTCTCTTATAACATCAATCAATATAGCATCTCCTTTCATTTTAGAGCTTTTTATGAATGTTATAGATTAAAAATTAATGTTTTTATATTCTTTATAAGAACTTTTAATCACAACATTTATAAAAAGCTTAATTAATTATTTTAAGAGTTCATCGGGACACTTTGGTTGATAACCACTGAATGTACAGGTTGGAACTATAACTATTGTTGCTAGGAACAAAGATAAAGAACCTAATATTTTCATACTTTTGTTAAATAAATTTTTTTTGAAAATTTCATTTTTTATATCCTCCTAACTAAAACGTTTTAATTTATAAATTCTACAATACTTTAAATTTTCCTGCTATATTTTACAAAAAAAAATAAAACTCAAAAAAATTAAGTTTTATTTTCCGAATAGCTTGAATCAAGTCTATAATAAGCAAGAATAAGCTTGTCTAACTCTTGACTTACAGCTAATATTTCATCACTAGTAAATTCACCTGAATCTAACATATTATTTAGTTTATCTCTTATTTTTTCTAATATTTCTTTCATGTAATTTACATCCCTACTAATTTATTATTAATTTACAATAACTTAGATATTATATTATAAAGATATAAATTATTCAAGATAATTTTTGGATATATATCAAAAATATGTAAATATTTCTAAATAAGAATCGATGATATAAAAGATAATATGATATAATATTATCAAGAGAATAAAATGTTTTTAGCTAGTTACCCTCCAGTATTTTATCTCTTTCAAAGAGGTCGTTTCGGTTAATTTGACAGCAGAGACCAGCTATGAGAAGTCAATAGATTTTATAAAAAAATTATAATATATTTATTAAACTTTAGGAAATAAAATATATATTGAGAATTTACCATTATTATAAGACGCTTCTATTTATCATTTGGTTCATCCTATACCAAATATTCTGTTAATTATTGAATGATGCCTCGTCTTTTTAATTTTTATCATTTGGCTATTCTGGCGTATTCCAGAAATAGCTGGCACTTTTGCCACTTTTCTTGCAGGAATATATGCTGAGACTAAAACAGTAATTAACGAGATGATTACAGAAAAAGCAATTACTACCCAAGAGAAAGAAACATTTATATTCTTATAATCTTCTGTAATGCTAAGAATTCCGTTAACCTTAGAGAATACAATATAACTAAATATATATCCTATTATTAAACCAATTGGTAATTGAATAAGCCACAGCAAAAATCCTTCATAAAGGACAGAATACTTAATTTGTTCTGGAGTTGCTCCCAGACTTTTTAGGATGCTCAATTCTTTAATCCGGCTGTTGGCAGACAAGGAGAATGCATTATAAATAATAAGAACAAATGCACCCATAATTAGTAAAAAGAGGATCATTACTATAGCTAAAATTATAATAAACTGAGTACTTGTAGTACTTTTATCGCTAATTCCATATAAATTTAGCAACTGGGTATTATACATAACTCCATACTGTCCATATTCGTCTTTGGTTAATCCAACAGATTCTGCAATATCAGGTAATGTCTCATATATTTTACGAGGATTTTTAAAACGCATATAAACCGTAAGTTCATCATTAGGTTGAATGTCTGCAACATTCAAATATTCCATAGCAATATATTCTGGATAAGCTGAGATTCCAAAAAAATCCAATTTTCCAACTATTGTATAAGTCTTGGTTCCTGCCATCTTAAATGTTTCACCTGAGTGTTTATAATTTTGCGTTAAAATTATTTTGTTATCAAGCATACGATTTCCTATAGGAAGTGTTAACTTATCACCAATTTTATATGCAGGATTGTCTGTAAAGAATAATTTTGATACGATAATTTCACCGGATTTTCTAGGAAGGCGCCCCTCTATAAGAGTATTTTTCAGATTCATGTCACTCCAAAAATTTTTATCTGCATCTCTCATTAACAGATATGAACGTTTGGAATTAGAAAGTTCAGCAGTAACCCAATCTCCTTTAATCATCATAGTTTCGACAGATGGATTTTCTGTAATATATTTTAATTTATCACCAGATATAGAATCCCATAATTCTCCTTGCCAATAACCTGTTTTTTCAGTTGTTGATGTTACCTGTGTGTCCCATATGGAATACGTAGAGGGTGGCAATATGAGTGATACTGTGATTATGGTAATATCTATTATTTATATCATTCCTTATGAAATTGGCAATATTAGATTTTTTATTTTTTTGAATCATCAAGTAAATATTTGCAAATATCAACGTTGATTTTTTGTCTATGTAGACTCATAAGTAAATATTTTGAATTAATTTCTTTACTGATATTTAACTCAATAAATTCTTTAAATTCTTTGAATGATGGCTTTTTATTAGAGATTAACATGTTAAGTTCAGGATGGTCATTCTCTAATTGAGATATTTTACTGCCTTCTAGTCTATCTTTTAATATTGCCAAACTTTTTAGTATTAATTTCGTTTGATATTCAGTTATATTGTGGTCTATTATAAAGCTAAAAAAGTCAAATTTATAATCATCCATACTTGCGATTATCATATGAATAAGTTTTATTTTGTATTCTAATAAATCTATTTTTTTATTTTGTTCCATAAAATGTTCCCCTTTGTCAAGACAAATTTTTAGCATATTTATATAGTTAGATTAACAAGCAGAGTAGCTTGTACAGAAATCAGAAGTTCCCTATGGTGGAAATCCGTCGTGAAAATGCATTTGCTGAGGCTAAAATCGGATAAAAAATATTATAGAGAACCTAACTAAAAATCAAGCTTTTTTTGTCTGAATTCTTAGGTCCATTATATACGAAAAACGTATATTCTACAATTTTAAAAATATTAAAAAGTAAGATTTTCCACTGAAATCAAGTTAATATATGGTTATTTATTATATAAATACCATATATGTATTAAGCTCCTCTTAACATATACGATAAAGTAATGAGGTGTGTAGTCATATTAGTTAAAATAGGAACAACGAAAATCCCTCTCAAATGGATTAATACATCTATGTATATGTATGTTGCCGATGTCCCCGTTACTAGTAATAAAATTTTAAAAAGTCCCTGAGTATTTCAACTTGAGGGAAAAGTATCTATTAGTTCTGGATGGTTTGAAATTAAAAGTGGCTCACAATCCAATAAATTCTATCTATTGGATAATGGGCTTATATATCCAGAATATCAAGTAGAATCTGAAAGGCGTGGATTTAATCAGTCTAATTGGTTTTGAATATGGTTATACAAAAGATTCAGTATTTATAGTTGAGAGAAAAGAATATAAATTGGATGAAAATGGTCATTTAAATATTCCAAAGGGGGTAGGATGCCTTATGGATAATATGAAAATTATAAAATAATTATTTTATAATTTAATTTTATAAAATCTAAAATTTATGTTTAAGCTGTAAAAATAATTATATGTATTTTCTTTCTTTAGACAAATAATTTTTAAATGTTATGATTTATAAAATTAGGAGATGTTTATGTGATAAATTTAAATAATATTAATCTAAATGAATATAATTTTGATAAATATAAGTCTAATAATAAAATTAATAAAGAGGACAATTTAAATTCTAGGTTTCAAGAATCAGCAGTTTATAATTCTAAGAATGATTCTACTGGCGATAAACATATACTTGATGAAATAAATAGTGAAACAGACTCAGTAGAAAAACAAGAAGACTTAATTTTATATTATGATTTAAAAAAAGCTGGTGTAGAATTTAAAAATATTTCATGGGAACAAGAAAAAAGTTGGCTAGTAACTTTTCCACCAACAACAGCTCCTGGATATATAAGACAAGCTTTTAGGGAAGCTCTTTTAAATATACCTGAAAGTGAAAGAGGAAATATTTGTTTTGGGCTATCATGTGAGTATGATATGTATAAATCAAAAAATCAAATAGAAGATTCTAATAGTATTTCTTATTATAATAATCTAATTAGTTGTATGTTACAAAATAATGAAAAAAATAGATCTATATTGGGTGGAGATATTTATAGATATACAAAAAATTTGTTAGATAATTTTTCGTTTGATTTGCAAAAAATTAAATAATATCAGTTCCACAGAATGCTATTGTGTGAAACTGATAAAATTGGATTATAGAAATATCATTAACTATATTTATATCCATAATTCTGATTTATACATTAAAATAATATAAATAATGGGGTCTCGAGCACAATTCAGGGTATAGCCACATAGCCATCAAGCTAAGAGAATTGTATAAGATAAACAACCCTTTAGTTACGTATTATTTTTTATGATAATGTGGGGTAATCCTAGGGTAGCTACGATAAATCGCAAACTTAATTTCTTAAAATGTAAATGAGTTTGCGGTTTAATTATTTTTCTATATTTAGTATAATCTTGGTATGGATGGTTATGTATTAATTCGGAATAGTAAATAGATGCGATGTAAGAATCATTTGTATTCTGCGAATTAAATCTATCGTTTTTAAGAGGTAAATTATGTAAGAAGAAGAAAAAATATTTGCAGGTAGGTTATTTGATGCTCGTACAAAAGAACTTCGAGATATTAAGCACAAGGCACATGTTCTTTGCCAAAAATTTAATGCACTTGATGAATATGATGAAAATCGTTTATTGATAATCAAGGAGTTTATTGGTAATATAGGGGATAGATACTATTTTCAAGGCCCAATACAGTTTAATTACGGGTGTCATACTTTTATTGGTGAAAATTTCTTTGCTAATTTTAATCTTATGGTTATGGATGATGCAAGAATTTATATAGGTAATAATGTTATGTTTGGTGCAAACGTATCTTTAATGGCTACCAATCACCCACTGATCGCAGAGGAAAGAACGACTATGAAATATCCAGATGGTCATATTTCAATGTCTGAATATGCCGAAGAGATTCATATAGGAAATAATGTTTGGATTGCAGCAAATGTTGTAATTATCGGTGGTGTTCATATTGGCGATAATGCTGTTATTGGAGCAGGCAGTGTAGTAACAGAGGATATTCCTGCTAGCTATCTTGCGTATGGCGTTCCTTGCAAACCTGTGCGAATGATTACTGAAAAAGATTCAAAATTAGACTTACTGTAATTATTAAAGCAAGATTATGGTTATAATCTTTATACATAACATGTGTCATAATGTTCAAATTAGACGAACTAATAAAAAAGGCAGCTATGCCTTTTTTATTTCTACTTGTCTATATGAAAACCACCTGCTATGCAGGTGTGTTCAGAATAGCTTAAGCGGTGAACAAAAAACCTCACTTTGATAAAATAGAAGAGGTCTCGTCAACCAAATCTATAATCAAAGGAGGTTTGCCCTAAATGGACAGTAATAGTTTATCACATACTAAATGGAGATGTAAATATCATGTAGTATTTTCACCCAAATATAGAAGAAAAGAAATATATGGAGAAAAAAGAAAAGAGATAGGAAAAATATTAAGGAAACTTTGTGAATAGAAAGGTGTAGAAATAATAGAGGCGAATGCATGTGAAGATCATATACATATGCTTTTATCGATACCACCAAAGACAAGTGTTTCAAGTTTTATGGGATTCTTGAAGGGAAAAAGTAGTCTAATGATATTTGAGAGATTTTCAAATTTAAAATATAAATATGGAAATAGGCACTTTTGGTGCAGAGGATTCTATGTAGACACAGTTGGAAAAAATAAAAAAGCAATAGAAGAATATATAAGAAATCAACAGAAAGAAGATATGATCGCCGACCAAGTAAGTATGAAGGAATACATGGACCCTTTTAAGGGTAGCAAGTAACATAAATTGCGGCTGGCGAGATCTTTAAGATGCCTTGAGGCATAATGCTGGTAATGTGCCCTTATAGGGCTTAGGAAAAACCACCAGCTAAGCTGGTGGATATTTATTTGCCCTGGTTACAGAGCTGCTGGTATTACCCCATATTAGACAGAAAATGTATAATGTCTAGTTAATATACTCACTAAAAAATAAAACTAGAGCATTTTTAACTCTAGCTAATAAACGGAATATGGTATTATCATTACTGAATGAGATACTTCTTTGTATTACACAAAAGTATAATTGTGTGGAATTGATGACATTACCTTTGTATTGAAATGTTCCTTTTTCCTTTAATAGTAGTAGATACTCGTTCAAAATATTCTTCTGATGCTTTTATACCTGTCTTAGAAGTAAAATTCAAGTTTCTTTTTGATGTAGTAAGATCATAATTCCTATTTATTTCCCCATAATATCTGCAATTCGTAATTTAAACTAATGTAGAAAATTTTCTAGCGGAAGAATGCGGCTTCAAGGCATTTTCAAGTATAATATTTATGCAAAAACATATGAATATTTAGTGCATGCAGTGTATATTACGAATTGCAGATTATACACTATATGAAACCTAGCATACTACTTTTGTAGGCCGGTTTACTTTTTTATATATTATCCATTTTAGTAAAGTTCGCATTTATTTATATGATAATAAAAGAAACATTTATATATATAGAGAAATGTAGAGTTAATTCGATATCATCAGTGTTTTATATCCAATTATGATTAGTATCAACATAATTGGATATTGAAGTATATTAAATTTTATAATATACTTTGTATATACTTGTTAAGAGTTATTAAAAACCATATTAGTAAGAACTAAAGAAACTATAGAAGCCTTTGGTTATAAGATAACTAAAAAAGTTGTACAAGGATCAAAAATTACTCAGAAGATGTTTTGTATTCTAAGGTTTATGGTCATTTAAATAAGAGGATATATTTAATGAGGAGGATAATATTATGGCAAATATTCTTTCTGTTGCAGGTTCAAATTCAAAGTATAAGTTACCTAATGCTAAACCTGCTGGATTCTGGGCTGGTTTATGGCATGGACTAATATCACCTATTACATTTATAATTAGTATATTTAATCCTAAGGTAAGAATCTATGAAATAAATAATAGAGGGCGTTTATATGATTTTGGTTTCATTTTAGGGGTTTCGATTTCATTTGGAGGAAGTGCTTCCATGTCAACGAAATAGTTCTTGATACATATTTATTAGTGACACTCCTTTAAAAAATAGTTTAGTGGAAAGTTTAAACTTACTTGATATACTTAAGCCAGAAATTATAGCAATTTTAATTTTTGAATTTGACCTTATAAGAGAAGTTAGAAGGAATTCTGGAAAATTTGCAAACAAAATTATGATAAGATTGGTAGTGTAGTAAAAACGAATTATCGCAAAATTTAATAAGGTTACTTCCACAGAATGGATGTTGTGTGGAACTCACAGCTCAGGTATAAAACCTTGGTATATAAGGGGTTATACCTATTTTTTATACTCTAAAATATAAAATCGAAATTTTTAATTACGCATAATGTAATATATATAGATAATAAGTGTAATTAATTGGAGGTAAAAATGGAAAGAGTAGAACCAATAAGATAGGTTAAAAAAATAAATGATTTAAAGAAGTATTTAATTGGATCAGGAAACATGAGAAATTATGCTTTAATAGTTTTGGAACTTAATTCAGCATTAAGAATATCAGATATGCTTTCACTTACCTGGTCTATGGCTCTTATTTCTTTTGCTCCACCTGTGGCTTTGATGAGTTTGTCATGAAGTTTTAAAATATATTCAATTGAAATGTACTTCATTTAGCTAATTCCTCAAATGCTTCCATGTTCTCTTCTAATATTCTATCAGCAATATTATCTAACTTTTCTTCTTCTGATATAGCATTTTTACTGAATTCTTCAAAATCAAAAATAACATATTTTCAATGATTTTTCTATGGAAAGCTGTTTTCGGGATATAAAACAGTATGATGAAATAATAAGCATGAATTATTGTTTAAAAGGCAAGTATGAATGTGAATTTAGAGACGACTCCCTTATTTATATTGGAGAAAGTGATTTGGCTGTAAATTCTTTTAAAAACAATGTATTGAAATATTAGTGAAAAAATTAATAAAAGTTTGATATAATAAAATTAATAAATCAATTAAAGTATAAGGGCGTGAATAACTTTTGACAAAGAAACATGATTTTGATGCAGCCTGGAAAACAATATTGGAAGCTTTCGAAGTAGAAATAGTAGAATTACTTTTTCCGGAGCTTTTTTATGAAATAGCATGGGAACTTGGAACGGAGTCTTTAGATAAAGAATTAAGTGAAATACAAAAAGAGATAATTTTTTGGAATATTTATTTTTAATTGAAGACTCAGAGTTGGAAGGTAAATATGAGGAATTTAAAAAATCACAGGGAGGTGTATTTAGCATGTCTGTTGATGAAATAAGGAAAATACACTACACACAAAAAGGCAGAGAGGAAGGAAGAGAAGAAGCTAGGTTAAGGGATGTAGAAAGGGTTTTAAAACTGATTAATAAAAAGTTTAATTATTCAGATAGAACTTTTAATGAGAGGATAAAAAAAGCAAGTAGTAATGAACTAAATTTAATTATTGAAAATATTTTAGATATAGAAAAATTAGAAGATATAGATGGATATTTATCATGATTAGGGCAGCGGCTCTCCTTGGGACAGTAGCCAAGTTCGGGCAGATCCTTCACAAAGAAATGTAGAAAAATTGAAAAATTCGTGGCTCATACCGGATTTAGTAAATGTTACAGCTGCAGTTGTCATTTTAATTGCAGCCATGAATTTATTGAAAATTTACCTAAGGGATATGAACTCTTATTGGAGAAGGGGAGTTTATTTGTCCGACGGCGAGGAGCAGTGGGTATCTGTTGCAATGGCAATTTTAAAAAATTCTCCTATACTTGTTTTGGATGAGGTATCGTTACTTAAATGGTTCTCCTGCAATATTGTTTTTCAAATTTTTTACCTTCAGAGTTTTACCAAAAGTGGAACTTTGTAAAATAACACTGTAGTTACAAATTCCTTTATTGTGTTGAAAATAACTGTAGGACAGGGTCATTGATTGTACCGCCTTTATTTTTAACAGAGATTGGGTTTTATTAAAGCTATTGCAGCACATATAGACCATATTTTTATCCATGCCAAAAGCAGTGTTTTTAAACTCTAAATGTCCCATGACAAATAAGAATAATAAGATTATTAAACTGGGTAATACAAATACAGGTTTTATAAAAAAGCAGATAATTGCTATAACAGCCCAGAGTATAAATTTTTTATATAAAAATCTAAAGTAAGTATGTTTCTGGGGCTTGTTCACTTCTCCGCTATATTCAAATTCTCCAAGTATATTTTTAAAAATATCTTTTTTTAACGAATCACTACATATTGGATAGAGTATAGCTTTTTCACCTTTTTCATCTCCATAGCCTATATTTTCAATTTCCAAGGTGAAAAATTTAAAATGCTGCATCAAAATACTTTGTTTTATGTGTATGCCTTTTACTTTTGTTTTGTCAAAGGAGTAATTTTTTTTATTTGCAATGCCATAATTTACATAAATATTTTTCTCGTCAGCCCACAGTTTAAAATTATAATACTTAAAGACATTATATATAATAGATAAAAAAATACTTATAAATATTAAAACAAACAGTAAAAATATTATTATTGTTATACTGTGATAGAGATCATTTTTTTCCAGTTGATTAATATATTTTGAAGTATTTATATTGATAAAGGACTTTAAATAATCCTCAAAAAATTGTTCTGCAACAAATAACAGTCCAATTCCTTTAAAGAGTGAATTTGAAATAAGTGAATATATAAATAAATGCTTTGTATCTATAATATAATGATAATTATCCTGTGTTTTTTGAGAATCATACTCCTGATTTTTTAGCAGAATATTTCTTAGGCTTTCTGCCCTATTTTTATTTAAAGTAAATTTTAGTTCGCTTCCACTGGTAGAGGTATCTCCTGTATCAATTTTAATAGTGGCTACCTTGAAAAGTCTTTCTAAAAGCTTCTGGGAAATATCTATTGTATTAATTCTATCTAAGGGGATTTCAATTTTTTTTATACTAAAAACCCCTTCTTCATGATATATTGAGTTCACTTTTACTATAAAAAAATTTCTTCTCCATGCTGCCAGTTCACATAAAAGTATAAGTATAATTAAAATGGATAGTATTAAGATGGATTTTATAAGTCCTGTTTTGGTTGCTAAAAACCCTATTAGTATGATTCCAAGGGGTATAAAATTTTTAATCATATTTATAAAATTATAAAATAGTCTTAAAATATGGTTTCTTTCTATGTTAGACAACTACATCACCTGCTTCTATAACTTTTTTGAGATTTTCTGTGATTTTTTCTGCTTTCTCCAAAGGCAGTGCAGGTATTTCATAATGGCCTCCTGCAGTTATTATATTTACAGAAGTTATTTTATAGATTCTTTGAATGGGACCTTGTTTTATTTTTAAATTTTGAATTCTTGAGATAGGGATTATTGTCTTTTCTCTTATGATAATACCCTTTATTAATTCAACTTTATCTTCAAATATGGCATACCTCCATTGTTCATACTCTAAAAAGGATCCTATAAAAGTATCTGCTATGGAGATGGATATTATAATCAATGCTAATATATAGACTATATATTTAACTAAAAGGATATGCCCAAATTTTGGGATAAGAAACAGCTGCATTACTAAAGTATAAATAGCAATAATTATGATGCTTGTTATAGCTTTTGATATTATCCATGTTTTTATAGCGTTTTTATGAATTCTTTCATAGGTTTTAGGCTCATTTTCTATATTCATATTATCTCCTTGCATGTTATGAATTTTTTATACTCACTATTATATTTTATAATAGCAGGTACTCATTATCAATAATATAACTGCAAAACTGTTATGAGATTGTGCTGGCTACTGCAATTTCTTTTGAAGTTGAATTTTTTAAGGCTTTCAGCTTGTTAAAAATCTGTCATATAAAAGCAGGGTAAGACAGGAAATTTTAATATATTAATGATAAGGTATTTACATCGATAGGCTCTATGCCACATGCAATACAGAATATATGGTCAAGAATTTTTGAAGAGTGGTTTCCGTCAGTGGGATTTGAGCATGCAGATGCACCTGAACTTGAAGTATATCCTCTTGGAGATCTATCATCAAAGGATTACAAATGTGAAATATGGATACCCGTAGTAAAAAAATAATCAAATGATTCTTAGATTCAGGTGGAGTTTGTTTATGAGAAATACTTTCTCCATCTGAATCTTAGAAGAACTTAATAATAATTTTAACATCATTAATAAAAAATTCACATTAAAATAATATTATTGCCATAATTTCGTAACACATTCATTATTATAATTAAATAAATAAATTTAAATGTGGATAGAGGTGAAAATTTTATTAATGAAAATGAAAAATGTATTAAAAAAGTTTCAAATTTTATTGTTATCAGTATTTTTACTTTTAGGAAGCAGTTCTGTTATTGCCAAAGAACAGTCTTATAATATTGTTAATAATAAATATGTTCTATCAAACTACTGCTTTCCAGGCTCAGATTTAATCCATCCAATCCAAGATTATCAGTCTCAAAATAATGAAACTACAATAGATCTTCCCGATAATACAGAGAAATCCAGCAATTGGGCGGGATATATAGTTACACCTGCTTCTGAAAGTGATAGTTATACTAGTATCTCTGGAAGTTGGACAGTTCCCAGTATTTCTTCAAATAATGAAAATACGGTGGCTGCACAATGGATTGGCTTAGGTGGAATAGATTCTTCAGATTTACTTCAAATGGGAACCATGGAAGAGCTAGAAAATGGACAACCTGTTGCAGTAGTATTTTGGGAGCAATTACCTGATGTTGCCCAAAATATAATGACCATACCAATTAATTCTACTATTAGTGTGAATATATATAATTCATCAGGTTATACATGGAATCTTACATTTACAGTCACTACACCTAGTGCTGAAGTAAAAACTCAAACTATATCCACTACATTAGATTCTTCTTATGCTGAAGGAATTGGTACATCAGCAGAGTGGATAAGTGAAGATCCGTCAGATGTATACGGACAACTTGTGCCTCTGGCAAATACAGATGTAGTAAAGTATGAATCTGCAAAAGTTAATGGCAATTCTTTGAGTGACTCTAGTAATACAATTTGTCCTGTTGCAATGGAGTCAAGTAGTGGAAATATTGTGATTTATCCTTCTTCATTGGGAGTAGATGGGGAATCTTTTACCACAACTACAGCAGTTTCTAATGGTAATTCAAATAATAGACCAGATAATAATCAAAATTATGTCCCTAACTTTAGACATAGATTTAATAATACTCCACCAGGGCAAAGGCGTATAGATAATCTTAGTGGCCGATTCCATTTTCAGAAGAGTCCATAACATTACTAATTTATTATAATACAAGTTTTTATCCGAATGCGGCAATTAGCTAATACTCTCATCTTTTTCAAAGTAGGAGATAAGCACTGCTACGCGTCTGGATAAGTTCTTCTTAGGTTCAGATGGAGAAAAGCATTCATCTATAGCAAACTCCACCTGAACCTAAGGATTACTTGATGTGCTTTATTTGTTACACACTATTTTGATACTTTATCTCCCTCGGCAGCTTCTGCCTCTGCTTTGGTAACATGAACTGTGCCGCGTGGATGCTTGGGTGGTGCATAAATAGAATAAACTTTAAGAGGTGTATTACCTGTATTTACAACATTATGCCATGTACCAGCAGGTATCATAATTGCAAAGTCATCATAAACTTTTGCTTGAAAATCTAAATTATGTTTGCTGTTTCCCATTTTAACAAGTCCGTGCCCTTCTTCAACACGTATGAATTGATCAACGTCAGGATGAATTTCAAGACCTATAGATTCCCCTACAGGTATGCTCATCAAAGTAACTTGAAGATGAGATCCTGTCCATAAAGCAGTACGGAAAGTATTATTTTTACTGGTGGCTTTATTAATATCGACTACAAAAGGTTGTGGTCCATAATCTCTTAATTGAATTGAATTCTCATTTTTTGCAGAATGTGAAGAATCAAGTCTTGAATAATACTCAATTCCATCATCGTAAGGAATGTATGGATCATTATATACCCGCCAAAAATCCCAAGGATAAATTGTACTTACAAAGTAAGGACAGGGATAAATATCATAAGTATTATACATACTATCTGAAGCGTAGTTTTGTGTGTTTCTACAGTAGTGACGTGGATACGTCCTATAATTATTATACATATTTTTTCTTCCTCTCATAATCTTACAAAATTATAATATGTTATAATTTCTAGAAATGTGATCATGGGAATTATAACTTATATTTTATATCCTGTGGGATAAGATAAATGTAGCTGCAAAAATGAAATGGTATGCAAAATTGCAACATAAGTATATATGGCATAAACGCTCTTGTATTATACAAAAATTTAATAATTCTGTTGCATTAATGCAATAAAATTATTTGGAAAATCTATATATCCTTAAAATCAGGGTATCTTTTAAGGTGGCATGGTAATTGCTTTAGTTAATGTAATCAATATATTTTTGGAGGGATATACTCATGGAAAAACTAGATAAATTCAACAAGATAATTTGTGATACCTTAAATATAAAGGATACAGCTGATATTAAAGACGATTTGGGGCCGGATGAAATAGAAGCATGGGATTCTTTAGCCCACGTAGAACTGGTTACAGCGCTGGGAGAAGAATTCGGGGCAGATTTTGATGTAGTGGATATATCTAGAATGTACACTATTGGAGACATTAAGAAGATATTAAAAAAATATGGAGTAGAAATATGACCTTTACAGACTATATTTTTGAAAAGTCTAAAGATTTAGACGAAGTAGCGATAATAGATAAAAGTAAAATAAGTTACAGGGAAATTTATGGGGGCGTAAATTATGTAACTTATTTATTGCAGGAAAATGGATGTTCAAAAAAAAATAGTGTACTTGTTATTTCAGACAATTCTGTTTTTTTTATAAAAACTTATTTTGGAATAATTAAAAATGGAAGCATATGTGTCCCTGTAAACCCCACTATATCTGAAAACGATATGAGGTATATTATGGATATTTTAAAAATAAAGATAGTATTTTGCCAGAAAAAATACAGAAATAAAGTGGAGAAGATAGTCTGTAGGGACACCATGGTGTATAGTGAGGAAAGTGTTTGGGCAAGTAAAGATGAAACTAATTCAAGAGGCTTTATAGATGAAAAAGAAGATACGGCACTTATTATGTTTACATCGGGTTCTACTTCAGAACCAAAAGGGGTAATGCTTACTCATTATAATCTCATGTACAATACCAATTCCATAATAGAGTATTTGAAATTGACTAAAAATGACAGAGTGGAAGTGGTACTTCCCTTCTACTATTGTTATGGAACATCTCTTTTGAACACACATTTTAGATGTGGGGGAAGCCTTGTAATAAATAATAGATTTATGTTTCCGGAAACAGTTATAGAAGATATAAAAAAATATAACTGCACTGGTTTTGCAGGAGTACCAAGTACCTATCAGATATTACTTAGAATGACCAGTATTAAGACGGCCAAACTACCTTCACTAAGGTATGTAACCCAGGCAGGCGGCAGGCTCCCAGAAGTATTCATATCGGAACTATGTGAAGCACTTGAAGAAACTGATGTATACATTATGTATGGACAAACTGAGGCTACAGCCAGATTGTCATATCTTCCTCCAGAGCAGATTAAAAATAAATTGGGTTCCATAGGACGTGGTATTCCGGGAATAGAGCTTGTGGTAATAAATAAAGAAGGAAATCCTACCTCTGTGGGAGAGGTTGGAGAAATAGCTGCAAGAGGCGGAAATATAATGAAGGGATATTTTAATGACCAGGAAGAGACAAAAAAGGTGCTAAAAAATGGTCTTTTGTACACGGGAGATTTAGCTTTTAGGGATGAAGATGGATATATATTTGTGGTTTCAAGGGAAAAAAATATAATAAAGTGTGCGGGAAATAGAATAAGTCCTAAGGAGATTGAAAACACTATATGCAGCATAAAGGAAGTGGTTGAGTGTGCTGTCATAGGGGTTGAAGATGATATTCTAGGAGAGGCTATAAAGGCTTTTGTGGTTTTAAAAGATAAAAATTCTTCTATAGATGACAAGTATATAATTGACTATTGTTCTTCAGTATTACCAAGATACAAGTTGCCTAAATATGTTCAGTTTTTATCACAGCTTCCCAAAAATTCTTCGGGAAAAGTATTATTTGCAAAATTGAAAGACATGTAAAATAAGTATGGAAATAGGTGAGATATGCTGTGGATATGAAACTTTTAATAGAAAATATAATTTTCAGGGATCAATTTGAAATGTTTCAGGAAGAAAAAGAAAGTATGCTGCTTGAAATAATTAAAGAACAGCTTGCATTAAATGAAGTGAATCCAAATGTAAAGAGTATGTATGGGAAACTTTCAATAGATATTTCTAAAATTTCAAAGCTTAGCCAGGTGCCTTTTATTCCAGTAAATATGTTTAAGATATTTGACCTTTTAACCTGCAGAAAAGAAGATGTAATAAGAGTATTGAATTCCAGTTCCACAACTTCAAAGACTCCAAGTAAGATATATCTGGATAAAGGTACATCTATAAGACAATCTCAGGCACTTATAAATATATTAAAGAGTTTTTTAGGAGTTACCAGAAAGCCCCTTTTAATTTTAGATACGGCAGGTGTAAACAAGAACAAGGAAGTGTTAAATGCCAGGGGGGCGGCAGTGAGAGGAATCAGTAATTTTGCCAGCAGTATAACCTATGCTATGGACGAAAAAGATGGAGAGCTTGAAATAAATCTGTCTAGGCTAAGGAAATTTGAAGAAGAGAATAAAAACAGGGAAATATTGGTTTATGGATTTACCTATATAATATGGAGTAAATTTGTAACACAGTTAGAGGAAAAAAATATTAAATTATCCTTGCCTAAAATGAAACTTTTACACAGCGGCGGGTGGAAGAAACTTGTGTCAGAAAGTGTTGAAAAAGAGGAATTTAACAGAGTGACAGCTGAGATATTTGGTACTGAAAAAAGTAATATAATGGATTTTTATGGAATGGTGGAACAGCTGGGTGTGGTGTTTGTGGATTGCGAATGTGGATATAAACATGTACCGGATTTTGCAGATATTATAATAAGAGATTTCAATACTTTAGATGAAGTAGAGATTGGACAACAGGGAATAATAGAAGTCTTGAGTATCCTTGGAACCAGTTATCCTTCTCAAGGTATTTTAACAGAAGATGTAGGTAAATTTATGGGAGTTGATGATTGCAGATGTGGAAGACGGGGAAAATATTTTAAGTTTAGATCTAGAATAGAAAAAGCTGAAACAAGAGGCTGTGGAGATACTTTTGCAGAAAGGGAGGAGAAAAAATGATAGATTGTTATTCATTGGATGGATACCTTTATGAAAAAGAGATAAGCTTCAATAGTTTCAGTCGTGTAAATGATATTTTGAAATCAAACTTAAAATTATTAAATTCTATGCCCACCCAGGCTATTGTACTTATATTGGATGAGTATAGTAAAAAATTGTGCAGAGATAGACAGCTTCTAAAAATTCAAGGAGTATCCTATTTATCTTTTTATTTTAGAAGATCAAATATAGAAAAGTTAATAAAAATCAATTTGAAGGATAAAAAATATTTAGATGAATTTATATCCATAGGAAATGATAAATTTGTAAAAGCACAGGGTAGGGGAATAAGCTGTCACTGGATAGCGGGAAATGTAAGCACTCTTGCACTTTATTCAATTTTTCAATCGCTTATAGCAAGGAATTCAAACCTTGTAAAAGTTCCTGAAAAAAGTATGGCCCTGGTTTTAAGACTGCTGAAGCTTCTGGATGATATACAGGTAGTTTATGAGGAAAAAATATATGATTCTAAAGATTTACTTAAAAATATATGTTTAGTATATTTTCCGAGGGAAGATGAATCCTTAAATAAATCCATGTCCATTATGGCAGATGCAAGAATTGTATGGGGAGGAGAAGATGCAGTAGATTACATCACATCACTTCCTAAAAAAACCACCTGTAAAGACTTGGTATTTGGACCAAAGTATTCTTTTGCCCTATTTGACAGAGATGTTCTTGAAAGTGATAAATGTTTTTCATATATGGATAAACTAGTGAAGGACATAGTCTTATTTCAGCAAAAAGCCTGTTCTTCTCCCCAGGTACTATTTGTTGAAAAAAGCCGTGTTCCCCTGAAAGATATAATTAAGATGTTAAAAAGATCCTTTGAAAAGATAAATAAAAGATATAATGATTTGCTTGATGAAAGTATCTGTGTAAAAATTATAAATGAAAGAGGAATATACAGTCTTGACCCTGATAAAGATATCTGCTGCAGCAGGGGACTTGAATATACCATTTTAATTAATGACAAAATAGTATTGGAAGAACCTGTAGGTGGAAGATGTATTTTTGTAAAGGAAATAAACAGTATATTTGATGTAGAGAATTTGATTACCCGGAGAATTCAAACTATAGGTTATGCTATTTTAGATAAGAGTAAACTTTTTAAATTTGCAGATAAGGTTACATCACTTGGCGTAAATAGGGTGGTAAATGTGGGAACTATGAATATTTATGATTCTCCCTGGGACGGAAATTTTATGATAAATGAACTTGTAATGTGGTGCAGTCTGAATATTTAGTTTAAGATTGATTTATATGTGGAAGGAATATAAATTTATGAGAGGTTTAACTATTGATGAATTAAATATTGGAGATAGAGGTTGTATTGAAAAAGTTGTAACTTGTGAAGATGTATATTCATTTGCAAAAATAACTGGAGATTTCAATCCTCTTCATACAGATAAATTTAAATATAAGGATAAATTTAAAAAAAGAATAGCCCATGGCATATTGTTAACCGGTTATATATCAGCCTGTATAGGCATGAAATTTCCAGGACCAGGAACCATATATTTAAGCCAAAATTCCAAATTTAATTTACCCGTATATTTTGGAGATAATATAAAGGTGGAAGTAGAGGTTTTGGAAATATATAAAAAAGAAAATATAGTAAAACTAAAGACAACTTGTATAAATCATAATAACAGTAAAGTTCTAACAGGTGAAGCTTTCGTCATGCCTCCATTAAAATGATCAAAAAAATTACAGTAAAAGCATATGTATATCTATTGTGGTAATTTTTTGTTTATATGGGAATAAGGTATAAGCCTAAAAACATTGTTGACTTAAAAATTTTTTTCATATATACTGAAAACTAATGACAGTGATGAGGCGGCTTCAAAATGTAAATATTTTATATAATTTTCATAAATTGTATGAAATATTTTTAGGAGCTGCAGGCGGTTAAAATAGAGAAGAGGATTCATGAGGATTCTCTTTTTATTTATGGCTAAATTAAAAAGTTACTATGGTTTGTGTAATTTGAAAGGGGATTGTAATATGAAGAATAAGGAATTATTGGATTTTGATGATTTGCATAAGGGGAAAAAAGTATTGGATCCAACAGTAAAGCAGTTATATCAGGTTATTGAAAATTCTTATGATGGTATATATATAACTGATGGAGATGCAAATACTATATTTTTAAATAAGTCCTATGAGAAAATTACTGGAATGAAAAGAAGTGACATGATAGGAAAGAATATGAGGTACCTTGTAGAGAATAAATATCTTTCCCAGTCTGGTACCCTTTTGGTTCTTGAAAGTGGGAAAAATGCTACTGTAGAACAAAAATTTAAAACTGGTAAAACAGTGCTTGTTTCAAGCAGTCCTATTTTTAATGACAAGGGAGAAATAACAATGGTAGTTACAAATGTAAGAAATGTTACAGAGCTTTATGAGCTTAAGGAACAGATGAAAAAGAACATGGAACTTACCCAAAAATATTACTCCCAATTGGAAGGAATGCGTCAACAACTTCTTAGATTTTCAGATATCATAGCAAAAGATGAAAAAATGCTTAATACATTGGAAATGGCCAGAAAAGTAGCTAAGGTAGATACTACCGTACTTTTACTTGGAGAAACTGGTGTGGGTAAAGAAAAAATAGGGAAGTATATACATAAAAACAGCAGCAGAAGTAATAGAAGTTTTATAAAAATAGATTGTGGATCCATACCTTGTAATCTTATAGAATCAGAACTTTTTGGATATGAAAAAGGAGCCTTTACAGGTGCAAATAAAGGAGGAAAAATAGGACTCTTTGAACTAGCAGATGGAGGAAGTATTTTTTTGGATGAAGTTGGAGAACTTCCTCTGGATATGCAGGTAAAGTTGTTGAGAGTGCTTCAGGAGGGTGAAATCAAAAAAGTAGGGGGAACAGATACTATTAAAATTGATGTAAGGGTAATTGCGGCCACCAATAGAAATTTAAAGGAAATGGTAGAGAAGAAAACCTTTAGGGAGGATTTATACTATAGATTAAATGTAGTGCCTATTACAATTTTGCCTCTTAGGGAAAGAAAAGATGATGTTGAGCCTCTTATAAGTCATTTTATGTGTGTATTTAATAAAAAATATGACTTTAATAAGATAATTACCACTGCAGCGGTGGACTCTTTAAAAAAATATAAATGGCCGGGAAATGTAAGGGAGTTAAAAAATATAATAGAGAGAGTTATAATTATGAGTTCGGGAGACAAGATACTGAGAAGTGATTTGCCTATTAAGGAAGTCTGGGATAGTGATGTATCAGGCAGTAATATGTGGAATGAAAACTTGACTTTAAAAGAAGCAGTAGAAAATTTAGAGGAATCTATAATAGAAAGTTCACTGGAGAAACACGGAAATGTAAGGGATGCTGCTAAGGAGCTGGGAATAAATGCTTCTACTTTAGTAAGAAAGAGAAAAAGGTATAAAAATAAGCATGTGTTGCAAAAGTAAAATTTGTTGCAATTATGCATACAAAACATTCAATTGACAATATGAGCAGGCAAGCAGACTCTTATGGGCACATAAGGGTCTTTTAATTGCAATATTGCAGCAAAAGTATAATTTTGTTATACAGATTATAGATGAAATAAAGCATTGAAATTTTTAGAATATAGGCTTATACATAGTTTGTAAAATTTTTTTAAAGATCATATAAAAATTTGGCATGAAAATTGCTAAATAATATAGTGTAATCAAAAATATATTTATTTATGAAAGGAATGATTTTCATGTCTTTAATGACTGGAGAAGAATATGTAGAAAGTTTACGTAAATTGAAATTAAACGTTTATTATTTGGGAGAGAAGATAGACAATCCAGTAGACAATCCTGTACTTCGTCCATCTTTAAATTCTGTTAAAATGACTTATGATTTAGCCAAGCAGCCTGAATATGAGGATTTAATGACAGTAACATCAAATATAACAGGTAAAAAAATAAATAGATTCACAAATTTGCATCAAAGCAGTGAAGATTTAGTGAAAAAAGTTAAAATGCAGAGATTGTGCGGACAAAAAACTGCAGCTTGTTTCCAAAGATGTGTTGGTATGGACGCATTTAATGCTGTATACAGCACTACTTTTGAAATAGATAAAGAATATAACAC
This sequence comes from Clostridium sp. BJN0013, assembly GCF_040939125.1. Lineage (NCBI taxonomy): Bacteria > Bacillati > Bacillota > Clostridia > Eubacteriales > Clostridiaceae > Clostridium > Clostridium sp. BJN0013. The sequence goes on from NZ_CP162495.1 coordinate 941,652, forward strand.
CAATTATTTTGAAAATTTCAAGAAATTTTTAGCATATGCTCAAGATAACGATTTAACAGTAGATGGAGCTATGACAGATCCAAAAGGAGACAGAGGATTGTCACCAAGCAAACAGGCTGATCCAGATTTGTATTTAAGAGTTGTAAAAAGAAGAGAAGATGGTGTAGTTGTAAGAGGAGCAAAGGCTCACCAGACAGGTATATGTAATTCTCATGAGGTACTGGTTATGCCGACTATTGCTATGAGACCTGAAGATAAAGATTATGCAATAGCTTTTTCTGTTCCTACAGATGCAGAAGGAATAACTATGATAATTGGAAGACAGTCCTGTGATACTAGAAAAATGGAGAAAGATGCTGACATAGATGTTGGTAATAGAGAGTTTGGCGGAGTAGAGGCATTAGTGGTATTTGACGATGTGTTTGTTCCAAATGACAGGATATTTTTAAATGGCGAAACTGAATATGCAGGAATGATGGTAGAAAGATTTGCAGGGTATCATAGACAAAGTTATGGTGGATGTAAAGTAGGAGTAGGAGATGTATTAATAGGTGCTGCTGCGGTAGCTGCTGACTATAATGGAGCTGCTAAAGCATCTCATATAAAAGATAAATTAATAGAGATGATGCATTTAAATGAAACTCTTTATGCTTGTGGAATCGCCTGCTCAGCTGAAGGACATGCAACAAAAGCTGGAAATTATCAAATAGATCTACTTCTTGCAAATGTATGTAAGCAAAATGTAACAAGATTTCCTTATGAAATCGTAAGATTAGCAGAAGATATAGCTGGAGGATTAATGGTTACTATGCCTTCTGAAAAGGATTATAAGAGTCCTGAAGTAGGAAAATATGTAGAAAAGTACTTAGTAGGAGTTGCCTCTGTGCCTGTTGAAAACAGAATGAAAATACTTAGATTAATAGAAAATTTATGTCTTGGTACAGCAGCAGTAGGATACAGAACTGAATCCATGCATGGAGCAGGTTCACCTCAAGCTCAGAGAATAATGATATCAAGACAGGGAAATCTAGCACAGAAAAAGATACTTGCTAAGAATATAGCCAGAATAGAAGAGTAAAGAAAAGGTGGCTTTTCACCTTTTCCCTAAAAATGGGGTGCTGTATTTTATGAAGGAAAGAGTATTAAAAATAATTGAAGAAAAGGTAAGACCTTATTTGAACAGCCATAATGGAGATATTGAAGTTGTTGAAGTAAAAGAGGGTATAGTTAAAGTAAAGCTTTTAGGTCAATGCAGTGGCTGTATTTCAGCTAAGTATACAGTACAGGATTTAGTGGAAGGTTCCATAAAAGATGAAATTCCTGAAATAAAGTCAGTAGAGGTTATAGATTACATAGATGAAGATACCTTGAATCTGGCAAGAAAAATATTAAGTAAGCATCATAAGTAAGGTGAGTATATTTTGGATATAGGAATTAAATATTGCGGTGGATGTAATCCCAAATATGATAGAAAACAATTTCTATATAATTTAAAGGAAAACTTCAATTGTAATTTTGAAATAATCGAACCACATAAAACTTACGATGTAGTCATAGTTTTATGTGGATGTACCAGTTGCTGCATTGATCATAGTAAGTTTAAATTTAAGTTTGAGAAAATATTGGTGAATTCTGAAGAAGATTTTAATGAAGTTAAAGGTATATTAAATAAATATTTAAACAGACAGTATATGGAGGAGATAATTTTTATGGAATGGGAAGATATATATAAAGAAAAGCTGGTAAGTGCAGAGAAGGCTGTTTCGAAAATAGAAAACCACAGTAGAGTAGTTTTTTCACATGCAGTGGGAGAGCCATCAGATTTAATAAATGCACTGGTTGAAAATAAAGAAAATTATATAGGACTTGAGATAGTTCACATGGTAGCCATGGGTAAGAGTGATTATGTGAAAAAGGGTATGGAAAAATATTTTAAACATAATGCCTTATTTGTAGGTGGAAGTACCAGAGAGGCAGTGAATTCAGGAAGAGCAGATTATACACCTTGTTTTTTCTACGAAGTGCCAAAATTATTTAAAGAAAAACGGCTGCGTGTAGATGTGGCACTTATTCAGGTAAGTGAGCCAGATGAATATGGCTACTGCAGTTTTGGAGTTTCCAATGACTATACTAAGCCGGCAGCAGAAAGTGCCAGTCTTGTAATTGCAGAAGTAAATAAAAATATGCCAAGGACACTTGGAGATTCTTTTATACATGTATCAGATATTGATTATATAGTGGAAGTTTCACACCCATTAATAGAATTGCAGCCACCTAAATTGGGAGAAGTGGAAAAAGCTATAGGAAAGAACTGTGCATCTTTAATTGAAGATGGATCTACTCTTCAGCTTGGAATAGGAGCTATACCAGATGCTGTGCTTATGTTTTTAAAGGACAAGAAAGATCTTGGAATACATTCTGAGATGATATCAGATGGTGTAGTGGAATTGGTAAAGGCAGGAGTTATTAATAACAAGAAGAAAACTCTTCATCCAGGTAAAATAGTTGTAACATTTTTAATGGGGACAGAAAAATTGTATAATTTTGTAAATAATAATCCAATGGTAGAAACTTATTCTGTAGACTATGTAAATAACCCACTGGTAATTATGAAAAATGATAATATGGTTTCAATAAATTCCTGTGTTCAGGTGGATTTAATGGGACAGGTATGTTCTGAAAGTGTGGGATTAAAACAGATAAGTGGAGTAGGAGGCCAGGTAGATTTTATTAGAGGAGCTAATTTGTCAAAGGGTGGAAAGGCAATTATAGCTATCCCTTCTACAGCAGCTAAAGGCAAGGTTTCAAGAATAGTTCCACTTTTAGATGCTGGAGCTGCAGTTACAACTTCAAGAAATGAAGTGGATTATATAGTAACAGAATTTGGGGTTGCTAATCTTAAAGGAAAAACCTTAAAAAATAGAGCTAAAGCACTTATAAATATTGCACACCCTAATTTTAAGAAATCTTTAAAGAAGGAGTTTGAAGCTAGATTTAATTGTAAATTTTAGTTAAATTATAAATTTAAAATATATTGTAAAGGAGAAAATTTATGTTACGAAAAAGAGAATATGGAAAGGAACAACCGTATATGGCGGCAGGACCGTTTAAAATACGTGTTCCAGGGATCCACTATAAGTTTGAAATAGCAGATTATATTCAGGGACTTCTAATGTGTGCTGTCTGTCTTGGAGCAATTCCTATGCTTCAGCAATATTTGGGCATGCCCTTTGAAGTTGCATTAGCTATTGTTGTCCTTAATGGAATATTTTATTGTGCTCATGTTTTCCTGGGAGATCCGGTTGTACCTGGATGGGTTACTCCCGCTATACCACTTTTGATACTGTATGTAAGCGAATTTCCAATGGGACCTGAAAGGGTACAGGCATTGATTGCCTTTGAATTAAGTCTTGGAATCTTAGCTGCGTTTCTTGGAATTACCGGTTTAGGCAAGAAGGTTATTACATTAATACCTAATTGTATGCAGGCAGGTATTATAATGGGAGCCGGTCTTGCAGCTGTAAATACTGTATTCGGAAAAGGCGGTCACTTTGATAAATTTCCACTATCTATTGTAATCTGTATAGGACTGGCATTTTATTTATTATTTTCAAATCATTTTAAGAGTATAAGAAATAAGAGTAAATTTCTTAAAACGATATCTAATTTAGGAATATTACCTTGTGTATTATTGGCGGTTTTTGTAGGTCCTATTGTAGGGGAAACTGTATGGCCAACTATTAAATGGGGATTTTCAAATCCTTCTTTTGGTGAACTTTGGAGTCACTGGACATTTTGGTCTATAGGTTTTCCTCCTCTAAAGATGTTTATTCAAGCAATACCTATGGTATTTTCAGCATATGTAATATTATTTGGTGAAATGATTCAGGCACAGGCTCTTATTGAAGATGCAGCTAAATCACGACCAGATGAATTAATAGATTATAATCCTAACAGATCTCATTTAATATTTGGATTACGTAATATGGCAATGTCACTTATAGGACCTGATATAACTATGTGTGGACCTCTCTGGGCAGCAATGCAGGTTGTCGTGTGCGATAGATATAAACATGGTAGAAAAGCCATGGATTCAATAAATGGTGGTGCAGGTTCTTTTAGATTTGGTACTTTAACAGGATATTTTCTTATGCCTATAGTTACTTTTGTTACACCTGTTTTAAGCATAGCACTGGCACTTACCATGTTGATTCAAGGATATGTTTCCGTAAGGATAGGTATATTGAAGTCACGTACTATGAATGACTTGGGAATTGCTGGTGTAATGGCAGCTGTAATAGTTGCAAGAGGTGCTGCGTGGGGTCTTGGCGTTGGTATAGTGCTCAGTTTATTGATATTACTCGGTAATAAAAAGAATTTGGACGTAAACGTTTTTGCACCACAAGAAGAAAAATTGGAAGTTAAGGAAGAAGCTTAAAATTTTATACAAAACATAACAAATCCATCAGAGAACCGCCAGTTTGTAACTGGTGGTTTTCTGGTGGATTTGTATTTATATAACATATGAGCCTGGTATTTCTGATACTACCTGTGAAAAAGTTTTCATCAATTCTATTGCTTCATGATATAATAAGAATAATAGAAAATTATTTTCATAATAATTTTGAATGGGGGTGTATAAAAGTGAAAATGGATTTTTCTCTTAATTTAACTCAGGAACAAAGATTGGCCATGACCCAGGAAATGCAATTATCTATAAAGTTGCTCCAAATGTCAAGCTTTGAACTCCAGGAATATGTGGAAAAAGAACTTCAGGAAAATCCTGTGCTTGATATTAAAGAATCCAGTGTGGATAAAGTAGAGAAAGATAAACTTGAGTATAAAGAAATTATAAAAAATCTGGATTTTGACAACTATAGCCATCATAATTATAATGGAAACCCTGACGAGGAAGTATCTCCCTTTAATTTTATTTCTGAAGAAAAGTCTTTAAAAGAGTATTTGAAAGATCAAATAAGAGATCTTGATGAAAACCAGTGTATAAAGACAATATGCTTATATATTGTAGAAAATATAGATGATAGAGGATATTTAATATTGGAGAATAGGGAAATAGAAGAAGAACTGAAAATTTCAAAAGAACTGGCAGCATATTGTGTAGAAGTGATTCATTCTTTAGAACCCTATGGAATAGGAGCGAGAAATTTAGCCGAATGCTTAAAAATACAGATAAAACAAAAAGGTATGGATGAGGAAAATATATTTATAATAATAGATAAATACTTGGAATTCATAGCAGAAAATAAATATAATGTTATAGCAAAAGAGTTGAATATAGATGTGAAGCAGGCTCAGGAATATGGAGATTTAATAAAGACACTTTCTCCTAAACCTTCCCGGGGATTTTATACAGGAGAAAGTGTAAGGTATATATCACCAGATGCATATATAAAAAAAATAGATAATGAATATTTTATAATTATGAATGATGATTTAACACCAAGATTGACCATAAATGCAATGTATAAAGATATAATAAATAACGATACTGACAAAGATGCAGTAAGCTATGTAAAAGAAAAACTAAACAGTGCATTGTTTTTAATAAAAAGCATACAGCATAGAAAAAGTACTATTTATAAAGTTCTGGAAAAGATACTGGAAGTTCAAAGGGATTATTTCGATTATGGAGAAAATTATCTAAAGCCTATGACTTTAAAAGAAATAGCAAATAGTACAAATATGCATGAATCTACTGTAAGCAGGGCTATAAGAGATAAGTATATACACATAAGCAGGGGTACAATAAAAATAAAGGATTTGTTTACTACAGGTATGATTACAAGTTTTAAAGAGGAGAGTGTATCAAGTTTAATTATTAAAAATAACATTAAAAAAATGATAGATGAAGAGGATAGGAAAAAACCACTATCTGATCAAAAAATATGTGATTTAATTAATAAGCAGGGTATGAATATTTCAAGGAGAACTGTGGCTAAATATAGAGAAGAAATGGGTATAAAATCATCAAAAGGGAGAAAAAGATTTTAATTCTCCCTTTTATAGTTGAAGATAATAATCAATTGTTAAGATCTAAATACGACTTCTTCTTTGGAAAACATAAATTTTGCCAAAAATACGGTAGCTATCACATATACAATATGCCAGAGTAAAACCACTGTAATATGAGAAGGGTTAAATACTCCTGCAATAGCTTCTTTCATAACTACCACTGCATTTACTATGGGGATATTAAAAAATAAAAAACCTATATTTTTTGAATCCATCATAAAAGGTATGTAAGTTAAAATCATTACAGGAATTATAAATCCACCAAGATAGGTATTTGCCTCTTTCATGGAACGGGCAAACATACTTATGGATATTTCTATGGAGCTTAGTGCTATTAATACAAACAGAGATACTATGCCTATAACCATAAAAGCACCTATGGGAATACTTAATTTCCCTTCTGAGGAAAATATGTAGAGCATGGAGACTATCATGGAAGTTAATGTAACTATTAATGTAATAAGTGCCACAGATGAAATTGCCATAAGTTTTCCCCAAAATATAGACATTCTTTTCACAGATGTGGATAAAAGTGCTTCAAAGGTGTTTCTTTCTTTTTCACCTGCCACAAGATCAGCAGCTATTCCTATGGTGGGACTTATCATAAAAATAATTAATATAGTAGGTAGTACACTTAAAATTCCAAAAGCTATGGTATTATCATTTTGATTATCTAAAGTTTCCTCTTTTACTTGAAAAGGAGTTAATATATCTGTATTAATTTCTTCTTCATTCAATCTTTCATATACAATAGATTTATTATAATTATCTAAAGTGTCTTTTATAAGTGAAGATGCCAGAGAGGATTTACTGGAGTCTTTGTCATATATTATTTTGACAGTGGTCTTAATTTTATTGGAAATTTTTAAGTCAAAGTCTTCAGGAGCTTCAATTATAAGGGATATTTTTCCCTTTTTCAGTTTTTCATTTGTATTGCCTGTATTATCTATAGTTATGTTATTTAGATTTTTTAACATAGTGTATACTGAAGAACTTTCACTGCCTTTATAGGCAATAGTTATATTTTTTTCAATGGATTTTGTGGTGTCTTTCATGGTAAAATCTATTATTTTAAACATGGCAGGATACATTATAATAGGTAATAGTATAGTGAACACAAGAGTTTTCTTATCCCTGAAAATATCCATAAGTTCTTTCTTGAAAATTATCCAAAAGTTATTCATGGACATTACCTCCTATTAATTTTATAAATACTTCTTCCAAGTTGCGATCGTTATATTTTTTCTTCAATTGATCTACGGTTCCCTCTTCTATAAGTCTTCCTTTTTGGATTATTATAACTCTATCACAGAGTTTTTCTACTTCTGTCATGGAATGAGAGGATAAAAGAATTATTTTATTTTCACTTTTGCATTTCAAAATAAATTCATGTATTACTCTTGTTGCGGAAACATCCAGTCCGGTACTTGGCTCATCAAACAACATTACTTCTGGAGAATGTATTATAGACCTTGCTATGGATACCTTTTGCTTCATTCCCCTTGAAAATTTGCCTGCTTTTCTATTTATGTATTCTTCCATTTCAAGATCTTTTATGAGTTCTTCTATTTTTTTATTTATTTCTTCTTGAGTCATTCCATAGAGACGCCCAAAATATTCAATGTTCTCTCTAGCTGATAATCTATCATAAAGTCCAACCTCACCTCCAAATAAAATGCCTATTTCTCCTCTCACCTTGGAAGGTTCTCTAATTACATCATATCCATTAACCTCTATAGTTCCCCGGGTAGGTTTTAACATAGTGGAAATCATTCTTAAAGTGGTAGTTTTTCCGGCACCATTTTCACCCAGAAGGCCTACTATTTCTCCTTTACTTACATGGAAAGATAGATTATCTACAGCTTTTATATCTTTAAATTCTTTACTTATATTTTTTATTTCAAGCATTCATATCCCTTCTTCTATAAGACATATACTATTAAGTTACTATATAAGTGTGTATTTTTCAATATTTATCAAGTAATTTTTAAGTTTGGTAGAGTTTGTCTATAAAAAAGTACCTAGATTTAATTTGTGTAAATCTTAGGTACTTTGTTCTATTTGACATTTATGTTATCAAGGATTGTATTGTATAAATTAGCCACATGTTTTCCCAGTCGTTTGGTTAGTTGTTTATCTATATCAAATTTTATGTCTGTTTTAGTACTTGTTTCTTCTAAGAGGTTAAAATGGCCAAGGGCTGCTACGGCCAATTGCAGGGCAATTTCTTCTTTAGTCAAATTATCATCTCCTCTCTTTAGAAAATTTGTTTCAAACTATTATATATATATATTCCACATTGGTATGATTTATAAAATTATTTTATAATATTTTACAGTAAAATTTTAGGGGAGAATGCTCATGTAAAAATTTTTACATGCCTTCCCCTGTTATAAATTTAAGAACCTATAAAATCTCCGCCATTTACATGAATTATTTGACCGGTAACATAAGTGGAATCTTCTGATGCTAGATAAACATATATAGGGGCAAGTTCAACAGGCTGTCCCGATCTTTTCATAGGAGTATCTGTACCGAAAGTTGTAATATATTCAGCTGGATAACTTGCAGGCTGAAGTGGAGTCCAGATAGGTCCTGGAGCTACTCCGTTAACTCTTATTCCTTTTGATACCAGTGAAAGAGATAATGAGCGGGTGAAACTTACAATGGCACCTTTGGTAGATGAATAATCAATAAGAAGTTTACTCCCCTGATAAGCTGTAATAGAAGTTGTATTTATAATCACAGCTCCTTTTTTCAAATAAGCTAAAGCAGCTTTAGTAACATGAAATAATGGAAATATATTTGTACGAAAAGTATCCTCCAATTGCTCTGTACTAATATCTTCCAGTTTGTTTTGTGGAAATTGTACAGCTGTATTATTAACTAACACATCCAAACATCCAAAAGCAGAAATAGTATCTTCAACTATTTTTTTACAGAAGGATTCTTTTCTCAAATCACCAGGGAGCAAGATGCATTTTCTGCCCTGGTCCTCTATTAATTCTTTTGTTTCTCTTGCATCCCTATGTTCGTTAAAATATGCAATGGCAACATCTGCCCCTTCCTTTGCAAAGGCTAAGGATACAGCTCTTCCTATGCCACTGTCACCTCCTGTGATTAGGGCAACCTTGTCTTCTAACTTGCAACTTCCTATATAATCTGGATTGTCAAATATAGGTCTTGGAATCATTAAATATTCCATACCTGGTTGAACTGACTGATGCTGAGGGGGAAATGCAATGGGTATTTTTTTACATTGTTCTTTATAACCTAAATATGGATAGTAAAACTTCAAATATACTCCTCCTAAAAATATCTACCTTAATATCATATGTACATATTTTATTTGTGTTATAAAATTTAAAGATAGAAAATAAGAGTCAGCTTAGAATCTAGATTATAAGATAAAACTTTTGCTTTTTATTTATGTCTTTATCTGAATCTAAGAATCACTTGATAATTTAAATATATTTGTAAGTTTGTTCATATCCTCGGATAGAACCACCAGTTCGCCAGAAGTACTGTCAATTTTATTAAATAAGGTTTCTTGTATATTCAGTTTTCCCTTAATATCATTTGAAACATCAATTCCTGATTCAACAGTTGAATTCATACTATCTATAGTTGCACTCATTTCTTCAAGAGCAGCTGCTTGAGTTGTAACTCCCTCAGTTATAGTATTTAACATACTAAAGGTATTTTCAATACTGTCAATAATTTCATCTATGTTTGTTTTTATCTGGTTGGATTTAGAGACCCCAAGTTCTACCTTTTCTTCTGTTGTCATAACAGCAGATACTACATTTCTAGTTTTTGCATTCATATCTTTAACAAGGTTACCAATATCCTGCAGGGAACTGTTGGTGTCTTCTGCAAGTTTTCTTATTTCCTCAGCTACCACAGAGAAGCCCCTGCCTGCCTCACCAGCTCTAGCGGCTTCAATAGCAGCATTTAAAGCAAGAAGATTTGTTTGTTCTGAAATTCCAGAAATAATAACAACAATTTCATCGATTTTATTACTTTGTTTTTCAAGTTCAAGTACCTCATCACTTACATCTTTTGAGTTTGAGGCAAGATCATTTATAGCGCCTACAATAGAATCAACGGAAACTCTACCATTTTCAGCAGCATACTTTACCGACTTTGCATATTCTAAAATTTTAGAAGCAAGTTCAGCCGTATTTTGTGAATTATCAGTTATATCAGATAATGAAATTGAAGTTTGTTTTATATTCTCAACATTTTGATGGAAATCAGATATAAGTTTTTTAATTCCTGTATTGATTTCATTTATATGAGCACTAGCCTGTCCGATTATATTATTCAAATCTTCAGAGGAAAAAGCTACTTTTTTAGAAGATTTTTGTATTTCCGATATTAAATTTTTTAAATTATTTTTTGCTTTTAAAAGGGATTCTATCATCTGGCCTGCTTCTCCATGATGAATAGTTTCAATGTTAACTGAAAGATCGTTGTTTGCAATGGAATCAGCAAGTATAATGCCTTTTTTTAAAGGCCTTATAATGACAAATTCTGACAGTGAACCTGCAATTGCTTCAAAAATTATAAAAAATAGTATAGCTTTGAAAATAATCTGCCCGGTCAGTATTTGAAAAAAATTATTATAAAGGTTATAGGATAAAGTAACTGCTATAGATATATTTGATACAAACATTGCAAAAAAAACTAAAAGCATAATACGAATACGTACTGAAACATCTTTAATTTTATTCATAATAACATTCATTCCTTTCGCTGTGCTCAAGGCACAAAAATTAATGAAAGAGTGATTAAAATTACCAATTACTGTGAATAATATAGACAAGTATACAGGTGTACTACAGAGCACGGCGGGGTGAGTGTGATTGCACTTCACTGTAATCCGTATAATAACATGTGCCGATTACTCTTTTAAGTACAAATAAGTGTGCCCTAGGGCACGTAAGTTAATCTTTGTTTAAACAAAGACCGTTTAAAAGTATGAGTATTCAGTCAACACCTGTGTACTTTATTTTTTTATTTGTAGGTGATATAAATGTTAAAAATCGTTTATCCTATTTGTTGCGGTATTGATGTTCACAAAAAATTTGTAGTTGCAACTGTAACATCAACCAATGAGAATAACATCACTACCTATGCAACCAAACAATTCAGTACTTACTCAAAGAATCTTTTCCATTTAAAAGAGTGGTTATCTGAGCATAACTGTAAAGAAGTTTGTATGGAAAGCACCGGAAAGTACTGGATACCTATCTATAACATACTTGAAGATTCCTGTAATATTACTCTGGCTAACCCAAAGTACGTTAAAAACATTCCCGGCAAAAAAACTGATAAAAAAGATTCTCTATGGCTTGCAGACTTACATAAGCATGGATTAGTTAAAGGAAGTTTTATTCCTCCAAAGGCCATAAGAGAACTACGAGACCTTATGCGCTATCGCTTTAAACTTACAAATTTCCGTTCAAGTGAGAAAAACAGATTCCAAAATTCATTAACAGTTTCAAATATCATGATTTCAAGCGTAGTATCAGATACCTTTGGTAAATCATCATCAGCTATAATTAAATATGCCATGGAGCATCCTGATAAATTAGATATAGACTATACTCAATTTCTACACAAGAGTATGTTATCTAAGGCTGACGAAATTAAGATTGCTATGCAAGGAAGCATCTCTAAAAATCAAACAGCAAAGATGTCTGTATGCTTGAATCATTATGATTATATTAACAATTGTATTTCTCAACTTGATACTGCCATTTCATTAATTTCAAGTGAATTTAAGTCACAAATTGAGCTTATTGCTTCTGCCCCTGGGATAACTACACAATCTGCTACAACTATAATTTCTGAAATTGGAGTGGATATGTCAGTCTTTCCAGATGCTAAACATCTGTGTTCTTGGGCAGGTCTTACACCACAAAATAATGAAAGTGCTGGCAAAAAGAAAAGTGTTCGTATAAGCCGTGCCGGAGCTTATTTAAAGCCAATACTTATTCAGTGTGCTAATGCAGCAATAAAAAACAAGTCCTGCCCATACTTTAAATATCGTTATGAAAGTATAAAGAAAAGACGTGGGCACAAAAGAGCAATTATTGCTATAGCAAGAATGCTTTTAACCTGTATTTATAATATGCTTTTAAAAAATGAAGCCTTTGATAATTCTATTTATGAAAAATATCTAAAAAGAGAAAACACTTCTCGACATTTTCAACCTGATATAGATAGAATTATTTTATTTCTTCAAGCTCAAGGCTTTGAAGTAACAAAAGTAAGTCAAGAGATATCACCGAAAATAAGTTGATTTTTAATTATAAATAATATAAGTCTCTTTTTTTGACCTCATTTTAATAGGTCTTTTTGTCATGTTCAAAAACACCTGAATTTCTTTCAAGTTATCATCCACCTATCTTGTATAATTAATTTTAAAGTAAAAATATAAAATTTTAATTATATGTCAAATTTTTAATGTCATATGAATACTTTACACTATTTTAAATAAAAATGACAGATTTAAATTAATATAAAATATATTGTAATAAGCAATCTGTAGAGAATTTAATTGTCAGTTAGGAGATTTGCTTGAATATAAAGAAAATGGTTGATGGTTCGAATTTAAAAAGTTAGATAATCAAGTGATTCTTAGGTTCAGGTGGAGTTTGCCTATAAGGATTACTTTTCTCCAGTTGAACCTTATTAACAGTATTCTTAGTGTCTTTAGCACTTAGAATACGTTATCCTTTAGGGGAAGAACTTATCCAGGGGCGTAGCAGTGCTTATCCCCCACTTGAAGAAGATGTGGGTGTTAGCTAATTCTAGCCTTCGGATAAAATTCTAAAAGTTTTTCTTTTTAAGATTCATTCAAGGTACGGCCATTATAATGAAAACTGTAAGGCAGCTGCTTACGAGAAAAGTTATTCTGGAGGTATTAAAAATATGAAAAGTAGGTTATCATTAATTTTGAATACAACAAAAAAGAAAATGGGTGCTGCTCTCCTTTGTGGGGCATTTGCTGCTACAATAGGAACAGGAACGGTATTAGCATCAAACTCTACAAATTCTCTGCTTGGTAAAGTGGTAAATGGTGTTAAAAGCTATTCTACAGATGGTGGTAAGACATGGAGTGGAAAAGCTCCTGAGGGTGTAACCATTAATGAAGACAGCACAGGCGGCGTTCTAAAAGGTCTTTCACCTGAAGGTACTGTTAAAGGTGGATTAGCAGTAAAAGTGGAAAACGGTGTTAGAAGCTACTCTACGGATGGTGGTAAAACTTGGAACAAAGAGGTTCCTAAAGGTGTAACTGTAAGTGAAGACGGTAAAAAAATCAAAATGGTAAAAACGCAAAGTGCAGCTGATGCTAATTAATAGTTATGAAAACCAGTCGGTGTGAGATTACAGAGTTACCTGGATAAAAAGACCATTATAAAGCAATTCAAAATAAGGAGCTTCACAGCAGCTCCTTGTTTTGAATGCATCCTGTTTTTAGTAGCTTAAACTTATGGATGAGGAGATATGAAAATGAGAATTTTAATGGTGGAAGATGAAAAGTATATGGCAGAAGCAGTGGCTCAAATTCTTAAAAGAAATCACTATAGTGTTGATTTGGAGTATGATGGCGAAAGTGGATTGGACTGTGGGCTTTCAGGCATTTATGATATAATAATTCTAGATATCATGCTTCCTAAAATGAACGGCATAAGCTTACTTAAAGAATTACGTCGAAATGGTATTGAAACCCCTGTAATTTTATTAACAGCAAAAGGGGAAACAGAGGATAAAGTAAGAGGATTAGATAGCGGTGCGGACGATTATTTGTCAAAACCCTTTGAGGCGGAAGAATTATTAGCTCGTTTGCGGGCTTTAGGGCGTAGGAAAAGTGAATTGGTAAATGAGGGCATTTTAAAATATGGAGATATGGAATTAGACCCTCTTAATTTGAGACTAAGCTGTAGGAAGCAGGAATTTAAATTGACTTTAAAAGAATGTCGATTGTTAGAACTGCTAATCAAAGGAAAAGGTATTATAATTTCAAAGAATGTCATTGTTGAAAAGCTCTGGGGTTACGAAACTGACGTAGAATATAATAATGTAGAAGTTTATGTATCTTTTTTACGAAAAAAGTTAAGAAATATTAAGTCCAATGTTTTTATCCAAACGGTACGTGGAGCAGGATATGTTATAGGTATGGAAAAGGATGGCAAATAATATGTTTAAAAGGCTGCGCAATAAGTTTCTAATTCTCAATATGTCAATTATTTCAGTGATGATGATTACGGCGTTTGCTGTTATTTATACAATAACTTATAACAATATGCAAATGGAGAATCAGAATAAGCTGCTTTCATTACCTGTTATCAAGCTTGAAGGCAGTAATAATCCACCAAAAACCAATGGCAGTGTTTCTGCTGGATTGCATGTAATTCGCAATATTTCTTCCGATTATTCTCTTTCTTTCTCTATAAGAGTAGATTCAGATGGAAAGGTATTAGATATTGAATTCTTATATTGATATGTCTGATGAAAACTATCACAAAGCAGCTGGACTTGCCTGGAATAATAAAAAAAACGATTCCACAATAAACCTTGATGGTAAGCTGTGGGAGTATACCTTATCTCCTATTGTTGAAAATCATATAATTTTTCAAAATGGTCAGCAATCAGTAAATACCACAGATAAGGGATATGATATTAAATTTTTGGATGTTACGGATACACATAAGACACTAGGAGAACTGCTAGCCACTTTCATCCTTGTAGGTCTTATTATGCTCATTGTTATATTCATCATTAGTCTTTATTTTGCTAATCGTGCCATTAAACCTATTGCAGAAGCATGGAAAAAGCAAAAGCAGCTTGTGGCCGATGCTTCTCACGAGCTTAAAACTCCCCTTGCCATTATAAATGCAAATTCAGATGCACTCCTTGCAAATGAAGAAGAAACAATCAAAAATCAGAAAAAATGGCTTAATTATATAAAAACTGAAATTTGCAGAATGACAAAACTGATAAATGATCTTCTGTATTTGGCTAAAACTGAGAATGCAAGTATACGCAAGATTTACTCATCCATAAATATAAGCAGTATTGTAAACAATGTAGTGCTGTCAATGGAAGCTATTGCTTTTGAAAAAGGTATTAAGCTTTCTCATAAAGTAGAACAGGACATAATGGTAAAAGGTGATCCGGAACAAATTAAACAAGTTGTCATGATTTTGCTTGATAATGCCATAAAATATACAAATGAAAAAGGATATATTGACATATCGTTGAAAAAACAAAACGTTATATTGTATTTTCCATTAAAAACAGTGGAAAGGGAATATCCAAACAAGATCTTCCCAAGTTATTTGACAGGTTTTATAGAGTGGACCCGTCCAGAACTCACGAAGGTGGTAGTTATGGATTGGGATTGTCTATTGCAAAGGCTATTGTAGATAGTTTGGGTGGCAAGATTCATGCTGAAAGTGTAGAGAATGAGAGTACTACTTTTACTTTCACACTTGGAATTTAGCCTTATAATACATAGGATAAGTGTTGCTGATTTTTTTATTAATATTGACAGGTAATTATTTAAGTGATATTTTAAAATGACAATCTTAAGAAAGGCTGATGTAAATTGACTGATCCAACATCTAATATAGGCTCTGTTTTAAAAAGGGTGAGATTTGAAAGGGGATTGACTTTGGAGGAAGCATCTAAACTTACTGAAGTGAGTAAGGCAATGCTTGGTCAAATTGAAAGAGGCGAATCAAATCCTACAATATCAATATTATGGAAGATTTCTACAGGGCTCAAAATTTCATTTTCTGAAATACTAGGAAGCGAAGCCAATAATTTTCAATCAATATCAATAGATAGTATAAAACCTGTATATGAATCAGATGGGAAAATGATATTATATGATGTATTCCCTTTTAATCCAATATCAGGATTTGAATATTTTTATATTAAACTGCTTCCTGGTGCTGAACATATTTCTACACCGCATCAAAATTCAGCGGAAGAATATGTTGTAGTGACAAAAGGCACTGTAGTGATAACTGTAGAAGATCAAACTTTTGAACTTACTGCTCCTTCAGCATTAAAGTTTAAGGCCAACAGAAATCATACCTATAGTAACCCATATGATATTGAAGCTGTATTTCAAAATATAGTTAAATATTGAAATAAACCTGGAGTATTATTAAAAATGTATTCTGGATTTATTTTAGAAATTCTGTATGTTATAACGTATAAAATATGTGATAAAATAAATGTAAAATGAAAGGAGATAAAAAATATGATTACAGAGAGAATTGAAACTCTAAGACAGAATTATATAAATGCAAAACCGGCAATTTCATACCAAAGGGCAAGAATTTGGACAGAGTCGCACAAAAAAACAGAAGGTGAATCAATTCCTATAAGAAGAGCCAAAGCATTTAGAGACACTTGTCAGCAAATTGATGTTACTATTTTTAATGGAGAACTTATTGTTGGCGCCATTGGAGAATTCAGAAAATGCGGTATCTTAACTCCAGAATTCTCCTGGAGCTGGGTAGATAGGGAAATGGATAATTTTGGCAAAAGGGTGCAGGATCCATATGTTATGACGGATGAACAAAGGGCATTTGTAAGAAAAAATATATTTCCGTATTGGAAAGGAAAATCTTTAGAAGAAGCATTTCTAGCACAATTACCTAGAGAAACTGCAAAAGTTGTAGTAGATACCGGCTTTGTTGATAACGATTCAAAATGGAGACAGGCAGTTGGCGAAATAACACCAGATTATCAAGATGTTCTATTTAAAAAAGGTTTTGGAGGCATTATCAAAGAGGCAAAAGAAAATATTGCAAGGCTTTCTCTTACTTCAGCGGAAAATATGAAAAAGAAAGATTTTTATAATTCCATAATAATTACCTCCCGGGGAATTATCACACTTGCAAATAGATATGCTGAAAAAGCTAGAGAGATGGCCGATGTAGAAAATGATAGTGTGAGAAAAGAAGAACTTTTAAAAATTGCTGAAATATGCAGCAGGATACCTGAGAAAGCCCCTAGTACTTTTTATGAAGCTATTCAATTTGTCTGGTTTACACAAGTTGGTGGAATAATATCTGAAAATCCACTGGCACTTAACATAGGGAGATTCGACCAGTTTATGTATCCATATTATAAATCTGATATGGATAAAAAAATTATGACAAAGGATCAAATACAAGAGCTTATTGAATTACTCTGGATAAAGTTATCTGAATGGGTTTGGACAATTTCTGCAAATACTGCTGAATTCTTTGCAGGATATAATCAATTTCAAAATCTTACAGTTGGCGGTAAAACAAGAGAGGGAAAAGATGCTATAAATGATCTTTCATATATGTGTTTGAAAGCCACCGAAAGAGTGAAAACTCACCAACCGGGTCTAAGTGTTAGAATTCATCAGGATTGTCCGGGAAGCTTTTTGGATGCAGTTACTTATTTAGTAAGTAAAGGTACTGGATTTCCTGCAATTCATAATGATGCTGCAGGTTATCAAATGCTTATAAATGCAGGCTATGCACCAGAAGATGCTAGAGATTGGAACAACTGTGGTTGTGTAGTACCACATTTTCGTAAAACTGGTGAATGGACTTCAGCGGTAAATATCAATTTTACTGCAGCTTTGGAGTTTGCATTAAATAGAGGTAAAAGCAGGATCATTGGTGAGAAAATAGGTTTAGACGAAAAAAATCCAATGAATTTTGAGTCTTATGAGGAAGTCGAAAAAGCATTTTACAAACAATTTGATAATTTAATTGAACATTCAATTATAGCTACTTTATTAGCACAAAAACTTCACAAGGAAATGGTCCCAAGACCATTTTTATCCTCCTGTATAGAAGAGTGTATGATAAAAGGCAAGGATTTAGTTGATGCTGGAGCAAAATATAATATAGGACCTGTGCTTACTGGAATAGGCCTTGCAGTTACCTCCAATTCTCTTGCCGTAATCAAAAAACTTGTTTTTGAAGATAAAGTTATCACAATGGAAACTTTAATAAAGGTACTTGATGCAAACTGGGAAGGTTGCGAAAATTTGAGACAATTAGCTATTGCAGTACCAAAGTATGGTAATGATATTGACTATGTTGATGATATTGCCATTAAAATGGCAAATCATTATTATAAAGAAGGACACAAATATAAAGACATAAATGGCAATAATTTTATCACTGCCTTTATGGGGATTTCTAATTATTTGCCTACAGGAAAAGTTGTTGGTGCAACCCCATGTGGCAGAAAAGCTAAAGAACCATTGTCTGAAGGTGTATCTCCCTTTGCAGGGTCTGACACCTCTACGCCACTGGCAGCCATGCGTTCAGCAGCAAAAATTAATCAGGATGTACATTCTGGTGGAACACTGTTAAACTTGAGATTAAATGAGGATTTAGTAAATACTAAAAGGGGACAGAGCAACTTGGGAGCAATGATTCAATCTTTCTTTTCTCTAGGGGCATTCCATGTTCAGTTTAATACAATATCTACTGAAACACTGCGTAAAGCTCAAAATAATCCTGAAGACTACAAAGATTTGTTAGTTAGGGTTGCAGGATATAGTACGCAATTTGTTAATTTATCCAGGTCAATGCAGGATGCAATCATTGCAAGAACAGCTCATGAAAATTATTAGAATTGAAATAAAGACATAGATTAATTAGGTTGTGTCTTTATCCGAAGGATGTAATTAGCACCCACCTTCTTCAAGTGGAGGATAAGTACTGCTAGGCCTCTGGATAAGTTCTTCCCCTAAAGGATAACGTATTCTAAGTGCTAAAGACACTAAAAATACTGTTAATAAGGTTTGGATGGAAAAGCATTCCTCATGTGCAAATTCCACCTGAACCTAAGAATTACTTGATTTTAGATAGGGAGGGATTTACATGAATAGCATAGGTGGATATTTTATGGAACCGCAAAATTTTTCTGTTAACGATGGAAATGGAATTAGAACAATTATTTTTTTTGTTGGTTGTCCACTTAAATGTCAATGGTGTTCCAATCCGGAAAGTTGTACAAATTCTAACAAGATTGCCTACTACCAAAGGACATGTATAGGATGTGGAAGATGTGTTGAAGTATGTCCCCATGGAGTAGATATAAATTTAAACCAAATTCTCGAACGAAAAAAATGCAAATCCTGTGGATTTTGTGTAGAGGCATGCCCAACCAATAGTAGGAAAAATTTAATTTATCATTATAATAGTGAACAAATATTAAAAATAGTAGAAAAACAAAGTATATTCTACAGATATTCAGGTGGAGGTGTTACTTTTTCTGGAGGAGAAGCAACCCTTCAGGCTGATATACTGAGAGAGCTTGTAAATAAACTTTATGATAAAGCTGTAGATTTAGCTATTGAAACTTCTGGCTACTTTCAGTTTGATAACGTGAAAGATATATTGGAAAAATTAAATTTAATATTTATAGACATAAAACATATGAATGATGATAAGCATAGATTTTATACAGGAGTTGGCAACGAAAGGATATTGGAGAACATATCAAGACTTAAAGAGTTGAAAGTACCTGTGATAGTTCGTATACCGGTGATTGATGGGGTGAATTCCGATATGGATAACATTAGAAAAACTGCTAGATTTGTTAAGGATAATATAAATAAGCCAAAGTTAGAGCTATTACCATATCACTCATTTGGCAATAGTAAATATGAGGCTCTTGGCCTAGAAAAACCATCAGAAGAGTTCAAGACCCCATCACAGGAATATTTAATGGAATTATGCAAAATAGTTAAAAATGAAGGTGTTGAGGTAGTAAGCTATAAATAGGTTTATATATTGGGCTAAAATAAATTATTGACAAAAATGAGATTTTAGTATAGCATGTGATATAAAATCAAATTAAATCTTATCAAGAGCGGTGGAGGGACTGGCCCTATGAAACCCGACAACCGACATTTTTTATATGCATCGGTGTCAATTCCTGCAGAGTGTACTGTAATGCTCTGAAAGATAAGAAAAGTAGAAGTCTTATTAAATAAGTTGCTATTCGCTAATAGAAGCTATTTTTCTTATATGTAAGGAATGTAGCTTTTTTCTTGTATTTAGAATTAAGTTTACTACTGTTTAAAGAAAAATTATAAAAATTCACAAATTATTACTTTGTGGTATGTTAAAAGTTTAATAATGCCTAAGAATATACTGATCTTAACAAAATTAAGTACCAGTGAATTTATATTATAAGGAGAGATTTTTATGAATATTTTAATTGTGGGAGGAGACAGGCTTGACAATATTAAAGATAAGTTAGATAAATGCGGAATTAATAAAGTTAATCACATTACAGGTGGAAAAAGAGGGGATAAGAAAATAGAAATTCCTAAAAATATGGATTTAGTATTGGTACTTACAGATTTCATAGGACATAACATGACTGAAATAATAAAGAAACAATCTAAAAAATCATACTTTAATTATGTTTTCAAAACGTTCATGGATATGTATTCAAGCAAACATAAAAAATACACTTATTGATTAAATGAAAAATATTGAAGGATACAAATAAAATGGTATACTGAACAGATTGCATACTATGTAAAACTAATTATTAAGATAATGGTGTAGAGTAAAATTTTTACTCATTAGATAAGGATAAAATGATGAATATAATATATGCACAAAAGAATTGAGGATTGACTGCAAAAAATGTTTCGGTCTATGTTGTGTAGCATTGTACTTTTTTCTCAGGCATATAACTCATATTTTATGAATAACCAGCCTGCCAAACAGAAAAGATAAAATTAATATATATTTGAGATTTGGAGGGATTATATTGGAGAATATTCATGATTTTCGTTTGCCTGCAATAAATCTTATTGGCGTGGGAGCCATTAAGAATTTATATACAGAACTACTTCCATATAAATTAAGTAAAGCTCTAATTGTTACGGATAAAAATATAATAAATCTTGGTCATGTCGAAACAGTTGAGAAAATATTAAAAGACTTATTTATTTCTTATGATATATTTGATGGAATCTTACATCCAGATTGTACAATTTCATTTGTAGAAGATGCTCTTACATACTTTAAAAAAGGACTAAGCATGTTGAGAAGGGACTATCACTTTATTATATCTATTGGAGGTGGAACTAACCATGATTGTGCAAAAGGTATAGCTATTGCAGCAACTAATGGTGGATCTATAGAAGATTATGAAGGATATAAAAAAATGACAAAACCTAGTTTGCCAGTTATCTCAATAAATACTACTTCTGGTTCAGGATCTGAAGTAACTAACGTTACAATTATGAGAGATGATAGTAGAAGAGTAAAAATGGTTATTGCAGATCCAAAAATGATGCCTATAATATCTGTAAATGATCCTAGATTTATGACAACCATGCCTCCAAAGATAACTGCTAATTCTGGTATTGATGTTTTAACTCATTCAATAGAGGGCTTTGTTGCTACAGAGGCTTCACCCTGTTACGGATAGCCTGGCAATTGATGCTGTAAAGTTGGTCTTTGGGTACCTAAGAAGAGCATATAAAAATGGAAATGACATGGAAGCCAGAGAAAAGATGATGTTTGCCGGTGTTATGGGTGGAATGGTTCTTAACAATGCAGGACTAGGATATGTTCATTCCATGTCTCATCAAATAGGTGCACTTTATGAGGAAATGCATGGAGCTTGTAATGCGGCTCTACTGCCCCACGTATTAGAGTTTAATTCGGTATCAATATCAGAGGAAAGAATTCTTAAAATCAGTGAAGCTATGGGGATGAAAGCAACTGATAAACAAGATGCTATCAATAAAATTAAGTATTGTATTCAAAGTCTTTGTAAGGATATTGGACTTCCAATTCATCTCAGTTCCATTGGAGTTGATGAAAATGATTTAGAGTTACTTTCGAAAAATGCTGAAAAAGATATTAGTTCTATTACAAATCCAAGAAGAGGAACTTTTGTGGATATAATGAATATTTTTAAGGCTGCCATGTAAATGTACTACTAATACCCTATATGATATAATATAGAAAATAGTGGAATGAAGCAAAGTGAACTGGCTGAATTAGTTGAAGTGAGACGGGAGACGATAGTTCATCTGGAAAATGGAAGATACAATCTGTCACTTAAACTGGGAATGAATATTGCAAAAATATTCCATACCACGGTTGAAGAATTATTTAAGTTTGAAGATTAGTGCTCTTATTTTGCTTCAAATAGAAGAAATAAAATATAAATAAGACTTATTAATTTAAGCATTTTTAGATTGTTTATATAATGAAATGAAGTTATAATAATGAGGAGAGAATATATGATTGATAGTAATATTGAGAATGATTATGTACAAAATATGGTTAATTACTTAATCCTCGTTCATGAAAAATTAAGTAAGCCCTTTGAAGATTGTTTTAAAGAAAAATTAAGTGCTCTTCAGTTTAATACACTATGCGTACTTCAATCTTATGGAAGCTTAACAATGAAAGAATTAGCTGAAAGGATGAATTTATCTAAGCAGCAAATGACTAAAATTATTGCCAAACTTGTTAAGATTAACTTTGCTGAGCGTAGTTACGATAAAGATGATAGACGTATAATTAAAATATCTGCTACAAAAGAAGCTGATGAATATATTAAATTAGAAAGTAAAGCTTTTGCGAGAAGATTGAAAGATATAATAAATTCATTAAATGAAGAAGACCTAAAAGATTTAGAAATTGCAATTAGAAGTATGAATAAAATACTTCCTAAGTTTCCTAAGTGGTTGAGTAAGTGAGATATTAAAAAGTAAAATATTATGTATTATCACACATGTTGATTAACCATTTTTCACCATAAACAAATTTGATAATTATTGATATTTTTAAATAATAAGTCAATGCATACTTGAACTTCGTCTTGAAGTGTAGAATTAAGAAGTTTTCTAACAAACTCACAAAATGATAACTTAACAAATTTCAAATTTTGAGACACATTAACATAAGAAAAATGAAGTAATACATACGCAATTAAAGCTATAAAAAGTTGATTGTAAACTGCATTTTCACTTGTTCCAAACAATCTTTTAACATTCAAATTTTGCTTTATAAATCTAAAAAAGCTTTCAACTTTCCATCTTTCTTTATAGATATCTGCAATTTTTTCAGGTGTAATGGCCATTAAGTTAGTACATACCCTTATGGATTTTCCATAGAAGTCACTAAATTGAACAACTCTAAATCTATTTTCAGTTTTAGAAGAGCCTTCTCCAAGATAACAAGTAACATCCTTGATTATATTAGAATTTTCAGTTCTTAAACTTTTTATGTTTTTTGGATAACTTAGAGTTATATTGTCTTTGATTCTTATGACAAATGCTTGTTTTATAGATTTAAACATATCATATCTCTTATGTTTCCCATAAGCTCTATCTTCTACCAAGATACAATCTGTATTAATAAGTTTTTCACCTATTGGACCATCATGTTTGTTTGCAGTAGTTTCAATGACTTTTTGAGGCATTAAAGTATTTACATTAAGAGCCACATGCAGCTTTATTCCTGACTTATTACCTTTGAACTTTGCCCATTTCAATCTGCCTTCACCAACAGTTATAGTAGTGGAATCTACTGCTAATAAATCTTTTGGTAATTTAAGTATTCTTCGAGTTGAACGATTGCATTTAGTTATAAGAATCTCAAATAATTTCTTAGCTATTTTATAATCTACATTTGCTGCTTTCTTCGAAATTGTGGAATAATCAACTGCTCTTAATCCAGCTTCATTCATAAAATCTGAACCAGCTCTAAAACTTTTGTATTCATTAGTTGCTGTCGCTATAAAAAATTGAAACAAATCATATACTGTGAATTTTCTTGATGTATCCTTATAGCCTAAAACCGCACATACTGTAATTACTTCTTCTTTTTTTAAAAGTGTTTGAAATATATCAAATATAGTGGTATTATTTCTCATGAGGTCACTCTCCTAAACAGTAGTATTTTTTCTCAGCAAATTAATATTACCATAGGATGACCTCATTTTCATACCTTTTTATTTACGTATTTTGGATAATCAACACTCGTGATGTATTATATTTAATATGCTACTTTTTTACTTGTTATATTGACATTAAAGAACATACATTGTAGTATGAATATAGTAGACGTATGTTTATAGTAAATATACGTCTATTATATATGCACTATAGATTTTTATGATGTTCCGTTGTAATACTAAAATTTCTTGAGGGGTGGAAATGTGGAAAGAGATATACAATTTGTGGCAAAGAATAATAAAGGTAAATGGATGTTATGGATACAGGTAGATGGTAAAAAAATGCTTTTAACCGATATACTAAGATCTGAAGAAGAAGTAAAAAATTTTATAAAAGGCATTTTTGAAAAACCAATAAATTTAATTGAATAAAAGTATAATTTGAGAAATTAAAAATAAGTAAATATAAGAAATTTTATACACATTTAGAGTTTCAGAAAGATCCCAAACTCTTTTTATTTTGCTCCATATGATGGCAATATGATTAAGAAAATGATTAAAGTCTATGAGCAAGGCTTTAAAGTAAAAATGTAATGAAAGTCTGTATTTGAGGTTGCAGGCCTTGTTATATTTATATTCGCCCATATTTATACATAAGGTGTAAATCCATGTAATTAGCCGAAATATTTATATTCTTATAGTTTTTATGTTAAAATTTACCCTATATTATATCTTAAATTGGGGGATAGCGTATGACTACAAGATGTAGAAAATGTATATTTAAAGATGTAGATGGGGGAAAATACCCCTGTAGTGATTGTAGTGAAATTATGGATATGAACAGTACGAAATGTACTGAGAGTCATTTTAAACAAATAGTTGAATACAATAAGAACATTAGACCTAAAGAACGATTAAAGCAAAAATTAAATGAGATATTGGTCTCTACAAATAAAGAAATAATTTACGGTAAATATAAAGCGCTAGAGGATGGAAATATGATGTTAACAGCTTTCTTAAATGATGATGAGGACGTTACCTTATATCAAATAGTAGACACAGGAGAAAGTTTAGTTCAAAATGTGGTTTGGCTGGATAAGGATTTATTACATAAAATAAACAAGCTATAGCAAAGAGGAGGGTTAATTTTCCCCCTTCTCTTTACTCTAACAACTTACAATAAAAATTAATCGAACAGAAGATAGATAATTAGAAAATTAATGTGAAGTATGAATTTTAAAAATGATATGAGGTGATTATTATGTTTAGAGAAATGCGAAGAAAAGACAGAGAAATCAAAAGTGATGAAGTTATTGAAACTTTAGAAAACAGTGATTATGGTATTCTATCTACTATAGGCCAAAATGGATATCCTTATGGAGTACCAGTAAGTTTTGTCTTTTTAAATAATTCAATATATTTTCATAGTGCTGTTGAAGGACACAAATTAGATAATATATTAAATAATAGTAAAGTATCTTTTTGTGTAGTTGGACAAACTGATATTCTGCCTGACAAATTTAGCACAAAATATGAGAGTGTAATTGTATTTGGAATAGCAAGTGAAGTTTTTAATAACGAAAAAAATACAACTCTTTTAGAGATATTAAATAAGTATTCACCAGATTACATTGTGAAGGGGAAAGAATATATTAAAAATGCAAGTAAAGCAACTAAAGTAATAAAAATTAGTATTGAACATATTTCTGGCAAAGCAAGGAGATAGTTAATGTCAGTTTATAATATATGAAGTTTAGTAATATTATTGTTTTAGGTATTAATATAAAAGAAAATTAAAGATAATGCTGTAATTGGAACAATAGGATTATTTCATAGAGAATCCAAAGATTATTTTAATAATTGCGGGCTTCTCCGTTTAGATTTGAGAAGTGATTATGAAACAAAAGCCAATATAATAGATATTTTAAAATTGATTATTGATAAAACTTATATATTGTTTGAATGTAATATGATAGCAACAAAGGCACTTCCTATTGCAGGCGAAAGAATAAAAGCTTTGAAGAAATTAGATTTTTCACCTAATGAAAATGAGTTGAGTGGTAATGATGGGATGGAATATTCATCATATTATTTTAAAAAGAGATAAACTTCAATTTATTTAATTGAAAAATATAAATGTACTATAAATTAATTGTTATAAATAATGTTCAAACATTCTGTCTCTATTTATAATTGAAAGAGGTGATGAACTTTGAATTGTTTTATCAGGGAAATTGAGGATGAAGAGTTATCAATTAGCACACAGGTTATTAGACTATCGTTTTTAACAGTTACAAGGGAATTTAATCTAACAAAAAAGAACTGTCCAACAAATGGTGCGTTTATTGAAACTGAAAGACTTATAAAAGACAAAGCAAGAGGAATAAAGATGTTTGGCTTATTTACAGACAATATCCAAATAGGTTTTGTTGCTATTGTAAAGCAGGATGATGATACTTATGAGATGGAAAAACTATCTGTATTACCAGAGTATCGCCATAATAATTATGGAAAAGTATTAATAAATTATGTGAAAAATTATGTGAAATCTTTGAATGGAAATGTAATTAGGATAGGTATAATTGAAGAAAATAGAATATTGAAGCAGTGGTATCTATCCCATGGATTTATAGAAAAGGAAACAAGAAATTTTTCACAGCTACCATTTACTGTAGGTTTTATGGAATTGACATTATAATTGGAACGTATTCGAAATATGGATAAAGAACTAGCTAGATTGACAATGGAATGATAGATTACTAGATAATTATTGGTTTAAGGTGGAGGTTATATTGAGGATAATATTATTGGTCAGCAGCTATAGAGCAAATGGCAACACAAACAGGATTGTTTCACTGATTGAAAAACAACTTTTATCAATTGCTGATGAGGAGAATATTACTCTGGAGGTTGAAAAAATACAGTTGAGTTATTTTGATATAAAGACATGCTGTGGTTGTAGAGCCTGTTTTGACAAGGGAGAAGAAGAGTGTCCTTTGAAGGATGAGTTGCTTATAATCTGGGAAAAGATATATCAGGCTGACGGGATACTTGCTGCAAGTCCTGTATATGTTGAGGATGTCAACGGGATAATGAAAAACTGGATTGATCGTATGGCATTTAACTGCCACAGGCCTGCATTTGCAGGAAAGACTGTATATATAGTAACTACTTCGGGAGGCGGTTCATCAAATCATACAATAAATACAATGAAAAATGCATTTATCACTTGGGGTATGAATTTTGCAGGGAGCAGCAAGTTTCAGACAGGCAAACTGATGAATTCTGTTGAGATGAAATTAAGATACAGTAATGAAATTAAAGAGGCAGCTGAAGTGTTATTCAAGGCAGTTAAAAATAAATTAGCTCAAAGGCCCTCACTTTATTCGTTGATTGCATTTAAGGTCCAACAAAAATGTTGGCAGAAGTCAACACAATTTCAAGATACAGTTGATTATAAGTATTGGCAAAGGAATGAATGGCTTCAAAGAGATTGTAATTATTATATTCCTAATAAGGCGAATTTTCTAAAAATAAAATTTGCACGACTAATTGGAAGTATTGTTGCGATTTTCTATCTGACAAGCTTTCAATACAAAATATAGTAAATTCTGATGCTTTTTATTATTTTCAGAATACTTTTTTTATACAAATTTCAATTCCCATTTATATGGATACTAGTGTCCGTAGGTCAGGCCTTTTGATTTACAAATATTAACTTTTGATTCATTTCTAGTGTAGTTAATGTCACGGATGCTCCCATTATCCCATATAGAGTAATCTTCTTTAACCAGTTGATTATTATATATTCCCAAAAATATAAATTGATTAGTAGAACCAAATATAACAGCTCTTTTTCTTGCACCAGTTGGTAAAGTTTTAATTATAGGTTGTATTTAAACCTTAGTCCAAACGGCAGTCACAGACGGCCCAGATGTAACAATTGCTTCATCTTCATAGAGAACTACAGTATTCTCATCTTTTGATTTTACAAAATTTGAAAATTATTCTCTAAAGTTAGTCAAGGTTTCTTTGTTAATTTTGCTACTTAATTTCTTAGCTCTAGTTTTGGAGCAATTAAGCCTAATAAATATATTATAAGCGGTACCAAGTGAGATTTTTTTATTAAAGTTTAGGCCTATCCATTTAACAAGAAGTTTACCAGTACAATTATTATAATTAAGACCGGCATCATATGGTGATTTTTTTAAGATTTCATCAATAATAGTAAGTTCATCAGACGTCAAAATTGTTTTCTTAGGGGGATGTTCTAAGTCTTTTAATCCATCCAATCCAAATTTGTTGTATCGAGGATATGCTGGACAAATAGGCAAATGGATTTATAACAAGTTTACTTAATTTAAAACAGGATAAATTAAAGTATAAGTATAAGAAAAAGGATTGGCAATTAGGTATGAAATTTAATATGTCTCAAGGTGCAGTTACAAAGAGGCGGCATAGGTTTATTGAGAATATAGTTAACTAGGATATGTGGATTAGTGCCGTGAATTAGTATGGATTTGTTTATTTAATAGTAACAGTTTATTCATAAAATTAATATAATAATTGCAGTAAGTAATTGTTATATTAAGAAAGGTAAACTATGTTATCTAGTATTGAATTTATACGACAATCTTTGGGATTACATCTCTTTTTTGCAAGGATTATGAAAGAACATTCATTCTTTCTGGAAGTAAGTTTTACACAAAAGAACTCAAATCTTATACTTAAAGCAGATACGCTTAGGATGGAGTTTGATAGACTTTTAGCAGATACAATAGCTCTTTCTAATGGTGTTGTTAGCTGTAGTGTATTACAGTCTGGTGAAGTAATAACCCCATTTACATTAAAAGCCGAAATGGCTTCAGCATATTTTACAGGAGTAAACATTTTAACTGATTTGACGAAGGCAGAAGCAACATTGATGTGTAATGACTTAATGATAGTTAACCCCATACTTGAACAAAGAGTATTCATGCTTAATCAAAGAGCTATGGAGCTGATTTCAACTTTAGTACGGTTTAAGTCCAGGATATTATCAGCAGTCATATCATGTAAGATATTCACAAGTAATTATCCTTTACTTATAGACCACATTTTAAGAGAAGCAAAGTTTTATCATAAGTTGATTCAAAAACTTCAAAATTGTGAAAATATGAACTTGGAAATGGAGGCTTATAAGCAAGAAGCTTTCTGGAACAGAATTATGGCCGAACATTCAAAATTTATTCGTGGACTTCTTGATCCAACCGAAAATGAACTTATAAATACTGCAAATAATTTTGGGAATGAGTTTGATAAATTGACAAAAGAAGCGAAAGAAGCTATGGATAAGACAATACCAATTTCAAAAGTAACAGATGACAGCCTTAAAGCCACTATAGAAATTAGTAAATTTAAAGCACAAGGTACACAAGGATTGGTAAATTGTAAAATTAAATCCATAATAATACCGTTATTGGGTGACCATGTCTTACGAGAAGCAAACCACTATTTGCGATTATTAAAAATATTTAAGAAAGCAAAAGTATAATAAAATATTGCTATGTAACAAAAATATTAGGAATTAAAGTGGAATTAAGTAGGAATTAAAGTGGAATTAAGTAGGAATTAAAATGGAATTAGATTGGAATTAAGATATTGCCAAAGTGCAATATAATAATATTATGAGAGTATTGAAGATGGCTCATATACAAATTTCTTCCTTAAAATATACCTCTAGCTCCAGGGTTAAATGGAGCTGCCAATGTGGGAAACCGTAAATAAAAATTATACTATATGGTGTGTATATCAGAAGAAGGTAGGCACTGTTAAATCAGTGCTTATTTTGTATATTGTTTACAAATAGTTGTTATATAGGACATTGGATCGTAACAAATACCGTATATAATAAATGTTATAACAGATTATAAATTAGTTCCCCACCACATAAAATTTAAACCTGTGTCTGTGGTTGCAGGGCACGTTAAACTCAAATGCAACCGCCAGAAGTTCGTATATTAAAATTGTATCCCTTCAAAATAAATTGTCGAAATAAGTACCCATTATCTAGGGTGCTTATTTTTGTTTTAAAGAATTCATTATAAGGTATGTGCAAATTATTATAGTTGCTCCTAATGCATATAAAGTAATTAATATTACGCCTGAATCAGAATCATTATTAAATAGTCCCTCAAGAATAGATGAACCATACATGAAAGCAATAAAACTTATAATCCATAGAAATATGTACTTTAGAATTTTCATAGATGAGAAATCTCCTTTTTATCTAACCATAACATAAAGAAGGTGAGAGGTATGAAGATAAGAGAAATCCTGAAAGAAAAGCTTAACCAAGATAAAAAATTAAATAAAGATAAATCCAGGAGAGGCGAATACCTCTCCTTTTCTGGTATAGAAAAATTGATGGCTCATGACTGCAATAAGAATATGAGAGCACATGGGTCAAAGTGCATAGAACTTTATCTTTTATCTTGATAGCTCTGATAGGTTTTCATGTAATGTTTTCTAGATTTTTATTAATTCGCAGATAAAATTGAATTATGTATTAGGGTAGAAACATAGTAAATATTGACGAACAATAGTTGAAGGATATTATCTTCTTTTGTAGAAGTTTTAGGCAAAAGGAAATGAAAATATGCAAAGCAAACAACAATCCGATCCTCCGAGCTGGTAATTGTATCACAGGCATTTGAGTTTTAAAACTTAGACGTCTTTCTTCATCCCCAAAACGAAACGAATAGGGCAGGTGGTGACAATGTAGAGATGCCGAGACAGAGAAGTCCAAACAGAGATAAAGCATTTGAGATATACAAAGAGAATGATGGAAATATAAAACTTAGAGATATAGCAAAAAAGTTAAATATATCTAATACCCAAATACGTAAATGGAAAAGCAAAGATAAATGGGATGAAAAATTAAAAGGTACATTACCATCGAAAAGTAACGTTACTAATAGAGAAAAATGTGATACAAAAAAGCCTTTAGAGAGAGAAGTTCAGGAAGTTTTAAATAACTCTGAACTTACTGATAAACAGTGGCTTTTTTGTGTTATATATGCTACTTAAAAACATTTGAAGCAAACTATTGCTAGTATACAGAGAGTGCTGCAGGGTGCTGTGCAGAATACGAATATCTCTACAGCTGTTGTAAATGCAGAAGATAAAATAACACAAGATACTTCTATTGCTCAAACTGAGTAGTAACAGTTCAAGAAATATTCAATGTCTCTTAACATTTCACATAGAAAAACATTAAGATAACATTGGAATAACATGGGTGTTGCATTAAATTGTCATAAAGGATAACTAGAATATTAAATATAGCAGCTGCAATAAATAATTTAAAAATTCAGGAGGTAATAAAAATGTTAAAAATGAAATATAAGGTACTCTCAGCTGTAATGCTCGCAACACCATTGTTACTTAATACAGGAATTGCTACGACAGTTAGTGCATGTTCTGCCAATAACAAACCAGGTGTAGTTTGTAAATCTAAATACAAAGCACCTGCCAGACCAGTACAAAAGGTAGTAAACAAGCATAAAGTTAAGGCACCACATGCTAAACCAGCACCAAAAGCAGTACATTCAGCAGCAAATGCTCATAGATAGTAGTATTACAATATGAATAAGCCTATTGGGATTTTCTTGATAGGCTTATTTTTATTATTATATAAAAGAAGAATATTTTAATATTGGCAGACAATAATAACCATCCATATTATCATTTAGCACGCGAAGCAAGATAATACAAATTATTATAGAAATAATTATCGCCCCGGTTTCCCGGGGCTTTATTTTTTTATATAAAATTGGAATATTGAGCAGGAATATGAAAATTTTTGTAGAAGTACTTATATGTAATTAGGTAATTGCGAAACTCACCGATAAAAATGAATAAAAGATGATGAGAAGTTTTAAAAATGCAGTTAGAAGATTAAAGGCAAATTTTTACGATTTGGAATAGTTAAATTGAAAAAAAGGTACAAGAAATAAAACCATACTTAATTGAAAATTTAAGTATAGCAAATATCTATGCAACCAATGGTTTTAGACTTCGAATATATTCATGCTTGTGTATTTTATTTGCTATAACAACCGTTATTAGCTGAGTTATACCTGTAAGAAGCAAATCAGCACGAAGAGTTTTTTCATTATGTGTTCTGCGACAAGCAATACAGTAACTATGTTTAAATTGATCAATGCTTTTTTCTACAACAGAACGAATTTTATAGATATAATTCCATTCTTGAGAACCACGAGTGGTTCCAGGATATGCACGGAGATTCTTTTCAGGATAAATGTAGAACATTCTGCCACAAGATGATTTTGTACATGGGTTTTCACATAAAGTTACTCGTCGACTCTTTTTAGTTTTTTTATTGTAGATCCATTTCATTTTAGGACATATGGTATCATATGTATATAACTCCTTTCTGAGGTATGTGGTGATTTTGTTTGTTGATTAATTCAATTTTACCATAAATCAGTGAGGAGTTATTCTATTTTACAACAAAAAATATACCGCATTTATGCGGGTTGTAGCGTTTCGCAAACGCCTATTATATGTAATAATTGAAAGGGGAGAGAAATAAATGAAAGTCACAGGAATAATTCTTATTATTGTAGGAATTGCTGGAATAATAGTGGGTTGTGTTGTGCGCGGCAACATAGGAATAGCTGCTATAATAGGAGCTTTAGCAGGCTTAATATCAGGAATAGGATTTATTTTGGCAGACAAAAAGATTGAATTATTATCGAATAATAAGATTTCTTAATTTATTCTATACTGGTGGAAAGAGATCAAATATATAATTATTCCTAAAAAAAGATAAAAGCCCTGGACTAATCCCAGGGCTTTTATTCATGATAAAACTAATTTAGTGAGAGTTGAACCTTAACAAGGATTGTATTTAAATAAAATTAAGATGCTCACATGTGCTCATGTTGAACCATAACACGTAGTGTATTAAATTTTTTATAAAGTTTTCCAATAAAAAAGGAGAGCTTCACGCCCTCAAATCTTCTTCCACGTATCGTAGAACCAATCAGTTTTTTCTTTACCGAACTGTCTTGCTACTTCTTCCTTGACTTTCTCATCATATATACAATCAGACTTATAGTTATTAGCAATTTCAAATACTTTATTGTACATTAAAGCAAATAATTCCCTATTAGACATTACCATATAACCATCCCCTTTTTATTCCATTATACCTAATCTAAACAATTCGTCAAAATCCCTGTATATTCTGCAATTTCTATGCTAAAATTTACCTTAGTAAGATTTAAAATTGGGGGAAGAGTTATGGCTACAAGATGCAAAGAGTGCATATTTAGAGATGTAGATGGGGGGAAATACCCATGTAATGATTGCAGTGAAATTATGGACATAATTAGTACAAAGTGTATTGAAAGCCGTTTTAAAGCAATAGTTAAATACAATAAGAATGTTAGACCTAAGGAAAGGCTGGAAGATAAATTAAACGAGATATTGACTCTTACAAATAAAAAAATGATTTATGTGGAATACAAAAACTTGGAAGATGGAAATATGATGCTAACAGCTTTCTTTAAGTCCGGCAAGGATATTACTGTATACCAGATAGTGGACACAGGGGAAAGTTTAGTTCAAAATGTAGTTTTAGTAGAGAAGGAACTGCTGGGG
This sequence comes from Clostridium sp. BJN0013, assembly GCF_040939125.1. Taxonomy (NCBI): domain Bacteria; kingdom Bacillati; phylum Bacillota; class Clostridia; order Eubacteriales; family Clostridiaceae; genus Clostridium; species Clostridium sp. BJN0013. The sequence goes on from NZ_CP162495.1 coordinate 975,318, forward strand.
AAGATAAAGACAATGAAGTAAAGAGGGGAGTTTAATATTCCCCTCTTTCTTTCTCTGGCAACCATTTATACAGCAGTTGATTTATTAAGTTACTTAAGCTTTGGTTTTCACCGTCCCAGATAAGTTCTATTCTAACAGCCTTTTTTAAATCCGATTCTAAGTATATTGAGGTCTTTTCATTCATATAAAAACACCTCATTCTAATTTTAAAGAATGGAATAATAAAATTCCAGCTTTATTTTAGCTGGAATTTTATTATTTATCTTCTTCAATTTTATAATTAAGAGCATCTAATAAATTTAAAACTGTTTGTTTAGTTTTTGACCCTAAGTTTGTGGAATCCATCCAAGAGTTTCCTCTCAGTTGTTGTTAACATTACAGTGTTGTTTATATCTAAAAGCCAATCAGCAGATATATTAAATGCTTCACATACAGCTTTTATGAATTCTGCACTGGGCATGGATAGCCCATTTTCTATATAACTTAAAGTTGTTCTTGAAAAGCTAGGGTTAAGGCGTGAAATAAATTCCTCCTGAGTCAATTCAAGTTCCATGCGTAAATCATAAATTTTATCTCCAAAAGTTTTCTTTAATTCCATGTAAATTCTCCCATCAAAACATAGATCAGGGATATCCTACCATAAAATGAATTCATATCAATAAAATATCGTTATATAGACTATATATAAAAATAAATGTCTGTATAACGACATAAAATTATAAAGTTATCTTTTTGTTTTATTGTAACAATTCTTATAGTTGCAATATTTACACTTATTTTCTAAGGAATAAAAAGGAGAATAAAATTGCCCATCATAAAAATATAGAAATAATATTATGGGGCATAGAAAAAAATATCACATACCTTCCTTATAAAGGTAATTTTTATAATATTAATTTTATAAACAGAATTGTTTTCTAATTTACTTAACGTACCTTGGCTTATACCGAGCTTTCTAGCCATTTGATTTTGTGTAAATCCTAATTTTTTTCGCATATTTTTAAACAAGAAAAACCACCTCAACCTACATTTTATGACACAATATTTGTATTCTATACAAGAAAATAATGGAATATCTAATTTTGCAATACGATATTCCGCCCAGGAATATTTTTTGTGCTAATATATAAGGCAATAAAAGGTGCACCGTTTAAATTGAACAACAAAGGGGGATTCTTAGATGCTAAATAAAGTCTTAAAGAGAAAGAATACTAGAATGATGTGGATATGTTAACAATTTTATGGTATTATTATAATAGTTGATTAGAACGGATGTTCTTCAATTTTATAAAGGGGGAACTATGGGTGACAAATGAAAAAGTATTATATGCAGAAAAATTAAAGGATGAGAATGAAATTTTAAGAGAGGAGAATGTAAAGCTTAAATCAATAATTAAAGAGTTAAAACTTTTTATTTTAAATATGAATATAATGGAATCTTAATATATGCCTAAAAATTAGACAACCAAATCGAAAAAATTCATTTGATAAATAGACATAACAAAAGCCTGTAATACGTTGATATTACAGGCTTTGTTCTGGCAGGGGCAGTAGGAATCGAACCCACAACCAACGGTTTTGGAGACCGCTACTCTACCAGTTGAGCTATACCCCTATATTTAGTAATATTTTATTGTATTTCGGTAAATCTGCTATAATGTTTACTGACAAAATTTATTATAAGACAGAAAGCTTAATCAGTCAAGCACAATTTAATTAATTCTGTTGATTTTTTCTATTATTTATCATTGAAACTGTAATCTTGTACTGTTGATTACACAGCACACAGCAATTCAACTTTAAAGTACATAAAATGCTAAATTATGAATATTACTATTTAAAAAAGTAGTTAGTGTTTTATGTGAACTTAATTGAAATATTACTTTTTCAGGGAGTATGATAGCAGTCTTTAAAATGTAAATCCTAATTTACCCTAGATAGTGCATATATGTATGTATTAGTTAATTATGAAATTAATACATAAATAGTATGATTTTGACATATAATTGTTACATTTATATGATATAATTATTACAAAAAAATTATATTTAAGCAGCGATTATAGAGGTTTATATATGGTAAGTGAATTTTTAGCCAAAATTAAAATTTATACAGATAACATTGATAAATATCTAAGTGAGTATGAAAAACTGAAATGGATAAATGACAAACTAATGATTTACATCTTGAATTGAAATTGTTAGTTTTTAGTTAGCTAAAAAAAAACAAGCAAGGAGTAGAGAATGGATTATAATAAACTTTATAATAAGTACATGGAGCTGTTAGAAGAGAATCAAATTTTAAAAATAGAAAATGAGAATTTAAGAAAATATATTCAATTGAAAAAAGTTAAAGTATGTGTAGATAATAAAGATAAAACATTAGCTGAGAATAAGACTGATATGACAATTCAAGAAAATGAACACACACAAATAAATAATAGTAGTTCACCAGAAGATAAAATAAAACTATTTATGTCACTATTTAAAGGAAGAGAAGATGTATATGCTAAGCGTTGGCAAAATAAAGGTGGAAAATCTGGTTATTCTCCAGTATGCATAAACGAATGGAGAAAAGAAGTTTGTTATAAACCTAAAATAAAATGTTCGGATTGTAAAAATAGAAAATATCTAATATTAGATACATATGCAATTAATAAACACTTAAGAGGAATAGAGATTCTAGGGATTTATCCTATGACCATGGACGATAGCTGTTATTTTCTTGCTATAGATTTTGATGATGAGGGATGGGAAAAGGATATTAGCATATTGAGAGAAATATGTGAGGACAAGAAAATACCTTTTGCAATTGAACGATCGAGATCTGGTTCAGGGGCTCATATATGGTTCTTCTTTAAAGAAAGTATAAGTGCGGTATCAGCTAGAAAATTTGGAACGGGGCTTCTTACCTATGCAATGACAAAAAGGCATGAAATCAAATTTGAATCTTATGATAGACTATTTCCGAATCAGGACACTATACCAAGAGGAGGCTTTGGAAATCTTATAGCTTTGCCAATGCAGCGAAATGCTAGAAGAAACAAAAATAGTGTTTTTATAGATAAAAACTTAGAACCCTATAAAGATCAATGGCATTTTCTAAGTTCTGTTGGTAAACTCACAAAAGATGAGATTGAGTTTTATATTTCTGAATTTTGTTCTGGTGATGAATTAGGAGAGCTAAAGGAGGATGTAGAGGAAGAAACTAAACCATGGGAAAGAATTAGGAAAAGCTATAAATTAAGTAATACAGATTTTCCAACTAATGTTCATATTATAAAAGCTAATATGATTTTTATAAAGAAAGAGGGATTTTCGAATAAAACTCTAAATTCTATTAAAAGAGTGGCAGCATTTAAAAATCCGGAATTTTATAAAGCTCAGGCTATGAGACTACCGACCTTTAATAAACCAAGAGTTGTTTCTTTGTCAGAGGAAACGTCAGAATATTTATGTCTTCCAAGAGGCACAGAGAGTGACCTTTATAATCTATTTAATGAAAATAAAGTTAACTTTAAGTGCAACGATGAAAGGTATAGTGGTAAAACAATTTCAGTTACGTTTAATGGAGAACTTAGAGAAGAACAAGCGGCAGCTGCAGATGCTATGTTAAAACATGATAATGGAGTGTTATCTGCAACCACTGGTTTTGGTAAAACTGTTATTGGAGCTAAGTTAATAGCTGAAAGAAGGGTAAATACCCTTATAATTGTACACACTCAACAATTGTTAGAACAATGGAAAGAAAGATTAAACCAGTTTTTAACAGTAAATGAATTTTTAAAGGTTGATAATATTAAAAAGAGAGGACGAAAAAAGAATCTCAGTATTATAGGACAAATAGGGGCAGGCAAAAATAACTTAAATGGTATCATTGATATTGCTATAATGCAGTCGTTAGTAAGAAAAAATGAAGTCAAAGAATTAGTAAAAAGTTATGGAATGGTTTTAGTGGATGAATGTCATCACGTTTCAGCCTTTAGCTTTGAACAAATACTAAAAAATACATGGGCAAAATATGTTTATGGATTAACTGCAACTCCAATAAGGAAGGATGGTCATCATCCTATAATATTTATGCAGTGTGGTCCTATTAGATACAAGGTCGATGCACGAAAGCAGGCTGAAAAACAACCTTTTGAACATTATGTTATTCCGAGATTTACTTCTTTTAGAAAACCTGTTTGTCAAAATGAAAAGGAATGGACAATAGCAGAAATATATTCTGAAATAAGTACTAGTCAGATTAGAAATGAATTAATTATTAGTGATGTTATAAGTTGTGTAAAAGAGGGCCGAAATCCCATAGTTTTAACTGAAAGAACAGCACATGTCGAAATACTTGCTAATGCTTTAGAAAAAAAACTACCTAATGTTATTGTACTTACTGGAAGAATGTCAGTTAAAGAAAAGAAAACTGAATTAGAGAAACTTTCAAGTATAGCAAAACAAAGTAGCTTTGTAATAGTAGCTACAGGTAAATTTGTAGGAGAAGGCTTTGATGAACCGAGACTAGATACTCTATTTCTTGCAATGCCTATAGCATGGAAAGGAACGCTGCAGCAATATGCTGGTAGACTTCACAGAATATATGATAATAAAAATGAAGTTCAAATTTATGATTATGTTGATGTACATATTGGTGTATTAGAAAGAATGTATGAAAAAAGGTTAAAGGGATATGCTTCAATAGGATATTCCGCTAAAAGTGAGAGTAAACCATTTGAAACAATAAATTTGATTTATAACAATAATAATTTTTTAACTGTATTTAGTAATGATGTTTTTTCAACTAAACATGAAATTATTATAGTTAGTCCTTTTATAAGCAAAAGAAGACTGTCGCAAATGTTAAAACTTTTGATGATTGCAATAAAAAATGGAAATAGGGTCAAGGTAGTTACTCGTCCAGAAACAGATTTTAAAGAAAAAGATAAAGGTGCTTTAATGGAAATGTATAAATTTATAAGGATGTCTGGAATAGATATTATTTTTAAAACAAATATATATCAGAAATTTGCAATATTTGATCAGAAAATTGTATGGTACGGCAGTATTAATCTTTTAAGTTATGGAAGTGCAGAGGAAAGTATTATGAGGTTAGAAAGCATAAACATTGCAAATGAGTTATTAGGTAGTATAGAATAAAAAATATTTATCTCAAGGATAAATTAACTTATAAATAAAAACTAGGAGGTTTAAAAAAAAATCTGATTGATGGTAATATTGATCACATTTTTTGAGAATGAGTTATAGTAAAAATAAGTTAGGGAATATAGAGATGAAAAAGGCTCTTTAGATGAGTAATCTGAAGAGTCTTTTTCCGTCAATATGACCTGGTGCCGAAGGCGGGACTTGAACCCGCATGCTGTTGCCAGCGACGGATTTTGAGTCCGTTGCGTCTGCCAATTCCACCACTTCGGCATGATATAAACCAGTTTGATTTACTTTTAATGTCTATTAATTCCTGTAGTTAACATATAAAATAATAACAGGTGCTAAAGTATTTGTCAACTAGAATTTCAAAACTTAGCAGAAAATCTTTTATAGTAGTTTTAGGTTTAGAATATAAATGTGTAAAAATATTAGTAAGAGTTTTGTGTGAAATGTTTTCAGATGAAATAGATAAAAGTAAAATACTAATAGAAGGGTGAGTGTGAAAAATTTGTATATAAAATTTAGGTTGCAAATTTTTATTACTGTAGTAAAATAAAAGTAAAATATAATAGTTTTGTGGGGGTGCTTGTAAAAGCTGAGAAGAAGTATTTCTAACCCTTTGAACCTGATCCAGGTAAAGCTGGCGTAGGGAAACAATATTATATAGTCTTATAGGCTTTTTAAGTGTATGTTTTTCTGCATACACTTTTTATTTTTATTCGAAGGGTGGAATCAGATAATACTCCCAGCTTCTTCAAAATGGGGGATGAGTAATTTATAAATGGAGGTGTTTTTGATGAAAAAGGTATTAACAATTGCAGGCTCTGACAGTTCGGGAGGAGCTGGTATACAGGCAGACTTAAAAACTATGAGTGCTCTTGGGGTATATGGCATGAGTGTAATTACTGCTGTTACAGCACAAAATACAATGGGAGTACAAGCTGTTATGGATGTAAGTCCTGAAATAGTAGAGTCTCAAATAAGAGCTGTATTTGATGATATAGAAGTAGATGCGGTAAAAATTGGCATGGTCTCAAATAGCGATACTATATTTGTAATACAAAAACTTCTGGCAGAATATAAGGCTAAAAATATAGTATTGGATCCTGTAATGATATCGAAAAGCGGATATTTTCTTTTAAGACCAGAAGCCAAGCAAGCTATAAAAGATATGGTAAAAATTGCAGATGTTATAACTCCCAATATTCCAGAAGCAGAAGTACTTACTGGATTAAAAATAGAAAGTAGAGAAGATATGGAAAGGGCAGCTTTTAAAATAAAAAAATTAGGAGCAAAAAGTGTACTTGTAAAAGGAGGACACAGGTGTAATGATGCAGATGACATTTTACTTTATGATGGCGGCATATTAAATTTACAGGGACATAAAATAAATACCCAAAATACCCATGGTACAGGATGTACTTTGTCTTCTGCCATAGCATCTTATCTTGCTAAAGGTTACAGCATTGATAAGTGTATGCTCCTCTCGAAAGAGTATATAACCAAAGCTATAGAAAATTCATTTAATTTAGGTAGAGGAGTTGGTCCTGTAGGGCATCTTATTGAAATTTATAGAAAAGCCGGTATAGATTTTTAAGATTAAAATAGCATTGATTGATACTTGATTTTTGGCTAGATTTATAAGAGGAGGAAAAAAATGAATGATTTAAGATTGAATAGAGTTTCAGAGGTATTGAAAGAAGTTAGAAGAAATGTGCCTCTTGTGCACTGCATTACTAACTATGTAACCATAAATGATTGTGCTAATATTTTGTTATCCTATGGTGCTTCACCTGCCATGTGCGAAGCCTATGATGAAGTTTTTGATTTTGTTAAAATATCGTCTGCTTTATATATAAATATAGGAACTTTTACTAGAGAACAGGAATCTTCTGCAATTTTGGCAGCTATGTCTGCAAAAATACATAATATTCCGGTAGTATTAGATCCGGTGGCTTGTGCTACCATACCAAAGAAGATTCAGTTTATAGATAAACTATTCAAAGTTGGAAGAGTTGATGTGATAAAAGGAAATATAGGAGAAATTAAATTTTTAGCAGGAGAAACTTCAAATGTAAAAGGAGTAGATTCTTTAGAGGATGGAGAAGGGGCTTTGGAGTGTTCTCGGATTTTGTCTGAAAAATATAATTGTGTAGTTGCAGCTACAGGAAAAAAAGATTTTATAGTAAAGGGGAAAAATAGTGCAATAATTGAAAATGGAACAGAAATGCTAACTAATATAACAGGAGCAGGATGTATGCTTGGAGCACTTTGTGCTGCTGCCTGTGGAGCTTTTGAAGACAAGTTTATAGCTACTGTAGGGGCCATACTTTCCATGAATATAGCAGGTGAAGAAGCCTATAAAGAAGCTAAAGCTCCAGGAAGCTTCAGAGTAAAGCTTATAGATTGTATATATGAATTAAGTGAAGAAAAATTGAAAGAGGAAGGTAAAATAATATGGAGTTAGATTATAGTTTATATCTAGTTACAGATAGAAATGTTTTAAAGGGGAAACCTCTTTATGAGGCTGTGGAACAAGCCATTCTAGGCGGGGTTACCCTAATTCAGTTAAGAGAAAAAGATGCCTCTACAAGAGAGTTCTATGAGCAGGCATTGGAAGTAAAAAAAATAACTGAAGCTTATAATATTCCTTTGATAATAAATGATAGAGTAGATATAGCACAAGCTGTAGATGCAGAGGGGGTACATCTTGGACAAAGTGATATGCCTTTAATTGCAGCTAGAAATATATTAGGCAAAGATAAAATAATAGGAATATCTGTAGGCAACATAGAGGAAGCTTTAGAGGCAGAAAAAAATGGTGCAGATTATGTGGGAATAGGGACAATATTTTTTACAGGTACTAAAAAAGACATAGATATTCCTATAGGAATAGAGGGGTTAAAAAGTATATATAATAGCATAAATATACCTGCAGTTGCAATTGGGGGAATTAATGAGAATAATTTTAGAGAAGTGTTGTCTACAGGAATTGATGGCATTTCTGTTGTATCTGCTATTTTAGGAAAAAATGATATAGAGATTGCAGCTAAAGCTTTGCACAAATAATATTTTTATTGACTCATAGATATAGAAGTTTATACTTTAACATAGAACTATTAAGTAAATATTAGAAAAATTTATTCAATGGAACACTCATTTTGAATTTTGGACAGGCTGTGAATTCCAGTAGAATAGTGACCTTGAGATAAATTTAATAATATACTTTAAGAAAGGAAAATAAGAATATGAGTATGAGATTTATAAAAAAAATGCCTACTGCAGATGAGATAATAGAGGAAATGCCCTTATCAAAGCATATAAAGGAAATTAAAAAAAACAGAGATGAAGAGATAAAAAAAGTTTTTTTAAATGAAGATAATAAATTTCTTCTTATAATAGGCCCTTGTTCTGCAGACAATGAAGATTCTGTTTGTGAATATATAGGCAGGCTTGCAGAGGTACAGGAAAAGGTAAAGGACGTTATAATTATTATACCTAGAATTTATACAAATAAGCCAAGGACTACAGGTGAAGGATATAAAGGAATGGTGCATCAACCGGATCCAAATAAGGAACCAGATTTAATTGCAGGAATAAAGGCTATTAGAAAAATGCATATAAAGGCATTAAGTGAATACCATATGCCTGCGGCAGATGAAATGTTGTATCCTGAAAATTACACATATCTTGGAGATGTGTTAAGTTATCATGCAATTGGGGCTCGTTCTGTGGAAGATCAACAGCATAGATTTACTGTAAGTGGCATTGATATGCCTGTAGGAATGAAAAATCCTACCAGTGGAGATTTAACGGTAATGTTAAACTCTATTAAAGCAGCACAACTTCATCATACTTTCATATATAATGGCTGGGAGATTGAAACCAGTGGAAATCCTCTTGCACATGCTGTTTTAAGAGGAGCAGTGGACTCTTATGGAAGAAATATTCCAAATTATCATTATGAAAATTTAATTATTCTTTCCAGAAAGTATGAGGAGAAGCAATTGTTAAATCCGTCTATTATTATAGACACCAATCATGCAAACTCTATGAAATGTTATGAAGAACAGCCTCGAATTGCAAGGGAGGTACTTATGAGTAGAAAATACGATGCTTCCCTTAAAAAGATGATAAAGGGATTTATGATTGAAAGTTATCTTGTAGAAGGTAATCAACATATAAATGATGGTGTTTATGGAAAATCCATTACAGATCCATGTTTAGGATGGGAAGATACAGAAAAATTAATTTATTATATTGCTGAAAATGTGTAGATATATAAAATTTATATTTGTATTTGACAATAATTTCAATTATTAATTTTGAATAATATAAACATATATGTTAAAATGTTATATAAAACATCTTCGGATTTGACTACAAACAGAGTGCACTATTTAAAATATTTATATTTCTGGAAGAGGAGATGATATTATAACATGAACATTTCATTTTTAGGGGGAGCTAGAGAAGTAGGAGGAAGTTGTATACTTGTTAAAATATATAATAAAAATATACTAATGGATTGTGGTATAAGACAGGGCTCATCCAAAGATGCTCTTCCAGATTTTAAATCCATTCAGGAGCAGGGAGGCATAGATGCTATAATTATAAGTCATTCCCATATGGATCATATAGGATCTCTTCCTATAATAAGTAAAGAATATCCATTAGCTAGAATATATACTACCAAAATGACAAAAGATCTAATGAGAGTACTTCTTTATGATAGTTTGAAAATCATGAATAATAGAGAAGGGGAAATTCCCCTATATGCAGAATCAGATGTTAAAAATATGCTAAATAATATATTTCCTATAAATTATATGATAGAATTTCCTATTTTTCAGGATGTAAAACTTACATTTTATATGGCGGGGCATATAGCGGGGGCAGCCTGTGTTTATATTACCACTCCAGAGGGTTCGTTGTTTTATTCTGGAGATTTTTCTGTGTTTTCACAAAAAACTGTAGAGGGACTAAAAGTCCCAAGGTTAAGGCCGGATGTAGCAATTTTTGAAGCTACCTATGGAGATAGACTACATTCAAATAGAGAAGTGGAAGAGGAGCGTCTTATAGATATTATAAATGAATGTAAAAGAAAAAAAGGAAAAATGTTGATTCCGGCTTTTGCCCTTGGCAGATCACAGGAGGTACTGCTTACTATAAAAAAGGCATTGAATAAGAATATATTAAAAGATATTAAGGTTTATGTAGATGGGATGATAAGGGATATAAATAGAACTTACAAATTAAATCCACTATACCTTAAAAATTCGTTGGGTAGGAAAATATTAAAGGGAATTGAACCTTTTTATGATGATAATATAATTCCTATAGATGATAATAAGCTTAGAAAAAAAGTATTAGAAGATGACAATCCTTTAATAATAGTTTCAAGTTCGGGTATGCTTACAGGGGGATATAGCCAATATTATGCAGAAAAGATAGCTCCTATGGAAAATGGGTATATAGTTATGACAGGATATCAGGATGAAGAATCTCCAGGAAGAAAACTTCTGGATCTTTTAGAAGAAGAAAAAGATAAAAAATTATATATAAATGAAAAGGCTATTCCAGTAAATTGCAAAGTGAAAAATATAGGACTCTCAGCTCACAGTGACAAAAGCGAAATAAAATCACTTATAAATTTTCTAAGTCCTAGAAATATATTTATAGTACATGGAAATGAATATGTAATAGAAAATTTTTGCATACAACTTTCTTCAGAAGTAAAAGGAAAAGTCTATGCGCCTAAATGCAGTGAAATTTATGATATTAATATAAATAAACCTCGAAAACAATGGAGAAAATCTTTAGATAAAGTTATGAACTGTGATGAGGAATTAGATGAAAATAATTTAAAAAAGTTTTGGAAGTTTGTATTGCTTAATTATGGAGAAAGATTGTTTACCCTTGAAGAGATGATTTATATATGGAGTGGAAATAATAAGGAGGTAAGTGCAACAGAGAATTTTCAAAGAATTATAGTGAATTCTCCTTATTTTGAAAGTGATAATAGAAGATTATTTCTGTTTAAATGTAAAAGTGAGGAAAAGGTTCAGGAAGATTTAAAAATGAAAGAACTTAAGCCAAATGAATTAAAAGAACTTACCAATAAATATTTTAAATATTTTAATCCTAAAAAATCAAGTTTTATGTATGACGAAAAAAAGGTGATCCTAAACTTTGATTTTCCATCTACAGTACATGAAAGTATAAATAATAAAATAAAGCAATTTGAAAAACAAGTAGGATGGAAAGTAGAAATAAGCGATACTGTAAATATAAATGAAGCCTCTGAAATTATAAATACCATTTTAAAGGATGTGTCCATTAAAAAAATATCTTACAGGCTGGAGCAGAAACAAGCTATAGTAATGACAAATTCCAAGTATGTTATAGCGGAAGATAAGTTAAAGGAATTTAAAGATATTACCGGATTGTGTTTATTAATTCAATCTCCGGAGAATAAAGCAAAAGAGAATCTGGAGAGTGTTTATGTAAAGGCTTCTGGTGAATGTGAAGTTATGGAGCAAAATAAAGCCTTAACCTTAATTGAGGAGTTTTTTAATAAAGAAGAATTTAAGCCTTATAGGAAAAGTATAAGATCATGTGGCGATGAAAAGTACATAGAACTTTCCTTTATAAGTCCTGTAATTGGAGAAGAGTATAAAGTACACATTAGGGATTTAGCGAATGTGACAGGATGGAATATCAGTGTATCCAGCAGTGCAAATCAAAATGAAATAATAAAGATAGGCTTAGAAATATGCAAAAGAAAAAATATAAAATTAAAGAAAAATCCTTCCTTTAACAATGTGAACTTAAGTTTAGAATTAAAATTGGAAGATATAAATGCAGAGGGACTGGATTCTGTAAAATCAGAATTTGAACATAAAACAGGATGTATATTAAAATGGTAGTTTAGGGGAATGTCTTCATATTCCCCTAATAAAAGAGTTCTTTTTTATAAAGAACATTGTATTATTTTATCTAATAATTCTGTGAAAGATATATTTACTCCATTGGCACTCTTAGGGAAGAGACTATTTTTTGTAAGCCCTGGGAGAGTATTGAGTTCGAGTACATATGGAACTTTGTCTTTTAATATCATATCTACCCGGACATATCCTTTGCATTTGAATAGATCCCAACATTTTAGGGATATTTCTTCTATTTTATTTTGTAGTGGCTTTTCAAATTCTACTACTATTTCATCACAGCCGCCATCTGCATATTTTGAAGTATAATCAAAGAAAGTTCCTTTTTTGGGTCTTATAGCAAGTATAGGCAGAGTGATTCTGTTTAATATACAGCAGGTTATTTCATCTCCTTCTATATATTTTTCAATCATAATTTCTTTGTCATAATTAAAGGCAAGACGAACAGCATTTTCTATATCCTCACTTTTTTTTATTATGGTAGTAGCTACACTTGAACCACCAGAATTTGGCTTTACCACTACAGGATATTCTATTTCTTCTAGGTAGCTGTAATCAATGTCATTTATGGATTTAACACATATCCATTTTGCTGTGTTTATATTGGCAGAGCATAGTAGTTTTTTGCTTATATCCTTATCCATACATATACTGCTGGTTAAAGGGCTGCAGCCTGAATAAGGTATATCCATGGTTTCGAAAACGGATTGTATTATACCATCCTCACCAAATTTTCCGTGAAGAGCAATAAATGCAAAATCTATATTCTTTACTTTTTCAAGCACATCACTTTTTTTATCTATAACAATAGGTACTATGTCATATTTATTTTTATCCATGTAGCTTATTATTGATTTTCCTGAATTTAGGGAAACTTCTCTTTCAGAAGATATCCCACCCATTATAATTCCTACTTTCATATTATAATTCCTCCAAAATTTGATTTTTAAGTAGTAAGCCTTTCAATATAATATTATACATTTTTATTTAAATATTAAAGGACCACAGTGGTGATATTTATATGAAAGCGTGGTTTTTAAAACAGGACAAACGCATGAAATAAATTTTATTTAAAATCTCCACTTTTTTTGATAAAATCATAAAAAGGGAGATTTTAAATTTATGAAGAATATTTATGATATGTATGATTTTTTTGAGTCACTGAAAAATATAGATGATCCAAGACAATTTAATAAAGTAAGATATCCAATAAATGAAATTGTGGGAATGGTTTTGATTGCATCTTTAGGAAATGGAAATGAGTGGACTGAAATAGAGGTATTTTGTAAATTACATGAAACACTTTTAAAAAGGTATTTTAAATTAGAAAATGGCGTTCCATCACATGATACTTTCCAAAGAGTGATGGGAATGATAGAACCTAATTTAATTCAACAGATTCAATCTACTTGGAATGAATATATATCTAAAAATGATGGTGAAAGTATAAAAAAAATACTTAACATAGATGGAAAAACTATGAGAGGAAGTAAGACTGAAGGTAAAAAACCACTACACATAGTGTCAGCCTGGTGTGATGAAGAAGGAGTTTGTTTTGGACAAAGTGCAGTGAAAGAAAAAGAAAATGAGATTTTAGCAATTCCTGAATTGTTAGATAGATTACAAATAAAAGGATATGTAGTAACAATAGATGCAATGGGAACACAAACTAAAATTGCTGAGAAAATAATAAAGAAAAAAGCTGACTACGTGTTAGCAGTAAAAGGGAACCAAGAAATACTGCATAATGATTTAATAACCTATTTTGAAGATGATGACTTTAGGGAAAAAATAATTAAAGATGGGAATTATAAAAAAACAGTTGAAAAGTCACATGGCCAAATTGAGATAAGGGAATATTATCAAACAAAGGACATTAAGTGGCTAACTAATAGGGAAAAATGGAAGAATCTTAAAAGTATAGGAATTGTAGAAAAAACTATAAAGAAGAAAGATAAAGAAAGTAAAGAAATACGTTATTATATAAGTAGTTTGGCCCCTGAAATAAACTTATTTGAAAAAGCTGTACGAGGTCATTGGGGAATAGAAATAATGCACTGGCATTTAGATGTTACATTTAAAGAGGATAGCATTAAAACAGTTGAAGAAACAGCAAATAAAAATATGAATATAATAAGAAAATGGGCATTATCTATATTAAAATTATTGGATATGGGAAAAAAGATGAGTTTAAAATTAAAAAGATTTTCAATCAATTGTAAACCTGATGAATATATAAGTAAAATTATGGAAATTTAGTTAACTCGTAATCTTACTTATGTAGTTATATATTTTCATGCGTTTGTCCTGAAAAAAATGAAGAGGGTATTGAATAATTATAATAATATATGTATAATTATTTATGTACTTAATCTAAGGAGTTAAAGTTTAATTATTTTTAGAAAAGGGGAGAAACAATGAAAAATTTTAAAAAGGCAATAATTTCGTTAGTAATGATCATTTTTACAGTTGCCTTATTCACAGGCTGTGGTAATAGCAGCAGTAATGAGACACAAAATTCTCTTGAAAAAGTGAAAAAGGCAGGGGTTTTAAAAATAGGATTGGAAGATTCTTTCCCTCCAATGGAATTTAGGGATAGTAAAAATACTCTTCAGGGATTTGATGTGGATATGGCAAGTGCCATAGGAAAAAAACTTGGAGTGAAAACTGAATTTGTAAGTACTGATTTTAGCGGTATAATTTTAGCACTGAACTCTGGTAAGTTTGATGCTATAATATCTGGAATGAGTATAACAGATGAAAGAAAAAAACAAATAGATTTTTCAGAAGCATATGTAATGGCAGGACAAATTGTGATTGTTAAAGATGAAAATACAGAAGTGAAAAGTGTTAGTGATTTAAAAGGTAAAACTGTGGGGGTGGAACTTGGAACAACAGGTGAGAAATCTGCGTCAAAGCTAAGTGGGCTAAAAGAACTAAAAAAATATGACAAGGCTACAGAAGCACTTCAAGATCTTGCGGCAGGTAGAATTGATGCTGTAATCATTGACGAACCTGTAGGAAGATATTATGTGACAAATGCATCAAAAAATGGAAAATATAAAGTGCTGAGTGAAAAGCTTACTAGTGAACCAATGGGCATAGGATTTAGAAAAGGTGATAAGGAATTAGAAGAAGCAGTACAAAAGGCAGTAAATGATTTAAAAAAAGATGGAACAATGTCTAAAATCTCAACTAAATGGTTTGGGGAAGACATATATAAATAAATATATGCAAAAGGAAGTGTATAAAAACAGTGAACGTGGGATTTATTAAAGACATATTACCTATTTTATTAAAGGGAAGTGTAATGACTATAGAACTTACAGTTATTGCTTTGATACTTGGAACAATTCTTGGAATATTTTTGGCACTTTTAAAGCTATCTAAAAATATGGTATTGAGAATTGTGTCAAGTATTTATACTTGGGTATTTAGAGGGACTCCTTTATTACTTCAATTATTTTTCTTTTACTATGGATTACCTTTTGTTGGTATAGAACTTAAGCCTTTTTCTGCAGCTATAATAGGGCTTTCTTTAAATTGTGGCGCTTATATGGCAGAGATAATAAGAGGAGGAATACAATCTATACACAAAGGGCAGTTTGAAGCAGCTAAAGCTCTAGGATTTAGCTATGGAGAAACTATGAGAAGGATAATATTACCTCAAACCTGGAAAGTTGTAATACCTCCAGTGGGAAATGAATTTATAGCTATATTAAAAGATACTTCACTGGTATCTACTATAGCAATGGTTGAACTTATGAGATCGGCCCAGCAGATATATGCCAGTAGTTTTGATCCAATATCCGTATTTTTCACAGCAGCAGTGCTGTATCTTATAATGACAACTATGTTTACAACTGTATTTGCAGCATTTGAAAAAAAATTAGCTATCTATAGTTAATAGGTAAAATATAATTGGAGGTAATTATATGGAAAATATAATCTTGAATAATTATGAAAACTTGAATAAAGAAGAATACATGATAGAAGGAATTAATTTAACTAAAAGCTTTAATAATTTAATAGTTTTTAAGGATCTAAACATAAAGGTAAAAAAAGGTGAAGTTTTAGTAGTAATAGGAGCATCAGGATCAGGTAAAAGTACTCTTTTAAGGTGTCTAAATCATCTAGAGACATTAGACAGTGGAACTGTAATTATAGAAGGAGAAAAATTAAATCCGAAAGATAAAAAAATGCTTAGAAAGATAACTACCAAAATGGGTATGGTATTTCAAAGTTTTAATCTATTTCCGCATATGACTGCCATTGAAAATGTTATGGAGGCTCCTTTGATAGTTAAAAAGGAAAAGAAATCAGTAGTGCTTGAAAGAGCCAAAAGGCTTTTGAATAAAGTTGGACTTGGAGATAAAATGGATTATTATCCATCTAAACTTTCAGGAGGACAACAGCAAAGAGTTGCTATAGCAAGGGCTCTTGCTATGAATCCAGATATAATGTTGTTTGATGAGCCTACATCAGCACTAGATCCAGAACTTGTGGGAGAAGTTTTAAATGTAATGAAGGATTTGGCAAAGGATGGGATGACTATGGTGGTTGTAAGTCATGAAATGGGATTTGCAAAAGAAGTTGCGGACAGAGTTATATTTATGGATGGAGGAAAAATAGTTGAACAGGGGTCTCCTGAAGATATATTTTCTAATCCTAAAGAGGCCAGAACAAAAGCTTTCTTAGACAAAGTTATCAAGTGATTCTTAGAAGAACTTATCTAGGGCTTAACAATGATTATCCCCAATTTTAAACAAGTTTGGGGTGATGGCAGTGATAGCCTTCGGATGAAATAATATTTAGTTGAAGAAAAATTAGTTGTTAATCTTAATTTAGCTATTGGTATAGTAGATAAAAATTTTGATATAATTTGGAGGTCTGATTTATGAAGGATAAAGTTGTGTTGGCATATTCAGGAGGGCTGGATACCTCAATTATTATTCCCTGGCTTAAGGAAAATTACGATTTAGACGTTATTGCTGCTTGTATAGATGTAGGACAAGATGATGATATGGAGGAAGTAAGAAAAAAAGCTATAAGAACAGGGGCAATTAAAGTATATATTGAAGATGTGAAGGAAGAATTTGTGAGGGATTATTTATTTAGTGCAGTAAAAGCTCATATATTGTATGAAGATGCATATTTACTTGGAACTTCTCTTGCAAGACCGCTTATGGCAAAAAGATTGGTAGAAATAGCCCATGCAGAAGGAGCTAAGTATATAGCTCATGGATGTACTGGGAAAGGTAATGATCAGGTGCGTTTTGAAGTAGGAGTAGCAAGTTTTGATCCTGAAATAGGTATAATAGCACCCTGGAGAATATGGGATATAAAATCTAGGGAAGATGCTATAGATTATGCAAACTCTAAAGGTGTAGAAGTACCTGTAACTAAAGAAAAAATATATTCAAATGATAAAAATATATGGCATGTAAGCCATGAAGGTGGAGATTTAGAGGATCCTAAAAATGAACATAAAACCAGCATGTATTTTATGACAACTCCTCCTGAAAAAGCAAAGGATGAGGTTTCTTATGTAGAGTTGTATTTTGAACAGGGCATTCCTAAAAAGTTAAATGAAAAAGAATTACCTCCTGTAGAAATGCTAAAAGCTCTTAATAAGTTAGGTGGAGAAAATGGAATTGGAATAGTAGATATGGTAGAAAATAGATTAGTTGGCATGAAATCAAGAGGGGTTTATGAAACACCAGGTGGAACAATATTATATGCTGCTCATGCTGCTCTTGAAAGATTGACTATAGATAAGAATACTGCACATTATAAACAGATAATATCTCAGAAATATGGAGAACTTGTATATGATGGGTTATGGTTCAGTCCTTTAAGGGAGGCATTGGATGCTTTTGTAGAAGTTACCCAAAAGAATGTAACGGGAAGTGTAAAGTTGAAACTTTATAAAGGAAATGTGATGACGGTTGGAATAGATGCATCACATGCCCTGTATGATCAGGATATTTCATCTTTTGGAGCAAGTGATTTGTACAGTCATAAAGATGCAGAAGGATTTATTAAATTATTTAGTCTTCCATATAAGATTAAAGCTATGATAGAAAAGGAGAAAGGAAATTAGTTATGAAGCTTTGGGGCGGAAGATTTAAAAAATCTGAAAGTAAACTTATGGAGGATTTTAATAGTTCTCTAAGTTTTGATAGACAACTTTATAGGGAAGATATAGAAGGAAGCATGGTTCATGTTAGAATGCTTGCTAAATGTAATATTTTATCTAATGAAGAAAGTAAAGTTATATTGAGTGGATTAGAGTCTATATTAAAAGATATAGAAGAAGATAGACTTAAAGTAGAAGGAGATTATGAAGATATACATAGCTTTGTGGAGATTAATTTAATAGAGAGGATAGGACAAGTAGCAAAAAAATTACATACCGCTAGAAGTAGAAATGATCAAGTAGCATTAGATTTTAGATTATATACTAAGAGAAAGGCTCTGGAAGTAGTTGAAAATATAGAGTATCTTCAGGATGTGATAAAAAATCTTGGTGATAAAAATAGTGTAATAATGCCGGGATATACTCATCTACAGAGGGCCCAGGTAGTAACTTTTAAACATCACATAATGGCATATTACCATATGCTTAAAAGAGATAGGCAAAGAATATTAAATGCTGTTGACATTATGGATGAGAGTCCTTTAGGGTGCTGTGCTCTAGCGGGAACCACTTATAACATAGATAGGAATTTTACTGCTAAGGAATTGGGATTTAAAAAACCTGTAGATAATTTTTTGGATGGCGTAAGTGACAGAGATTATGTTATAGAATTAATATCAGATTTTTCTATAATAATGATGCATTTAAGCCGTTTAAGTGAAGAACTTATATTATGGAGCAGTAAAGAATTTGATTTTATACAAATAGATGATGAATTTTCCACAGGAAGCAGCATAATGCCTCAGAAGAAGAATCCTGATGCTGCAGAACTTATAAGAGGCAAAACTGGGAGAGTATATGGGTCACTCATATCACTGCTAACTACTATGAAAGGTATTCCTCTTGCCTATAATAAAGATATGCAGGAAGATAAGGAACAGCTTTTTAACTCCTTAGATACTGTATTAAGCTGCCTTAAAATTATGAGTGGCATGCTCTCCACATTAAAAGTCAATGAAAGAAATACCTTTAATGCAGTTAAAAGAGGTTTTTTAAATGCCACAGAAGCAGCAGATTATTTAGTTAATAAAGGTATGGCCTTTAGGGATGCACATAAGGTAATTGGTGAAATTGTGCTGTATTGTGAAGATAAAAATAAAGCTATAGAAGATATTTCTTTAGATGAGTTAAAAAAATTCAGTTCTCTTTTTTCAGAGGATGTATATAATTTTATAGATTATAAAAATACATTAAATAGAGGAATTAAAAAGAATTTAAAGTAATAGATACCCTAAAAAGTGGAAAACTTGATTAAAAAGTTTTCCACTTTTTAGGGTAAATAATTGGTTTAACAATTATTTAACTTCACCCGCATCTCTTGAATCTCCGGCAATTCTTTCTTTTCCGAAAAATGAAAGAGCATATAATCCTCCGAGGCCTACAATGGCGTATAATACTCGAGTGAATGTAGACATTGTTCCAAATAGTGCTGCTATAAGATCAAATCTAAAAAATCCAATTAGTCCCCAATTTAGAGCACCTATTACAACTAATATTAATGCAATAATATCTAGTGTTTTCATAACTTACATCTCCTTTTTATTTTATATAAATATATTGTGCCCATATTTATTATTTCCATATTCTTAAAATTTATAAGCTAAAAATAAAAAGAAGATAAAAAACTAATGTCCGCTGTCTAAGATATCTATATTTAAACTTCTATCTACAGGTTGAAAAAGAGATATGATAGTATCTGTTCTCTGTACTCCATCTACAGATTGTATTTTATTCATAAGCAAATTTTGTAAATCAGTTATATTTTTACAAATTACTTTTATAAATATTGAATATTCTCCAGTAGTGTAATGGATCTCCACAATTTCTTTTATGTTCTCTAATTGTTCCAGGGTCTCTTTAAAAGATTTAGCTTTATCAAGGTATATGCCGATAAAACCACATACATCGTATCCTATTTTGGAGTTGTCAATTATAAGTTTAGTACCTTTTATTATGTGCATATCTTGCATCTTTTTCATTCTAACATGTATGGTTCCACCACTTACGTGACATTTTCTAGCTATTTCTAGAAAAGGAGTTCTTGAGTCCTTTAAAAGAATATCAAGAATTTGAAGGTCTAAATCATCTAATCCATTAATTTTTAAGCTCAATTTACATTTCCTCCTTTTTAAAATCTATTAAAATCAATTTAGTTTTTTAATAAAATTTAAATTAATATAATTTGCTATAGTTTAAATAGATAGCAATCCTATAATAACATTATATCAGAAACTTTATCAAATTAATAATTTGAAACGTTATCATTAACACATAATTTTTAATTACTCAATTAAAGATGGAGCTGACTGATAAATAAATAAATTTCAATAATACTAATTAATAATATTGTAATTTATGCAAAAAAGTATTATTATATTGTTAAAGAAATAAAAAGCAAAGGGGTGTAGCAGCGCTCATCCCTCACTTTGAAGAAGCTGGGTTAGTTAATTGCAGCCTTCGGATAAAACTATTAAGAATATTGAGGGAGGTTTTTATATATGAAAACATATGTATTAAAAGATGAGAGGGAAAGGGAATTAAAACTTTTAGATGAAGCAATTGGAAAAATTAAAAGAGAAAAATTACCTAGTATACTTAAGATACAGCAAGCAATTTTAAGATCAGTAGATGATTATATGTATAAAAATGGAGTAGTGAGACTTTTACCTAACATGATATCTCCTATAACAGATCCGCTTTGCCACAGCGTAGAAGAATGTGATTTTACTTATGGAGGTCAAAAATTCAATGTTACAAAGTCCATGATATTCCATAAACAGCTGGCCTTGTCAAGTCCATATTTACAAAAGATATACATTGTATCTCCTAATGTAAGGTTAGAACTTCCAGAAAGAGGAGATACCAGACATTTATTTGAATTTACTCAAATAGATTTTGAATTTAAGGATGCAACTATGGATACCATATTTGAATTTATGGAAGGATTAATAGAACAAGCATTTTCCTATATAAAAGAAGAGTGCAAAGAGGAGTTTAGAAAATTAGAAATAGGAACTTCTCATTTAGATATATCGGGACCTTTTGAAAGACACACTACTCAAGAGTTAGAGGCTAAATATGGAAAAGATTTTGAAGCTCTTGCTTCAAAAGAAGCAACTAAACCTTTCTGGCTCATAAACCACAAGAGAGAGTTTTATGATGCTGAAGATTTAGAAAATATGGGAACTTATAAAAACTATGATTTAATATGGCCTATGGGTTATGTAGAAGGATTAAGCGGTGGAGAAAGGGAATATGAATATGACAGAATTATTACAAGAATGAGAGAAGTAGGCATGGATGAAGAGGCTATGGAAGATTATATTAAACTGGCCAAAAGAGGAGAAATTCCCAAAACAGCTGGAGCTGGATTTGGAGTTGAAAGAATGACCAGGTTTGTTTGTCAACAGGATGATATTGATGAAGTTACTGTATTTAGTAGAAAACCAGGAAAAGGTAAATATATATTTTAAAAAAAGGCTGATTTAGGACAGCCTTTTTTTAATATATAAAAAGCTCTCTATTATTTATTTTTCTACGTTTAAAGTATATAATAATATAAAGATAGATAAATTAAAGGAGGAAATGAAATGCCTTCATGGTTGAATATAGCATTACAAGTACTGTTTATGACAGTATTGGTGATAATTTTTTATAGGCTATTAAAATCCCATATACTATATAGATTTCACCCTAATAAATGGCTGATTCTTATATTATCTATATGTGCCTTTTTTTTGCCACCTGTAATTTCAGCTTATTTTAAATACAATCTAAGTGGTACTATATGGCAATATATTTCTTCTGCCCTGTTTTTAATCTTATTTTTATGGTTTGTAGATTTAAAGAATGGGGGTATATATACTGACAGAAGAAAATCTTCCAAGAGTAAAGACATAAGAATAAGGCCTAAAGCTAAGCCTAATAGAGTGAATAAGAAAAAATAAGAAATCAAGGTGTAAATATAATACTTTTATATCAAGATTAAATTGATTGTAATTTAGTTAGGTATAATTTACTTTAATAAAATACTAATTTTTAAGGGAGTGCGGGTTTATGATAAGAAAGTTTAAATACTATATTCCAGAATTGGATGAAAGCTGTTTTATAGCAGATAATGCAGAGGTTATAGGAAAAGTTAAACTTTGTGAGGATGTGAGTATATGGTTTGGAGCTGTACTTAGGGGAGATCTAAATCACATATATGTGGGAAAAGGGAGTAATGTACAAGATAATTGTACTATACATACAAGTCTAGAGGAGAATCCTACGGAGATAGGAGAATATGTTACTATAGGACATAATGCTATAATACATGGAGGAAAAGTTGGAGATTATTCTTTAATAGGAATGGGTTCTATAATTTTAGATAATGCGGAAATTGGGACAGAGACTATTATAGGAGCAGGAAGTCTTGTAACTAAAAATAAAAAAATACCTTCTGGGGTATTATGTATGGGTTCTCCGGCAAAAGTTATAAGGAAACTTACTACTGAGGAAAAAAAGTTTCTAAGACATTCGGCAGAGGAATACATTAGACAATCTAGAAGTTATAAGCAATATGTAATAATATAAATCTTATATAATAACTGAAATATATAATACAAATAATTTTAAATATGATTTAGTCACCTATTTTATTAGAAAAGTATAGATATATATTAACATAAATAATTAGGAGATTAAATATGCCCATTTTTAAATTAGGATCTAGAGGCACTGAAGTTATGCACATACAGGCAACTCTAAAAAAAATAGGATATAATCCTGGAGCAATAGATGGAATATATGGTACAGATACTAAAGCAGCAGTAGAAATTTTTCAGAGAAATCATGGCTTAACTGTAGATGGAATAATAGGATCTGCTACTTATAGAATTTTGAGAAGTTTTATGTTAGGGTATGATATATATACTATTAGAACAGGAGATACTCTATACAACATAGCTAAAAAATATGGAACTGATGTGTATGACATAATAGTAGCAAATCCAGGAATAGAACCTTTTGGATTAATTCCTGGAGTGAAAGTCAAGGTACCTTATAATATAGATGTAGTAGATACAAATATAGATTATACCTATGATATATTGGAAACGGATCTTATGGGACTAGAAGCTAGATATCCCTTTATAACTGTTGGCAGTATAGGTGAAAGTGTACTTGGAAAGCAGCTTTACTATGTGAGGCTTGGTGTAGGAACTAATGAAGTATCATATAATGGAGTTCATCATTCACTGGAATGGATAACGGCTCCACTTTTGATGAAATTTATAGAAAATTTTGCTAGAGCCTATAGCCGGGGAGAAAATATAAGAGGATATAATATAGGGGATATATGGAGAAATAGTAGTATATATATAGTTCCCATGGTAAACCCTGATGGAGTAGAACTTGTTTTAAATGGATTAAGTAGAAATAATCCTTTCTACTATGACTTGAAGAGGTGGAACAATAACAGTGAAGATTTCTCTAAAGATTGGCAAGCCAATAATAGAGGGGTAGATATTAATCATAATTATGACGCAGGATGGCAACTTTCAAAAGAAGCAGAAGCTTCTTATGGGGTATATGGACCTGGACCTACCAGGTATTCAGGACCTTATCCTGTATCAGAACCTGAAACAAAGGCTATGGTGGGGTTTACAAATAATCATAATTTTAGGTTGGTGTTAGCTTATCACAGTCAGGGTGAAGTTATTTATTGGCAGTATGATGAAGTAACTCCTTCAGAGTCAAGAAGGATAGGAGAATTGTTTGCTAAGGCCAGTGGTTATTCTTTAGCGGAAACTACTGGAATAGCATCTTATGCTGGATATAAAGATTGGTTTATACAAGATCACAAAAGACCTGGGTTTACTATAGAAGTAGGCAAAGGGAAAAACCCTCTTCCTATAAGTCAATTTGACAAAATATATGATGATAATGAGGAAATACTTCTATTGGCATCTGTAATATGATATATTCCACCTTTTAGGGTGGAATATATCATATTAAAAATACATAGGATTTAAATACAACTATCAAAAAATTTTATTTGTATATATCTACTAAAAGGCCACTTATATCATCAATAGTAGCAGCTACACTTAAATTTTCTTTCTGTTCACTCATTAATAATGAGGTAAGTTCTTCTAGCTTTCTATCTATGGTATCTACAGTTATAAAATATTGTGTTTGCCAAAAGCTTATATCTTTTTTTACATTATACATATACTTTAACACTGATTCTAAATATTCTTGTATCATTTTTTTATAGATTTTAACGTCTGCATAACATTTTGTTATAGATAATCTATTTCCTTTTTTCTTAATATTGTCAAACATATTTTTTAGTTCTTGTTCAGATTTTTTTCCCATCTGGGAATTAAAACTTTGAGAAAAATCCTTTTTTATTGTCATACTTTTATTTTTAGAAGAAGGAGCAGAAGATCTACCAATTCTAGAAATTTCCATAATTTACCTCCACACTTTTATTAAAATACACTTATAAATTATTATATATAATATTTCCGTAAAAACATAGTGAAATTATATTAAAAATAAAGTTAGGATGTAATAATTATTTAAAATAAGTATAAGATTATACTAAATTCAAAAAATACAACAAAGGGTAGGTGATTTTATGTGGTTTAAAAAAAGCAGCAAAGAGGTAACAGAGGAATTGAATACAGATTCTATAAATGGTATTACCAGTGAAGAAGCAAAGATCAGAATAGAAAAATATGGACAAAACAAATTGGCAGAGAAAAAGAAAAAGTCAATTTTAGTGCTTTTATTTGAACAGATAAATGATGTTCTTATATATATACTTCTGGCTGCAGCAGTGGTTTCTGCATTACTTAATGAAATAAGTGATGCAATTATAATAGGGATTGTAATTGTATTAAATGCAGTTATAGGCTTGATACAGGAAGCGAAGGCAGAAAAGGCACTGGAATCTTTGAAGAAACTTTCCGTACCCAAGGCACTGGTAAAAAGAGATGGAAAAGTTATAGAAATTTCTTCTGAAGATGTAGTCATTGGAGATATAGTGATTTTAGATGCGGGTAAATATGTTCCCTGTGATTTAAGATTAATAGAAAGTGCAAATTTAAAAATAGAAGAATCAGCTTTAACGGGAGAATCTGTGCCTTCAGAAAAATATGCAGAGGGTATTTTAGAAGAAGATGATGTAGCCCTTGGAGATCAAAGAAATATGGCTTTTATGTCTACGTTAGTTACTTATGGAAGAGGTGTAGGGGTGGCTGTAGCTACAGGCATGAATACGGAAATAGGGAAAATAGCAAAAATGCTTCATGAAGATAGTAAAAATTTAACTCCACTTCAAAAAAAATTGGCTCAGCTCGGAAAAATGTTAGGTTTTGTAGTACTTATAATTTGTATTCTTATGTTTGCAGTAGCTGTGATTCAAAAGAGAGATTTATTTGAAATGTTTCTAACGGCCATAAGTCTAGCGGTAGCTGCCATTCCAGAAGGCCTTCCAGCTATGGTTACTATAGTACTTGCAGTGGGAGTACAGAGAATGATAAGAAAGAATGCCATAGTGAGAAAGCTTCCGGCTATAGAGACATTAGGTTCTGTAAATATAATATGTTCTGATAAGACTGGAACCCTAACTCAAAATAAGATGACTGTTACAAAGTTTTATGCAGATGATACATTAGACAGTATTCTAAAGTTAGATGAAAATAATTTTATACATAAGAGACTTATAGAGAATATGGTACTTTGTAATGATGCCACTTATTCTGAAAATTCACAAACAGGAGATCCTACAGAAATTGCACTTTTAGAACTTGGTTTTAAGTTTAATATATTTAAAGATAGTGAAAGTAAATCCCATACTAGGGTAAATGAAATACCTTTTGATTCTGATAGGAAGCTTATGACCACTTTAAATGAATATGGGGATAAGTATCATGTGATTACAAAAGGTGCGGTAGATAACTTAATAAAAATCTGCAGTTATATGTATTTGGGAGGTCATGTAGTAGATTTCACAGAAGAATTAAAATCTAAAGTGATTTCAGCTTCTGATTCAATGTCAAAAGATGCTCTTAGAGTACTTGCAACTGCCGTTAAGACGGAGAATTCATCAGATATTAAAATTGATTCCATGGAAAATGAATTGATCTTTGTAGGACTTGTGGGAATGATAGATCCTCCTAGAGAAAATGTAAAGAAATCTATAGAAGAATGTAAAAACTCTGGTATAATAACTGTTATGATTACAGGAGACCATAAAAATACTGCCTATGCCATAGCAAAAGAGCTGGGTATAGCAGAGGATAGTTCTCAGGTAATACTGGGAGCTGAATTTGATAGAATGTCAGAAGATGAAGTCGTAAATAAAATTGATGATTTAAGAGTCTTTGCAAGAGTGTCTCCAGAGCACAAGGTAAGAATAGTTAAAGCTTTAAAACAAAAAGGGAATATAGTATCTATGACTGGAGATGGTGTAAATGATGCACCTTCTTTGAAAGCAGCTGATATAGGAGTAGCTATGGGTATTACTGGAACAGATGTGGCAAAGGGTGCTTCTGATATGATACTTACGGATGACAATTTTTCAACTATTGTGGAAGCTGTAAAGGAAGGAAGGAATATATACAATAACATAAGAAAATCTATAACATTTCTTCTTTCTTGTAATATAGGGGAGCTAATAGCCTTATTTATAGGAATAGTGTTAGGGTGGCCTGCAATTTTAAGACCTATTCATCTGCTTTGGGTAAATCTTATAACAGATAGTTTGCCTGCTTTGGCATTAGGAGTAGATCCAGATGATCCTGATATAATGAAAGAAAAACCTAGAAATCAAAAAGAAGGATTATTTTCAGGAAGAAGTGGTGTATTTTTAATAGGAAATGGTATTTTAATAGGTATACTTACCTTGTCTGCCTTTTATATAGGTATTAAGGTATATCCAAATTCTGTTATGCATGCACAAACTATGTCTTTTGCAGTACTTAGCATATCTCAACTCTTGTATACTTTAAGTATCAGACATAATAAAAAGTCTATATTTGAAATTGGAATTTTTACCAATAAATATTTAATAGGGGCTATAATTTTAGGTATAATACTTCAGAATATAGTTATCACGGTACCTTTCTTAGCTTCAGTATTTAAGGTATTTACTCTTACACCAAATGACTGGATGTTTGTTATTCTCCTGTCACTTATACCTCTTATTATAAATGAGATTGCAAAAATAATTTATAATAAAGTAGAGCGAAAGTAATAATCTATTTCTAAGCTTTAAGAGTATTTAAATTCTTAAAGCTTAGAACTTCAAAAAATTTTTTAAAGATTTTTAAGTTTTGTGCCTTTCTCATCCTGTGTTATTAAGTTTCTTTTCATAAGTCCGCCTAAGGCATTTTTAAAGTAATTTTTACTTTCATGAAAAACACGTTTTATATCTTCAGGAGAGCTCTTGTCATTATAAGGCATAAATCCATTGTGATTTTTCAGATAATTTAAAATAGATTCTTCCAGGGATATTCTTTCATATTTGGGCGTTTTTCTTGGAGTAAGACCTAGTTTACCATCTTCATATATGTTCTTTATCCTAAGCTTTAGTTCATCACCGGGATAAAGATTTATGTAATATTCATTTTTTAGTATTACACCCCTATAAAGATTATCCACAGCTGTCATGGCACTGCCGTTAGTTTGAAATCCATAGACTATGCCAGTTACTTCAGAACCTATAATATATTTTTGTTCTATTTGTTCTGGTTTAGTATCAGTTATTGTAAAGAGATATTTATCTATATCTGTGGTAGCTGCTATTCTGTTGGTTTTATCTAAATATATGTAAAAAAGATAATACTTTTCAGGAAGCAGTGGGTATTTTTGCTCTGAAAGGGGTACAAGAACATCTCTTTCCAGTCCTATGTCTATAAAACTTCCAAAACTTGTATTTGATACTACTTTTAAATAAGCAAGGTTTTCTACTGTAGCTTTAGGAGCCTTTAAAGTGGCTATCAGTCTGTCCTTTGAATCTTTGTATATAAAAGCATTTACTTCATCTCCCACAGAGAGAAGATCTTCTTCATCATTACTTTTTGGAAGAAGTATATCATCTTTAGTTTTACCGGTTTGTGCATCCAGATAATATCCGAAAGATGCTTTCCTAACTATTTTTAGAGTATTAAATTTTCCTATAAAAATCAATTAATTTTCACTTCCTTTATATTTCCTAAATTTCATCCACAGCTTATTATATACTATTATTATTATTTATGTCAGCCAATTTTATAAAACTTATTTTAATATAATAAAATAACTTTTGAAATTGATAGTACATTTTTAAAATATATAATTTAGAGAAGGAAATTCATATACCTGAAGAACAAATATTTTGTATCTATACTTATAATACATATAAGTATATAATAAGATTAGACTATTACCAAGGAGGAAGAAATATGTCATCAATGGATTTTATAAGGATAGCAGCAGCATGCCCCTTAACAAATGTAGCAGATATAGAATTTAATTTAAATAATATAAAGATATGTATAGATAAGGCTTTAGCAGAAAAATCAAAACTTGTGGTATTTCCAGAGCTTTCCATGACATCCTATACCTGTGCAGATCTTTTTGAACAGCAATTGCTCCTGGAAAAATCCACAGAGGCTTTAAAAAAGCTTTGTGATTATTCCAAGGATAAAGATATACTTATAGCAGTAGGAGCACCTCTTGTATTTAATTATTGCTTATACAATTGTGCTTATATAATATTTGATGGGGAAATTTTGGGCATTGTTCCTAAAAGCTATATTCCAAACTATGAAGAGTTTTATGAAAAAAGGTGGTTTACAGAAGGACTGCATATTATAGATGAGAGGGTGGATTTGTATTTTCAAAAGGACATACCTTTTGGAGTAAATCTAATATTTGTCTGTGAAAAATTTAAATTTGCTTTTGAAATATGTGAGGATTTGTGGGCCGTAATACCTCCAAGCAGTTATTTAACCCTTATGGGTGCAAATATCATAGGAAATCTTTCAGCATCCAATGAAATTGTAAGTAAATCTTTTTATAGAAGAAATTTAGTATCCTCTCAAAGTGCCAGGTGTATGTGTTCCTACATGTATGTTTCATCTGGAGTATTTGAATCCTCTACAGATTTAGTATTTAGTGGAGATCTGTGTATTTGTGAAAACGGTACAGTATTAAAAGCCAACCAGAGATTTAACAGGAAAAATGAAGTTATCACTTCAATTGTAGATTTGGGTAGATTGAATAACCAAAGGCTGAAAAATGTGAGCTTTAGGGATAATATAAAAAAACTTTCACAGAAGTCTGTAAACGTAGAATTTCAGTTTAAAACTCTAGATTATGGAGAATTTGATAGAAGTGTTGATAAACATCCTTTTGTGCCATCAAGTGGAGATGAGAGAGAAATAAGATGTAGAGAGATATTTAACATACAGACTTCTGCCCTGGCAAAAAGAGTAAGCCATACTAATTTGAAAAAAGCGGTTATAGGTATATCTGGAGGACTTGATTCCACTTTAGCATTGTTAGTTACAGTGAAAACCTTTGACATTCTTAAAATTTCAAGGAAAAATATAATAGCTATAACTATGCCGGGGTTTGGAACTACAGACAGGACTTATAATAATGCAGTGAGTTTATGTAAAAATTTAGGTGCGGAACTTAGAGAAATAAATATAGTGGCTTCCTGTCTCCAACATTTTAAAGATATATCCCATGACAGGGATATACATGATGTAACTTATGAGAATGTTCAGGCAAGAGAAAGAACCCAAATTATAATGGATATAGCCAACAAAGAAGGTGGCTTAGTAATTGGTACAGGAGATCTATCGGAACTGGCTCTTGGATGGTGTACTTATAATGGAGATCATATGTCTATGTATGGGGTAAATTGTTCTGTGCCTAAAACTCTTGTAAGATATCTGGTTAGATATGCAGCAGATAGGGAAGTTTCAAAAAATATAGCAGATATTTTAATAGATATATTAAATACTCCTGTAAGTCCAGAACTACTTCCTAAAGGAAAAGACGGTGAAATATGTCAAAAAACTGAAGATATAGTGGGACCTTATGAACTTCATGATTTCTTCTTGTATTATTTTGTAAGACATAATTATTCCCACAAAAAAATATTGTTTTTAGCAAAACATGCATTTAAAGAGGATTATGATAGTAGTGTTATTGAAAAGTGGCTTAATATATTTATAAAGAGATTTTTTACCCAGCAGTTTAAGCGTTCTGCCATTCCAGATGGTCCTAAGGTGGGTACTGTAAGTTTATCTCCAAGAGGGGATTGGAGAATGCCTTCAGATGCCAGCTTTAATTTGTGGATTGAATCAAGTGATTCTTAGATTAAGGTGGAGTTTGCTCATAAAGAATTGCTTTTCTCTATCTAAACCTTAAAAGAACTTATCCAGGCGTGTAGTAGCAGTGCTTATTTTTCACTTTGGAGAACATGGGAGTGTTAGCAATTGATATCATTTAAATAAAGTATTTTAGAAAGGAGGATATATGTATAACAGTATTATTTTATGGGTTATAATTGGAATAGCAGCTTTATCGTTGGACATAATAACAAGTAGTTTTTTATTTGTATGGTTTACAGTAGGAGCTATTGGAGCAATTATAGCTGAAATATTAAATTATCCTTTTATAATTCAGCTTATAGTATTTGTGGTAATTAGTGCAGTATTTATAATTATCTGTTACCCAATAGTGAAAAAAAATATTAAAAAATATGTAAAACCTACTCCTCTTAGAGAAGAGACCTATGTGGGAAAGGAAATTGTTGTGGATGAAGAAATGGTAAAAAATAATGGCTTAAAAATTGATGGAGTTTACTGGAATATAAAAAAACAGGGATATACTTTAAAAAAAGGGGACATAGTAAAAGTAATTGCAATAGAAGGGAATAGATTAGTTATAGAAAAAATATGAGCATGTGTATGTTAGGACAATCATCAATTATTTATAGTTGAAGGAGGATAAGTATTATGGGTAAAATTATAATTTTAATTATAGTTATAATTATTTTAGCAGCGGTGGTGTCTTCTATTAAAATTGTAAATACAGGATATGTTACAATTGTAGAGAGACTGGGGCAATTTCACAGAGTACTTCAGCCAGGGTGGCACTTTATAATTCCTTTTATTGATTTTGTAAGGAGAAAGGTTTCAACTAAACAGCAGATACTGGATATTGAACCTCAAAGTGTTATAACCAAAGATAATGTAAAAATATCTATAGATAATGTTATTTTCTATAGAGTATTAAGTCCAAAGGATGCTATATACAATATAGAAGATTATAGGGCAGGTATAGTTTTTTCAACCATTACCAATATGAGAAATATCGTAGGTAACATGACTTTAGATGAGGTGCTTTCAGGAAGAGATCAAATAAATGGAGAACTTTTAAGAGTGGTAGATGATATAACAGATGCCTATGGAATAAAAATATTATCTGTAGAGATCAAAAATATCATGCCTCCTTCTGAAATACAACAGGCTATGGAAAAACAGATGAGGGCTGAAAGAGATAAAAGAGCCGTAATACTTCAGGCAGAAGGACAAAAACAAAGTGATATAGCCAGAGCAGAAGGGGAAAAACAGGCTAAAATACTTCAAGCCGAAGCTGAAAAGGAAGCAAATATTAGAAGGGCAGAAGGACTTAGACAATCTCAAATGCTGGAAGCAGAAGGTAAGGCAATGGCAATAAAATCTGTCGCAGAAGCAGAAGCTGAAGCTATTAATTTAGTGAATAGATCCATAATAGATTCTGGCACAGATGAAAAGGTAATAGCTTTAAAACAAATAGAGGCATTAAAAGAAATGGCTAAAAATCCAGCGAATAAACTTATACTTCCAAATGAAGCAGTATCTTCTCTTGGAAATATGGCAGCAATAGCTGATATGCTGCAAGTAAATAAAGTTAAATAAATTTAAAGTAAGATATAGAGTCTGACAAGGTTAATAGAATAACTTGTCAGGCTTTATTTTTTATCCGAACGCGGTAATTAGTTAGCACCCAAGCTTCTTCAAAGTGGGGGGTAAGCACTGCTATGCGCCTGGATAAGTTCTTCCCCTAAAGGATAACGTATTCTAAGTGCTAAAGGCACTAAGAATACTGTTAATAAGGTTCAGTTGGAGAAAAGCATTTCTTATAAGCAAACTCCACCTGAACCTTAGAATTACTTGATATATTTTAGATGGAATGGGCAAGTAATTGTAATATTATAGAATATACTAATATATAATAAAGTATCAAGTGGTTGTGAAACAGTTGAAACTAAAGAAGAAAATAAAATCTAATATTAAAAATAGATGAAGGGTGTGATATTTATGAAAGCTATAATAATGGCAGGAGGAGAAGGAACCAGGTTAAGGCCCCTAACCTGTAACATACCTAAACCCATGATGCCCATTATGGATAAACCTATAATGGAGTATGCCTTAGAACTACTTAAAAATACGGGAATAGAAGATATTGGAGTCACCCTACAATATTTGCCCGATGAAATAATAAATTATTTTGGGGATGGCAAAGATTTTGGAGTAAATATAAGTTATTTTATAGAGGAAACCCCATTAGGTACTGCAGGAAGTGTTAAAAATGGAGAGGCATTTTTAAATGACACCTTTATTGTTATAAGTGGAGATGCCCTTACAGATATAGATTTATCCAGAGCAATTGCCTATCATAAGAGTAAAGATGCTGTAGCCACTTTGGTACTTAAGCAGGAATCAGTACCATTAGAATTTGGAGTGGTAGTTACAGATGATAAAGGAAAGGTAACTGGTTTTTTGGAAAAGCCGGGATGGGGGGAAGTATTCAGTGACAAGATAAATACAGGAATATATATTTTAGAACCGGATATTTTTAAATATTATGATAAAAATAAGAAATTTGATTTCAGCAGAGACCTTTTTCCTATTTTGCTTAGGGAAAAAGTACCTGTGTTTGGGTATGTATCACAGGGATATTGGTGTGATATAGGAAATATTGATCAGTATATGAAATGTCATTTTGATGTATTGAAGGGGCTTGCAAATATAAATATAAAAGCAGAGAAGTATGGAGAAGATATATGGATGGGAGAAGACTGTGAAATAAGTCCTCAGGCTAAAATTTTAAGGCCTGTATATATAGGGAGGGGCAGTAAAATATATAAGAATGCCCAAATTGGTCCTTATACTATATTAGGAGAAAATAATATTATCTCTCAGGATGCCACCATAAAAAGAAGCATACTTTTTAATAACTGTTATATAGGGGACAAGGCGCAAATAAGAGGCGCCGTACTTTGTAAGAAAGTTCAAGTTGAATCTCAGTGTTCTGTATTTGAAGAAGCTGCCCTTGGAAATGACACTATCATAAAGGATAAGGCCATAATAAAGCCGGGAGTTAAAATATGGCCCAATAAGATAATAGAAAGCGGCACTTTGGTAAGTTCTAATATTATATGGAAAGAAAAAGCATCAAAATCCATTTTTGGCAAAAATGGTATTAGTGGAGAGATAAATGTAGATATAACTCCAGAGTTTGTATCAAAGCTTGGTTCTGCCTATGGCTCTGTTCTAAAGGCAGATTCCAGGGTTGCTATAGCCTGCAGTGATAATGGAGCGGCACAGATGTTCAAATATTCCCTGGCCACAGGGCTTTTATCCATGGGTATGGAAGTTATAGACTTAAAAAAGATGCCAATGGTCTTTATAAGGCAGTCAATTCTTTTTTTTGGAGCTCAGGCAGGAATTTATGTATGTGTAAATAGAAGTACGCCGGAGAAGGTTACTATAATATTTATGGATAAAAATGGTCTTAATATAGACAGAGCTATAGAGAGAAAGATAGAAAGTAGTTTTATAAGAGAAGATTTTAGGAGAGTTAGATCAGATAAGTTTAAACATATGGAACATATATACAATTGTCTGGAGTATTATGAAAGACAGCTTATAAATGGACTTTCTCTCGAAAATATAAAAATTCAGAAATATAGGGCAATTTTAAGTATAGAAGATCCTATGGTACTCGAAGTAATAAGTGAAATTTTAAGAGAGCTTAAAGTAGAGGTAAAACTTTATGATAGATTTGGAGATACCAAAGGGCTGGCCAAAAAAGTTGTAGAAGATAGTGCGAGCTTTGGAATTGAAATAGATGAGGAATGTAAAAAACCAGTTATTATAGATGAAAAGGGAAGTATAATAAAGGACAATCTATATGATGCTTTAAATGCACTGGTTATGCTTAAAACCCATGACATAAAAATTTTAGTAGTTCCAGTTACAGCCTCTTCCACCATGGAAAAGCTGGCAAAAATATGTGGATGTAAATTTATAAGGACTAAGACCGCCCATAAATTTATACTGGAAACTTATTTAAAAAATACTCCTTATTTAAGTGAGAGGGATATAGTAAGTGCATATCTTATGACATTAGATGCAGTAAGTGTATGTGCCATGATTATTAATTTTATGGCAAATTGCAACAGAACTCTTTCCCAGATAACTTCTACTATTCCTCAATACTATACTTTGAAAAAAGAGATAAAGTGTCCTTGGAATATGAAAGGGAGACTAATGAGAAATTTAATAGAAGAAAATACTTCAAAATCTATAGATTTAATTGAAGGGGTAAAACTTAATTTTGAAGACGGATGGGTTTTAGTGATGCCGGATGCAGATGAACCTTTATGTAAGATATATACAGAGTGCAGTGATTATAAAAAGCTTAATAAACTTACAGATGATATTTTAAATAAAATTACTACTATAACTAAAGAATACTAAAATATCTTCTACTTGTTATTTATTTTTATATACTTTAAAATTATATATAACAGATAAAAAACAGTAAATAATATATAAAAGTAGGATCAATTTTTAGTAGCATAGGTGTGATTATATTATGAGTATAAGGTTTATATATGGAAGGGCAGGTAGTGGCAAAAGTTATTATTGTCTTGAAGATATTAAAAAAAGAATACAAAAAGGTAGTGACAGAAATCTAATACTTCTAGTTCCAGAACAATTTTCCTTTCAGGCAGAGAAAAATTTAATAAAGTCAATAGGAGAAAAGGGAACTTTAAAGGCGCAGGTGCTTAGTTTTAGAAGGATGGCTGAAAAAGTATTTGATGAAGTAGGAGGAGGAATTAAAAAACACATAAATGATGCGGGCAAAAATATACTTTTGTATAAAATAATAGAAGAAAATAAGAATAAATTAAAAGTTTACAAAACTTCTGCAAAAAAACGGGGTTTTGTAAACTTGGTTTCAGATATAATAGGAGAATTGAAGAAGTACAATATATCTCCTGAAATCTTAAAGGAAAATTTAGATAGGATAGAAAATAAAAGTTTAAAAAATAAGTTAGAAGATATAGGAATGTTATTTTTGGAATTTCAAAATAGGCTTAGTAAAAATTATATAGATTTAGAAGATACATTGCACAGCCTATGTGAAAAATTAGATAAGTCTACTATTTTTAAAAATGCAGAGGTTTGGATAGATGAATTTTCCACTTTTACCCCCCAGGAATACAGTGTAATAGAAAAAATTATGTGCAGTGCGTATCGAGTAAATATAACCTTATGTATGGATGCATTGGGGGAATATTCAGAAAGGGAAAGCATGGACTTGTTTTTACCTATTAAAATTACAGAGCAAAAGATTTTACAAATAGCAAAAGAAAATAATATAACCTATCACAAACCAGTAAATTTAAGGTGTAGTCCCTGCTATAGATTTAAAAATAGTACCGCACTTCAACACCTTCAACATTCTTTGTTCTCATATCCTTATAAGAGTTATGAAGAATCTACAGAAGACATAAAGATATTCAAAGCTTTAAATAAATATACTGAAATAGATTATATTGCAAGAGACATAGTAAAAGCTTGCAGGGACAAAAATCTTAGATTTAAGGATATTGCGGTGGTTACAGGAGATTTAGATGAATATGAAAATTTAATAAAAGCAGTATTTAATCAATATGACATACCTTATTTTATAGATAGAAAAAGAGAAATTATTCATAACCAAATTGTAGTTTTAATAATTTCTGCCGTTGAGATATTGGCTAAAAACTGGTCTTATGAGTCTGTGTTTAGATATTTAAAAACAGGACTTTTGGATTTAGAATTTGATGATATAGATATGCTGGAGAATTATGTGCTGGCTAATGGAATAAGGGGAAAACAATGGCTGGATACAAAACCTTGGAGTTTTAAGATAAATTATGGTAATTTTAAAGAGGGTGACTGTGAAGAGGAGGAAGAATATTTAAATAGAATAAATTTCATAAGGAATAAGGTTAGAGAACCAATTTTAAAACTTTCTTCTGATATAAAAGGAAGGAAAAAAGGAAGGCATATATGTGAGGGATTATATAATTTTTTATGTGAGTTAAAAATACCAGAAAAGGTAGAAGAACTTATAATAGAATTCAGAAATAGTGATAAATTAGATAAGGCAAATGAGTATAGTCAAATCTGGGATATAGTGGTAGATGTATTGGATCAAATTGTAGACGTAATAGGAGACCAATCTTTTGGTATGGAAATATTTAACGAACTATTGGTAATAGGTTTTTCGCAATATGAAATAGGGGTAATACCTCCTGCGTTAGATCAAGTTTTGGTAAGTAATATAACCAGAATAAAGAGTTATAATATAAGTGCACTCTACATAGCTGGCGTCAATGATGGAATCTTTCCTGTAACTATATTGCCAGAGGGAATTTTTACAGATCAGGATAGGGATGAACTTAAGGAAAATGGATTGGAAATAGCACCTAATACAAGAAGCAGGGCTTTCGAAGAACAATTTTTAATATATTCTACATTAACCATAGTAGATAAATATTTAACATTGACTTATTCTATGAGCGATGAAGAAGGGAAAGCTAAAAGACCTTCTGTCGTTATATCCATGATAAAAAAATTATTTCCTAAATTACAGGAAAAAAGCAATTTGTTGGATGCATCAGGCTGTGAAGAGGGAATAGAAGCTGTAAACAGTCCTAAAGCCACCTTTAATATGTTAATTTCAAATATAAGGAAAAATTTAGGCCATAAAGAAAATATAAATTTACTTTGGATAGGTGTCTATAGGTGGTACAGAGAACATGAAATCTGGAATAAAAGACTAGAGACAGTGTTAGGTGCATTTTATTACAATAATGAAATTAAAATTTCAGATTTAGCTAAGATTAGAAGGCTTTATGGAAAACATCTAAATATGAGCGTTTCAAGGTTAGAAAAATTTGCACAATGTCCTTTTGGGTATTTTGTACAATATGGACTTAAAGTTAAAGACAGGGAAATGTATAGTTTAAGTGCTCCAGATCTAGGAAGCTTTATGCATGGCATACTTGAAAGATTTTCTATTAAGCTAAAAGAAAAAAATTTAACCTGGGAGAGTGTAGATGAAAGATATTGCGAAGAAAATGTAAAGGCTTTAATAGATAATGCTTTAGACAATAGTCCTAATTTCATACTAAACAGTTCTAAAAAATATAAACATATTACAGATAAATTAAAGAAAACACTTACAAGGTCGGTATGGCTTATAGCACAACATATGAAAAAAGGGAATTTTATACCTAGGGCCTATGAACTTGTCTTTGGTGAAATAGGTGATTTTCCTTCTATTTCAATAGAGTTAGATTCAGGAGAAAAAGTTAGTCTTACAGGAAAAGTAGACAGAGTAGATACAGCAAGGGAAGATATAACAACTTATATTAGAATAGTAGATTATAAATCAGGTACCAAGGAATTTAGACTTTCTGACGTATATTATGGTTTTCAATTACAGCTTTTAATATATTTGGATGCTATACTTACAGAGTTTGATAAAATGACTAAAGGGAAATCTATTCCTGCTGGATTACTATATTTTAAGTTACAAGACCCCATACTAAAGACTAAAGGAAATATATCTGACCATGAAATAGAAGATAGAATAACTAAAAGTTTAAAAATGGATGGATTGCTTTTAAATGATGTAAATGTAATAAAAAAGATGGATACTAGTATGGAAAAGAGTTCAGATATTATATCTGTTTCCATAAAGAAGGATGGAAATCTTTCTAAGTCCAAATCGTCATTGGCCACAAGAAAGCAGTTTGAAATTCTAAGGAAGTATGTAAAAAAAACTATAGCAGATTTATGTAAAAAAATATTGGCTGGAAATATAGAAGTTACCCCTTATAAAAATAAAACTAAAAATGGCTGTAGTTATTGTGAATATTCGGCTATATGTCAATTTGATACTTCTATAAAAGGAAATAAATATAGAATAATTGAAGATAAAAGTGATGAAGAAATATGGAGGAGTATAGAAAATAAAATTGAAGAATAGGACGTTAATAATTTTTGATTTGAATATACATTATAATTAGCATTGGAGGATAAAGAATGAGATTATTGTTGACTAACGATGATGGAATAATGGCGGAAGGAATACACGTACTGGCTAAACATTTTGAAAAAGATAATGAAGTTATAATTGCAGCACCGGATA
Organism: Clostridium sp. BJN0013; assembly: GCF_040939125.1. NCBI lineage: Bacteria > Bacillati > Bacillota > Clostridia > Eubacteriales > Clostridiaceae > Clostridium > Clostridium sp. BJN0013. Next base: position 1,014,155 of record NZ_CP162495.1, read on the forward strand.
TACAACGAAGTGGCAGCGGTCATTGCATAACTACTGTACCAGGTGAATTAACTGTACAGGAAGTAAAACTTAAAGGAATAAATTCAAAAGCTTATAGCATTAATGGTACTCCAGCAGATTGTGCCAGATTAGGAGTGCGAAAATTGGGAAATGATCAAATAGATATGGTTATATCTGGAATAAATAATGGCTTTAATTTAGGTATAGACTCATTATATTCTGGAACTGTATCTGCAGCTATAGAAGCTGCTATATGTGAGGTGCCTTCCATAGCTGTATCCCTTGATACTAAGGGAGGAAATTATGATTACAATATAGCAGCGGAATATGCTCTGGAAGTTTTCTCTATATATAAAGATAAATATAAAGGTAAAGATGAAAATATAGTTTTAAGTTTAAATGTACCATGTTTACCTAGGGAGGAAATAAAGGGGTTAAAGGTATGCAGAGTTGGATTCAAATATCATCTTCAGGAAATATATGATAAGGGAGAAAAGATAGAAGAGCTAAGTTACAATTATACGGACATATATTATGTGAAAAGAGGATATGCGGCACTTAGTCCCTTGCACTATGATTTAACTAATTATAAAATATTAGAGGATGTTAATAATCTTTTTGCTGAAAAATAATATGTATGTATTTAAACTATATATTGTATTTTTCTTGATCTAGAATTATAGATATATCAGTTCTAATTATACAAAACAAGAGGAGGAAAATTTTTAATGAAACTATTTATAGATACTGCTAATGTTGATGAAATAAGAAAAGCTAATGAGATGGGTATAATATGTGGAGTTACAACTAACCCTTCCTTAATTGCTAAGGAAGGCAGAAATTTTAAAGAAGTGGTAAAAGAAATAACTGATATAGTAGACGGTCCTATTAGTGCAGAAGTAATAAGTTTAGAATCTGAAGGTATGATAAAGGAAGCTAGAGAACTTGTAAAAATACATAAGAATATTGTAATAAAAATTCCAATGACACAAGAGGGGCTAAAAGCAGTGAAAGTTCTTTCACAGGAAGGGATAAAGACCAATGTAACTTTAATTTTTTCTGGAGCACAGGCACTTTTAGCTGCAAAAGCGGGAGCTACATATGTAAGTCCGTTCCTTGGAAGACTAGATGATATAGGTATGGATGGAATTAAATTAATAGAGGAAATAGTAACCATATTTAAAGTACAAAATATAGTTACTGAAATTATAGCTGCTAGTATAAGAGGACCTATACATGTGGTTAAATCTGCTGCAGTAGGATCTCATATTGCTACAGTTCCATATAAAGTTTTAATGCAGATGTGTAAACATCCTTTAACTGATCTTGGAATAGAAAGATTTCTTAAAGATTGGGAAACTGTTTCTGACAAATAATATGTATTATACAATTACTAAATTTGTCATTAATTATATAATAATTTTCAGAATACATAGTTGACATAATAAATTGGTTGTTATATAATGACTATGAAATAAAAGTTAATTGAGTATAAATTGTAGATAACTGATTATATTCTGAAATATACGCAAGCTTTTTTTTGAACTACATTATTTAAACGGAAGTTCAATATTTAGATGGGTACATGTATCCTCTGTTAGTTGTTAATACGAGGAAGATGAAGACATCTGTGAGGACATCCACCTGTAGTTATATAGGTGTCAAAATAAAGCTTATCGGTATTTTGGATGAGTGTAATCGTTAAGGTTATGATTTTTAAAGAGAGATTTTAATCTCTCTTTTTACGTAATTATATAGTGAAAGCGGTGATATTAATAGAGATTGATGTTAGTTAATTGATTCTGCTATAGATATTATAGACTCTTTAGATATGTTACCATATAAGGTGTATTCAATATTATCTTTAGTCCATGCTATTTGTACTATAGGAGAATCTGAAGCAGCAGAGCCATTATTTATATATATGTAGCCTTGAATTTCATCATTAATAGATACTTTTTCCCCAGGAATACTAGAAGAAAGTTTTTTACTTTGAGTTAATTTGAAATATTTATTTTCAGGACTGCTGTAATCTATAGTTATAATTTTTTCTGTTTCTATATCTTCGGGAATATGTATATCTGTCAGTTTAAAATTTTCTGGTATATAAGAAGGCATAGAAATTGTTCCTCCAAAATAATTTTGAGCATTAGCAAGACTTACCATATCTGGAGAAATAGTAGTATTTTTATTTAACTCTTCTGTTGGATTTGTAATGGGTTCATCTTCAGGTTCTGGATTTTCATTTTTAGCTATGTATTCAGTATTATCATTTAATTTGGGTTGCGGATCTTTAGTAGTATTGTTATTATTTATATTTGAATCTGAAGTAGAGTTAGAGTTTGAATCTACATCTTTTTTGGTGTTTTGAGAAATTTCACTGTTAATTGAGGAATTCTCTGTAGAAGGTATAGATTTTTTTGATTTATCTTCTGTAGTTTTTAATTCCGTATCTGTGGATTTTCCTATAATTTTATCTAAGGCTTTAATAGACACTCTTGCAATAGGATTATTATATATATATTTCTTAGCTATATCGTTATGGAAATTAGCATAATAATATTGATAATCTATTAAAGTAAATACAATTATTGCAGTAAATATACCTATAGCATATATAGGTTTTAATTTTAATCTTTTTTTACGTTTACATTTTTTTAGAGTACTATCTTTTAACTTTTCAGTTACATGAATGTCTTTTAAAACTAAATTAGTTATTTCCCTTAAATTTCTCATGTTATCCTTCATATTCAATACTACCACCTATATTATATTTTAATATTCCTCTTGCTCTATAAAGTCTGCTTCTTACAGTACCTTCAGGTATCTTTAAAATTTTACTTATTTCGGAGGTGGACAACTCCTGATAATAATACAAAAGTATAACTTCCTTGTATTTTTTTGGCAAATCCATAACCTTTTTTAAAACATCTTCGTATTCAATATTTTTAATTACCGTATCTTCTATGTCATTTAAATTCTCTGTAGAATTAAATATTCCATATTCAGTATCATCAAATCGTAGAACTTTTTTTATCCAACAACTTCTAAGTATATCTCTACAGGTGTTTATAGTTATAGTAAGTATCCAAGTTTTTTCACTGCTTTTGCCGTTGAATTTATGAAAGTTCTTATAAACTTTTACAAATACATCTTGAAAGACATCTTCTGCTAGGTGTATATCCTTAAGGTAAATATAAGCAGTTCGCAGTATGTCATTTCCATAACAATTCATTAGCCTTTCCAGCTCTTTGTCCAAATTATCCTCCTTTCTCTATATTAGACGGAATATACATATTTTATGCTCCTGCTTTATGGACATATTTTCATAGTGTTAATTAAAAAATATGAGTTATTCCGTAATTCTATATATAGGTTATAATTTTTATCTTGTGTAAAAATTATTATTTTTTTAGTTATATAACTGTTTTTGATATGCATTTTTGAGTAATCCTTATTAAAACACTCATTATAATTAATTTTAAATTAGGAATTTTAAACTGTAAAGTATTTAAATTTTCTTGAAATTAATATTTTTAAAATATAATTAGAATTGGGTGTTAGTTAATTTCAGTCTTTAGATAAAATTTTATTAACAAATTATATGTTTTTGTATATAATAAAATTAAATAAATTTATATTTTAATTTTAAAAATAAAAATATTTTATAATATTTTGCTTGATTATATTAAATTTATGTAGTATTATGAAACTGTAAATTTAATACATAGTAAATTAATAATAATTGCGATGATGAGAAGAGTAGATTACACAAAACTGCAAGAGAGAATTCCCCTTGGGTGTAAGGGAGTTTTGGTGGGAGGTAATTGAAGTGCATCTTGGAGCACTGAGTTGAATCTTAGTAGATTTCAGCGTGTACGTACGTTAAAACGTTGAGGTATGATTGTACCAATAAAGAGTTTTCACATGTAAACTTGTATTTATATAGTTTTTATTAAGTTTATATGGGATAAACAGAGTGGAACCGCGGAAGTAACCTTCTGCCTCTGTACAGAGGCAGAAGGTTTTTATTGTCTATATGAAAACCACCTGCTATGCAGGTGTGTTCAGAATAGCTTAAGCGGTGAACAAAAAACCTCACTTTGATAAAATAGAAGAGGTCTCGTCAACCAAATCTATAATCAAAGGAGGTTTGCCCTAAATGGACAGTAATAGTTTATCACATACTAAATGGAGATGTAAATATCATGTAGTATTTTCACCCAAATATAGAAGAAAAGAAATATATGGAGAAAAAAGAAAAGAGATAGGAAAAATATTAAGGAAACTTTGTGAATGGAAAGGTGTAGAAATAATAGAGGCGAATGCATGTGAAGATCATATACATATGCTTTTATCGATACCACCAAAGACAAGTGTTTCAAGTTTTATGGGATTCTTGAAGGGAAAAAGTAGTCTAATGATATTTGAGAGATTTTCAAATTTAAAATATAAATATGGAAATAGGCACTTTTGGTGCAGAGGATTCTATGTAGACACAGTTGGAAAAAATAAAAAAGCAATAGAAGAATATATAAGAAATCAACAGAAAGAAGATATGATCGCCGACCAAGTAAGTATGAAGGAATACATGGACCCTTTTAAGGGTAGCAAGTAACATAAATTGCGGCTGGCGAGATCTTTAAGATGCCTTGAGGCATAATGCTGGTAATGTGCCCTTATAGGGCTTAGGAAAAACCACCAGCTAAGCTGGTGGATATTTATTTTTCAAAATTCCGGAATTTGAAAAACATTTTTTATTTAGAATTAAAAATTAATTGTGTATTTTAGGAGGATAAATAATTATGAATTCAGTAGCTTATTTTGATTCTATTGCAGATAAATGGAATGTAATTAGGGAAGATTATTTTGAGGATAGATTAAAGTATATTGTGCTTTCTAAGTTTAATATAAAGGATAAAATATGTGCAGATCTGGGCTGTGGAACAGGATTTATTTCTTTAGCTCTATCTTCAGAAGCAAAATTGGTGTTTTCTATAGATAATTCTAGAAATATGTTAAAAGAATTGCATAATACATCTTCAAATAGAGGAATAAAAAATATATATCCTATAAAAGGTTCTGCAGTGGATATTCCTTTATTTGATGAATCTATAGATGCTGTTTATATGAATATGGCACTTCATCATGTTGTGGATGCTGAAAAAGTAGTAAAAGAAGCCTATAGAATTCTAAAAAATAAAGGGACATTTATCATATCAGATGTAGAAGAACATGATGGAGAGTGGGCAAGAATTGAAATGCATGATGAATGGCTGGGATTTTCCCATGAACAAATAAAACATTGGATGGATGAAGCAGGATTTAAAAAAATAGGGATTGAGACTACAGATCTAAAAGGTAAGGCTTATTCAAGTAAAGGTGAATATACTGAAACAGGAATATTTATGGCGAGTGGGGTCAAGGAAGGAGAATAATTAATGAAAATTGAGTCATTGTTGATACATGGAGGAATAGATGGAGATAAAATTACAGGAGCAGTTAGTGTACCCATATATCAAACTTCTACTTACAAACAAGAAGCACTTGGTAAAAATAGCGGCTATGAATACTCACGGACAGGAAATCCCACAAGAGAAGCTGTAGAAAAGTTAATTGCGGATTTAGAAGGAGGATACAGAGGTTTTGCCTTTGCATCAGGACTTGCTGCTATATCAGCAGTACTTATGCTTTTTAAAAGTGGAGATAAGGTAATACTTTCTAGTAATGTATATGGAGGAACTTTTAGAGTTGTAGATAAGATATTTAAAAATTTTAATTTAGAGTATGAATTAGTAGATACCAGTAATCTGGAAAAAGTTAAAGAGAGTCTTAATCGAAATCAAAATGTTAAAGCAATATTTATTGAAACTCCCACTAATCCACTTATGACTATAACGGATATAGCGGGGATAAGTGAAATTGCCAGAAAAAATAAAGTGATGACTATTGTAGATAATACCTTTATGACTCCATATCTGCAAAAACCTATAGAATTGGGAGCTGATATAGTACTTCATAGTGCCACTAAATATTTAGGAGGACACAGTGATTTAATTGCTGGTCTTCTGGTAGTAAATAATGAAGAATTAGGAGAGAAAATTCACTTTATTCAAAATTCTACAGGAGGGATATTAAGTCCATTTGACAGCTGGCTTCTCATAAGGGGAATAAAAACACTGTCTGTTAGAATGGACAGACATGATGAAAATACTAAATATATAGCTGATTTTTTAAAAGGCAATAGTTTGATAGAAAAAATATACTATCCAGGGTTTTCTACTGATGATTATGAAATTCAAAAATCTCAGGCAAAAGGGCAGGGTGCAATTATATCCTTTGTGTTAAGGAGTAAATTGGATATAAATAAGTTTTTTAAAGGCTTGAAGCTTATAACTTTGGGAGAAAGTCTGGGAGGAGTGGAGTCTTTGATATGCCATCCAGCCACTATGACCCATGCAGCAGTACCTTATGATATAAGACAGGAAATCGGAATAGAAGATGGGCTAATTAGGCTATCTGTGGGACTTGAAAATAAAGAAGACCTGGTAGAAGATTTGAAAAATGCATTGGAATCTGCAAAATAATATAATGGAGGGGTACCAATATGGTTTATTATAATGACATAAAAGAAATGATAGGAAATACTCCCATACTAAAATTAAATAACCTTAATGTAAAGAAAAATGTTGGTATATTTGCCAAGTTGGAGAATTTTAATCCAGGAGGAAGTGTAAAAGACAGAATTGGAGTATATATGATAGATGGTGCGGAGAAAAAAGGCTTTTTAAATAAGGGGTATACCATAGTGGAAGCTACAGCAGGAAATACAGGATTGGGAATTGCACTTGGAGCATTAAATAGAGGATATAAGGTTATATTTGTAGTCCCTGAAAAATTTTCTCAAGAAAAACAGATATTGATGAAAGCATTAGGGGCAGAAATAATAAACACTCCAAAAGAAAAAGGTATGTTAGGTGCCATAGAAAAATCCCAGGAACTTCTTAATAATATACCGAATTCAATTTCATTAAAGCAATTTGAAAATAAGGATAACCCTAAGGCACATTACCTTACTACAGGTCCTGAAATATATATGGATATGGAGGGAAATATAGATTATCTTGTAGCTGGTGCGGGCAGCGGTGGAACTTTTACAGGTATTGTAAAGTATTTGAAAGAAAAAAATAAAAATATAAAATCAATTTTAGTTGATCCAGAAGGTTCTACTATGGGAGGAGGAGCTGAAGGATGCTATGGCATTGAAGGTATAGGTAATAACTTTATTCCTGATACTATGGATATGAGTTTAGTAGATAAAATCATAAAAGTGAATGATGAAGAAGCCTTTTATATGGTAAGGAAACTGGCTGAAAAAGAAGGATTAATAGTTGGCTCTTCCTCAGGTGCAGCTATGGCAGGAGTCCTAAAATTAGTACAATCTATAGATAAAGGAAATATAGTTGTAATATTTCCAGATAGAGGTGATAGATATTTTAGTAAAAATATTTATCATTAAGCTAGAACAGAAATAGAATTAATGAATATAATGATTAATGATAATAAATAAAAAAGGAGCGCCTATATTTGAATATATACGTAGTTCGTCCTGGCGATTCTATATGGTCTATAGCTAGAAGGTTTGGCGTTACACCAGATAGTATTATAGATGCTAATAGTATTCAGCCTCAGTTAAGTTTAGTAGTGGGAGAATCACTTGTAGTTCCAACCAAAGAAAGAGCATACAGAGTAAGACCGGGAGATTCACTATGGTCTATATCTGAAAGATTTGGTGTCTCTGTAAATAGTATAGCCCAATTAAATAATATTTCCGATCCTTCATCTATTTATCCTGGAATGATACTTAGAATACCAGATAAATCAAAAAATTATGGTGTTATTGAAACTAATGCTTTTATACAACCTTCTAATGCTGATAGGGAAACCGTGATTGTAAATAATGTAGCTCCATATTTGACTTATATAACTCCTTTTAGTTATCATGTTACAGCAAAAGGAGGATTAACTCCGCTTAGAGATGAAACTATTATTAGTGTGGCAAGAAATAACAGAGTAGCACCATTGCTTTCTGTGACAAATTTATCGGGAGCAAATTTTGACACAGAGTTAATAAGTAATATATTAAATAATGAAAACCTTCAAAATACTTTAATAGATAATATAATAAACATCATGGATGAAAAATCCTATTATGGAGTTATAGTGGATTTTGAAAGGATTCCACCTTCTGATAGAGAAGAATATAATAATTTTCTTAGAAAATTAGTATCAAGAGCCCACCCATTAGGATATGTGGTAGGAACAGCATTAGCACCTAAAACATATGATGTAACAGTTGGTGCTTGGCATGGAGCTCATGATTATAGAGTTCATGGTGAGATAGTTGATTTTGTTATAATAATGACTTATGAGTGGGGGTGGTCAGGAGGTGCTGACCGGATTAATTAACATCACTTTCGTAAAAAGATCTGCAGCTCCTTTGTACTACTATCCCATATAATTTTATCAAATATAATTTTAGCAAGTCGCTTCTTTTGTTCCATAGATTCAGTGTGTAAAAACTGTTTAATGCTATTGTGAAGTAAATTTACATTTGCTTTGTCGGTAGTATTAAACAGTTTTTCCCTTTCAAGTTTCAATAATTCCTCTTTAAGCATATTGTTTTCCTGGGTGAGTTCTTCTATCCTCCCGGTAAGTGATTTAGCCGCATCCTTACTTAACAATATCATTTTGTCTATTAAACTATCTATTGCCTTTTTGTTTGAATCCAGCTTTTTATTAATGTTTTTTATATCGTTGCCTATATTGGAGACATTGGATTTCTGTTTATTTTTATTATGATATTCAACTAATTTTTCTTTGTCACGCATGCTTTCCAAAAAATCATTAATTTTATTTTCAGCCATGTCAACTCTGAGGGAAAGATTATCACAGCCATTTTGTCTATATCTTTTTCCACTGCATGTAAAATAATATCTTCTGGTTCCGTCACTTCTCTGTCTGCCAGGAGAAACTCCCATACCAGAGCCACATTTGCACTTCATAATTCCACCGGTAAGAAAGGTAAAACTGCTTTCATGGGGATGAGGGGCAACGGTTTTTTCTTCAAGCTGATTTTGGACGGCAATCCATAAATTTAAATCTACAACAGCTTCATGTTTGGATACACCAACTAACATATTTTTATCTTTCCATGCCTTAACACCTTTATATCTTGGCCTTCGATTATAAGGCAAAAATCCACGTCCATTCGGTTCTCCATAGACAGTATAACCTCTGTTTTTTAAATAAGCTATGGACTGTTCTGTGGCCTTTAAATAGGTTGGGTTGGTAAGAATACCATAGATGGTTTTGGGATTATATTTCAGCCCCTTAAGCTTAAAATATTTGTGTATTTCAAAAGCAGTATAACCACTGGCGTATTTTTTAAATATTTCTTTTATATTATCTGCTTCTTTTTCCTTCTTTAAATAAGATACTTCTTTTCCACCTTCCTTAATTCTCTCTATAGAATATCCTGTTGGAGCAGTTCCACCACTCCAACGACCCATCTTTGCAAGTTCTCTCATATTGTCCTTTACTCTTTGGGCAATATTCATTCTTTCCATTTCAGCAAATGAAGCCAGAAGCATCATCATCATTTTTCCTATAGGAGTAGAAGGGTCAAAACCTTCTGTAACAGATACAAGTTTCACATTTAATTTGTCCAGTTCGTCAAATACATTTACAAAGTCCACTATATTTCTGGCTATACGATCTATTTTGTAAACTGCCACCACATCAAATTGTTTAAGTTTAACCAGATGCATCATTCTTTTAAAATCAGGTCTGTTTATATTACCTCCGGAAAAACCTTCATCCTCAAATATTTCAAATTTACATTCTTCATTTTCTCTTTCAAAATATCTTTTGCAAATTGCTATTTGATTTTTTATACTTTCTCCAGTATCTGTTTCTACTGATTTACGGCTGTATATGGCAATATTCATTTATATTAAATTCCCCTTTTTACAATATATAAGATTAAATTTAAATTAAATTAGTTTAAATTTAATCAAATCGTGGTATAATATATTTAAAAGAAGCCGTTGCGGTTTTTAAGTTTTAAGATGTTTTTGGTTTAACTAAAATGCACTTTGTCAGAAAGGTGCATTTTTACTTTTTTGAGTTTTTATCTTCAGCAGTCATAGAAATTTCACTTTCAGTCAAATTTCCAACCGAAGACTTACCTTTAATTTCAAGTCTATCTTTTAAATATGTTCCTACAATCACCATAGCTGTCAAGCCAAGTGATGTAACACATATAAATCCTAATGCAATGATAGTTTCACTCAAATTCGCCACCTCCTCTGCTGTCAATTACCGCAACGACCTCTTTTGCAAGAGATAAATTCCGGGAGGTGGCTAACTAAAAACATTTTTATTCTCTTGGTAAATATTATAGCATATCTATAGTTTAATAATGTATTCTTTATATAAATTAGATGAGATATTATGAATTATTAAAGTGGACCAGTGCTATCTGATGGGTATAGGTATTTATCTAGAAGTGAAATATCCATATCATTGAGTGAGGCAGAAGTTTATATTCCTTGTAGTATTTGTTATCCACTACAATACAACATATTGTATAATTAGTTCAGGCTTTTTTATCCAATGAATTGTCAGATTAATTGAAACACCTTGTTAAGAGGCTTCTGATTGTATATTTTTACTCTCCAATAATTTATTCCATTTAGCTTTAGAAATATGGTACTCTTCTGCCTGGGCCAATTTTGTAAATTCAACAGCTTTATTGTGATTAGCCTTAACAACCTGTTCAATTTCTTCTAAAGTTACCTTGAAAAATTCTTTTTTATTGTTTACCATGTTAACTTTTCTATTGTTAAAAGCTTTATGTTTTATTAACATTAGTCAGCTCTACATTTATATTTTTTAATTTTTCTTCTGCAGTATTAATTTCAATATTGATTTTTTTCAAGTCTTCTTTTTTAGTGTCAAGAGATTTATTTTTTAATTCTTCTATTTGTGTCAATAAAGACATATGTTCTGTGCGAATTACCTTGTTTTCCTTTGCTTTTAGCCATAATAAAATAATTCCTAGTATAGCAGGAATAATAAAGATGGAGAAAGCAAAAATCAGTGAAATGAGCCAAGTCTGTAGGTACCATTTTCTTTTATACATATAATGTCTCCCCAAAAATAAACTATTTATTCTTTTTCTTTCTTTTTTGAATAACAAATTCTATAAAATTTTTTATATCTTCAACATCATCATCTGTTATATCCTCACCGTCAAAATGTGCTGCCAATGTTTTTATCTCATTCTCTTTTACTAGTTCTGATATTTTTTCATATGATGTGTTTTCTTTAGGATTAAGAGTAGTTCTATCATCTGAATTACCAAGTAGGTAATCTACTGATACGTTGAAAAAGTTAGCTATTTCTAATAACGTTTCTGTATCTGGTTTTCTTTGATTTAACTCATATTTTGAAATGGCTGTATTTTGCATGTTGAGTTTTTGTGCCAATTCTTTTTGAGTTAGACCCTTTTCTTTACGTAATAATTTTAATCTAGCACCAAACTCACCGTTTATTATATATTCCTCATGTGTATTTATATCTTTAGTTATTTTATTATCAATATATCCAGACACTTCCATAAATTCCTCATACGAAACATTACCATATGAAGCATTAGATAATCTTTTCAAAATGTCAGGAGTAGGAGGATTATCTAATCTTTGATTAATATATTTTGATAAATAAGTTCTATTTACACCACTATCTTCTGCGTATTGTGATATTCTTCTGTCTCTCATTGCTTTTTCTATTAGAAATTTAAATTTTTTCTTGTCAAACATATAATCACTCCTCTATATTAATATTAATTATAAGCGTGAAAAAATTCAACAAGTGAAAGCGTAAAATTTTTTCACGATATTTTGTGAAAATTATTGACGGTAGGTGCAAATGTTGCTATACTAAAACTGTGAAAAAAATTAACAACAAGGAGGTAGAAAAGTGAAGCCTAATATTAATAATATTCAAAAGCTTATTGATGAAAAATTTAATGGCAATCAGTTAGGTTTTGCTAGAACCATTGGTGTAGACAGAACCCAAGTGTCTATGTTACTAAATCATGGGGATAGAGTTGGAGCTAAATTTTACGGTGGATTAATTGCTCTATGCGAACAGGAAGGATTAAATTATAGAAATTATATAAATTTGCTTAAAACGTGAAAAAAATTAACATAAGTAAACAAAAGGAGGTCGTGTGATAGATGCAAAGCTCCATCTACTTAACACCTTTAAGAAAAGCTATGTCGGTCATGTTCTTGCCAGCAACCTTCCACCATAGTTAAATCTTTTGATATGGTATCAACATCTTTCTTTATTGATTGTATGTCACCGGAAATACTGGATAAATCATGTTTCATGTTTTCTTGCTCAGCTTTTACAACATCAACTTTATGCTCAAGAGCTTTAAGTATTTGAGTGTTTTCAGATGTTTGAGATTGAAGTCCATCAAATTTGGATTCAAGCCCATTAAGCTGAGATTGCATTGATTCAAGGACTTTTAATATTTTTTCTTCATTGTTTATGGAATCATTCCTTTCGATTTATTTCAGAGATTGTATAAATTTGGACAATAGCTCCAATTGTTCTGGAGTTAAATCCTTAGCACTGTTTAAAAGTTCTTTGAGTCCAGAGGTAAGTGTTACATGATCTGAACTTATCATCATTGAAAAATTCAGAAAGAGTTATATTAAATATTTCACATAATTTAAATAAATTATCCATAGAACATTTCTTGATATTATTCTCTAAACCTGAAATAAAGCTTTGGTGGACATTCATTTTATATCCAAGTTCTTTGGTAGTTAATTTATTTAATTTATGTAATTCACGAATTCGAGTGCCAATATCAAACATAATTAAAAACTCCCTTTATAACCTTCAGGTAATTATATAATATATTTTATTTTTTCATAATTCAAGCCATACAAAAAATATTACCTATAGGTATAAAAAAGTACTTAATTTTATTGCTCATAAGCAATAAAATTATATTAAATTAATGACTAGGAGGTATTAAAAATAATCAGAGAGATAATTGATGAACTTACTTCAATAAGAATAAAAAACAAAATAACAATGGATGAACTTTCTTTAAAATCAAGAGTAAGTCAAAAACATGTTAGTAATATAAAGAATCACAAAGCTACTCCAACAGTTGAAACTTTAAATAAGATTGCTAATGCTTTAGGAGCAGATATTCAACTAACAATTAATAAACATAGTTTCCAAATGGCAAAGGAGGTCGTGTGATGGATACAAAACTAGAGCAACAAGTTAAAGAATTAGGGCAAAGTGGAGCTGCACTTGAGGAGCAAGTTCAAGAACAGCCTAATGAAAAAATAAAAGAAGTTAATACTAGAATACAATGTTTTCTGATAAATTATTCCAGATATATTGATTCAACTATGCTGGAAGTTAAAAAAGGAAAAGAGATTGATGAAAAAGCTATTTATGCATTAAATGATGCAGTTAGAACTATTGCTTATATTAAAAGAATCTTAGAATAAAGGCTACTTCACAATATCTTTTCCCATTCATAAACTATCTGTATTGTAACAAAAGAAGCAGTGTAATAAGCTCATGTACAATTTAAATATATCAAAATTTGATGTAGATATAAATATGTAAAATTCTACATCTACAAGAATATCTAGCCTGAATTTTACAGCAAAGGGGGTGACAGAGTGATAGGAGTTGTATAAAGGAAGCCAGAGAAGAAAGGGGAATGACACAACAAGAGTTGGGTCAGGTAAGTTTTTTATCAGATAAGATGATAAGTGCTGTGGAAACTGGGAGAAGGAGTCTTACGAAGGAAACTTCTAAAATTATTTGCAAAAAGTTAAATAATCCTAGAGTTTATTTTGAAATGGCCAGTGAAATAACAGGTGATGTATTTAGTCTTAATTGGCTGGATGGAGGAACTGCCGACTTACATAGGGCAGTAGTAAGGGAAAAGGTTATAGAAGAACTTGGTGAAGCAGTACAAGCTATAACGATTGTCAAAACCTATAAAAATCCTAAAACATGTAGTGGCAAAGATATAGAAGATATAACTAAAAGCATACAGGAGGCCATAGATGTATATAATGCAAGTGCCATTTATATATCGGTGATGTGTACAGAATTTAACTTGGACATTAAAGAAATATTTAGATTACAAAAAGAAAAATTAATTAACAGAGGTTATCTGATAAGAAAATGAAATGTGTGAATTGCTCTTAACAATAGTAACCATATAAATTTATTTGAATAATATGATAGTAGCATTCTTAAAGGAGGATCTTATGAGAAAGAAAAGAGAAAATGATGATGACATAAAAGTGGTTGTCATGAATCCTGAATATATGCCTCTAGCTCGGGAAAGAATGTTTGATTTTTTCTATGAAAAGTTTCAAAGGGAACAGCAAGAAAAAGATGAAGATAAACTTAAAGATGCAAAATAGTTAACAGGGCTTTTTAGCCTTTTATAAAAAATTGTTTTGTAGAAAAATATAGACATACCCCAGAATATGTTATGAAACATATCTTTGGAATGTGACAATTTTAAAAAAATAATTATTTTAAATATCAATGGGAGGAGGAAAAAGGATGTTGGAAATAATAATTCCAAAGGACAACATAAAGCTGGATAGGCAAATTGAGGCATTAGAATGGCAAATAGAGCATGATACCAGTGAAAAAGACAGATGTATCCATAGAGCAGCTCATGACAAGTTAGCTAAAGAGAGAGAAAAAGGGATAATAAATAAAAATAGATGAAATTAGCATGTTTATGCATCAAGCAGTAAAAAGATAGGTAATTGCGAAACTCACTGATAAAAATGAATAAAAGATGATGAGAAGTTTTAAAAATGCAGTTAGAAGATTAAAGGCAAATTTTCACGATTTGGAATAGTTAAATTGAAAAAAAGGGTGCAAGAAATAGAACCATGCTTAATTGAAAATTTAAGTATAGCTAATATCTATGCAACCAATGGTTTTAGGATCCATTTCATTTTAGGATAGACGAATTTCATTGTTGGAATTCCTGAACGTAAGTGTGTTTTGCTTCCTTGTCGTTTCATGGGTAGAGAATGGTCATGAGGGCAGCATGGGATACCATCTTCATTCAAAGGACAATCGGATTCTTCTGGTGCAAGCTTAGTTTTTAGTGGAATATATGCTTTTTCAAACTTTAGTTCTTGAAAAAGATATTGATAAATTTCAATACTATCAAAAGCAGCGTCACCTAAAAAAGTTCTAGGATTTATCAAAGGATGTTTTTCAAAAAAATCCTTAAGGACAGGTATAAGTGCTTTAGAATCAGCAAGGGACTTATCTTCATCAGGAGAATTGGATTTTTTCTCAACAACGATATCTGGGTGAGTCTTAAGAAAATCTTGGTTGTAAAATGAAATATCTCTTACAATACCAAGGCCGTTGGTTACAATGCCAAATTTAAAAGCGTAACAAAAATGACTGTTAATGTACATCTGCTGAATGGCCGGGTTAGCTGCAGCATGAGAAGGCATAGCCCTGTAAGCAGCTTTATAAGGGTCATAAGAATCATCCAGACCATGTGTCTTCTTAAAAGCTTTAAGTTGTTTTATGATGCGGTTAGCATATTTAGGGTTGTTTTCAGTGACGAAAGTTTCAATACCAGAAGTATCAAAAATAGTCATAGAAGCAAGTTTTGCATCAATTTGTTGGCATATTGGTTCAGTAATATCAACAAGATTATGGAACATCAATTGTAAGTCTAGAATAAAATCCTGTTTAAAACGTGTGAATTTAGAAGCATCAGGAACTTTTAAGAAACCGCAGAAATCCCTTAACTCTTGAGAATATTTAAGAAAAATAATCAAAAGGGAATCTGTAGGAATAGAAAAAATACGCTGTAAAATCAAAGCACTAATCATAGCATAAAGCTGATATTTTCGTGGTCTTCCAGTAGAAGCATAAAAATGATTTATAAAAGAAGCTGGAATTAAATCATCCAGATTAATAGTATCTTCAAGTAGAGAAAGAAACTGGGGCTTGTTGTTTTCAAATTTTTCTTTACAATCAGAAAAAACTTCTGCCAAAGAAAGCTGTTTATGTGGTATCATATGTATATAACTCCTTTCTGAGGTATATGGTGATTTTGTTTGTTGATTAATTCAATTTTACCATAAATCAGTGAGGAGTTATTCTATTTTATAACAAAAAATATACCGCATTTATGCGGGTTGTAGCGTTTCGCAAACGCCTATAAGTAAAAAGAAATTGAAAGGAGAAAGAAAATATGAACATAAAAAAATTATCTAAATCAATTCAAAATTATATTGAAGATGGATGTGCCTATATAGCAATATACAAGAAGGGTCGTTCATGGGATCATGAGATATTAGATTGTGATTCAGAGGATGAGCTTAAAAATGATAGTGAGTTAAAGGAACTTTATCTCATGGATAAAAATGTAATTGTAGTTAATGGAGAAGTTGATAACTTTGGTACCAACACCCTTTCTGATATTGAATACAGAATTAGAACCAATTATGAAAAAGGTATCGGTCAAATTTATTTTCAGGCTGAATTTACTAGTGAGAGTTTAGAAGATGAAAAAATGATTAAAAATTGCTCCCGAAAATCAAAAAAAGTTGCAGGAGTAATAAAACAATTATTTGAAAATTCCGGCATTGAAGTGACACAGAGGGAATTTAAAGATATATTGCAAATTGCAACAGATGATATAAGAGAAAATCGGCTTAAGTTTGGAAAGAAGACAAGTATGGAGCAGATGTTTACTATAGCAGTTAGTGGCTATGAGGTAATGAAGAGAGTGATGCCATTTGATATGTCCTGGCCGATAAATAATGCAAATAAAGAATTTCTTAAATACGCATAAAAAAAGCCCTCGCCAAAGGGCACAAAATTAAACAATTCATATTCCAATTCTATCGCAGAATTGGGGAAAAATCAAGATTTATAATATAGAGAAGTCAATTTAATGGCTTCTCTGAAAGGATATAGTATCTATGGCAGACAAATTAGTCTAATTAGGAGGGTATGTAAATGAAAGTATCAATATGGAATAAACAAGATTCTATTAATGGAGTAGAGGCTCAGACAATATTGGTCTCCAGGAAAGATTTGCAAAATGCTGAAGAGGTTGTCTTAATAGCTGATGATACAGGTAAGAGTAACTAATATTGAACTACCAAAAACATTATATGTTGTTATGGGATTGACAGATATTACTTTAACAGCTTTACAGATAGGTTAGAAATATGCAGATAAGTTGCAACAAGGACAACAAGCATCATCTCCAACAGTCACCTCAACAGCAATTAGACACTATACAACAAATACAAGCACGGATATTATTAGCTTTAGTACAAGGAGGTTTAATGTAAATGGATTGGTTTAAAATATATACACAATATTATAATGCAGGGTACTACAATAATGATTCTTTAAAAGTATTTGTTGCTAAAAATAAAATAACAGTAGAACAGTATAAAACTATTGCAGGTGTAGATTATGTTGCTTAGGAAAACTATTTAGTGGCACAGGATATAACAGCACAATAAACCACAAGGCAAAATAGGAGCTAGAGATAGCTTATTATTTTGCCTTTAAGAAAATATGGTACCATTAATTATAAAAGTAAAATAAAATTATATTCTATTTTTTCCGCCTCATTCACACATCATATTGAGGACAGGAATTAGTGACTTCCCTCTTTCGGATAAAGAATATTCAACCCTTGGAGGAATTTGAGGATATTCAGTTCGTACAATCAACTTATCTGATTCCAGCTCTTTTAAGTTGATGCTTAAAGTTTTGTATGAAATTGTACCAATGCATCTTTTTAATTCATTATATCGAATTACTGGTTTGTATTCGGCAAGCCAATATAGAATAATCATCTTGTACTTGCCCCCAATTAGTGATAAGGTATAACCAAAATCTGTGTCTTTGATATCAATTCCAGTTGGACTACAATCTTCTATTGCCATATGATACTCTCCTTTATGTTAGTATATAACCAAAATGTGCGTACTTCATTTTTTATCTATTGTATTATATAATTTAGTGAAATTCAATGGAATTTAAAGTATAAAATTTAAGGAGGTAAATTATGAAAAAGAATATTTTGGTTTTAACAGGGAGCCCCAGAAAGGGCGGGAATAGCGATTTAATGGCAGACTCCTTTATAGAAGGAGCTATTAAATCAGGACATAAAGTAACCAAATATGAAACTGCAACTAAACATATAGAAGGATGCAGAGCTTGTGATACTTGTTTTAGCAAAGGTATGGCCTGTTCATTTCAAGATGATTTTAATGAACTGACACCCTTATTGGAAAAAACTGACTTAATTGTATTTGCAACGCCACTTTACTGGTATACATTTCCTACACAAATAAAGGCTGTTATTGATAAATTGTATTCTTTTATTGTAGGCCAAAAGCCTTTGAAAATAAAAGAGTGTATGCTATTGGTATGTGGTGAGGAAAAGGATGAGAAAAAATTCGATGGAATTATCAAATCCTATGAGCTTATTGCCATTAATAGGGGGTGGAATGATATAGGAAAGTTGATTGTTCCTGGTGTAATTGATAAGGGTGATATTAAAAATACTGATGCATTAAAAAAAGCAAAGGAATTAGGTATAAGAATATAAATGATGTATCTAACATTTTGTTATAGGAAATAATGTTTGGATTGGTGGTGGAGCGATAATATGTCCAGGAGTAAAAATTGGAGATAACGTAACTATAGGAGCAGGTAGTGTCATAACTAAAGATATACCAGGTAATGTAACCGTGGCAGGAAATCCATGCAGGGTTATTAAAAATATTTAACCTTACATAAATTTTTTATGTTGTGACGTAATAGAAACATAGAACGAAGCCACGGGGCAGTTACTATGGGGTTTCAATATCCCTCATTATATCCTTAAGTTTAATATTTTCTTATGTTTTGGCACAGAATCTAGAGTAAACTGTAAGATACACCTACAATTGTTGAATTTTTACTTGATTACATACATACTTTCCCCCTTCCCATAGTTAATGAACTAATCACAATCTCCATAATCTATGCCGTTTTAGTATTTTTATCTGGTGGTCCTGAAATTATCGGTTCTATTTTTCTCCTGGTTACCATTTTGCCACTACAGCATGGACATTTATTTATATCTATCCCCTAACCTACGGACAGCTAATAACCATATAAATGGGAATTAAAATTTGTATAGAAATATTCTGAAAATAATAAAAAGCACCAATTCATAGTATAAAATTGATTTGCAGCACAATTTTACTAGAAAAGGTGGCTTATTATGATCAATGATCAAGAATATATTACTACAGAATTAAAAAAAATACTAGAAAAAATGATAATTTTATCATCATACCGTTTAAATAACTTAATAGCTATAGTTGTAGGAATAATAGTTTCACAGTCAGTTATATTATCCAAAATATCTCAAGAGCTGAAGGATTCCTATTCTTCAGGTACAGAAGAAAGTAAAATTAAAAGATTGAGAAGATTTTTAACTAACAAGGCTATTAATTGTGAGAAAATATATGAATTCTTCGCATATAGGTTACTACAAAAGTATAAAAGTCATTCAAAGAAAATATATATAATTTTTGATCACACAACTATTATAGATAAATTTGTTATATTACAGTTTTCTTTAAAAGTGGGAAGAAGGGCAGTTCCCCTGTGGTATAAGATGTTCTTATATAAAGATGAGGGAAGTAAAGATTTCAAGTATATTAAACAAGGACTTAATTTTATACATAAAATAGTAGTTCCCTATAATTTTGATGTTACAATTTTAGCAGACAGGGGATTTAAAAGTGTCGATTTGTTTAAGTTTATAGATAAGACTTTAAAATTCAAGTATTGTATCAGGTGTACAAAAAATTTAAAAATATCAATATGCGGTAAACCAAATATAAAAAAGCTGGGAAATATAATACCTTTAAAGGGAAAGACAAGACACTTTTACAATGTAAAATTAACATCTAAAAAATATATATGCAATCTGGCAGTCTGCAGGGCAGAAAGTTCTGATGATACCTGGTTCATAGCAAATAATTTAGAACAGACCTTTTCAATTAGAGAATATAAAAAAAGATTTGATATAGAAGAAATGTTTAAAGATTTTAAATCTGGTGGGTTCAATTTAGAAGGTACCTGGACACATAATATCCAGTATGCAAGAACCTTATATTTATGCATTTGTATAGCTTACTGCTGGATGATAACCCTTGGAACATCTTGTACAAAAGATAAGAAAAATAAACTTATTGGGGCTACAAAAACATTGAGAGACAAACAGGTAAGAATCTACAGCTTATTTAGGGCTGGAGTTAAATGGTTCAAAAGATGTTATTATTCTTTAAGAAATACCTATTATTTAAAAATTGCTTTTACATTATATGAATATTAGTTCCTTTTATTTACATTGACATAAAACACTGTTATAAGTATAAATTTATACTTACATTTTAATCAATTTATTCAATAATAATCAATTAGGAATATGATTAAATCCTTGAGTATAAACATCAACATCAATCATTATACTTTAATGGAATTTTATATAAATTTACTGTCCGTAGGTCAGTATCTATCCCTGCAACTTTTAAAAGAAACTCTGCTGTTGTTAAATTTAATTTAGCTTGGCTTTCACTCAACAGAACTTTAAGAATCATCTTACATTTTTTAAGTTTTGTTCTACGGTTGCGATTACATTAGAATCCCATAATGTCTTATCTTAATAAATTTAGGCGGCAGCACATGCATTAAAAATCTATGTATGAATTCTTCAGCTTTAACTGTCATAACTTTTTCTTTATTATTATCCCGGTAATCTCTCCACTTAAAACTCACAAGTCCATTTTCAAGAGCAAGGATTCTGTTGTTTGAAATTGCAACCCCGTGTGCATATCTTCCTAAATATTCAAATACATGTTCGCTGCTCTTAAATGGAGATTTACAATAAACCACCCATTCTTTTTTATACAACTTGTCTAAAAAGCAGTGAAAAACATCCTTGTATCTTAAATCTTCAATGTCGGCAGTAAATTTTAATTTGGCATTGCTGTAGTATTCTTTTTTTAGATAGTATAAAAATTTTCCACGAAATTTTGCAGACAGGACCTTAACAGGTATAAAAAAATCTTTCTTAGAATTAATCCACCTTACCCCATCAAAAGATATTCCGCCTCCGGTAACTATACAATGAATATGGGGATGATTCATAAGATTTTGTTCCCAAGTATGCAGTATTGTTGTAAAACCTATTTCTGCACCAAGATACTTTGCGTCCTTTGAAAGTTCCAGAAGAGTTTCTGATACAGACTTAAACAAAATAGAATACATCTCTTTCTGATTTGTAAGTACCAAAAAATTCAGTTCTTCAGGTATAGTAAATACAACATGAAAATATGGTACCTGTAATAAGTCATTTTTTCTATCTTCAATCCATTTTTCTTTTTTTAATGTCTGGCATTTAGGACAGTGTCTATCTCTACAAGAATTATAAGAAATTTTAATATGTCCGCATTCTTCACATTCGTCCATGTGACCGCCTAACTTTGATGTCCTGCATGAGATAATATTCCGAATTACCTTTTTAACGTGGAATGGCAGTTTATGTTTTTGGCAATACTCGTCTCCATGCTTAAGAAAAATATCCTGCAGCTCAATCATTTTCTATACCTATAAGTATATCCAGTGGACTTTTTATATTTAATAAATCCATTCTTCTGAGGTGTAGATATATAGTGGTAGTAGTTATCCTTGTATGTCCTAAAAGTCTCTGGATATAGCAAATATCCGTTCCAGTATCCAAAAGATGTGTTGCAAAACTATGTCTCAGTGTATGTACTGTTGCAGGTTTAGTAATCTCTGCTTTTTCCTTTGATTTCTGAAATACCCTTTGAACGCTGCGTGGTGTTATGGCATCAGTCCTATATCTTCCTGAAAACAAATATTCTTTAGGTTTATATTTTTTCCAGTACTCCCTTAGAACTTGAAAGTTTAATTTTGATAAAAGTGAATATCGATCTTTTTTACCTTTACCCTGCCTTATAAATATTTGCATATTTTTACTGTCTATATCTGTTACTTTGAGATTGCAAACCTCACTTACCCTTAATCCTGCAGAATAAATTGTCATAAAAATTGCCTTATGTTTAATATTTGGGGTAGTATCAAAAATAGCTTTTATCTCTTCAGGCGATAATACAACAGGCAGTCTTCTACGTTCTTTTATTCTCGGAATTTTATTAATATCCCAGGTTCGGTTTAAGACTTTTATATATAAAATTTTAAGAGCTGCATAAATTGAACCTACAGGATCCTTCTGTTAAACATCTTTTTGTGATACAACAGTGTAAATACTCACGTATTTCTTTCTCACCCAATAAATTAGGTGATTTTTTATAGTATTTTGCAAAATTGCCAACGTGATTAAGATAATATTTTGTAGTAATTGGACTGTACCCTTTTAAATCCATATAGATTTTCATTTGTTTTCTTAACTCTGACATGATAACAAAGTGGTATTTACATAAAAATAAATATCACTTTTAAAATACATGTCTTTAAATTTTACCACAAAAGTTTAAATTACTTACAACGCAGCCATCACTTAATAGTGGTTTCGTTCTGATTTACTATTGCGAACCATTGTAATTTTGTTTTTGTATAAAATATAATACATTAAGATTAAGTGTTTAAAATAAAATATAATGTGGTATAATATATGTATAAGAAGCCGTTGGGGTTTTAAAAATCAGATTGTTTTTAATTAATCAAAGTGCACTCAGTGGGATGGGTGCATTTTTACTTTTTTGAATGATTATTTTCATCATCAACAGTAATAGAAATTTCATTACTATCCCTAAACTTACTTTTATGTTTAAGTATAGCTTTTCCCTTTAAGTATGCCAACATAGCAAAAATTGCTGTAGTACCCAATGTTATGCCCGTTGTTGTTATGCATACCACGGAGACGATAATAACGTAAGCATTCATATTGTCACCCCCTCTGCTGCTAATTAACCGCAACGACCTCTTTGAAAGAGATGAAACACTGGAGGGTGACTAACTAAAAACATATTCATTCTCTTAATGATATTATAGCATA
Organism: Clostridium sp. BJN0013; assembly: GCF_040939125.1. Lineage (NCBI taxonomy): Bacteria > Bacillati > Bacillota > Clostridia > Eubacteriales > Clostridiaceae > Clostridium > Clostridium sp. BJN0013. The sequence goes on from NZ_CP162495.1 coordinate 1,037,394, forward strand.
ATTTTATAGTAAAAAATAATTATTGCCCCGGTTTTCCGGGGCTTTATTTTTTTATATAAAATTGGAATATTGAGCAGGAATATACATATTATTGTAGAAGTACTTATATGTAATAATTGAAAGGGGGAGAGAAATAAATGAAAGTCACAGGAATAATTCTTATTATTGTAGGAGTTGCTGGAATAATAGTGGGTTGTGTCGTGCGCGGCAACATAGGAATAGCTGCTATAATAGGAGCTTTAGCAGGATTAATATCAGGAATAGGATTTATTTTGGCAGACAAAAAGATTGAATTATTATCCAATAATAAGAGTTCTTAATTTATTCTATACTGGTGGAAAGAGATCAAATATATAAGTACTCCTAAAAAAGATAAAAGCCCTGGACTAATCCCAGGGCTTTTATTGAATTATGGTAAAAACATACTAAGCAAGATAATAAAGCATTTATAGGAGCATTATTATTATATCCAATTTACCATGTTTTATGTTTATTCAAAAGTTGGAGTATTTAAGGAAGCTCACACCTCGAATGATACCGGCTTTATTTTATGTCTAAATATAAATACCATATTTACAAATGAAGCAGTAGATACAAAAGCTCAATCTCAATTAAAATAATATAATAAAAAAACAAAGGAGCATTAATAATTTGCTCTTTTTCTAATTAAGCATTTCAGCCCGCCCACAATGTTTACATGTATCATTAATAAGAGCTATTTTAACTGTGTTGCTCCTACAGAGTCGGAAAAGGATACACAGATTGCAAAGATACAACAAGATTTAGCAGCAGCACAAGCTGAAAATACTCAATTAAAGCAAACTATTGCTAGTATACAGAGTGCTGCAGGTGCTGTGCAGAATACGAATATCTCTACAGCTGTTGTAAATGCAGAAAATAAAACAACGCAGGATACTTCTATTGCTCAAACTGAGTAGTAACAGTTTAAGAAATATTCAATGTATTTTAACACTTCACATAGAAAAACATTAAGATAACATTGGAATAACATGGGTGTTGCATTAAATTGTCATAAAGGATAGCTAGAATATTAAATATAGCAGCTGCAATAAATAACTTAAAAATTCAGGAGGTAATAAAAATGTTAAAAATGAAATATAAGGTACTCTCAGCTGTAATGCTTGCAACACCATTGTTACTTAATACAGGAATTGCTACGACAGTTAGCGCATGTTCTGCCAATAGCAAACCAGGTGTAGTTTGTAAATCTAAATATAAAGCACCTGCCAAACCAGCACAAAAGGTAGTAAACAAGCATAAAGTTAAGGCATCAAATACTAAACCAGCACCAAAAGTAGTGCATTCAGCAGCAAATGCTAGAAGATAGCAGTATTGTAATATGAATAGCCTATTGGGATTTTCTCGGTAGGCTTATTTCATAGAATTAGGTTAATAGGGTAAATTTATTAAATAAGAGAGAAGTATAACAATTGCATAATGAAAAAAGTGGACCCCTTTGTCAAGACAAAGTTCAAGACTAATGCACTATTTTATTCATTATCATTTACAGAAGAAGAAATTAACGAATTAAATACTATATAAAGGATTATTTTAGTACTTTCCTTCATTTTTGCTATTGATAATATTTGTTTCTGCCATTAGATTAGAAGAGCCATAAAATATAAAAATAGAGATAATTACAATAAGATTATCTCTATTTAAAGTTTATTAAAAATGTTAAAAATTATAATACTTCATATCGTCCTTATTTAGCAATAATATATTATACTTTTAATCAGTAAATGCATTTAATGTTGTATTAGTACTGCTTGATTCTGAGTTAAGACTCCTATTATTACTAAAATATTTAATTGAGATCTTAAATTTTTTGTCGTTAAATTACCTTTATTAAATAAATTTAATATTGTTGTCTTTTGATCTTGAGTTATAGTTCCTGCTGTTACTAAATTGTCTAATTTAGTTTTAATATCCTCAAGAGAGAAACTTGTATTTGAAATAGTTGTTGAATTATCTACATTAGACACTGGTACTGTTGGTTTTACTGGTGCTGGTATTTTCCAATTAGAACCCCAACTAGTAAATGCATTTAATATTGAATATTCTTGACTAGCAGTTGTAGTTCCTGCTGATACTAAGGCATCTAATTGAGCCTTAAAGGTTTCTCCTGTTGTTATTTTGTTATTATAATACAAATTTAATATTATTGTTTCTTGATCTTGAGTTATAATTCCTGCTACTACTAAATTATCTAATTTAGTCTTAAAATCTGAAAAAGAATAATTACATGAAGTATGAATTATAGTTGGTGTGTACTGGTGGACAGGATATGTATTAATTCTATCAGAATATCCTTGGTCGTTGAATTTTGAATGATCACTCGGATTGCTGTATCCTGTATTATTTCTTGAATTATTGCTTATGCTATTACATCCTGAATTTTTACCATAATTTGCATGAACTGTTGTAGTAACTCCTGTATTCAATAATAATGGTGCTGCTATTACCAAAGTTGAAAGTAATTTGTATTTCATTCTTTGCATCACTTTTTCCCCCTTAAATCTTATATATTAGTTAACATTATATACTAAAATTGTATTTTCAAGGTCAATTATCTGTGTGAACTTTATGTTATCGTAAAATTAACACAGGTACTGATGCAAAAACATAGTTTGAATGTAATAATATGTAATGATTTAACAACAAAATACATGGAATGAGGGTCTCCTGAATGAAAAAGTTTAAAGAATTATAGTATTATTTGTTACAATAAACATTTTATTATTTTTAAATATACCCATATTTACAGCAATAATTACAAGATCTAAATAACCGTCCTTAAAATAACATCTTAGAATCTTGACCATATTAGATTGGATGTAGTGGTTAAAAATTATTTTTAATTTAGTTTTGGTTAGGAAAGAACAAGGTTTATAATTATAGTTATTACTTTTATAATAAGTATAATACAAGTAATTAAGTCATTTTTAAATAATGTTGATTAATCCGGTCAGGAGGACCACCTATGGCGGTTGCACCAATTAATGAAGTACGTAAAGTAATAAATTATGCAGTAAGTGTAATTCCACCTAAAAAAATAATGATGAGTATTCCTTTATATGGATATGATTGGACACTTCCTTATACTCCAGGAGGTGAATTTGCGGAAAGTATTGGAAATCAAGAAGCAATAAATAGAGCTAGAAGATATGGAGCACAAATTAAATATGATACTAAAGCTGAGTCTCCTTACTATAACTATATAGATGAAGAAGGTAGAGAGCATGTAGTATGGTTTGAAGATGCAAGAAGTGTAGAGGCAAAGTATAAGCTTGTAAATGAATATGGACTAAGGGGAGTAAGCTACTGGCAATTATCTAAGGAATTTCAGCAAAATTGGCAAGTTCTAGATAATATGTTTCAGATTACAAAGGTTATACCAGCTGAATAAATATAGATTTTTTTATTTTATATGGGCATGGATTTTGGCGAAAATCATATGTCCATTATTTTTGTTCAAAATAGAACTACCTACTGTGCAGGTAAGTTCATATGTAGATGTAAAGAGTATTAATAAACTTTTTTGAAATTTATCCAAAGTTCGCAATTAGCTGGAACTTCCATCATCTTCTTCAAAGTAGGACGTAGCACTGCTGTACCCATGGAGTTCTTTTAAGGTTCAGATGGAGAAAGCAATCCTTATGAGCAAACTCCATCTGAATCTAGAAATCACTTGATAGAAATTTAAGATCATGATAATGCCAGCTTTTCATAATGTTTATATAGAGAGTGAAAATCCCCGGTATAATTTTTCTGCCAGGGTTTTTTCTTTCCACAAAAGTGGATTATAGAAGTATTATTAATAATATAATCCATATTAATATCTCCCTTGCTTAGAAGTCTATTATATTTGTAGTATCTGGGATCATAATTAAATAGTATCTCATCAATTTTTTTTATATGTTTAGAATATAATGCATTAATTATATCTTGATCCGGTAGAATAAGTTTGTTTTTATTTTTTTCTACAAATTTATAGATTTGCTCTTCTTGTATTACTTTTTTATGGAGAGCGATATTCATTAAAAGAACTCCAGAGTTGTAATATGTTTCAATTTCGTAAGGCTTTAACCTTAATTTATTAATCTCTTTAACTGGCAATGTATTATGATATGCTGCAGCATAAAGATATTTAGAAATATCAATATCATATAATTTCCTTATTTCATTTATAACAATAATATCTGGATCGAGATATAATATTTTATTTATAGTTGAAGGTAGGAATTTAAATGCCAGCAGCCTATAATACATTTCTTTAGTATAGTGTTTCGTTAAAGGTGCATCTTTAAAGTATTCATTTTTTATAGTTATAATAAAAAGTTCATGACCTTCTTTTTCTATAAATTTATTTATATCATAGAGTTCAGTTTCTTTTATATTTGAATGCATCATATAAATACAAAATTTTTCTTTTGGATTATTCAGAAATAATGATTTAAGCATAACCCTTAGTGGTTTTAAATAATTTGAATCTAATGTAACAAGAATGTTCATCTGTATTTTCTCCATGTTAATAATTTTATCCGAAGTTTGCAATTAGCTAACACTCTCATCTTCTTCAAAATGGGAGATAAGCACTGCTGCACCTATACATAAGTTCTTCCAAAGTTCACAGGGAAAAGTATTCTTTATAAGCAAACTCTACATGAACCTTAGGAGCACTTGATAAATTTACTATATCATAAATTTTCACATCTTAGAATCATAAGTTAAAAGTTATATATAAGAGTTATGTAAAAAAATCAGAATTTTCTTCATAACTTTTATTTTTTACATATGAAATAAAGTTATGAACTGCAGGGGCAAAATATTTATTTTTTTTGTAAGCTAGATGAATTTGTCTAGAATATTTAATATTTTTAATATGTAGTTTTTTAACTTTAGCATATTTAAGAGCAGGTGCTTCAGCTATAATAGATACTCCAAAATTTGCAGCCACTAAGGCAGAAAGAGCATACTCATCAGAAGCTTCACAGATGATTTTTGGATGTAAATTCTTACTCTTTAATAACTTTGAAGTGAGTTTACCCAATCCGGAAGCCTTATCATAGCCTACTAAAGGGTAAGGTTCAATATCTTTTAGATCAACACTATTCAGTTTTGCCAGAGGATGATCCAGAGGAACAATCACAAATAGTTTTTGATCAAAAATAGGAATAAAAGTTATATCCGGTTCATCTTCTACATAAGATGCAAATATTAAATCATATTTATCGTTTTTTAAACCCTCTATTAATTCATCAGTAATCCCCTGCTTAAAAGTAAAGGTAACATTTTTGTTTTCTTTTAGATTTAAAAAACTGCGTACTGTTTTTGGAATATAATATTGGGATAATGGGAAAATGTATGCTATATCAACATGACCTCGATCACTACTGGCTAATTGTTTCATATCTTTTTTAGCAGTATCCAAGTCATGTAATATTTTTTCTACATAGTTTAAAAATATTAAACCGTATTTTGTTAGCGCAACATTTCTACCACTTTTTTCAAATAGACAAAGTTCAAATTCTTCTTCTAAATTTGACATAGATTTACTCAGACTAGGCTGGGATATATTTAATTTTACAGCTGCTTGTCTAAAATGTTGTAAGTGAGCAATTTCCCTAAAATAATATAATTGATTTAAATTCATTGAGTCATCTATCTCCTGTACAATAAAGATAACATGAATGATAACAAAAAGCTATTAATAAATAGTAAAACATATATTAGAATTATCAAAGATATTGAACTATAATATAAATATAGTATGTTAAAAAAGTAACTAAGTTGTTTATTGCTCTGATACCATTTATAATACTTAAAGTATTATAAATGGTATGGTATTTAATTTATCCAAATGCGGTAATTAGCTAACCTCTTTCCAGTTTCTTTAAAGTAGGGGATTAAACATTGCTAAGTCTATGGATAAGTTCTTCCCCTAAAGAATACTGTTAATAAGGTTTAGATGGAGAAAAGTATTCATCATGAGTAAACTCTACCTGAACCTAAAAATTACTTGATTTTAATAGACTATATTGAAATAAATATTTAAACTCTAGGAGGGGAAATTAAAAATGGCAAGTATAGTTAAAGTAAGAGATATAAAATTAGGTGAAGGAATTCCTAAAATTGCAGTTCCATTTGTGGGGTGTAATGAAGAGGAAATAATGGAAGAAATAAGCTGCCTGAAAACAATTAAACTTGATATTGTAGAATGGAGAATTGATCATTACAAGTATGTAGAAAATATTGAAAAAGTGAATAAACTTTTACAAAAAATAAGAAAAAACTTAAATAATATTCCTATATTAGTGACTTTCAGAACTGTTAAAGAAGGTGGAAAAAAGAAAATCAGTTTGGAATATTATATAGAACTTAATAAAGCAATTGCAGCTACTGGGAATGCTGATATGGTAGATATTGAATTATTTGTAGCAGAAGATGAAGTGGTAAAAAAAATTGTAGGGGATCTTCATAAATATAATGTAAAGGTAATTATGTCAAATCATGATTTTCATAAAACGCCAGATAAAGATGAATTAATATCAAGAATGTGTAAGATGCAGCAGTTAGGTGCAGATGTAGCTAAGATAGCAGTAATGCCATGTAATACAAAAGACGTACTGGAACTTTTAAATGCTACTGATGAGATGAAATGTAGACATAATGATACTCCAATTATTACCATGTCTATGGGAGCTCTTGGTGTTATTAGTCGTTTAGCAGGTGAAACTTTTGGTTCAGCACTGACTTTTGGCTCAGCTAAAGTTGCATCCGCTCCAGGACAATTAGAAGCCAATGAATTATATAAGGTGCTTCAGCTCATTAGTACATATAGATAATTTAAAAGAAATATAATAAAAAACCCCTCCAAATGTTTTATCATAGTAAGTGACCAAACAAACCAAGTAAAACAAAGGGATAGGGTTCACATATTATAATGTCATTATATAATATTAAGCCAGTAACTGACAAGTATAAAATATGAAATTTAAATTAAAAGGAGAAGATTTATTATGACTCAAAAAATTACAGGACATACAGAACTTATAGGATTAATTGCATATCCAATCAGGCATTCAAGTTCACCGGAGATGCATAATGAGGCATTTCAAAAATTAGGTTTGGATTATGCTTATCTTGCTTTTGAGGTTGGTAATGAGGACTTAGAAGACACTATAAAGGGATTTAGAGCAATGAAAGTACGTGGTTCTAATGTATCAATGCCCAATAAAACTGTGGTGCACAAATATCTTGATAAGTTATCAGAGGCTGCAGAACTTTGTGGAGCAGTTAATACAATTGTAAACGATAATAATGTGTTAACTGGACATATTACAGATGGAATTGGATATATGAAATCATTAGAAGATGCAGGAATTGATGTAATAGGTAAGAAAATCACAGTTGCAGGAGCAGGTGGCGCAGCTACAGCAATTGAAATACAGGCTGCTTTGGACGGTGTGGCTGAAATATCAATATTCAATCGGAAAGATAAATTTTTCGAAAGAGGTAAAAAAACGATAAGGGATATTAATAAAAGAACTAAATGTAAAGCAACTTTATATGATTTAGAAGATTTGGATAAATTAAAGGAAGAAATTGCAGATAGCTGTTTATTTGCAAATGCAACTGGAGTTGGAATGAAACCTTTAGAAGGACAAACATATATTCCTGATACAAGCTTTTTTAGGCCTGATTTAATTGTAACAGATACAGTTTATGAACCAAGAGAAACAGAATTATTAAAAATGGCTAAAAAAGTTGGATGTAGAACTATGAACGGTTTGGGTATGATGTTATTCCAGGGAGCTGCTGCTTTTAAATTATAGATGGGAAAAGATATGCCTATTGAACACATGAAAAAGGTATTAAATATTGAATATTGAATACTAATTTTTAAAATATTTGTGAATAATTATTCGAAATATTTAATAATAAGCATGCAATATATATAGAAAAAATTTATATATATTGCATTTATAATTGATTATATAAATATATTTACAATGGAGGAACAAAGATGAAAAAATATAAACATATTTTTAACCCATTAAAAGTAAAAAATATGATATTAAAAAATAGAATAGTTATGCCACCTATGGGTACCAATTATGCAGGACAAAATGGAGAAATAAGAGAAGAACATGTTAAATATTATGAACAAAGGGCTAAAGGAGAAACAGGATTAATAATTGTAGAAAATGCTGCAGTAGATTTTCCATTAGGATCAAATGGAACAACACAGCTTAGAATAGATCATGACAGCTTTATACCTGCTTTATATAACCTAACTGAGAGATTACACAAATATGGTGCAAATGTGGCAATGCAGATTAATCACTCAGGAGCTTCAGCTGTACCAGATAGAATAGGCTGTCAGGCTGTATCTTCTTCAAATATTCCATCTAAAACTGGTGGTTCAATTCCAAGGACTTTAGAAAGAAAAGAAATATTAGATATAATTGAGAAGTATGCTAAAGCGGCAAAAAGAGTTCAGATAGCTGGTTTTGATGCAGTGGAAATACATGCAGGACATTCCTATTTAATCAGTCAATTTTTATCACCAATTTATAATAAACGTAGGAATGAATTTGGTGGAAATATTGAAAACAGAGCTAGATTTGGGAGAATGATAATTGATAGTGTAAGAAGGGAAATAGGACCTATGTTCCCTATAATACTAAGAGTTAGTGCAGATGAGCTTATACCAGGGGGCAATACATTACAAGATACACTGAGAATATTAGAATATTTGAATGATGAAGTCGATATTTTTGATGTATCTGCAGCTTTAAATGATTCATTACAATATCAGATAGATAAGATGGCTCTTGAAGATGGATGGCGTTCATATATGTCTCAAGCGGTAAAGGAAAAGTTTAATAAGCCAACCATTACAACAGGAAATATAAGAACTCCAGGAGTGGCTGAGGAAATATTAGTTCAAGGTAAGGCTGATTTAATAGGAATGGGAAGAGGATTGATTGCTGAGTCTAAATGGGGATTGAAAGTTAAAAATGGAGAAGAAGATATGCTTAGAAAATGTATATCCTGTAATATTGGATGTGCAGGTCATAGAATAGGCTTAAACAGACCAATTAGATGTACAGTTAATCCTGATACTATATATGAAGATGAATATAAAAATAAAAGAGTAAAGAAGCAAACTAATGTAGTAGTTATCGGAGGAGGAACAAGTGGTCTTGAAGCTGCTTGTACAGCAGCAGAATTGGGATGTAATACTTTCCTATTTGAAAAAAAACCTTATTTGGGTGGATTAGCAAAAGAGATTTCAAAATTTCCAGATAAATATAGAGTTTCTTATTTACCGGAGTATTTAATTAACAGAGCTGAGAAGTTAAACAATTTAACCATATTTACTAATACTGAAGGTAATGTTAAATTAATAGATATTGTAAAACCAGGTATTATAGTAAATGCCACAGGTTCAAAACCTTTATTACCACCTATAAAAGGTCTATTAGATAATATTGATAAAGAAGGAGGAAAATTATATTCCATATTTGGATTATTGAACAGAATAGATCAATTTGAAAATATGAATCTTGATGGCAAAAAAATAGTAGTCATTGGTGGAGGAGCAGTAGGGTTAGATGTTGTGGAATTCTTCTCTGAAAGAAAAGCAAAGACTTCTATAGTTGAAATGTTACCTACAATTGGAAAAGATTTAGATGTAATTACTAAGATTTCTGTAAAAGAAATAGTAAAAAAATATGATGTTAATGTAAATACAAATACAGCTCTTACAGAAGTGGCATCGGATCATTTTAAAGTGAAAAAAGATGATAGGGAAATAGTTATGAATTTTGACTATGGTTTTGTGTGTCTTGGTATGAGAGCTGAAAATCAGGGATTAGAAGAATTAAAAGATTATTTTAAAGAAAAAAATGTAGAAATAGTTAATATAGGAGATAGTTTTAGGGCAAGAAAAATAATAGATGGAGTTAAAGAGGGAAGAGACATTATCCTTGCATTAGAAAAGATAAAAGCTATTTAAGTACATCTATCAAATAATTTAGGAGTTCAAGTGGAGTTTGCTTTATGAGCATGTACCTCTTTTGTCTATCTGAATCTTAAAACTCTAACTCTAACTTAAAGTAAGGTTAGAGTTTTTTGTCGTTTTTAGAATATATTTTTCTACAGTAGAAAATAATATTAAAATATTATATAAAGTTACTATGCAGGAAGGAGAATTTTATAATCTATGAAAATTATAAGGAAAAATATTTTTATAAGAATTACATGTATGTTTATAACTGTAATTTTTATGATATTTCAAGGAGTTAGAGTAGCAGGTGCTTCTGAAAGTGGGTGAGGCATCTTTAAAGGAAAAGATGAATATATTGAAAAGAAGTAAAAAAGCCCACAATAATAAAAAATATTCCATGGCAATAAAGGGATATGATCAAATCATATTGGATAAGTCTCTACCCGCTCATATTATAAATGAAGCAAGGGTATGCAAGTTATTAGCTGAACAAAAAGCACCTGTTTTGAAAAAATATTCATTTTCACCTGATTTTATAGAAGTATGTGAAAATGGGAAAAAATATTACAGAGATAATAAATGCAGTTATTTTTTATATGAAGATTACAATACTTTTAAAAAATACTTTAATCTTCAGCAGGATTGGGTGTATGTTGAATCCGAACATTTTAAATTTGATCATAAAGGCATACCTATGGTAAAGTACAATGATAAATTTTACTATAATACAGTAACTGTCTGTCAATATGGTTTATGGCTATATGATAAATATATTGACAATAAAGAAGATAAAAAGAAATTTTTAAGTATAGCAGACTTTTTAATAGACAATATGAAAGAAGATGGTTCTTTCAGGTACGAATTTAAATACCATCACTATGAACTTTTAAATGTGGGATGGACTTCTAGTATGTCCCAAGGCCAGGCATTGAGTGTATTTGCCAGGGCTTATAATTTAACTAAAGATATTAAATATTTAAATTCCGGAGACAAAGTTTTAAAATATTTGCTTACTCCTATTTCTAAAGGTGGAGTAATGGATAATTTAGGAACATTAGATGAAAGACTTAAAGATAAAATATTCTTTCAGCAGTATGTAAATTCAACTTCTACTTATACTTTAAATGGATTCATATTTACTTTAATTGGCTTATATGATTGGAGCAATGTAAATTGTCCAGGGAATATATATTATAGCAATATAGCCAGAGAATACTGGAATAAAGGTTTAAATAGTTTAAAATTTATAATACCTTATTATGATATAGGGGAATTTACAGCTTATGATCTATATCATATTGTAAAAAAATCAAAACCCAGTAGTTCTGATTTTTATCATTCAGTGCATATAGAACAAATGAATGCACTTTATAATATTACGAAAGACAACTATTTTAAAAACATAAGAGATATGTGGATTTCTTATGTTTCAGAACCAAATGAGTCTTAGAGGAACTTATCAAGGGACTTGAATGTGTTTATCTCCTACTTTGAGGAAGTCAGGGTATTATCAATAATATTTTTATCTGCTGCAATTTTAACAAAAGTCAAATTTTTTTATATAAGGTATTGTAAAATACAATATTTTAAATATAAAATTAATGTAGGTATTATCTTAACTAATAAAATATATAATACTTTAAATATAATTGTGGAAGAGAGGATTTACATGGTTGATAATTTTGAAATAAAAGGTGAACAAAATGGGAGTATAAGAGGAATTATAAATAGACCCAGTATATCAGGCAAAATTCCCTGCATAATTTTCTGTCATGGGTTTATGGGAAATAAATTGGGTCATAATTTTATGTTTGTAAAAATAGCCAGAACCTTGGAAAAACTTAATATAGCTTCTATTAGATTCGATTTTAGGGGAAGTGGAGAAAGTGATGGGGATTTCAAGGATATTACCATATCCTCAGAAGTAGAAGACTGTAAAAGAGTACTGCAGTTTGCTAATTCTCTTGATTATATTGATAAAAATAATATAAATATTTTAGGATTTAGTATGGGTGCTGCAATTGCTGTAGTAATTGCTTCTAGTTATTCTAATATAATCAAAAATTCTATACTTATGAGTGCCGGATTCAATATGTATGATATATTTATTTCTGAAGCTACAGGAGATAGACTATATGAATTCTTAGAAAAGGGATACATAAACTTTGAAAATAACATACTTAGTGAAAAAGCTATAGAAGATGCATTTAATTATAGGGTTTTCGATTATTTAAAAGATATGAAAGGAAATACACTTATAATTCATGGTACAGAAGATAAATCCGTATACCCTTTATATGCAAGAAAAATTCAGCAATTATTGGGGAGTAAAGCTAAATTAAAATTTATTAAGGGAGCAGATCACTGCTATTCTAGTCCGGAGTATTATGCGGAATTGGTTAAAGAAATAGTACTTTTTGTAAAAGAATATATAATCTAAAAAGTACAAAGGTTTAGTATTTAAGATAAAACCAATACACACTAAAAGCATCCATGAATATATCTGAAAGATTTTTAGTGTGATAAATATTGGTTATTATTTTACGTTAACTTAAGTATGATAGAAAAAATTAGTCAGGAATTATAATACGTTTAGGCTTTCCTATGATGAATATGTAAGATAATGCTCCTATAATGGCCATACAAGAAACAAAAACTAATGCGGATGAATAAGAACCAGTTCTGGAAATTAAATAACCAACTATAGCAGGAGATAAGGCTCCACCCATGTTAGCTATAAAGTTATAGGTACCACCGCATAAACCTACCAGATCTTTAGGGGCTATTTCAGATAATAATGCCCAGGAAATAGCTGATGCCATGCCTTGTCCGAAAAATGATATGGACATGAATGTAATAACAACGCTAACATCTGTGGCATAATTAGATACCATGATTACAGAAGATAATAGTAATCCCACAATAACGGGAAGTTTACGTGAAAGTCCCAGTCCCAATTCTTTTGATATCATCCAGTCGGACCATTTACCGGCTACAAGAACTCCGGCAATTGCTGCAAGATAAGGCATAGCCCCATAGATTCCAGCTTTTAATATAGCCATATCTTTTTCGTTTACAAGATAAGAAGGAAACCAAGTCATAAAAAAGAATAGTATGGCGGTTATAGCAAAACCTCCTATGTACATTCCCCATAATTGACGGCTGGTGAATAAATACTTTAGTTCTTTTTTATTAATCTTCTTTTGTTCTGATACTGTATCAGAAAGGCCTCCACCTTCTTTGATAAGATCGAGTTCTTCTTTATTAACGCCTTTTGAATGAGCTGGATCATTATAATGTGTAAACCAAATAAAAGCAAATAAAAGTCCGAGTACACCTGTAATAATGAATATGACTCTCCAGCTAAAAGTTACTAGAAGCCAGGTGAGAATAGGGGTACAAAGGGCAAGACCTACATATTCAGAAGCAGTATAAGCACCAATGGCTAAACCTCGTTCTTTAGAAGGAAACCATGTAGTTACAATACGACCATTTGCAGGAAAAGCTGGAGCTTCGAAAAATCCAAGTCCAAGTCGACAAAATATCATGCTAGTAAAATTAAAAGTAAAAGTCACAATTGCAGTGAAAGCAGACCATCCACAAAGGGCAATTCCATATACCAATCTAGGACCAAATCTGTCTAGAAACCATCCGCTGGGAATCTGCATAACAGTATATGACCAGCTTAAAGCGGAAAATATAAGTCCCATTTTAGCTGGATCCAGCATGAACTCTTTTGATAAAAATGGAGCAGCTACTGAAAGATTAGCTCTATCTAAGTAATTTATAAAAGTTATGGAACACACTAAAAAAAGTATAAACCATCTTTTCCCGGTGGGTTTATTTTCCAAGTTATTTACAATATTTTTTCTCATTAATTGTTTATATATAGTATTATATTGCTTTTTTCATGGAGTGTTTATTCACATATAATGCAAGTAAAATACCGATAATTGTAATTGCTATATTGAATAAAATTACATATTTAGGTCCATATACACCTCCGGCGTTTGTAATAGCTCCAGCGATATTTAAAATAACATAATTCGCTATACTGGATGAAATCATAACAATAGATGTAATTTTACCTTTATTTGTTGGAAACATAGAATTTGCTGTGGATACAGCTAATTGAAGTACACCACCTGCTGCAGAGTATCCAAGTACAAAGCCCCCAATTAAACAGATGGCAGGTGTTTCTACAAAGTATAAAATTATAAGCATAATTGTAGCAATTGTAGGGTAAATGGCCAGAATTCTCACTGGTTTAATAAATTTTTTCACTAGAAATGCAGTTACTAATATAGCAGTCATGGTTCCCAGTGAATAAAATGACTGAATTTTACTGGGATCAATCATCCCATACAGCTTTCCTAACTCTTGATTACAATTCAACCATAATTGAAAGGTAGATGTAGATGTAAATCCTATACAGATTATTGCTATACTAACTGGTGTAAATTTCATTTTTCCTTTTACAGGTTTAATGCCATTTTCTTCTGAATCATTAGTACGATTCATAGGAGGGAATGGCATAAATGCAATCAAAATAGCATCTATAATGATAAAAAGAGCTACTACAAGGAAAATAGTCTTATAAGATAGTTGATTTACTGCAACAAAACCAATCATAAATGGAAGTACAAATTGTCCTATAGATATAGAGAACTTTGTAAACATGTTAGCTACGTCTCCTGAATTTACAAATATCTCTAAACATGATGGAGTAACGCAGGTATCTAAGAAAGAGTTAGCAGCACCTCCAATTAGTGCAAAGGCATAAGCAACATATAGATTTGGCGAAAATACAATGCCTACAAAATAAGCAGCGTAACAAGCCATTCCAATTAATCCAGAAATTCTTCTACCAAATCTATCGGAAATAGGTCCTGAAAAAGGAAGTGTAATTAAACGGCCTAAACCTAAAGCAGCAATAACAGCAAGAACTACACTTACATCAAAGGTACCATCGGCCAATGTTTTTGCACCCCAGGTACCTGCAAAATTTTGTTTATATTGTCCAAGGATAGATACTCCAATACCATGTACAAAATAAGTAAAATATAATGCCAGTGCGGTAGGATAGTATTTTTTGTTATTCATTTTTTTCTCCTTTCATGATCTCTTTAAATTATAAGTTTATTTAATAATAGGGACGGATGTGAAAATCCATCCCTTTATTGTTAAAGTATCAAGTTATTCTTAGGTTCAGGTGGAGTTTGCTATAGAGAAATGCTTGTCTCCACCTGAACCTTATTAACAGTATTCTTAGTGTCTTTAGCACTTAGAATACGTTATCCTTTAGGGGAAGAACTTATCCAGACGCGTAGCAGTGCTTATATCCCATTTTAAAGAAGATGGGAGTATTAGTTAATTCTAGCGTTCGGATAAGGTTTTTATTTAAAATATAGTTCTTTAATTTCATCTACAGGCATTTCTAATCCAGTATATAATTTAAAAGCTTCTGCTCCCTGCCATAGAAGCATTCCTAAACCACCTATTATTTTGCAGCCAGCAGCTTCTGCATCTTTTAAGAGTTTTGTTTTTTTTGGATGATATATAGTGTCTGCTACGATTAGATCTTTTCTAAAAATACTTGTATCTTTTATATTACTTTTATCCTCATTAGGGTGCATTCCAACAAGTGTTGCATTTATTAAAATATCACTTGATGCAACTTCTTCATTAAGTTAATCTATATCATTTAAATCATATAGATTAACAATGCAGTCAGGAACTTCTTTTTTTATAGTTTCAACATTTTTTTTGGCTCTTTCATAAAAATTATCTTTTATGTTGAAAATAGAGATTTCTCTGCTGTCGTCTAAAGCACACCGTACCTGAATAGCTGTGGCAGCACCTCCAGAACCCATAATAGTTATTTTCTTACCTTTTACTTCTACACCTTCTTCTTTTAAGCTGCGTACAAATCCAACTCCATCAGTGATATGACCTGTTAGTTTTCCATTGTCATTAACTATGGTGTTAACTGCTCCAATAATACGTGCAGCAGGGGATAACTCGTCCATGTATTTAACCACTTCACTTTTACATGGCATGGTTACATTTAAACCTCTCATTTTAAAAGTTTTTATGGTTGCAATAGCGTCAGGTGCTTTTTCAAGTGCAATTTGAAAAGCTAAATATACATAATCTAAATTTAATTTTTCAAAACCATAATTATACATAACCGGTGATTTAGAATGATCTACCGGATCACCTATTAAGCCTAATAAACCTGTTTTTCCTGAAATGTCATTTTTCATGTCATAACCTCCTAAATTTGATTTTATCTAATAGGGTACTCTATATTTTTATTGCTACCTCGAAGGCTTCGGTAGTGGCATCTAATGCTCTACGTGCCTTTACTGCATCACCTATAACATAGGTTTCTTTTATAGTTTTTTTCACTTCTTCACTTAGAGGATCATAAGCTCTGGATCCCATGGCAAGCACTACTGAATCAAAACCATCTATTTTATCTGTTTTATCTTCTGACAAACTGTATTCGATACCGCCTTCAAAGAATTTGGTAACCTTTGCTCTGGTGATAGTCTTAATATTATATTTTTGGAAATCTTCCATTAAAAACTTCCTATGTTCTGATATTACATCTGCTCCAACTTTATCACGGAATTCAATAACAGTGACATCATGGTTCTGTTCCCCAAGAAAAGCTGCAGTTTCACATCCAACCATTCCGCCGCCAACTACAAGAACCTTTTTCCCACAGCATTCCTTGCCATCAAGGAGATTCACTGCGTGAATCAGTCCTGAATCATTTATACCTGGAATAGGGAGTACAAGAGGAGTTGCACCTGTTGCAATAATCACCACATCAGGAGATTCTTCTGCTATTATTTCAGAATTAACTTTTGTATTTTTTCTTACTTTTACCCCATATTGTTTACATTTAGTAATATAACTGCGTACCATGTTTGTAAGATCTCCCTTTCCAGGAGGATAAGCCGCCAGTCTCATTTGTCCTCCAAGAGTATCGCAGGCCTCAAACAATGTTACATCATGACCTCGCAGGGCAGATATCCAGGCTGCATACATGCCTGCCACTCCACCACCTACAACCATTACTTTCTTAATAACCTCTGCGGGTTTTAATTCAGATTCCCTGCCTACACATGGGTTCACAAGGCAGGTGATTGGTTTTCCCTGATACATGTTTGGAACACATCCCTGTAGACAACCAATACATGGAAGCATTTCGTCCAGACGACCTGCGGAAGCTTTATTAGGTGTATGGGGATCTGTAAGACTCTGACGTCCAAAGGCCACCAGGTCACATCGTCCTTCACGAACTAGAAGTTCTGCAAAATGAGGCTCTGTGAAACGTCCTACAGTAATAACCGGAATATCTACAGCACGTTTAATTTCTGTAACAAGCTCTGCACTGAATCCTCCATGCAGCACTGTAGGTGCCCACATATATTCGTCACGAAGGTGGATGGCACGGGAAACATGGAGAGCATCTACTCCCAAGTCTTCCAGATAGGCAGCAATTGCTGCGCTGTCATGTACATCAAGTCCTCCCGGCATTTCATCGGAACTATTGATACGACAAATAATTGCTATGGAATGTCCTACTTTTTTACGTATGTTTTCAATGATAAGACAGGGAAGGCGCATTCTATTTTCAAAGCATCCCCCAAATTCATCTACACGTTTATTTGTTCTTGGCGAGAGAAAGCTGTTAATTAAATATCCATGGGCACAATGCACTTCAACTGCATCGGCTCCAGCTTTCTTTGCACGAAGAGCTGCATCACCATAAAACTCTATTAGTTCATAGAGTTCTTTGGTAGTTATGGCTACAGGTATGTCACGTCCTACTGCTGAAGGAATTGCAGAGGCGGATTTTATAGGATAGCCTGCAGCCTTTGCATTACCCTCAGGTCCTGCATGTTGAAGCTGTATTGATACTTTGGCGCCATTTTCATGACAGGCATCAATGACACCTTTAAAACTTTCTATTGTACTGTCATCATATAAACATGGTTTACGAAAACCGCCCTTTGCTTTCTTGTCTACAACTGTAGCTTCAAAGGTAATCAATCCAAATCCTCCTTTAGCGCGCTCGCTGTAATAAGCTAAGGATCTATCACTCATAGAACCATCGGTATTGGCAAAATTATTACCCATAGGTGAAACTACGAAACGATTTGGTACTATTATTGGACCAATTTTTATTGGTTCAAACATAGATTTAAATTTCATAAAAAGAATCATCCTTTCCCAAAATTAATTTATGGAATTTTTATTTCATTATTTTAAATGTTCAGATACTTCAGGCCATGCCTTATCTAAAACTTTTTTTGCTGACTTAAAGGCACCTTGGGCAGCATATCGAACTCCCTTCTCAACAATAGGATCTGATATTGTCTCAACACCTATAGCTCGAGGACATACCCCATGTTCTTTTAACATACGTACAAATCCTGCAGTATCCCCATAACCTTCTCCTGGGAACAGACGGTCATGCATTGATTCATCTCTCAATATCTTTTTAGGATATGGTCTGTCGTGAACATCACAGATTTGTATTGAAACTATTTTATTTGCAGGAACAGATTTAATCATGTCAAAAGTTTGGTTTGCTCTAGCCCAGTGCCATGTATCACAAATAAGCATGGCATTTTTTCTGCTGCATGCCTTAACCGCACGCCAGGCAGAAGCTAAATCAGGAACTCCGCTGTACGGCATGAATTCAAGACCTATCATGATGTCTCCTGCACGGTCACAAAGTTCTCCAAGAGCAGTTGCAATTTCTTCATCTGAAAGTTTTTCCATTAGCCCGCAGTTAATGTGTTTTACATTAAAAAGGTGTGCCATATGGTATATTGTTTGTTCTTTTTCCTGCTGCTGTTTAGTTCTATCTTCTTTAGTACCCCACTGAGTTATATATTCAACTTCTGTAACTTTTATTTTGTATTCATCAAGGATTGCCAGCATGTCTTCATCAGTAAAGCCTTCTTTTTTAGCATCTACGTAATTTTCAGCACGTAAACCTATACCATCAAATCCAACCTCTGCTGCGGCTTTAACTCTATCTCTAAATAACACCTCAGTTCCCAGTGTATATGAACTTATTGTAATTGGTGGGTATGAGTTTGTATTGATCTCTTTTTCCATAATATATTATTCTCCTTTTCATTAAGATTAAGTGATTCTTAAGTTCAGGTGGAGTTTGCTTATGAGAAATGCTTTTCTCCAACTGAACCTTATTAACAGTATTCTTAGTGTCTTTAGCACTTAGAATACGTTATCCTTCAGGGGAAGAACTTATCCAGGGGCGTTAGCAGTGCTTATCTCCCACTTTGAAGAAGATGAGAGTATTAGCTAATTCTAGCGTTCGGATAAATTATAATGGTTTGTAATTTTACTTATTTTAGATAAAAATTACCTAAAAACATCAAAATAAGATGCTTTATGTGCCTATTGATTGTCAATCTTTTTAAGTTCCCAAAATATTGTTTTTAACTTAAATTATTTATTTTATATGATGATTTTAAAGAAATATAAATAAGTTAATATTTATTACTAATCGATTTCATTAGAACTATGGCTTTATTATATGATATAAATTTAACAAAAACAAATTGATAATATTCTAACAATCTATAGATTTTATATATAGTTCGTGTTATAATTGTTACTAGCAATATAGATGTATTATGAAAGTGGTGTACTGAATTGAATTTATATCATTTACGTTATTTTGTAACTCTGGCACATTTGGAACATTATACTAAAGCTGCAGAAGAACTAATGATTACACAACCAAGTTTAAGTCATGCTATAGCTCTACTAGGAAAAGAGCTTGGAGTTTCCCTATTTGAAAAAGACGGTAGAAATGTGGTACTCACAAAGTACGGAAAAATGTTCTTATCTGATGTAGAGAAGGCATTAGAAATTTTGGACTCCAGTGTGAAAACGTTAAAAATGATTGGAAATGGTGAAGGTACTATTGAACTTGCTTTTCTTCGCACTTTAGGAACAGATTTTGTGCCGGGAATTACCAGAGATTTTTTGCAAGCAAACAGGGGAAAATCTGTTAAATTTAACTTTCACACAGGTGTAACAGGGGATATTATAGAAGGACTTAAGGCTAGAAAATATGATATTGCTTTTTGTTCTAAAATGGAGGATGATCAAAGTATTGAGTTTACACCAGTTGCAACACAAGAACTTGTATTAATTGTTCCTACTAATCATCCTTTAGCCGATAGAGATACCATAGATTTAGTGGATACAATTTCATATCCTCAAATATTTTTTACTAAAAAAAGTGGTCTTAGACCTATAGTTGACAACTTATTTGCACAGATTGGTAAAATGCCTGAAATTGCTTATGAAGTTGAAGAGGATCAGGTAATTGCAGGACTGGTTTCTAAAAATTTTGGTATAGCAGTAAGTCCTAACATGCCTATGCTTAATTCTATGGATTTGAAAGTTATTGAAATAACAAATCCTAGTTGGGAGAGAATGTTTTATTTAGCAATAATGAAAGATAAATATTCCACACCAGTGGTTCAAGAATTCAAAAACTTTGTTATAGAACATACAAAAATACAATAGATAATTCAAAAACTAGCCATAGGATTAACAATACAAATTATGGCTAGTTTCTAAATTAACTCTATTTTCTATAAAATTCCTTTATGGTATTACATACAAAGTCAACTTCATCTTCTGATATTTCAGGATATATAGGCAGTGCCAATATTTCTTTACATATTTTTTCTGATACAGGAAAATCTCCCTTTTTGTGTCCAAGATATTTGAAACACTTTTGAAGATGAAGAGGGATAGGATAGTATATGCTGTAACCAATTTGCTTCTCTTTTAAATATGCAGCAAGTTCGTCTCTTTTTTCTGTGAGTATATTAAATACATAATATACTGGATATTGATCATTTTTAATTTTAGGAATTTTTATATAAGGAAGCTCTTTAAGTCTTTCTTTGTACCAGTTGGAAACAATATTACGTTTAGTTATGGAATTGTCAATATATTTCAATTTAACAAGCAATAAGGCAGCTTGAATTGTATCAAGTCTTGAATTATAACCTATGTAATCATAATGGTATTTTTTCGAGGCTCCATGAACTCTGAACATTTTCACTTTTTCAGCTAAATAGGAATTATTTGTAATTATCATACCTCCGTCTCCATAACCACCTAATGTTTTAGTTGGAAAGAAAGAGAATACTCCTAAGTCTCCCAAAGTACCTGAATGTTTATAGGTAGTATTGTTGTTTCCTTTCCAATGCATACCGAAGGCTTCTGCAGCGTCTTCAAGTACATTAAGATTATTTTTTGAAGCCAAATTTATTATTTTATCCATATCTGACATTTGACAAAATAAATGTATAGGCAGTATACCTGCGGTATTTGAATTTATTTTTTCCTCAATTTTATCTGCATCAATATTAAAAGTATCTTCATCTATATCTACAAAAACAGGTTTTGCATTATGCTTAACTAAGCAGGAGGCAGAGGCAAGAAAGGTAAAAGGTGAAGTTATTACCTCTTTACCATTTTTAAAGCCCAGTACATCAGAGGATATGACTAGAGCGTCTGTACCAGAAGCTACTGCAATAGCATGTTTTGCACCAGTATATTTTTCTACGGCTCTTTCAAGATTTGAAACTTCTTCTCCTAATATAAAATTGCCTTTTTCTAAAACATTCTTTATGGCCTTATTAAATTCATCCTTTTTTTCATTATATTCTCTTTTTGGAGTATAAAAATCGACTTTCATTTTTACTTCATCCTCTCTACTGCTTTTATAAGTTCTTTTGCCACATATTCAGCATCTTCTGGCAGGAGAGTTGAATAAAGTGGTAGTGTTATTTCATTGGCATACTGTTCATATGCATTTGGGTAATCCTCTATGGAATAACCAAGGGATTTATATAAAGTAAACATAGGCAGCGGTATAAAATGAACATTAACTGCTATATTTTGTTCTGCAAGTATTTTTATAACTTCATCTCTTTGTTCCTCTTTTAATCCTTTAATTCTAAGTGGATACAGGTGATAGGAGGTTTCCATGTTTTTATCTTCTTTAAAAGGAAGTATGGCCCATTCTTTTTGGGATAATATATTTGAGTATATTTCAAATATATTCTTACGTTTTTCAAGCATACTATTATATCTTCTAAGTTGAACTAATCCGAGAGCAGCATTTATGTCTGCCATGTTGCATTTATATCCTGCTGTAACTATGTCATATTTCCAGGCACCTGCTTTCATCTTTGATAGAGCATCTTTTGATTGACCATTAAGGGAATTCAATTTTAAATCCTTTAATAAGTTTTCTTTTCCAAATAAGTTATTGTTGTCAAAGGTTATAGCTCCACCTTCTGCTGTAGTCAAATTTTTTACTGCATGAAAAGAAAATACATGGGCATCTAACTGGTTGCCTACTCTTTTCCCTTTATATGAAGCTCCAATGGCATGGGCAGAGTCTGATACAAGTAGTATATCTTCACGATTTTTAAGTTTTACAACCTGTCTCAGAGCATCGTAGTCTATAGGTACTCCTGCAAAGTCTACAGAAAAAATAGCTTTTGTATTTGGAGTAATTGCATCATATATTTTATCTATATCTATAGAAAAGTCATTCTTTTTTACATCCACCATAATTGGCTTTATGCCTCTTTGGATAGATACGGCTGCAGTAGATGTATAAGTATAAGGAGTTGTTATCACATCATCTCCCTTTTTAATACCAAATACTTTTAGTAGTAGTTTCATACCACAGGTGGCACTTGAAACTGCTGCTGAATAATTTGCACCGCAGTAGTCAGCTAATTTCTCTTCAAATTCGGCAGTCTTAGGTCCAGAAGTTATCCATCCTGATTTTAAAACTTCTGATAGGGCGTCAATTTCGTCCTGGGTAATATCAGGAGGAGAAAAGGGAATTTTTTTATTCATAAATATCAAATCCTTTCTTTATGTAGTTAACAAGAGTAGTGAACAACCAAGTAATCAAATGCATTAAATCAATTTTATTCTTTTGTCCGAGGGCGGCAATTAGCTAATACTCCCATTTTCTTCAAAGTGGGAGATAAGCACTGCTAACGCGTCTGAATAAGTTCTTCCCCTAAAGGATAACGTATTCTAAGTGCTAAAGACACTAAGTATATTATTAATAAGGTTCAGATGGAGAAAAGCATTTCTCTATAGTAAACTCCACCTGGACCTGAGAATCACTTAATTCCCTGAAAGAAACCTGTGTCTTTTGTTATATAAATATATCCATTTTTATTTATTTCAGACTTTAAGAAATCTTTAAGATGTTGGATTTTAATTTCATCAAATGCATTTTTAGTATTTCCCGGCATGGAGAATATGTAGTCCATAAGGGGTTCAATAATTGTCAACTTTAAATTATCATTGTATCGTTTTAGTGTTACATTTTTAAACCATGTGGAGATTTTATCCAATCCGTTTTCAAGTTGAAAGCTTTCTGTAAGGTTCCAACTATCTGTAGTTATATTTTGTAAATCAGCTCTTTTAACAATTTCTCTCATTTCTTTCATATGATTTTTTCCAACTGTAGAAGCATAAAAATATCCTTTAGGTTTTAAAATTCTATAAATTTCTGAAAGGGCTTTATCTACATTGGTAACATGGTAGAGCATATGGTTTGCGATTACTACATCAAAACTATTATTTTTATAGGGAATATGCTGAACATCTACAATGTTAAATTTAAATCTTTTTAAATTTAACATAAGATTTTTTTTAGTATCTTCCAGCATTCCAGGAGAAAAATCAGTGAGAGTTATATCCCATCCCTCTGGAATTTTATCTAAGTTTTTTTGCCACAGTCGCCCATCGCCGCAGCCTAATTCCAATATGGAAACTTTATCTGGAAGGTTTAGATGATTAAAAAACCACCTCATCCAACCCTGCTTATTGGTACTAAAAAGTTCATGAATCCTTATTCTCGCTCTTAAATTAGAGGCATTTTCATATTGCTCCATCCACTTCTGATCTGTGTTTATTATATTTATTATATTTATAAATTTATTCCAATTTAATTCTTCTTCACTATCTATCATGTGTGCAGCTTCCTCTATGGACTTAATTACAGCTTCTATATGATATATTTTTTCTTTCATTATTTTTTTCTGTATTTCAAGAGACTTTTTTAAATCTCTGTGATTTACGTCATAGTTCATTATTTTTGATATATCTTCTAGTGAAAGTCCTATGAATTTAAGAGTAAGTATTTTTTGTAGCTTACTAAAATCTTCAAAATTGTACAGTCTGTGGCCGGATTTACTATAAGAACAGGGTTTTAAAAGTCCTATTTTGTCATAATATCTTAGAGTTCTTAAAGTAACCCCTGATTTTTCAGCAAATTTACCAATGGTGACTAAATCAGATTTTTGTATGCACATATAATATCACCTCTACCTAAATTATTGTATCACATGACGTAAGGTAAGGTGCAATAGATTTTTTAAAAGTATAAAAGTATATTATAAGTAATAAAGTAGCTGCAATATCAAGTGATTCTTAGGTTCAGGTGGAGTTTACTATAGAGAAATGCTTTTCTCCATCTGAACCTTATTAATAATATACTTAGTGTCTTTAGCACTTAGAATACGTTATCCTTTAGGGGAAGAACTTATCTAGGGGCGTTAGCAGTGCTTATCTCCCACTTTGAAGAAAATGGGAGTATTAGCTAATTGCCGCCCTCGGATAAATAAAATGGCTTATTATTGAATATAAACATATTATATGGTAATATCATATAAAAGTAATGGAATTTTCATATTATAATGTTGTAAATAGTACTATTTTTTAAATAAAGAGTTATAATTTAATTAATAAAACTTTTAGTATAAACTTAGTATATTTTTGTTAAAGTAAAGATAAGGCCTATAGCCTTTAGGCGTTTGTATGATTGTTTTAAAAGGGCATTTTTTATTCAAAATGCCTTTTATTGTGGGTATAGAGATTAATTCTATAATCTAGTTTGATTGCCTATGATTGGGTGAAATTGTTTTGATACAAAAATAAGTTTTAGAAAAGGAAGGTTATTTATGGGAGAAAATAATAATTCATCAAATTTTATTAAAAATATAGTTATAGATGATTTAAAATCGGGAGAATACAAGGAAGTAATAACAAGATTTCCCCCAGAGCCTAATGGATATTTACACATAGGGCATGCAAAATCAATAATTTTAAATTTTAGTTTGGCAGACGAATTTAAAGGAAGAACTAATTTAAGGTTTGACGATACTAATCCGTCAAAAGAGGATGTGGAGTACGTGGAATCAATAAAAGAAGATGTAAAATGGCTTGGATATGATTGGGATAATTTATGTTTTGCTTCTAGTTATTTTGAACAAATGTATGAATATGCAATTTTTTTGATAAAGAAAGGAAAGGCATATGTATGTGATTTGACTGCAGATGGAATAAGACAATATAGAGGTACTTTGACAGAACCGGGAAGGGAAAGTCCTTATAGAAACAGAACTGTAGAGGAAAATCTTCAATTATTTAATAGCATGAAAAAGGGAAAATTTAAAGATGGAGAAAAGGTGTTAAGAGCAAAAATTGACATGATATCTCCTAACATAAATATGAGAGATCCTGTATTGTATAGAATAGCCCATGCACATCATCACAATACTGGAGACAAATGGTGCATATATCCCATGTATGATTTTGCCCATCCCCTAGAAGATGCCATTGAAGGAGTTACCCATTCTATATGTACACTTGAATTTGAAGATCATAGACCTCTCTACGATTGGATAATACAGGAGTGTGAAATAGAAAATAAACCTAAACAAATAGAATTTGCTAGATTGAATATGACAAATACAGTTATGAGTAAGAGAAAGCTTAAAAAGCTCGTAGATGAGAATTTTGTGGATGGATGGGATGATCCACGTATGCCAACTATTGCAGGTTTGAGAAGAAGAGGTTTTACCCCGGAATCCATTAGAAATTTTTGCAGAGCAATAGGTGTGTCTAAAGCTAGCAGTGTAGTGGATTCACAGATGCTGGATTATTTTTTAAGGGATGATCTTGAGAAAAAAGCTCCTCGAACTATGGCTATATTAAATCCCCTTAAGATTGTAATAACTAATTATCCTGAGGGAAAAACAGAAACTTTTAAAATTGAGAATAATCCTGATGATCCTAACGCAGGAATTAGAGAAGTACCTTTTTCGAGAGAACTATATATTGAACAGGAGGATTTTATGGAAAATCCCCCTAAAAAATACTACAGATTGTTTCCGGGGAATGAAGTAAGGTTAAAAAGTGCTTATTTTATAAAATGTAATGAGGTAATTAAAGATAAGGATGGAAATATAATAGAATTACACTGTACTTATGATCCTGCATCAAAGGGAGGAAATAGCCCTGATGGAAGAAAAGTAAGAGGTACACTTCATTGGATAAATGTAGATACTGCAATTCCAGCAGAAATAAGGCTTTACGAGCCTTTGATATTAGAACAGCAGGAAAGGGAAGGAGAAGAAGATTCCTTCCTAGATTATGTTAATCCAAACTCTTTGAAAATTTTAAAAGGTTTTGTAGAGCCTGATATGAAATATGTGAAACCTGATAAAAAGTTCCAATTTTTTAGGCATGGATATTTCACCCTAGATGGCAAATGTAGTAAAGATGGCAAATTGGTATTTAATAGGATAGTATCTCTTAAAAGTTCTTTTAAAATATCAGAGAATAAATAAAAATAAAAAGTTTAGATTTTGTTTATAATTAGTTTAGATAAAGTAGAGATACATATTTTACAATGTAATATAGTGAATGAATTGTATTAATGAAATTATATTTTCTTATGATGTGTATAGAAATAGAATAATATAGATATTGGCTCAGGATAAATCTTTTGTAGCATATGGGGTTGGGGAGATAGATATTATGAATAAATATGAATATAGAATTAAGAAGAATAAAATTATCAGAAGAAGAAATAAGATCCTTACGGCAGCTTTTACTTTAATGATTTTTTTTTGGGGGTTTTATATAGGAAATAAACTTGCTTCTCAAAAAAATACTGAACAAAATGCAGTAGTGGCACAGACAAAAGAACAGGATGTATTAAAGAAGAGGTTCACTACTTCCCAACCACCAGGAGAGTATAAGCCTTGGGAAGTTAAGAGAGAAGATGGTAAAAAAGTGGCATATTTAACTTTCGATGATGGTCCTTCTATAAATAATACTCCAGAGGTGCTCAGAATACTAAAAGAGAATGGTATAAAGGCAACCTTTTTCTTAATCGGTCAAAATGCTGAGAAGCATAGAGAACTAGTTAAACGAGAAGTAGAAGAAGGACATGTAGTAGGTAACCATACTTATAGTCATAGATTAAGATATAGAGAAGAGCCATCAGTATTTGTAGATGATGTAAATAAGTGTAATTTAGTGCTCAAATCAATATTAGGACAAGATTACAATTTAAAACTGTTAAGATTTCCAGGAGGATCTTTTACCACAGCACATTTAAATATGCAGCCTTTTAAGGATGCTATTACAAAGGAAGGATATCATTTTGTAAATTGGAATGATATGACGGGAGATGCTAATGGAAATAATTTATCTGTAGACGTTCTTATGAATAATTTGAAGAAGTATACTACTGATAATACGGTGGTGATTCTGATGCATGATGCTCCAGCAAAAATTACCACAGTAGAAGCTCTTCCAGAGGTAATACAATATTTAAAATCTAATGGATATACTTTTGAAACTTTAAATTAGTAATATGAAAATAATATATGTACTTCCATGAACGTAAGATAATTTATCCAAAGGTGGCAATTAGCTAACACCTCCAGCTTCTTAAAAGTGGGGGATGAGCACTGCTACGTCCTTGGGGATAAGTTCTTCCCCTAAAGGATAACGTATTCTAAGTGCTAAAGATACTAAGAATACTGTTAATAAGGTTCAGATGGAAAAAAGCATTCCTTATGAGAAGCCTCTACCTGAACCTAAGAATCACTTGATGAATTATTTATCTATATATGTGCATAAATTAGTTAATTTATGCACATATATATTTTTAAATCATAAATTGTAATTAAAGTACGTAAAAATAAATAAGAGTAAAAAATATTTTAATCTTAAATTAATAAATTATTTGGAGGTAACTTCTCTATGTGTGGAATTGCAGGATGGATTAATTTAAAAGAAGATATTTCTAAAAATAGGGATATAATTTTAAATATGACAAATACATTAAAAGAAAGAGGGCCTGATGATCAGGGATATTATTTCTCTAAGAATGTGCTTTTAGGCCATAGGAGACTTATAGTGGTAGATCCTTCTGGCGGTGCCCAGCCTATGTCCAAAAGTGTAAATGGTAAAAAGTTTATAATTGTATATAACGGGGAACTTTATAATACTGAAGATCTAAGAAAAATACTTATAAAACAGAATTATTCTTTTAACTCATATTCAGATACGGAAGTACTACTTACTAGTTATATACATTGGGGAGCAGATTGTGTAAAGTATATAAACGGTATATATGCTTTTGTAGTTTGGGATGAAAATGAAGATAGATTATTTATGGCAAGGGATCCTTTGGGGGTAAAACCTTTATTCTATACAATAAGAAATAATTCTCTTTTATTTGGTTCGGAAATTAAGACACTTTTAGCACATCCTTCTGTTGAGCCCATAGTAGATAAAGAAGGATTAACTGAGATATTTGCCTTGGGACCTGCAAGATCTTTAGGGGGAGGTATATTCAAGAATATACATGAGATACCTCCAGCTCATTATGCAATATATACAAGAGATGGGTTTAGATTAAAAGAATACTGGAAGCTAGAGTGTAGGATTCATAATGAAGATACAGAAACTACAGCAGAACATGTAAAAAGTCTTTTGGTAGATGCTATAAAAAGACAACTGGTAGCAGATGTTCCAATTTGTACATTTCTTTCAGGGGGGCTTGATTCCAGTGCAATATCTGCCGTAGCAGCTTCTGAATTTAAAAAACAGGGGAAAATTTTAAATACCTATTCTATTGATTATGAGGATAATGATAAGTACTTTAAGGCAAATGATTTTGAACCTACTCCAGACAGAATTTGGGCCTTAAAAATGTCAGAATATATAAATAGTAATCATCATGGGATTATAAATACTAGTGAAAATTTGGCTAATGCGTTGTATAATTCTGTAAAGGCCAGTGATCTTCCAGGAATGGCGGATATTGATTCATCTCTGTATCTTTTTTGTAGAGAAATAAGAAAAGATAATACTGTAGCTCTGTCAGGGGAATGTGCAGATGAAATATTTGGCGGATATCCTTGGTATAGAAGACCAGAAGATATTAATGCCCATACTTTTCCTTGGTCTAAATCTGTAAGTGCCAGAAAGGAAATTCTATCTCATGAATTAAAGTCTCTCAATTTAGAAGAATATTTAAAAGATCAATATGAAAGTAGTATAAAACAGGTTCCTCATTTAGATGGAGAATCAAAATTAGAACATCGTATGAGAGAATTATTTTATTTAAATATTAAATGGTTTATGATTACTTTATTAAATAGAAAAGATAGAATGAGTATGTCAAATAGTCTTGAAGTGAGGGTTCCTTTCGCAGATTATAGATTAGTAGAATATGCTTTTAATATACCTTCTGAAATAAAATTTTATAAAGGCAGAGAAAAAGGATTATTGAGAAAAGCTCTAAAAGGAATACTACCTGAGGATATTATTGAGAGAAAAAAGAGTCCTTATCCTAAAACTCATAATCCTGAATATACTAAAAGGGTTCAAAGATGGATGAAAAATATAATGAAAGATAAAACATCTCCTATTCTTAATCTTATAGATAAAAAAGCAGTGAAAACTTTAATAGAAACAGGAGGAGCTTCTTTTAAAGCTCCTTGGTTTGGACAGCTTATGAGAGGACCACAATTGCTGGCTTATTTAATACAGGTTAATGAATGGCTTAAAGAGTATAGGGTTAAAATAGAAATCTAATGAAGATAAACCATGCAGTATTTATAATATTTTAATTATAAGCTGCATGCTTTTTTAATTTAAGAGTATCTCATCCAAAAATAATTTTAAATTACTGTTGATTTTTCTAGAAAATAATATATAATAGATATTAGTAGATAATAATTATTTAACAGGAGGTATTTTAAATGAGCAAGAATTTTTATGATGCGGTAAAACATAGAAGGAGTATTTATGGTATAAGCAGGGAAAAAGTTGTTTCTGATAATAGAATAATAGAGATAGTGGAAGAAGCAGTAAAAAATTCACCATCAGCGTTTAATTCTCAAAGTGCCAGAGTAGTAGTTCTTTTAGGACAAAATCATGATAAATTATGGGATATTACAGAGGGACAACTTAAAAAGAGAGTTCCTACCGAAAGATTTTCAAAAACAGCAGAAAAAATTGACTCTTTTAGAAGTGGATATGGTTCTGTTTTATTCTTTGAGGATGAAGATGTTGTATCTGAACTTGAAAAGAAGTTTCCTAGGTATAAGGATAATTTTCCTATATGGTCTCAACAAGGTTCTGCAATACTTCAATATATAATATGGACGTCACTAGAATTAGAAGGGTTTGGAGCTTCAATTCAGCATTACAATCCTCTCATAGATGAAGAAGTAAAGAAAACATATAATATACCGAATAATTGGAAATTAATTGCACAGCTTCCTTTTGGGAAACCGACTTCCCCTGCTGGAGAAAAAGAGATTAAACCATTGAAAGATAGATTAAAAATATTCAAATAGATATAAAAGCAACCGCTCCCCAAAAGTTAGGAGGGTTGCTTTTTATCTGAATTTCAAAGTATATTTTTTATACTTTTATAGTTATTGTGTTAAAATAAATTATAAATTCTAAATTTCATTTATGAATTAAGAATGTATTTTAATAAATATACATATTTTAGGGGGCATTTTATGAAAAATATACATTTTGAAGTTGGTTATGAAATAAAATATGCAGAATTAAGTTTAAATTCAATATCTGTTTACAGGGAATTACTTCAGGACAAGGTGATCTTAAGTTTAAGGAATTTTCTTAAGCTTATTTGTCAGGGTAAAGTCTATATAGAATCTGTTACCAATTTATATAATGAATTTTTCTTTCTGTTAGTACATAAGGGATATTCTTCTTTAGAGCAGTATATTATAGATGAGATAATTTTTAGTGAGAATGCATTTTCGAAAGGGGCAGAAAACAAAAATTTTAAGAACTCTGAAAATTCAATTAAAAGTGCTGCAGCCAATGATTTAGAGAGTTTAAGGTATGTTGCAAGATTGGATTTTTCCAATATAAAAGAAAGATTATTGAATTATTTTCACAATGATGAATTTAAGAATATAATAGAAAAGTTTCCAGAATTGAAAAATACAAATAATTTTGAGGAACATAATTATGCTGATCATATAAGGAATTTAAAGGAAAAGTTTCATTACAGTAGTAATTGGAGTGAATGTATAGAAGATCTTCAAAAGTTTCATGAAGATTATGGCTGCGGCATGTTTGTTCGCTATAGAGCCTTTATATGGGAATATATTGATGGAAAAGGAAGATTTAAAGGTATTGAAAAACCAGATCCTATCAAACTTTCAGAGCTTGTGGCTTATGAAAGAGAACGTTCTATAATAATAGAAAATACAATTCAATTTTTGAAGGGATTTCCTGCAAATAATGTTTTAATACATGGAGATCGTGGAACGGGTAAATCCTCTACAGTAAAGGCCATACTCAATAAATATTATACAGAAGGATTAAGAATGATTGAACTTCCTAAAGCCTATTTAAAAGATTTTGCAGATATAATAAGAGTTTTAAAGACTAGGACTCAAAAATTTATTATATTTATAGATGATTTGGTATTTGAAGACAATGAAGGAAGTTACACTGCCCTTAAATCCATACTTGAAGGAGGGCTGGAGAATAAATCGCAGAATGTATTAATATATGCTACTTCTAACAGAAGACATCTTGTTAAGGAGTATTTCAATGAAAGGGGAGTATTTCCTTCTCCTAATTTTAGTGAAGAAATTCATGGAGGGGACAGTGTTCAGGAAAAACTTTCACTGGCAGATAGATTTGGAATAAATGTGGTATTTGTATCTCCAGATAAAAATAAATATTTACAGATTGTAGATGGAATTGCTAAAAATAGAAATCTAAAAATTGATAAGGAAACATTACATAAAGAAGCCCTTAAATGGGAAAGATGGTATAATGGGCGTTCAGCAAGAACTGCCAGACAATTTATAGATTGGATAGAAGGACATGAAAGGGTAGAAAGTCATAAAATTTAAAAGTAAAAACTCAGGAATCAAGCTTGAATTCCTGAGTTTTACATGTTGTTTCTAAAATGATAACTTTATTATATGTTTATACAATATTTTTCTCCCATTTTTATAGGATGATAGGATCTTTTTGCTTTTCTAAGACCTTCAATGCCTAAATCTTGTTCTCTATTTATATATTTAACATCAGATAAATAATTTTCTACAAAGGTTTTATTGGTAAAAGTGTATATTCCCCGTATAGAAGAACTTCCTTTTTCTATGTGAATGATTGCCATGTCAGAATTCACCTTTTCCCCTATGGTAAAAGCGGATATTTTATTATCCACATAGACAGCCATTGCCTTTAAATTTAATTTTTCCATGTTAAATACAATTTCTTTAATACCTTCTAATTCATATTTTAAATATTTATTACCACTGTTTTTTTGTTCATACCAATTCCTGGCCGCACTTATGATATCTGTTTTTACATCTGTATCATAGAAATCTTTAACGCTATAATTATAAGTTTTTATAAAATAATTATAATGATTTTTTTTGGAATGAAGTTTTTTACCGGATAGAGTAATAAGTTTCTCGGTGGTGTAAATATAGTCGAAATTATTTATATCTGGTTCTGAATGGATGTTTTCCCCATAGATTTCTTTTAGATCATTTAAAAATTTTCCTTCAGCATCTTTAAATAAATAGGGCATATTATTTTCTTCTTTATATTCTATAAGTTTTTTTATTATATTTTTAATATTGTCTTTGGTATATCCTATAGGCTGTATAAAGTGGTAATTACCGTTGAAGTCTTTTTTCTTTATAATAAGAGCATTATCATATATGGTATATTTAATATCGCACCCTTCTCTCCATATAATTAAACTGGTGAAAGAATATTCGCTTGTATCAAAATTATAGTTGACTAAATACTTATCAAAAATGCTTTTATCGTCAATAGTTATAGGTTTAAATATAAGCATAAAAATTCTGCAACTTAATAAAATAGCGCACACATCAAAAAATGAGGCACATTATTCTACTGGCAGTATACCTCCTTTTAATATTTTGTATTAATTTTCCATTCTGATCTTAGTATGCCGTAAAGGTACATATCATACCTAATTCCATCTCTATGAATAAATTCTCTATAGGTTCCTTCTCTTTTAAATCCTAATTTTTCGTATAATCTTATGGCTGGTGTATTGTAAGATAGAACGGTAAGTTGTATTCTATGAAAATTTAATTCTTCAAAACCAAATTCCATAGTAAGGTATAGGGCCTCTCGTCCTATTCCCTTTCCCTTAAAGGTATCATCTCCTATACCTATGTATATTGTCGCAGTACCATTATTCCACAATATATTTTCAAATCCTGTAATTCCAATTATTTTATTTTGTTTTATAGAGTTTAAAGCAAAAATAAATTTATCGGAACTTTCTTTTAAATCTTTTATGATGTATTTTAATTCTTCGTAATTTTTAGGAAAAGCGGATATAACATCGAAGTTTCTTAAAAACAACATATCATTATACCATTTTTCCATATAAATGAGATGTTCTTCTTTAAGAGCAGTAAGTACTACATTAGAACCTTTTAGTAAATTTTTAATCAAGATATATGCACCTCTCGTAGAAATTAAAATTAAATAATAGTAACTTTTTTCACATAACCATTATAACCTATAAGTTATATGAAATTCAATTTTAAATTGAATAAGCTACTATTAAGCTTTTATATATTATAATATATTTTTATTTACTATTATATGAAATTAATATAAACTTTAATAATATATAAAACTTTCTATGTTAAAAAATCTTAATCTACTAAATTAATTAAGTGGTTATTTTATAAAGGATTGAAGTGTATGAATGTAAATTATCAAAACGAGTTAGATAAAATTATAAATAAAATTGTAGATGAGCAAAAAACTCCTTCACTATTGCTTCACAGTTGCTGTGCACCCTGCAGCAGTTACGTATTAGAATATCTATGTAATTATTTTTATATAACAGTTTTTTATTATAATCCCAATATATACCCCTATGAAGAATATATAAAGAGAGTTAAGGAACAGAGAGAATTTATTTTTAATTTTAATACTAATAATAAGATAAATTTTGTAGAAGGCTCCTATGATAGTGAAAAATTTTATTTTTTATCCAAAGGACTTGAAAGAGAGAAAGAAGGAGGCCTAAGATGTTTTAAATGTTATAAATTAAGACTTAGCGAGACAGCAAAACTTGCTAAAGAGAAAAATTATGATTATTTTACCACTACTTTAACCATAAGTCCTTATAAAAATGCACAAAAATTGAATCATATAGGAAGAGATTTAGCTGATAAATATGAACTTAAATATTTGTATTCAGATTTTAAAAAGAAAAATGGATATAAGAGATCTATTGAACTTTCTAAGGAATATAATTTATACAGACAAAATTATTGTGGTTGTATATTTTCTAAAGGTGAGTTACCATGAAATTATTAATTTGAAAAGTTATCGACGAAAATTAGAATAGTTCAAAGTAAGGAGGTTTAAGGTTGCAATATAATTTTGATAAAATTATTCATAGAAAGAATACCCATTGTGTTAAATGGGATTTGAGTAAAAAACAATGTGGAGATGAATATATTATTCCAATGTCTATAGCAGATATGGATTTTGAAACTGTACCCGAAGTTAAGAAAGCAATAATTGAAAGGGCACAGGAAGGTGTTTATGGATATACAAAAATTAATGAAGGTTATTATGAGGCTGTAACAAATTGGATGATGAAAAGACATTGTTGGGAGATAAAAA
The DNA here is from genome assembly GCF_040939125.1 of Clostridium sp. BJN0013. Lineage (NCBI taxonomy): Bacteria > Bacillati > Bacillota > Clostridia > Eubacteriales > Clostridiaceae > Clostridium > Clostridium sp. BJN0013. Next base: position 1,072,549 of record NZ_CP162495.1, read on the forward strand.
AGCAGTGGATTGTTATCAGCTCCGGCGTTGTTCCTGCTATTAATACTATTATTAGGGCTTTTACCCATGCCGGAGATAAAGTTATTTTGCAATCACCAGTTTATTATCCTTTTTATAAATCTATAGTAAGAAATGGATGTGGTATAGTAGATAATCCTCTAAAATTTATTAATGAAAAGTATTATATGGATTTTGAAGATCTAGAGCAAAAATTAAAGCATCCCCGGGTTAAGCTATTAATACTATGTAGTCCCCATAATCCGGTTGGGAGGGTATGGACTGAAGAAGAATTAAAAAGATTAGGAGAAATGTGTGTAGAGAATAATGTACTCATAGTGTCTGATGAAATTCATTCGGATTTGATATATAAAGGTTACAGGCATATTCCTTTAGCTACCTTATCAAAGCAGATTCAGGAAAATTCCATAATATGTACTGCTCCAAGCAAAACTTTTAATTTAGCAGGTCTTCAAGTTTCAAATATAATTATACCTAATAATAGATTAAGAAAAGAGTATACTGTACAATTAGAGAATATGGCAGCACTAAGTCTTAATTTATTTGGTATAGTAGCTTGTGAAACAGCTTATGAATATGGAGAACAGTGGCTAAATCAACTTATGGATTATTTGTATGAAAATAAAGAAATTGTTAAAAAGTATATAAGAGAAAAAATACCTGGACTTAAAATTATTGAACCTGAAGGTACTTATTTATTATGGATAGATTGTAGAGAACTAGGTATGAATGGAACAGAACTTAAAAGTTTTATGCTTACTAGGGCAAAAATTCAATTTAATGAGGGATTTACTTTCGGCAAAAATGGAGAAGGCTTTGAAAGAATGAATATTGCCTGCCCCAGAGATATTTTAAAACAAGCTTTAAAGAGAATTGAAAAAGCTGTAAATAATTTATAATTGATTTACAAATAGTATAATTAATTATACTATTTTACTTTGGGAGGGGTTCTTGTGTCAGAAATAGCAGTAAAAGTTACAAGAGGAGCCTTAGTTGAAAGTATTCATAGGGGGGATATAGCCGTAGTGAATAGTAGTGGGGAACTTCTTCATAGTTTGGGAAATCCATATAAAGTTACATATATGCGTTCTGCAGCAAAGCCAATACAGGCTTTAAATGTTATATTATCCGGGGCTGATAAAAGATTTTCTTTTACAGATGAAGAGATATCTGTAATGTGTGCTTCTCATTATGGAGAGGATTTTCATAGAAATACTGTGGAAAACATATTGAAAAAGATAGGCCTTGGCATAGACAATTTGCTTTGTGGGTCTACTTTGTCTCTTAATGAAGATTATGCTGAAAAACTTTTATGGAATCATGTAAAGTTAAATCCTTCTTATACGGATTGTTCAGGAAAACATTGTGGAATACTTTCTGTGTGTGTCCTAAAAGGATATGATTTAAATAGTTATAATCTTTTGGAGCATCCTGTACAAAGAGAAATAAAGGAAATAATATCTAAAGTTTGCTTTATAAAGGAAGAGGATATAATTGTGGGTATAGATGGATGTACTGTGCCAATTTTTGGAATGCCATTATATAATATGGCATTAGGATTTTGTAGAATGGCTAATAGCAGTGTATTTAGCAGGGAGTATAAAAATGCTGCAGATAGAGTGTTTAAAGCTATGACAAAAGCACCTGAAATGGTAGCGGGGACTGGCGGCTTCTGTACTGAACTTATGAAAAATACGGGAGGAAGACTTATAGGAAAACTTGGTGCAGAAGGAGTATATTGTATTGGAGTAAGAGATATGGATTTGGGCATAGCGATTAAGATAGAAGATGGCAATAGCAGAGCTCTATGGCCTACAGCAGTTAAATGTTTGGAAGATTTAAAAGTTCTAAAGGAAAAAGAGAAAAAAGCCTTAAGTATATTTAAGATTAGAGATAACATTAATAATGTAAAAGAAAAGGTAGGAGAGATATTTCCTGATTTTTATTTAAATAAAAAATAAATTTTTAAATTTATTGAAGCAAAAACAAAATGTATTTCGTCTAATATGTATCGAGGAAGTTATAATTGTTTTGGATTAAGTAGGCGCTATTATTTATCCGAACGCGGCAATTAGCTAACACTCCCATCTTCTTTAAAGTGGGAAATAAGCACTGCTATGCGCCTGGATAAGTTCTTCTAAGGTTCAGGTGGAGATAAGTATCTCTCTATAGCAATTTCCACCTGAGCCTAAGAATTACTTGATAATATTGCCTGCTTTTGTTTTGATGCAGAAATATACCCTATTAAATTTCTATGAAATTTAATAGGGTATATTGGCGAAATCAGGGGTTTTTATTTTTAAGTAAAATTATTGTACTATTTAGCCTATGGTCATTATTTCAAAGATTTATTAACTAAATTAATAATAACATAACATTAAATGATATTCAATATCATTTAGAAAAAATAGCTTAAACTACGATTTTTAAGAAAATTTCAAGGAAGTGAAAATTATTTAATATATTTATGTTATTTTAGTTTGTAGTTAAATTTTACATAATTATAGTATAATATAATTCAGAAAGGTGGTATTAAAGTGAATATATTAACAAAGTTTTTAAGTTATTATAAACCATATAAATTTTTATTTTTTACAGATATGGTTTGTGCATTTTTAGTTTCAGTAGTAGATTTATCTTTTCCTTTAATTTTAAGTTATCTTTCAAAGAATTTTTTTATTAGGGATAAAAGTGTAGTGCTGGAAGGGCTGATTTACATAGGTATAGCGTTAATGGCTATTTACATATTAAAATACTTTTGTCAATATTTTATAGCCTCTTGGGGACATATTATGGGAGCTAGAATGGAAAACAATATGAGAAGTGATTTGTTTAATCATCTTCAAAAGTTGTCATTTTCTTATTATGACAATAATAACACAGGACAGATGATGTCCAAACTTGTATCTGATCTTTTTGATATATCAGAACTTGCACATCATGGCCCGGAAAATGTATTTATATCCGTTGTTAAAATTATAGGTTCTTTTATAATACTATTATTTATAAATATTAAAATGACATTTATTTTATTTTTAGTTACTGTAGTTATGGTAGTGTTTTCAATATATAAAAATAAAAAAATGCAGCATATATTTTTAGATAACAGAAAAAAAATGGCTAATATAAATGCATCAGTTCAAGATAGCTTGGAAGGAATAAGGACAGTGAAATCTTTTGGAAATGAAGATTTGGAAAAAAGAAAATTCAGTAAAAATAATAATGAGTATTTGAATTCTAGAGCAGATAGCTATAAAGTTATGGGAGAATTTATTGCAGGTAATTCTTTTTTTCAGGGAATATTATATGTTTCTATAATAGTCTCTGGAGGTATATTTTTCACTGAAGGTTCTTTAAAAATATCAGATTTAGCAATTTATGCGTTATATATAAATATTTTCATAAATCCTATAGATATACTTATTAATTTTGCAGAACAATTTCAAAAAGGCTATGCCGGCTTTAGGAGGTTTATGGAAGTAATAAAAACTGAACCAGAAATAATTGATAGTAAAGATGCTGTAGTACTTGAGAATGTAAAAGGCAATATAGAGTATAAAAATGTATGTTTTAATTATCATAGTAAGCATAATGTATTAAATAATATAAATATAAGTATAAAAGCTGGTCAAAATATTGCGTTAGTTGGTCCTTCCGGTGCCGGGAAGACAACCATATGTTCCCTGCTTCCAAGATTTTATGATGTGACAGAGGGTTCTGTAACAATAGACGGAAAGGATATAAGAGATTTAAGTATTGAATCTCTTAGAAATTCTATTGGAATTGTACAGCAGGAGGTTTATATGTTTTCTGGTACTGTAAAGGATAATATAAAGTATGGAAAGCCAGATGCTTCTGATGAAGAGGTAATAAAGGCTGCAAAAGAAGCCAATATTCATGAATATATAATGACACTACCTGAAGGATACGATACTTATATAGGTGAGCATGGAGTAAAACTTTCAGGAGGTCAAAAACAAAGAATATCTATTTCGAGAGTGTTTTTAAAAAATCCACCTATATTAATATTAGATGAGGCAACATCTGCTTTAGATAATGAAAGCGAGAGATTTATACAAAATTCCCTTGAAAAGCTCTCTAAAAATAGAACTACAATAGTAATTGCACATAGATTAAGTACTATAAGAAATGCCGATGAAATAATAGTTATTGATAATGAGAGAATTAAAGAGAGAGGAAGTCATGAAGAACTTTTAAAGAAAAAAGGATTATATTCTCATTATTATAATATGCAATTTCAAGGACTTAATGCCTAAAAACAAACACTGTTTATTTTTATAATGTTTACAAATAGGTCATGCAGTTGTACTGTGTAAGATCAAACAAATGCAGGATTTAGGTCATCATGTAGTTATTATTATTGGGGATTTCACTGGAAAAAATCGGCGACCCTACAGGAAAATCTAGGGATAGGGTCGCACTAACCGATGAACAAGTAAAAGAAAATGCCAGAATTATTGCAAGCAAATTTTCAAAATATTTGATATGGAGAAAATAGAGGTACGATGATCCCTTTATTCCTATGAAAAATATAATAAAGATGGATATTATAATAATTAGTAAGAAAATATTAACCTTTTTTATAAGCATCGTCTTTTTTAAAATGAATTAAAATTGCTACTGCAGAAATATATATTAAGTTGAATATTACATAAATAATAATTAGTTTATATGTATACTTTCCTCTATTTGTTGGATTCCCATATAATATAGTTATAATAATAATTACAGGGTATAAAATCAGAACAAATACTTCAGCAGGTATCTTTTTTACTGATTGATTTAAACCGTAAGAAACTGCAAAATAGTAGGTAGCTAGACATTTAAATTCTACCAGAGACCATAAAGATATAAATACAAACCTAAAACTATTTATAATAGGAATATTTATACTATCGGCTAACGTTAAGATAGGCCATAAATACTTTGGAGGAGTTTCAATACCTAAGTAATAAATAGTTGCAAAAACAGACCATGTATAAATAAATCCTATAATAGCAGTAGCCACTATACCACATTTTAATAACTTTTTATTATTCTGTAAAAAAGGATAAATAAGAAATATAATCTCCATACCAGAAATGGCAAAGACAGTTTCTTTTGAACCTTTTAATATATTAGTTAGTCCTGAGCCAAATACAGGCATCAGATTTAAAAAACTCCCATATGCTAAAATAGCTATAGGAAGAATAACTAATCCTATAGTTAAATAAAAACCTACTTCAGCTAGCCTTCCCAAAGGTTTTATACCCTTATAAGCAATGTATGATATGGGAATTAAAGTAGTGAGAAGAATCTGATAAAGCTTCAGAAAAGGAGTTGAATACATCCTGAATAAATTGGCATATTCGGAAAATGATGATGTAAGCACAAATAAGAAGAAAGATATAAAAATAATATTTAAAATATTTCCTAAAAAGTTTCCAAAACATTTTTTACTCAATGTCAGTATATTGTCTTTAGGAAACTTTTTACACAGATAATTTGCTATAATAACTATATATAAAGGATATATTGTTCCTAATATGCAGCTAATCCAGCTGTCCTGTTTTGCAAATTTTATAATACGATTAGGCAAGTGCATAAGCTCAATACCTACAATAGCTGATTTTAGTATAAATATAAACTGACTTGGGGTTAAGAAGATATTCTGAGTTTTATTCATTTTTTTCATTCCTAAAATCACTTTGTCTTGTAGGATCATTATGTGGGATAGCATCAGGTCTTTTATTCATCTTCCATATAGGTAACCTTATAAATATATCTTTTATATTGCTTATATCAGTATTTTTACCTACACTGTATTTTTTATCAGTCATTTATATCACCTCATAATTTATATTTTCCAAGCTTCATTAAAAATATTTACTTGAATTATATATGTATCCAAATAAATTTCCATATAACTCTGTAGTTAGTGACATAAATACCCTTCTATTCCTGATATAAGCATATATTATAACCTTAATACATAGTTTCTTTATATAAACACGTAATTATCTGTCTAAATAATAATTTGTTTATGGTATTATTTATTTTATCTGCAGAGGTAAAAATAACACCATCATGTACAGCATTAATGGGATTTATGTGTATCTTCTTAATAAGAAGCTCACCACAAGCATAGCCATCCCCGATTTCCAGAATCCTTACTCCAATATCTGTTGCAAAATCATCTAGTTCATTTTTTCCTCTATGAACTTTTTATAATCCATTTTTTTGTTCTCCTATCCTTGTACAATATTATACAACGCCAAACTGTGCATATAAAAATTGTATCATATTAGCAATACGGTTTTCTAGCGTTAGAATAAAAACAACCGATGCTATTATATAACGGTTTACTACAAAGGAATAAACGTTTCTTTTGCTTATACATTGCATCTGTTAGATCACAGAAAAATTATGTAATACTTAGAATATGTGCAGGATTGTCTACTGTTATTGTATGAATTTGTGCATCTGACAGGCCTTTTTCCTTCATTAATGGTAGAATTTTAGTTGGTATATGAATATAACCTGGACCACCAGTATAAGTCATACAATCGTTAGTGCAGAAATCGTGAGAAACCAGTATCTGGCCCAAATGACCATGTTCAATCAGTTCCTTGATTTGGTCTACACGTTGAACGTCTGTTGTTATCTTACAACCAGACCTTTTAAACACCGTGTCAGAAACTCCTAAACTATCAAACTGTATATGGCAGCCCAAATCAGCAAATTTTAATCTTGCTTCATTAGAAAAAGCAAATTCCATATGACCTAGAATAATTCGTTCTGGGTCAGCACCAGCTTCTGTTAATATTATTAAAATCTCAAATGGTGCATCAGGATGAAAAGCAGAATGAATACTTATTGGTACTCCAGTTTCCTTTTGAGCAATTGCTGCTGCTTTAAGAGATTTTATCTCATTTTCCGTGATTGGCCAGGAACAACCAATTTCTCCAATGATGCCTGCCCTAATTCCAGTATCATCGAAACCCTTTGTAATGTCATTAATATACTCATTGGCAATATCTTCTATAGTCTTGTTATTCATGTCCCTTGGCAATGTGGGTTCAATATAATAAGCCGTACCCATAACAATGTTGATTCCTGTCTCTTTAGCAATACGTACCAACACCTGGGTATCAAAACGAATATGACGAGGTGTCACGTCAACAATGGTATTGCCGCCAGCTTTTTTGAATAAAATGGCTTCATGGATTGCATCGTCTACATTTGTTTTCTTCATATTCCTAGCTATTTTTCTGAATAGAAGAGTAACAAACTTTGGAACTAATATAGACATATCCATCAAAAGATGCTCATGTGTAATAGTAAATCCCAATTTATTGCTGTCTACTAGACCTAATACTGTTTGAACTTTTCCCTGTACAGATTTATTATCCATTTTATTATCCTCCAAATCAATATTGAGATTCCAGGCGTATCTCTCATGACTTAGTTATATCAATATAAAGTGTAAAAAAGCAAGAAAAATTTTTAAAAAACATATAAACTTTGTGTAAATTAAACAATTATATATGAGGTTGATAAATGATTGAAATCTACAAAAAAAATTTTAAATTATAAAAAATTAGCTATTGACAAAAGAACTAAAAAATTGTATAGTACTATCAACAAGTAAAAATACACATTATGTTAGTTAAAATTTAATATAAAATTTCTTATCAAGAGAGGCGGAGGGACTGGCCCTATGATGCCCGGCAACCTGGATGTTATTTATTCAATGGTGCTAATTCCTGCGGGGTAACCTGAAAGATGAGACATTAAGAAAGAGTTAAACTTCTTACATTTCATCTGTAAGAAGTTTTTTATTGTATAATATTAATTTCGATACCTTAGTTGACCAGACACACTGGAGACTAAGTAAACTGAATTTTATTCGGTTTACTTAGTCTTTTTTTATATTTAAGTTATGCAGAGAGGAGATAAATAAAATATGAGCATAGATTTTGCAAGAAGTATAGAAGAGAGGACATTAACCCATCCCTGTTACAACTGTATTGCCCATAAATATGCAAGAATGCATATCCCTGTAGCACCAAAGTGTAATATAAGCTGTAACTTTTGCAATAGAAAATATGATTGTGTGAATGAAACTAGACCAGGGGTTACCAGTGAAGTTTTAACTCCTGAGGAAGCTAGAGATAAATTTAATATAGTAAAAGAAAAAGTGAAAAATTTGACTGTAGTGGGTATAGCAGGTCCAGGAGATCCACTGGCAAATTTTGAAGAAACTAAAAAGTCTATAGAGTTAATAAAAAAGGAATCACCAAATATTACATTTTGTCTTTCTACCAATGGATTGATGTTGCCTTTTTATGCAGATGAAATAATAAGACTGGGGGTCACTCATGTCACTATAACTATAAATGCAGTGGATCCTAAAATAAGTGGCAAAATATATAAATATGTTAATTATCTAGGAAGTGTTCTTGAAGGAGAAGAGGCAGGGAATGTATTGTTAAATAATCAATTATCAGGTCTTAGATATATTACTCAAAAAGGTATAATATGCAAGGTAAATATTGTTATGATAAAAGGAATTAATAGCAATCATATTCCAGAAGTAGTTAAAAAAGTTAAAGAGTGTGGAGCATACATGACAAACATTATGCCTCTTATACCTGTTAAGGGTAGTGTATTTGAGAATATGCCTACTGTAAGTGATTTGGAGTTAAACCATATGAGAAAAAAATGCGAACTGGATTTAAAGCAGATGTATCATTGCAAACAATGTAGGGCAGATGCAATAGGAACTTTAGACAAGGATATATCTAGTGAATTTAGAAATGATACTGAACATGATTTTAAAGGGAAAAATATAGTTAAGCTTAACAGTAAAGAAAAAATTTATAAGAAGAGTAAATATAGATTTGCAGTTGCAACTAAGTCCGGTGTAAATGTAGATGCACATTTTGGACATGTGTCACAATTCTATATATATGATGTAATAAACGGGAAAATTGAACTTAAAGAAAAAAGGATCATAAACAAATACTGCAGTGGTATAAGTGAATGTGATGGCCATGATAATAAGATATCAAATATCTTAAAAAGCATAGAGGATTGCAATGCAGTACTTGTATTGAGGATAGGTTTTGAACCTTTGACCATGCTGCATGAGAAGGGAATAAAAGTATTTCAAATGTATTTTAGTATAGAACAGAGTATAAAAAAAGCCATAGAATTACTTGAAAAAGATTCATAAATATTCAAGTACAAAGGGGAATGGTAAATATGAATATAAAAAATATGACAAAAAATATAAAAATTTCAAATAGCAAGGGCAGTTTTAATGAATTGGTAATTAAAATTTTAAGAAAAAGTTTAGCCATTGTATTGTTTCTGGTTTTTTGGCAGATAGCCCCCATAGTAGGTATAGCTGATCACCAATTTATACCTACTTTTTCAGAAACCATTAGTACAATTTGGGATCTTATATTGAAAAATGAAATGATAGTACATGTTAAAGTAAGTCTTATGAGAGCCATAATAGGGTTCATGCTGGCAGCAGTTATAGCACTACCATTAGGCTTCTTACTTGGGGGAGGATTTAAAAAGGTTGAGGAATTTTTAGATCCCCTACTTCAAATTTTAGCTCAGGTGAATCCTTTTTCATTACTTCCAGTTTTTATTTTACTTTTTGGAATTGGAGAGGTAGCCAAAATATCGATAATATTTTGGGTTTCCATATGGCCTATACTGTTTAGTACCATAACAGGAGTAAAAACTATCGATCCACTTCTGATTAAAGCCGCCAGGGCTATGGGTACATCTAAAGTAAAATTGTTTTGGAAAATCATTTTGCCGGGTTCAGCACCTAATATATTTGCAGGATTGAAACTGAGTTCGGGAAATGCATTTCTTATGTTGATTGCAGCTGAGATGATTGGTGCAAGTGCAGGACTTGGGTGGATGGTGTTAAATTCAGAGGTTAATTTTCAAATTAATAGACTTTTTGCAGCAGCATTTACAATTGCAGTATTAGGAATACTTATAAATAAAACAATAGCTTTTATAGAAAGAAAGGTTGTAGTCTGGAAAGAAGAATCTTTTACAGCTTAAAAATATTAGATAATAAAGCACTTTTAAGGGGGAAACTAAAAATGAAAAATAGAAAATTAGCTTTAATATTAAGTACTGTATTTGTATCAACATTGATTTTTTCAGCTTGTGGCAGTAATAAGGATGAAGCAGCTAATGCTGATAAAAGTGAAGAGTTACAGGTCGTTAGAACATGGAGCAGGAAAGATTGTACTGCAGCACCTATTGTAATAGCGGATAAGCTTGGATATTTTAAAGAACAAGGTTTAAAAGTAGAGTATACAGGGGATACACAGCCTGCACAAAGGCTTCCATCTATATTAAATGGGAATAATGATTTTGGAGATGCACATCCTAATAATTTAGCCATTGCTGCACAAGGAGGAGCCAAAATAAAAGCTGTAGCAAGATCTATTGTAGAACCATCAAAAGATACAGATGACTATGAGCATCTTCAGCATATGTGGTGGGTAAGTAATAAGAATAGTTCCATAAAAACATTAGCAGATATTAAAAACTTTGATGGAAAAGTTAAAGTTGGAACTAATTCTAGAAATTCTTGTGTAGATTATTTATCTTATAAATTGTTTGTGGATCAAAATAATATACCTATAGATAAAATTGAATGGATTCAAATGCCTGATGTAGAACAGGTTCTAGCTCTAAAGAAAGGTCTTATTCAAATTGCTGTAGTTCACCCACCATACTATAAATCTATTGAAGATAGCGGAATAGGTAATATACTTACTACAAGCGAACCTATAGCCGGTGAAAATGGAGGAACTTATCTTTACTATTTTTCAGATAGCTTTATAGAAAAGCATCCAGAAGAGATTGAAAAGTTTATAGTGGCAGTTAAAAAAGCAGAAAGGTATATAAATGAAAGTATTCCAAATAAGGAAGAAAGGGCTAAAGTAAATAAAATGGTAGAAGAGGCTATAGGAGTACCTGTAAGTGCCAATCATTACTATGCCATTGATGGAACTATAAAAGATAGTGATATACAAGAGTGGATAGATGGGAGTATAAAAAGCGGAGCACTTCCTCAGGATACAAAAGTGAAGGTTAGTGATATAGTCACTCATAAGTTTGATAAATATACTAACTTAGCTTCATCACCAAATTTTATAGTTAAAAATTAGGAGGAAAATTAAATGAGTAAAGTAATTGAGAAATCAAGATCTGATAATTACAAAATTATAGTTAAAAATGTACAGAAATTTTATGATGTAAAATCTGAAAGTGGCGAAAAAAGTGAAAAATTTTTGGCACTGGACAATTTTAATTTAAAAATAAAAAAAGGGGAATTTATAACTATTGTAGGACCCAGTGGATGTGGAAAATCAACTTTCTTAGATATTTTGGCCGGGTTGTCTAAACCTACATCAGGTGAACTATATATAGATGATAAGTTAATTGAAGGACCAGATTTGGACAGAGGTATTATTTTTCAAGGATATGCACTATTTCCATGGAGAACTGTAGAACAAAATATTGAATTTGGCCTTGAGATAAAAGGTATACCAAAAAATGAAAGAAAAGAAATAAGTAATAAATTTATTAAACTTGTGGGATTAAGTAATTTTGAAAATAGATATCCCCATGAATTATCGGGAGGTATGAAGCAGAGGGTGGCAATTGTTATAGCCGCTCTTGGGTTGTTTGTAGATATAATAATAAAATTTGTTGAAAGCAAATTGATAGGTAACAAAAATGAGGAGGTATTTAATGGTATTAATTTGAGTATATAATTTACAAAAAATCATGTTTTATTAGCTAAGGTATCTTCAAATAAATAATTAGCCAGTATGGTAGTCTATCTTACATAATACTGCGTCAGCAGAACCCTATGATAGCCCCACTATCAAAGGAACCTGCTTCCTTGTCTTATGTAAAATAGCCTTACCACCTTTGACTTATTATTTATTTTCAGATACCTAAATCAAGGGAGGATGTAATATATGAAGAAATTTAATCTTAATACTTCTGTAGTAAATACCCGTGAACAGCGTCTGGGGACTATTATTGGCTGGAAAACCGGAAAAGCTTCAGAGCTTTCCAAAGACTCTGCCTTTACTTGTGCAGGATGCAAGGGAAATGGAGGAAAAAGGCTTTGTGAGGCTACAGGACCTTTTACCCAAGGTTCTACTTGCAGTGAGCAAATGGTAGAATGTCAGGCTGGAAATGTAAGAGATGCAGTTCTGATTCAACATGCACCAATAGGATGTGGAACAGGGCAGGTAGCCTACAATTCCATATATAGAAATGGACTTGCCATTAGAAATCTGCCTATACAAAATATAAAGATAATCAATACTAATATGAAAGAAACAGATATGGTATTTGGCGCACTTGATAAATTGGAACAGTCTATAAGGGACGCATGGAACAGGCATCACCCTAGAGCTATATTTATTGGGACTTCCTGTGCCTCGGGAATAATTGGAGAGGATATAGATAGTGTAGCCAGTAAAATGCAGGAAGAACTTAATATTCCGGTCATTCCCATGTATTGTGAAGGTTTTAGATCAAAACACTGGAGTACAGGATTTGATGCTACCCAGCATGGAATATTGAGGCAGATAGTTAATAAAAATCCTAAAAAACAAGGGGATCTAGTAAACATAATTAACCTTTGGGGTAGTGATGTATTCACTCCCATGCTGGCAGAATTGGGGCTCAGAGTTAACTATGTTGTAGATCTAGCTAAAGTGGAAGATTTAGAAAAGCTTTCAGAAGCTGCTGCCACTGTTACTTTCTGCAATACACTGGGGTCTTATATGGCAGCTGCACTAGAAGAACATTTTGGAGTTCCTGAAGTTAAAGCACCCCAACCTTATGGAATTGCAGGAACGGATGCATGGCTAAGAGAATTGGCCAGAATTACCCATAGAGAAAAAGAAGCAGAAATATATATAGAAAAAGAGCATAAAAGAATAGCACCTAAAATAGAAGAACTTAAAAAGTTATTAAAAGGCAAAAAAGGATATGCGGCTACAGGTTCAGCTTATTCTCATGGACTGATTGCAGTTCTTAAAGAACTTGGAATTGAGGTAGATGGATCCTTAGTATTTCATCATGATCCAATATATGACAACAATGATCCTAGCAAGGATACCCTTAAATTCTTAGTAGATAACTATGAGGATGTTGCTAATTTTAGTGTAAGTAACAGACAGCAATTTCAGTTTTATGGGCTGCTTAAAAATGTAAATCCAGATTTTATTCTTATCAGGCATAATGGATTGGCTCCATTAGCTTCACGAATGGGAATTCCCGCAGCTCCATTGGGGGATGAACACCATGCCATAGGGTACAGCGGAATTTTAAATTTAGGAGAAACTATTTTAGATATACTTGCACGTAAAAAATTCCACAAAGATTTGTCATCTCATGTTAAACTGCCTTATACAAAATGGTGGCTTGAACAGAGAGATCCTTATATATTGGAAAAACAACATTATGTTGTGTATTAGAAAAATAGCAGTGACTTTATAGAATAGGAGTGAATTTAGTGTCTAATATAAAAATAGAACAAAAAAATACAAATAAAATTGTCGAAAAGTCAAACTCAATTGAACAGATTAGATATGGATGTGCCCTAGGGGCTGTACACAGTGTTTTCGCAATTCCAAGAGTAATTCCAATTGCCCATTGTGGTCCAGGATGTGTGGACAAACAAACTTCTAACCTGGCTTTCTATAATGGATTTCAGGGAGGAGGCTATGGAGGAGGGTCTGTTGTTCCAAGTTCCAATATTTATGAAAAGGAAGTTGTATTTGGTGGTGAAGATAGATTAAGAGAACTTATAGATGCAACTTTTAAAGTTCTGGATGCGGATTTATTTGTAGTTATGACAGGATGTATTCCAGATACTGTTGGAGATGATGTTGGGGCTGTAGTGGGCGAATTTCAGGATGAAGGTCGTCCTATAGTGTATGCAGAAACAGGTGGATTTAAAGGAAATAATTTTACAGGACATGAACTGGTTACAGAAGCTATCATCGATCAATATGTAGGTGATTATGATGGACCTTTAGAAAAAGGACTTGTAAATGTGTGGTCACTTCTTCCTTATCATAATACTTTTTGGAGGGGAGATCTTACAGAAATTAAAAGAATCCTAGAGGGTATAGGTTTAAAGGTCAATATATTATTTGGGCATGAAAGTGCAGGGGTTTCAGAGTGGAAAAATATTAAAAAAGCACAATTTAATCTGGTAGTATCCCCATGGCTGGGTCTTAAAACTGCAGAAAAATTAAAGAAAAAATATAAACAGCCTTATTTGCATATTCCTATAATTCCAATAGGAGCAAAGGAAACCAGTAGTTTTTTAAGAAAAGTAGTAGAATTTTCAGGAATTGATAAAGTTAAAGCGGAAAAATTTATTGAAGAAGAGGAAAAGAAATATTATGAATACCTAGAGGATTTTTCTGATTTTTATGCAGAGTATTGGTGGGGATTACCAGCAAAATTTGCAGTTATAGGTGACAGTGCATATAATTTAGCCCTGACAAAGTTTTTGGTAAATCAATTGGGACTGATACCTGCCATACAAATTATTACGGAAGATCCACCTGAAAAATATAGAAGTGGTATTCGGGAGGAATTTAAAAATATAGCAGAAGATGTTTCAGTAGATATAGAATTTGAAGAAGACAGTTATACCATTCATGAAAAAATAAGAAAAACAGATTTTGGTCATAAGCCCCCTATTATTTTTGGAACTACCTGGGAGAGGGATCTCACTAAAGAATTAAAAGGATCCATAGTTGAAGTGGGTTTTCCGGCATCTTATGAACTGGTGCTTTCAAAATCTTATGTAGGTTATAGAGGAGCGCTTACTTTGCTTGAAAAGATATACACTACTATAGTTGGAGCGAGTGCATAATTTTAATGTAAATGTAGTTTGAATAAATTTTATAATCATATTTTCAATTTGAGGAGGAACATATATATGAGACAAATAGCTATTTATGGAAAAGGTGGAATAGGTAAATCTACAACCACACAAAATTTAACAGCCGGTTTATCGGAATTAGGAAAAAACGTCATGGTAGTTGGATGTGATCCTAAGGCTGATTCTACAAGACTTCTTTTAGGTGGACTTGCACAAAAAACAGTGCTAGATACTTTAAGGGAAGAAGGAGAAGATGTAGAATTAGATTATATAATGAAAACAGGTTTTGGTGGAATAAAGTGCGTTGAGTCCGGTGGACCGGAACCAGGAATAGGATGTGCAGGAAGAGGAATAATTACATCTATAAATATGCTGGAGAGATTAGGAGCATATACTGATGACTTAGACTATGTTTTTTATGATGTATTAGGAGATGTTGTGTGTGGAGGCTTTGCTATGCCTATTCGTGAAGGAAAAGCCAAAGAAATATATATTGTGGCCAGTGGTGAAATGATGGCTCTTTATGCTGCAAACAATATATCAAAAGGAATAAAAAAATATGCTAAAAAAGGAGGAGTAAGGTTAGGTGGGATTATTTGTAACAGCAGAAATGTAGACAATGAAAAAGAATTGTTAGAGGCCTTTGCAAAAGAATTAGGCACTCAGTTAATTTACACTGTTCCAAGGAATAATGTGGTCCAAAAAGCTGAAATTCACAAACAGACAGTAATACAATTTGATTCTGGTGAAGCTCAGGCAGCTGAATATAGATCTCTTGCAAAATCCATAGAGGAAAATGAACTATTTGTAATTCCAAAACCTATGAGTCACGAAAGACTTGAGGAAATATTTTTAGAACATGGGCTTATAGATTAGCGTAAATCAAGTTATTCTTAGGTTCAGGTGGAGTTTGCTATAGAGAAATACTTATCTCCATCTGAACCTTATTAACAGTATTCTTAGTGCCTTTAGCACTTAGAATACGTTATCCTTTAGGGGAAGAACTTATCCAGGCGCGCAGCAGTGTTTATCTCCCACTTTGAAGAAGATGGGAGTGTTAGCTAATTACCGTGTTCGGATAAAAGTAATTTTAACATTAATATAGTCAGATACCTAAACTATATGTTACTTTAATGTAGAATTAAATATAGGGGGTAGATAGTTTTGAGGGTAAATATAAAGTCACCAGAAGTTGAAATTAGAGAGAGAAGACTTGGCTCAATCACGGGATTTTATGGAAGTGCATCTGAACTTTGTAATAAATCAAAATCAGGAAAACTCTGTGATAGAATACATTCTTTTAGCCAATGCTTAGGATGCAGCTCAGGTAATGCATTGTGTCAGCTGGCTTTAATACTGGATGCTGTGGTTATAAATCATGCTCCACTGGGCTGTTCAGCTGATTTTTCAGATTTTAACTTTATAAATAGAGTAGAAAGACAAGCAAGAAATATTCCGGTTGCAAACGCAAATTTATTAAGTACAAACTTAAATGAGGAAGATACTATATATGGGGGAAGACAAAAATTGGAATCCACTATAGAAGAAGCATATTATAGATTTAAACCTAATGCAATATTTATAACAACTTCCTGTGCATCTGGAATTATAGGTGATGATGTAGATACCATAGCCCAGGAAGCTGAGAATAAATTTAATATTCCGGTTGTATATGTTTCATGTGAAGGCTTTAGATCTAAAATTTGGACCACTGGTTTTGATGCAGCATATCATGCAATAATCAGAAAGATAGTAAAACCACCAATTAAAAAAAGAAAAGATACAATAAATGTGATTAATTTTTGGGGTACCGATATTTTTACTGATTTATTTGGAAGGATTGGTTTAACCCCCAATTATATAGTACCATTTTCTACAATAGATCAATTGGAAAAAATATCTGAAGCAGCAGCTACAGTGCAGATTTGTCCCACACTTGGAACCTATTTGGCTGCATCTCTTGAACAGGAATATGGAGTGCCGGAAGTTAAAACTCCACCTGCTTATGGAATAGAGGGAACGGATGCCTGGTTTAGAGAACTTGGCAGTATAACCGGGAAAGAAAAAGAAGTGGAGGAATTAATTAAATCAGAAAAAGAAAGAATATATCCTGAGCTTGAAAGGCTGAGAGAAAAATTAAAAGGAAAAAGGGTCTATATTACAGCAGGTGCTGCCCATGGACACAGCATAATGTATATTTTAAGGGATTTGGGCATTGAAATTGTAGGAGCATCCATATTTCATCATGATCCATGTTATGACAACAGAGATAATAAAGGAAAGAGTTTAGATCACTTAGTTGAAACTTATGGAGATATAAAACATTTTAATGTATGTAATAAACAATCATATGAACTTATAAATTCCCTTAATAGATTAAAACCGGATGTATTTGTGGCACGTCATGGCGGTATGGCTATATGGGGAGCCAAGCTTGGTATACCAACATTTTTGATGGACAATGAACAATTTGGATTAGGGTATCAAGGATTATTGAATTATGGAAATAAAGTTTTGGATGTACTTGAGACTCCAGAATTTATAAAAAATATTGCTGCACACACTAAACTCGCATATACGGATTGGTGGATTAATCAAAAACCTGATACTTTTTTGGAGGTAAACAAGCATGAGTAAAATATTGGAACAGCCTAGACATTATTGTACTCTTGGAGCACAACAAACAGTAACTGCAATAAAAAGTGCAATACCAATAATTCATTCAGGACCCGGATGCGGTGTAAAACTCTTTAGAGGGCTTAGTACAAATTCTGGCTATCAAGGTACAGGATATTCTGGAGGGGGAACAATCCCATGCACCAATTCAACTGAAAGAGAAGTTGTATTTGGGGGAGAAACAAGGTTAAGAGAGGTAATAGATGGAACTCTTAAAGTGTTAAAAGGAGAAATTTTTGTAGTTCTTACGGGGTGCACTGCGGATATAGTAGGGGATGATGTGAGTCAAGTAGTAAAAGACTACAAGGATCAGGGAGTACCCATAGTATATGCTGAAACAGGCGGATTCAAAGGTACAAATTTTAAAGGACATGAGATAGTGATCAAAGCTATAGTAGATCAGTTTATAGGGGAAAGAAATCCCCAAATTAAAAAGGGTCTTGTAAATGTTTGGTCGTCAGTTCCCTACCAAGATAGCTTCTGGGCAGGAAATCTAAACCAGATAAAATATCTTTTGGAGAATATAGGGCTTAAGGCCAACATATTATTCGGGCCAAAATCCAGAGGATTAGAGGAATGGAATTCAATACCAGATGCTCAATTTAATATTGTAGTTTCTCCCTGGGTTGGAATTGAAACAGCAGAATTTTTAAAAGAAAAATATGGTACACCTTATTTGCATTATGCACTGCCGCCTATAGGTGCTGGGGAAACCAGTAAATTTTTAAGAACAGTTGGAGAGTTTGCTGATTTGGATTCTAGTAGAGTTGAAGATTTCATTAAAAATGAGGAAGATAATTTTTATTATTATCTAGAGAGAGCAGCTGATTTTTTTCTTGAATTTAGGTATAGCATACCAGATAGATTTTTCAATATAACAGATTCTTTTTATGCACTTGGTATAAGTCAGTTTTTATTAAATGAACTGGGCATTCTTCCAGGCGAACAATATATAACAGATGATACGCCTAAGAAATATCAAAATAATATAATAGATGAATTCAGTAAAATTTCATCCACTAGAAAATTTGAAGTATTTTTTGAATTAGATGGCGGAAAGATACATCAAAGGCTTAGAAAATATAATTTAGGAACACATATTCCATTAATTTTAGGAAGTTCATGGGATAGAGACATAACCAGGGAATTAAATGCTTTTGGAATAAATATAACTCTTCCTGTTATGCATAGGCTTGTACTAAATGGAGAGTACCTGGGATATAATGGTGTAACTAAACAGTAGTTGTAAATTTATAAATAACTGCAATAATAAAAAACATTATTTATAGATTTATGAATAAGACGATAAGCACCCCATGTTCGTAAAGAGCATGGAGTCATAGAGATAGAATCTATGCAAAATTTCTTGAATTGCTGGAATCCCCTAAAGCTAACTAAACTACAACGTAGGTATGAAATAAAACCAAGCGTGAATGTTACGAAAGTAGAAAAAATTAGTTAGATGGCATAAGGTTAAATCCTAAGTGCTGTAAAAATGGGCAATCAGCAGCTAAGACCCGAATATAGGGTAAAGTTCAACGACTATCCTGTGATGGGAGTAGGATTAAGCAATCCGAAGTGGGAAATGCCCTTTTGCAAGGGTAATGATATAGTCTGAGCTTATGTGAGAGCATAAGAAGTTCATAAGAGAACTGCTTAGTGGCAGCGTACTAAGTGAACAACGTCAAAATTCTATTATAAATTTGTTGAAAAAATAACACCCTGTTTAAGAGCGTTAATGTAATCTTTTAATGTTATTTAAAAATGATTCGATAGCTTTATCTAATAATTTTGACATTGGTGTTCCTGTTTCTTTAGAATAAGCTTTTAGTTTATTCAGTAACTCAGTATTAACTGCATTTGAAAAAGGAGTTCTATTTTTCAAATCTTTGTCAGCCATGCCATCACTTCAAAAATATTATATAACATTTAAATAGCCTTTGTAAGTAATTGGACATTGGGTATAATAATATTAGAAAGTGAGGTGAAAGATATGATAAGAGCAATTAAGATAAGATTAAAACCAACAAAAGAACAAGAAATATTAATGTGGAAATCAATAGGTATAGCCAGATTTGCTTACAATTGGGGTTTAGCAAGGCAAGAAGAAAACCATAAAAATAGTGGTAAGTTTATACCATGTAGAAAATTAAGAGATGAATTTAATAAGTTGAAGAAGACAGAAGAATTTACATGGTTGAACGAAGTGAGCAGCAAAACTATTAACCAAGCGTTTGACGATTTACAAATAGCTTATGATAATTTCTTTGATGGAATAGCTAAGCATCCTAAATTTAAATCTAAGAAAAAGTCGAGAAAATCATTTTATGTTAGACACGATGCCGTTAAATTTAAAGATGGCAAGGTTAAAATGGAGAAAATAGGTAAAATTCAATACAAAACTAATTATGATATTCCCGATTTACCTAAGTACACTAACCCAAGATGTCATTTTGATGGCCGATACTGGTATTTATCTTTAGGATTTGAACAGGGCGAAAACCAAGCCGGGTTGAATAAAGATTTAAGTGTAGGAATAGATTTAGGAGTTCATGATTTAGCTATAGTAAATTGTCTGGACAATCCTATAAAAAACATTAATAAATCAGGTAAAGTTAAGAAATCAAAGAAAAAACTTAAAAGATTACAGAAACAAGTATCAAGGAAGTATGAAGCAAATAAACAAGGACTCCAATTTATCAAGACTAATAATATTGTTAAATTGGAAAAGAAGATAGGACTCATACATAGAGAGCTTGGCAATATTAGATTAAACCATATTCATCAAGCTACCAATAAAATAATTAAGTTAAGACCATATAGGGTAGTTATGGAAGACTTAAATATAACAGGTATGATGAAGAATAAACATCTATCGGAAGCCATACAAGAACAATGCCTATATGAATTTATGAGGCAGATTAAATATAAATGCGGGTTTAATGGAATTCAATTTGTTCAAGTTGATAAATTCTACCCATCAAGTAAAACATGTTCTTGTTGTGGAAGCATAAAGTCAGATTTAAAACTGAAAGATAGGGTTTATGTCTGTCCTGAATGTGGATTAGTTATTGATAGAGACAAAAATGCTTCAATAAATCTTGGTAATTATAAATTAGTAGAATAATCACATGAAAGATACTACTAATGTGTAGGATGAGTTGTATCCGAATTTAAGCTCTGGGAGTGTTATATCAAACGAAAGTAGTATATCCTTTTAGGATTACAAAATCGGACACTATGAATAGAGAATTAAACAAATTTATATATATATTTATACATTCGTATAGATTTTTATAGAATTTTGGCAACTGGTTTAAGACTCATTGAAGATATATATGGTAATATATTGGAAACATATAAATAAATATAAGTTATAGTTATATTAAATATGCTGACTAGAAAACTAGAGGTTGTATCTTAATTAAGATTCAGCCTTTTTATTTTTGTAAAATAAACTAATTAACTTCAAAGTATAATAAATTAGCCGTTTATATGGTGATTTGTTTAATAGAAAATATGATATAATTCTAATGTACTTTAAGTACACAACTATATAACATGGAGTTAACAAAGCTATGAATAAAAATTATTTTACCAATGCAGTTGCCATTGCTAAAGATATATGTATAAAGAAACTGAAAGAAGGAGACATTGCAGTAGATGCTACTATGGGAAATGGAAATGATACTGTATTTTTAGCGGAAATTGTGGGACAATCAGGAAAGGTATATGCTTTTGATATACAACAAGATGCTGTTAAAAATACACAAAAAAAGATAGCTTACAAAAATCTTTTTAAATATGTAAAGCTTATAAATGACGGACATGAAAATATGGACAATTATATAAGTGAAAAAGTGAAGCTTGTTATTTTTAACCTTGGATATTTACCCAAAGGAGAACATTCCATTACAACTAAGGCAGATACTACACTTGCAGCACTTAAAAAGGCGTTGAATTTAATTGATGAAAATGGGGTGGTAATTTTGGTAGTATATTATGGCCATGAGCAGGGGAAATTTGAAAAAATGTCTTTGGAAAGGTATGTAAAAACATTAGACCAAAAGAAATATAATGTGGTTAAAATGAATTTTATCAATCAAATTAATAGCCCACCTATGCTTATTATAATTGAGAAAAGGTAGAGGGATTTTCAGCAGCAAGGAGATGCTCGTAAAGAAATCCTTGCTATTTTAAGTTTTTAATGGTTATGGTGCAACTGAAAGGAATGAACATTATTGTGAATAAATATGATAAAAAAATATTTATAGTAGATGATGAAGTAAAGATTACAGAGGTTATAAAATCCTATCTTGAAAATAGTGGATATTTTGTATATGTGGCATATAATGGTGTAGATGCCATGAATCTATTTAATAAGATAAATCCTGATCTTATAATTTTAGATTTGGTGCTTCCTGATATTTGTGGAGAAGATATTTGTGAAATGTTAAGAAAAAGATCAAAAGTTCCTATTATAATGCTTACGGGAAAAACAGATGAAGAAGATATACTTAATGGACTTGATATAGGGGCAGATGATTACATGACAAAACCCTTTAGTCCAAGGCAACTTGTAGCTCGGGTGAAAGCTTTGCTTAGAAGAACTGAGGATGAACTTGGAGAAAAGAATTCTTTATTTTCACTTAATGATAATGATTTAATAATTAATGATTTAAATTATGAAGTTAAAAAAGCAGGTAATATAGTTAACCTTACACCTATTGAATACAATATATTAATAACTATGGTCAGATATCCTGGGAAAATTTTTACCAGGGAAGAGTTAATCATTGTTGCATTGGGACAGAATTTTAAAGGTTATGATAGGACTATTGATTCTCATATAAAAAATTTAAGATACAAAATAGAAGATAATCCTAAAGAACCAGAATATATTTTAACTATGAGGGGCATAGGTTATAAATTTGGAAGTGTTTAGGGGGCATTTTATATGAGAGATAGTTTAAGAAGTAGATTGACCCTATCCTATATACTTATTTCTCTTGTATGTATATTGACTATAAGCATTCTCACAAATGTGTTTCTTGAAAAACAATTCAGAGAATACACTATTCGTAACCAGGAACGTAAAAATGAAGAAATAGCTGACTTGATAGGCAAGCAATATGGTGATAATGGAGTGTGGAATTATACTGCCATCGAGAATATAGGAGTTAATGTTATTGAACAGGGAATGATTATAAAAGTAATAGATAATTATGGCAGGGTAGTATGGGATGCAGCTGTCCATAATAATGGGCTGTGTAAGCAGATGCTAGATAACATGGTTAACAAAATGAGCAGACATTATAATAATTGGGATGGAAAATACCGGGTTAAGGAATATTCAATTTATCATAATAAAAATAAAATAGGAAATGTAGTAGTAGGTTATTATGGTCCATTTTACTATAATGATAATGATTTTGCTTTTATTCATGCACTAAATAAGCTCCTTATAGGTACGGGTGTATTTTCTCTATTTTTTGCACTAATATTAGGGGGATTTATGGCTAAATGGCTGAGCAATCCTATTACAAGAGTCATTAGAACCGCAGAAAATATTTCTAAAGGTTATTTTAAAAATAGAGTTAAGGAAAAATCTAAGACAAAAGAAATTAAATTATTGATTTCCACAATTAATAATTTAGCTGAAACTCTAGAAAGGCAGGAATTATTGAGAAAAAGGATGTCAGCTGATGTTGCACATGAACTGAGAACTCCCCTTGCAACCATTCAGAGTTATATAGAAGCAATGATAGATGGCATATGGAAGCCAGATAGGGAAAGATTAATGAGCTGTCATGAAGAAATAATGCGGATAACTAGATTGGTTGGAGATCTAGAAAAATTGGCAAAGTATGAAAGTGAAAACCATAGATTAAATAAAACTGAATATGATATCTATGAACAGATACAAGGTATAATATATAATTTCGAGACTAATTTTAAAAATAAAGGTGTAGAACTGCATTTTTATGGAAAAAGTGAAAATATAGTTGCCGAAAGAGATAAAATAAGTCAGGTTATAATAAATTTGATATCCAATGCATTAAAGTATACTCCAAAGCATGGGTTGGTAGAAATAAGAGTTGGAAGAAGAGAAGACATGGTAAAAATAAGTGTAAAAGATACTGGAATTGGAATTTCTCCAGAGGATTTACCCTTTGTTTTTGAAAGATTTTATCGTGCAGATAAATCCAGAAATAAATTAACAGGCGGTTCTGGAATAGGATTAACAATAGCTAAAACTATTGTAGATTTACATAAAGGGAGAATAACAGTACAGAATAATCTTGATAAGGGCACAGAATTTATAGTTTTATTACCTAAGGAATCTTCTAATAAATAGGCAGCTAGCAAATATGTTTGTATGCAGTTAAAAAAATATTAACAATTTCTCCATGAAATCTCCATAGTATTTTTATAAAATATAAATTTTATATTGACAAACGTATTAAATTGTATTAATATAGTAAGAAAATAATAATGCTAGTATATTACTTGAGCTAACTAGAAAGCTAGAGGCTAACAGTTCCTTTTAATTAAAGGGAGTTGTTAGCCTTTTTTAGTTAGTTTTAGTTGATGATTTTAAGGAGGTAAAGTTGTGAATAAGAGAAGAGTATTATCCATAGTACTTGCATTTGCATTGGCAATAGCAACTCTAAGTACTAATATAAGTTTATCCACTGCTAGAGCAGCATCTGGAGCTGGAGAAGTAACGAGAACAAGTGGCTCTGACAGGTACCAGACAGCATCTCAAGTTGCTGTGACGAATTGGACAACCTCAGATAATGTAGTATTGGTGTCAGGTGAAGGTTATGCAGATGCAATAAGTGCTTCTGTACTGGCTAAAAAATTGGATGCACCTATACTTTTAACTACTCCAAAAGTTTTAAATTCATACACGAAAACAGCACTGGATACATTAAAACCAAAGAATGTATATGTTATTGGAGGTAATGCCTCTGTTTCTAAAGAAGTTAGAGATTTTTTAAAAAATTCCTATAATATTATTGAGCTTGGCGGTGCTAATAGATATGAAACCAATGTGGCTGTAGCAAAAAAACTTGTGGAACTGGGAGTAGATCCATCTAATGCAATTTTGGCCAGCGCAGAAGGATTTTCAGATGCTTTGACAGTTGCTTCAATTGCAGCTGTAAAAGAACAAATATTATTACTTGGTACTAATGATTTAAATTATATAAAATCTGTTAAAGATTTTATAGATGGGCATAAATCAAGTATTACCGTGGTAGGAACTGATTTTGTCATTAATGATAATACTTATAAAGCAGTTAATGGAGTAAAAAGAATAAGTGGAGGTACAGACAGATTTGATACAAATCTTAAAGTTCTAGATGCTTTTAAGGGCGATATAAAAACATCTAAATTTTATGTAGCAAATGCAAGTGGCAATGGCTATGCAGATGCTCTAGTTGCCTCAGTGCTAGCAGGTAAAAATGAGGCACCGTTGGTGTTGTTAGGTAGTGAAACATCTAAATCTACTGCCAATGCCATTGAGTATATAAAGACAAATTTAACTGATTCATCAAGAGTTGAAGTTTTAGGTGGAGCTGGTGTTATTCCAGAAAACATTGTTACTAAAATAAAGGGTTACATATCATCAGCTGGTAATGAAACCAATTCGGGGACTTCAACTACCGTACAGACTTTTACAGGGTATATTCAAGATCAGGATTGTTTTATTAGCTATGCTCCAAATTATGGTGATGATACAAAAACGTGTTTATCAATGAAGCCCTGTGTAGCAAGTGGATATGGAATAACAGCCCTTGAAAGTGATGGCAGTTATAAATTCTACTATTTTGATGGGGATTTTGCAACTTTTCCTGATAGAAAAACCTTTGATGGTACTGGTTCACAGCTATCTGCATGGAATTTAATACAAAATACTATAAAGAAAAATAATATAACTATAACCGTGAAGGGTAAGTTGAATGGAGAAATAAAAACTGCCTCAGATGGTAATACTTATCCGGTAATTACAGTAACATCCTTAGCTGAAAATTAGTTTCTGATTCAAAATCTGGGTATTAAGAAAATACAGGTTGAATATCTTTTCTTAATACCTTTTTTAAAAATAGAATATGAGGGGGAAAATAATGGACAATCATCTACTACTTTTTTTAAAAAATCTTTTTTATTTAAAGTATCTTCCGAAACTTGGAAATAATGCCAGCTTTAGTTTGATTTTTTTATTTGGAATACTAACTTCAATCCACTGCATTGGTATGTGCGGAGGAATTGTTCTTACACAATGTATAAATAAATATGAAGTTAAAGCAGTTGATAAAAAACTTAATAAAAGTACATTTTTCCCTATTGCAATCTATAATATGGGCAGAGTAATATCCTATACTATCATTGGAGGTGTAGTTGGCGGGATTGGACAGGTTTTGACTCTATCAGGGACTTTTAAAGGTATTATTCCAATTATTGGTGGAATGTTTATGATTATTATGGCTATAAATCTTCTTGGCATATTTCCTGTGCTAAGATATTTAAATATTTCAATGCCCAAATTTGTTGTAAATAGAATTGTGGGAAAAAACAGTAGTACAAGCCCTTTGATTGTAGGATTATTAACGGGTTTAATGCCCTGTGGACCTTTGCAGATGATACAACTTTATGCTCTCAGCACCAGAAGTGCCATCTATGGAGCAGTTTCTGCCTTTATATTTACATTAGGTACTATTCCAGGTATATTTGCATTTGGTACATTTAGTGCAATAATCAATAAGAAGTTTTCAAGATATATTTTAAAGTTCAGTGCTGCTTTAGTAATTATTCTTGGTATTGTAATGATTGGGAGAGGTCTTGCACTCACAGGTGTTGTATTTCCATCATTTGTAGATTCTAACAATAAGACAGGTGACTATGAAGTCTCTGTTGTCCATGGAAATATACAGACAGTGACTACGAGCATTGGACAGGATTATTTTCCGCCAATTCAAGTTGCAAAAGGAATTAAAGTTAGATGGACTATAAAGGTTGATAAGTCGGTCTATTCTGATTGTAATAATGCAATACAAATACCTGTTTATAATATAGAAAAGAAATTTGTTGTAGGAAACAATATAGTAGAATTTATGCCAGATAAAGAAGGAGAGTTTGTTTATACTTGCTGGATGGGCATGATTAAAAGCAAAATCAAAGTAGTATCAAATGAAACATTAACACAAGCAGCTAATTCTAATAGTTCAACTAGTTCAACAAAACAAGTGACTAATTTTAGTACTCAAGTTTCAAGAAGTACATCACAAAAGGAGAATTCAGCGGTATCATCAAGTAAAAATGAAAACAATATTTCAATGTCAAATACTGTTAGTGACGTTGAAAATTCAGATAATAAACCTCAATCCATACTTGAATGGCTTAGAGATAAATTAACACCAGGAGGTAATGAAAGTACTAAAAGACAGCAAAAAACTCAAACTTGGATTGGATGGATTTTTGATAGGGATTGTATTGGCATTAATCCTGTAAAACATACAAAAGCATGCAATATTATGGGATCTTGTTACGCCAGTGGTCTTGGAATTATTCCATATGTTGAAGGCAAGTCTTTTGATACCTATAAGGCAATGAAAGATTTTGTAGTTTTTGATGGTGAAAGTAAAATAGTAGCAAAATCATTTATAGAAAGTTTACCGGAAAATTGGAGGACGAATATAACTATTAAAGTAACTGGATATCCTGTAAATAATATACCTACAAATAAGGATGAGACTAACGTACCTGAACAGGATTCATCCAAAGTAGATCATTACTTAGGCGGTATTCATATTACATCTATAGAGGCATATTACATTGAGGGAATATCAACAAATAAGCTGCCGTCACCAAATATAATTTTTCCTAAAAAATAATTATTGTAGATAGCAATATTAAAATATGTATACCTTAAAATAAAATAGCGTAAAGGAGGGGATAAGGTGATAGAAGTAATAAATCTCACCAAAAACTATGGAAATATAAAAGCTGTAAACAATTTGAATTTTGAAGTTAAAAAAGGAGAGATAGTAGGTTTTTTGGGACCAAATGGTGCAGGCAAATCTACTACAATGAATATAATAACAGGGTATATGTCTTCAACAGGGGGAACTGCTAAAGTATGTGGTTTTGACATTTTAGAAGAACCTATAGAGGTAAAAAAACGTATAGGATATCTGCCAGAACAAACACCTCTCTATACAAACATGACTGTAATAGAATTTTTAAATTTCATAAGTGATTTAAAATTAGTTGAAAAGAAGCAAAAAAAGAAGCATTTAGAGGAAATTATAAAAAAAGTTAATCTGATACAGGTGAAAGATAGGTTAATTGGGAATCTTTCCAATGGATATAAGCATAGAGTGGGTTTGGCACAAGCACTTATAGGAGATCCAGAGATACTTATTTTGGACGAACCCACAACGGGGCTTGATCCAGCACAAATAATAGAAATAAGAAAACTTATAGTAGATTTGGGAAAAGAACATACAGTTATATTGAGTTCACATATTCTTCCAGAAGTAAGTGCTGTATGTCAGAAAGTGATTATAATAAATAAAGGAGAGATTGTTGCAGTAGATACCCTTGATAACTTGTCAAAAAGATTTATCAACTATTCAAAGTTTCATATTACAATGGTTGGAGATAAAAAACTTATAGAAGAAAAACTTTCAGGTATTGATGATATAAAATCAATACAGGTAGATAAGGAAAAAGAAGATAATGTTATAAGTTATATTATTGAAACAAGTAAAGATAAGGATGTGAGGAAAACTCTTTTTTATGTCATGGCTAATGCAGGGTTACCTATACTTGAATCCAAATCATTAGATACTTCCTTAGAGGATATATTTGTTCAACTTGTAACAGACGAAAAGGAGGTAAAATAAAATGAAGGCAATTTTAAAAAATGAGATTAAATATAATTTTAATTCCCCTATGTATTATATTGTAATTGGATTGTTTATATTAGTAACTTCCATATATTATTTTATTGGAAATGTTTATAATCAATCTGTGGATTTAAGCAGTTTGCTTGGGACTATGAGTATTATTTTATTATTTATAGTACCTATTCTTACAGCTAAAACTATAGCTGAGGATAAAAGAAATGGTATGGAAATACTGTTAATTACTTCTCCTACTAAATTATCACATATTATTTTAGTAAAATTTTTTTCTGTTTTATTTGTATTTTTTACAATTGTTTGGATTTCATTTATTTATCCCATAATATTATTTATTTTTTCTGATTTATCAATTACTACAGTTGTTGGACAGTATTTAGGCTTTATTCTTCTTGGGATAGCCATGATAGCTTTTGGAATATTCATTTCTTCGCTGACGGAAAGTGTGGTGACAGCATCTGCTATAAGTTTTATAGGGCTTTTAATTATGATGCTTATAGAGCCTATAAGTAATTCTTTTGGTGGCAGTATATCTAAAGTGTTGAACTGGTTTTCAATATTTTCAAGATATGATGATATAACTAAAGGAATTTTTTCACTAAATACTGTTATTTACTATTTAAGTTTTGCCGCTGTATTTATATTCTTAACTATTAGGATAATAGAAAAAAGGCGGTGGCACAACAATGTAAAATATAGTTTTAATTCTTTAACGCTTGTTATATTAGTAATAGTAATTGCTATAATTGTAAATCTTCTGGCAGGGCAAAACCCTATAAAATTTGACTTATCCTCAAATAGACTATACTCCATAGGTGATACTACTCAGGCTATTATTGGAAGATTAAATAAAAATGTAGTAATATATGGACTTTTTGATGATGGAAAAATTAATAGTGATTATAAGAGAGTGGATGAGTTACTGAGTAAATACGAAAATAAATCTAAAAATCATATAACTGTAAAATATGTGGATCCTGATAAAAATACAAGAATAATTAAACAGCTTGATCCTGATGGAAATCTTGAATTAAAAAAAAATGATTTTGTTGTAATTAGCGGTAATAGGCTTAAAAAGCTGTCTTATGAGGATCTCTTTCAAATTAAAGTAGATCAGTCTTTTTCACAATACGCTGCAGCTTCCCAGGCAGAACAGGGTTTTACAGGTGCAATTAAGTATGTAACTTCTGATATAACTAATGTTGTTTATTTTGCTGAAGATAATGGCGAAGATAACTTACAGAGTAGCTATAAAACTTTTAAAAGCAGTTTGGAAAAAAATAATTTTGTTATTAAGTCTGTAAATCTTAATGCAGTAAAGGAAATACCCAAGGATACAAGTGTTTTAGTGTTTTTATCTCCAGAAAGAGATTTAACAATAGGTGAAAAAGATAAAGTGAGTAAATTCCTTAATAATGGAGGAAAAGCAGTATTTTTATTTAACTCTATTAGTTCTGATCCTGCCTTTACTCAATTTGATGCAATCATTAAAGAATATAATTTATCACTAAATTATGATAGGGTGAAAGAAAATGATGAAACAAAACATTTACCAGATGATCCTTATTCTTTAATACTTGATGTGGGAAGTAATGAAACAATACCCCTTGAACTTTCAGGAATGCTTATGGATAACGCCAGGAGTATAAATATTTTAAAAAATGAAAAAAAAGAAATCAAAGCTGCTTCACTAATAAAGACAAGCAATACTTCCATTGGAGAACAAATGGATAAAACTAAGGGTAAGGATAATGAAGGACCATTAAATTTGGCAGTGGCTGCTGAAAGTAAGGCTACATTAAAACCTTCACAGATAATTGTTTTAGGAAGTTCCGTATTTCTTAATGAAAGTACTAAGCAGAAATATTTTTCCTATTTTAGCACTGGAAATTATTTTTTCATAAGTGCATTAAATTGGACACAGGATAAAAGTAGTGATGTGATTATAGGTGCAAAATCATTAAACAGCGGAAAAATTTCTATTAGTCAGTTTAGTGCAAATATAATAGGTTTTTTTGTTATAGGTGTGATACCTGTAAGTATATTAGGGTATGGTTTGGCTGTCTGGTTAAAAAGGAGGAACCTATGAAGTTTTATAAAAATGTAATTATACTGGGTATAATAGTTGTACTACTTTCAGCTGCTTATTTTATAACTGAAAGAAAAAATGCACAAAGTGCCATAGAAACAAGTACAGCTAATAAAATAAAAATCTTAAACTTGAAGCTAGATGATATTTCTAAAATTGAAATAAATAATAAAAGGGAAAAATTATTATTTGAAAAAAAACAGGGCAAATGGGTGTTAGTAGAACCAGCAGACATAAAATATGACCAAGCGGTTGCTAATGGTCTGCCATTAAGTATATTCTATATTACAGCTAATAAGTTAATAGCTGAAAAAAGTACTGATTTTACCCAGTATGGGTTAGATAATCCTGCAATAATATCTATTAGTACACCGGGTGGTAAAAATAGTACATTAGAAATAGGAAATCTAACTTCCTCTAAAGACAGTTATTATGCAAAATTGAATGAGAGCAGCAGTATTTATACTATTGATAAAAATAAAGTTGAGTCCATTTTACTTACACAAAATGCAGTAAAGGATAAAAATGTATTATCCCTTAGTCGGGAACTCCGTCCTAGAATGTTAGCAGAAGATATTACTAGGGTAACTTTGAAAAAAATAGTACACTAGTTTTTTCAGCTAAAAAAATACTGACGGTGACAATTGGTCAATTATTGCACCAGTTGAAGAAAAGGCAGATAAAAATAAAATAGCACCGGTACTAGATGCTGTATCTAAAGTTCTTGCTCTAGAATTTATAGATGATAATCCTGCAAATTTTGATAAGTATGGTTTAAAAAATCCTCTTTATAGTTTAGAGTTTGAAAATTCAAAAGGTATAAAAAAATTATATATAGGAAATGAAAAAGAGGGTAGTGAATATTATGCTAGAGTTGAGGGATCAAATGATGTTTTTTCTTTAAGTGAAGAAGGATTTACTTTTCTTGATGAACCATTAAAAGAATTTGTTGAGGAACAAAAATAGTTTATCCCAATGCCGCAATTAGCAAACACCTATCCAGGATTGAAAATAGTAAATTGTGAATCGTGAACTGTGAATTGAATATACAGGAGGAGTGAAAATGAAAAATAAGAAATATTTATACATATTTTTAATATTATTTTTGATAGCATTAAGTATAGGGTGTTTTAAAGTTGAAAATAAAAAAACTAGCAGTAATACTGACAAGCAAAAAACTGCTGTAGTAAAAAACGACAAGTCAAATACTAAAAATACCAGTAGTACCAAAAGTACGGCAAGTGATGAAGGCAATTCATCTAAAACATCAAATATAAAAGATAGTACTATTGATAATTCAAATAATGAGTCATCGGAAAGCAATTTAAAAACTGGACAATCAAAATCAGAAGCTTCTAATACTGTGCCAGCACAGGTACAAACACCAGCACCAGCACAAACTACAACAGTTACTTTAACAGGCTTTATTCAAGATGAAGATTGTTTTGTTCAGTATGTGGATTCAGACACTGGCAAAGCAAAGCAAAATCCGGGTAATGATACAAAAGATTGTTTGTTAATGCAGGCTTGTGCAAACAGCGGATATGGAATAACAGTACTTCAAAGTGATGGAACTTATAAGTTCTATTATTTTGATGGAAAATTTGCAACTGGAAAGGGAGAAAGTTTTATATCAGGGACTGGTACCCAGGCGTTAGCATGGGAACTAATTAATAAGACAAATAAACAAGATCATATTGCTGTTACTGTTACAGGAACTTTAAATGGAGACACAAGAACAAATACAAACGCTGCTTTTCCAGCTAATGCAGATGGGAAATATTATCCGATTATAACTGTGTCACAATTGTACGAGAATTAAAGTACCTGAAAATCAAGTAATTCTAAAGTTCAGATGGAGAAAGAATTTCTTATGAGCAAACTCCACCTGAAGCTCTGAATCACTTGATTATCTGTTGAACTTCATTTTATTAATATTAAATTCACCACTTATTTCATCTTGTTCATATTCTATATGTGATATTTCCAGGTTATTATTGGATATCTTATAATTTGAGGAAACGCATCCTGAGTTATTGTATATATTTCTAAATTGCTTTAATTGTTTATTAGACTTTAAATTCATCTTATATTCTCCTCCAGGCTTGATTGACAATATTTACATTTGAATATCCGTTAATGTTATTCTCTCCCATGTTGTGAATTGCTCCATCAAAGATGTATCCATAACTCATGCCAGCTGTTTCAATAATTCCTGAACATACAGAAAAATTACCTAAGGAATCCACTACTTCTTCAGGAGAGAATGGGATATTGAAAGAAAAATCTTTTTCATAGGTTTCATAAAGATTCCATATTTTTTTCTCTAATTCATCTGAACAGTTTTTTATAGGAAGTTTAATTATATTTTTGGCTTCCCGCCTTGTTATCATGTAGCTGTGTGATTGAAGTTTTTCTGTTAAAATATTTACAATTTCATTTATCTTATATTCATCCTGATAATTCATATGCATAAGCAGCAATTCTTTTGCAACAGTCCTTATTAACGCATGACTTCTGAATATACTTCCTACAGCCAAAGGATGAATATGTTCTGTTAAATTGGTAAAAACTTTAATTAAAGTTTCATCGGTCTTAAGACCTATAACATCTTTAGCAATAGAAAAGAAAGAATATACATCCTCTACATTAATGGGAAGCTTCATATTATTACCATCTTCAGGATTAAAAACGCTGGTTATGTTAGGGTCTACAGGACTGAGTTCTCCCATTTTAGTCATGATTATTTCAGAAGCTCCAAGGCATATTAAGGTACCTGCACTATAGGCTTTATAAGGTATTAACACCGAAAATTTACTGCAATATTCGTATATAAGTTCAACCAGACGGAGAGATGTTAGTACGTCTCCTCCTTTAGTAAAAATGAATAGATCTATTTTATCTGTTTTTCCTGTATGTTCAAGTAGTTTATGAAAAACTGGAATAATATCAGGAGCCACTCTTATGTTGACATTTTGCCTATCCCCACAGAAATAGCATATTACTTTGGAATTACGTTCTTCTGATATATCTTCAATTAATTTATATCTGGTTTCATTCATTATTAATCACATCCCAAAATTGAAAATTAGAATTTAGTTAAGATTATTGTTTGAAATTCCCCTTATATATATTCAAAGTAATAAATTTTTATTTTTAAATGTTTTTTATGATTTCCGAATAATTTTTCCTTTAATATACAATAATAAGTACTGTAAAAAATAAAAATTTAGGAGGTACATTATTATGCAAATTAATACTAATAATTTAGAACAACAAGGAGCCAATATACAACAGTTAAGATTTGTCCCAATATCTTCCAATGTTTCGTGCATGGGTACTACTGTTAACTATGGAATTGGTACACATTCAGGAGTGGCAATGAATGCTTTTTCCAATAATTCTCAACCTATGACTAGCTGGACTGTTAGTCCACAGGTGGGATATATTAATGCTTCTCAAATGACTAATACTACACCTTGCATTTCAGCATCTCAATTTGGTCAAATGGGAAGTGGAACTTTTAATGGTATAACTTATAATACTCAAATTCCTATGGGAAGAAGTCTTATGATCCAGCCTACTGTAGATATTTCAGAAACATCCAGTGATATTATGGTGTCTGCTTATGTATCGAATTCTGCAATAAATGATTTGAAACTTAATGTTACTGATGATTCATTAACGATATCTGGTACTTTATTAAATGGTTCTAATCAATTTGTATTAAATAGAACAATTCCGCTTTCAACAAGTGTAAGGGCAGAGGCTGTGGAAGCTACGCTGCAAAGTGGAGTTGTTGAAATTAGATTGCCAAAAACAGAAAAATTTAATAGATCAGCTCATACTTTAAGTAAAGATACAGGCAGTGTAATGATAAGTAAATAATATCATTATTATTATAATTAAATCACTTTTATATTAAATAAAAGGGTACCCTTGAACTGTTGACAAATATATTTTGTCAACAGTTTTTTATATAAATATAAATAGTTAGAGTTTTATATGATGTTTGAGTAAATATTTTTTGCAGATTAGGGGGAATATATTTATTGTATAGATTGAGGTGGTGTAAATGGATAATAAGGAATATAACATAAATCACAATGTTGAAAATATAAAGAATCTATTGGGAGAACAAAGTGAAGTAATAGTAAGGAACTTGCTTATAGGAAAAAATAATTGTATAGAAGCTGCAATTATTTATTTAAATGGTCTTATAAATAAAGATGTGATAGATAGAGATATATTAAATCCATTAATGTTACATGTTAAAGAGGATTTTACAGGGAAAAAGGATATAGAAGACTACATACGAAAGAGATATATCGCTGCTAGTGATTCTTGTATTGAAAAAGATATAAATAATGTTATAAACAGTATTAAAAGAGGAAAAACTGTGTTGATAATTGAAAATTGTTGTAACTTTATTGTGATAAATACTACAGGTGGAAATTATAGAACCATATCTGAACCGGAAAATGACCTTTCTTTAAGAGGGCCAAGAGAAGGTTTTGTAGAGAATTTAGAAACCAATATAAGTATATTACGGCGGAGAATAAAAGATAGAAATTTAATAATGGAAAAGTTTACATTAGGAAGAAGATCTCAAACAGATTTGGTAATTATGTATATAGATGACGTAGCAGATAAGGAGTTCCTTAAGAGGATGAAAGATAAAATAAATAAGATAGATATAGACTTCATCCCAGCAAATAGTGTTATGGAACAATGTATAGAAGAACATCCTTATAGTGTTTTACCTCAAACCGGCGGCTCTGAAAGACCTGATGTAATAGAAGCAGGTTTAATGGAAGGTAAAATAGCTTTTTTGCTAGAGGGCACACCTTATGTTACAACTTATCCTTCCATATTTGTAGAATTTTTTCAAACTGCAGAAGATTATTATGGCAGGACATTACAAGCATGGTTTATCAGATTTGTAAGACTTATAGCTGTATTTATAGTGATATCTCTTCCTGGAATATACATAACATTCATTAAATTTAATCCAGAACTTATTCCTGTTGAATATATTAAGTCTCTTATAGAATCAAGACAGGGTATAGTGTTGACTCCTTTTATGTCTTTGCTGGTTATGCAGTTAACTATAGAATTTTTAAGGGAGGGTGGACTTAGGATGCCGCGAAAAATAGGGCAGACAATTAGTGTAGTAGGAGGTATTATAATTGGCGATGCTGCAATTCAGTCAAAAGTTATAAGTTCACCTACCTTGCTTGTGGCAGGAATTACTATAATAGCTTCTTTTGTAATATCTAATTATCAAATGTCTATTGGCATAAGAATTTTAACTTATCCCATGCTTATATTGGCAAATTGGCTTGGAGTGCTTGGTATAGTTATAGGATGGTTTTCCATATTGGCTTATCTCTGTTGCTTGGAGAATTTTGGAGTACCATATATGGCATTTTACAAAAGTGACATGAAAGATATATTTATAAGGACACCTATATGGAAGATGAATAGAAGACCCAGAGCCATCCCCAACAACGATTCTACTAGACAAGGCAATTTTGGAAATAAGAAAAATGTATAAGGGCAAAGATACATTTTTAACCCCCAGCCAATTTACATTTACATTAAAATCAGCTATGGTAGGTATTGAAATAATGTATATACCTAACAGTATTATAAAATTTGCAAAACAAGATAGCTGGATTAGCTGTATATTAGGAGCGGTATATCCTTTATATATATTGTTCATAGCAAACTATTTATGTAAAAAATCTTATAAGGAGGATATATTGATATTAAGCAAAAAATGCTTTGGAAATATTTTTGGCAGTATTTTGAACTTTATTTTTATATCTTACTTTTTATTCATGCTTACATCAGAATTTTCAGGATATATTCAGGTGTTTGAAATATATGCCACTGGATTTTTAAAAAACTATCAGATGTTATTTACTACTTTGATTCCTGTAACCTATATTGTTTATAATGGCATAAAACCTTTAGGCAGATTAAATGAAGTAGGGTTCTATTTAACTATAATTTTACTTGTTATTCCCATAGGGATTTTAGCTTATGGAACTTTTTTGAATTTAATGCCTGTATTTGATAATAGTATAAGTAATATATTAAAAGGTTCTATACACACGGTTTTCCCTTTTTCAGGTATGGAAGTTATACTTCTTATTTATCCTTTTTTGAAAGATAACAAAAATTTATTAAAATGTGGTTTAGAAGCAGTTGCTATTGTAACATTTATTTATACATGGACAGTTTTTGCAACTATTTACTATTTAGGTATTGAAATTTCTCCCAAATATTTATGGCCTGTTTTAACATTGGCTGATAGTGTACATATTCCCATTGTAAATAGCTTTAGATTTGTATTTATAGCCCTGTGGTCTTTAGTGCAGTTTAAATGCATGGCTACTTATTATTTTTCAGTTTCTTATAGCTTGAATCAATCTATAAAAAAGATATCCCCTCAGACATTTACATTGTTATTATATCCTTTAATAATTATTATAACTAGTTTATATGGAAATCCTACAACAAGGAGAATTTATACAGATAGAATAATCAATGTATATGCAGTATTTAATATGATATATATTTCTACAATAGCAATTTTAATTCATTTTAAAAAGGATAAAGTAGTAAGAAAAGCTTAAGTGTAGAATTGTAAAAACTCCCGATGTACATTTATTTGCATTCGGGAGTTCTGATATTATCAAATTATTTAATTCCTGCTAAATTTTTATGATCTATTACTTGAGGCGGCTGTTCAAATAACTTCTTACTTATCATGATATCCAAAATGTCTTTAGGATATTTTATAAGTTCTTCTGTGAATTTAATGTAAATATTTTTTTAAAATCAAATTATGTTATTAAAATGCCTACATAGCAATTTTAAAAATATTAAATACATCTTCTACAGTTGCCTGTCTTGGATTTGTAAAAATAGCTATATCTTTTACTGCATTATTTGAAAGAAATCGTAAATCCTGTTCTTTTACCCCTATATCTTTTAAACTTATAGGAATACCTAGCTCTCTAGATAAAGTTTGAATTTTATTTTTAATCTTACAGAGAGCTTCATCTTGATTTGATGCATCTTCTCCCATAGTACTGCACAGCTTAAGAATTCTTTTATCAGGTATGGATGGAGAATTAAATTCAATCACGTAGGGTAAAAGCACTGTATTACAAACTCCATGAATTTGTTGATAAAAACCATCTATTTGATGAGTCATTGCATGAACAAGACCTAAACCTGCATTATTAAATGCGAGTCCTGCCATTATATTGGCATACATCATCTGTTCTCTGGCTTCTAAATCATTTCCATTATCACAAGCTCTTTTTATATAGGTAAATACTAGTTTTAGAGCACCTAGGGCTAAAGCATCTGTAGCAGGGAAGGCTTCGGTGGAAACGAATGATTCTATAGCATGGGTAGCTGCATCCATCCCTGAACTAACAGTTACATCAGGAGGCATAGATGGCATAAAAATAGGATCATTTACAGATATTATAGGTGTCATTTTGGGATCACCTATATCTATCTTTAACTTTCTGCTTTCATCCGTTAAAATTACAAAATTTGATATTTCTGATGCAGAGCCAGAAGTGGTATTAATTGTTATAAGCGGTAAACAAGGTTTTGTCATTTTTTTATAGCCTTCATAATCTGTTATTGATCCTCCGTTGGTTGCAATTATTGCTATACCTTTTGCACAATCATGACAAGTACCACCACCTATGGATATAATAAAATGGTAACCTCTCTTTAATGGATTTAAAC
The DNA here is from genome assembly GCF_040939125.1 of Clostridium sp. BJN0013. Classification (NCBI taxonomy): domain Bacteria; kingdom Bacillati; phylum Bacillota; class Clostridia; order Eubacteriales; family Clostridiaceae; genus Clostridium; species Clostridium sp. BJN0013. The sequence goes on from NZ_CP162495.1 coordinate 1,111,016, forward strand.
CTTTTTTAAAATATGTTAGACCATCTTCTACAAATGAAATTGTAGAATTAGGATGTAATATACCATCAAATATGTCATAAGAAATAAATAAACTTTTCAATATTTTTTCAATCATTTCAACGTAACCAAGACTTATTATGTTTTTATCTGTAACGATTAAAGCCTTACTTAATTTGTGGGGCATTAAATAGTTTGGTAAATTTTTTAGTGCACCAGTACCTATAAGATTGATTGATGGACATAAAAAATTATGAGTATTTTCCAAGATTTATCCCTCCCATACTCAAGTATATTTAAGCGGATAGACAATTATAGTTAAATATCTTAAAATATAAGATGAATTCTATCCTAAGGTTGAAATTGGTTAATACTCCAGTTTCTTGAAAGTGGGGATAAGCATTGCTTACGTCCCTGGATAAGTTCTTTCCCTAAAGGATAACGTATTCTAAGTGCTAAAGGCACTAAGAATACTGTTAATAAGGTTCATATGGAGAAAAGTGTTTTTATGAATAAGATCCACCTGAACCTCTAAATCACTTGGTAAATTAAATATGTATGTAGTATTTACTATAGCTAATATAATTATTCCCGGAGGATGACGTAAATAAATATTTAAGTGTAAAGTGTATGTGGTATACTATGTTTAAAAAGTATTTTAATATATTTGTAGGGGGATATAATTATAAAATTGATATATCAATACTATAAATTCAATGGGAATGAAAGGAAATAAATATGAGTAAAATATTAGTATTGGCCGAAAAACCATCTGTAGGAAGAGATTTGGCAAAAGTACTTCATTGTAACAAAAAAAATGGAGGGTATATAGAAGGCGATAGATATGTTGTAACCTGGGCATTAGGTCACCTGGTAACTTTAGCAGATCCTGAAGTTTATGATAAAAGATATAAGAGCTGGGTATTAGAAGATCTGCCAATGCTTCCTGATAAATTAAAACTTGTAGTTATAAAACAAAGTGGCAAGCAGTTTAATATAGTGAAATCTCAGATGAATAGAAAAGATATAGGAGAGATAATAATTGCTACAGATTCAGGGAGAGAAGGAGAGTTGGTAGCCAGGTGGATAATAGAAAAGGCTAGAGTAAAAAAAACAATTAAAAGATTGTGGATATCTTCTCAAACAGATAAAGCCATAAAAGAGGGATTTGCAAATTTAAAAAATTCTTCAAAATATGATAATCTTTATAAAGCCGCTAGATGTAGAGCAGAAGCGGATTGGGTAGTGGGATTGAATATTACACGTGCCCTAACTTGCAAATATAATGCACAACTTACTGCAGGTAGAGTTCAATCGGCTACTCTAGCTATGATAGTTAATCGTGAAGAAGAAATAAAAAATTTTAGACCTAGAGATTATTTTGTGATCAATGCAAAGACAAAGAAATTTACATTGATGTGGAAGGATAAAAATAATAACAGTAATATTTATGAAGAAGATAAGGTGAATAAAATTTTATTCCTTACTAAAGGAAAATCAGCCAATATAATTGATGTTAGAGAAAGCTATAAAAAACAGTATGCTCCTGCACTTTATGATTTGACAGAATTACAAAGAGATGCCAATAGAATTTTTGGATATTCCGCTAAGCATACACTTTCTATAATGCAGAGATTATATGAAAATTACAAAATTTTAACTTATCCTAGAACAGATTCCAGATATATTTCCACAGATATAGTAGCCACATTACCAGAACGCTTAAAAGCAATTTCTGTGGGCAATTATAAAATGTATGCAAATGAGTTATTAAAAATTAAGATAAATGGACATAAAGGATTTGTAGATAATAGCAAGGTAAGTGATCACCATGCTATAATTCCTACGGAAGAAGTAGTAAAATTGTCACTTTTAAGCAGTGAAGAAAAAAATATTTATGATTTGGTAGTAAAAAGATTTCTGGCTGTTATGTTACCTCCTTTTGAATATGTGCAAACTAGTATAATTGCTGACATTAATGGAGAAAAGTTTATAGCAAGAGGTAAAGTTATAAAGTCAAAGGGCTGGAAAAAAGTATATGATATTGGAAGCCAGGTAATGGAAGATGATGAAAGTGAAAACCAAATGTTACCTGAACTAAAAAAAGGGGATATTATAGACATAATATCAATTGAATCCAGTAAATTAAAAACTAAGCCACCAGCAAGATTTAATGAAGGAACTTTGTTGTCAGCTATGGAAAAACCACAGAAATATATATCTATAGACAAATTACATGCAAAAACTCTTGGTGAAACAGGAGGTATAGGAACGGTAGCTACAAGGGCAGATATTATAGAAAAACTTTTTAATATGTTCTATATAGAGAAAGATGGTAAAGATATAATTCCAACTTCAAAAGGAAAACAACTTATAGAATTAGTACCGAAAGATCTTAAATCTCCTCTTTTAACAGCACAATGGGAAATGGAGCTGGAACTTATTAGCAAAGGTAAAGAAGATCCTGAAGTCTTTATAAAGAAGATGAGGGAATATGCCGGAACATTAGTGGAAGATGTTAAGAAAAGCAGTAATAAATTTAAACATGATAATATTACAGGAAAAAAATGTCCTCTTTGTGGAAAGTATATGCTCGAAGTTAAAAGTAAACAGGGAAGGATGTTAGTATGTCAGGATAGAGAATGTGGGCACAGAGAAAATTTAGCCAGATTAACCAATGTCAGATGTCCTGAGTGTCATAAAAAACTTGAACTTAAAGGAGAGGGAGAAGGACGAATCTATGTATGCTCACACTGCAGCTTTAGAGAAAAATTTTCTTCATTTAACAAAAGATTTAAAGAAAATGAAGGTAAGTTGAATAAAAAAGATGTGTCAAGATATATGAAAAAAATGAAGCAAGAGAACAAAACTAATATAAATTCATCATTAGCTGAAGCACTAGCTGATATAAAATTTAAATCAAATGATTCTTAGGTTCAGGTTAAATTTTTAAAAATTATAAGCAAGAGGTGAGGTGTTAACTATGAAAAATTTTGTTTTTAAAAATGCTACAGAAATTATTTTTGGTAAGAATTCTGAAAGATTTGTAGGCAGTAAGGTTAAAGAATATGCAGATAAAGTATTGTTCTGCTATGGAGGGGGAAGTATAAAGAAATCTGGACTTTATGATAGAGTAGTTAAGTCATTAAAAGAAAATGGAATAGAGTTTATAGAACTTTCAGGCATTAAACCTAATCCCAGGTTACAACCTGTTAGAGAAGGAATAAAATTATGCAGGGAAAATGATATAAAATTTGTGTTATCTGTGGGAGGAGGAAGTACGGCAGATACTGCAAAAGCCATTGCAGTAGGGGTACCTTATGATGGGGATGTATGGGATTTTTATTTAGGAAAAGCAAAGGTTAAAGAAGCTCTGACCATAGGAGTGATAATAACACTTCCTGCTACAGGAACAGAATCCAGTAATAGTTCTGTTATTATGAAGGAAGAAGGATGGTTTAAAAAAGGAATCAATACAGAGTATATTAGACCAACCTTTTCAATTATGAATCCAGAACTTACTTTTACACTACCTGCCTATCAAACTGCTTGTGGTGCTGCTGATATTATGGCACACATAATGGAGAGATATTTTACTAATGTAAAGAATGTAGATCTTACGGATAGACTTTGTGAAGCTGCAATGAAAACTATTATAAACAATATTGAAATAGTGCTTAAAGATCCTGAAAATTATGATGCCAGGGCAGAAATTATGTGGACCGGTACCATAGCCCATAATGATATATTGAGTACTGGAAGAATAGGAGATTGGGCTTCTCACAAAATTGAACATGAATTAAGTGGACAAAATGATATTGCCCATGGAGCAGGGCTTGCCATTGTATTTCCAGCATGGATGGAATATGTGTATAAACATGATATTAACAGATTTATTCAGTTTGCTGTAAGAGTATGGAATGTAGAATTATCTTACACTTCTTGTGAAGATATAGCATTAGAAGGTATAAGGAGGGTAAGGGAATTTTTTAAAAAACTTGGATTGCCTATAACATTAAAAGAAGGAAATATAGACGAGGGTAAAATTGAAGAAATGGCAGATAAATGTACAGATAATGGAAGGCAAACAGTTGGACAGTTCGTAAAATTAAATAAGGAGGATATTATAAATATACTAAATTTAGCCAAATAGTATATAGTAAAAATATAAAAGCACAAAAACTAAATATAAATTTCTTTAGTTTTTGTGCCTCATAGTTAATTATACTTTACTATAACTGCTTACCTTGAATTTATAAGGTGATAAATGTTCATTTTTAAAAAATACTTTACTAAAATAAGCAGCATCTACATAGCCTACTTCTAAAGCTATTTGTGTTATGGATTTATCCGTATTGATTAATAACTTTTTTGCTTTTTCAAGTCTCAATTTTGTAATATACTGGGTAAATGTAATACCCATTTTTTGTTTGAAATATCTACTTAAATATTGTGGGTTCAAATGAACATAATTAGCTACTGAATTAAGATTTATCTTGCGGTTAAAATTACTATCTATATATTTTAAAATAATTTTTATAGTATCTTCATATATATTTTTAGAGTTTATGTCAGTCATTTTTAAGTTATCATGTTTTTCTGTAGTTTCTATAGATTGTATAACCTTGTTTAGAGCAGTTTTTAAATCATTAGTTCTCACAGGTTTTACCATATAGTTAACCACGCCATATTTTATGGCTTCCTGGGCATAATCAAATTTTTCATACGCCGTTAAAATAATGGTTTTTACATTGGGTAAAAATTGTATTATTTCCCTTTGAGCTTCCAGACCATTTTTCTCTGGCATCTTTATATCCATGAGAATTATATCTGGCTTGTAGATTTTTGCATTAAGTACCACCTCATGTCCATTTTTGCAATCTTTCTTTATATCAATATTATAAAAATCTCTTTGTAAGATTATTCTTAAAGCTTTTCTCTCTAAAGGTTCATCATCTGCTATAAGAAGTTTATACATAGTTAATTTTCCTCCTTAACTAGTTAAAGTATGGTACGAATATTTGGAATTTACTATATTCTGCAATTATCTAAGGTGCCATAATTCTAGGAAGACGTATGTCTACTTTTGTACCCGAGTTAGGTTTACTTTTTATTCTTAGACCATAGTTATTTCCAAAGTAATTACACAGTCTATCATTAGTATTTTTTATACCTATTCCAAATTGTTCTGGTATATTATCTGAATTATTAAGTAAATTTAATATGCTCGGATTAATTCCCTTGCCGTTATCAGATACTTCAATTATAATATCTTCTGAAGGGGTTAAACTGCCTTTAATAGAAACTTCTCCCCCCTCTAGTTTCTCTTCTAAACCATGTATTAATGCATTTTCTACTATGGGTTGAATAGTCATAGAGGGAATTCTACACTCAAGAATTTTTTCATCCATTTCAATATGATATTTAATTCTATCGCTGTATCTTAAAGCTTGAATATACAAATATCTTTCTATATATTCCATTTCAGTTTTTAGTTTAGGAAATTCTTCAGAATTTCGCAGACTATATCTTAAAAGATCGGAAAGAGTATATATCAGATCTTCTGTTTTAGGAGCATTTTCTATTAATGCTATTCTAGCTATTGTATTTAAAGTGTTAAATAAAAAGTGAGGATTAGTTTGGGCTTGTATAGTTTTTAGTTTCATTTTTTTAGCTTGTTGTTCCAGCTTTATTTTTTCTTCACTTTCTTTTAATAGTTTCTTCTGAGTTATTTTATGCATTCCAATTTCGGCTATATAGCTTGCCAGAAAATTATAAAACTCCACGCAGTTATGAAGGTAATCGCTTTCAACTAGTTGAATGGAATCAGTTGCTTCTTCTAATTTTTTTATAGGTATTTTATAATCCTCAGATAATTTTTTTAAATTTATGGAATCCTTTGTCTGTTGATCCTTTATTAACACTTGTCCACCTAAAACTGCACCTAAATAATAGTCATCTACAATAATAGGGGTTGCCGAATCCATAAGACCAGTATGGCATGTATATACTTTAGGATTTTTATCTTTCATAGCTAAGAACCCAGCTTGAGAATGACATAATTTACAATTTTTATTCCCTTCTGGAAAAGAACCCATAAGAGAACAAAAAGGAGTAAAATTGGTTTCTTTACAGACAGGAATACCATTAGTATCTACTATAATTGTAGGAAATTTGACTAACTTTGTCAATTTATTCTGTATTTCCTGTATATTTTCTACATCAATAATATCTTTTAAATCAATGCTTTGTAATGAACTCATCTTATGCTTTTTCCCTCCTACATTTTTAGTGTTGTATATATTCCAAAATTTTAGTATAATTAATTTGTCATAAATTAATAATTTGGTTTGATATTTACTTTTTTATATCAAAAAAATACAATAATTATATATATATATAATACAAAAGTCAGTCGAATTTGTCAAAAATTTTTTATGGATTTAGTAATAAAATTTAGACAAAATAAAAAATAAAACTAATAAAAAAATAAAAATTATGGAGGTACTATTTTATGGGACAGGAAGCATTAGGAATGATCGAAACAAAAGGACTAGTGGGAGCTATTGAAGCTGCTGACTCAATGGTAAAGGCAGCAAATGTTGCACTTATCGGATATGAGAAGATAGGTTCAGGACTTGTAACCGTTATGGTAAGAGGAGACGTAGGAGCAGTAAAGGCTGCAACAGATGCAGGAGCTGCTTCAGCTAAAAGAGTAGGAGAAGTTATATCAGTACATGTTATTCCAAGACCTCATACAGATGTAGAAAAAATATTGCCTAACATTGGCTAATTAAAGCTTTAATGAGGGGAGTTATTTATGGATAATGAGTTAATAGAAAAGGTTTTAGGTGAAGTTAGAAAAAGTTTAGATTTGAAAAATCTTGACCAGGAAAAGTTAAATAAGGTCGTAGAATCAAGTGCTGAAAAGTTGGCAGATTCAAAAAAAGAAGAAGTTAAAAAAGAAGCTGAACCAGATGTAAAAGTACCAGAAGGAAGTAAACAAACAGCAGTAGAACAAAAGGCGGAGAATGTAAAAAAAGTTCCGTCGATGACAGAGTTTGTAGGAACAGCTTCAGGGGATACAGTAGGTCTGGTTATAGCTAATGTAGACAGCCTGTTGCATAAGCATCTAGGCTTAGATAATACATGCCGTTCAATAGGCATAATAAGTGCCAGAGTAGGGGCACCTGCCCAAATGATGGCTGCAGATGACGCAGTTAAAGGTACAAATACAGAAGTGGCAACTATTGAACTGCCAAGAGATACAAAAGGCGGAGCAGGACATGGTGTATTTATTGTTTTGAAAGCGGTAGATGTATCTGATGCTAGAAGGGCAGTGGAAATTGCACTTAAACAAACAGATAAATATTTGGGCAATGTTTATCTTTGCGATGCCGGTCATCTGGAAGTTCAATATACTGCAAGGGCAAGTTTAATATTTGAAAAGGCTTTTGGAGCTCCATCAGGGCAGGCCTTTGGTATCATGCATGCAGCTCCTGCAGGGGTTGGAATGGTAATAGCAGATACGGCTTTAAAAACAGCAGATGTAGAACTAATTACTTATGGCAGTCCTACTAATGGCGTACTGTCATATACAAATGAAATTCTTATCACTATAAGTGGAGATTCAGGTGCTGTCTTGCAATCTTTAACTGCTGCTAGAAAAGCTGGATTATCCATTTTAAGATCAATGGGACAAGATCCTGTTTCTATGTCTAAACCTACTTTTTAAAAATGACATGAAATTATAGATGAAATATCTTTAGCATAGTGAATTACCAGTGCATGTAAAAGATGTTTTGTGTATTCTTTTTGAAGAGGGTTTATTTTAAAGGCACTTGGGATTATTAGTTATTTCAAGACCACTTACAGACATGGAATCAACAATTGGCCCTGGGAAAGTTGCAAATAAAGAGATATAAAACAGGAGAAGACAGTAGATAAGGTAAAAGTAACTATAGCTGAAGAAATAGATGATTCTGAAGGAATTGAAGTTAACGACCTAGAAAAAATATTTTGTTAATTTGAAAAACTCCCCAGATTTTCTAAAATAGTAATTTGAATAAAATTATTAAAACAAAACAGAAAAATACAGTTGCAACTTGAACACAATTGATTTAATATTAATTATGTTGTATTTAATAGTGAAGTCCATATAAAGGATTACACCAGAATATTTTTAATCCGAACTAAATTTAAAATAGGTATTTGGAAAGGGAGAATGAAATATGGAGATAATGGATAAGGACTTACAGTCAATACAGGAAGTAAGAACTCTTATAGCAAAAGCAAAGAAAGCTCAGGCAGAATTCAAGAATTTTTCTCAGGAAGCTATAGACAAAGTAATAACAAATATAGCTAAAGCTACAGAAGCACAGGCTGTAAAACTTGCAAAAATGGCATATGAAGATACAGGATATGGAAAATGGGAAGATAAAGTAATAAAGAATAAGTTTTCAAGTATAGTAGTTTATAATTATATTAAAGACATGAAAACGGTTGGAATTTTAAAAGAAGATAAAGAAAAGAAATTAATAGATATAGCAGTTCCACTTGGAGTTATAGCAGGACTTATACCTTCAACTAACCCAACTTCAACAGCTATATTTAAGTCATTAATAGCATTAAAGGCAGGAAATGCAATAGTATTCTCACCACATCCAACAGCAGTAAGAAGTATCAGTGAAACTATAAAGATAATGCAGAAAGCAGCAGTAGAAGCAGGAGCACCAGATGGATTAATAGGATGTATGTCAATATTAACAGTAGAAGGTACTGCTGAATTAATGAAGAATAAGGATACTGCACTTATCCTTGCAACAGGTGGAGAAGGAATGGTAAGAGCAGCTTACAGTTCAGGAACACCAGCAATAGGAGTTGGACCAGGAAACGGACCATGCTTTATTGAAAGATCAGCAGATATCCCAACAGCAGTAAAGAAAGTAATAGGCAGTGATACATTTGACAATGGAGTAATATGTGCTTCAGAACAGTCAATAATAGTAGAGACAGTAAGCAAGGCACAGGTAATTGAAGAATTCAAGAAACAAAAGGGATATTTCTTAAATGCAGAAGAATCAGAAAAGATAGGCAAGATCTTATTAAGAGCTAATGGAACACCAAACCCAGCAATAGTAGGAAAAGATGTTCAAGCTTTAGCAAAATTAGCAGGAATAAGCATACCAAGTGATGCAGTAATATTACTTTCAGAGCAGACAGATGTAAGTCCAAAGAACCCTTATGCAAAAGAAAAGTTGGCTCCAGTACTTGCATTCTATACAGTAGAAGACTGGCATGAAGCATGTGAAAAATCCTTAGCACTTCTTCATAACCAGGGAAGTGGACATACATTATTAATTCACTCAACTAATGAAGAAATCATAAGAGAATTTGCATTGAAGAAACCAGTATCAAGAATACTTGTAAATGCACCGGGATCACTTGGAGGAATAGGTGGAGCTACAAATCTAGTACCATCACTTACATTAGGCTGTGGAGCAGTAGGTGGAAGTGCAACTTCAGACAACGTAGGACCAGAAAACTTATTCAATATAAGAAGAGTAGCTTATGGAACTACAACAGTAGAGGAAATAAGGGCAACATTTGGAGTATCAGCAGCAGCTTCATCAAGTGCACCAGCAGAACCAGAGGACAACGAAGATGTACAGGCTATAGTAAAAGCTATAATGGCTAAATTAAATCTTTAATATATAAGAATATATTAATATGTTATAGATAAAAAAGTACTCGCATTGCACGGCTGAATAGAAAAAGTAAATAAAAATATAACTGAATAATTAGGAAAGAAGGGTTTTTATGAGTACATTTAGCATTAAACCTACTGTATGCTTTGATGAAGGTTCAGTAGAATACCTTAATAATATGAAGGAACAAAACGAGGGGCTTATCATATGTTGTGATTCAGGTTCCATAGATTACCTTAATAATTTAGCTGGAAAAAAAGCTCTTATAGTAACAGATCCTTTTATGGTTAAATCAGGAGCTGTAAATAAGATAACAGACATATTCAAGAGAATAAATGTAGACTATGAAATATTTGCAGAAATAGTGCCAGATCCACCAGTTGACATAGTTGCAGATGGAGTAGGCCGTATGATGGCTTTGAGACCAGATGCATTAATTGCACTAGGCGGAGGTTCTTCAATTGATGCAACAAAGAGTATAATGGCATTTTGTTTGAAGATATTAAAGAACAAAGGAGATGCCTCAGGATATAAGAAACCATTGTTCATAGCAGTACCAACTACAAGTGGTACAGGATCAGAAGTTACATCTTTCTCAATAATCACAACAGGAAAGAAAAAAGTAGCTTTAATTGACCAGGCCTTAATACCGGATGTAGCAATATTGGATGCAGATTTTGTTAAGACAGTACCTAGCAGGATAACAGCAGATACTGCAATAGATGTTATAACTCATGGAGTAGAAGCATATGTTTCAAATAATGCTTCAGATTTTAGTGATGCGCTTGCAGAAAAAGCTATAAAAATGGTATTCCAGTATTTATTAAAGGCATATGCAAATGGCGGAGACATGGAAGCAAGAGAAAAATTACACAATGCATCCTGTATGGCAGGTATGGCATTTACAAATGCAGGACTTGGAATCAACCACAGTATGGCCCATATATTAGGGGCAACTTTCCACATACCACATGGTAGAGCAAATGCAATAGTTATGCCTTATGTTATAAAATATAATGCAAACTTGGAAAGCGGAGTAGATACAAAAGCAGCTTTAAGATATAGAGAAGTAGCTGAATTCTTAGGATTACCTGCTTCTACAGCAAAAGAAGGAGTAACAAGTCTTATATGTGCAATAAATGTGCTTAAGAAAGAAACTAATACTCCTATGAATATAAGTGAAACTGGGGTAAGCAAGGAAGATTTCTTGGCTAAGATAGATTTTATGGGAGAAACTGCATTGGCAGACAGATGTACACCTACAAATCCAAGAGTTCCAACTAAAGAAGATTTAATTGCAGTATTTAAAGAAGCTTATGGACTATAGAATGTAATTTTTAATAATGAATGGGTATAAGGAGCATAGAACAGGAGAGGCTTGTATGGCTATATAGAGCGGAGAAATTTAAAAGGCATAAAAATTATAAGTTTTGAATATTTGAATATGAGTTATTAATTATTTGACTGCATGTTTAAACAGTCTTTGATAAAAGAGTAAAAAGAGCAATATGAATACACTTAAAAATATAAAAGTTTTAAATTAGAGTTATTGAAAATAATTATGTGGTATATTAGCCATCCTCCTGTTTTTATTACTAAACCTTATGTTTATTATACATACATTATGGGATAGTTATTGTATAATGAAACATCCTTTTATAGATAACTATGGTTATCAGATCTTTAAAAGGATGTTTTATGTAGGTGAGGTTTAGTATGTAATTTTATATAAATGACACAGTTAAAAGATGGCTAAAATTTAAATTGTTATTTTACACTAAATATTATTCGAAAGGGAGAATGAAAATGGAGATAATGGATAAGGACTTACAATCAATACAGGAAGTAAGAACTCTTATAGCAAAAGCAAAGAAAGCTCAGGCAGAATTCAAGAATTTTTCTCAGGAAGCTATAGACAAAGTAATAACAAATATAGCTAAAGCTACAGAAGCACAGGCTGTAAAACTTGCAAAAATGGCATATGAAGATACAGGATATGGAAAATGGGAAGATAAAGTAATAAAGAATAAGTTTTCAAGTATAGTAGTTTATAATTATATTAAAGACATGAAAACGGTTGGAATTTTAAAAGAAGATAAAGAAAAGAAATTAATAGATATAGCAGTTCCACTTGGAGTTATAGCAGGACTTATACCTTCAACTAACCCAACTTCAACAGCTATATTTAAGTCATTAATAGCATTAAAGGCAGGAAATGCAATAGTATTCTCACCACATCCAACAGCAGTAAGAAGTATCAGTGAAACTATAAAGATAATGCAGAAAGCAGCAGTAGAAGCAGGAGCACCAGATGGATTAATAGGATGTATGTCAATATTAACAGTAGAAGGTACTGCTGAATTAATGAAGAATAAGGATACTGCACTTATCCTTGCAACAGGTGGAGAAGGAATGGTAAGAGCAGCTTACAGTTCAGGAACACCAGCAATAGGAGTTGGACCAGGAAACGGACCATGCTTTATTGAAAGATCAGCAGATATCCCAACAGCAGTAAAGAAAGTAATAGGCAGTGATACATTTGACAATGGAGTAATATGTGCTTCAGAACAGTCAATAATAGTAGAGACAGTAAGCAAGGCACAGGTAATTGAAGAATTCAAGAAACAAAAGGGATATTTCTTAAATGCAGAAGAATCAGAAAAGATAGGCAAGATCTTACTAAGAGCTAATGGAACACCAAACCCAGCAATAGTAGGAAAAGATGTTCAAGCTTTAGCAAAATTAGCAGGAATAAGCATACCAAGTGATGCAGTAATATTACTTTCAGAGCAGACAGATGTAAGTCCAAAGAACCCTTATGCAAAAGAAAAGTTGGCTCCAGTACTTGCATTCTATACAGTAGAAGACTGGCATGAAGCATGTGAAAAATCCTTAGCACTTCTTCATAACCAGGGAAGTGGACATACATTATTAATTCACTCAACTAATGAAGAAATCATAAGAGAATTTGCATTGAAGAAACCAGTATCAAGAATACTTGTAAATGCACCGGGATCACTTGGAGGAATAGGTGGAGCTACAAATCTAGTACCATCACTTACATTAGGCTGTGGAGCAGTAGGTGGAAGTGCAACTTCAGACAACGTAGGACCAGAAAACTTATTCAATATAAGAAGAGTAGCTTATGGAACTACAACAGTAGAGGAAATAAGGGCAACATTTGGAGTATCAGCAGCAGCTTCATCAAGTGCACCAGCAGAACCAGAGGACAACGAAGATGTACAGGCTATAGTAAAAGCTATAATGGCTAAATTAAATCTTTAATATATAAGAATATATTAATATGTTATAGATAAAAAAGTACTCGCATTGCACGGCTGAATAGAAAAAGTAAATAAAAATATAACTGAATAATTAGGAAAGAAGGGTTTTTATGAGTACATTTAGCATTAAACCTACTGTATGCTTTGATGAAGGTTCAGTAGAATACCTTAATAATATGAAGGAACAAAACGAGGGGCTTATCATATGTTGTGATTCAGGTTCCATAGATTACCTTAATAATTTAGCTGGAAAAAAAGCTCTTATAGTAACAGATCCTTTTATGGTTAAATCAGGAGCTGTAAATAAGATAACAGACATATTCAAGAGAATAAATGTAGACTATGAAATATTTGCAGAAATAGTGCCAGATCCACCAGTTGACATAGTTGCAGATGGAGTAGGCCGTATGATGGCTTTGAGACCAGATGCATTAATTGCACTAGGCGGAGGTTCTTCAATTGATGCAACAAAGAGTATAATGGCATTTTGTTTGAAGATATTAAAGAACAAAGGAGATGCCTCAGGATATAAGAAACCATTGTTCATAGCAGTACCAACTACAAGTGGTACAGGATCAGAAGTTACATCTTTCTCAATAATCACAACAGGAAAGAAAAAAGTAGCTTTAATTGACCAGGCCTTAATACCGGATGTAGCAATATTGGATGCAGATTTTGTTAAGACAGTACCTAGCAGGATAACAGCAGATACTGCAATAGATGTTATAACTCATGGAGTAGAAGCATATGTTTCAAATAATGCTTCAGATTTTAGTGATGCGCTTGCAGAAAAAGCTATAAAAATGGTATTCCAGTATTTATTAAAGGCATATGCAAATGGCGGAGACATGGAAGCAAGAGAAAAATTACACAATGCATCCTGTATGGCAGGTATGGCATTTACAAATGCAGGACTTGGAATCAACCACAGTATGGCCCATATATTAGGGGCAACTTTCCACATACCACATGGTAGAGCAAATGCAATAGTTATGCCTTATGTTATAAAATATAATGCAAACTTGGAAAGCGGAGTAGATACAAAAGCAGCTTTAAGATATAGAGAAGTAGCTGAATTCTTAGGATTACCTGCTTCTACAGCAAAAGAAGGAGTAACAAGTCTTATATGTGCAATAAATGTGCTTAAGAAAGAAACTAATACTCCTATGAATATAAGTGAAACTGGGGTAAGCAAGGAAGATTTCTTGGCTAAGATAGATTTTATGGGAGAAACTGCATTGGCAGACAGATGTACACCTACAAATCCAAGAGTTCCAACTAAAGAAGATTTAATTGCAGTATTTAAAGAAGCTTATGGACTATAGAATGTAATTTTTAATAATGAATTTTACAATATACGAGATCTTTGTATAAATTATAATATATTTAATTAATAAAGCCGTGGTAGATTTGTTTTCAAATTTTTTATCACGGCTTTTGGTATTTATTCCAATATTATAGTTACTAACAGTTCAGTTTTTATGGAGTATGATGAATTCATAATAATTTTTTTAATTCATATTTTGTTATATGTGATAAAAGTGAAATAAAAAGACAGTAAAAAGAATATATCATATTATAGATATATTATATGATGTAAAACATTGCATATATTTTAATATACTGAATAATCTGATAAAAGATAATTTCACAATTACTCTTCCTATATAAAATGTATTCAGATATTATTTTATAAATTTTATAATTTTTATATATTTAAATGAATGTTTTATATTAAAATTTCAGTAAATAATTTCAATTAATTAATTTTATAGTAATTTAACGAATTAAATTATTGAATTAGTGTAAGGGTAAAAATATTAAAAAAGATGGCAAAAATTCTTGAAATCGTATTGAATTGTATGAAAAATGGTGGTATTATAATTAGGGTATTCATTATGTAAAAGTAATATTATTTTATATTTATTTTTAAGGAGGCAATAATGTATGAAAAACATTTTTAGGACGAAACCCATTGAAAGTCTTTTAGAAGAGGCCAGTGGAAAAGAGTCCTTGCAAAAAGTACTGGGTTCCTTTGAACTTACCATGTTAGGTATAGGTGCAATTATAGGTACAGGTATATTTGTATTAACTGGACTGGCAGCAGCTAATTATTCTGGCCCTGCACTTGTAATTTCCTTTATACTAGCAGGACTTGCTTGTGGTTTTGCAGCACTATGTTATGCAGAAGTTGCGGCTATGGTGCCTGTAGCAGGAAGTGCATATACCTATGGTTATGCTGCATTAGGAGAATTTTGGGCATGGATTATAGGCTGGGATTTAATTCTTGAATATGCTTTTGCTGTTGGTACAGTGGCAATTGGATGGAGCGGTTATTTTACTAATATTCTCTTGGACTTAGGTATAGAACTTCCAAAGGCTATTACAAAAGCGCCTTTTGAAGGCGGAATAATAAATTTACCTGCAGCTTTAATACTTGTAGTTATAACAGGTATACTGATAGTTGGAGTAAAGGAAAGTGCTACAGCCAATAATGTAATTGTTGGAATTAAATTGGCAGTAATAATTCTATTTATAATCTTAGGTGTAGGTCATGTAAATCCTGCAAATTGGCATCCATTTATGCCTTATGGCTGGAAAGGTGTTTTTTCAGGGGCATCTATAATATTCTTTGCTTATATAGGATTTGATGCCGTTTCCACAGCAGCAGAAGAAGTAAAAAATCCTCAAAAGGATTTACCAAGAGGCATTATAGCATCTCTAATTATTTGTACAGTATTATATATTGTAGTATCAGCGATTTTGACAGGTATGGTTCCATATTTGAAGTTTAAAGAAACAGCAGCTCCTGTAGCTTTTGCACTTCAGCAAGTGGGAATAACCTGGGGTTCTGCTTTGGTAGCAGTAGGTGCAATTTGTGGTTTGACTTCAGTTTTACTTGTTATGATGTTTGGACAAACTCGTGTAATGTTTGCGATGGCAAGAGATGGACTTCTTCCGAAGGTATTTGGTCACGTTGATTCAAAATTTCATACACCTTTAAGAAGTACATTACTTGTTGGAGCTGTAACTATTGTTATAGCTGGATTTACTCCAATTGCAGTGGTTTCAGAGCTTACTAATATAGGTACACTGGCAGCTTTTGTTATAGTATCTGCATCAGTTATAGTTTTGAGAAAGAGGGAACCAGACAGGCCTAGATCTTTTAAAGTGCCATTTTCACCTGTTACTCCTATTATTTCTATGGCAGCTTGTATCTTTTTAATAGTAAATCTTCAAGGGATAACTTTAATGAGATTTTTAGTATGGCTTATTTTGGGTCTAATACTTTACTTTGTGTATGGATATAAACATAGTACTGTTAATGAAGAATAAAAAGGTAACATTAATTTAATAACTAAACAGTATAATACTTAACATAATAATAAAAAATAGCTGGATAAAAAATTTTAGTGGTAAAATTAAAAAAAGTATTGACATTTGAAACATAAGGTATTATTATCGTCACATATACTAAATATTAATTAACTCTAAATAAATAGAAATTTCTATAATATGGTATTAAAATATAAAAACTATGATAGGGAAGAGTAAGTAGTAAAATATTTTAAAGAGAGTGGGAATAGGTGAAAGCCCACAAATTATATACTATTGAAAATCACCCTGGAGTTGTTAAACTGAACTTATAGTAAGTTTTGCCGGCAAAGCCGTTAATTAAGTTAAGTAAAAAAATTGGGTGGTACCGCGGACCAAACTTCTCGCCCCATACAGGGAGAAAGTTTGGTCTTTTTATATGCATATTTTTAGATTAAAAAAGTAAATAAATTTAACGTGAATATAAGATAAATAACGATGTAGGGGGAAATGGTAATGGAAAGCTTAAAAATTTATTATGATGAAGATAGTAATTTGGATTTATTGAGGGATAAAACAGTGGCAGTTTTAGGCTATGGAAGCCAAGGTCACGCTCACGCACAAAACCTAAAAGACAGTGGAATTAATGTGGTAGTTGGCTTATATAAAGGCAGCAAGTCCTGGAGAAGGGCAGAAGAAGATGGTTTTGAAGTGGTGGAAGCTGCAGGTGCTGTAAAAAAAGCAGATTTAGTTATGATACTGATTCCAGATGAAAAGCAAAAGGGTTTATATATTGACAGTGTTAAAGATAATTTGACAGAGGGAAAAGTACTTATGTTTGCCCATGGATTCAACATACATTTCAATCAGATAACCCCTCCAGAAAATGTGGATGTAATTATGGTTGCACCTAAAGGACCGGGACATATTGTAAGAAGAGAGTATACAGAAGGAAAGGGAGTTCCATGCCTGTATGCAGTATATCAGGACTATAGTGGAAAAGCTAAGGATTATGCACTGGCTTATGCCAAAGGAATTGGCGGCACAAGGGGAGGAGTACTTGAAACTACATTTAAAGATGAGACAGAAACAGATTTATTTGGAGAACAGGTAGTACTTTGTGGAGGAGTATCCGAGCTTATAAAAGCAGGATTTGAAACTCTGGTTGAAGCAGGATATGCACCTGAAAATGCATATTTTGAGTGCATGCATGAGATGAAATTAATTGTAGATTTAATGAATGAAGGCGGATTAAGCTATATGAGATACTCCATAAGTGATACTGCTGAATATGGAGATTACAGCATAGGCAAGAGAATAATAACAGAGGATACAAGAAAGGAAATGAAAAAGGTATTGGGAGAAATTCAAGACGGTACTTTTGCTAAGAACTGGATATTGGAAAACCAGACAGGAAGACCTTCATTTATTGCAAAGAGAAAAAAAGAACAGAACCATCCTATTGAAGTAGTGGGGAAAAAACTTAGATCTATGATGTCCTGGATAAATAGTAAATAATTATAGATTGGCAAAGATATATAAAGAGATATATAAATTAAAGGGGGATATTATTATGAAGATGAAAGGAGCTGAAGTACTATTAAAATGTATGATAGAACAAGGTGTGGATACCATATTTGGTTATCCAGGAGGAACCGTGATACCTATTTATGATGCATTATATAGTACAAAAGAAATAAAGCATATATTGACTGCCCATGAGCAAGGGGCTACTCATGCAGCAGATGGATATGCAAGATCAACGGGAAAGGTTGGGGTAGCAATTGTAACTTCTGGTCCAGGAACAACTAATACCATAACAGGAATTGCCACAGCTTATGCAGATTCTATTCCCATAGTGGTATTTACCGGACAGGTACCTTTAAATCTTTTAGGAAAAAATTCTTTTCAGGAAGTAAATACTAAAAGTATTACAGATTCTATAACTAAGAAAAATTATATTGTAGATAAACCAGAGAATTTACCAACTATAGTAAGAGAAGCTTTTAAGGTAGCAGCTAGTGGAAGACCAGGACCTGTAGTGGTAGATATACCTAAAGATATGCAGACAGCAGAAATTGATTATGAAGTACAGGAAAAGTTACCTTTAGAAGTCAATTTACAACAAAAATCCTATGAAAATGATTTAAATAAAGTGGCAGATATGATAAACAGTAGTGAGAGGCCTGTAGTATATTCTGGTGGAGGAACAATAATAGCTGGAGCACAAGAAGAGCTTATGGAGTTTATCCAAAAAATAGATTCACCTATTACCTGTTCTCTTATGGGAATAGGAGCTTTTCCAGGAGATAGTGAGTACTATATGGGTATGGTAGGTATGCACGGTACGCCATGTTCTAATCGTGCTGTAAGTAATTGTGATTTACTTATAGCTGTGGGAGCTCGTTTTAGTGATAGAGTTACAAGTAAAGTTTCATCTTTTGCACCAAAGGCAAAGATTATTCATATAGATATAGATCCAAAGGAATTCGGAAAGATTGTGAATGTGAATATGCCTGTAACTGGAGATATAAAAGATATACTTCAAAAGTTGAATAAAAAATTAGATAAATTGAATCATACTACATGGATGAACGAAATAAGACATTGGAAACAAAGTCAAAGAGATCCTTTTAAAGATAGGTGTGAATTAAGTCCTAAGTTTATAATGGAAACACTATATAGTCTTACCAAAGGAGATTGTATAGTGACCACAGAAGTAGGACAGCACCAGATGTGGGCTGCACAATACTTTACGTTCTTAAAACCTAGAACTTTTATATCATCCGGTGGACTTGGAACCATGGGATACGGACTTGGAGCTTCCATAGGCGCATTTATGGGTAATCCTAATAAGAAAGTAATAAATGTAGCAGGAGATGGAAGTTTTAAAATGAATTCCACTGAGCTGGTTACTATATCCAGGTACAGATTACCAATAGTTCAATTGCTTTTAAATAATCATGCTCTAGGTATGGTTCACCAGTGGCAGGATATGTTTTATGATAGAAGATTTTCACAGACAGAATTTGGTCCAGAAGTAGACTTTATGAAGCTGGGGGCGGCTTATGGAATAAAGACGTTTAAGATACAATCTAACAGTGAAGTAGAGGAATGTCTGAAAGAAGCTTTAAGTTTAAATGAACCTGTTATTATAGAATGTGTCATTGATACTAAGGTAAAGGTACATCCTATGGTTCCACCAGGTGCAGCCATATCAGAATTTATAGAATAAAAACGCAAGGCTAAATTAAGAAAATATTTTTGAGGAAATTTGTATAGTGTAATGCTATGCTGATTTCCTTTTTATTTTGGTTATTTTTAAACTACTCTATTGTTGTATTTTCAATTGGAATATTTTAAAGAATTAGTTATAATTAATTAAAAGAGATTAAGTGCTAGGAAGTGATTGGATGAAAGTTCAAGAATCAGCAGAAAATTATTTGGAAACTATATTGGTGTTAAGTAAACGAAATGATACTGTGAGGTCAATTGATATTGTAAGAGAATTAGGCTTTTCAAAGCCCAGCATAAGTGTGGCTATGAAAAATTTGAGGCAGAATAATTACATAGTTATGGATGATGAAGGATATATTGAACTCACTTCAGAAGGATTTGAAATAGCTGCTAAAATGTATGAACGTCATACTATTATTTCGAAGTTGTTAGTTAAACTAGGAGTGGATGAAAAAAAAGCGGTAGAGGATGCATGTAGGATTGAACATGTAATCAGTGAGGAAAGTTTCGAAGCTATAAAAAAAGCAGCAGGTAAGATGAACAGGTGATTTTCAGTGGGGACTGGCAGGAGACCATAAGGCTCAGTACCTGTCCTAACCCTTTTCCCAAAGATGGTAATTTCCCTTATGCGATTTTACATAAATTTTAACATTTATCGTCAATAAAAAATTTAAAGACTATTTGGATTAAAAAAAGTCTAAACAGAGTAGTAATAAAAAATAATTTTTTATATAATGGTATTAGTTAGTCATATCTAACTAATACCATTATTGTATTTAATGTGCCCAAATATCAAATTCCTTTTAGGCTCACTCTAATATATGTTTTTCTCAATATTTTAAGAAAACATTTAACCATTAAATCAAGATTTGGTAAGTTATGAAGGTAAATGATAATGAGTAACATTCGATATGCATTTTCATTCAAAAACAAGTATGGTTTTGAATGAAAATTTCATATTGACAAATTGTATTCAAATAAAATATTAAGGGGGAATCTATTTGAGATTAAGAAAAATCTTAGGATTAATAGTGGGTGTGGTAATGTTATTTTCAACCACTGTTCTTGCAGAATCTTCATATTCTTTGAACCAGAAAAGAATTTTTGGAAAAGATAGATATGAGACTTCATCACTTATAAGCAAAAATGGCTGGGAAAGTGCTTCTAGTGTAGTAATATGCAATGGGAAAAATTTTCCAGATGCACTTTGCGCTGCACCTCTTGCAAAAAAGTATAATGCACCAATTTTACTTACCAGTAAATCAGGTTTAAGTGAAAGTATAAAGGAAGAATTATCAAGGCTAAATCCTGACAAAGTGACAGTCATAGGCGGAAGTGGAGTTATATCAGACAAGGTAATATCTGAAATAAAAGCTGCAGCACCTAAGGCCAGTGATATAACAAGACTGGGGGGAGCTACAAGATACGACACTTCAGAAATGATTGCCGATAAAGTTGGAAAAAGTTCTTCAATAGTGTTGGTTTCAGGAAAGGCCCCATCAGATGCACTCTCCATAAGTTATATAGCCGCCAACAAGGGCATGCCTATTTTATTAGCAGATAGAAAGGAAGATGTATCAGAGTATTCAAAAAATAACAGTGTAGAAAAGGCCTATATAATAGGGGGAGAATCCTTGGTATCAAAAGACATAGAAAGCATATTTAAAAATACCGAAAGAATATACGGGAAGGACAGATATGAAAGCAACCAAAAAATACTTGATAAATTTAAAGATGATATAAATTTTGGCAGTATATATCTGGCATCTGCCCAGTATAACGGAGTGGATCAATTTGCAGATGCATTATCCGTTTCAGCTCTGGCATCTAAAGATTGTAATCCTATAATATTAGTAAGCGGTACTATGAATAAGGATACAGTTAGTATAATAAAATCCAAAGTTGATAAAAGCAGCAAAGTAATAGCAATAGGTGGGACTCAACTTGTATCTGAAAATATAGTAACTACTTTGGTTAATGTAAACTCCTCTAATGATAATGATAATCAAGGGAATTCAGGAAGTTCTGGCGGTGGTGGAGGTGGAGGCTCTTCTAGCAGTAATCCATTTGCAGGAGGAAATGGTACTGTATCTTCTCCATATAAAATTGCCACTGCAGCACAGCTCAATAAAGTGCGAAGTTATTTAAACAAAAACTTTATTCTTACAGCAGATATTGATTTATCCAGCTATGCAAATTGGGAACCTATTGGTACTTTCAAACCTCTATCTGACAAAGAAGAGGATGCAGAAACACCAGATCCTGCTGTGGCCTTTAGTGGTACCTTTGACGGTAGAGGACATACTATTTCCAATTTAAAAGTAAATCGTTCTGAAAGTTTTGCATCGGGTTTGTTTGGATGCACTGTTGGAACTGGGGAAAAACCAAGTTCTATTTGTAATTTGAAGGTGCAAAATGCAGATGTGACTGGATTCTATTTGGTCGGCGGCGTAATTGGTCTTCAATATAAGGGCTGCACTGTAGAAAATATAACTCTGACTGGCAATAATAAAATTCAAGGTTCACAGGGTGTGGGCGGTATTGTAGGCACCAGTTTTGAGTGTATAAAGGGTTGTAATGCTATAGCAGATATCATAGTTTTAGGTAGTGATGGTGGTTGGGCAGGAGTTCTAGTTGGTGGAATGGAAGGCAGTTCTCTAATTGACTGTACGTCAACAGGGGGTTCAGTTACTGCAGAAGGTGATAATTGTAATGCTTTAGGTGGATTATCTGGAGGAATATATGCGGGAGTCCAAATTACAAATTGTCATGTTAATAATGTAATTATTACATCTTCAGGTCAAAATGATCGTCTTGTTGGTGGACTTATTGGCTTCACAGGAACTTATGGTCAGGATACACCTACTATGATAATAAACTGTTCAGCCAGCACTACTATCAGCACATCAGATAATACAACTTGCGTCGGAGGGCTAGTAGGAGGTAGTAAAGAGAGTGACACTCAGGCAATTCCTTCTTCTTTTGCCATTAAAAATTGTACAACTGCAGGTACCATTGTTGGTGGTTCTGAGTCAGTGGGAAGCATCACAGGATATGCCTATAATTCTACAGTGGAAAACTGCACAAGTACCATGACCGTTAATGGAAATGCAAATGTACCACAGATTGGGAAGTCAGAAACAACAGAACCTTCATTATTTGCAGGGGGAAGTGGTACAGAAGCTGATCCATATCAAATTGCTACTGCTAGTCAGCTAAATAATGTAAGAAAATATTTAGACAAGCATTATATACTAACAGCAGATATAGATTTATCAAGTTATGAAAATTGGGAATCTATTGGTACATTTAATTCACAGGCTGAGGATGATTCAGGATATTTTGCAAATGCATTTACTGGCAGCTTTGATGGAGACAATCATATTATTTCTAATTTGACTACCAATAGAAAAGATTCTGTAGGAGTAGGTTTAATAGGCGTTTCCACAAGTTCTTCTGTAGTAAAAAATCTTAAAATGGAAAATGTAAAAGCTGAAGGTACAATGGCAGTTGGTGCTGTGGTGGGTTATAACCAAGGTACAGTTGAAAACCTTATATTATCTGGAGACAATAACATAAGCGGTTATAACTGCATTGGTGGTATTTTAGGCGGCAATGAAGGCGGAGCCATTAAAAATTGTACTTCTGCTGCAACAATAAATATATTAGGTGACAATGTATTTGAAAATGGCAGATATATTTTACCTGACAATGCAGAATGCGGTGGTATCATCGTAGGAGGATCTTTTGGAGGAACAATTGATGGTTGCTCGGCTGAAGGTACAGTAAACTCAAAAGGAAGTAATGCCATGGGTCTTGGTGGTGTAGGTGGCTGCCTTGAAAATATGGAAAGTATTATAAATTGTAATGCAAAGGTGACTATCAATGCTGGAGAATCAGCTCATGGTGTAGGTGGACTTTGCGGATTTTCCGGAACATTTGATAAAGAAAATCCAGCTAAAATTTCTAATTGCAAAGTTACTGTAGCTATAAATGGCAAAGATGCTACACATACTGGTGGACTTGTTGGTACAGGCTTGTACATGAACAAGTACAATATGGAGAGTGTATTTATAATTTCTGGTTGTGAAGTTAATGCCACTATCAATGATACTGTTACTCCAGGAACAGTGGCTGGACGGGCTGAGGGAAGTATTATTGAAAGTTGTATAGCAAATGTAACTATAGATGGTGTATCTGATGGGCCGGAAATTGGAATTACAGATAGGCTTTTTGAAAGTGCAGAATAGAGCTAGCATTTTATATGAAAAATATAAATCTAAGATACTTCTTTAATAACAACAAAAAACGCTTTCTTAGCGGTGAATAATGATTTTTTAAACAACGGCTTTGAAATAAACATTAAAGCCGTTGTATTGTTTGGTATAGACTAATTGTATTCAAAAAAATAAACAAAATCTCCATTAATTTGATAAAGGTTCTTTATGTCTATTTATGAAAATGTACTTAAATTTTGTATAGAAAACTAAGTAGTGTTTACTTAAAGGAAGAAACAGTGTCTGGAGTTTATTTATATGATGGAGAATTAAAGAAGAAGGTATTTGTTTGCATTTCTGAACTGGATAAAAATTATAGGGTAGGGTTGTTATATTTTGATAGTAATAGGGGGTGAGAATATGAATACTATTTTAAGAAATAAATTAGATGATTTTTATGTAGACGATAATGCATATATTTTAATAGAAATATTGGATTACTCATCTTTAATGGATGATAGAGGGAGGATGTTTCATGTAATTCAAGATGGAAATAAGCAGTTGGAAATATATGCACAAAGAGTTCATAAAGGGAAAAATGATGGAATTGATAATTGGAAGTTTTATTATAGAATATATAATAATGGTAAAGTCTTAAAGGAGTTTGAAACAAGTATGATTTGGGAAAGATCAGAATTGAGAGATATATCAGAAGAATTAAAAGAGGTGGGGTTAATTTCTAAAAAGATACAGAGAAACATGATAATTTCTTATAAAAAGGAGTAATGGAAGAGAAAGGAGTAAGGTGGATTGAGACAAAACTCTAATTTAATGAAATTATATAATACTATTTTATCTTTAAATAGGGAACATGTGAAAGTGAGTTTTCCTGCTGAAATAGGAAAAGGTTTAGTATTACAATGGAGAATAAAGCAAGGTATTACAATTACTGATTGGAAAATGAATTATAATAGAGAAACATTAGTAAGAGAAAATTCTAGTCTCTATTTTGTCAATTTATGTTTTTGTGTAAAGGGAGAAATGTGTTGGGAACGTGAAAAGGATAGAAATGAAATAGAAGAAGGGGATATGTATTTATATCGGAGTAAAGGAGAATTAGAAGTTGGATATTATGAGAAAGAAAAAAACTATGAATTTATAAGTATAAAAATACCTGAATCCATTTTTATGGAAATTATAATGCAATATTTAGATGAAAGAGAATTTAAAAACGTGATTTATCACATAAATAAAGGTTTGAAATTTTCTGCAAATCACCATATAAATAGAATTTTATATTCTCTAAGAGAAATTCCTAAAAACAAAGGATTAGCAAGCATGTATTTAGAGGGTAAGCTTTATGAATTAATAGCAGTTTATTTATCCAATATAATAGAAAAGAATAGGGAATGTTATTATTCCATTAAGTTAACTTCAGAAGACGTTGATGCTATAAATAAAGCAAAAAATATTATAGACAATAATTTAACCAATTTACCTACTGTAAATGAATTGACAAAACTGGTTAATATTAATACATCTAAGTTGTCCCAAGGATTTCGAATGATATTTGGTGTACCAGTATATACTTATGGAATAAACCAAAGACTAGAATATGCTGCTTATTTATTAGACACAACGAATAAAAATATTGGAGAAATAGCCACTTTATTGGGGTATACCAATATGAGTCATTTTTCTTACGCCTTTAAAAAACAGTTTGGGCTACTTCCTAAAGAGTATAGAAAAAAATAAAATGAAAATTGATAAAATAAAAATGAAAATTGGTAGAAAAAGATTTTTATAGGGTTTATCATTTATACTGTAAAAGTTAGACAAAACTAACTAAACGGGTTAAGAATTTAAAAAGCATATTTTTTAATAGGTAAAAATATTTGGAGGTGAAATGAATGTTTGATAAGGTTTTTCAGTATGCAGGACCTCATAAAAAAGGAATGATTCAGGCAACGATTCTTGTTTTATTCAGTGTTATATCCGGTGTGTTTCCTTTCTTTATGGCATATCAGATTATTGCTCCTCTTGTTAGTGGAGAAAAGCTGAGTGTTTTTTATGTAAGTGTTCGGGTGTTTATGATTTTAATACTTTTAATTTTACAAGCGCTATTTTATGGATGGGGACTATCTATATCACATAAAGCGGCTTATGGAACACTATACCGTTTAAGAGTTTTACTGCAGGAAAAGTTGGAAAGCTTACCTTTGGGTGTAATTCAAGAAAAAGGAACTGAGCTTCTGAAAAAACTGTTTGTAGATGATGTAGACGGTTTGGAGATTTTGTTAGCCCATACATTACCGGAGGGAATTGCAAATCTTATGGTTCCTGTTGTGATTTATATTATGATGTTCATTGTGGATTGGAAATTAGCCTTTCTGTCTTTGGCATCTGTACCTTTCAGTGTTATTGCTATGAAGACTATGTATTCTATTGGAATGAAAAAAATGGGATCCTATTATCAAGCTGGTCAAATTATGAATAATACCATTATTGAGTACATTAATGGTATGGAAGTTATTAAAGTCTTTAATAAAGCAGGACAATCCTATGAACGCTTTGAAAGAGATGTAAAAAACTATAGGAATTTGACTTTGGGTTGGTATAAGGCTTGTTGGCCGTGGATGGCTATTTATAATAGTCTTCTGCCTTGTACTATTATTTTAACATTACCATTAGGCTCATGGCTTGTGTTAAGAGGTCATTCTATATTGCCTGATTTAATCTTAATTTTATGTTTATCTTTAAGTATAGGAATTCCGCTTTTGAGGGCATTAGGATTTTTACCAACAATGCCTCAGATAAATTACAAAATTATGGCGATAGAAGGGGTTTTGGAGAGTGAACCTTTAAAACATACAGGTAATGAATTTATTGGTAAAGATTATACCATTGAATATAAGAATGTAACCTTTGGATATGATGAAAAAGATGTTATTTCCAATATATCTTTTATTATTCATCCCAATAATACTGTTGCATTGGTTGGTAAATCCGGTTCCGGGAAAAGTACCTTAGCAAAACTGGTGCTAGTATAAAAATGTAGACACAAAAATTCGAACAATATAGAATAAAAGAAAAGGAGTGTCTATAAAGATGTCAAATAAATCCAAAAGATATACAGAAGATTTTAAAAATACAGTAGTAGAACTTTATAAATCAGGTAAATCTTTAAGTGAGTTAAACAGCGAATATGGCGCATCTAAATCAACAATAAAATCATGGGTTAAAAAATCAACACCTATACAGATAGATAATAACAAAACTATTACGACAGCTGATTATCAGGTATTGATGAAAAAAATGGCCAGGTTGGAGGAAGAAAATGAGATATTAAAAAAAGCTATGGCCATATTTGCAAAGAAAAATTAAATGTATTATACAAGTTTATTAAAGATAACAAAAATAATTATAGTATTAAGTTAATGTGTGAGGTTTTTAATGTACCAAGAAGTTCTTTTTATAAAAATTCCAGGTGCAGCCAGAGTACACGAAGTATTCAAAATGAACAGATTAAATCCTCTATTCTAGATATTTATAGAGATAGTAAGGAACGTTATGGTGCAATAAAAATAAATCATAAGCTTAGGCAGCTCAATATACTACTTGTAGCTTGTCTAACTTCAAGCTCAATCTTTGAATTTTCGATATTCCGAAGGAGACATACTGGTCATTTTCTTAAATGCGGCTGCAAATTTGCTTTGATTTTCATATCCAACCTTTCCTGATATCACCGCAATGCTGTCATATGAGTTTTGCAGCATAAATGCGGCGGTTTTGATTCTGTAATGGTGCATATAATTTCGGATTGTTGTTCCATAAATGCCTTTGAAGCAACTTTTCAATGTGGTTACGCCAATTCCATATTTTTTTGATATTTCTTCAATTGTAATGCGTTTATTCATATGTGTAATTAAATGGTCTCTTATTTGTCTTGTAATGGTTACTTGTTTTCTTGAATAATAGGGTCTTTCTTGATTTTGTTCTGAAATATTGTTACTGCTCAAAAAAAGTAATAGTTCAATCACTTTTATTTGATGATATGTGCGGCAGAGTTCTTCCTTTACTGGATAAGGTTGTGAAAAAATATGTTTTATTTCATTTCTGGCCCTCAGGATAAAGCAGTGATCCTGTACACATAGTTTTTTCATAAGTTTATATAAATCAATAGAATCTGGCAATTTCATTTTTTTGATGGATATCACTGCCTCATCTAAATAAATGATAATAGATATACCCTTAAAATATCCTAATGGGAAACTAGATGAAATCTTCTTACATGAAAAATTACTAATAGATAAATCACCCTTATTTAAATATATATAATCATTTTTTTAAACTCGCATTCATATCTGCCCTCTAGGCAATGATTGATTTCTATAATATTTGTATTTGTTATATTATTATTTGGGTTTATATTTAGTTGGAACAAATTATATGTCAATTGAATTCCTGGAAGTACTTCATACTTTATAAGTTTTCCTGTACCGCTCTGATTTTCGATATAGTATTCTGTACAATAGCGGTGCTGTTTTATAGCTTTTAAATCTGAACCAAATATATTCTGCCACTTTATTGTTTGCATTAGTTTTTCTCCTTTCTATTGATATAGTATCTCATTGTAAGTCTATATCTTACAGTGTTAGCTAATTCTAACGTTGGAATAAAATATAGAAAAGAAAAAGTAAGTATATGAGTACAATTTTACTCCTTATAGATAATTTAACCATTATAATTTATTATGCTTTAATTGATATTGATTATCAATATCTTTGCGGTTTGACTATAGAAAAATCTATAGCAGCAAAATAGTAACTTTAAGATTTATCTTGATTATTCAAGCAGTTCTTTTACATCCTTATAAATTAATATATTCGATATACCTGCATAGTATCTTATTATTCCATCAATCACAGTTATTGGAGGGGTGAATCCCTTATGGATAATATTATTTACTTCAGTTCCTTCTTTATCTGATAAATTTATTTTATCAAGTTCTATAAAATTTAATATTATATTTTGTGATACGTCACTATTATTAAGGAAATCTCTTAAATCATTATAGAGTTCCTCTGTTTCTATAAGTGTTACATTTGATTCAGATGAAATAGAATTTTTACAGTTGTTTCTGCAGTTTGTACAGCTGCTGCATTTTGTTTTATTTTGGCAGCTATTAGAAGTGGAATCATGACTGCTATTGCAGCAGCTTTTTAAAGATAGCACAGCATTCTTATTTCCATTCTCTAATAATAACAATTATATTATCATAAAGAGATAATTTTATGCAATTCAAAATGTGTTATATTGACAAAAAGTATATTTAAAAATAAAATTAGTATAATAATTATTAGTTGTTTAAAGATGATTTGTACAGGAGATGTAATCAATGAATAGAGAAATTTATATGGACTATGCAGCTACAACTTTTGTAAAACCAGAAGTTATAGAAGAGATGAAATTATATTTTCATGAGTATTTTGGTAATCCTTCTTCCGTCTATCATATATCGAGAAGTACAAAAATGGCCATAACAAGGGATAGAGAAAAGATAGCATCAGCTATAAATGCAAATAGAGATGAAATATTTTTTACAAGTGGAGGATCAGAATCAGATAATTGGGCCATAAAAGGAGTAGCTTTTGCAAATAAGGAAAAAGGAAAGCATATAATAACTACAGGCATTGAACATCCTGCGGTAATAAACACCTGCAAATATATGGAAAAACAAGGCTTTAAAGTTACTTATCTTCCTGTGGATGAATTTGGAACAGTAGATATAAAAAAACTTGAAGAAGCTATAAGAGAAGATACATTACTTGTATCTATAATGTTTGCAAATAATGAAATAGGAACTATACAGCCTATAAAAGAAATAGGAAATGTGTGCAAAAAAAGAGGGGTTTTACTACATACAGATGCAGTTCAAGCAGTAGGTAATGTTCCCATTGACGTTAAGGATATGAATATAGATCTTTTGTCTATGTCATCTCATAAATTTTATGGACCTAAAGGTATAGGTGCTCTCTATATAAAAAAAGGAGTAAAAATAGATAGTTTTGTTCATGGAGGTTCCCAAGAAAGAGGTAGACGAGCTGGAACGGAGAATATTGCAGGTATAGTTGGTATGGGAAAAGCACTTGAAATCGCAGTTGAAAATATGGATAGGGAAAATGAAAGACTAAGTTACATTAGGGATAAAATGATAGAAAAACTTTTAAAAATACCTCATACCAGATTAAATGGACATAAAAGCAATAGACTTCCAGGCAACATAAATATTTCTTTTGATTTTGCGGAGGGAGAAATTCTGGTTATGGCTTTAGATAATAAAGGGATATACGTATCTGCAGGAAGTGCGTGTTCTGCAGGAGCCATGGAACCATCCTATGTGCTGAAGTCCATAGGGCTTTCCGACAGTAGGGCAAAATCCTCTATTAGACTTAGCTTGGGAGCTAATACTACAGAGGAAGATAGTAGCTATGTTACGGGTATTATAAAAGATACAGTGTTTAAATTAAGAGAAAATAATGCAAAATGGGATTCTAAAAAATTTTAGATTAGAATAGGTGATAAAATGGCAAAAAAAGTAGTAGTAGGTATGAGTGGTGGAGTAGACAGTTCCGTTGCAGCGCATCTTTTGAAAGAACAAGGATATGAAGTTATTGGAGTAACAATGCAAGTTTGGCAGGAAGATGACTACTATAAGGGTATGGAAGGGGGATGCTGTTCTTTAAGTACTGTAGAAGATGCCAGGATGGTAGCATATCATCTTAATATACCTCATTATGTTATGAATTTTAAAGATGTATTTAAAAGGAATGTAATAGACTATTTTATACAGGAATATATGGAAGGAAGGACACCCAATCCATGTATAGCTTGTAATAAATATATAAAATTTGATGAACTTTTAAAGAGAGCCATGGATTTAGGTGCAGATTATGTGGCTACAGGACATTATGCCACTGTAGAAAAAATCAAAGACAGATATACGCTGAAGAAATCAAAAGATTATAATAAGGATCAAACTTATGCTCTTTACAATCTTACTCAGTTTCAGCTGGCGCATACTTTAATGCCTTGTGGAATATATAAAAAAGAAGAAATAAGAGAAATAGCAAGAAAAATAGGACTTAATGTCTATTCTAAAAGAGATAGCGAAGAAATATGTTTCATTCCAGATAATGATCATGGAGCTTATATAAGGAGAATCATGAAAGACAAAGTAAAAGAAGGAAATTTTATAGATAAACAGGGGAATGTACTGGGAAAACATAAGGGGATAGTTTACTATACATTGGGTCAGAGAAAAGGACTGGGCTTATCCTTTGGCGTGCCTATGTATGTTATAGATATAAAGCCTCATACCAATGAAGTTGTACTTGGCAGCGAAGAAGATATATTTAAAACGGATTTGGTGGCAAAAGATGTGAATTTTCTTCCCTTTGAGAATTTGACCTCACCAATGAAGGTAAAAGCTAAAATAAGATATTCCTCAAAGCCTGCAGAGGCAGTAGTAAGTTCCATAGACAAAGAAAAAGTAAAAGTAAAATTTACTGACAAACAAAGGGCAATTACAAAAGGGCAGTCTGTAGTATTCTACAAAGATAACATTTTAATTGGTGGAGGAATTATTGACAGTTAATATTATAAGTGCTAGAATTAAAAGAAATAAATTTTTTGAAGGTTTATTAACATATTGACATAAAATGAGATGTGTAGTAGACTATGAAAATAACATTAAAAACTAAGACAGGGATCAAGTAAATGTGACTAACATTTTAAAGAGAGTGGTTGAAGCTGGAAATCCATAAATGTTACATGTTGAAACTCCCCCTGGAGTTGTAAGCTGAACTTATAGTAGGCTGTGCCGGTAGAAGCCGTTATAAAGTATGAGTAAGAAATTTGGGTGGTACCGCGGTAGACTTTCGCCCCAGGCAGAAGGTCTATTTTTTTATGCTATTTTTAAGAAATAAACAATATAGGAGGAAATAATAATGGAAAGCTTAAAAATTTATTATGATGAAGATGGTAATCTGGATTTATTGAGGGATAAAACAGTGGCAGTTTTAGGCTATGGAAGCCAGGGTCACGCTCACGCACAAAACCTAAAAGACAGTGGAATTAATGTGGTAGTTGGCTTATATAAAGGCAGCAAGTCCTGGAGAAGGGCAGAAGAAGATGGTTTTGAAGTGGTGGAAGCTGCAGATGCTGTAAAAAAAGCAGATTTAGTTATGATACTGATTCCAGATGAAAAGCAAAAGGGTCTATATATTGACAGTGTTAAAGATAATTTGACAGAGGGAAAAGTACTTATGTTTGCCCATGGATTCAACATACATTTCAATCAGATAACCCCTCCAGAAAATGTGGATGTAATTATGGTTGCACCTAAAGGACCGGGACATATTGTAAGAAGAGAGTATACAGAAGGAAAGGGAGTTCCATGCCTTTATGCAGTATACCAGGATTACAGTGGAAAAGCCAAGGATTATGCACTGGCTTATGCCAAGGGGATAGGAGGTACAAGAGGAGGAGTTCTTGAAACCACGTTTAAAGATGAAACAGAAACAGATTTATTTGGAGAACAGGTAGTACTTTGTGGAGGAGTATCAGAACTTATAAAAGCAGGGTTTGAAACTCTGGTTGAAGCAGGATATGCACCTGAAAATGCATATTTTGAGTGCATGCATGAGATGAAATTAATTGTAGATTTAATGAATGAAGGCGGATTAAGCTATATGAGATACTCCATAAGTGATACTGCAGAATATGGAGATTACAGCATAGGCAAGAGAATAATAACAGAGGATACAAGAAAAGAAATGAAAAAGGTATTGGGAGAAATACAAGACGGTACTTTTGCCAAGAACTGGATATTGGAAAACCAGACAGGAAGACCTTCATTTATTGCAAAGAGGAAAAAAGAACAGAATCATCCTATTGAAGTAGTGGGGAAAAAACTTAGATCTATGATGTCCTGGATAAATAGTAAATAATTATAGAATTAAAATATTAAATTTGGAGGTTTTGGCAATGCCAAAGCCTCCAAATTTTTGTTCTAAACTTCTGATTTGTATAAAAATAAATGAGGATAAATATGGTATAATAATATACAGATTATAATTAAATTTTAGTATTAGTTAAAAATTAAGGGTGTCAAATGATTAATAATGTTAACACTATTTATATATATTAAGAAGGAGGCGAGCTTATGTTAGCTTATGATAAAACAAACAGGGGAATTGATGATGGTATATTGTTAAAAAAAGTAAATATCACAGGTAACTTATGTGCAGGATATGGCGAAGTATTTGTAAATCAAATTTATGAAAATTGCAGTAATGAAGATATAGAAGGGGTATATATTTTTCCTATTCCAGTTACAGCAGTAATATCTGGATTTGAAGCAGAAATAGGTGGAAGAACTTTAAAAGCAATAGTGGAAGAAAAAGATAAGGCCCTGCAAGTTTATGAAAATGCAAGAATTCGAGGAGATAGTATCTTTTCACTGGAGGAATTCAGCCCTCATTTTTTCAAAATAAGCATAGGCAAAATAATTTCCGGCGAGACTGTCAAAATAAAGCTTTCCTATATAGATGAATTAGACTATAAAGATAGTACTTTTAAGCTTACAATACCTGCAATTTCAGAACCTAAGATAATAAAGAGCAAATCCAAAATTGAAGAATTAAAGAGTAATTTAGTTAATAGATTTGGAATAAGAAAGGTTAAGGATGAAGATTTTGAATTTAAGGTAAATATAATAGTAGAATCTTTAAGCAGAGTTGATTTTAGATGTCCTTACCATAAAATAAAAGTGGAAAGGGAAGGAGATACAGTAGCTAAAATAACTTTAGAAGAGGATTATTATTTAATAGATAAAGAATTTACATTGTTTATAAAAGAAAGAGAAACTCTTGAAGCAGATGGAATGATATATGAATATAAAGAAAATGACAAGCAAAAAGGAATAGTATATATAAGGATGATTCCAAAGCTTGATCCTTATGAGGAAGAAATTAAGGAAAATTATATATTTTTAATTGACATTTCAGATACCATGAAAGGCGAAAAGTTAGAACAGGCAAAAAATGCACTTCAGCTTTGTATAAGAAATTTATCTAAAGGAGATACTTTCGATATAGTAGCTATGGGAGTAAATTTAATAGATTTTTCAAAAGATGGAATGATAGAGTTTAATCAGGATTCTTTAAGAAAGGCTTCCAAATGGATAGATAATTTGAATATTGAAGAAGATGCAGATATATTTGGAGCAATAAGATATAGTCTGGAAAAAGAAGGGGATAAAAATACAATTCTCTTATTTACTGATGATTTAGTAGATGATGAAGAAAATATACTTGCCTATGTTAGAGAGAATATAGGAAACAATAGAATATTTACTTTTGGAATAGATTCATCTGCCAATAACTATTTTTTAAATAAATTAGCTCACGAAAGTTGTGGAAAAGCAGAGTTTATAGATATAGGTGAGAGAATTGAAGATATAGTCTTAAGACAATTTAATAGAATACAAAATCCTCAGGTTCATAATATAGAAATTGACTGGGGTGAACTCAAGGTAAAAAATTCTTACCCTAGAACTATAGAATATATGTATGATAGAGAACCTTTTTCAATATTTGCAAATGTACTGGGAGAAGTAGGAGGACAGATAATATTAAAGGGAAATGTAGGTGAAAAGGAATATATACAAAAGGTAGATATAGATAATTTTAATACAGAAGAAAATGCTAATCTATTAAAAAAAATATGGGCTAAAAAAAGAATAAAATCACTGGAAATAAATATGAGAGCTGAAAGAGGCATAATAAGGGAAAATATGAGAAAGAAAATAATAGAACTTTCAAAGGACAATAAACTTATAAGTCGTGAAACAACATTCATATTAATGGAGCTCAGGGAGGAGCCGGTACTTGGAATTCAGCTTAGAGATATAATTCCTATAAAAGTAAAGGAAAATACTTTAAATCATAAAATGGATGAAGATGAAGAAACGGGATTTTTGTATAGAAGTTTTATATATGAAGATGATCTAGAAATAAATCTTAGTGATAATAAGTATTTGGATAAAAAATATCCCAGAGAAAAACTTCTTAGGATAATTGCTAAAAATCAATTTGCAGATGGAGCTTTTGTGGATTATGAAGACAGTAGTATAGAGGATAAGATAGAAACTACAGCTATGGTTATGCTTGCTTTTATTATAGGAAAAGAGAATATAGATATATACACAAATCAATTGAATAAAGCAGTAAATTTCATATGCCAAAGTTATGATAAAGTAGAATTTAACGTAAGATGTGATATTTTAAAATTATCAATTTTAGTATTAAATAAGATAAAGAAAAAGAAATTATTAAAAGATAAGTATATTCCAAAAGTTGACTCTACAATAGAAGAGCTATGTGAGAAACTTCACAGTAGGGAAGAAACTAGGCATATACTTAAAAGTCTAATGAGTAACTCTTTTAATAAAAATGTGGCTTCGTTATTTACATTAAGTGAGGATAAGAAATATATACAAGAAAATATAACTATAATTGAGGAGAGAAATTCTATATTTGACATGTCAAAATTAGCTGTTTTGAAAGGATTAAAAAGTTAAAGCTCTGCTGGCATAAAGTTCAGTATGCCAGCTAATGGTTTAAATATTACTGTGGATAAAGCTGGTTATTTTATCAATAGGAATATCCACAAAGGTGCTTATGTCATCATTTTTGCAATTTTGTTCTGAATTACAGTTGTCAAAAGGTAAAATATCATTATAAGAATTTAAGTCATCGTTACAGTTATTTTCTGGTTCATAAACTGGAGTTTCACCTATCTTAATTACAAGTCTTATAAAACAATGATTTACCCCTATTAATATTCCTGTAAAGTTACATCTACAAGAATCTCCGCCAGATGTATATATGGTTGTCTTTTTTCCGGTATGTTTTTTTAAATTATCTATAAAGCTCATGGAACCAATGTTATTACAATCTGTAGAGGTTTGAGCACAGCATGAAGGGATGGTTTCAACAATGGAAGAGTCGTTATAGTTATTAATAGGTAAATTTTCTGGTGAATCCTGTTCATTGCAGATACCGAAACTGTCAGCACACTCTAATTTATTTTCATCCAACTCATTTATACAGGCTGTATTTTCCCATAGTGTATTATCTGTCTTACGATTTGCGTTTATGTCTATATAATTAGAATCTATAGGTGATTTTTCATTAGAAATAAAATAGTTTTTATCTTTATGATTTGAACGGTGTCTTCTAGAATGTCTTCTATGATGATGTCTGCTCAATGTATTCAACTCCTTTCTATGAAAATAATGAAAAACTGGTGTGATTTATATTTAAGCACTACCTTATTGATGATGGTGCCAGTTGTTTAAATAAAATTTAGATAGAATTATGAATAAAGGACGTTATAGCACATATAGGAATATCAATTATACATCCAGAATTATTTATATTGTTCTTATCGAAATTTTCGGTCATGTTTGAATAAGAATCCCGAGAGGTGAAAGGAGGCATACAGTTGTTTCCTGGTAAACAATCAGGGGCAGCACCTGCTCTAGTTATCAATCTTATATAACCATTATTTGAATATAATAAAATTCCTGTAAAAGATCCGTATTTCCCTCCGCCAGTGGTACATATAGTTATAGTTTTGCCTATAAATTTTGCTAAATGATTTTCAAGGCTGCATGTGCTAGTCAATTTGTTCCTCCCCTTTTTAATTAAATGTAAATTACAGTACTTTACTCCTAATCTATAATATGAATCAAAATTAATTTGTGACATCAATTTAAGTTTTTAAGTAGAAAGCAAAAGACGTAGATTTTTAGAATCTACGTCTCTTACTTTCTAAGTTAAAATTTATTTTAAAATTTTAACTTTATCACCATCATTTAAAAAGGTTTGACCTTCTGGTACTATATTATCCCCTGCACGTATTTTTGAAGATATTATCTGGGTAATTTTATCATTTGAAAGTCCTGTATTTACAGATACTTTCTTTATTTTATTGTTTTCCACCTTGTATAGATAGGAAACTCCATTTTCTACTTTTACGGCCTGGTTGGCTACAGTAAGTATATTATCCTGGGTTTCATCAGGTAAGGATATTTTAACAAACATACCTGGCTTTAATTCCCCTTCTGGATTAGATATCTTTATTTTAATCAAATATTCTTTAGTTGTACTGTCTGCATCAGGATTTATAGTTTCTATAGAACCGGTTATTTCTTTATTGGATAGAGAAGGAATAACTACAGGTATAGATTGATTTACTTTAATTTTTGAAAGCATGTTTCCCGGTACAGTTGCTTCAACTATAAGTGAACTTAAATCTATTATAGTTATAGATGCTGTTGCAGTAGGAGAAATTTCTCCTTCATGTATGTTTACAGCAGATACAATACCAGAAATAGGAGCTTTAATTATGGTATCATTAATTTGGGACTGTATTGAATCCACAGCGGCTTCAGCCTGGGTTACCTGAGCTTGGGCTACATCTACAGATTCAGGGCCAATTTTCTGTTGAATTAAGCTTAGATTTTGTTGTGCAGAAGATAGAGCTACAGATGCACTGTCAAGTTTAGTTTTAGCCGTATCCAATTCCTGCTTTGATGCAGCACCGGAAGAGTATAATGATTCTGTTCTATTATAACTGCTTTGGGCATCATCATAGGATATTTTAGCACTATCTACTGCCTGCTGGGCTTGTACAACCTGTTGTTCTACTCCTGAACTCTTTGTTTTATTTAAATTAGCTTTGGCAGAGTCTATACTTGCCTGCTGTTGTTTCAACTGGGCCTGCAGAGAGTCTGAATCAAGAGTAAATAATGTTTCTCCACTTTTTACTGTACTGCCCACTTTTACATTTAAAGTCTTAACTTTTCCAGGCGATTTAGGAGATACTGAAACTTCCTCCTTAGCAGTTAATTTTCCCGAATAATTTACATCTGTAGATAAAGAAGAAAGTTCTACTTTAATTACTTTTACATTTTTGATGGAATTTGTAGTTTCTGTACTTTTATTTTTTATTATATTATGTACTATACTAAAGATGATTAAAACTGCCAGTGCAATTAATACTATTTTACCTATATTATTTTTCAACTTTAAAACAATACTTTTCATAACATTCCTCATGATCACACCTCCTGAATTTCTGGATGTTTCTTTATTTTTCTAAGCACATAATTTTTTAAGTCATCCAACAATGTATAGACTATAGGTAATATTATAGGAGTAAGAATAGTAGAAGCTATCATTCCACCTATAACTACAAGAGCCATGCTGGATTTTATTTCACTGCCTTCTCCTAGAGATAGGGCAGAAGGAAGCATACCTACAATCATAGTTGCAGAGGTCATTATAATAGGTCTCAGTCTTCTTTCTCCAGATTCAATGAGAGCTTCTTTTAAATTTTTTCCCCGTTTTATAAGGGTATTTGTGTAGTCAATTAAAAGTGTACCATTTTTAGAAGCTAATCCATCCAGCATTATGAAGCCTATAAGAGACATCATATTTAAAGTTTTACCAGTAATTGCAAGTATCCCTATGGCTCCTATTAGAGCACAAGGAAGAGATATCATTCTGATAAATGGTGTTAAGAAGGATTCATATAGTACAACTAATATCATATAAATAAGTACTAAGGAAATAATTAATACTTGTATTAGAGAAGTAAAATTAGTTGACATACTCTCCTGATTTCCACCAAATTTAATTTGGTAGCCTTCTGGGACAGATAATGGCTCTAATTTTTTAGTTAAATCTTTACTTACAGCACCAAGGGGCCTTCCCTGAATATTTGCAGAAACAGTAGCGACATCCTGTCTATCCTGTCTTGATATAGATTTAGGACTGTCGGATCTTACTATTTTTGCAACTTCACTTATAGGAACAGATTGACCTGAACTGCTGAGTACTTTTATAGAGCCTATATCTGAAGCGGTTTTTACATATTCATCATTAAATTTTATTGTTATATCATAGTCGTCTCCATTTGTGGTATATACTCCTCCAGATGAACCTTGAATTGCGGTTCTCAGTACTGAAGATAAGTCTGATATGGATACACCATATTGTGATGCAGCTAATCTGTCTATCTGTACTTTTAATTCACTTTCACTTACCTTGGTAGAATTATCTACATCTGTAATACCTGAAACTGTTTTTATTGTTTCTTCTACTTTATTGGATATTTCATTTATGGTATCGGAATCGTTACCTAATATTTGAATTGATATAGGTTTACTGCTGCTACTGGTGCTTATATCAGATTCAGCTACAGAAAAATCTGTTCCTGCTAAAGAAGCATTTCCCCAGTTGCGGACTTTTTTGGCTACTTCAGACTGAGATAATTTTCTCTCATCTTTAGGGTAAAGTTCTACATATATACTTGCAGTGTTAGAAGTATTAGAACTTATACTGTTACCGCTGGATCCTACCATGGCATAATAAGTTTTTATTTCTTTGACTCCGTGTAGATAGTTCTCTACCTGTTTAACACTTTTATCCATCTGATTCAAGGTTGCTCCTGAATCAAAAGTCATATTTATATTAAAGGAGCTTTGGTCCGTAGAAGGAATAAGTTCTGTTCCTATGGCACCTGCCGGTATTAATAGAATAGTACCTATTAATACAGCTATACTAATAATTAACACTCTTTTTCTATGGTCTAGCGACCATATGAGAGCTTTCTTATATACTACTGTCACATTATCTAGAGATTTTGAAAGAGAACTAAACATTTTATATAATTTTGTATTTTTAATTCTAGTAAATCTACCAGAAGTTTTTTTAGGTTTATTATCAGATCCTTTAAATACTCTGGATGCCAGCATAGGCGTAATGGTAAAAGAAACAAATAGAGAAAATAATGCTGCAAAAGCTATAGTCAATCCAAATTCTTTAAAGAATTGTCCTGCCATACCTGATATGAATGCAACTGGAGCAAATACCACCACATCACAGAGTGTTATAGCAATGGCTGCCAGCCCTATTTCATTACGTCCATCTATGGCGGCCTGGTGTGGATGTTTTTTCATGGACAGATGCTGTTTTATATTATCAAGTACAACAATTGAATCATCTACAAGTATTCCTATGCAAAGGGATAAACCCATTAAAGACATCATGTTTAGTGTAAATCCCATAACATACATCATAAAAAAAGTGGCAATGAGGGAAGTAGGTATGGCTACAAGCACTATTAATGAAGATTTCCAGCTTCTTAAAAATATAAATAAAACCAGAGCAGTGGTTATTATACCTTCTACCAGAGTACGTTTTATTTCAGAAAGAGATGAAGTTATAAATTTAGTACTATCATAGGCAGTTACCAAGGTCATTCCCTTTGGCAGCTGTTTTTTGATTTTTTCAAGTTCTGCGTTTATATTATCTACAGTTTCAACTACATTTGCATCACTTTGTTTCTGTACATTTATTCCTATGGTATCTTTACCGTTTATTCTTACGTATTGATTTTCATCAGGATATTCTAAATTTATGTCAGCTATATCTGATAGACGAACAGTACCACCAATTGAAGTAGGTATTAATAAATTTTTTATTTCATCTATATTTTCCAGTTGACCCATAATCCTTACAGTTTCATTTAGGTTTTCTTGTTTTATCTGACCTGCAGGAAAGCTTACATTATCTGATTGTAATTTGGAAATCAATATACTTGTATTTATTCCATAGAATTCTATAGCTGCTTTATCCAGTTTTATCATAAGCTGTTTTTCTTGAGTTCCAAGGAGAGATACATTTCCCACGCCTTCAACTTTTTTAAGGGAATCAGTTATATTATTGGATTCATTATATAATTCGTCGTGAGATACATCTCCAGATACAGATAACATTAGAACAGGCATGGCATTTGTGTCTATTTTAAATAGAACAGGCTTGTCTGCGTTTTTAGGAAGTGTAGCTTGCGCAGTATCTACAGCTTTTTGTACATCTAAAAAAGCTGTGTTCATATTTACATCGCTTTTAAACATTATGATGGTTTGTCCATATCCTTCATTTGCTGTAGATTGTAAGGTGTCAATACCGCTTATACCAGCTACGGAATCTTCAATAGGTTTTACTATATCTTTTTTTATGTCTTCAGCACTGGCACCAGAATATGTAGTGGATATAGAGATTACAGGTATATTCATAGATGGCATAAGATCTGCCCCTAATTTACTATAACCAAATACCCCAAGACCCAACAAGAACAATAGTAACATGGTTATTGCTGCTGGCTTTCGTACAGATAGTTCAGTTAAGTTCATTTTTTACCCTCCTTAGTCATAGATATAATAGTTTTATTTTTATAATTTTTAAGAGCATAATTTAATTTTGAAAAACCGTAAACTATGTTTTTCAAATCATCCTTGTCCAAAATAGAAACTGCTTCTTCTAAGAAATCATATTTTATCTTATTCAATCTTTTTACATAATTAATTCCCTCCGGGGTAAGAGACAGTATAACAATTCTTCTATTATAATCTGGCCGATATCTGTACACCAATCCTTTATCTACAAACTTATTACTTAAATTTGTAACAGCGGCAGGAGTTATT
Organism: Clostridium sp. BJN0013; assembly: GCF_040939125.1. Taxonomy (NCBI): domain Bacteria; kingdom Bacillati; phylum Bacillota; class Clostridia; order Eubacteriales; family Clostridiaceae; genus Clostridium; species Clostridium sp. BJN0013. The sequence continues at coordinate 1,152,393 of NZ_CP162495.1, forward strand.
CCAAGCTCTTTTGCCAGTTCGCTTACTTTATACTGACCATGTTCCTCAAGTTGGTGCAAAAAAAATAATTGAGCAATAGGAAGCTTTTCTTCGTATTTAAAATTACTTAAAATATATTTAATAAGTAAAAAAAAATCATCGAAATTTTTTTTTATATCTTCAATAATAAGTAAATTACTTTTTTCCAAGTCTATTTCAATACCTCCCTTGCTAGTTAGTACATGAATGAAATATTTAATAATTAAATATTTTATAAATATATAATTCACAGATTAAATTATATATTTATACGGATAAAATTTCAAGAATTAGTAACAAATTTTATATAATATTTACATATCTTAAATTTATCTTAAATTATAGACTAAAAAGCCTAGCCTGAATTGAAGCTAAGCTTTTACTAATATTTTTGTATATAAGAAGTCCAAAGATTTCTATAATATTTAAAATCACTGTCACCTGTTATAATATTAAGTGTATCTAGCAAGGTTAAATGAATTCCATAGTAGTCAAAGTTAATTGTAGGAGATGTACCTGGTTTGGTTAAATATCCTAAGTCATAAGATACGAAGCCTCCCATATCATAATAGGGGAGTATATATTTTAATGTGAGTAGGCCTTTTTTAAAATATGTAGATGCTCTATCAGTATATTCCTTATTATTAGGAATATTTGACCAATCATATAATCCTATTAAAGTAAACATATGTCCATTTAAAGTGTATGAAGGGGGATTTGTCACGTACAATTGAAAAAATATATAATCTGCCATTTGATTTCCCAAAGAGCTTAAATTATCCATTGGACCTCCCTGAGAGGTTCTTGTAGTTAAAAAACTAAGAGCTAAATTTCCTGCAGAAATATATTTTTTATTTCCTGTAAGGTAGTAGGCTCTAGAAAATACACTAAGGGCCTGTCCTTGAGCCATTGCAGATATCCAACCAGGTTGTAATTCATTATCGTCTAGATAATGTTTATAATTAAAATCATATCTAATAGCACCTGTGCTGTCCATATTTTCTATAAGCCAGTCTGCAGCATTTAAAAATTCTTGCTTCATATATAGATTTTCTTTGTTTGCTTTTTTAGAATTTAGATATATATTGTAATAAGATAGAGCATATTGATCTATAGTAACAGGATTATAATGATAACTTCCACTGTAATTTACCATAGGTATTCCCTTTACGTCAAATTTTATTATGTTATCGTCGGTATAACTTGCAACATTTTCTATAGATAAGTAGTTGTCAAAGGTATTATAATATCCTATACTTTGATATTCATATCCGGAATTCATATAATATTTTTGATATTGTTCAATTAAATTAAAGTTCTCTGGTTGATTTAATACAGTTTTAATAGAAATATCTTTTTGCTGTGCAATTAAATATAGTATATTTGCTTTGTCCTTTATATATTCAGATACTCCCTCAGTGTTTATTATGGCAGTGTAGCCTCTACAGGCATCTGTGTAGTTTCCCTTTAAATTAGTTCCTTTACTCCAATTCAGTATCAATTCTGCTTTTTCATTCAAACCATTTATAAATCTTTCATCATCTGGATAAATGCTGTAGGCTTTTGAAAGTAAGTCTAGTGCAGCATAAGGCTCTGAATAGGGTATATTACTTATTGAGTTGTAATAATCATCTGCAGTTTGTGAAGCCTGTACGGTGCTAGTCCACATAAAAATGATTAGAAATAAACAGTCTATATAAGATGTTTTTTTAAACAATTTATTTAACCTCCCAACTTAGATAGAAAGTACTAAAATCATTAAGCATTAGTTAGTACTCATATAGTGCTAAGTATAATACAATAATTTAAGTTTAACAATCCATTATTTTACTGTATATAGGGTGTGGTATTTAAATATTATATAAAATATAACAGCATTTTGAATTAAGCTTGAAAAAAATTACCTCCATTTTTAGGAGGTAAAATAATTAATTAAGTATATATACATTTACAGATCTTATTCCCCAGCTTTGCGCCTCGGCATCCGAGGTTACAAAAACATCTATTCTGTTACCTTTAATGGCTCCACCTATATCTTCTGCAATAGCATAGCCGTATCCTTCTACATAAACTCTAGAGCCTAAAGGAATAACTCTAGGATCTACAGCTATAGTGCTATATCCATTTGGATTTCTTTTAGTTGGGGCACCGGATGCTGTAATACCATCATCGCAATATGCTGTTGCACTTACATTTAACACCTGGGAAAATGAAACGGGCATTCCACCACGAGAGAGGGTTTGTCTATCTAAATCACTGATGTTATAGGCCAGAGAAGTCTGGGTATATAGGGTTTTGGATTCTTCCAATTGTTGTTCCTTTAACTGTTGTTCTTTTTCAGTAGTTTTAGCTAACAGTTCTTTTTGTTCTTTTATATTATCATTTAATTTAGACAGTGTAATTTCATTATTTGCTTTTAAAGTTTGTAATTTACTATTTTCATAATATAATGTCTGTTTTTCATTTTCTATAGTTCGTTCATTTTGTTTAAGTCTGGCAATAATTTTATTGTCAAATTGTATTACTTTAGTGATGGTATCCATTCTAGAAATAAAATCACTTAAACTTTCTGAAGATAAAATTACTTCAAGGTATGCATCAGTGCCATTTATGTACATAGCCTTTATTCTACTTTTAAATAAATCATCTTGAATTTTGGAATTGTTTTTTGCTTCTTCTAATTTAGCTTGAGTATTTTTTATATCTTCAGCAATTTTATTCATAGCGTCTTTATTGTTTGAAATGTCATTAATCACTTTATCGATTTGTGTGTTTAAATCATCTATTTTTGATTGTAATTGATTTTTGTCATTTTGAGTTTGAGTTAATTCCTCAGATGTGGAATTTGATGCAGCATTAATATTACCACAGGGTATTACCATTAATGTCAGCGTCATAATAACACATAGGGTTTTTTTATTCAATGTTATTCCTCCTTAAAATGATTATTAAGCCTTAAGGGCTTACTAATGTTTTCTATTATAACATCAATATGTATAAAAACTCAAGTTTTCAAAAAATTGAACACCTATAGCATATATTATTTGTGTGCTGTAATCATACATCTATTTTTAAATCGATACCTATAACACCTGTTATAATATTGCTTGAATCTACAATAGGTATAGATACAGTAACGCAAGGGTTTGCAGTAATAGCAGATATATATACATCCGAAATATATTCTTTTCCCTTTATACTTTCTTCAAACCATTTACGTACATTGGCATTTGCTATTCCATTTGGTGGATTTGAATAAATAAATTTGCCTTTATTATCATTTGTCCAAATTGCTTCTATGTAAGAGTGCTTGTTCAAGAATTCACATAGCAATTTTTTATGGATGTTTTCATCTGGGGAAGAGAGTCTATACTCAGATAATAAATCTCTTTTTATTAAAGTAATTATTTCACTACATCTTATCTTTACTTTATCTGTATTTAATTTAGTTATGTCTTTTTCAATTTTTTCACAAAAAGAACCTAAAGATGAAGAGGTATCAATCAAAAATTTTTGCATTTCTTTTAATTCCTTTATACTTTCATTTTGAGTTTTAACAGAACCATACATATTTTTTACATTTGAACTTATTACTTCAAAGCTTTCCTGTACTTCATTACATTTAGAATTCATATTTTTTATAGATTCATATTCTTTGTCTGTAATATCGATTATATCATTTACAGAATTTACAATAGCTGCCACTGACTCTTTTATTTCATTTAAAATATTTTCTATATTTTGTGAGTAGGTAACACTTCTCTCAACATTTTTTTCATTGGGAATAGAAGTTTCTATAACAATTTCAATTTGTTTTTCAATTTTTTCAATGAGTTTTGATATTTCCAAAACGGAATTTCTGCTGTTTTCTGCAAGATTTGATATTTCCTTTGCAACTACACTGAATCCTTTGCCATATTCACCTGCACGTGCAGCTTCAATAGAAGCATTTAAAGATAACATATGGGTCTGGGATGCTATATCATTAACTGTATTTAATATGGAAGATATCTCAACTGAAATTTGTTTTAATTCTTTAATATTCTTCATTGTTTTATCTGTAGATGACTTTATTTCCTGGATTGAACTGACTATGCCCAGAATATCTTTTAAGCCCTTCATAATAATTTGTTGGGATTCATCAGAAGTTATAGAAATATTTTTAGAAGTATCTTTTATGTTTTCAGATAAAGAGGATATTTCTCTTATAATATTAAGGGTATCATTTACCTTATAATAGCTTAGGTTATTTGTTTCTGACAGAGTATTAGCTTCCTTATAGAGTAATTCTGCAGATGAGGAGGTATACTCAATTGTTGAAGACAAATTATGTGATACAGAATAAATTTTAGTAAACAATACCTGAAATTTAAAGTTGGTTTTAAGTAATTTTTTTCTGAGAGAATCAATTAAAGTTAAATAGGGCGATTTGTCTTTTTCATCTATTGTGAAATAATAATTGTCATTTAATAAGTTATTTAAAAATTTCTGAATTAATACTTTATCTTTATTATGTCTATGTAAAAATACTACAAAGGATAGAAAGGTACCCAATATTAATCCAATAAAAAAATAAATCAATAAACTCTCCCCTTTTTTATTAAAGTTTTTAAATATTATGATATTGCTAAATTTTAGAATAATTATATCACAATTTTATGGAGGAAACAATATATGGTAAATCAATGAGTTTATTAAGATAAAAGTATTGTTACTAAAATTTAAATAGATTTGGTATAATTAAATTAGAAAATATAGTTAAAAGATGGCAGAGGAGGGCTTATGGTATATAATCTGGAAAAAATAATTGACCATATAAGAAAAAAAGACGAGGAAGAAGAAATGGGGATGACTAATATACAAGAAGCAGAAAATCTTATAAAAATGGGAATGGATTTATTGACGGTTATAAGGATAACAGGACTTGAATGGGAAGAAATCAATAGTATAAAAAAATATATGAATTAATAAATTGAACTTTTAATGAATATTTCCGAGGTAAAATATATGTTAACTTTATGTATGATAGTAAAAAATGAAGAAAATACCCTGAAGAATTGTCTTATTGGGGCAGCTTCTTTTGTAGATGAAATAATTATAGTAGATACCGGGTCTAAAGATAATACAAAAGATATAGCTTTAGAATTTACAGATAAAATCTATGATTTTAAATGGTGTAATGATTTTTCAAAAGCCAGAAATTATTCTATAGAAAAGGCATCCAATGACTGGGTGCTTATACTTGATGCAGATGAATTTATTGTGGATTTTTCAAGCAGAAGTGTACAGGAATTCATAGAAGAGCCCTCAAATAGAAATAAAGTGGGCAGGCTCAAGAGAGTAAACTTTATGGAAGATTCTTATGGAAACAATAAATATACAGAAAGAATAAATAGACTTTTCAATAAAAACTATTTTAATTATGAAGGTATAATTCATGAACAGATTGTGGCTTTGAATGGAAAACCTTATGAAACGGAAATGGTAGATATAACAGCAGAACATGTAGGCTATACCAGGGAAGCATTAAATAAGACAGGAAAAATTAAAAGAAACATAGATTTATTAAAAATGGCGGTGAAAGATAACTTAGAAGATCCATATCTTTATTTTCAACTGGGTAAATCTTATTATATGTTAAAAAATTATAAAAATGCAGTGATGTATTTTGAAAAGGCATTATCTTTTTCACTGGATTTTAGTCTGGAGTATGTGGAAGATTTAGTTGAAACTTATGGATATGCTTTGATTAACAGTGGAAAGTACCAAAAGGCACTTATACTTGAAAATTGTGTTGAAGTTTACTCAAATTTTGCTGATTTTCATTTTCTCATGGGATTAATATATATGAATAATGCCAGGTTTACCCAGGCTGTAGAGAGCTTTTTAAAATGTACTGAATTTTCTTATGCCAAGGTAGAAGGGGTAAACACCTATATTTCCTATTATAATATAGGCGTTATATATGATGTACTGGGATTTAGAGAAAATGCTCTGGGATATTATAGAAAATGCGGCAATTATGAGCCTGCAGTAAAAAGGCTTAAGGCACAACTGAATTAGAACATAGCTGTAAAGTATGCCAGTATGTTCTACGATAATTAAATAATGTAAGTATTTGAGTATTTAATTTATGTCTTAATTTTAATAAGGTATTAAATTTTCGGATTCCTTAAATTAACAATCCTATGTGGCTGAATCCCCATAGGATTTAAGTTTTAATGCGTGGATTAAATATTAATAAAAAATTTTGGAGGAAAACATTGATTAGGAAAAGAAAACAAATACTAACTTTAATATTAGCCTCTGTAATCAGTTCTACTTTGTGTTATAAAGTAAATGCTGCCTATCCTACCCGAAAGAGGCTGGCAGGGGAAGATAGATATATAACTTCTCTAAAGGTGGCACAGGATGGATGGGATTCGTCCTATTATGCTGTTTTAGCCTGCGGTGAAGATTATCCAGATGCCCTAAGTTCTGTACCACTGGCAAAAAAATACGATGCACCAATACTTTTAACCCACAGAACCTATATAGATTCTTCTATAGTTGAGGAGCTTAAAAGTCTTAAAGTGGGAAAAGTATTTATAATAGGGGGAACAGCTTCTATAAGTGATACCATTTTAAATCAGTTAAATTCTCTTGGTATACAAACAGAGAGAATAGGAGGGGTGGACAGATATGATACTTCCGTGAAAATTGCCCAAAAATTTGGAAAAGTAGACACACTTACAGTAGCTTCGGGAGAGGATTATGCAGATGCCATATCCATAGGTTCTGCAGCTGGGGCAATGGGAGTTCCGGTGCTTCTGGTACCTAAAAATATTATGCCAGAGGGCACTAAAAGTTACATACAAGAATTAAATACTGTAATAAATTCAGATTACAGTAATAAACAAAAAGGGCAGACCACAAACAGCAGCAATGAAGGGGAATTCAGGAATATAAAAGTTTTTGTGGTAGGTGACAACAGCGTAGTAAGTGATAATGTAGCAAGAGAATTTGAAAACACCTTTAAAGATGATGTCACTAATGAACAATTTGGATATGTGGAGAGAATAACAGGTAGCGATAAATATGAGAGAAATATAAATGTAATAGCCAGATTTCTTGAAAAATCTACTGGTGATCCTGTAGAATATGATGATAATGATGATGACTATACTAATACAAATTATTCAACTGAAGATGATTTATTCAGTTTAAACAACATATTTGTAGCATCAGGAGAGGGCTTTGCAGATGCACTGTCGGGAGCAGCAGAAGCAGCTAAAAATAGAGCACCTGTCATACTTTCAGGTGCCTCAAATTCAAGCCTTATAAAAGATCTTATTTTAACTAAAATACCTAATTATAATAATGACAGTATTAACCCTGAATATATTACAATTTTAGGGGGAGAGGGAGTACTGCCAGACTCCAGGATAAGGGATATATTTGGATATATAATCGGGGATAAAAATGCAAGTACGGGAGATTCATCTATCACTACTTTTCAGGATTCCAAACTGGAAAAACTTATAAGGGATAAGGTTGGAAAACCTACTGGAACTCTCTCTTATTCGGATTTAAAGGGTATTACATCTTTAAATTTAAGCAATGAAGGTATAACAGATATAAGTGGACTTGAAAATTGTGTGAATTTAAAGAGTCTGGATTTAAGTTATAACCAGATAGAAAAGGTGAATCCTCTTTTGAAGCTGTATGACATTAAGGATCTTAATTTAAGCCATAATAAAATATCAGATGTTTCATATTTGTCTAACCTTACAAGTTTGGAGCAATTGAATTTAAGTGATAATAATATAAGTGATCTCAGTCATTCAAGAGAAAATACCAAAGATGATGATGATTCGGATTATGATAAAACAAGTGACAGTGTGTTTAAAAATATGACCCATCTGGCATTTTTGGATTTAAGCAATTCAAATGTGAAGTATATTTCTAGAAATTCTATAAACAGTTCCGATTTGGATGAATTGGAGTATTTGATAAGGCTTACCTCTTTGAACTTAAAAGGGACAAGTGTAGGTAGTCTTACTAATTTAAAAGAGCTTGAAACCCTGACCACCTTGAATTTAAGTGATACAAGTGTAAGTAATCTGGATCCTCTAAAGGAATTAACGGATTTAACTTATCTGGATCTAAGTGATAATGGCAGAATAGATGGAGATGATTTAAAACCGCTGCAATATTTAACCAAGTTAAAATATCTAAATTTAAGTAATAATAGAATTGATGATTTAACCTATTTAAAAGGACTGAAAAATTTAAATACATTATATTTAGAAGATAATCCAATACAGGACTATACTCCAATACTTTTTTATGAGAAGTCTCTTTATTACAGAGATTTTGATATAAGTTCCATAAGTGGAGATGTCACATATTCCAAAGATTCCACTATAGATGGGTTAATAAAAAGTCAGATAAGTGATTTTGAAGATGTTTATGAATATGGTGACTATGATAAACTTAGGTTCAGAGTACTCTATCGTCCTTATGATACAGGAGCCTATAGTGATACACTTAAAGGTCTTAAACAGGAGATGGACTGGCTCCAGCAGGAAATAGCTTCAGGAGGAATGTCTTCTTTGGAGCTTAAAAATGTAAATGATGATTTAACCAGTGTTGAAAATGAAATATCAGATGTTAGTAAAAAGGATGTTATGAATTCAGAAGTAGCGAATTTGGAAAATCAGCTTTCTTCATGTTACGATGCAAAAGACATGGAAAAAGTAATCAATAAAATTAATTATAAATATGCAGATTACAGGTATGACTATTATAGGACTTTGATAGATAGATGTACAGATGATATACAAAATATAAAAGCTCAAATTCAATTAATTGGACTTCAAGGCTCTGGTTACAGCGGCACTAACACCATTGACAGTCTCCAGAATATGCTGGAGGAAAAACAAAAAAATAAAGATTTTGCAGAAGAAAAGATAAATATGTATGATAGATACAGAAATTTTTTCAATGCTGTAAATTCAGTGTTGGAACAAAATTAAAGGAAGGAGGAACCTACATAATTTATGTATAATTTAAAACCCAAACACGTACTTAAAAGTAAAAAGATGGCTTTATTTGTCACATCTCTGGCAATTTCAGGTGCTCTAGGAACTGTAAAAGTATATGCAGCACCAGAAGTTGAGAGGTACAGCGGCATAAATAGATATGAAACAGCAGCCAAGGTCTGTGATGCGGGATGGGATACTGCGGATTATGCTGTAATAGTAAATGGAGAAAATTATCCTGATGCCCTTGCAGCAGCTCCCCTTGCAGCAAAATATGATGCACCTATACTTTTGACCGGGGCAGATACTTTAAATGCCTATACATCCTCTGAAATAAGCAGGTTAAATGTAAAAAATGTTTTTATAGTGGGAGGAAAAGGCGTAGTATCCCAAAGTATAGAGGATTCACTAAAGTCAAGAGATATAAAAGTTACAAGACTTTCAGGGGATGACAGATATGAAACAGCCCTGGCAGTGGCTAAAAAGGTGGGTAAATCCAAGGAAGTAGTCCTTGTAAATGGAAATGATTTTAGAGACGGCATGACCATAGCTTCCATAGCTGCCTTAAAAGAAATGCCTATAATATTGACACAGGGCACATATATGCCAGCGGATGTTAAAAAATATTTAAACAATACCTCTAAAATGGATCAGGTATATGTAGTGGGAGATTCAAATACCATAAGTGATGGGGCTATAAGCAGTCTTTCCAATGTGAAGAGAATAGGTACGGGCAATGCCTACAATAAAAATGTAAGTGTCATAGAAGCCTTTGCAGGGGAAATAGATACAAGCACTCTTTACATAGCCTCTGCTAAGGATTTTCCTGATTCTCTGGGAGCATCAGCACTGGCATACAAAATCTCATCACCGGTATTGTTTGTGGATAGTCCCATGGATCAGGCTACTGCAACTTTTCTAAAAAATCATATAGTTAATAAATTAAAAGTACTGGGAGGTTCAGGGGCCATAAGTTATGATTTAGAAACTATTGCTAGAAATTTGCCTCTGGAGGTAGGAAGCACAAATAATTTTACAGATACCATATGGCAGGATGAAGAATATACTCCAAGATCCACTGTAGTGGTAATTGCAACAGATGGAAGTAGAAAGGAAGTTCCTGTGGAGTGGAATTTAACCAATATAAACACCACAAAACCTGGAATTTATACTTTTACGGGAACTTTAAGCGGTAGTGACAAGACTGTATATACTACCCTTACAGTAAAACCCCTTCCCTATAAAATTGATAACTTAACTGAAACTGCAAGTAGTAAAGCAAGTTATAAACTGCCAACTACTGTTCCTGCCCAGATGACAGATGGTACTACAGATGAAGTGGCTGTAAACTGGGATTATGGAACGCAATCTGGAAACAAGCCGGGAGTCTATATATTTAATGGCACAGTGGACAAGTACAGTAAAAAGGTTAAACTTACTTTGACAATTACTGCAGGTTCTACAAAAACCATAAAGAGTATTGCAAATATAAAGGTAACTAGAGCTAAAAAGTCTGATTATACTCGCCCAACTACAGTAAAAGCTATAATGAGTGACGGCTCTACTGAAAGCGTGGCTGTGACCTGGGGAAATGAAACCAAGTATGGTACTGGAGTATATACCTATGAAGGAACTGTAAGTGGATACAGCAAAAAAGTGAAACTTATGCTTATAGTTACAGGAGAAGGAGGAACTGATCCAAATGATCCAAACTATCCAGATAATCCTGATAACCCGGATGATTCAAAAGATTTAGGAGAATTGGATGCTATAATGCAGGACGAGTCTTATCCAACTACAGTAGAATATCCTGAAGGAACAAAAAATTATGTGGCAGTTACTTGGACAGAGGCCGTTAGTATTGATTCTAATTTTGAGGATAGTAGTGAATATATAGATGACTGTAGGATTGCCAAGTTTACTTTAAAGGGTACTTTAAAGGATGGCACAGAGGTAAAAGCCACCATAGGAATTATACCGAGAATTGTTACACTTAATGTAGATGGCGGCACAAGCAATGTACCAGCTATAGTCATAAATGTTGACAGAAGTGATTATCCAAGTGGAGTGTTTAATATGAGTGATTTATCAGAAAGGATAAATGTAGTTATAAAGAAACCGGATGGTACTAGAGAGGCAAAGAAGGTACATGTTCTCCTATGGAATCCACCAGTTATAGATATAAGTGATTCAAATACTTATTATGTTACGGCAACTATAAAATATTATAGTTCACCGGTAACAGTTACAATTAGAGTCACCGATTAACTATTATTGGATTAGGATAGTGTAATGTTGAATTTAGCATATAATTTGTCATATTGGTTATTATAAGTTTTTCTAGGGATTAGGTGGAGATAAGTATTTATCATAAGTAAACTCCATCTAAACCTCTAAATCACTTGATAAAAGAGATATTTTGTTAATTTTCTTTAATATATACATGGAGGTGGGAAAATGAATAAGATAAAAATGTTGGTAATTACCTCAGCTGTTATACTTGGAACAAGTTGTACCGTTAAAGCTGTATTACCAGCAAATTCTATCGTAGTTGGAAGTAATGTTTATAATTTGACATATTTAACTACACATTCAGGTGTTATGCAGACAGTAAATGATGAGATAATGAATAATTTAGGTTCTATATATTACGTAGGTTCAGATGGAAATGCAATGGATATATTTACTGGCTCTACGGTAAGTGACAGCCAAATAGCCGCTAAATCAGGAAATACGCTGACTTATACCACTCAATATGGAACAACACAGAAAATACTTGCAGATGCCAGTGGAGAGTTTCAAACTCCAACAGATCAAAATTCTACTATGTATGCCATAGCTAATATAAATTATAAACAGCTTTCAGCAGGGTTTTATGTATTTAATTTTAAAATAAGTCAACTTACAGGGGTAAGTAATGCGGCATATTTTAGGGCAGCAAATAGCGGATTGGTATCTTTAACAGATACGGCAACCTATGTAGGTGCACTTTCTTCAGGAGATCAAATTCATATATATGCCAGTGATGGAATTACTGAACTGGCCTTTGGCACAATAGGGTTAAATACAAGCAGTGGCACAACAGGACAGCAGAATCTTAATATTACACTTACTTCCACAGTAGCAACAGATCCGGCAGACGAGTCAATTAAAGGCAATACTGCTGTAAATATAGTTAATACAGGAATTGCGGCAGTAGATGAAAACAATCAGTGGATTTATTACAGCAATACAGCGGATAAGAATAAGCTTTACAGGCAGAGTGTAACAGGCGCAGATAATTATGTTATAAGTGATGACAATGTAAAGTACATTAATGTAGTTGGAGACTGGGTATATTATAGTAATTATGATGATAATGGGGCAATTTACAAGGTGAGAACAGATGGTACCCAGAGGCAAAAATTAAATGATAATATGGCATCTTATATTAATGTAATCGGCAGTAAAATTTACTATATAAATAATTCTGACAGGGCGAGGATATATGTTCTTGATTCACAGGGAGAGAGACAGCTTATTGGGGATTCGGCATCTGCATTAAGTGTTACAGGAAATTTCTTATTTTATATAAATCAATCAGATTGAAATAAATTGTATAGTTATGATATATCAAATGCTACAAAGTATAAAATAAGTGATGTAAAGACTAAATTTATAAATGCTACATCAGATTATCTTATATTTTATACCGGATTAGATGGAGTTTTGTATAAATCCACCAATTCTGCGGGACAAACTGCCATTCCAATGTCTGTGGTTACAAATATAGCTCAGAAGGCTTCAAGTACCGGTATCAGTTACAAATCCACCAGTGATATACTAACTATATTGTGTGCTTTAGATGATGATAATATTTATTACACAAGTAATGCAGATAAAGGTAAAATATACAGATTAGATCAAACTGGCAATGGATATAAGCTGGTGGATGATTCTGCAGATTATATGAATATAATAAACAGCATTCTTTATTATATAAAAAATGGGAAAGCATATACTGCATCTTTAACTGGCAGCAGCAGTCAGAAGGGGACAGCTGTGACAAAGCCGAAGCTTACCGTGAAAGTATCTTCTATAGAGCCACTACCTTCATTTACAACATCAGATATAAATACTTTTAGTTTTCCAGATAGAGTTTCCTGTATAATGAGTGACGGAAATATACAAGAAGTTGTAGTTAATTGGGATAAAACTATACCAAGTCCTAAAAAAGGAGTGTATACTTTTAAAGGAACTTTATTGGGATATGGAAACAAGGTTAATATATCTGTGGTGCTGGATTCTGGTACTATAGATGTTACAAATAATAATGTTGTAGTTACAAATAATGTAGGAAGTACTGATACAGTAGCTGTATTTAACTTAACTCCGGGAGATATTATTGGCGTATATAATGATTATACAGCTACAAAGGCACTGAAATCAGCAACTGCTGATGCCAATGGCAATGTTAATATTACTGGATTGAATTTAGATGCTAGCGGTGGATACTTATATTTAACTATAACTAAAAGTGGAAAAGCTGAAGGACAAAAGATTACAGTACCTTATGGTCCGGAAGCTCCAACAAACTTTACAATAGATGCACAGAATGGTAAAATTACTGGACTAAAATCAGGGTACAAGTATAAAGTTTATCTAGATAGCAAAGATAGTAGTGGAAAACTGCCTAGCATAAGTTCAGCCAATCTTTTGAATAGTACACCACTTTCTGTAGATTCCAGCGGAACTATAAGTATAGATTTAAAAACACCGATAGGAAATTCTACAAGTCTGATGCTGAGACTTGTTGCCGTTAGCGATACTACATCGGCTTCCAGCAATCCATCAGCTGCAGTAGAAGTAGGAAAACAAGTTGTTCCAGATTATGTATCCACAGATTTGAATCTTGGAAGAATTACAGGAACTACTAATTCCATGCAGTATAGTTATGATGGCAGTACGGGGTGGACTGACTGTACCAATGGAACTACTCCTATTTCCATGACCAGATCATTACAGGTATTTGTTAAAGTGAAGGCTAATGGACCTTATTTGGAGAGTGAGTCTAAACAGCTGCCACTATTCCCGGCACCTGTGGTAACAGGAACTACAGATGGAAGTACCTATGCTACAGCACCTACCATAGGCTGGCCTGTGGATGATACAAGTACGAGTACAACTTATAGTATAAAACTAGAAAAAGGAACAACTGGCTCTGATGGTAGCATAACCTATTCAACTAATGGTGTGACACAACCGACAGCTACTGTAGTAGGCAGTGTTAATACTTATAATCTGGCAAATTCTATATCTTCATCATCAGTAATAGGGGATAACTACAGATTAACAGTAACAGCAACTAGAAATTCTGGAGGACAAACAGGATATGCTGAAACAATTATAAACTTTGTAGTTAGCTCTGCTAAACCAGCACCAGTTAATATAACCTTTACTGAAACTCCAGGAACTAAAATATGGAATGACAGCAATAGTGATGGTATAGTAGATTCAGGAGAAATAGTAGATGTTACATCTTCAGATCCATTAACTTATTATCAGGCAACACCATCCTGGAATGATGTGGCTGGAACTTACAGTACAGCTACTATTAAAATGACACACACTGCATCAGGCAATGAGGGAGCTGTAAAATACCAGGCTCTAATATCACCGGTACCAGCTGAAGTAGCTTTTGTTAAGGGAACTACCATAACTCAAAATGGACAATATACACTTAAAATCATAACTACCAACAGAGAAAACGGAGCAATTACTGAAACTACTAAAAATTTTAGAGTTCAAAATATTGATAGGGCACTTTCTCCAACGGTAGAGAATGTAACTGAAGGAGGCGTTTATACAAGCCTTACAAATGGAATAAGTATAGTGGATAAGACAAATTGTATAACTACGTCTACTATAATGAGAGATGGATATATAACAGGATATACTCCAGGTACTGTATTAACAGTTAATGGAAATTATGTATTGATTCTGAATACAACCAATAATATAAATGGAGCTACCACTGAAAAGAGGATTACATTTACAATAAATAGTGGAGCTACAGCGCCAACAGGAGTTGAGTTCTCATTTGATACTAATGCTCTTACTAACGTTACTACAGATGAAGAGTACAGCTTAAATGGAGGAGGGTCATGGACTCCAGTAACGTCATCAGGTGATCAAATACTTACATCGTCTGAAATAAATATATTAAATAATGATCCTAACAATAAAATTTTAATCAGATATAGGGCTAATAGAAGTACACCAGCTTCGGCTCCTCAAATTATTACTTTAACTAAACCAAATGCACCAAGTGGAGTTACATTCTCCTTTGATGGAACGGATGCAGGTAAATTGAAGAATGCAACAACTCACATGGAGTATTCCTTAAATGGAGGAACTAGTTGGACAGCTATTACTGGTGATAGTCCAAGTTTATCATTAGAAGTATCCAGTATTACAGCTTCTAATGATATAAGAGTACGTATAAAAGCAGCGGGCACTAGTAAAGCATCAGATCCACAGATTATTGATATTATTCAGGCTGCACCGCCAAGTGTAACATCCTCTATAGGTACCAGTGGAGATGTAACAATAAATGGTGCAACATCGTCAATGCAATACAGCAGAGATGGAGGAGGTACGTGGATAGATGCTTCATCATCAATATCCATTTCTTCTATGTCAGCAGGTGATACTATTCAGATAAGAAATAAAGCATCAGGTACTGCAATGGCAGGAAGTCCTACTGTTATAACTGTACAGGCATCACCAGCGGCTGTTATAGACTATTCAGCAGAGCAGATAACAGGCGTTACCAGTGCCATGGAATGGTCAGAGGATGGAACTATATGGACACCTGTCAGCGGAACTTCAATTAACTTAAGAAATATTATATCAGCACATGGTTCATCTAGTAAAGTTATATATGTAAGAAATAAAGCAACTTCCACAACATTAGGATTGAGTAAAACTGTAACTGTTGATGCAAGACCTGAGACACCAACAAGTATAGATGTTTCAGCAAGTTCAAGCCCAGAAAAAACATCAATAAATGCCGCTACCACTTTAGAATATAGAATAGTAGACAGTGTCGGTACTGTAAAACAGGATTGGACAGAGGGAACGGGAAGTTCAGAAGAGAGCACAGTAACAGTAATTGAAGGCGATAAAGTTCAAGTAAGAGTTAAAGCAATTAGTGGAAGTTCTTTTGCAAGTGATTACTATGAGCATTCATTGACAGCGGCACAGATAGGGAGCTAATGCATCACAACGGGTGAGGAATAAGATCATTATAAGTATAAAAAGGGGAGGGGATACCTTCCTCCTTGATTAATACTCAAAAGGGGGAGGAAAAATTGAATAAAGTTATAAAAAAAGCTGCTTTTATTTTGATATGTGCAGTGATTTACTCTATTTCCTGCGGTGTATTCAGTGTTTCGGCAGCAGAAGATGTTAATGATATGGGAACTAGGGTTATAAGCAATGTGAATAAAATATGGACGGTAAAATTTAAATCACCAGTAGACATTGATTCTTTAAATAATAGTGTCAGTATAAGAGATGTTACTGGTGGAGCCGATGTTGACATAAGTATTTCTGCAGGAGAGGATGAAAATTCTGCAAGTATCAATCCGCCTTCCGGGGGATATAAATTATCACATAACTATACGCTCACTATAGATAAAAGTGCTAAATCTAAAAGTGGACAGAGTTTGCCAAAATCCGTTATATTGAGTTTTAATGTAGCTTCTAAGGATAATAACGGATATACTGCTTCAGCCAACATAACAGTTTCTCCAGTTCTTCCTATATTTAAGCAAATAAATGTGTCTACTGATTTACCTTCTGCTGCCAAATATAAGATAGAAGGTAATAATAACTTATTTGATGTTGGAAGTAATATGGTTTTATTTGCATCACAAGACACAGTAAAAGTTTATCTATATGATAATAAACAAAATCTGTTGGGTACTTCTACACTGGATGTAAGTGCCACTAAAAATAATATCAGCATGAATATAACTTTGGCAGATTAAATGTTATAACAAGCGAAAAAAGAAAAACTATTGTAAATAGAGCAAAAAAGACATATAAATGGCAAGGCATCTTAACTTGTCATTTATATGTTTTTATATGGCTAATAATCTGGAAATATGCTATAATAATCCTGTCTTATTTGATATACTGCTAATTAGTGAAGCAAATAGAAATACTTCAATCAAGTGATTCTTGGGCTCAGGTGGAGTTTGCTTATAAGGTCTACCTTTCTCTCCAGCTGAACCTTATTAACAGTATTCTTAGTGTCTTTAGCACTTAGAATACGTTATCCTTTAGGGGAAGAACTTATCCAGGGGCGTAGCAGTGCTTATCCCCCACTTTGAAGAAGATGGGGGTGTTAGCAATGGTAGCCTTCGGATAAAAATAATCAGGTATCAAAATTATTGATTTTTAAAAGAAGTATAGAATGTTTTGTAAATATAGATATTAAATACAGGAAGGAGAATGCAATTATGAAAAAAGTGAAAATAGCGTTAATGGGACTTGGAAATGTGGGAACCGGGGTTTGGATGATCTTAAATTCCAATAAAAAAGAGATAATGAAAAGATCCGGCTATGACGTGGAAGTGGCAAAAATTCTTGTGAGAAATAAAGATAAAAAAAGAGATGTAGAAGTTCCAGAGGAAATTGTAACTACAGATTTTAATGATATATTAGAAGATGATTCAATTAAAATTGTAATTGAAGTTATGGGTGGAATAGAACCTGCCAAAGAATACATGTTAAAGTGCATGGATAAAAATAAACATATAGTAACTGCAAATAAAATGCTTATTGCAACTGAGGGAGATGAGCTTTTTGAAAAAGCCCATGATAAAGGGGTGGTATTTAATTATGAGGCCAGTGTGGCAGGAGGTATTCCTATAATAAAGGGAATAGAAGAGAGTTTGACTGCCAATAAAATAGAAGAATTTTATGGAATAGTAAATGGCACTACAAACTATATTTTAAGTAAAATGCAGCTGGAAAAGTTGGATTTTGATGTGGCTTTAAAACAGGCCCAGGATATGGGATATGCTGAAGCTGATCCTACTTCGGATATTGAAGGATTTGATGCCCAGTATAAACTTGCAATACTTTCATCCTTAGCTTTTGGAACAAAGGTGGATGTAAATAATGTATATAGAGAAGGTATTACAAAAATTGAATCCATAGACATGAAATATGCTAAAAAATTTGATATGGTAATCAAACTGCTCGCCATTGCAAAAGAGAGTAATGGAAAACTTGAACTTAAAGTGCAGCCTACAATGATTCCGAAGGAACATCCTCTTGCAAATGTGCATGATTCTTTTAATGCCATATTTATAAAGGGAAATGCAGTGGGAAATCTGATGTTTTATGGAAGGGGAGCAGGAAGTCTTCCAACAGGCAGTGCTGTGGTAAGTGATATTGTTGCCATATTGAGAAGCAATGTAGATGTGGCAAATTACAGCCATATAGCACAGAATGACTTGTGGCACAGGGAAATACAAAATATTAGTAAAAGCCAAAGTAAATTCTATATAAGAATCACTGTAATAGATCAGTCGGGAGTGCTTGGAGAAATAACAACAATTTTAGGGAAATACAATGTAAGTCTCCGTTCTGTAATACAAAAAGGTGAAGAAAATTCCAAAGGTGAGGTAACAATAGTATTATTTACCCACAAGACCAGTGAAGCAGATGCCAATAGTGCAGTTGAGAAGCTTATAGATTTAAAATCAGTAATTACAATAGATAATGTTATAAGAATAGAAGACTTTAAAAGTTAATGGTTTAGAATTAATAGTTAAGAGTTAAGGATGATTTTCTTCAGTGAAACTTCATAAAATCCAACACGTCCCATTAAAGTTATGCTTTAATGGGATGTGTTCCTTAAAAGTTTTTCACAACAAAGTTGAGAAAAACTTTCCTTTATTCTTAACTCTTAATTTTTAACTTCTCTGTAACATAATTTTCAAATATTTTCCCCTGTTTTTTATCCATACCACTGATATTATTTAATTTATAAGGTATTTTTAACTGGTCATATTTATTTATCCCCAGTGTATGATATGGAAGAATTTCAAAATTATCTATTTTATCTAAACATATATAACTGCGGATTATATCTATTAATTTGTCCATAGCCTTATAGCTATCTGTAATTCCAGGTACCATTACATGCCTTAACCACAATTGGCAATTTGAACTATTGAAAGCCTGTAAAAAGTTATAAAATTCTTCTATGGAGCTACCAGTTAAATTTTTATATCCCTCTTTATCTGTATGCTTTATATCGAGAATTACAAGGTCTGTATATTTTAAAATTTCTTCATAGTTTCCCTTTCCAAAACCTGAAGTATCTAAAGCTGTATTTATATTATTTTTTCTGCATAATTTTAAAAATTCAAGTAGGAATTCAGGCTGCATAAGTGGTTCTCCTCCAGAGCAGGTAACTCCTCCACCGGATTTTTCAAAATATACCTTAAATTTTAATACTTTTTTTATAAGTTCGCTGGCCATTATCTCCATACCCTCATCCATAATCCAGGTATCTGGATTATGGCAGAAGGCACATCTTAATCTGCACCCTTGAAAAAACACAACTACTCTTATTCCGGGACCGTCCACAAGCCCCATAGTTTCTATGGAATGAATTTTTCCCATAAAATCACCTTTAAACTCTTTGGTGGAAGGTTCTTTTGATTACTTCTTCCTGCTGCTGCCTTGTAAGTTTTATAAAATGAACTGCATATCCTGAAACACGTATAGTCAAAGTTGGATATTTTTCAGGATTTTCCACAGCATCTAACAGAGTTTCACGATGCATTACATTTACATTTAAATGGTGTGCTCCTTTTGAGAAATACCCGTCTAAAATGGAAACCAGGTTATTTGTTCTTGTATTTAAATCTTTTCCAAGGGCATCCGGTACAATGGAAAAGGTATTTGAAATGCCATCTTGACATACGGAGCGGTAAGGTATTTTAGCTACTGAATTTAAAGATGCCAGAGCACCTTCCCTATCTCTTCCATGCATTGGGTTAGCACCTGGTGCAAAAGGTTCTCCTGACTTTCTTCCATCTGGTGTAGCCCCGGTTTTTTTGCCATACATTACATTTGAAGTTATGGTAAGTACGGAAAGAGTATGCTCTGCATTTCTATAAGTTTCAGTTTTTCTAAGTTCCTTTATAAATTTATTTACAATTTCAACAGCTATATCATCTACTCTGTCGTCATCATTACCGTACTTTGGAAAATCTCCTTCTATTTTAAAATCCACTGTTATACCCTGTTCATTTCTAATTGGTTTAACTTTTGCATATTTTATAGCACTTAGTGAATCTGTCGCCACTGAAAGACCTGCTATGCCGCAAGCTAGGAATCTGTGGACCTTAGTATCGTGAAGGGCCATAAGTCCTGCTTCATAGGCATATTTATCGTGCATATAGTGAATTGTGTTAAGGGCATTTACATATAATTTTGCTACATATTCAAGCACTTTGAAATAATTTTTCTTAACTTTTTCATAATTGAGAACTTTATCTTCCATTTTTTCTATATGCGGTACTATTTTTTCAAAGGTTTTTTCGTCCGAGCCACTGTTAATAGCATATAAAAGGGATTTTGCAATATTGCATCTGGCACCGAAAAATTGCATTTCTTTTCCTACAGCCATGGCAGATACACAACAAGCTATGGCATAGTCATCTCCATATACAGGTCTCATAATGTCATCATTTTCATATTGCAGTGCATCTGTTTCAATAGACATTCTACTGCAGTATTTTTTAAAGGGTTCCGGCAAGTTTTGAGACCATAGTATTGTTATATTTGGTTCAGGGGCAGGTCCTAAGTTTGTAAGGGTATTTAAGAATCTATAGGAGTTTTTAGTAACCAGTGTTCTTCCATCTATGGACATACCACCTATGCATTCAGTTACCCAGTTAGGATCTCCTGCAAATAGTTCATTATAGTCTGGAGTCCTTAAATGTCTTTCCAGCCTGAGTTTTATTACAAATTGATCTATAAGTTCCTGGGCCTCCTGTTCAGTTATAATACCTTTCTTAAGATCTCTTTCAATATAGATATCCAAAAATGTGGAAACTCTTCCAAGAGACATTGCTGCACCGTTATTTTCTTTTATACCTGCAAGGTAACCAAAATAAGTAAATTGTACAGCTTCTTTTGTATTTTTAGCCGGATTTGAAATATCTATTCCATAACTTTCTGCCATATTTTTAATTTCATTGAGAGCTTTTATCTGTTCCGCCACTTCTTCTCTCTGTCTTAGTATATCCTCCAGCATATTAGGACTTTTAAGGGTTTTTAAATCTTTTTTCTTCTCTTCAATTAAATAATCTATTCCATAAAGTGCCACCCTTCTAAAGTCACCAATTATTCTTCCTCTTCCATAGGCGTCTGGAAGTCCTGTTATAAGACCTACATGCCTTGCAGCTCTTATTTCTTCTGTATATGCATCAAATACACCTTCATTGTGGGTTTTTCTGTATTTTGTAAATATGTTGTCCATATTCTCATCAATTTTGTATCCATAATCAGTAAGGGCATCTTTGGCCATTTTTATTCCACCAAAAGGGTTCACTATTCTTTTAAGTGGTGCATCTGTCTGCAGTCCTACAATAACTTCATTTTCTCTGTCTATATAGCCAGGTCTAAAATTATCGATTCCAGATACAGTATGTGTATCTACATCTAAAACTCCACCTTTTTTAATTTCTTCTAAAATAAGTTCTTCAGATTTTTTCCATACTTTTTTAGTTTTTTCTGTAGGGGAGGTTAAAAAACTTTCATCTCCCGTATAAGAAGTGTAGTTTTTTTGTATAAAATTTCTTACGTCAATATTTTCTGTCCAATTTCCATAATTAAAATTTTCCCATTCTTTTTTCATAAAAGCCCCTCTTTTCAATAATATTTTTATAATTTGCACAAGCTTAAATATTTGGATTAAAGTTTATTCTAGTTTTATATTAATCAAAAAGACCGCCTGGACTTTTTGATTGCCCAGGCGGTCGGCTTTTAAAAATCGTACTCCCCTGTGGTTAAACCCACTGCCGCCGGTTATACGATTCGCTTAAACTCAATTCTATTACTTCATTAAAATATCATATTTATAACGTCCTGTCAACGTAAATTTTATGTCTATTTATTACTTTCCCAATTTTTTAGAACCATGATTTCTGCAGTGAATCCATCCTGCATATTCAGGATTATTTTCATCTATACTTAAGGCTTCTTTTTCAGCTAAATATTTTTTTGCATTATTTCCGTATATTTTTCTATCCTTACCAATTGGACAAACTTTTATGCATACTCCACAGGGATAACAGTATGCACTTTTAAGTTTAGCATGATATTCTGCACACTTTTTTTTATCCATATCAGCAATAAGATTTTCTGTAGTTTTTAAGGAAGAGGTAGGGCAGCATTTTTTACACATTTCGCATTTGATACAAAGATCTTTGCTAATGACTGGGTCAGGTGGAATCACAGCACTAGTTAAAACAGAAACCAATCTTACTCTTGGCCCAAATTCTTTTGTTATCAAGGTATGATTATATCCAATAGTACCAAGTCCAACATATTTACCGGCTAATACCTGCGAAAAAGCTGCTTCCGGTTTTTTAACAAGAACAGAAATATCTCCATAACAATCTCTAGGAAAGTAAAATGCATTATATCCTAGTGTATTTAAATAATTAGAAATTTTATAGGCAGTATCATCCAAAATTCTATTTGATGTATTATATAATTCTGAATAAACAACTGAGGGGGTTGTTTCAAGCATTGGTAAATATATTTGAATTTCAAATACAATAACCGTGTTTACTTCCGGCCATATATTTTGGGGATAATATTCTGGAGCAGTTTCTTTATATTTTTCCCACCTTTCTACAGGGGAGAATCCAATAATATTCATACCTAATTCCTTTGCCCTGTTTGTAATGTCAAATTTTAGTTCATAACTTTTATCTGAGAATTTTACCATATCATTCACCTCGTAAATTGGGATTTTATAATGAACTGTGTTTAGTAAACTAAACGTATATCTATTTTTTAACTATGTTATCTATGAATCAAACTCTTTCCAAAAAATTAATTTAGATTCCAGAAAGGATAAAATAAAATTTAATACAATTCCTAGTATAGATAGTAATACTATTGCACCGTACATCTGAGAGGTATTAAATGTTTCTTGAGAATTATTAACTAAGAAACCTAGTCCTGATTGAGCTCCTATCATTTCGGCTGCCACTAGAACCATAACGGCGTAGGCACTTGCAAGTTTAATGCCTGTTAAAATAGAAGGAATTGAACCAGGCAATACAACCTTTATAAAAACCATAAGCCTTCCAGCGCCCATAGTCAGCACAGATTTTGTATACAGTGGGTTAACACCTTTTACTCCACTAATAGTATTTATTAATATTGGCCATAGGCTGGCCCAAAATATAATTGCTACTTTGGATACTTCACCAATGCCAAAAAATAAGATGAAAACAGGGAAAAGTGCTAATGCGGATATTTGCCTGAAGAGTTGCAAAAAAGAATCCAGTAGAGATTCTATAATTTTACATCTGCCAATAAACAAACCAAGGGGGACTGCAAATACAATGGCCAGAATCAATCCACTCATAATTCTTTTTAGACTTATTAATAAGTGTACCTTAAGTTTTCCAGTTTCTGCTAATAACAAAATGGAGTTCATTACTGAGGTTGGAGTACTTGTATAGGTTTTTTTCAGTACTCCAATTTCAGGTAAAATCTGCCATAAGATCAAGAATAGTATTATTAGTAGATTTGAAAAAATAAAAGAATAAATTTTTGAAATAATTAATTTAGGCAATTTCATAATTATCACATCTCTGATTATTTTTAGCGTCAGAACCTGTATTCACCTGGTCGCTAATTTCAGACCATATTTCTTTTCGTAATCTTTGAAATTCACTATCATCATGGCTTCGTGGATAAGGAAGATTAACATTTAGTGTTTTTACTATTCTACCGGGATTTGATCCCATTATAATAATTTCATTAGATAAATATATAGCCTCATCCACACTATGGGTTACAAAGATAATGGTTTTTTTAGTCTTTTCCCATATGCCTAGTAACTCCTGCTGTAAAATTTCTCTGGTTTGTGCATCTAATGCTGAAAATGGTTCGTCCATTAAAAGTACCTTGGGATCATAGGCAAGGCCTCTTGCTATAGCCACTCTTTGTCTCATACCTCCTGATAATTGACCAGGATAATATTTTTCATATTTAGAAAGTCCTACTAAATGTATAAACTTTTTTGCCAACTCTTTTCTCTTTTTTTTAGGTACTTTATTTATTTCAAGGCCAAGTTCTACATTTTGCAATACAGTTCTCCATGGAAGAAGTGCATATCCTTGAAATACCATACCTCTGTCACTTCCGGGCCCCTTTACTTCATTTGAATCAACTAAAACATTTCCTTTAGTAGGATTCACTAATCCCCCTATAATATTAAGTAATATGGACTTCCCGCATCCACTGGGTCCAACTATACATACAAATTGCCCTTCTTCGATATCAAGATTTATATCTTCCAATACTTTAATATTAATTTTTTTATTATTAGGGTGTTTATAAAATTGTTCAATATTTTTTACCGATATTTTATTCAAAATTTCCATCTCCTTATAACAAACTAACTAATGAGTTCTTATTTATAGGCAGCTATTTTTGATTAAGTGTAAGCATAGTAAACATTAACGTGATATTTACTATGCTTACGGAAGGATATAATAATTTTTTATTCAATATTTTATTGTTACATATTTATCCGAAGGCTACCATTGCTAACACCCCCATCTTATTCAAGTGGGGGATAAGCACTGCTATGCCCCTGGATAAGTTCTTCCCCTAAAGGATAACGTATTCTAAGTGCTAAAGACACTAAGAATACTGTTAATAAGGTTCAGATGGAGAAAAGTAATCCTTATAGGCAAACTCCACCTGAACCTAAGAATCACTTGATTATTGGGATTTACTGTAGGGATTAAATTCATTTGTATATAAGTCGTTAACCTTAACTTTATCTGATTTTAATTTGCCATTTTTCTCTAAATAATCCACCCACCATTTTACTGACTTTTGTGGAATGATTTGGTGTTCATAATAATTCCATGCTTCAACATCATCCACCTTAATTCCCAATTTATTAGCTATAATTTGTTTCCCTTCACTTTCATGATTTTTGGACCAATCTGCTGCTTTAGCTACTGCAGTTACGAATCCTTTTACTGCCTGGGGGTTCTTTTTAATAAAACCTTCGTTTGTAAAATATGGACACATACCACTTATACCATCCTCTAAAGCATAATCATTAACTAATTCTTTTAAATTCGGATTTTTAAGAGCTTTTTTAGTATATGGAGCATGTACAATTGCAATATCTACTAAATGTTGCTCTACAGCTTGTTCTTGTTGAGAATCCGGTAACACAACGAAGTTTACATTATTAGGATCAATATTTTCCTTTCTTAAAAATTCTCTTGTAACAAATTCTGAACATGCTCCAAATGAGTTTATTGCAACTTTTTTGCCAGCAATATCTTTAATACTATTTATGCCACTATCTTTTCTAACTATATATCTCATATGAGGATAATTAGCTAATGATTGAGTTCCTGCTGCAACTATTTTAAGATTTGAACCTTGAGCATTAGCCATTGCAACTAAAGGAGTATGTCTTAATCCAAAGTCAATACTTCCTGATGCAACTGATGGAACAATTTGAGCTGCTGGTATTTCTCCCACATATTTAATTTTTATTCCCTGTTCTTTAAAATATCCCTTTGAATCAGCAATATACACTGCATCATACCATTGAGTATTGGGATATTTTATTATGATTTCTTTTGAATTTGATGTATTTTTGCTGTTAGTGTTATTTGACTTAGAACATCCAACTGTCCCTAAAGATAATATTGCCGTTAAGACTAAAATTAATAAATTTTTCATGTTCAATTTTCCTCCCATTATTAAATAACATTAGCATAATTTAATATGGGCATAGCGCTATACTCCATTATGTAAATTTTTACTTGAATTGATTAGTCATAATATTTATGAGTATTTTTAATAAAAATTCACGTAAAAATAAATTTAGTCTCCAGTATTTCTGGTGAACTGAAATGTATTAATATATTTATTTTGTAAAATAAAAAACTTTCTTGTAAAAACGAGATACAAGAAAGTAGATTTTCTCAATTCTCATCTTTCAGGTAATTACCTGTAGGAATTAGCACCTTTAAATAAAATTTAGGTTGCCGGACATCATAGGGCCAGTCCCTCCGTCTCTCTAGATAAGAAATATATTTAATTAGCATTATGATATCAAATAAAATATACTTTGTCAATGAGAAGATGAAAAAGCAGAATGCACACTAAGAAAAAATAAGAACCTAGTAGGATCCACGGTCAGGCTTTAAATGTGGACAGTTATTATAAATAATTTAGTTTCCAATTTGTATATCTATATATAATGAAAGGCTGCCGGTAGATGTAAATAATAGTATTATACATGGACATCTATTATCTGTAATCATGACAGATAATGATCTTATCTGCCGCTTCTGACCAGTTTGTATTTTCTAAATTAATATTACCTTCACTTATAGTTTTATTGAGATCCAGTAAGAATTCTGCCATAAAATTAAATGTACTTCCCTCATTTTCTTTACTTTCAAACCATATATTTCTATTTATAATTTTTACCAGTTCTTTTGATATTAAAAGTCCAAGGCCTGTAGTAGAATGATATTTACTGTGAGGTGGCTGATGGCAAATAAATTTTTTGAAAATTTGATTTTTAACTTCCTCTTTAATGCCCATACCTGTATTTTCTATGGAAAATTCTAAAATTACTTTTTCATTGTTTCCATTATAAACTTCCATAAAACTTATTGAAATTGTATTATTTTTATGGTAAGATTAAACAAATTAAGGGAAACGATGAAATACGCACTTTAATTCGGGCATCCTTGTGTGTATTAGAGTTAGTGATGCAACCGGCCCTGTGTTCATAAATAGCATTTATGAATACGGGGTCTTGTTTTTTAAAAATGGAGAGTGGGTTATGGATATTTATTATGGTATTGTTGTTTTAATTTTTGGGGCTATAGTGGGAAGCTTTTTAAATGTTTGTATATGTAGAATACCTAAAGGTGAGTCCATTGCATATCCACCTTCACATTGTATGAATTGTAATAAAAAAATTAAGGTGTATGACCTAATTCCTATAATAAGTTATGTAGTTTTAAGGGGAAGATGTAGATATTGTGGTAAAAAAATATCTTTCAGATATCCTGTCTTGGAATTTATAACAGCAATATTTTATCTATGTGTTTATATTAAATTTGGTATAAGTATAGAATTTGTAAAATACATAGTATTTATAAGTATTATGATCGTGATAGGAATGATAGATTCTGATACTAAAGATGTTTATTTTAAAACTACAGGAACAGGTATAGCTGCTGGCATAGTATTTTTAGGAATATATTTTTATAGGGGAATGCCTATAAAAACCTACATTTATGGAGGAATATTGGCAGGAGTTTTTTTATCTTTAATTATCCTTATAACTAAAGGTGGCATGGGTTGGGGAGATGTGGAAATTTCAGTGGTATGTGGCCTATTTTTGGGGTTTAAATATACAATAGTTATGTTGTTTATGGCTTTTATTATAGGGGCGGCTGCAGGAGTAATTCTCATCTTGCTGAGAAAGAAGTCTAGAAAGGATTATATTCCCTTTGGACCATTTATGGTTATAGCTTCTGCAATTACAATATTTCTTGGAGAAGGTATTATAAAATGGTACTTATTTAGTTGCTTATAAATGGAAAAATTATTTTTGAGAAGATGTGTTAGTTTAAGGGGTGATGTGATAAAGTTGAATCCAGTGATTCTTAATAATTTAGACAATTTTCTGCTTATTTTTTAATTTTAATTAAGGGGGATAAAGATATTATGGAAGTGATAAAAAAGAAGAGGGGTTTTACACTGATTGAGCTTATGATAGTTCTTGCTATTGTAGCTATACTGGCTGTGGTTTTAGTACCTAAATCCCAGATATTTAAAAATAATTCTAAAAATGCAGGGGTTACAACTAATGTCAATACTGTAAGGGCATATCTGGAAACTAAGGCTAGTAACGTAGGAGGCAATACTACCTATTTAAATAAGGCAGAGTTATTAAACGAATTTAAAGGAGCTTTTGTCACAGGCAATACATCAAATCAGTTATTCAATCCATTTACTAATAAGAATGGTACAGGGAATGCATATGAAGTTATTGATAAGACAAATACTAGTCTTACCGATAATAGTAATGAAAAAACTGTAAAAAGTCATGCAGGACTATCCAATCCTAGCGCTGTCAAAAAAGGAGAAGTTATAGTGGTGGTATATAAAAATGGGTACGGCGTAGTAGGAGCTGATAGTGGCGGAAGTGCCACCCAGGCATTTATAGTTCAATAATTTTAAGGGAGAACATGTTTTGTCGTGTTCTCCCTTGGTATAATAAAACTATTAACGAATATAAGGAGTAGATTTATGTCAAAGATAAAAAAACGTCTGGGAGAAATTCTGGTAGATGCAGGAGTTATAACAGAAAAAATGCTACAAAAAGCCCTTATTTTACAGAAAAGCACAGGCGAAAAGCTTGGTAAAATACTTGTAGACAAGGGTTTTATTACCAATGAACAGATAGTAGATGCTATAAAGCAGCAACTTGGAATACCTCTGGTGAATTTGGATAATATCAATGTAAGGCAGGATATTATAGATATTATACCGGCAGGTATTGCAAAAAAATATGAAGCTATTCCCATAGATATTATGAATGGTTCTCTACTTGTAGCCATGAGTGATCCCCTAAATTATTTTGCTATTGAAGATATAAAGATGGCCACGGGATATAATATTAAAACAGCCATAACTTTAAAAAGCAGTATTCTGGACAACATTGAAAAATATTATGGAAAAAGTAAAGCCCAGGAAGCGGCACAAAATTATAAGAAAAACTTTTTGCCTCAAAAGACTGTAGTGAAAAAAGAAATAATAGACGAAGCGGCTGCTCCAATTATAAAATTTTTGAATACCATAATTGAAAATGCAGTTCTATATAATGCTTCGGATATCCACATAGAACCATATGAAAAGAAAATGAGAGTTAGGTTTAGGGTAGATGGTGCCCTGCGGGAAATTATGAGGACGGATATAGATATGCTTTATCCTGTAATAAGTAGAATAAAGATAATGGCTGGCCTTAACATAGCGGAAAATAGAATGCCACAGGATGGAAAAATTAATTTTAAAGTGAAGGAAAGAGATATAGCCATCAGAATTTCTGTAGTTCCTACGATTTTAGGAGAAAAAATTGTAATGAGATTGTTAGATAAAAGCAATTTTTCCATAGAACTTGAAAAAATTGGTGTAGAAAAAAGTGAATTGACAAAAATAATGAAGATGATATCAAATCCTTATGGTATAATACTGGTATCAGGACCTACTGGAAGTGGCAAAACCACAACTTTATATTCTATGTTAAATGTATTAAATGATGTGACCAAAAATATAATAACCATAGAAGACCCTGTAGAATACAATTTGAAAGGCATAAACCAGATGCAGGTAAATACTAAAATAGGATTTGATTTTTCACATGGTTTGAGAAGTATATTAAGACAAGATCCTGACATAATACTTGTAGGTGAAATAAGGGACAATGAAACTGCAGAAATATCTATAAGGGCTGCACTGACAGGGCATATGGTATTATCAACTATTCACACAAATAATTCAGTGGGAACTATAGGCAGATTACTGGATATGGATATAAAGTCTTTTCTCATATCTTCTACACTGTCAGGGGTAGTGGCACAAAGGCTTGTAAGAAAAATATGTCCAAACTGTGGTGAAGAATATACCAGTGGTGAAAGAGAGATGAGATTATTAGGAGTTGATAGTCCTGTTAAACTGAAAAAGGGCAAAGGGTGCAGTCTGTGTAACGATACCGGCTATAAGGGAAGGATAGGTATATTTGAGGTACTTGAAGTAGATAAGAATGTAAAAAATCTTATAGATATGAATTCTAATGAAAGTGAAATTAATAAAATGGCTCTTGAAAAGGGTATGAATACTCTAAGAAAATCATGTATAAATAAAGTTTTAAATGGAACCACTACCATAGATGAAATGTTAAAGGTCACTTATGGAGAACTTGTTTAGCTTTTAATACCAGATTGCTTTGACGTATTATTTTTAAATACATTGTGGAAATGGTTAGGAATAATATTATGAAAAAATTTGTATGTAAATTTTGGAATGATGAATTTGAAATAATAAAAGAAGAAATAGAAGAGGAAAATGCCAATGCAGTAATTGACATTTTAAAAAATAGAGGTTTAAAAATAATATATGTAAAAGAAAAATTTACTTTGTCTTCATTTGAATTTTTTAATAAAAAGTTTAATGAGGAAATTTTGGCTAATTTTTGCGGAGAGACTGCCATGATTTTGAATTCTGGAGTAAATCTTTTATCAGGACTTGAGATAATGGGAAAACAGACTAAAAAACAAGATATGAAAAGAGTAATTTCAAGAATAATTGAAGGTATAAAAAAAGGAAATACTTTAGCTGAATCTATGAAATCCTGCGAAAAGTTCCCTAAACTACTGATTGATATGGTTATGATTGGAGAAATCAGCGGAAATGTTGATACCATCTCTTATAACTATAGTTGTACTGGGTATTATGAATTTTTTAAATAACAATTATTTATATATAAGTGCAAGTATAATTATTTTAATAATTGTTTTTAAATATATAAGTACTATTCCAAAAGTGGCATACTTTTTGGGCAAAATTGTTTTAAAAATTCCAGTTTTAGGTGATGTGAAAAAAGATTTAATTACTTCCAGGTTTACTAGAAGTATGGGTATATTTTTAAAATCTGCAGTTCCTATTATAACCATAATGGAAAATATAAAGTTTATAGTAGACAATCAGTTTATAATGCAAAAAATAGAAAATGTGGAAGATCAGCTTATGAGCGGCATAAAATTTGCAGATTCCATTGAAAATGAAAAAATATTTGAACCTCTTGTGACACAGATGATAAAAGTAGGGGAAGAAACAGGAAGGCTTGATGAAATGATGTTTAAATTAGCTGATATATATGATGAAAAAGTACAGGTGGGTATTAACAGATTTATGTCCCTGGTTGAACCTGTTTTAACTTTAATTATAGGTATAGTTGTAGGATTGGCTATACTTGGTATGGCATTACCTATAATGAAGATTACACAGGAAATGAAATAAAATGGAGGTAACTAGATGTTTTCCAAAATTTTGTTTAGTTTCAAAGAAAATTATGCTGATGTAGCTGTTATATCAAAGAGGATAAACAAAATAAAGATAAAAAAGGTGGCAAAAATAGAACAAAACAGTGAAAATATCTCTGGAGGAGAGCCTTATGCTGATGAATATAATTTAAATAAAATTAAAAACATTAGAGAAAAATTTAAAATTAGAAATAAGACTGTAGGTATAATTTTAAATTGGGATAATATTGTTACAAGAGTTATAGATGTACCACTGATGAATAAAAAAGATTTAAAAAACTTTATAGAAAATAATATAGAAGAATATTTTGCAGTTAGTATGAATGAGTACTGCAGTGATTATGAAGTTGTGTATATAGATAAAGAACATAAAAAAGGCAAAATGTCTATCATGTTAACAGTTGTGCCCCGGATAAAATTAAAAAAAATAATGGAGTTTGTAAAATATTGCGGACTGATTCCAGGGTCTATAGGAATATATCCCGACTATATATCAAATTTATTTTTAGATACAGATATCAGCACAGCAGTTATAGATGTAAATAGCAGAAAATCTACTTTAACTATACTAGACAAGGGAAAAATATTTCTTTACTCTCATATTTCCAGTGAAAATTATCAAAAAATGAAGAGAATTTCAGTGATATATTAGAGAATGTAGAATATTTCTTCAATTTTTATTCTGCAAGGCATTTTGGAAGTAAGATTGAAAAGATATATATTATAGGAGAATTCTATAATAATGCTAATTTATACAATTTTATTAAGGAACAAACTTCCATAGAACCTATAATGGGGATGAATGCTAAAATGTCAAAAATGATTAAAAATAGCCCTGTGGATGTAAATATGTATGGTGATATACTAGGGTATTTTATACCAGTGAAAAGTGTGTATAACAAAAAGATAGATTTTATTGATAAATTATATAGAAAAAATAAGAAAAAAATATCTGACAATGGGTTTATTGTAATAGAAATGATAATATGTGCTGTAATAACATTGATTATAGCAGTAGGAGCATTTATATACAATAAAGTGAATTTGTCAAAGTATGATACATCGGGTATAGATTCACAAATAGCTGCACTGAGTAATATA
Organism: Clostridium sp. BJN0013; assembly: GCF_040939125.1. Lineage (NCBI taxonomy): Bacteria > Bacillati > Bacillota > Clostridia > Eubacteriales > Clostridiaceae > Clostridium > Clostridium sp. BJN0013. The sequence continues at coordinate 1,184,953 of NZ_CP162495.1, forward strand.
CAAAGGGATTTAGACAGTGTGGAACAGCAGAGAAAAGAGTATGAAGAGAAGTCCAATAATATGCAGAAAATATATAATGATGAATTTAATTATATGATAATACTTGATACTTTAAGACAAGGATTGCCTCAAAATATTACAATAAAAAGCATTACTTTGGATAAGGATAATGTAAATGTTGTATTTGATGTAAATAATAGTACAATAGACGGCGCTAGAGTGATTGTAGCTGTAAACAAAATGAACATATTCGAACCTGTTGAACTGTCTCAAATAAATCTTAATAACAATGTAGGGGAAATTACACTTAATCTAAAGATATTAGATTCATATAAAGGTGTGAACACAAGTGGAGAAAAATAAAAGAGATTTAATGGTTTTAATAGCAATATTGTTTATAGGGGTTAACTATGCCAGTTATACTTATTTTATAAAGACCCAGTTAAATAGTGCAGAACAGGCTAAAAATAAGTATATTAATCAAAAACAGGAATTAAGTAATATCAAATCAAAAAAGCAATCTATTTATATCAAACAAAAAGAAGTAGATGAACTCAAACAGAATACAGCAGATTTTGATAATATAGTTCCCGTTAAAGTAGACACCCCGAAGCTTATATATGATTTCTATAATGGATGCCAGGCATCTGGAGTTACGGGGCAGAGTATTTCCTTTCAATTATTAAATAGCAGCAGCAGTGGAACTTCTGGAGAGACTTCTGAGGAATCCGATGATAATACAAATAATGAGACAAACACCAATGAGGATAATTCCAAAGGAAAGTTCTATACCCTTACCATAGATTTAAAAATAACAGGAAATAAAGCAAATGTGGAAAATTTTATAAAAGGACTAAGCAATATTACTGACAGAAAGATTAATGTTAAAAGCATAACCATATCTTCATTAGAAATTTCAAATGATGAATCAGATGGGCAAAATCAGTCTTCTCAAAATAATATTCCAGATAATGTAATAGGTAATAATTCACAGGAGGATAAAGATAACACCAAAACAGAGACTGATAATAGTCAAATATCCAATCAAATTTCTGCAAAAATCATTTTTTATGAATACATACAGGATAAAAAAGATGGCAAGGATGATTCAGCAGGGGATTATGCATTTTATGATAGTGAGAAAGAAGGATTTAATAGTATTTCCGATATGTTTAAGTAAATTGTAGAATATGATAATATGAGAGGGTGAATGTGTGAACAGGAAAAATGGCTTTACATTAATAGAGATTATGATAGTTATATCAATTATAGCTATACTTTCCATGATTTTAGTGCCAAAGGTGGGGGCAGTAAGGCTTCAATCAAAAAATAAAAGTGTATCTACTAATGTATTGCTTATTAGAACCTATCTTGAAAATAGAGCTGGAAAAGATGGTATATATATAAATAAAAATAAAAATCATCTGGAGGAAGCTCTCACCAATGTTATAAAGGACAAAATTGGACCTGAAATGGTCTCTAATTTTTTTGGCAGCAATGCATTGATAAATCCTTTTAACAATAAAAGTTCTATTATATATTCTCAGGGAAATGTAATTAACCATACATCTTCTACCACTTCCTCGGTTTTGATATACTATTATACAGATAGTTTACCTTTAAATAATAATAGTGTTATTAACAGTACTATTTTGCCTAAGGGAACAGATTTTACAGGAAATGCAGTTGTAGTTGTTTATAGTACTGGCTATATTTTATATGGGTTAGATTATAGTGGAAAAATTATTGATACTCCATACATTATTAAATTTCCCCCTGTATCTTTAAGCAGTGGAGAAGGCTCTGGAGATGAAAATGATTCAGATGATGACACTGGAGAAAGTAATTCAGGAAATACTGCAGCAGATTTTTTTGAGGCAAACTGCTTTAATGTGTTTGGAGACAGCGTCAGTCATATTAATTTGGGAAATGGAGATACCAGTATGAATATTACAGATTCTACATACCTACAGGGACAGCAAATTATTTTTAAACAAAATACCAATATCAATGGAGATTTTAATGTATTAGGTACCGGAACATCAAATAGTGTCAACACTGGAGAAGGAAATAATAATACAGTAAAAGTTACGGGTAAAACCAATTTTCAAGGATATAATATAGAGTTTAATAGTAATTTACAAACATATAGCAATGTATCTATTTTAGGTATTAATAATGTTATTTTTGATAATTCCAATATTAATTCACAATTTAATAATGGATGTATTCAAATACAGAGTGGAAAGGATATTAATTTTAATAATGGCATCAATGTTTCAAGCAGCAGTTTTTCTGCAGTGGCAGGAGAAAGTGTCAATTTTAATAATGTAAATGGAAATTTAAATTTGGACAACAATAGTTCAGCATATGTGCAGGCTTCTAAAAATATATTGTTTGATTATAATGTAAATAGGAATATAGCAGCTGCAGAGGCACAGGCTCCAATTACAATGATTGCAGGAAATGATTTTAATTTTGAAAACAATAGTGCAGATGTAAATATTAAGGGTAAAACGTATTTAAAAGCGGGGAATATTCTCAATATTTTGAGGAATGTAACCTTGGGAGATACTTATATATGGGCAAATACTTTTAATTATGGAGGTTCAAATATAAATACACTAGGTCTAAATACTCATGTGAATAATTTTTCTCATGAGAATTGGGCAAACTTAAATCCGAATTATGTAGAGGTGGCAGCCAGGTCACCTGAACTGCCTGAGGCAGCAGCACCTGCTGCACCCGTTAGTGAGATAACAACTACTAAGCAAATGAAAAGTATAAAAAATAATGTCTATAGTTCCAGCTATGATACTACTACTTACCCAGGTATAGCCTTTCGTATAATCAGAGGATCGGATACTGAGTCGTTAAAGAAATCCTTAAATGATTCAAATATTGATTCAGATGTCTATAAAGTATTAATTATAGAGGGAAATTGTACTATTGATGGTACTATTAATAATTGGAGCAATAGAAATTTAGTGTTTAACAATTTTATAATTTATTGTACTGGTAAGATGACTGTAGAAAACAATATTAATAGTATAACCTTTAATAATTCTGCCATAATTACTAAAAATGCTGATATAAAGGTGGATTTTACTATGACACAGCTAAACAGCAATCAGTATAATGGGAGCATTAAAAGTAAAATTAATAATATATGTGAGGAATATTTCAATTAATATTGTTCACAAGGCTGTTATGGCAGCAGCTCAAAAAGTTTTAAATTGAAATGAATGTCTTTTTAAAGGTAGGAAATTGAAATGAAAAATACAGGTTTTACTTATGTAGAAATTATGGTGGCAATTACTATATTTTTATTAATGTCTGCTTTAGTGGTGCGGCTTAATATTACATCCAATAAAAATATAAATATGCAGGTTAAGAGACAAAATTTAATGCTGGAAGCTCAAAAATGTCTTGAAGAATATAAAAATAATCCAGAGAACTATCATAATAATTCAGAAGACCATGTTACTTTAACTGAGAGTACTGAAAATCATCTTTCCAAAATTACAATAACTGATAATTCTAGTGGAGAGATAATATTAATATCACATTTCTTTAAATAATAAGGTAAAGGATGATACTATGAAGAAAAAAGGATTTACCTTAATTGAATTAATGATAGCCCTGAGTATTTTTGTTATATTTTCTATATATCTTTACAAAACTTTTTTTTCTCAGATAAAACAGTCATTTAATTTTAACAATAACATAGATGTCCAGTATAATGTAAATAAGGCTTTAAATATGCTTACAGATGAGATAAGAAGTTATAATTGTACTAATGATACTAAAATTTTCAAATCTTCAGATAGCAATAATAGTTTTTTTGTTAACTGTGGAAATGGGGATAGTGAAGAAGGCAATATTGATACAAGTAACAGCAGGGATACAATTGACTTGCTCTCAAATTCACCTGAGTCTGGCTCTCCACCCCCCTCTGATATACAATATAATAGGAAAAGTAAAACTTTATATTTAAAAAATGATAACCAAAATAAATGTTTTAATATAGATTCTGTGTTTTTTTTATATGAAAATGGGCTAATTACAGTTACAGTTTCTGCTTCAAGGGGAGATGTACACATTGAAAGATCCACAGCTATCAATTTAAAAAATTAAAATATTTTTATTGTATAATGGGGGTAATAAAACATTATGAAGAAAAAGGGTTCTGCTATTTTAATAGTTGTAATTATTATTATGGTGGTCTTTATATTAGCTGCATACATGGTAGATATCAGTATTAAAAGTAATAGAGTAGCTTCTGATACCTTAAATAGAACCAGAGAATACTATAGTGCGGAAACTGGTATATATGACAGTATAAAAGAGATTAATGAAAAGATTGACAATAAAGAACCAGCTGAAGATAGTAATATGGATGGTGAGATTTCAGGTACAATAGAGTATAAGGATGTAGTAGAAGATTATAAAGCTGAATTTAAACTTAAAGAAAAGTCTGATGATTTAAAAAAATATACCTTTAAAATTAGAGCTTCAGGAAACTATAATTCCCAAGGATGTGGTGTAGTTTCAGAGATCACTCTTTATTATGATATTGACAATGACAACAATAAGTGTAAGTATTTATATTATACTATAAATAATTGGAAGGTTTATAAGGCCATGGATATATAGTATATGAGGTTCTAATTTTTAAAGGTTCAGTTTTGATTGCAAAGTAAGGCTGCTTTTTACTCTTGATTGCGGCAAGAGCATACTGAACCATCATAGGTTTCAGGTAAGCACCGGCTTTTGCAATGCGGACTGATTTCTTTTTGTCAGCAGATTCATTGTTGGCAGGAGAAAGTCCACATCAGGAGCAGAGCTGTTTTGCATCATCAAAAACAGTCATATCGACTCCGATTTCGGCAAGAATTATCGTGGCACTGAGTTCTGTGACACCGGGAATAGAGGATATGTATTCCACGAACGCATAATAAGGTCTGATATGGACATACAGTTCCACTTCTGTCTGAGTAATCATGTCATTAAGATACTCCAGATGACCACGGACAAGTTCCAACTTTTTTGCTTGATCGGATTCAAGGCTGTAACCTTTAATGGTTTCAACAATATTATCTGATTTAGCAACGGCTTTTTTCTTAATTAGCTTACGAACCGCTTTATCATCAATCGTATCAGCACTTTCCGGTGGATTCCATACAGACATGATAACAGTCATTTTCAGTTAACCAGTCGTGAAACTTTTGGATATCCGAGTTGATGGTAGAAAAAGATTTCTGATGGTACTCAGATATTCCGTTTTTGTCGGTTGTAACGATGGTTGCAACGATAACATTTTTGTGGATATCAAGTCCACAACAGATGGGGTAAGCAAGTCTCATCATAAGTATCACCACCTCAATAAAAAAGAATAGCAACATTGACTGTCATCCTGCGACGAAATAAACATGGTTCATTACCAATAATAAGAGTCCGGGCTCAAAGTCCCACTTGTTTGTACTTGAAAGGATGACGGCACATATATATGCGGGGTCGAAAAGAATTCGCCACTCACCTCCTCGTGCTCTATAGTGTATTGCTATTCCATGATAAGATTATAAAACAAAAAAAGGTGAGACACAACAAGCTTTTTCATGTCTTGTTTGTGCCTGGGCGAAGCGAAAGGAATGATTAGATATATGAGATATGAAGGTATTGTGTACAGACCACCTAGTGAAGCTTATAGCTTGATAATTCAGGTTAGTGTGGGATGTGCCCATAACAAATGTACTTTTTGTAACATGTATAAAAGTAAAAAATTCAGAATAAAAAGCTTAGAAGAGATATATGGAGATTTATATGAAGCAAGACAAATGTATGGACATGTAGAACGTATATTTCTGGCAGATGGAGATTCACTTGTACTGCCAATGAAAAAATTAACACAGATATTGATTAAGATAAAAGAACTATTTCCAAAATGCAGGAGGGTCTCTGCTTATGCTACACCTAGAGACATTTTAATAAAATCTCCTGAAGAACTTAAAGAATTAAAGGAGTTGGGTATAGGTATATTTTATATGGGAATAGAAAGTGGAAGTGATTTAATATTAAAAGATATACAAAAAGGAGTTACTTCTTCGGAAATAATAGAGGCAGGCCAGAAGATTAAAAAAAGCGGTATCAAGCTTTCAGTAACGTTCATTTCAGGTATAGGAGGAAAGGACAAATGGCAGGAAAATGCCAGGGAATCTGCTAGGGTTATAACTGCCATTAATCCTGATTATGTAGGACTTTTAACTCTTATGGTAGAACATGGAACTAAAATGTATGATGATATCAATAATGGAGAGTTTAAACTTTTAAGTCCTGAGGAAATTATGCTTGAAACCAGAGAGTTGGTTAAAAATATCCATACTAGCAATTGTATTTTTAGAAGCAATCATGCATCAAATTATGTGGCTTTAAGTGGAACTTTATCTGAAGACAGAGAAAGGCTTATTGCTCTCATTGATGATGTTTTAAGCGGAAAATATGGATATAAGCCTGAAAAATTCAGAAGATTATAAGAAGAATATAATTTTATAAAAATAATAAAAAGAGTCTAGGGTGCACTTTAAGGGGCAGGGCTCTTATTTTTTACCCTAAATTATAAAATATAGCACAATTGTTTTAGAGGCGAAGAATCAGGATAATTATGTTGTGGTAATAATAAAAGATGATGGAGCAGGATTCAATAAGGAAAATATAACAGAATTCAGCGGGCGAGGAGTGGGAATGGATGTAATAATGAAAAATATTAAAGATATTGGAGGAATAGTAACAGTTCAAAGTAAATATAATGAATGAACTCTTACAATCATAAAAATACCTAGTACTCTTGCTATTATAAATGGCATAAATATGAGAGTGGGGAATTGTTATTATACCATATCTGTTATTGTTATAACTGAGTTCTTTAGGCCTAAAGCCACTGATCTTTTTCACATTAAAAAAGAATGAGATGTAATGGCAAGAGGTTAGTGCTATCCTATAATTCGCATACATAATCTATACAGAATTGAAACTAGTATTAAGAAGTTAACAGATGGGATAATTGTCATGGTAAGGAATTATGTAAAAAAAATCAAAAATGTAAAAGGCATATCTGACTGTACAGTATTTGGAGATGGAAGTATTAGTTTAATACTTAATATAGAAGAGCTGGTAACCATAATTGATGGGCATAGTAAAACGAAAAACTGTTGTTAATCAAGTGATTCTAAGGTTCAAATGGATTTTGCTCACAGGAAATGTTTTCTTCATCTGAACTTATGAGAAAACAGGTTAAGAAGTTTAAAGTGAAATAAATTTAAACAATAATACTTCTTTAGAGAAGAACTTTAAATATATGTGGGTCATAATACTTTAGAGATGTTATGACCCTAAAAAGAAACATATTTTTTATTCTGGAACAACTATGACTAATGTATTGGCATTTTTTAAAACCTTGTTAGTTACAGAACCAATTATTCTAGCAAGTCCTTTTTTGTTAGACTTAGTCATAATTATTATATCATAATTATCTAATTTTGATTTTAGTAATATTTTGTCGGGAGCAGAACCAAAATCACTATACTTTTCGACTTCATAACCTTCAAGTTTTTTCTCGGCTTTGTCCAATATTTCATCCATGTCTTTTTGGGCTTGTTCTATAGTAGAATTTGTTATAGCCATGTCATTTGCCATAACGATCTCTCTAATAGTCATAAGAGTTATTTTCACCTTATCTGCTTTGAATAATTTTTTTAGCCAGTCAATAGAGTGCATACTTCGATCAGTTCCATCTAAGGGCACTAAAATTTTTTTCTTTGTCATGTAATACACATCCTTTTCAATAATATGTTGTATAAGAATTTTTATATATTATATTTTCTGTGATATAAATATATTTTCTAAATAAGATTTTATAATGAAATTTATTCTGGAATAATGGCAACTAAGGTATTTGCATTTTTTATAATTTTACTGGTTACAGAGCCAATCATTCTGTCCAAAGCTGTTTTTGTAGATCTTGTCATAACTATCATATCAAATTTATCCTGTTCTGCTTTTTTCAAAATTTTATCATCGGCATATCCAAAGGTAAAGTATTTTTCCACTTCATAACCCTCAAGTTCTTTTTCTGCCTTGTCTAAAACTTTATGGCTTATTTGTTCAGCCTTGTACATTTTATCCTTTATCATGGTATCTCTTGCCATAAACATTTCTACAACATTCATGAGAGTTACTTGTATTTCATCTTTTTCAAATAATTTTTTTACCCAATCAAGAGAGTGCATACTTCGATCAGTGCCGTCTACTGGTATTAAAATTTTTCTTTTTGCCATGTAAAACACATCCTTTTCAATTATTTATTTTAAGTTTATAGCAATTGGCGCCCTATGTCTATTATAACGTTTTCTAAATAAAAGTATAATCCTTTGAATTTTATAATACAAGTAATTGTTTTTATATTTTTCGGAAAATACCCCAGTGTGAATAATGATTTAGTCATATTTAGGGGCTTATTTTATTAAATAGTTTTAAACCTAGGGCAATCAATCCTGAGGTTATCATAGGACCTACAGGAACACCGCCTAAAAAAGCAGCAGCAATTACTGCGCCCAAAATTAAAGCAGGCATAATTTCACTGTGACCTTGAATAGTCAAGTAGTTCATACCAAGTCCACTTAAGTAAGTTGTAAAAAGGGAAACTAACAGGGCAAATATCCCAAGCCATGAGGTGAAGACATTTCTAATGCTTATATAGCCTACTTTTCCGTCGGCAATAGGTATTAAAATAGATGCTATAAGTATTACTAATCCTAAGAATAATCCATTTTCTTGTAAGTAGGGAAATATAAATTTATCTGCATTCAAAAGCTTTAAAATTAAAAGAAAACAGGTGGCTAATGCCACAGAGTTAGCTTTTCCAAGGACAGAAGCAGTTAATATTATTATTAATATAATAGTGGATTCCAATTTGGTTCATCTCCTTAATTAATAAGTATAACTGTTAGTAAACAGTTATATTTGAGAAAATATATGATTTAAAATGTTTAAATATGATGATAACTAATATAGTTAATTTTAATTTTTTATGAAGAATAATAATATATTTTTTACGTATAATTTAATAAAAAAGAAATTATTTAATAGAATTATTGAAATATAAGTTATGGTGAAGGTATAAAATGATTCAGAGGTTCAGATGGAGCTTGCCTATGAGGAATGCTTTTTCTATTTGAACCTTAGAAGAACTTATAAAATGCACGCAGTAGTGCTTATCTTCCAGGTAGTACTAGATAATTACCGCCTTTCAATAAATAACTAGTATTTACAATAAAGCAGGAAATTTGCTGTGATTTATAGTATTATAGTATTAAAGGTAGTCATAATTATACCTTTAATTATATTATAAGGAGGAATTTATATGGATGATAGAGATGATAGAATTGTAGATTTTAATGATCTTAAAAACAAAGCCAGAGAAAAAGATGTGGAGAAATTTGAAGATTATGTATATGGACTTAGTTATGATATGTCTCAAGGAAAATTAACCATGGGAGATTTTTCTCAAAAAATTCAAAAGTATATGGAAAAAAATAACATATCTCATGAAAAGCTGTTTAACATCCAAAAAGAACTTATGAAAAGATATGGATTTAACATAGAAGACATAGAAAAACAAATGAAGAGTATGGGAATTGACATATCATCTTTAGAAAAAGGAAATGATTATGAAACCATTAGAAAGACTTTAAGTTTCCAGGAAAAATATAAAAAAGACATAGGAAATGTACTAATGACTACATATACTATAAATAATTCTGTGAATAATTTATCCATATTTATGAGTGAAGAAAAAGTAATTTTAGAAAGCACTGAAAAGATAAATCTACAGGATCCTGAATTAAATGAATTTTTATGTTCTTATAAAAAAATACTAAAGGATAAAAAACTTGTGATTTACTTATGTGAAAATATGGGTGTATTTGAATATTAAATTATAAAATATAAATTATTTTTGTGTACATATAATAAAAAGTAAAGATTTATATACTTAATAATTTTAAAAAAAGAGATAAGAAATATAAAAATAGTTCCTCCCTAAATAAAAATTTTATGAAATTATTATTTTAATTTAAGATAAATTTTCAAAATACGATAAAAAATATAGAATTATTTATGGCATATTTTACCCTATTATATGCAATAATTCAAAAGCCAACAGGGAAGTGGCTTAACATCTATAACAGGGAGGTAGAATTATGAAAATTCAAGATTCCAGCATTCAAATGTCTAGTCAACATAGTTTGATAAAAGCTTATCAAAAAGTAGAGAATTTAAATGCATGGGAAGATTCTGGGAGCAGCATGCCATCACAATTGAAAGAATTTGCCGAAGATTTGGTAAAAGGAGATAAATTAGAACTATCAGGTGAAGCACAGGGTTTTATGGAAAAGAAGAAGGAACTTTTAAAAGGGATAGAAGAATATACAGGAAAAGTTTTGGCAGTTAGCAAAGTAGCTAATAGTATAGATTATGTAGTAACTACAGAGGATGATTTAAAGCTTAAAATTTTAGAAGATTTTCTAAGGTCAATTTTTAATAGGAAAATTAGGTTTAAATCTCCTAGAGAATTGAATATTCAAATATCAGAAATTATTAAACCAAATTCACCTGGTAATTTTCAGAATTTAAACATAAATTCTAATACAGGTTCCCAGTTAGGCTGGGGTTTTCAGTATAATTTTAATGAATCCTACTTGGAAAGGGAAAAAACATCCTTTAAATCTTCTGGGTTAATTCATACTGCAGATGGAAAAGAAATCAGTTTTGATATAGAGCTTAATATGAATAGAACTTTTTATACAGAAACTAATTTGTCTGTTCAAGCAGGGGATAGACCAATTGATCCTCTGGTAGTTAATTTTGATGGAGAGGCTACAGAACTTACTTCTACAAAATTTAGTTTTGATTTAGATTCAGATGGAAAAGAAGATCAAATTTCTTCCTTGAAAGAAGGTAGTGGATTTCTGGCTTTAGATTTAAATGAAGATGGAATTATAAATGACGGAGGGGAATTATTTGGTCCTAATTCAGGAGACGGATTTGAAGATTTAGCAAGGTATGATGGTGATCATAATAATTGGATTGATGAAAACGATGATGTCTTTGATAAATTGAGAATATGGACTAAGGATGAAGATGGAAATGATAAGCTTTTTGCTCTGGGAGAAAAAGGTATAGGAGCAATTTATTTAGGGAATATAGGTACGCGATTTTCTATGAGAGATATGGAAAATAAAAGTTTGGCAGAAGTAAAAAATTCTGGAATTTTTGTAAAGGAAAATGGTACAGTGGGTACTGTTCAGCAAGTTGATTTTATAGTATAATTGAAGAAAAATAAAATTATATTACAGGTAGTTTTATTAATGATTTAATTGGCTGGAAAAATTAGAAGCTAAATTTTATTCTTATATTTGTGAGAGTAAAATTTAGCTCTTTTATTGTATAGAAAATAAGTTTATTCTATTACAGCTGAGATAATATATTTTTTAATCAGTGTCTATCTATCACGAGGATTAGGGATAAATTCTGAAACCCATGTCCTTGAAATAATTTGTTTATTGTCCCAAATGCCGTGATTTAAATATAAAAATCTAAATGGACTTAATAACGCTATCGGATTAAATCTATGGGGTTCAGCTTGGGTTCAGTGTTATTACTATTATTGCTGCAATACTTTTTTGATGGGATCTATAACTTATAATATGGTTGTAAAAAGCAGAGCTGGAAGGGTGGTATATTTTTTAATTTACATACTACATATTAGGATATTTTTAACATACAAAATATCCTAATATATCAATGAGAGAAACCGTAAATAAAATTAATACTATAATGTGTATATATGTTAGAAAGGTAGGTACTGTTAAATCAGTATCTATTTCTATTTTGTTTACAAATAGTTAATTATTATGCCATTAAGTTGTAACAAATACTACTTATAATTATAAATGTCTTTAGTAACCAAACCCTAGTATTAAATAAATAGTTTGTAGTTAATATCCCAAATGTAAATTTAAAATAGTGTCTGTGGTTGCAGGGCACTTTAAACTTAAATGCAACTGCCAGAAGTTCGTATATTAAATTAGTCTCCTTTAAAATTAATGTTGTTAAAAGTAAGTACCTGTTGTTTAGGGTGCTTATTTTTGTTTTAGAAAAGCTTAGTTAATGGAATATTGTGGATAATGTGAATAAACTGTGGATAAGTTGTTGGTAAGTTAAGGATTGTCTTCGAATGACTTGGTCTCATAGGCAAACTCCGCTTGAATGTAAGAATTACTCGATAGGTGTGTTTTTGAAAGGCAGCTTTGAGTGCATTGAATTTCTGCCAGAGGATATCGGTCTGTCAGTTTTTGCAAATTCATGAGATCATTTAAAAATTTTAATTAACATTTCTCAAACATTTTTTAAGCAACTTGCAAACGATTCATTAGTAAGGTAGGTACCATCCAATATATATAAATTTATCTTCAGTTAATTTTATGACGTTAATATAACAGCATCTGGAGATAATATAAAAATTTTAAATTCAAGGAAAGAGAGGAAATTAATATGAAAGATACAATTTATTTACTGACTGGTGCAGCTGGATTTTTAGGTAACAATATTTCTCATAAACTGATCTCTAAAGGTAAAAAAGTACGAGTGTTGGTATTGAACGGCGATCCCGCGATTAGATATGTACCGAAAGAGGCGGAGGTTGTTTTGGGTGATCTTACAGATCTGAATTCGTTGGAATCTTTCTTTACTGTATCTGAGAGCAACGAGATGATTGTTATTCACTGTGCTAGTCTCGTGACAACATCTCCGCGGCCTAGTCAAAAAGTGTATGATGTCAATGTGACGGGAACTAAAAATATTGTGGATTTATGTGTTGCCAGGCATGTGAAAAAATTGGTATATGTAAGTTCCACTGGGGCAATTCTTGAAGCACCACAGGGTCAGATCATCCGAGAACCTGAACAATTTTTCCCAGATCAAGTAGTTGGCTATTATGCGAAAACAAAAGCAATTGCAACGCAATATGTTTTAGAAGCGGTTGACAATAAAGGTTTGGATGCTCCAATTATCTATCCTTCTGGAATAGCAGGACCGAACGATAGTGCCTTTGGGCCATTCGCAAGTTTTATGATTCGTTATTGTCAGGGACAAATGCCTGTAGGTGTCGAAGGAACTTTCAATGCTGTTGATGTCCGTGATCTTGCGGATGGTGTAATCGCCTGCACAGAGAAAGGACGGAAAGGTGAGGGATACATTATGAGTAATGAGATGGTATCTATGAGGAAGATGTTTGCTCTCATCAGCGAAGCTAGCGGTGCAAAGTGTATTGAGACAATTCTCACGCCGGAACAGATGAAGGCAATGTCACAAAAGAGTTTTGTCGAATCTGAAGGTGAGGTAAATCTAGAGGCTCTGAAATTTGAAATATATAACTTAACACGTAATAATAATTTTTCTCCTGATAAAGCTCAAAAAGAACTTGATTTCCGCACAAGACCATTTCAAGAAACCATCGTTGATACTGTGGCATGGCTGCGAAGCGAAGGAAAAATCTAACCATAGAATCACATATATAGAATGTGAGTACTTGGATTCTCCCTGCCCTATAATAAATTATAAAATTCATTATTCCCCGAAAATTGAGCTGTTTATGATAGGCTCGATTTTCGGGGATATTTTTTATTTTTGTTAGTTTTTATAAATAACATTTTTAACAGCTGATAACGTCATATTAAGTAGAAGTTATGTAAAATATGTTTGACACTGTTGAATTATATTGGAGATGATATTTTAATTGAAGAATTATATTAAGGAATGTAGAGAAAAAAAAAAGATTATCACAATTCGATTTGGAAGAATTATGTAATATAAGCAGGCAAACTATAAATGCAATTGAAAATGACAAATATAATCCTAGTTTACAATTGGCTTTTGACATTGCCGAAAATTTAGGAGTTAGGATTGATAAATTATTTATTAATAAAGGAGTTGAAAAAAATAGGTCTTAGAAAAATTACTGGATGTACGTTTGAAATTGCCACACTGGTTATAGTTGGCTTTACAATTTACAAAAGTATATCTGGTCAAGAAGTTGGATTTATCGATATTTCCTCAATTGGCATTGCAATGTCGGGTTTTTTTCTGCTATATTTTATTTGTCTAAGTTGACAGAATTAAGGGTAGAGAATACATCAATATCAGTTATACCTGAACAGATAAAATCTTAAAAATCTATCAAGATTGGATTTTAGCAACAATAAAATACTAAATCTACCGGAGGAAGTTTGTAATTTAAACAATTTATGGGTGTTATTCGTGCCATTTAATCAAATATAGAACATTCCTGATAATATTAGCAGGCTAACCAATCTGTGGTATTTTGGAATTCATAACAATAAAATTAATCAGTTGCCTGAAAGTATTACAAATTTAGTGGACTTAAAATACATTTCATTATTCAATAATGATTTTAAGGATATAGAATATGAAATTACTAAATTTAAGAACATGAAATCTATAAGAGTTGATACGATTTTTTAGGGATTTTTATAGGTTGGGGAACTATAATTATGTTCTGTAGTAAGTAGTTAGGAGTCGAACTAAAATCTTTTGGTCGTCTATCAATCCAAATTACTATGAAAGGTGATAAAGAGATGAATTATAAGATTAATAACTAAATGGCTAAAATTAGATATATTAAATACAAATAGCTTAAATGTAGAAGAGGGGAATTTTATGTGTGCTGTAGTAAAAAAAATAATATCCAGAAAAGAATTAACTACAGAAAAAATAATATGCAAAAATGCTACTTTACCAAGTGAAGAATATGTACTTTTAAAGGGTGTGGTGTATAGTCCACAGAGAAGGCCACTGCCACATGCAGCTATTGATATAGTTCAAATCGACAGTAATGTAACACCACAAGTTAAAAAAAACATAGGAGTAACTTTTACATTAGAGGATGGTTCCTATGGTGTACCACTTTTATGGAAAAAAGGTTATGCCTATGAATTAACTGCATATTCTCCAGCATAAGAACTGTAACTAATTTCACAGGTTATATATATTATATAATGGAGTAAATAATACTCAAAATGTAGATTAAAAGGGGAGAATGCTATGGCTAATTATAGACCAAAAGCAGTTACCGTTGCGGCATCTCTTGCAGATTCAGGAACATCATATACTAAAGATATTAGCACAAGTACCTGGGGCATGTTTTTATTAAGAGGAACGGCCTTAAGTCCTACTGGAGCTGCTATGCAAAGTGGTGCTGTCCAAGTTTGGGAGAGTACTGCTCCAACAACTGAAGAAGCACAACACACTACCTTTACAGATGCAGTAGGAAGATATGGCGTAACTTGTAAGGCTAATGTTGCCCTAGTAATTAAGTTCTTTGGAGTTTAATAATTAGATCTTTAGTAACATTATCAAATTATACAATATAATTTAAAATACAACTGTCCCAAAATAACTTTAAAGTTTATTTTGGGACAGCTTTTCTATTATATGAAGGTATCGGTAACAAACAATACAGTTTTTAATATTATAAAATTAAAGGAAAAAATATTCTAAAGAGATAATATAGGGAGATAATATGCAAAAGATTGAAACGTTGGATGGTTATCATGTTATTATGTAAAAAAGGGAAAAAAATATTATTATTTAGCAGATAAAAATAATTATAAAAAAGATATTAATGATTTATTGAAAACTATAGATGATATTAAGTTTGATTCGTTAATTATTATTTTTGGTGTTGATACAGGTGAATATTTAAATGCTTTATATAATGTCTTGTGTGAAAAAAACAGAATATTAATTTTTGAACCAAATAAGGAAATTTTTGATAAAAGCCAGAATAATATAGATAATGATAATGTAAGATTAGTTTTTTATGATGAAAATTCTGTGAGATCCAAATTGTATAGTGTGATAAATAATACAAATTTTAATAATCTATATGTTCATGCCTTCGGAAATTATTCCCGTGTATATAGAGAAGAATATGAAATATTTATGGAAAATTTGGATTGTGTTTATTATACGGCATGCTCTTCTATAAGTATTGCAAACAGATTTAGTCAAATATTTATTAAAAATTTAATAGGTAATCTAAAATCATTAAAAAGTGCAACGCCGGTTAATTCATATGAAAATATAAATAGAGGTATTCCCGCAATAATAGTATCCGCAGGGCCCTCTTTGGATAAAAATTTAGCAGATATGGTTAAATATAAAAGTAAATTAGATAAATATTTTATAATAGCAGGAAATAGAACACTTAGGGCAATGCTTAAAAATGGGATAAGACCGGATATGGTGGTATCAATAGATCCTGTAAATGACAATTATGATATGATGAAGGACTGTTTAGAGGAAGATATACCGCTGGTATTTTATGAATACAGTAATAGATATTTAATAAGAGATTATAAAGGTGAAAAAATATATTTGTCAACATTATTGTCAAAGACAATACCCAAGCTATGTGGACTTAAAGGAGTGTATTTAGGAGGTTCGGTAGCTCATACCTGTGTAGATATTGCAAACATTATGGGATGTTCCCCCTTGATATTGGCAGGACAAGATTTTGCTTTTACCTATGGCAAGCATCATTCGGAGTCAGCTGTTTTTGATAGTGATAAAAAAAATAACTATAATACTGATTTAAATGTAAGGGATGTATTTGGTAACAAAATAAAGACCAATGTAACACTTAATCACTTTAGAGCAAAAATAGAAGAGTATATAAAATTTCATAGTGAAGTTAACAATGTAGAATTTATCAATGTATCTTACGGGGCGGAAATTAAAGGTGCACCTCACAGGGAATTATGTGAGGTATTTAAAATATATAATGTGGATAGTAGAAAAAAAAATTATATTATAGATAGAACAATTGAAATAGATGCAGAAGGTATAGCTTATGATATATTGAATTATGTGAAAAGATGTACAGCTGCGGCAGAAGAGGGAGAAGAGTTATGTAAAGATTTATTGTCCAGTGAATCTGATAAATCTTTAATGGATATGGATGAAGATGATGAAGAACTTAAAAAGTTTATATATGTTATGGGAATAGTAAATGGGTTTGAATCATCACCAGAAAGACTTTATCTAGGCGGATATTTTAATAAATTTTTATTTGATATAAAAGAAGAAACTTTTAATATGTATGCTAAAGATTATGATTCTTTGACTTCAAACTTAAGATATCAAAGTAAATGTTTTTTAGCTTATTTTCATAAAATGAGAGATTTTCTGAAAGAAGTTGAGTCTTTAATATTAGAGACACTGGAGGAGTTTTATTAAGATATTTCTAATGGTTAATTTACAATAATATATATTAATGGAGGAGTATAATGGAAAAAGTAATAAATGGGAAAGTTTACAAACAAGTAAAAATAAGTAAGATGGTGATTAATGGCAAGGAGAAAAAAGGCTCAATAATATCATCGGAGGATACTACTGCAGGTAAGGATACAACAGTGACTATATTTACAGAAGATATGGATGAAAAGAATAATGAACAATAGTGGAGATACTATAGAGTTATGTGGAAAAACATCCGTGCTAATAAATACTAGCAATTTAAACCACTGCAGTAAATATAATTTAAATATAATTTTAAAATGTCATAAAAGAGTTATTGTTAAAGGTACCGTATATAATTCAAATAAAATACCAAGTATTGGTGCTGCAATAGAAGTAATTCAAGTTAATTGTGACAGTAATGTTAAAAAAATAATAGGTTATGCATACACTAATAATAGAGGAGAATATTTATTTTGTCTGGAAGTTTTACCGGATATATTTTATGAAATGAATATATATTCTCCTTTAAATATGTAGTGAGTAGTGAATGGGAGGGTGAAATTTTGAAATCTTATGCGGAAATTATTATAACTCCACAGGAACTACGTTTATATGAAATATTAAATAAAAGAATTGTAATAGGAAAAAGTGAGGATATATTAATAGAGGGAAAAGTCTTGGATTCAAATTATAATCCAGTAGAGGGAGCAGTTATTGGCATTAAAAGTATAAATTACAATTATAGACCTCCTAAAGAAACAGAAATTGGATATGCAATTACCAATAATTCTGGAGCATATGCCATAAATATTGAAAAAATTCATAATATTAACTATGAGTTGTATGTATATGAACCAATAATTGAACCCTGTTCAGAATCAAGTGATTCTTAGGTTCAGGTGGAGTCTGCCATAAAGAAATACTTATCTCCAACTGAACCTTATTAACAGTATTCTTAGTGTCTTTAGCACTTAGAATACGTTATCCTTTAGGGGAAGAACTTATCCAGACGCGTAGCAGTGCTTATCTCCCACCTTGAAGAGGGCGGGAGTGTTAGCAATGGTAGCGCTCGGGTAAACAACAAGTTAAATGGAAGGAATGCTGAAATGAAAAATTGTAATAGGGTATTGATAAAAGGAAAAGTATGTTATAGAAATGGAAATCCAGTTAAAGATGCAATAGTGCTATTGGAAGCATTCCTTCCACATACAGATTATAGAAAGTTTTGTGGATATACACTTACAAATTGTAATGGAGAGTTTTGCTGCTTAATTTACAATAAAAGATATTATTATAAATTAAAAGTTTTTAACAATGAATGTAGTGCCCCAGGCAATGTAAATTGCAGTATACACTTAGAATAACATATCAAGTAATATTATAGGAGGCAATTCATGAATAAGGTTCTGGTAACAGGAGCGGATGGGTTTATAGGCAGCCACCTGGTAGAAAAACTTTTAAATTCAGGATATGGTGTTAAGGCTTTTGTATATTATAATTCATTCAATTCATGGGGATGGTTAGATACATTACCAAAACATGTGCTAAAGGAAATAGAAATATTTAGTGGTGATATAAGAGATCCAAGTGGAGTAAGGGAAGCTGTGAAAAATATAGATGATGTGTATCATCTTGCAGCACTAATAGCCATTCCCTTTAGTTATTACTCACCGGATTCTTATGTGGATACCAATATAAAAGGTACACTGAATGTACTTCAAGCAGCTAAAGAATTAAATACAAAGAGAATTATCATAACTTCCACTTCAGAGGTTTATGGCAGTGCTAAATTTGTGCCAATAACCGAAGATCATCCCTGCCAGGCACAATCACCATATTCAGCTACCAAGATATCAGCAGATAAATTAGCAGAATCTTTCTATAGAAGCTTTTCTTTACCTATAACAATAGTAAGACCTTTTAATACCTATGGCCCCAGACAATCAGCAAGAGCTATAATACCCACAATAATAACTCAATTGTTGTCACAAAAAGGGGAAATAAGATTGGGCTCACTAAGTCCAACAAGAGATTTTAATTATGTAAAAGATACCGCAGATGGTTTTGTTGAAATTGCTAAAAGTGATAAAACAGTAGGAGAGGTAATAAATATAGCCTCCCAAAAAGAAATATCTATAAAGAATCTTGCAGCAGAACTTATAAAACAGTTAAATCCGAAAGTTAAAATTGTATGTGAGACAGAAAGAATCAGACCTGAAAAAAGTGAGGTAAATAGATTGTTAGGATCAAATGAAAAGATTAAAAGGTTAACAGCATGGGTTCCAAAATTCACCTTTGAAGAAGGTATAAAAGAAACCATTGAGTGGTTTAAGGTAGAGAAGAATTTAGAAAAATATAAAACGGATATATATAATATTTAATTGGATTAGAAAAGTTTTTTATTATGTTTTAAATTAAGTAATTAGGAGGAAAGTTTATGGAAAAAATAATATTAATCGGTGCAGGGGGCCACTGTAGAAGTATTATTGATTCTATAAATGGATTAAATAATTTTCAGATTATAGGAATTGTTGATAAAAAACATAGGAATCATAGCAGATTAGATATAGACAGAGTGTGGTGTGATGAAGATCTTGATTCACTATATAAATCCGGCATAAAAAATGCATTTATTGGAATTGGTTCTACTGCATATCCTGAAATTAGAATAAAATTTTATAATTTATTAAAAAGTATAGGATATAATTTTCCCATCATAATTGATAAAACAGCTATAGTGTCATGTAGCGCAAAAATTGAAGAGGGTGTATTTATAGGAAAAGGAGCAATTGTCAATGCTAATGCCTTAATAAAAAAGCAGTGCATTATAAATTCCGGTGCTATAGTAGAGCATGATTGTAAAATAAATGAATTTGTTCATTTAGCACCTGGAGCAACATTAAGTGGTGGAGTTTCAATTGGACAAGGAACACATGTGGGAACTAATGCTACAATTATTCAAAATATTAATGTGGGAAAGAATGTACTTATAGGGGCGGGTTCTGTTATTGTTAAAAATGTTAAAGATGGAATTAAGGTTTATGGCAATCCAGGTCGGGAGGTGGAATGTTATGAGTAATATTTTTATAATTGCCGAAGCTGGAGTTAACCACAATGGAGATTTAAATACAGCAAAAAAAATGGTTGATAAAGCAGTAATTGCAGGAGTAGATGCAGTAAAATTTCAAACCTTTAAGGCATCTAATCTAGTAACAAACTATGCAAAACAAGCTAACTATCAGATTAATCATTTAGGTGAAAAAACTTCTCAATTACAAATGTTGGAAAAGTTAGAGTTGAGTTATAGAGAATATATAGAATTAAAGAATTATTGTGATATGAAAAAAATAATGTTTTTATCATCCCCATTTGATTTAGATAGTATTGATTTTTTAAATAGTATTGGAATGTCAATTTTTAAAATACCCTCTAGTGAAATAGACAATGTTCCATACTTGATAAAGATAGCAAAATTAAAAAAGAAAGTTATACTATCAACGGGTATGAGTAATTTATCAGATATAGAATTTTCATTAAACATCTTAAAAGAAAATGGCACAAAAGATGTTGTTGTACTTCACTGTAATACCAATTACCCGACTAAAATGGAAGAAGTAAACTTATTGGCTATGAAAACCATAGAAAATGCATTCAAAGTGCCAGTTGGATATTCAGATCATACAGAGGGAATAGAGGTAGCTATAGCGGCGGCAGCATTAGGTGCCAAAGTTATAGAAAAACATTTTACATTAGATAAAAATATGGATGGTCCGGATCATAAGGCCAGTTTGGAACCTTTTGAACTTAACAACATGGTTAAAGCAGTAAGGAATATAGAAAGGGCTCTTGGAGATGGGATAAAAGTTCAAACCCCTTCAGAAAAAATAAATAGAGCGGTGGCAAGGAAAAGTTTGGTGGCTAAAGTTTTCATAAAATCTAAAGAAACATTTACTGAAGAAAATGTATGCGTAAAAAGGCCTGGGACAGGTATATCACCTAGAAATTGGAGTTATGTTATTGGAAAAAAGGCAAAAAGGAATTTTAAAAAAGATGAGCTTATAGATTTATAAGGTAGGGAAATTTAGTGGAATTTAAATTTATAGATAAAAATGAATATTTAAAAAGAATATCAGAATTCCAAAAGTTATTTAGGAGTTGTTTCAATAGAGAAATATCTGAAGAATTCTTGACATGGAGATATATAGATAATCCTATGGGAGATATGCTGGTTAACGCTGTACTTGAAAATAACAAGATAATAGCAAATTATTCTGTATCACCTTGTAAAATTTGTATTAATGGGAATATAGAAAAGGCCGCATTATCTATGACTACAATGACTCATCCCAATTTTAGAGGAAGAGGATTATTCCCCAAATTAGCTAAGGGATTATATGAAAGAATGGAGGAGATTGGTTATAAAGCAGTAATTGGATTTCCTAATAATAATTCTCACTTCATCTTTGTAAATAAATTGAATTGGAAGGACATATATGAAATTCCCACTATGAAATTAAGTTTGTTAAACATAAGTAATTTAAACAATTATAAAAATTTTAATATCATTAACGATAAAAAATTTTTACTGGATTATTCTAGGCTTATTGATAACAATAATAACAAAATAAAAATATATAAGGAGCTGGATTATTTAAAATGGAGATTTAGGGATAATCCAATTAATAAATATGATAATTATGTAGTAGTTCAAGGACAAACCGTAGTTTCATCAATGATTACTAAGGAGTTTAATAATTATGAAATTGATGTAGTAGAAATCAATTCATTAGATGATTGTTATACAAAAGAAATATTAGAATGGATTATTGAAAAAGGGAAAAATGATAATTTTAAATATATCAATATGTGGTGTCAGTTGAATGATAATGTACATGAAATAGCTGAAAGGATTGGATTTATCAACTGTGAACCCATTTCTTATTTTGGAGTTAAGGATTTTAAAGAGGAATCCACTGATTTAAACATTTACAATAATTGGAATATACAGATGGGAGATTCGGATGTGTATTAAGAAAATTTTAGCCTTTACTGGAATTAGGTCAGATTATGATCTTATGAGTCTTTTATATAAAAAATTAAATAAAGCAAATGATTTTGAAATTAAGCTTGTAGTATCAGGTGCGCATTTATCAGAAACCTATGGATATACATTAAATAATATAGTGGAAGATGGGATACCGGTAATAGCCCAAATTGAAAATCTTATTGATTCCAATTCCAGGGCTTCTAGAATTAAATCACTGTCTATATTATTACAGGATTGTATTCATACAGTAGCAGCATATAAACCAGATGTTATTTTATATGCCGGAGATAGGGAAGAAGTGGTTGTTGGAGGATTAATAGGCACATATCTTAGAATTCCAACCATACATTTTTTTGGAGGAGATCATGCTTTGGATGGGAATATTGACAATCCAGTGAGGCATGCAGTATCTAAATTGTCATCTCTTCATTTTGTCAGTAACGAAGAATCAAAACAAAGATTAATAAAAATTGGAGAAAATAAAAATAGAATATTTAATGTTGGAAGTCCAGCCTTGGATAAATTTATTTCTACTGAGTATATAAGCAAAAAAGAAGTTGTTTATATCTTAGGTAAACCTCGTTGGAACAATTATGCAGTTATGATATTTCACCCCCTGGCAGGTGAAGAAGATAGAGCAGGTAAGTATTTTGAAGAAATTTTAGTTGCTTTGGAAAAAAAGTCTGTAAATGCATTTGTAAGCTACCCAAATGTAGATAGCGGAAACAAGAAGATTATAGAAGTAATAAAAAAATACTATAATAAAGAAAATTTTAAGTTTTATAAAAATATCCCTAGAACTTTATTTATAAATTTATTAAGGAATAGTATGTTTATGATTGGAAATTCCAGTGCTGGATTATATGAGGCACCAATATTAAAATTAGGTGCAGTTAATGTTGGAAATAGGCAAAAAGGAAGATTATGTGCAGAAAATGTGGTTTTTGTTTATCAAGGAGTGAGTAATATAGTAAAAGGGATAGAAACAGTTTTAGCTGAAGAATTTAAACTTTTATTGGATAAAGTACAATCACCCTATGGCAGCGGAGATTCAGTTGAGAAGATTATAAGCTTAATGAGAAGCTTAGATTTAAAATCTTATGTAGTTAAATGGGAGGATCCATTGTTTGGAGGTTGATAATGAGTAATATATTGATTATAGCACCACATGCGGATGATGAAACCTTTGGTTGTGGGGGAAGCATATTAAAGTATGTAAAAGAGGGTCACAGGGTTTATTGGGTTATAGTAACTTCAATGACAGAGGAACTAGGGTTTTCTAAAGAAAGAATAAATAGTAGAGAATTAGAAATCGAAAAAGTAGCTAATGAATATAAATTTGCAAAGGTATTTAGATTAGGATTTCCTACTACAGAATTAGATAAAATACCTTTTAAGGATTTAGTGGATAAAATATCTGAATGTATTATTGAAACAAAATGTGAAGTTCTGTACATCCCTAATTATGGAGATATACATAGCGATCATAGGATTGTTTCAGAAGCTGCAATGTCTTGTACTAAGTGGTTTAGGTATAATACAGTCAAAAAGGTATATGTTTATGAAACATTATCGGAAACTGAGTTTGGAATAAATAATTCTATAGATAGTTTTAAACCTAATGTATTTATAAATATAGAAGGGTTTTTAGATAAAAAGCTGAAGATTATGAACATATTTAAAAGTGAAATAGGAAAAGCACCTTTTCCAAGATCTGCGGATGTAGTAAAAGGGCTTTCGGTATTTAGAGGAGGAGCTTCAGGTTATAAAAATGCTGAGGCATTTATGTTATTAAGAGAGAGAATAGAATAAAAATAGCTTTTAGATATGGCTTAAAGACAATATTTTAATAGAAGGAGGCTGGAGCAGATAAAGTGAACTTTAAAATATGAGAGGAAGATAATTATGATACCCTTATCTGTACCAAATTTGAAGGGTAATGAAGAAAAATATGTGGTAGATGCTATAGGAAGTGAATGGGTTTCTACATCAGGCAGCTATGTAAATAGATTTGAAAATGATATAAAAAAATACTTAAATGTAGATAATGCTGCTGCATGTCAAAGTGGCACAGCAGCAATTCATTTAGCATTAAGGTTATCTGGAGTTAGTGTAAATAGCGAGGTTATAGTGCCAACGGTTACATTTATAGCGGCAGTTAATCCAGTTAAATATTTAGGAGCAGAACCTATATTTATGGATTGTGATAATAGTTTAAATATGGATTGCGGCAAACTTGAAGAATTCTTTGAAAATGAATGCGTGATAACTAACAGTGGATTAAAAAATAAAAATACTAACAGGTATATTAAAGCATTAATAGTAGTTCATGTGTTTGGAAATATGGCTAATGTTGAAAAAATAAAAGAGTTAACAGACAAATACAAAATAAAATTAATAGAAGATGCTACTGAAGCTTTAGGAACCTATTATACTAGTGGAAAATATAAAGGAAGGTTTGCAGGTACCATAGGTGATTTTGGAGCTTATTCATTTAATGGAAATAAAATAATAACAACTGGAGGAGGAGGAATTTTAATTGGAAAATCCTCTGAGGATATAAAAAAGGCTAAATATTTGTCAACTCAAGCTAAAGATGATGAATTATATTATATACATCATTATATAGGATACAATTATAGAATGACTAATTTACAAGCAGCATTGGGAGTAGCACAACTTGAAAGATTAGAAGAATTTATTGAAATAAAAATTAAAAATTACAAATTGTATAAGTCAAGAATAAATAATATAAAAGGATTAACACTTCTGGAATTTAATAATAATGCAAGAAACAATCATTGGTTTTATTCTTTATATATAGATAATAACAGCTTGGATAGGGATGAACTGTTAAAATACCTTTTAAAAAATCAAATCCAAACAAGACCTATTTGGAAACTAATACACACACAAAGACCATATATAAAAAATCAAGCGTATAAAATTGAAAAAGCCATTAAATATTATAATAGAGTATTGAATATACCATGTAGTACCAACTTAAAAAGGGAAAACATAGAATATATCATAAGCATACTAGAAAAAGCTCAATAGGTTAGGGAGTGTTCTTATGAGTATTCAGGCTCTTTTTATAGATAAAAAAATATCAATACGACAGGCAATTGAAAAGTTAAATAAAACTGTAAAAAAGATTCTTATTGTAGTAGAGAATAATAAATTAATAGGTGTAGTTACAGATGGAGATATAAGAAGATGGATTGTAAAAAGCGGAGATTTATCATTTTCAGTGGAAAATATAATGAATGTACATCCTATATATTTAAATATAAAAAATAGAAATAGAGCAAATGAATTGATGAAAAAGTATCGTATTGAAAGTCTGCCGCTGGTAAATGAGTATGATGAAGTTATAGATATAATATTTTGGGATGACCTGTATGATAATAAATTTAATTGTAATAATACCAGGGATATATCAGTTGTTATAATGGCTGGTGGAAAAGGTACAAGGCTGTATCCGTATACAAAGATTATTCCAAAGGCACTTATTCCAATTGGAGAGATACCCATAATAGAGAGGATAATAAACAGATTTCTAGAGTTTAAGTTTGAAAATTTTTATATTACTGTTAATTATAAAAAAGAAATAATAAAAGCATATTTTAGTAAAAAATTATCATATAAAATATCATTTTTAGAAGAAAAAAAACCTCTTGGGACTGCAGGAGGATTGAGTTTAGTGGGTAACAGCATAGGCAATACTTTTTTTGTAAGCAATTGTGACATATTGGTTAATGCTAATTATTCTAAAATTTTAGAATATCATAAAGAGCATAATAACAAGGTAACAGTAGTCACAGCTTTAAAAAATTATATAATTCCATATGGAATTTTGAATTTAAACCCAAAAGGAGATATAGCCTCAATTGACGAAAAACCCAATTATGAATTTTTAATTAATACGGGTATGTATGTATTGGAAGTAGATGTATTAAGGTATATTCCTAAAGGTATCTATTTTAATATGACAGATTTAATAAATATCTGTTTGTCAAAGGATGAAAAGGTGGGGATATACCCTGTAACTAATAATGATTGGCTGGATATGGGGGAATTTAGAGAAATGAAAAGTATGATAGAAAAATTAAATATTTGATTTGAAAGTTTTTATGATTTAAGGAGATAGGCAATGTATATGGATAGAAGTTTTTTGGCTATAATACCTGCAAGAAGTGGATCCAAGGGCATAATTGATAAAAATATAAAAGAAATAAATAATAAACCTTTAATGGCTTACACTATAGATGCATGTATAAAATCTAAAATTTTTGACGATATAATTGTATCTACTGATTCTAAAAAATATGCACAAATAGCAGAAAGTTACGGGGCGTCAGTTCCATTTTTGAGGCCTGATGAGCTATCTACAGATACTGCATCAAATCATGATGTTATTTTACATGTATTAAATGAAATAAAAAAAACTGGAAGCTCATACGATTATACTGTTCTGCTGCAGCCTACCTCACCCCTTAGAAATGAAAATCACATATTAGAAAGTATAGACAAGTTATTGAGTTATGATGCAAATTCAATAGTAAGTATATGTGAAGTAGATCACCCATCAAATATTAATATAGTTTTAGATTCAAATATGCGTTTGGATTTTCTTTTTGATGACAGCAAAAGAGTAAGAAGACAGGATATGAAGAAGGAATATAGAATAAATGGAGCTATTTATATATGTAAAACAGATTATTTTTTAAAATATAAGAGTTTCTATAGAGAGAAGAGTTATCCATATATAATGGATAAAATATCATCTATAGATATAGATGATATTTATCAATTTGAATTTGTGAAATTTATAATAAATAATGATTTTATGATGAATAGTTTTATTGATTAAATTTGGAGGAGTAAATATGCATAATAACCAAAATTCAGTTAGTATAAACTATTATGTTAATGGTTTAAAACACAGTCATTGGGAAATTATTGAGGATAATTGCTTAGGTGATTTCATTGAGGATGATTCTTTGGATTGTTTTCATGAAAGATATTTAAATAATAATTGTTCACCTGTGTATCACAGAAACAATTATAACCCTAAATATAATTTCTGTAATATTTGTCCTCCAGGATTTGCTGGAATAAATGGGGATGAATATTGCATGGCAGGATTAAGAGCCGTTTTAGGGTATTTAAAAAATGTTGGAGCAACAGATATAATAGTTGAAACAATAGCTCCTGAACCAGCTGTAAACAATCAGAGTATAATCAGATTTTATCCTGATGCAAATAATATATATACAGCAGCACTAGCACAATTTTCAAATGGAGAAATTGTACCTATTTGTCAAATGGAGCTGATACAAAGCACTTTTTTAATTGGCAATTCTTACGATTTTAGGACCAGTACCCTAAAAGCTGCCTTAGATACAACTATTTCTGAGATTCCAAAGGGATATAAACAATGTTGTCAGGAACAATTAAGAATACTTTTTGCAAATAATATAGGAAATAGGGTTTCAAATATAGATACAAGTAGAAATAATGTAATTTCAGGTGAAGGTAATATAGTTAGGGCAACAGGTGCAAATACAGTACTAATTAGTTTACCAGGGAATGATGGAGCTGCAGTGAATTTATGCTTTGTATCTTCTGTGAGTTTTTGAACTACAAATGTTTATTTAAATTTTATTCTTTTTAATATTTACTGATTTTAAATCAAATTATAAAGAAAGATTTTTATTTTCAAATTTTAAAGTAAATGACAAACAAAGGCCTACTAAAACTAATATTACTAAAACTAATGAGGCTGCTCTAAACCCGGTAGCCAAAGCAACTTCCTGTGAAGCTGAATTATTTAAGGCTTTCAGTTGAGAAGTTGACATAATACTTATAAATACTGATGAACCAATTGCAGCTGATATTTGTTGAAGAGTATTTAGTATAGCTACACCATGTGGATAAGCTTTTTTTGGCAATTGATTAAGGGCTTTTGTTTGAGACGGTGACATTGTACTTCCAACCCCAATACATATTACTATATATATGACTGTAATCTTTGCAAGAGATGTATCAATAGTTGAGCGTGATAAAATAAATAATGACACAAGAATTATAGTAAATCCTACTGGTATTAAAACCTTTGCCCCTAATTTATCATAAATTTTTCCACTTATAAGAGTTACAAATCCATTGGTAAGTGTTGCAGGAAGTAATACCATTGCAGACATGAAAGTTGTTGTTTTAAGTGCTCCTTGAAGAAACATAGGTAACATTACATTCATAGTAAATATTGTTATCATTGAAATCATGACAAGTGCTACACCAATTGAAAATAAAGGATATTTTAATGTGCGTATTTCTAACATTGGTTCTTTTAATAATAATTGACGTTTACCAAATAAGAACAATGATATTATTCCAATAATAAATATTATACCAATCATCTTCATATTTCCACCACCACTAAAACTACTTAGGCCATATATGATTCCTCCAAATCCAATAGTTGACAGTATAATTGATATAATATCAATTTTGGGCTTTGTAAGAGTTGATACAGTAACTAAATAAATATATCCAAGTATCATAGATAGTAGTATAAGTGGAATTAATATTATAAATAATGCATGCCAGCTAAAAAATTGTAATATAAGCCCTGAAATTGTTGGTCCAAGTGCTGGTCCAAGTTGAATTACACAGACACATATACCCATTGCTGAGCCCCGTTTTTCTGGTAGTGTTACAAGTAATATTGTATTCATCATAATAGGAATCATCATTCCAGTTGCTGAAGCTTGTAATATTCTTGAAATAAGTAATATTGTAAAAGTTTTAGAACAAGCTGCACATATTGTTCCAATCAAAAGTATGGTCATAGCTCCTAAATACAGTTTTTTTGTTTCAAAGGATTGGATTAAAAAAGCTGTAACTGGTACCATAATTGATACAACTATCATGTATGCAGTAACTAACCATTGTATTGTTCCTGCTGTAACATTCATTTCCTCCATAAGAATATTTAATGCAACATTTAATATAGTTTCATTAAATAATGCTATAAATGCACTAAATGCCAATACTGCTAGAATTGCCTTTATATTGATTTTTGTTTTGGATTTTATTATTTTTTCCATTGAGTTTTCTCCTCTTTATTAGATTAGTCCATATATAGTTGATCTTCAAAAAAAGCGAGTAGCTTTGACAACTGGACTTACGTTATCAAAACTACTCGTTGTATAGATATTATACAATAATTATCAGAAATTTTGCAAATCATTTTTTCTTTTAATGAGCAGTCTACACAAAAGATACTGTACCTACTTCTTTTTACCACACTAGTTTGTTAAATAGCAGTAATTATAAAATTAAATAAGTTATCATTTTATAACATAATGTTTTTGCTGAAAAACAGAAAAAGATTGGATATTGACTATCTTAATATTTTTTGCTATTATTTTAAAAATAAGAAATTTTAATAATTTAAAGTTTTATAGGGTTCTGCAGTTTGAAATTGATAAATTGCTCTGGTCCAAGATAAAACGCACAGTTTGCTGTGTCCACGGAAGGATAAAAGCCTGGGAGATATTTTACTATATCGTCTAGGGCTTTTTTATTTTAATTTTAGGGGAGGAGTAAAATTATGAAATGATTATTATTAATTGTAGCAGGGATTTTTGAAGTGTGTTGGGCTATAGGTTTGAAGTATTCACAAGAAAATTTAAAAGACAACATAGTAACTATTTTTTAAATATGCTTTATAATAAAAGAAAGAAGGAGGCGAAAAATGAGAAAAAAATTTTTTGTAATGTTCTTAGTTTTAATTTGTTTAATTGCTGTAAGTTTTAAACTTTTTACGCACAAAAATGTGTTTTACAGCAAAAATACAACAAAGGTGAAAACTAAGAATACAGATGGTGAAAAAAAGAGTGAAACAATTGATGAAAAGTTAAATAAAAGAATAGTATTAATAAATTCAGACAAAGATAAAGATGGCATAAAGGATCAAAAAGATATAGTACTTGGAGCAAGAAAGGAAGCAGATAAAAAGGTAAAATATAAAGAGGGCTATTATATAGGTGGATATCCTCCAGAAAATGAAGGAGTATGTACTGACTTAGTATGGAGAGCTTTTAAAGATGCAGGGTATAATCTAAAAGATATGGTAGATGAGGATATAAGAAATTATCCTGGTGATTATGAGAAAATTGAGGGTCAGCCAGATCCCAATATAGATTTTAGAAGGGTGGCTAATCTTTATGTTTATTTTAAAAAATATGCAGCCAGTATTACTACTGAGTTGAAACCTAATGATATAGAGAATTTAAAGGAATGGCAGCCAGGAGATATTGTAACCTTTGAGCACAGTGAACATATAGCTATAGTTTCTGATAAAAGGAGAGCAGATGGTATTCCATACATAATACATAATTCACCACCTTATGCTAGAGAAGGTGATGAAATTATGTATTGGATGCCTAGAATAACAGGTCATTTTAGATTCCCGAAATAATAGCAAGATCAGAGAATATGCATAATTAAACTAGGGGATTTGCCATCCTGAGTTTAATGCTAGCCAGATCGTTGTATGTCTAATGGATAGTTATCTCTCCATATAGTTTTCAGATAATGTATAATAGAGCAAAGAAACAATAATACATACAAGGGGGCATCTAATTTGAAAAACCATCATGAACTTGAAAAACTATTAATGTCTATAGATGGGCGTGGGTATTCTGCTTATAAAGAAATAAAGGGAGCATATGATTTTGGAACTTATCAGCTTTTTGTTGACCATGTCCAGGCAGATCCATATGCTCCTCCATCTAAATCTCATATTGTAATTAACTGTGATATTACAGGCATTCCAAATGATCTGCTTGATTCCAAAGATAAAATAACAGCTGTTTCGGATTTTCTAACGAGAGTTTTCTGGAAGAATATCCAGCACTTAAATAAGGGTATCAGTGGAATAGGGGGTAGTGGACTTTTGCTAATTGATCATTGTGGGCAAGAAATGCTTGAGAGGACAGCTGTTTTGATCAAAAATAACCGTATTGAAGTGAGATTTGAAATCGGTCTGCCCGCTGTAGGAAGACGAGTTTTGGGTAAAGCTGCCAACCGTATCTTTCAGGAGATCCTTCCTAAGATAGTAGACAGATCCCTGTTTTATAGAAATATTGATCAAAAAGCATTAAAAAATCAGGTAAATTTAATTATGGATCAAATGTATATTCGAAAGGAATTAGAGAGAAAGGGTCTTGTTGCTTTTATTGGTAATGGTTCCATTTTGCCAAGAGAAAGTGGTATATCAGATAAGCTTTTGTCTAAAGGCAAAATTCCATTTATAAGCCCGGAAAAATTTGAAATAGAAATTTCACTGCCTTATAATGGTAAAATCACAGGAATGGGAATACCCCGGGGAATAACTTTAATTGTAGGTGGAGGTTATCATGGAAAATCTACATTGTTGAAGGCACTTGAACTTGGTGTATATAATCATATTCCCGGTGATGGCAGAGAATTTGTGATTACCAGGCAAGATGCAGTAAAAATTCGTGCTGAAGATGGACGAAATGTGGAAAAAGTTAATATTAGCACCTTTATCGGCAATTTGCCGGGAAATAAAGATACTTTTAAATTTTCTACGGAAAATGCCAGTGGAAGTACTTCTCAAGCAGCAAATGTTATGGAAGCTTTAGAAGTGGGGACATCACTTTTATTGATTGACGAGGATACCTCTGCTACCAATTTTATGATACGAGATGGACGGATGCAAAAATTAGTTTCAAAAGATAAAGAACCCATAACACCTTTTATTGATAAGGTAAAATCATTATATGATGATAATGGGGTTTCAACCATATTGATAGTTGGAGGTTCAGGGGATTATTTTGATGTGGCACACCAAATTATTATGATGGATGAATATGTGCCAAAGGATGTAACAAGTACTGCCAAAGAGATTGCAAATTCCCATGGATACATACGGGAACAAATCACAAATAGTAAATTTGGAGAAATTACACATAGGATTCCTTTAAAGGTGGGATTTTTAGGAACAGGGAAAGAAGATCGTATTAAGCCTAGAGGGAAATATAAGATTTCATATGGAAGAGAAATTATTGATCTTTCTGCTTTGGAACAATTAGTAGATGACAGCCAAACCAATTGCATTGCTGTAATGATTGATTTTTTGAGAAAACGTATATTGGACGATAGGGTATCTGTTTTTCAAGCTGTCAATAGACTATATCAGCAGATAGAAAAATTTGGATTAGATTCTATTTCACCCTATACAGGTCATCCAGGTAATCTGGCACTGCCTAGGAAACATGAATTCTGTGCCGCTTTGAACCGTTACAGAGGATTAAGGGTAAAAATGTCAGAGTAATCAAGTGATTCTTAGGCTCAGGTGGAGTTTGCTCATAAGGAATACCTTTCTCCACCTGAACCTTATTAACAGTATTCTTAGTGTCTTTAGCACTTAGAATACATTATCCTTTAGGGGAATAACTTATCCAGGGGCGCAGCAGTGCTTATCCCCCATTTTAAAGAAGATGGGGGTGTTAGCAATGGTAGCCTTCGGATAAAAAATTAGTTTTAAAAATAAATGAAAGGTAGAGAAGATAATGAATACACTTTTTACACCACGTAAAATTAAAAATCTAGAAATAAAAAATAGAATTGTACTACCTCCTATGGTTTGTTTTAATTTTGCAGATAAGAATGGTTTTGTATCAAAGAAAAATATATATCACTATGAAAGAATAGCTAAAAGCGGCACAGGATTAATAATTGTGGAAGCAGCAGCAGTTTCCGAAAATGGAAAAATATTTCCAGATCAGCTGGGAATTTGGTGTGATGATTATATAGAGGGATTGGGTAAAATAGCGCACATTTGTCATACATATAATGCAAAAGTTATTCTCCAGCTTCATCATGCAGGACTTAAAGCCTCCAAGCTTGTTAATAAAGATACTATTACATCTTCTGATTATATTCATAGAAATATGTCTGCCAGGGCTATGACAAAGCATGAACTCCATTCAATACAACAGGATTTCATAAGTGCTGCCCTTAGAGCCCAAAAAGCTGGTTTTGATGGAGTTGAATTTCATGGAGCCCATTCCTATCTTATGACACAGTTTTTTTCAACTAAGATAAACAAGCGAGTGGATGAGTATGGCGGAAGCTTAGATAATAGATTGAGATTTACAATGGAGATTCTTCAAGGAGTTAAACAAAAGGTTGATGCTTCTTTTGTAGTTGGAATTCGGATGGGTTGTAATGAGAGTGATTTGGAAACCAGCATTAATATGGCAAAAAAATTTGAAGCTTCAGGTATGGATTATATTCATGTTTCTACGGGATATGATAATACACCAATTAAAGAAGAAGTACCAAAAGATTTTCCCTGTAACTGGATTGTATATGGCGCAGCTAAAATAAAAGAACAGGTAAATATACCTGTAATTGCAGTAAATTCAATTAAAACAAAAGAGCAGGCCAATTATTTAATTGATAATAATTTGGTGGATTTTGTTGCCATAGGTAGAGCACAGCTTGCAGATCATGATTTTACAAGTCATATAAGAGAAGGAAAGAGTATTATTAAATGCTTAGGATGTAAACCCTGTAGGTGGTTCACAAATGGAGATAATTGTCCAAGAAAATTTTAGTTTTTTAAATAAATCGGGTAAGTATTTTTAAATTAAATATACTATAAAGAGTAATTTATAAACAGAAGGTGAATTTTAATGGAGTTTAAAAATAAATCATTATTTAAAATGAATGAAATTCAAATTTTAATATTGGGGTTTTTGTTAATAATTATAGTAGGTGCCATTTTACTATGGCTTCCTATATCTTCTGAAAATCATACATATACCAATTTTATAGATTCACTATTTGTAGCTACATCTGCAACCTGTGTAACAGGGCTTATAACAGTGGATACAGGAACTCATTGGAACTATTTTGGAAAAACGGTAATTTTGGCTTTAATTCAGGTGGGCGGACTTGGATTTATGGCGTTTTCCACTCTTATTGCGTTGATTTTAGGAAGAAAAATCACATTAAAGGAAAGACTGTTAATTCATGAGTCACTTAATTCTTTTAATATACAGGGGCTTGTAAAAATGTCAAAGAACATATTATTGTTTACTTTTTTAGTAGAAGCTGTAGGAGCAGTTGTTTTGTCTTCTCAGTTTGTTCCTCAATTTGGGCTTAGCAGAGGACTTTTTTATTCAATTTTTCACTCTGTGTCTGCATTCTGTAATGCTGGCATAGACTTAATTGGAGAGGGTAGAAGTTTAGTACCTTATTATAATAATTTTACAATAATATTTACTATAAGTATATTGATTATCATTGGAGGATTAGGATTTTATGTATGGCAGGAAATATATAATTTAAGTTTTAAGCATATAAAGAGACTTTCTCTTCATTCAAAGGTTTGTATAACAATGGCTGTTGTACTTTTAGCCTCTGGAACCATATTGTTTTTTTTATTTGAATTTGACAATCCAGCTACTATGAAACATATGACTTCAGGAGATAAGCTGTTATCTTCATTTTTTGCTTCAGTTTCAGCGAGAACTGCAGGATTTAATTCGATTTCCATTTCTGATATGAGTGAAAATAGTAAATTTTTAACTATTGTATTTATGTTTATAGGTGGAGCTCCAGGCTCTACAGCAGGGGGGATAAAGACAACCACTGCAGCTTTAATTATAATGACAGCTGTATCTGTAATAAAAGGCAGGCAGGAGACTGAAATTTATAAAAGAACCATAAAAAAAGATCTGGTATACAAAGCTATTGTGATATTTATAATTTATGTAATATTAATTTCTATATCTTCTTTGATACTAGGTGTAACTGAGAAAAATAAATCCATGGAAACCATAATTTTTGAGTGTGTATCGGCTATTGGAACTTGTGGATTGAGTATTGGAATTACACCTAGTTTGAGTGCTATGGGAAAAATGATTATAATTATAACTATGTTTTTTGGGAGGTTAGGTGGTCTTACTGTAATATTATCCATGATAAACAGGAAGATTCCTAAATCTATAAAATATCCCGAGGATAAAATATTAATTGGATAAAATTTGAAAAACGGAGATGATCTTATGAAAAAAAAGCAGTATTTAGTTGTGGGCCTGGGGAGGTTTGGAAAATCAATAGCTAGAACTCTCTATGAACTTGGAAATGATGTACTTGCAGTGGATTCAAGAGAAGATAATGTTCAGGATATAACTCCTTATGTGACACAGGCAGTTGAGGCAGATGCCACTGAGGAGGAGAATCTTAAGGCACTTGGGGTGAATAATTTTGATGTAGCTATAATAATAGGTGCCGACATTCAAAGTAGTGTTATAGTTACCTTATTGTTAAAGGAAATGGGTATGAAATTTGTACTTGCCAAGGCCAATACAGATTTACATGCAAAGATTCTATATAAAATAGGAGCTGATAAAGTTGTTTTCCCTGAAAAAGATACAGCTGTTAGAATTGCTCATAATCTGGTATCAAATAATATGTTGGATTTTATAGCATTATCCCCTGAATATAGAGTAGCGGAAATACTATGTATAAAAAAATGGATTGGAAAAAATTTAGAGCAATTGAATATAAGGTCTAAGTATGGAATAAATATTATAATGATAAAAAGAGGGGACGATATAAATGTATCACCTGCTTCAGATTTTGTATTTTTGGAAGGGGATATAGTTGTAGCTATAGGGGGACAAAAAGAAATTGAAAAATTGGAAAATAGCATTTGATATTATATAGTTATTATTTTAATAATGCCATCCCTGTATTGATTTTTAAAATAAATAATGCTAAATGCTAATAATTTGCATTTAATTTAATATTATTATAATATTAAGTAAATTTATCCGAATAAGGAGGCATATATTTATGAAAACCAGAGTTGATATTTTTTCAGGGTTTTTAGGAGCCGGTAAGACTACTATTATTAAAAAGTTGATTTTTGAAAAAGTATATGCAGGAAATGTAGCTATAATAGAAAATGAATTTGGAAAGGTGCCAATAGATGGAAGCTTTTTAAAGAAAACAAATATAAGAATAAAAGAAATAAATGCAGGTTGTATATGTTGTACTATTGCAGGGGATTTTAAAAAAGCTATAGAGGAGATATGCTGTAAGTACAAGCCTCACAGTATTATAATAGAACCTTCTGGAGTTGGTAAGCTCTCAGAAATATTGAAGGTTATAAGTAGTAGGGAACTTAAAACAATAGTAAATTTGAATCTGGTTATAACCTTGATAGATGTAACAAAATTTAATGCCTATATAATAAATTTTGGAGATTTTTATAAGGATCAGATTGAAAGTGCTAAGTGTGTTGTTTTAACTAGAACAGAAAATCAAAGTAGTGAAAAGATTCAATCAGTAATAGAACAAATTAAAAGGATTAATAGTGGTTGTAGTATTGTTACTACCCCTATTGAACAGCTAAAGGGGGATAAAATTGTTAAAGCTGCACAGGAAGATTTTAAGGCTGAACTTCTAAAGCAGGCAGTAAGACTTGAAAGAACGAAATTAAATGTAATTGGTACAAAAGTTTCAAATAAAAACCCAAATAATGTAGATGAAGTTTTTGATAGCTATGGAATTGAAACTTCAGTTATATACAACAAAAACAAGCTGTTGAATAATTTAAATAAGCTGGGGGATGAAAAACTTACTGGAATGGTGCTCAGGGCGAAGGGTATAGTTCAGGTTGAAAATAAAAACTGGATAGAGTTTGATTATGTACCAAATGAACTAAATATAAGGGAAACTACATCTGATTTTACTGGAAGAGTATGTGTAATAGGCTGCAAAATAAATAAGGATTATATAAACAAGCTATTTACTGCTTAATACGAGGTATAATAGATGATAAAAAAAATTGATGTAGAAATAGTTACTGGATTTTTAGGGGCCGGGAAAACTACATTTATAAATGTTCTCCTGGGTAATACTTTAGCCTATGGCCAGCGGGTGCTTATATTTCAGAATGAGATTGGAGAAAAAAGTATTGAAGATAAATATATAAACAGTGGACAAGTTAATGTGGGAAATGTAATTTCAATGGATATAATTAAAAGTTATAAGCCCCATAGGATTATTATTGAACATAATGGAGCAACTTTATTGCAGGATCTGTTAGATACATTAAACCAGGATGAAATAAGAAAAAACTGCAGCATATCAACTATATTTAATATATTGGATGCAGAAAGTTTTGAACTTTATTTAAATAATATGGAATCCTTGATTTTTCCGCCTATATATAATAGTAATTTAATAATAATGAATAATTTTAAAACAATGGCAAAAAAAGATCAAGTAAGGATTAAAAAGAAGATTGAAGAGATTAACTCCTATGCAATTATATTGGGAATTGAAAATATTAATCATTTGGAAGAAGAACTTTTAAAAGCTTGTATATTGCGAAAAAAAATTTTAAAAAACATACAAACAGTTACAAAAAATTATTTTCAAGGAGAAGATGAAAAAGCATTAGGGAGTGTAGAAGCAGCTGAATCAAATAACGGAAAAATAATTATGTATATGATTTTAGGGGTATTACTTCTTTTTGTCTTTAATGGAATAAGAGGATTAACTGATTTTAATTTTAATTTGAGATTTACTAACAGTTTTTTTACTATATTTATCAGTATAATGCTGGAGGCTATTCCATTTATACTTTTAGGTTCTTTTATTTCAGCAGTGATACAGGTTTTTGTATCGGATAGAGTTATTTCAAAAGTGCTTCCTAAAAATAAATTTTTGGGAATTATGGGAGCTTCTTTAATAGGATTTGTATTTCCAATATGTGAGTGTGCCGTTGTTCCTATAGCCAGAAGGCTTATGAAAAAAGGCGTTCCAGCTAGTATAGCTGTTACATTTATGCTTGCGGTACCTATAGTCAATCCTGTTGTACTGTTATCTACTTATAGTGCTTTTTACGATAGACCCAGTGTTGTATTGTTAAGGGCAGGATTTGGAATTTTAGCAGCTGTGACAATAGGCTTTCTTATAGAAATTGTTCAAGGTAAAGATATGCCGGTAAAAGGAAAAGAATTTGAGTCTGACAGTGATATTCTCTGCGGATGTGGCTATAATCATCAATATAGTTTAAAAAGGTCAAAAATTTTAAATGTTTTGGAGCATACTACAATTGAATTTTTTGATATAAGCAAATATTTAATAATAGGTGCCGTGTTATCGTCAGTATTTCAAACATTTGTACCTAGAAGCATTATAACTCCTCTTGGAATGCACACTGTATATTCTATAATTGTAATGATGCTTTTAGCATTTGTGTTATCAGTTTGCTCTGAGGCAGATGCCTTTATTGCAAGGACATTTTTAAATCAATTTACACTAGGCTCTGTTTCTGCCTTTATGATTATAGGTCCTATGCTGGATATAAAA
Source organism: Clostridium sp. BJN0013 (assembly GCF_040939125.1). NCBI lineage: Bacteria > Bacillati > Bacillota > Clostridia > Eubacteriales > Clostridiaceae > Clostridium > Clostridium sp. BJN0013. The sequence goes on from NZ_CP162495.1 coordinate 1,223,810, forward strand.
AATACCATAATGCTTGGAGCAAGCTTTAAAAAAGGTTTTGTAATAAGATTGATAGTATACATTTTCTCTGTTTGTTACATAATTGGCTGCATAATAAATATATTAACCACCATGGGGGTGGTGTAATGAGAAGATTTAATACAGAAGAGTTTATAAAATTTATTATTTTTATAGCTTTTAATGCCCTTTTATGTTATTTGATGAAAACAGGAGAGATTAATAATTTTATTAATCCTAAAATGTTTATATATATAAAGATCACTATAGTGGCAATTTTCATATTAGCCTTATTTCAATTAACAAAAATATTTACAGTAATGACCAGGAATAAATTTAGAGTAAGCTATTTAATGTTTCTTGCAGTAATTCTAATTGGATTTACAGCAGTTCCAAATAATTTGAATACAGAAATTGCTGGTAATAAAGGGGTCACAATAACCAATTCAAACAATAACAGTTCAACCAATGAGAATATAAAAGAAAATATAATCGGAGACAGGATTTTATTTGATGATCACAATTATTATGAAAATATTTTTAAGTTGGAAGGTAAAGTTCAGCAGTATATTGGAAAGAAGGTAATAATAAGAGGTTTTGTCTATAAGGAAGAAAACTTTAAGGAAAATGAATTTGTTGTTGCGAGAATGCTGATGAGCTGTTGTGCTGCTGATGCTCAAGTCATAGGATTAATGTGTAGATGGGACAATGCATCACAGCTTAATAAAGAACAATGGATAAGTGTAGAAGGTACTCTTGAAAGTACTAAATATGGAAATGAAGATATAATGCCCATAATAGTTGTACAAAAAATAGAAAATATAGAGGCTCCTGAGAATCCATATATTTATCCTTGATTATCAAGTTATTTAGAGGTTCAGATGAAGTTTGCACATGAGAAATGCTTTTCCTCTATCTGAGCCTTAGAAGAACTTATAAAGGAACATATAAGTGTTTATCCCCCACCTTAAAGAAGCTGGGGGTATTAGTTAATTTTATTATAGGATAAATTAAAGCATTATGGATCTAAATTACAAAAGTCAACTATATCTAGGTACCACAAGCTAATAATATAGACCTAGTAATAGACCGGCTGCAAGTAATCCCAGCCAGGAACTGTTTACATGTCCTAGTCTGTGTCCTCTCATGTCATGAACATGCCAGCCATTGAAATAACATGATGGGGATCCATTACGTTTATAGAGAGTCCCATTTCTTACATAGCCTATTCGTCTGCAATTTGCGTCATAAAGTACGGGAGTATCAATATATCCAGCAATTCTATTATATCTATCGTAAACAGTATTATTGTGTTTTAAATATCCTACTATTCTATCATTTCTATCATATATTCTTTCCATAGGGTAACCACCTTTTCATATTGTGTTTAAATAAGTTGTAATAGTTAATTTTATGCTATATTATATGAAAAGTTAACCCTGTTGCTACCAATTTACATTCTTTAAATATAGGAGGAATGATGAAAAAGAAAATAATTAAACTTAGAATATAAGATAAATATTGGAAGGATTTATATGTCAATCAGAACAATAAAAAAAGTCATAAAAGGCAATATAGAAAAAGATGGAGCTGGAGTAAAGCTTGTCAGAATACTGTCTATTTGATAGAGAAATCAAAAATCCAATATACGAAAAAAGTACTGTTTTTTGAAAGTGATGATAAAATGGAAATAAAGTCAGGTAAAGAAAAAATTCATTTTATTTTATTTACAGGAAAATCTTTAAATGAACCTATTGCATGGGGAGGGCCTATTGTAATGAATTCAAATGATGAAGTTACTGAAGCTTTTAATGAACTTGATAATGAAACTTTTATCAAATGATTTGAAGGCTCAGATGGAATTTGCTCATAAGTAATGCTCTTTTCCATCTGAGCCCTAGAGGAACTTATAAGGGATACAGTAGTGTTCATACTGGAGAATGTAAAAACTAATTGAAAGTGGAAAGGTAAAAATACAGAGGCAAATTGAGAATTGTGAGGGAAATGGAAGTATTAAAATAAAATATGGAAATGGGGAGAATTTTTTGGACAAGGAGTTGTATATAGCCGATATCAGATGGAAGGCCTCTTTTGAAGATATGATTGAAAAAGTTCAAAGGGAGGAAAACAAGACAGTTTATTATTACAATGAAAATTATATTAAGGGAAAAACAGTGCAGTATGAAATATTTGAAGGTATATGGATTGTATATCATGATTTTGTATTAAAGGTTAAGGAATTTTTTCCTATGGAGGAAAAAGGCCTTATAGAAATGAATTATTGTATGGCAGGCAGGTGCGAACTGGATTATTTAAATCAAAAGATATTTTATGTGGCACCAGGGGATTTTGCAGTGGCGATTTTGTCTAGTGGCAATCATAAACACAACTTTCCCTTGGGAAATTATAAGGGTATTTCCATTACCACCACAGAAGAGAATCTGGATAATTTTCTGAAAAATATGTTTGGGAAAACCACAATTACAAGTTACATGCTGCTTCACAAGATGAATGTCCATGGAAAATTCATGATACTGTCCAATAACAGGTACATACAAAGCATAATGGGAAATATAATATCAGAGGATGCTTTCTGGCGAGAAAGGGCCATTGTTAAATTTTCAGAACTGGTGCTTTTTTTGATTGATAAGGATATACAGATATCTGAAATAAAGGGAAAATATTTTGATAGAAGGATTATAAGCAAGGTAAAACTTATAAAGGAAGATGTTACGGAAAATGTGGAAAAATATATTACCATAAAGGAAATAAGCAATAAGTATAAGATAAATGCTAGGACATTTTCGGAGTGTTTTAAAGAGATGTACGGTAAAACTTATTATGCATTTATAAAGGAATTTAGGATAAAAAAGGCTGCGGGAATGCTTTTGAATACAAAAAATACTGTAGGGGACATTGCAATGATGGTGGGTTATGAAAATGCCAGTAAATTTTCAAAAGCCTTTCATGATACTATGGGAATGACTCCAGGTAAGTTTAGAAGGGGGAGAATTTATGGACAGTTTTGGAGCATAAATGTATAAATGGAGTAGATAAATAAGGGGCATAGGGATATAATTCAATATAGTTAGACAAGGCTAACTATATTGAATTATATCCCTATTTTTTAATAATATGAGGAGGTTGAATATGAAAAAAGATAGCACTTTTAGAAGATTGATGTACTTTGCTTCTCAGTGCAGGAACAAAATGACAGCCTCGGTGATTCTTGCCGTACTGGGTGTGGCCTGCGGCATGATACCCTATTTTGCTGCTGCAAACATTACGATGAAAATTATAGATGGAAACTCTGATTTCAGGCAGCTTTCATATGTTGTCCTTGCTGCTTTGGCAGGATATACAGGGAAAGTAGGCTTTAATGCACTTTCCACTTCTATATCCCATAGTGCGGCCTTTACAATCTTAAAAAATATTCGTGTAAAATTTGCTGAAAAACTTTCAAAGGTTCCTCTTGGATATGTACTGGAAAGTCCATCCGGAGAATTGAAGACAATAATGGTGGATACGGTTGAAAAACTTGAGGAACCTCTTGCCCATGTAATACCAGAAATGACATCAAACCTTCTGGTACCGATATTTGTGCTTTTATATCTATTTTACCTGGACTGGCGTATGGCTCTTATATCCCTTGTTACAATACCTATAGGAATGCTGCTGTATAAGCTTATCATGAAAAAATATGTGTACTATTATAAGAAATATGTCCAGGCCGGTAATCTGATGAATTCCAATGTAGTGGAATATGTAAACGGCATTGAGGCAATAAAAGCATTCAACCAGTCCTCAATTTCCTACAAGAAGTATTCCGACTCTGTAGAAAATAATTGTGCCGCAGTGACGGCTTTTTTCAAAAACACACTGTTTTTGTATACAGCTGTCATGTATGTTACTCCTGAGGCACTGCTTTTTGTCATACCTTCAGGACTTTATTTCTACATAAATGGAACTTTGGCGCTTTCTGTGTTTATAACTTGTATAATATTGTGTTTTGGACTTTTGACACCTCTTGTACAGGCCATGCAGTACACTGACAGCATAGCTTCTATGGGAACTATTATTGGACAGGTATATCAAATATTAGATAAAGAGGAATTAAAACGTCCATCTCAATATAAAAAATTAAAGAACTATAAAATAAAGTTTCAAGATGTGACATTCAGCTATGATGATACTGAAATTCTAAAGGGAATATCCTTTGATACAGTTCCACGTGGAATGACAGCTATTGTAGGGCCATCAGGTTCAGGAAAATCAACTATAGCAAAACTTATCGCCAGTTTCTGGGAAGCTTCAGGCGGGAGGATAACCATAGATGATGTAGATGTAAGAGATATTCCACTTAAGCAGATAAGTGATGTGATATCCTATGTATCACAGGAAAATTTTCTGTTTAACACCTCCATAAAGGAAAATATCCGAATTGGAAAGGAGGGTGCATCGGATGAAGAGATTATAGAAGCAGCTAAAAAAGCCAGCTGTCATGATTTTATAATGTGTCTTCAAAATGGATATGAAACAGAAGCAGGTGAGGCAGGCAAACATTTTTCAGGAGGGGAAAGGCAGTGTATTTCAATTGCGAGGGCCATATTGAAAAATAGTCCTGTAATTGTACTTGATGAAGCCACTGCCTATGCGGATCCTGAAAATGAGGCCATAATACAGGAGTCCATATCTCAGATGGTAAAGGGGAAAACTTTAATTGTAATAGCCCATAGGCTTTCCACCATTACAACTGCAGATAATATAGTTGTGGTAAATCAAGGCAAGATAGAAGCTCAGGGAACTCATGAAAAACTGCTTGAAAATTGCAAGCTTTATAGAAAAATGTGGGAGGCTCATATAGGAACTAAAGATAGAGATGAGATAAAAGGAGGGAAAAAATATGCTTAAGACCATAAAAAGGATTCTGATATTTTCGGGAAAGCACAGGGGAAAGTTGGTACAGTCCTTTGCACTTAATGTTATATTTTCCATTTGTCAGGCAGTGCCTATTTTCGCCATGGTGTATGCTCTAAACAGCATTATAGTTGCAAGAGATACAGGAGAAAATATTACTATGGAAACTGTATTTTTGGCATTTTTGATAATGGCTGTAGGGCTGGCCGGTAAAATATTATTTGGTTACCTAGCTAATGAAAAAAGAAGTATTGCATGTTTTTCCATGTGTTCGGACAAGAGAATTGAAATTGGGGATAGATTAAAGAGAATGCCTATGGGTTATTTTAGTTCCAATAGGCTTGGGGAGATTTCTTCTGTAGTTACTACTACCATTGGGGATATTGAAAACAAGGCAGGGGATATTTTGGATAAGATTATTGTGGGATTTGTTCATGCAGTTATAATAAGTATTGTAATAAGCCTTTTTGATTGGCGCATAGGTATTATATCTATTATAGCCATTATTTTAGGTGTGATTGTAAATTCCATACTTCAGAAAAAGAGTATTGATGTTGCTCCAAAACGTCAGGAAGCACAGAGTGCCCTTGTTTCTGCGGTGTTGGAATATATACAGGGAATATCCATTGTAAAATCTTTTGGACTTGGTGAAAAATCAAACAGGGCGGTGGATGAAGCCATTGAAGAAAGCCGAAAGAGGAATATGGGCCTTGAGAAGGTGTTTAACAAGTTGATTGCACTTTACCTATATGTTTTCAAGATTGCAGCATGTACTATCATTCTTATGTCCTGCTACCTTTTTTCAGGAGGCAGACTTTCTCTTTTAAGTACTCTCATGATGGTTATATCAAGTTTTGTGATTTACTCCTATATTGAGCTAATTGGAACTGTATCGGGAGTACTCAGATTGCTTGACAGCAGCATGGATAAAATTCAGGCTGTAGAAGAAATACCTCTTATGGATGAAAGTGGGAGGGACATTCAACCTAAAAATTATAATATAGAACTTAAAAATATATCTTTTTCCTATGATGAAAGAAAGATTCTAGACAACATAACTCTTACCATACCGCAAAATTCAACAGTGGCTATTGTAGGGCCTTCTGGAGGGGGGAAAAGTACTATCTGCAGCCTTATAGCCAGATTTTGGGATGTAAATGAAGGTAGAGTTCTACTTGGAGGATATGACGTGAAGGAATATACATGTGAAAGTCTTATGAGAAATATAAGCATGGTGTTTCAAAATGTATATTTGTTTCATGATACCATTTTGAACAATATAAAGTTCGGATATCCGGAGGCAACCATGGAGGAAGTAGTTGAAGCGGCTAAAAGGGCCAGTTGCCATGAGTTTATAGAAAAGCTTCCTGAAGGATACAATACGTTAATTGGAGAGGGTGGAAGCAGCCTCTCAGGAGGAGAAAAACAGCGTATTTCCATTGCAAGGGCTATACTGAAGGATGCCCCAATAATTATTTTGGACGAGGCCACTTCAAGTGTGGATCCTGAAAATGAAAACCAGCTTCAGCTTGCCATCCGAGAACTTACAAAATACAAGACTGTTATTATGATTGCCCATCGTCTTTCAACAGTGAGAAATGCAGATAAAATTTTCGTGTTGAGTGAAGGACATATTGTACAAAGTGGAAAACATGAAGAACTTATAAGAGAGAAGGGCATCTACAGGGAGTTTATCCAGATAAGAAAAAAAGCCATTGGATGGAATCTGGGGTGACATTAGTATTAAAAAGAGTCTTTTTTGGTCAAGACTCTTTTTAATATTTAGAGTAATTTTAATTAATTTGTTTAAGAGAACTTTTCAAGTCCTCTTCAGGAGTACTGATTGGCCTTATATCAAAGGTATCCACTAGATATTGAAGTATATTAGGGGATATAAATGCAGGCAAACTTGGTCCTAAATATATTCCTTTTATTCCAAGGGATAATAATGCCAATAAATCTGCCACTGCTTTTTGTTCATACCAGGATAGTATTATTGTTAATGGAAGGGAATTTACATCTGTGTCAAAAGCATCTGCCAGTGCTGTAGCTATTCTAACTGCTGAATAGGCATCATTGCATTGCCCCACATCAAGTAATCTTGGAAGGCCCTCAATTGTTCCAAAATCCAATTTATTAAATCTATATTTTCCACAGGCTAAAGTAAGTATTATACAGTCATTAGGTACCATCTGTGCAAAGCTGGTATAGTAGTTTCTGCCAGGTCTTGCCCCATCACAACCGCCTATTAAAAAGAAATGTCTTATACTGCCTTTTTTTACGGCGTTTACTATTTCATTTGCATGAGATAGGGTTTCCTTATGACCAAATCCTACTAAAATCTCTTTTGTTTTTTCATCTTCTTTAAATCCTCCAAGTTCTAAAGCCTTATTTATTATTATACTAAAATCTTTTGTTCCATCTTCATTTACATCTATGTGCTGAACTCCATCCCATCCAACAACACTGGTGGCAAATATTCTGTCTTTATATGTTTCTCTTGGTCTCATTAAACAATTAGTAGTCATTAAAATACATCCAGGTATTCCGTCAAATTCTTTCTGTTGGTTTTGCCAGGCTGAACCATAGTTGCCTACCAGATGTTTATATTTTTTTAGCTCTGGATATCCATGTGCAGGCAGCATCTCCCCATGGGTATAAATATTGATTCCTGTGCCTTCTGTCTGCTGGAGAAGCATTTCCAAATCTCTTAAATCATGGCCTGATACAATTATAAAGGGTCCTTTTTTAATATTTACATTAACTTTGTGGACAGATGGATCTTTATATCTGGATGTATTGGCCTTATCCAATGTCTTCATAACCTCTATGCTCATATCACCCGTTCTCATTGTCATGCGGATCATGTCCTGCAGAGTTAAATTATCGTTGGTGGTGGCTTCTAATGCTAAAAAGTAGAATTGATCTATCTGCTCACTATTGTATCCTATAAATCTCGCTTGATGTCCATAGGCACTTATACCTTTTAATCCATACAATATGGTAGAGCGTAGGGATCTGATATCAGCATCCAGATTTTCGTCGTACATAATTCCAGCTTTAACTGAATCTTTTAACATATCTTCTTTTGTATCACTTAAATTATATGTAGCTGCATCTGGATATTTTCCTTCTGGAGATTTATTTCTCAATGATTCTTTTATTTTCTGTGATTCTTTTAATAATTTTACATGAGAGTTTGAATCAAAGTTTACATTTGTAAGAGTAGTAAATAAAGAATTCTCCAAAAATGTTACTATATTTTTATCTATAGTTTCTCCTCTGTCAATTAGTGTTTTAGCATAACAGGATATACCTTTCAATTGATATATCAATAAATCCTGTAGATTTGCAATTTCCGGGGTTTTACCACAAACTCCACTTTTTGTACATCCTTTTCCACCAAAGGTTTGTTCACATTGATAGCAAAACATAGAATTTCCCATTTTAATATCGCCTCCTGTAAATAATTATTCCATATAGTTATTATTATATTTTTGACAATAATTATTCTATAGGTATTCATTATTAGTTTATTCTAGTGATGTCATTGTTTTTATATTGTCAAAAGGTCAAAAACAAATAATGGATTTATTGAAGTAGTTTGGCATTTTGCCATATAATTTTTTACAGGCACCTGTAAAAAATATCTTGACATTTATAACAGGTACCAGTATAATAATGCTAAAGGTACCTGTTATAAATTAATTAAGGAGGATTTACTAGATGGAAAATAATTTTAACGAACTCTATGAAAAAATGTCAAAACTCCAGTGGCTTTTGCAGCGTCACCATTTGTTGAGCCATGCGCAATACGGCCCAATGGCCGATCCAACGCGCGGGCAGGGCAGAGTTTTAGCTATACTCAAGCTACAGGAGAGAATTAGTACCAAAGACCTTTCCTATCTGTTGGGTATTCGGCAGCAATCACTTAATGAGCTGCTAAACAAGCTGGAGAAGAAGGGCTACGTTGTCCGTGTCCCATCTGAGGAGGATAAGCGTATCATGCTGGTGACGCTGACTGAGAAGGGTAAAAATGAGCACCAGGAATCAGGTCTCAATTCCGAAAGTATTTTTAGCTGCCTCAGTGAAGAGGAACAGGCGGCATTCGGTAAATATCTGGACAGGATAATCACTGTGCTGGAGTCTCAACTTGGTGTTGAAGTGAACGATGACGAGTGGGATGAGTGGATGTGTGCTGCTCGTTCCCGTATGGGACATGAGCAAATTGAACGGCTCAGATCCATGCGCGGCGGATTTTTCGGCTCAAGATTCCATGATATGTGGTCCAGAAAATCGGCACATGAGCCGCCCAAGCCAAATGACCACGATCCGCATGGCAACTGGCAGAACGGTTTTCACTTTGGTGGACAAAGGGATAAAAAGCCGGAGGATAAATAATAAATAGATGTAAGAAATTTTAATATCATAGTGTTGGTGCCGCATATCTAAAAGCCAAAGGGCGGCACCTTTGTTTAAAATATAGCTGAAATGGAAAGAGACTATTTAGAGTTAAATCTAACCTACGGACAGCTAATAACCATATAAATGGGAATTAAAATTTGTATAGAAATATTCTGAAAATAATAAAAAGCACCAATTCATAGTATAAAATTGATTTGCAGCACAATTTTACTAGAAAAGGTGGCTTATTATGATCAATGATCAAGAATATATTACTACAGAATTAAAAAAAATACTAGAAAAAATGATAATTTTATCATCATACCGTTTAAATAACTTAATAGCTATAGTTGTAGGAATAATAGTTTCACAGTCAGTTATATTATCCAAAATATCTCAAGAGCTGAAGGATTCCTATTCTTCAGGTACAGAAGAAAGTAAAATTAAAAGATTGAGAAGATTTTTAACTAACAAGGCTATTAATTGTGAGAAAATATATGAATTCTTCGCATATAGGTTACTACAAAAGTATAAAAGTCATTCAAAGAAAATATATATAATTTTTGATCACACAACTATTATAGATAAATTTGTTATATTACAGTTTTCTTTAAAAGTGGGAAGAAGGGCAGTTCCCCTGTGGTATAAGATGTTCTTATATAAAGATGAGGGAAGTAAAGATTTCAAGTATATTAAACAAGGACTTAATTTTATACATAAAATAGTAGTTCCCTATAATTTTGATGTTACAATTTTAGCAGACAGGGGATTTAAAAGTGTCGATTTGTTTAAGTTTATAGATAAGACTTTAAAATTCAAGTATTGTATCAGGTGTACAAAAAATTTAAAAATATCAATATGCGGTAAACCAAATATAAAAAAGCTGGGAAATATAATACCTTTAAAGGGAAAGACAAGACACTTTTACAATGTAAAATTAACATCTAAAAAATATATATGCAATCTGGCAGTCTGCAGGGCAGAAAGTTCTGATGATACCTGGTTCATAGCAAATAATTTAGAACAGACCTTTTCAATTAGAGAATATAAAAAAAGATTTGATATAGAAGAAATGTTTAAAGATTTTAAATCTGGTGGGTTCAATTTAGAAGGTACCTGGACACATAATATCCAGTATGCAAGAACCTTATATTTATGCATTTGTATAGCTTACTGCTGGATGATAACCCTTGGAACATCTTGTACAAAAGATAAGAAAAATAAACTTATTGGGGCTACAAAAACATTGAGAGACAAACAGGTAAGAATCTACAGCTTATTTAGGGCTGGAGTTAAATGGTTCAAAAGATGTTATTATTCTTTAAGAAATACCTATTATTTAAAAATTGCTTTTACATTATATGAATATTAGTTCCTTTTATTTACATTGACATAAAACACTGTTATAAGTATAAATTTATACTTACATTTTAATCAATTTATTCAATAATAATCAATTAGGAATATGATTAAATCCTTGAGTATAAACATCAACATCAATCATTATACTTTAATGGAATTTTATATAAATTTACTGTCCGTAGGTCAGAGAGTTAAATGGATATAGTGTAGAAATTGTTCAAGATGGAAATAAAGGAATTGATATGGTCATGGAGGAAATGTATTATGTAATAATTGTTGATTTAATGCTTCCTGGAAAAATAGGTTTAAATTATAAATATAATTTTTGTTTATAAAAATATGAAAAGTATTGACTCTGACCTTTGGTAAGGGCGTATGATTATATATGAGGTGAAAAATTATGTTATACAAGGTTAAGGAAATTTCAGAACTTACAGGAGTTACAATAAAAACCTTATATTATTATCATAAAATAGGATTGCTGAAGCCGTGTAAAATAAGTGATGCAGGATATCGTCTTTATGGAGAAAAAGAACTTGAACGTCTTCAGCAAATATTATTTTATAGAGAACTTGATTTTTCCCTAAAAGATATTAAGAAAACACTTGAGAATGAACCAAGTCGTATAATGTGTTTAATTAAACAGCAAAAACTGCTTTTTGCGCGCAGGCAGAGATTGGATGCTTTATTGGAGACTATCGACAATTCTATTAATCTAGTAAAGAAAGGAGAAACAATGAATAAAGAAGAAATGTTTAAAGGACTTAATGTAGATGAATGGGAAAATGCACTCTTAGAGCATAATAACTATATTAAAGATAACTATGGATATCAAATTCCTAAAATAAAATATGAAAATTTAGAAAATATGAATGAATCTGCAAAAGAAGCACAAAGATTCATAGAATATGTGGCAACTGCTCTAAAGAGTGGATGGAAAGCAAGTGATAAAAGACTTCAAAAGATATTAAAAGATCATATTGAATTTTTAAACAATCATAGTATGAATATAAATTCAAAATTATTTGTTAAGCAGGCCAGATTTTTTCTAGAAGATGATTTTCACAGAGTTGTTCTTGAAAAGCAGCAAATTGGACTTAGTTATTATCTTTATACAATAGCTGAAATGTATGCAGAGTTAAATTGAGTTATAGTGAAGTATAGGTGATAAATTTATCACCTATACTTAGTTCATATTTGGATGTATTTTTCTGTAGAGAATAATAAGAATAAATAATGGGGATAATTAAAATTATTATTAGGATAACTATAAAATCTTTGTTATAAGCTTTGATTTTACTTATTTAAAAATAATCTTTTATACTCACCGTACCCTTTTCTATCTAAATCATCTAAAGGTATAAATTTTATGGAAGCACTATTTATACAGTATCTGAGTCCTCCCAATTCCTTTGGACCGTCATTAAAGACATGGCCTAAGTGAGAATTTCCCTTTTTACTTCTTACTTCTGTTCTAATCATTCCATGGGAATTGTCTTTGGATTCATTTATATTTTCAGGAACTAATGGTTTTGAAAAACTAGGCCAACCGCAGCCAGAGTCAAATTTATCCAGAGAGGTAAATAAGGCTTCTCCACTACAGATGTCCACATATATACCTTCTCCATTAAAGTTCCAATATTCATTTTCAAAAGGGGGTTCAGTTTCATTTTCCTGAGTTACCTTATATTGTATAGAAGAAAGCTTTTTCTTTAGGAATTCTTTATTATAAGTATTTGACATAAGAACACATCCTTTTAATTTATTGTAAAATATCAATATATGTTTATTATAACCGTAATGGAAGTGTACTAAAATATTAAATTATTTCTCTATATTAGAATTATCTGATATTATTTAAAGTGTATAAAAAATTAATCGATTTATTTAATAATAAACTTTTTAAAATTTTGTATTTTAAAATTTAAAGAAGGAGGCATAATGATGATTATAACAACTACAAATTGTATAGAGGGAAAGAAAGTTTTAGAATATAAAGGAATTATTTTTGGAGAAGTAATTTCTGGTGTAGATGCTATTAAAGATATTGCAGCAGGATTTACTAACTTTTTTGGAGGACGTTCAAAATCTTATGAAGGAGAACTTATACAGGCTAGAGAAGAAGCGTTAGAAGAATTGAAAAATAGGGCGTATGCTGTTGGAGCAAATGCTGTTATTGGGATAGATATTGATTATGAGGTATTAGGACAGGGAGGAAATATGCTCATGGTAACTGCTTCAGGAACAGCAGTAGTAGTTGAGTAAAAATAGATTTAATTCAAGGGGGATTGTAGGTGGAAAATCAAAGCAGAGTACAACAAAATTTTGGGAAAAATGCTTCTAATTATAGGTATAGTTCAGTCCATAATAATGCACGGGATCTTGATAGAATGATAAAATTATTGGATCCACAACCTGAAGATAGGGTTTTAGATGTGGCAACTGGTACGGGTCATACAGCTATAAAACTTGCACAATACACTCAACAAGTTGAAGCGATTGACATTACACGTGAAATGTTACATGAAGCAAAAGAACAGTCATATGAAAATGGAATTACCAATATAGAATTTCGTATTGAAGATGTTCATAATATGAAAATTCCAGACAACACATTTCATATTGTTGTCTGTAGATTAGCTGCCCACCACTTTTCAAATATTAAAACAGCCCTTAAAGAAATGTGTAGAGTTCTAAAAATAGGAGGGAAATTATATATTTTAGATTGTTCTGTAGTTGATGGATATGAGTCCGAAAAGATGTTTAATGAGATTGAACTATTGAGGGATAGTTCTCATGTATTTTCATATTCACCATGTTTATGGACTAAATTACTAAGAGAACTTCCTTTAGAAGGAGGACAGTTGAATTTTCATAAAGTTTCGTATGAATTACCTCAATGGTTTGAGCGTATGAAAACAGAACAAAAAAATAGGGATAAAATATTTGGAATTTTAGATAATTTATCCCAAAGAGTTAAAGAGTATTATCCTTATAGTGAGAATTATATAACTACATATAGAGTAGAAATTCTGAAAAAGAAAATTCAAGCGAACGGTATTTGCTGTAACTAGTTTTTAAAAGAAGAAGTTACTATAAGGATATTTTTAGAAAATGCATCTTAATAGCCCAGTCTTTTTTATAGGGTATGTTTAAATGGTTTGGAGTATGTTGCGATATTAAGGGATAATCTTTGTCAAATGAAGTTATAATTGCCGAGTGTTGAATTTTACCTCTTTTATTTTTATAAAAGATTATATCGCCAACATCAAGCATTGATACAGAATCAACTTCTGTACCTTTGGCACCATATAATTGTTCATCAGCATTGATTTTCAAATACCAGTAAAGTGAACCGGCTACAGTCCATGAGACCGACCACTTGAGGCCGCTGTACCACCATTGATTTTTATGTGAAGACACCATTGGAGCTCCACCGGCTTTAAGACATTGGGATATAAAATTTGTACAGTCACCTCCATTATCACCTTGTACAAGGAAATATTTATAAGCAGGATTTGGTGATTTAGCATAGTTTACAGCATAATTTACAGCTTCTATCCTAGAGTAAGATAAATTATTTCTATAATTCATAATTGCTCCACAAAATTGTTTACTTTATAATTTATGTGAATATGTAGTAGAAAATTACTTCGTATTTAACAGTAAATTGTATTTATCACTCTAAGTTTTTTATCAAGTTCTTCTAGGGTTTAGGTGAAGTTTTCTCTCCATCTGAAATTTAGAAGAACTTATAAAGGAACGAACAGTGTTCATCCCCTACTTTGAAGAATATGGGATGTTAGCTAATTGCAGTGTTCGGATAAAAATAGAGAAATGTATATTTTACTTTTTAAAATATTCTAGCATGGCAAGAACAGATTCATCGCTGATAACGTGTTCTATAGCACAGGCATCCTTATCGGCAATATCTGAATCAACATCTAAAATTTTAATAAGAAATTTACGAATAACATGATGCTTTTTAGAAGTTTGCTCTGCCAGTTTTTTTCCGGCTTCAGTCAAAAATATTTCTTTGTATTTTTCATTTGTAATCAATCCTTTTTCGCTTAGGGTAGTCATTGCTCTATTAGTACTGGCTTTTGTAACGCCTAGGCGGTAGGCTATATCAGATACTCTGACTCCTGACTCTTCTTTTGAAAGTTCATATATTGCTTCTAGATAATTTTCCATTGTATAGGTTAATTTATTCATTATTATTGGTCTCCTTATTAAGAATAGTTTTAACAGTTCTATGGTATAAATTTTAATAGTTTATTGATAGAATCTTAAATAAAGTCCAGAAGTTTAAGGTTAAATACATTTTCATCTGTGATTCTTTCCATTGAAGGGAAAAGAACTTCTACAAGTATCATTTCAATAAGAAATTGAACTTTGCCGCCAATAAAGTGGCTTGTATGTGCTGTAGCAGAACTAAGTCTACTTCCAATGCTTATATGGAAATGAGGAAGTATTTGACCAGTTTCCTTATTATAGGCTATAGTGCCGCAGCCAAAGGATTCTACATTTTCGAAATATGCTGGTGAATTCAGCATTGGTGCTTCAGGATGCTCAGTTTTGTTACAGGTACCAACTATAGTTATTTCACTGAAATCTCCAGAGAAGAAGGGAACGTATCCTTGCTTTACATTGTTTACACTACAGAATTCTTCAAGTTCAGTCATAAAATCTTTTCCATGCTCAAATCTGATTCCAAAAGTTCTTCCTATTTTTAATTCTGATGATATCATTTTTTATCCTTTCTTATCATATATTAATTATTTTTTCTATAAAGTAATTATATTATTTAATGTGTTTTTTTACAATTTTTTTGCAGCAGACTTCACGTGAACCCAAGAATCACTTTATAGAATGGATGTAAATTTTGGCTTTAGGTGTGCATTCATTATAGAAGGATTTTTCACTGGGCTTTAATTGTACCAATTTTATTATAAGAACATATATTGTAAATAGGCTAATTATCAAGTGATTCTTAGGTTCAGGTGGAGTTTGCCTACAAGGATTACTTTTCTCCATCTGAACCTTAGAAGAACTTATCCAGGAGCGTAACAGTGCTTATCCTCCACTTTGAAGAAGATGGGGGTGTTAGCACTGGTAGCCTTCGGATAAATGCTGTCATAAGAATCAAAAGAGAATAAGGAGATGAAATTATGCCAGTTATACAAGTTAATCCTAGTGATGATGTATATATACTTCTTAAACCCTAATACAAATTTCGGTAGTTCAAGTCTTTTATTCACGGGAGTATTTGTTCCACTTAATAATGTATTTAGAAGTTTACTGAAATTTGATTTATCTGATGTTATTCCTTCAGGAAGCAGTATATTGCAAGCTTCACTAGAATTATTTGTTTTTAGAAAAGATACACCTGACTTAGCGATATCACCACAAACTGTCACTGTATTTACAAATGCAAGTGACTTTTCAGAAAATACAGTTACGTGGAATAACGCACCTGCATTGAATACAACAACAGATTCTGTAAATGTAACAGATAGTGATGTTGGCAGTTTTATTAGTATTGATATAACAAATTTAGTAGGTGGCTGGATCGATGGCTCTATCATAAATAATGGAGTCACATTAGTTGGAATAGAAAATGTTATTGACACTATAATAGGATATTTCTCCAAAGAATGGCCAGTTCCTAGTCAGAGACCATTTTTAAATGTAGAATATGTTACGTTAGTACCTACTGGTATTACAGGACCGACGGGTCCAACGGGTCCAACAGGCCCAACAGGAGCAACAGGAGATACAGGAGCAACAGGAGATACAGGAGCAACAGGAGATACAGGACCAACCGGGGCAACAGGAGACACAGGAGCAACGGGAGCAACAGGAGATACAGGAGTAACTGGGGCAACAGGAGACACAGGCCCAACCGGAGCAACAGGAGATACAGGAGCAACCGGGGCAACAGGAGACACAGGCCCAACCGGAGCAACGGGAGACACAGGAGCGACCGGACCAACTGGAGCAACGGGAGATACAGGAGCAACCGGAGCAACAGGAGACACAGGAGCAACCGGAGCAACAGGAGACACAGGACCAACCGGAGCAACAGGAGACACAGGCCCAACCGGAGCAACGGGAGATACAGGAGCAACTGGGGCAACAGGAGACACAGGAGCAACGGGAGCAACAGGAGATACAGGAGCAACCGGGGCAACAGGAGCAACCGGGGCAACTGGAGCAACAGGAGATACAGGACCAACCGGGGCAACAGGAGACACAGGAGCAACGGGAGCAACAGGAGATACAGGAGTAACTGGGGCAACAGGAGACACAGACCCAACCGGCCCAACGGGAGACACAGGCCCAACCGGGGCAACAGGAGATACAGGAGCAACGGGAGCAACAGGAGACACGGGACCAACTGGAGCAACAGGAGACACAGGAGCAACCGGGGCAACAGGAGACACAGGTCCAACCGGGGTAACAGGAGACACGGGACCAACGGGAGCAACCGGGGACACAGGACCAACTGGAGCAACAGGAGATACAGGAGCAACCGGGGCAACAGGAGATACAGGCCCAACCGGAGCAACAGGAGATACAGGAGCAACCGGGGCAACAGGAGACACAGGCCCAACCGGAGCAACGGGAGACACAGGAGCGACCGGACCAACTGGAGCAACGGGAGATACAGGAGCAACCGGAGCAACAGGAGACACAGGAGCAACCGGAGCAACAGGAGATACAGGACCAACTGGGGCAACCGGAGACACAGGACCAACCGGAGCAACAGGAGATACAGGAGCAACCGGGGCAACCGGAGACACAGGCCCAACCGGACCAACAGGAGACACAGGACCAACCGGAGCAACGGGAGACACAGGAGCGACCGGACCAACTGGAGCAACGGGAGATACAGGAGCAACCGGGGCAACAGGAGACACTGGACCAACCGGAGCAACAGGAGATACAGGCCCAACTGGGGCAACAGGAGACACAGGACCAACCGGAGCAACAGGAGACACAGGCCCAACCGGAGCAACGGGAGATACAGGAGCAACTGGGGCAACAGGAGACACAGGCCCAACCGGACCAACAGGAGCAACGGGTCCAACAGGTCCTGTAGGCATACTGTCTTCTTCAGAAGATAGTACAGCTGATGCGATTACTGCTACCCCAACTGTACTTCTTTCTCAGACAATAACTACGACTGGACAAGAAATAAAACTGGATTCCATGGTAGAGTTGGATATAGTAGTAACTGCAATACTTCCTTATAGTTATTCAATCTTATATGAGCTACGGGAAGATACAACCACTATAGCTTCAGTAACAATTAATAATGCAGGTACTGCTACTTCACTTGGAGAAGAACACACAGAAATTTCTAATTTGACATGGACTCAAACTCCTTCAGCTGGTTCTCACACTTATGATATTCAGATTACACTTACTAGTTCTACTAACATTACAAGCGTTACGGCAACCACTAAAGCATTGAACATCATAGGATAGATTGCAATATAATTGATACTGGCTATTTTTTAGATAGCCAGTATTTTTTATCCGAACGTGGTAATTAGCTAATTAATCCAATCTTCTTTAAAGTGGGAGATAAGCACTGCTACGCGTCTGATAAGTTATTCTAGGGTTCAGCTGGAGAAAAGCATTTCTCGTAAGCAAACTCCACCTGAACCTAAGAATCACTTGATGGGTATAAAGCTTGTATCACTTTTTTTGTGTTTTCATATTATATAACGTACTGAGTTTTAAGGAAGTGATTATATGATAACCGTTAGTCTTTGTATGATAGTAAAAAATGAGGAAGATACTATAGGCAGATGTTTAGATTCTGTAAAAGATGTAATAGATGAATTTATAATAGTAGATACAGGTTCTTCTGACAATACTAAAAATATAATAAAAAAACATATCAATAATGTTTATGATTTTGAATGGATCGACGATTTCTCAGCTGCAAGAAATTTTGCATTTAGTAAGGCAACTAAGGATTATATTTTTTGGTTAGATGCGGATGATGTACTACTTCCTAAAGATGTAGAAAAGTTTAAATTTTTGAAGGAAAATTTAGATACCTCAATAGATTCTGTAACAATGAAATATAATGTAAGCTTTGATCAATATGGTAATGTAACCACAAGTTATAGACGTAATAGATTAGTTAAAAAAGAAAAAAATTTTAAATGGATTGGTTTTGTTCATGAATATTTAGAGGTATGTGGAAATATAATTAACAGCGAAATCAGTGTAACTCACAAAAAAATAAACTATTCTCCTAATCGTAATCTTGAAATTTTTCAAAATAAATTAAAAGAAAGAGTGGAATTTACTCCTAGAGATATATTATATTATGGAAATGAGTTATATGAACACAGAATGTTTGAAGATGCTTTAAAATATTATAATAATTTTTTAGATTCAAAAAGAGGATGGTATGAAGATAACATCCATGTTTGTGGAAAGATATGTGACTACTATCAATCAATTAATAGGGGTGAGGAGTGTCGTAAATATGCCTTTAAAAGTTTTGAATATGATTCTCCAAGAGCTGAAGCATGCTGCAGGCTTGGATTTTCCTTCTTACAGGAAAATAAGATTAATCAGGCAATATTTTGGTACGAAACAGCTGCAAATTTAAAAAAGCCAATAGATAGTTTAGGATTTTTTAGTGATGCCTGTTGGACATGGCTTCCTCATCTACAATTGTGTGTTTGTTATGACAGAATAGGTAAACATCAATTAGCTTATGAACACAATGAAATTGCTGGCAAATTCAGACCTAATGATAAAAAAATACTTTACAATAGGAAATATTTTCAGAAAATAGGACTTAAATAAGAATATCAAGCTATTCTTAGGTTTAGGTGGAGTTTGCTCATAAGGAATGCTTTTCTCCATCTGAACTTTAGAAGAACTTATTCATGTGTGTAGCAGTGCTTATTCCTTACTTCGAAGAAGATAGGGGTGTTAGCTAATTACCGTGTTCGGATAAATAATTTTTTTAATATTATAATAAGGCTGTCAAGAATCAGATTCTGCAGCCTTTATTATTTATACTTTAAGTAAAGTTTTTGTTTTTAATTAAAGAAGTTATTATTTTCTTAATAATAATCTGAAACAGTATAGTCCTCCTAGTAATTTAGAATATATAGCATTAGGGTATATTTTATAATCAAGCGAATCTACAAATTCAAATCCAGTATTTTTTAAACAGTCAACTAACAAATTTAAATCTGCAGTTGGGTAATCAATAGTTAATACAAGCAATCCGTCTTTTTGTAAAACTCTATAGAATTCATTAATAGATTTTTTTATATCTCCAACAGGAAGATGTTCAATTACTGAAATACAATAGACTTTATCGAATTTATTGTCCTCATAAGGGAGATTTACCAAACTACTATTTGAGAATTTTATTTTATCTATATACTTGGCAGCTTTTTTAACATCTTCTTCGTCAAAGTATTCACTGACTCTTGATAAAATTTTATTTTTATCTAAGATATCAGCATCAATATCACAGGCATATACATCTTTACATATGCTAGCTAAATAAAATTTAAATGGATGAGGAGCACCGCAGGCCGCGTCTAAACAAATATCATTTTCTTCTGAGAAATTTGATGCCCAGGTATATTCATAGCATCTGCTCCACCAATCATTAGGAAATTTTAATAGACATTCTGTTTTTTCTTCATCAGTAGTAACTATAAATCTGGAGGATCTTTTATCTGTATAAGATCTTTTAATATCATTTTCTTCAATATACTTATTGTATTTTCTGTATATGTCAGGATCTACTATAGATTTATGATATTCAGTTATGAAAAAATTATTGTCAGGATAAATTCTAGCTAATTCTTTCAATCCATAGGATCCATATTCTAATTTTAATCCTTGATAATTTTTATTAAACGATTCAGACAAATTTGGAAGTTTAAATCTTTGAAACAGTGTTTTATGATAAACACAGGATTTATGGTAGATTTTAGGCACCCATTTTTTACCTGTACCCATGTAATAATTATATCCTAACAAAATACTGTCATCTTCATAACCTTGAGTACCTGTTAAAAATCCAACATCATAAGGGCATAATTCCTTTAATATACTCAATTTATGAATGACAGGATGCACAAATCCCTGGGTGATTTTATCTTCTCCCTTTGTAGATAGGTACTTGATTTTATCCGCTAAACTAATAGTGGTATTTGAAGAAATCTCGTCTGAAAAATTAGTTACTATTTTGGGAGATATCATAGGTTCTTCAGATGAATTCAAATAATCAATTAGAGGATCCTGCCAATTAGGCGGGAAAATCATATCAACATGAGCTTCTGTAACATAATCAACATGAGAATAGTTTTCTATAATATATCGAAATCCTATATATCTAGATAGTGTAATACCTATATTTTCACCATTACCCAATAGCTTATAATTAAAATTAAATTTTTGTAAAATGGAATCTAATTCTTTATTAGATAAACATCCTTGATTGAAAATTAGTAAATTGACATCCTTAGAATAAGATAAACTTTCTAAACACTGATATGCCATATCTATGTCTTCATCATAATTTTCTTTATTTATAAAAAACGGTATCATATAAATATTCATTATAAGAAACCTCCTTCTGCTTATAATTTATCCGAACGCTACCATTGCTAACACCCCAACGTACTTATTCAAGGTGGGGATGAGCACTGTTGCGTACCTGCATAAGTTCTTCTAAGCTTCAGATGGAGAAAAGTATTCCTTATAAGCAAACTCTATCTGGACCTAAGAATCACTTGATAAATACATTATATGAAGGTGAAATCATAAAAGTGACCTGTTCCTTTGGAATTTTCATATCAGTGGGTTTAACAGATTTAGATGATATGATAAGAAATGATAACCTTTAGATAAAATTATACTATTTTCGTGTATAGGCAAAAATTAAATTGATGAATAGTATATAGGGAGAATAATTTACTAGGCAATTATTTTACCTGTAGTAAATTATATAGGAGGAAAATTGATGAATGAGAATATAAAAGTTTTAATAGGGAGTCCTATAAGACAACCCTATAATATATTAGTAAACTTTATAAGCTTTCTATCAAATATTATGGAAGAAGGTATAAATATAGATTATTTTTTTATAGATGATAATGATGATATTAACTCAAGTACTTTGCTTAAAAATTTTGCTGTGGAGTCTAAAAATAGGGTTATTATTGAAGAAGGAGAAAAAATAGATAGTTATATACGTACAGAAGACACTCATTATTGGAAGGAAAATCTAATTTGGAAAATAGCCCAGTATAAAAATAGAATTATAGAATATGCTAAAAAAAATTGTTATGACTATTTATTTTTGATAGATTCAGATATAATGATTCATCCTAAGACATTATTAAATTTGATAAATAGTGATAAAGATATAATATGTGAAATATTTTGGACTAGATGGCAAAAAAATGCAGGTGAATTGCCACAGGTTTGGATGTGTGATGAATATTCATTTATCACTAAAGAAAGAAATGAAGTATTGACTGAAGAAGAATCTAATAAAAGATATACAGATTTTATAGAAAAATTAAAAAAACCAGATATATATGAGGTAGGAGGCTTAGGAGCTTGTACTTTGATAAGCAAGAAAGCGATTGATAAAGGAGTTAATTTTAATAAAATCTATAATTTGTCCTTTTGGGGAGAGGATAGACATTTTTGTATAAGGGCGGCAGCCTTAGGCTTTAAGTTGTATGTTGATACCACTTATCCAGCTTATCATATATATAGAGAAGAGGATCTAAAAGGGGTGGAGCAGTTTAGGAATAAATGTATATATGATATTAATAATTTTATAAAAGATTTTTTAGAGAAATTTTACTCTTTTAATTATGATGATATTGATAAATTTGAAGTAAATAAATATTTATGCTCTAATTATGCAGAAAAATTTAATAAGGACAAAGGCAATATTATAAATTATATATTTAAAAAAAAGCCAATAGGTAATATAAATATATTAGATATTAGTGCTGATAAACTTAGTATAGATAAAAATAAAATTAATGTAGTATGTAAATTTCAATTGGAAAGTAAAAATATAACAGAAAATTTTGTAAAAGTTTTTACTTGTAATTTAGAATTAAATACACAGTCTATGCTGATAGAAAATATAAAGCTTATAAATGGTGATAATAAACCTCTTTTTGGGTATAATATCTTGGATCTATTATATGAACGAATAAGAATTGATAAAGATACAGGAAATAAGCTAACACTTGTCATGCTTGTAAGAAATGAAAGTAAAAAATTTTTAGAAAGAGTTTTAACACATGCAGTTAAATATATAGATAATGCTGTAATTTTAGATGATGCCAGTGAAGACAATTCAGTTGAAATATGTAAAAAAGTACTTGAAAATACACCATTAACTTTGGTTGAAAATAAAGAGCATGGATTTAATAATGAAATTGTTTTAAGAAAGCAATTGTGGGAAATAGTAACAAGTACAAATCCAGATTGGATGTTATTTTTAGATGCTGATGAAATTTTTGAAGATAGAATATGTGAAGTCGTCAAAGCATTAATTAACCAACCTAATTTTGATTATTATGCCTTTAGATTATATGATATGTGGGACGAGAATCATTATAGAGAAGATTTTTACTGGAGAGCACATAGATATTACAGACCATTTTTAATAAGATATCAGCCTAATTTTAATTATAGCTGGGAGGAAAAACCGCTGCATTGTGGTAGGATTCCTC
The DNA here is from genome assembly GCF_040939125.1 of Clostridium sp. BJN0013. Classification (NCBI taxonomy): domain Bacteria; kingdom Bacillati; phylum Bacillota; class Clostridia; order Eubacteriales; family Clostridiaceae; genus Clostridium; species Clostridium sp. BJN0013. The sequence goes on from NZ_CP162495.1 coordinate 1,247,254, forward strand.
AGAATATATTTAGCCTTCCGGGATGCATATGTTATGTAAGATTAAAACACTTCGGATGGTCAACCAGTGAATTGAGACAGTCTAAATATATTAGGTATTTAGAAGCAGATCCTGAAGGCAAATATGGAAATTTAGAACAATATAAATCCATTATGGATAAAGATCCAACACTGATAAAATGGGAATGACTTATAAGATATTAGTATTAGAATATAAATATTAAAATTAGGGATACTAATTTTGAGGTGATAGTATGTCTAAAAATAAAGATTCTATCAATAAGACATTTAAAAATCCAACAAATAATCAACAAAAACTTGCTAACATTGAAAATTCTATTCAGGTTAATGGTTCCAACATTAATGAAACACACAATTCAAAAAAAGAGACATTGGGTTCCAATAATAAAAGATAAGGAGAAGGATATGAGCAAGAGAAATAAAAAAAGAAGCACTAGAAATGAAAAAACACAGGATGGAAAATTTCATTCCAAGCATATAAAACATGATCCTCAAGCAGAAAGTGCAAGAGCTGTTTTTGATTTAGATAATGACAATACAGAGAATAAAAATGAGTCCTTCTAAAAATTTATTTCAAGAGATAAGTCATCATCTGTTAGAGGATGAAGAACCATCAAAATATCTAAATAGTATAATCAACTATAAGGAATTTCAGATATATCCTTTTAATATGTTATATGAGCTTAAAAGAACTGAACAGTCACTGAGATATCATCCAGAAGGTAATGTTTGGAATCATACATTGATGGTTGTGGATGAAGGGGCTAAAGTAAAAGATAAAAGTAAGAATGTTTCGGCCTTTATGTGGGCGGCATTACTTCATGATATTGGGAAGCCATCTACTACAAAAATTAGAGGAAGTAAAATAACCTCTTATGACCATGATAAAGTAGGAGCAGAACTTTCAAAAGATTTTTTATCTGAGTTTACAGATAATGTTGAATTTATAAATAAAGTTTGTTATTTGATAAGATATCATATGCATATACTTTTTGTGTTAAATAAGCTACCTTTTGCGGACATAAAAGGTATGAAAAGATATGGGGATGTTTACGAAGTAGCTTTACTTGGGTTGTGTGATAGACTGGGGAGAATTGGATGTAATAGAGTTAAAGAGGAAAATAATATAAAATTATTTATTGAAAAATGTATTAAAAATTAGTGAAAATATAGATAAGGAAGGAGCTATTGCGTTAGCGATTTTTCAAATCGCTAGTGTAATAGTTCTTCTATTTTTTGAAGTTTTTGAAACGGAATTTTATGTTTAATCGTCTAAATTTATGAAGGTGCAAAAATAAAAATTAGAAGATCTATACATGGATAAAAAAATATAGAACTTAACATAAGGGGAATAAATTTTAAATTTATTAATATAATAGGCAATTGCGAAACTCACTGATAAAAATGAATTGAGGAGTAGGGGGAATTTCAAAAAAGATAATTAGAAGATTAAAGGTGATTTTCCTGATTTGTAATGGCTAAATAGAAAAAAAGGGTGCAAGAAATAGAACCATGATTAATTCTAAAATTTAAAAATAGCTGATATTTATGCAATTAATGGTTTTAGACTTCTGATATATTCATGCTTGTGTATTTTATTGGCTATAACAACTGTTATTAGCTGGGTTATGCCTGAAAGAAGTAAGTCAGCATGAAGAGTTTTTTCATTTTGTGTTCTACGGTTTGCAATGCAATAGCTGTTTTTAAAATGTCCAATGCTTTTTTCAACAGTAGAACGAATTTTATAAGTATAATTCCAATCTTGGGAACCACGAGTTGTTCCTGGGTATGCACGCAAATTTTTTTCTGGATAAATGTAGAACATTCTGCCACAAGATGATTTAGTACAAGGATCTTCACAAAGAGTTTTTCGTTTACTCTTTTTCGTTTCTTTATTATAAATCCATTTCATTTTAGGGCAAACGAATTTCATTGTTGGAATTTCTGAGCGTAAGTGTGATTTGCTGCCTTCTTGCTTCATGGGTAGTGAATGATCATGAGGGCAGCATGGAATACCATCTTCATTCAAAGGACAATCGGATTCTTCTGGTGCAAGCTTAGTTTTTAGTGGAATATATGCTTTTTCAAACTTTAGTTCTTGAAAAAGATATTGATAAATTTCAATACTATCAAAAGCAGCGTCACCTAAAAAAGTTTTAGGATTTATCAAAGGATGTTTTTCAAAAAAATCCTTAAGGACAGGTATAAGTGCTTTAGAATCAGCAAGGGACTTATCTTCATCAGGAGAATTGGATTTTTTCTCAACAACGATATCTGGATGAGTTTTAAGGAAATCTTGGTTGTAAAATGAAATATCTCTCACAATACCAAGGCCGTTGGTTACAATGCCAAATTTAAAAGCGTAACAAAAATGACCGTTAATGTACATCTGCTGGATGGCTGGATTAGCTGCAGCATGAGAAGGCATAGCCCTGTAAGCAGCTTTATAAGGGTCATAAGAATCATCCAGACCATGTGTCTTCTTAAAAGCTTTAAGTTGTTTTATGATGCGGTTAGCATATTTAGGGTTGTTTTCAGTGACGAAAGCTTCAATACCAGAAGTATCAAAGATAGTCATAGAAGCAAGGTTCTTATCAATTTGTTGACATATTGGCTCAGTAATATTAACAAGATTATGGAACATTGATTGTAAGTCCAAAATAAAATCTTGTCTAAAGCGTGTGAATTTAGAAGCATCAGGAACTTTGGTGAAACCGCAAAAATCCCTCAACTCTTTTGAATATTTAAGAAAAATAATCAAAAGGGAATCTGTAGGAATAGAAAAAATACGCTGCAAAATCAAAGCACGAAGCATGGCATAAAGTGTATATTTACGAGGTCTTCCAGTAGAAGCATAAAAATGATTTATAAAAGAAACTGGAACTAAATCATCCAGATCAATAGTATCTTCAAGTAAAGAAAGAAACTGGGGCTTGTTGTTTTCAAATTTTTCTTTGCAATCAGAAAAAACTTCTGCCAAAGAAAGCTGTTTATATGGTATCATAAGTATATAACTCCTTTCTGAGGTATATGGTGATTTTGTTTCTTGGCAATTCAATTTTACCATAAATCAGTGAGGAGTTATTCTATTTTACAACAAAAAATATACCGCATTTATGCGGGTTATAGCGTTTCGCAAACCCTATATTAATATAAAAATGTAAGGGGTGTTAATTTTGAAAGGTATCAACTTATTAAAAAAGAAATGGTCATTAATTTTTATGTCTACAGCTATATTTCTTTTTTTATTTGGAGCAATTCCAACTTCCAATTGTAAAGTATTAGCTGCAGAAGATACCGCTAATGTAGTTTCAACAAGAACCATAAATGTTACTGGAGATGGTGAGGTGAATGTAGTACCTGATATTGCTTATTTATCTTTAGGAGTAACAACAGAAAATAGCACAGTAGATGGAGCACAAAAAAATAATTCTACAGCAATGAATAAGGTTATTGAAGCCATAAAAAAAGCTGGAGTGGCAAGTGAGGATATTAAAACTTCAAATTATTCTATTAATCCTAAATATAATTATGATGATAAAACAGGAACTAGTATAATTATAGGATATACAATTAATAGCACTTTAAATGTTACAGTTAAAAATATAGCTTCAGTTGGAAATATAATTGATACTGCTATAGCAAATGGAGCAAATAATTCTAATGGAGTGATTTTTGGGGTTAGTAATTATGAAAAATACTATAATACAGCTTTAACAAATGCTATACTAAATGCAAAATCTAAAGCACAAGCAATAGCTACTGCTTTAGATGTGAAACTATCAACTCTAACTACAATAACAGAGAATTCAAGTGGTATTCCTATTGAATATCCTATTTTCTATGATTCGGCATCATCAAAAAATAGTGGTGGAAGTGGAGGTACAGCTATAGAAACCGGGGTTTATAAAATCAGGGCTAATGTAAGCTTAGTTTACCAGTATTAGAAGAACTTATAAAGGGACGTAGAAGTGTTCATTCACCACTTTGAAGAAGCTGGAGTGTTGGATAATTGTTGCATTTGGATAAAAGAGGCTGTTGTACTTAGGTACGACAGCCCTTGTTTATTTATATAAAAATTAACTTTTTTAGAAGTATAAGTATCTTGAATATAAAAAAATATTTTGTAAAAAATTGTATATTCATTAATAAGTTAACTACATAATAAAAAAATAAAAGTAACATTTACACTGCTGATTAATATTATAGAAGTATAGAACACATGATGAAAAAAAAGGATACCTAAATAAATTATTTTAAAGATGACAAGGAGGGATCTTTATGTCAAGAAGACGTTGTCGTAGATTTGATAGTTGTGGCGGATTTGGACGTGGAAAAGAAGTAATAATTATAATAATACTTTTATTACTATGTGGTGGCATTAATTGCGGTGATTGTTTCTAAGGAGAAGAGTTTTGAATATCTAAAGAAGTAAAAAAGAATTTAGTAAAAAGATATGTGCTTTTTATTAAATAGTTTTTGTAATTTACTAATCGATCTTATAGGCTTAATTAAAGCAATAAGATATGGAACAGATGATAATAAGTTAGGTAACTTAAAATAGTGTATATTTAGGATAACAAGGAGGGATCTTTATGTCACACAGATTTTGCGATGGACATGGACGCGGAAAAGAAATAGTAGTAATAATAATAATATTATTATTATGTTGTGGATGCGGATGCGATTCATGGTGCTAAAATGAATTATTAAAAGGGAAACGAAAATCTTTTTCGTTTCCTTTTTTAATTGTTAAAATAATAAATTTCTTAAAGTTTCTGGATCTTTTATTACAATGTAATTTCTGTGAAAGTCTATTATATGATCTTTTTTCATATTTATAAGCTCCCTTGAGAGGGAGGGTCTCGGAATTCCAAGCTGTTCTGCCATTTCTTTTCTTGTATAAGGTAAGTATATTTTTAAATTTTTTTTCTGGGCATACTCCTCTAAGATATAAAAAGCAATTTTTTGACGAATAGTTTCGTAAGATATGTTTTTAAGTTTTCTATTTAACATTAATATTTTGTCAGATAGTAAAGTCATAAAATTATTTAAAAATACAGGAAATAAGGAAAATGTCTTTAATATATCTTCTTTGGATATAAACATTATAGTGGATTCATTTGCTGAAACTATGCTAGCAGGACAGGTATCTCTATTAGAAAATATTATAACTTCTCCAAAAATATCACCTTCTTCTAGCCTACTTATTGTAATGGTTTTTCCGGAGGCGAATATTTTTTGTACCTCCACATTTCCTTTTATGACTATGCCTATTTTGGAGCAATTCCATTCTTCCATGGCTATAATTTCTCCTTTAGAGTAAGAAGAGAGAGTATAATTTATATTTTTTAAAAAATTTTCTATGGATTCTTTGGAAAAATTTCTTGTAAGTATACATTTCTCCAGTGCATTAATAGTGTTTTTCATATTAATCTCCCATTATTTTATATAATATTTCCAGACTTAATTATTATATGTGGTAACATAAGTTACAGATATTAAAATTATATTCTATTATAATGAATACATCAAGATAAGACCAGCTAGTAAAAGTCAATAGTTAATTTAAAAAATTTATTTACTAAATTTAAGAGCAAAAAAGAGCATGGCAAACAAACCATAAAAAAATACGAACTATGGCAAATTTTTACTAAAACTAAATTGGAAATAATTTATCCAATTTGGACCATAATTAATTTGTCTAAGTGGTTAAGAAACTGATCTTGAAAAATTAGTAACATACATTTGGTTGTGCAGTTTTGGTTCACGAATTTCATAAGGCTTTTGATCTCTAAGAACTGCAAATATGTACTTTACAAGTTTGTGCATAATTGCACAAAGAGCAACTTTCTTCTTCTTACCATTTAAGTTTTTATTGCGATACTGGTAAAGAACACTGTTAATTGGTTTACCAGTTTTGGATTTTCTTATTGATGCAAGAGCAGCAGCATAAAGTGCTCTTCTACCAAAGCGTGTACCACGCTTGGACATTTTATTTTGGTCACTATTAAATTTCCCGGATTGACTAACTGAAGGGTCAATTCCAAAGAAAGCAACCATTTCTTTTGGATGCTTGAACCTTGTAGGATCGCCTATTTCACTCATTATGGTTACAGCTGTAATAAAGCCTATACCTTTGAAAGAAAGAAGCAATGCTATGTTGTTCTTAAATGAAGCAGGTGTTGAGTCATTTTTAACTGCTGATTCTATTTCATTTACTAGAGTTTCAATTTGTTCATTAATGATGTTTAAAAGCTTTATATTTATGCCTATAGTTACTTTAAAGGAATTATTGGTTATTCCTATTTGTACAGCACTTAGTGCAGCGTTTAAAAGTTTGTTATATGTGTTTGTACACCAGTCAATTGATTTACAAGAATTTTCCTTTAGTAAAGCAATTAAATCATCTTTTGGTGCATCAACAATTGCTTTAGGGGATGAAAATTTACTTAAAACTGCTAATGAAGTAACACCAGCTACGTCAGAAAAAACATTATGATATCCAGGAAAAAACGTTCTAAGATCAGAAGATAACTTTTTCTTGAACTGGGAACGGTTATCTATAAGGCTGTAGTAATCACGACAAAGTGATCTTACAGCAAATATTGGGATATCTAAATAATCAGACATTTTTATATTTTGAAATTTTGCTATGTTTGCAATAGTTAAGGCATCCATTTTATCATTTTTCACTTTTCTTATTCCTAAATTTTTGTTACTATTAGTAATAAGAGGATTTATAACGAAAGTTTCTAATTCGTTATTCTTTAGGAAGTGGAAAAGAGTTAAATGGTAAACACCAGTTGATTCCATGAAAAGTGATGGTTTCATGGAGAACTCTTTTTCCACTTTTCTCATTTCTTTGAGAAGATAAGAGAAACCATCAGAAGTGTGCATTATCTTGAAAGCCTTTCTATAAACTGCTCCATCAGGGGCTAGTATTGCAACCATAGAATAATCAGCAGAAACATCGATACCTACTACAGGTAAATTAAAAAATTTTGACATTGTAAATATCTCCTTTTCATATATTTTTGAAGATAGAACAGAGTATCCATACCTAACAGTGAGCTAACAACCTCGTTTGTGACACGAGTAATTCTTCCGCAAGGGAAGAAACTCAACCAGCTAAACATCTAATCTCACTGATGGAATGATACGCTTTTTCACGGGTATAGGAACTCCGAAGGAGTCCTCCCAGGAGGAATACATCTAACCTCTATTCAGAAGATATTATACAATGATTTAACTATTAATCAAGTTACCCTTGTGGAAGATACACTCTTATTATTTTTAGACTTACTAAAGGATATTGCAATTTCCAGAACGGAACTTGAGATGTACGAACAATAATTAATTTATATTTATAAATATCCGTTAGTAGAGATGATCTAATCTCTATTGATTGGTACAACTATATTATACGAGGGAGGAATAATGATGATAAGAAAAATTGTTAATATAAATGAAGAAAAATGTAATGGCTGTGGATTGTGTGCTAAGGCATGCCATGAAAATGCCATAGAATTGGTAGATGGGAAAGCACGACTTATAAGTGATGAATATTGTGATGGATTGGGAGATTGCCTTCCAGAGTGTCCCACTGGTGCTATAAGTATAATTGAAAGGGAAAGTAAAGCATATGATGAGGAGCTTGTTACAAAGAGAATTGAAGAAATCAAAAAATTGAAAGAACAAAAACCAATGCCCTGTGGATGTCCAGGTACAGCTGCAAAAAAAATAAAGAGAAATTACCATGAAGATAAAGTAAAGATGAAAAATACAGAGAATACATCAGATGCATTAAAGAGTACATCTGAATTAAATCAATGGCCTGTTCAATTAAAACTTATAAATAGCAATGCTGACTATCTCAAAGAGGCAAACTTACTTGTAGCTGCTGATTGTACTGCTTATGCCTACGGTAATTTTCATAAGGATTTCATAAAGGATCATATTACGGTAATAGGATGTCCTAAATTAGATGATATAAAATATTATGAGGATAAATTTATAGAAATTATAACAAATAATTGCTTAAAAAGTATAACTGTAGTCAGAATGGAAGTGCCCTGCTGTAGTGGTATTGTAAATGCAGTTAAAAATGCCATGTTAAAAACACAAACTATACTTCCCTACAGAGAAGTTATAATATCTACAGAGGGAAATATTATTTTTAACTCTTAACTATTTTCAAAGGTTCCGTAAACTACAGGTTTATAATTTTGAACCATTACTTTACCCTTGCTTATAACAGTATTAATATTTAATTTATTGTCTAATAAAATTAAATCGGCATCATAGCCTTCAGTTATTTTGCCTTTGTTTCTCAATTTTAGCAATTTTGCAGGGGAGGACGTAAGGGGAATGAGAGCTAGCTCCAGAGGTATACCCAACTCTATAGATTCTTTTATTGAGTTAATGTTTGTATTTGGCATACCTCTGGTTAGTTTAGTTAGGCTACCTTTGTCATCAAAAAATGGCATACTGCCTCCAGCATCAGAACTCATTGTTACGTGATAAGGAGAAATATGTTCTTTTAGTAATGTATTGTATAGCTGAGAGGCACTTACAGCTTCATCTCCTTCATTTTTAATTCCAGTGGTTATGTCCACAAAACCACCGATTTTTACATATTCTACACATTGTTTACGTAACAGACTATTTCTATTAAGGTGTGTAGGCAATAAGTTCTCAAAAGGTATATTTGAGTTATCTATCAAATTAAATACGGCATTTAATCCATTCTTTCCATCACCTACATGCATATGTAATACTCCGCATTTGTCTGAAATGAGTCCACCTACTCTGGTTTCACAGGCTAAATGTATTAAATCATTTTCAGAAGGATGACTTCCCCTGTGATCTGAAATGGCTATTTCACCGGTCCCTATTATTTTATCTATAAGTATAATATCTCCTCTTATGCTGTCTGTAAGGGTTCTTGTAGGTACAGCATAACATCCTGTCCAGCAGTATGTAGATAAGCCTTCTATTTCAAGAGCTCTTGATTTTGCCAGTAATGCACCCATATTTCTTGTAATTCCATCTGTACCCAAAAGACCTATACAGGTTGTAATGCCATTCAAAGTAAAATCTGTGAGATTCAGCTCGGGGGTACGGGTATTGAATCCTCCTTCACCTCCAGCACCGTTTATATGTATGTGAAGGTCAATTATACCCGGAGTTGCTTTTAGGCCATTTCCTTCTATTATTTCAATTTCAGGAAAATTTCCTTTGGGTATATGTGTATTTTTAGATATATAGGCTATTTTATCAAGACATATTAATATGTCTTTTTTCCCTAAAGATTCGGGAGCAAATATTTCTACATTTTTTATTAAAAGCATAATTGAACACATCCTGAAGATATTTTAATATATATTATGGTTTACTATTTTGATTTAATTTAAACATAGAAATACTAAATTTTAAATATATCCATTTAATCCCCGTATAGAAATTTCTCCAGATATCAGATTTTCTCGGGTTCCATTTTCATATTGAACTATTAACCCTCCATTTTCATCTAGATCTAAAGCTTTTGCAAATGTTTCATTTTCCCCTCTAATTATTCTTACAATTTTTCCTATAACTGCAGAACTGATTCTGCAAATTTTTATAGAGGATTCAATATTTTGTGTTTTTTCAAATTCTTCGTATAGATATTCAAATTTATTTACTAAATTTCCTACAAAAGATTTTCTATCTAAAGTAAATCCTGTCTCTATTTTAATAGATGTAGCTTTGTTTAATATATCTTTTTGAAAATCTTCTTTAGTCAAATTGGCATTTATACCTATTCCTAAAACTACGTAGTGTACCTTATTCATTTCTGCATTCATTTCAGTTAAAATACCGCATATTTTTTTACCATTGATTATTATATCATTAGGCCATTTTATCTTTGCTTTTATTTTTAAATCTTTTAAGCTTTCTATTACAGCAGCGGCAGCTATTTGAGTAATTTTAGGTATTTGCATGGGATTTATATCTGGTCTTAAGATCATAGATAACCATATACCCTTGTATTTAGGAGAACACCAGGCCCTTCCAAGTCTTCCACGGCCTCCTAGTTGTTCTTCAGCTACAACTAAAGTACCATGATTTTCACCTTTATCTGCTAGTTCTTTTGCTTTATTATTAGTAGAATCTATGCTTTCCATGTGGATAATTTTTCTGCCTATATATTTTGTTTTTAAATATTTTTCAACTTCTTCAAAAGAAAGTATATCAGGAGAGTCCAATAATTTATATCCTTTTTTGGAAGAAGAATCTATCATATAGCCTTCTTTTTTTAAATTTTTTATGTATTTCCATACAGCAGTACGACTTACACCTAGCTTATCACTTATTAATTGACCGGATATAAATGTATTTGAATTTTGTTTTAACATATGAAGTACTTCATATTTCATATAGAGACCACCTTTTTATATTATATAAGGGTATTATAACACAGTTAGATACTTTCTAGAGGTGGTATAATATCATTAATTATATATTTAATAATGTTTAATTATTTTTACACTAGGTTAATGTTTATGTAAACTTATATAAATATAATATAATTTGTATATTTTAAAATTTATTATTCAGAAAGAGGTAAATTATATGAGAGCAATATCAAAATATTTGTATGTTATTTCATTAGATGCATTATCTACTTTAGATTTTCAATATATAAGCACTTTACCCAATTTTAAAAATTTTCTGGCTGAAGCTTCCTACTGTAAAAATGTTTATAGTGTATATCCTACCTTAACTTATCCAGCTCATGTATCTATTGTTACAGGGAAATATCCTAAAAATCATGGAATAGTAAACAATACATTACTGCAGCCTAATAGAAAATCTCCAGATTGGTATTGGTATAGAGATAATATAAAAGGAGATACTTTTTATGATCTAGCCATAGAAAAGGGTATGAAAGTAGGAGCTTTGCTCTGGCCTGTTACTGCAAAATCAAAAATACAGTATAATATGCCAGAAATTTTTGCCAATAGATTTTGGGAGAACCAGACTATGGTATCTTTACTAAATGGCACTCCTTTATTTCAGTATGAGTTAAATAAGAAGTTTGGTTATTTAAGAGATGGTATAAGACAGCCCAACCTTGATAACTTTGTTCATCAGTCATTATTATATACCATAAAGAATAAATGTCTGGATTTAACTTTAGTGCATTACACGGATTTGGATAGTACAAGACATGCCTATGGTTTTAATTCCAAGGAGGCTAAATTTGCATTAAAAAGACACGATGAAAGAATAGGAGAAATAGTACAGGCACTTAAGGAAAAAGGTATATATGAAGAAAGTACTATTATTATTTTAGGTGATCATAGCAGCCTAGATGTAAATAAAATAATTAATCTTAACATACTTTTAAAAGATAGAGGGTATATTGAAGTTAATTCAAAGGGTAAGATAACTGATTATAAAGCTATATTTAAAAGTTGTGATGGCTGTGTGTATTTATACGTGAAAAAAAATGATTCTAAAATATTAAAGGAAATTATAGATTTAATTGAGGATTTTAATAGAGTATATGAATGTATAGATGCTATTTATTCCAGGGAAAAAGCTTTAGAACTTGGTGCTGATAGAAAATGTTCTTTAATGCTGGAGGCAAAACTTTCCTATTATTTTCAAGATAAAATTTATGGAGAATTAATAGAGGAAATTAATAGAGGAAATTTGCAGAGGAAAAATGGATACAAGTTATGCAACCATGGATATTCTCCTTTTAAACCTGATTATACTACTGTATTTATGGCGTCAGGCAAGGGAATAAAAAAAGGAGTAATTGTAGAAGAGATGAATTTAGTGGATGAAGGACCAACTATTGCTAAGTTATTGGGATTAGAATTAAAAAATACAGATGGAAAAGTCTTAGAATATCTATTGGATGAAAATTGTACAAAACAAATTAGTAATTAATAGCAATGTTAGAAGAGCTTATCAGTTATAGGATAAGCTTTTTAGCTTGAGAAAATTAAACTAATTCCAAAGTGTACCGGTACATTTGGCAAATGTAATATATAAAATATAATATAATTATCTGATTTTAAATCACTTAATAAATATTATAGTAGGAGGAAAATAGTATGGACAAATATGAAATAAATAAAAATTTAGCTCAAATGTTAAAAGGTGGAGTAATAATGGATGTGGTAAATAAAGAACAGGCTATTATTGCTGAGAAGGCAGGAGCTTGTGCAGTTATGGCTCTTGAAAGAGTACCCTCGGATATAAGAAAACAGGGTGGAGTTGCAAGGATGTCCGATCCTAAAATGATAAAAGAAATAAAAAAGGCTGTATCAATACCTGTTATGGCCAAAGTTAGAATAGGACATTTTGTAGAAGCTCAGGTATTACAGCAATTAAATATAGATTTTATAGATGAGAGTGAAGTTTTAACCCCTGCAGATAATTTTTACCATATAAACAAATGGGATTTTGAAGTACCTTTTGTGTGTGGAGCCAGGAGTCTGGGGGAAGCACTTAGAAGAATTGGGGAAGGAGCTTCTATGATAAGGACTAAAGGAGAAGCAGGAACTGGAAATGTGGTTGAAGCTGTGACCCATATGAGAACTATGGTAGATGAAATAGGGAAAGTTAAAAGTGCAAAGGCTGAAGAACTTATGGCTTTGGCAAAAGAATTTCAGGCGCCTTATGATTTAATAAAATATGTATGGGAAAATGGAAAACTTCCTGTAGTAAACTTTGCAGCAGGTGGAATTGCAACTCCGGCAGATGCAGCACTTATGATGCAGTTGGGGGCCCAAGGTGTATTTGTAGGTTCGGGAATATTTAAATCTGAAAATCCAGAAAAAAGAGCCAATGCTATTGTACTTGCCACGACTTATTACAATGATCCTAAGGTAATCCAAGAAGTTTCAGAAGATATTGGAGAGGCAATGCCTGGAATTGAAATTGAAAACTTAAAAGAGAAGTATGCAGGACGGGGCTGGTAGATATGAGAATAGGAATACTATCATTTCAAGGGGGAGTAATAGAACATATTCATCATATTAAATTACTTAAAGCTATTCCTATAGAAGTAAAGAATAAATATGAATTAGATAATATTGACGGGATTATACTTCCAGGTGGAGAAAGTACTACTATTGGCAAGCTTTTAGTAGATACAGATATGCTTGAACCTCTAAGGGAAAAAATACTCAAGGGACTGCCAACCTGGGGAACTTGTGCCGGTATGATATTACTTGCAAATTCTATAGAGAACTCAAATAAAAGTTATCTCAAAGTTATAGATATTAAAGTAAGAAGAAATGCATATGGAAGTCAAATAGATAGTTTTTATTATGAGACCTTAATTCCTGAGATATCATCTTCTAAAATACCTTTAGTTTTTATAAGAGCTCCTTTTATTACTTACTTGGGCAGCAGTGTAAGGAATTTATGTAGTATAAAAGGAAATGTAGTTGCTGCAAGATATAAAAATATTCTCGTAACTTCATTTCATCCTGAACTTACAGATGATTTAAATTTTCATAGGTATTTTTTATCTATGTGTAGGTAAAAAACTTAGGATTTTATAATAGTAGTATTGAAATAAAATCTATTAAACAAGACCTAACTGTTAAGTTTCCTAGTATAGAGAATATTAATTTAAGTTAAGCATAGATTAAACTTAAGTTAAGTTTGGAATAAGAATTCAATTTCTTAACCGTAAGTTAAAATTCATGTATTACCATAGTAGATAATGGTATTTTACATATATAGAATTTGCGGGGGAGGAAATTGAAATGTTTAAAATAAGGCATTTTAGATTATTAAATTTACTTAATTATATAAAGGATAGGATGAAAAAATTTAATTTATCTTTTATAAGAAGCAAAGTAATAAAATTTCAGCTGCCATTTTTAAAAAGCAAAATAAAAAGGCCTAATTTGCTATTTTTCAATAGCGTAGTTATGAAAATAATTGTTCAAATAGCAGTATTGGTTATGTTAATCTGTGGCGTTCTTGGAGTAATAGCCTGTTATAGTTCCTATAGGGCAATGGAAAAAAGTATAGATTCTTCACTTCAGGATAAAGCAGTGGAATCATCTAAACTAATAGCATCTATGTTGAAGCAGGAATGTAGAGTTATGGGTGAAATAGCCAGCAGAGAAGAGATAAAGTCTATGGATCCTGATCTTCAAATTTCTGTTTTAGAAGAAAGGGCAAAAGCATTAAATTATGCAAGCCTCAGTGTAATGAACTTAAAAGGATTAGCTTATATGCAAAGTGGGGAAAAAACACAAATAAATTTAGAAAGCAATGATTCAAAATATCTTAAAGATGCACTGAATGGGAATACAGAAATTCAAGGCCCTTATTTTAATGTTAATGGAGAGCAAATAATTGCAGTGTCCGTGCCTATAAAAGATGATAATGGTAAAGTTGTTGGAGTATTATTTTCAAATATCAGCATGGATAAGCTAAATAAACTTGTTCAGAGTATGAAAGTTGGTAAAAGTGGATATTGTTTTATAATTAATGAAGAGGGTACTAAAGTAGTTCACAAAAATTTAACTTTAGTTTTAAATGGGGACAATACCATAAAAAATGTTGAGAAAGATAAATCACTTGTGCCTCTTGCAGAACTGGAAAAAAATATGATAAGGGGTAGAAGTGGATCAGGTTATTATAAGGAAGAAGGCAGGGATATGTTTATGGCTTATTCACCTATACCTGATTCACATTGGTTTCTTGGAATAACCATAGATAAAAAAGAGATATTTAGTGAAGTACAGGCACTTAAATATGAAATAATTTTTATAACTATTGTATTTATAATAGTAGGATTATTTATGGCACTACTCATAGCAAGAGGTATAAAAAAACCTCTATTTAAAATAAGGGAATATGCTTTAGAATTATCTAAGTTTAATTTAGATTATAGGATACAAATTAAGGAAAAGGATGAATTTGGAGATACGGCTTCAGCGTTAAATTATGCTATGGATGATATAAGAAACATTATAGAAGGGATAAAGAAAGAAAGTAGACAAACGTTGAAAGTTACTAATAGTGTAAATGAAATGTTTGAAAAATCTAATAGGGAACTAAACCTAGTATGTGATAAATCCTCTCAAATATGTTCTAATATGTCGCAAACATTGTATTCAATAGAGGGGGTAGATAAAAAAATTTCAAAAGTGAAAGATAAAATACACAGCATAGTAAACGAAGTTGATGACGGAATAATTTTTATAGAGAATATAAAGAAAAAGGTTGCATATATTAAAAAGAATACGGAAGATTCAAAACATGATTTAGAAAATTATTATATTAAATCCAGTAAAAAATTAAAAAAAGCATTAGAATCAGTAAAAGTTGTAAGTACTGTTTCCAAAATGGCAGAAAAAATAAAACATATATCAAAGAATATAAATTTATTAGCTTTAAATGCCCGCATTGAATCCGTAAGAGCGGGGGAATGTGGTAAGGGGTTCATGGTAGTAGCGGAAGAGGTGGGAAAACTCGCCATACAGTCCTCTGATATGGTAAATACTATACAAGATAATGTAAAGGATATTTTATTATCAGTAGTAGATCTGTCAGATTCAGCAGAAGGAATATTAAAAATGATAGAAAATAATATTTTATCAGATTATGAAAAAGTTATAGATATAAGTAATGAATATCAAGAAGATGGCAGAAAATTTGAATCGATGATACAAATTTTCTCAGAACTAACAGAAAATATAAGTAATTCATCCATAGAAATTAGTGAAATAATGTATTCAATAGTAGATTCAGTAAACCAATGTACAGAGACATCCATAAATATTTCAGACAATATAGAAAAAATAGAAAATGAGAATAAATCTATAGCAATGTTTACTCTGGAAAATGCATCAAAAGCTAGCAATCTCCTCCATGTATTGAAAAAATTCAATACTTAATAGCAGATGATGTGCTCTGGAGATATAGTTAAAGATAAAATTTATCTGTAAATTTCTATTCAAAAGTAGTATAATTAAATACATAAAAGTTAATATTAAATTAGGGGGTTTTCTTATGTTAAACGGAAAAAAAATTCGTGATATAAGGGTAAGTTTAGGATATACTACTCAGGATATTCAAAATATTACTAGAGATACCAAATTTAAAACTTCGATCTCAAAATCTTATTTAGAAGAACTGGAGAGAGGGGATAAGAAAAATCCAAGCCTTGAAAAAGTTGCTGTAATTGCAAAAATACTTGGCTGTAAGATTGATGATTTAATATTAAGTGCATAGATTTTAAAATTAATTTTTATAAAATTTTATATAAGGATAGTAATTGAAATTAATAATATGTAACATAAGCTGCAGGTATATCTGCAGCTTTAATTGTTTAATATACAATAAGACAGATATTATAATATTAAGTTAAAAGAGAGGATAGTATAAGATTTATGTTGGAGTTGTGTTTGTTAGGATGTGGGGGAAGTATGCCTGTACCGGGCAGAAATCTTACTGCTGCGATAGTTTCCTACCAAGGAAGAAAATTGCTTATAGATTGTGGTGAAGGTACTCAGGTAAGTTTGAAAATGTCAGGATGGAAGATTAGAAATATAGATGTAATTTTGTTTACACATTTTCATGCGGACCATATAGCAGGACTTCCAGGGCTATTGCTCACTATAGCAAGTTCAGGGAGATTAGAGCCTATAACTATAATAGGGCCTTCTGGATTAATAGAAGTTGTGACAGGTCTTAGAGTAATAGCACCGGTACTTCCCTATAGTATAGAGCTAATTGAATTTCATGGAAAAGATAAGTATTTTCAAAAAATAGGATACTTTAATATAAATATATTATCTGTAGATCATGGAATGCCTTGTTTTGCATATTCAATAGATATACAAAGAAGTAGAAAATTTGATAAGGAAAAAGCTTTAAAAAATAAAGTGCCGCTGATTTTTTGGAGTAAACTTCAAAAAGGAGAAGAAGTAAAAAAAGGAGATAAACTTTATACACCTGATATGGTGCTTGGACATAGGCGTAGGGGATTAAAAATATCCTATTGCACAGATTCAAGGCCTGATAAAAAATTAGTTGAATTTGTAAATAAATCTGATGTTTTTATATGTGAAGGTATGTATGGGGATGATAAAGAGTTAGATAAAGCCATTTTATATAAGCATATGATTTTTTCAGAAGCGGCAATTATTGCCAAAGAGGCAGAGGTAGAAGAATTATGGCTCACCCACTTTAGTCCTTCTATGGTTGAACCACAAGCCTATCTGGAAAATGCCAAAAATATATTTAAAAATACTATAATAGGACAGGACAGATATGTGAAAAATATTAATTTTAAATAAGAAAATATAACATAGCAATTCTTACAATATGTTCTTATATTGAAGATACTTGAATAAATACTATTAATTTTAGTAGAAATATTGTAGATTTTACCTTATAATATTATTATGCAATTGCTAAGGTGAAAATAAGATACATAAACAATAGGGGTTATGAGGTGGTTTTACATGTTGGAGTATCATAATAACCATAATGATATAGAAGCACTCCTTGAACATTTAAATATGGATATAATTCTTTCTAAAAATATGGCCTATAAAGATATAAGTAAAAATATGTTTAGACTGTATTGGGAAATCGGGAATTTAATTTTAGCCAAGGATGATGAAGGCTGTGGAATAGAGTTTATAAATATTTCAGCAGGTTATCTTAAGCTTAAGTTTCCTGGAAACTTGAGTTTTACGGAGAAGAATTTAAGGAATATGGTTGCCTTCGCCAGAGAATACAGATCACAGGATTTTGTAGATAAAATAGCTTCAAAGGTAAATTGGTCTTGTAATATGATTATAATGAATAAAATAAAAGATATAGATAAAAGATTGGAATTTGTAAATAAGGTTGTGGAAAAAGGTTGGACAACTGAAGAACTGATTAACAACATAGATATGGAATATGGTATAGCAGGTGAAGAGGAAGAAATATTAAAGGAGGATACCTGTTATGAAGATTTGGAATCTATTGAAAGCAAGAGTATCATTACAGAAGAAAATAATTTTGGTGAAGATACTGAATTAAAACAAAATCCTAATTTAAATTCAAATAATTCTCATTTTATACAAGATGTAAATTTAGAAGAGAATACTTTGGAAAATGAAAGTGAGCTTAAAAATTATTTTTATATATTAAAAGATGAATACCTGTTGGATTTCATGGAAATTTCCGATGAAGTAAAAGAAAAGTATTTCCAAGGACAGTTTATGAAAAATGTGATAGAATTTTTTTTAGATTTAAAAAGAGGATTTGCATTAGTGGGGAAAAAATATCACATAGAGTTGTCTGGTGCAGATTATTATGTGGATTTGCTTTTCTATAATCTCAAACTAAAATGTTATTTAATTGTTGAATTTAAGATAGGAAAGTTTAAACCTGAGTATTTAGGGATTCTAACCTTCCATCTTTCCATAGTAGATGATTCAGTTAAAGGGGAAGAAGACAACCCTTCTGTAGGTATAATTCTTTGTAAAGATGGAGAAAAATTAATTGTACAGTATGCTTTTAAAGAAAAAGGAGCTCCCGGGAATGGAGAGTATAGGCTCAATGAAGATATTCCAGAACAATTTGAAGGAATATTGCCTACAGTAGAGGAAATAGGTTCTGGAATTAAAATGAAACTTAAGGTAGAATAAATTTTTATCAGTAAATTATCTATTTTCAGATATCTAGATAAAAACTTCAGGCTCATAAATGGACCTGAAGTTTTTTAGAGAGTTCTGCTAGTATTTGGAAGGAAGTGAAATTTAATATGGATTTAGAGGAGAGAAATATAATTATCGCCAGCATGGTGGCTATGTTTCTTGCAGCTGTGGAGGGAACTGTTGTGATTACAGCTGTACCAACTATAGTAAAGAATTTAAATGGATTTCACCTTATAAGCTGGGTGTTTTCTACATATTTGCTTACATCAACTATAACCACTCCAGTATATGGCAAGTTAGCAGACCTATATGGCAGAAAAAACATTTTAACATTAGGTATAATAATATTTTTAATAGGCAGTTTTTTATGTGGACTATCTCAAAATATGTATTTTCTCATAGCATCCCGTGCTATCCAGGGAATTGGGGCAGGTTCCATATTTACATTGACTTACACTATAATAGGAGATTTATTTTCTGTTTCTGGAAGAGCTAAGGTTCAAGGGTGGCTAAGTACGGTATGGGGAGTTGCAAGCTTGATAGGACCTTTTTTAGGAGGATTTTTAATAGATACTTTGTTCTGGCACTGGATTTTTTTTATAAACATACCCTTTGGAATAATATCTGTGGTGCTTATTCAAAGGAATCTTAAAGAAAATTTTCAAAAGAGAGATGTACATATAGATTATTTGGGAATACTCGTTTTAACTATTTCTATTATACTGTTTTTATATGGATTTTTAGCTGGAGAAAAGAAAGAAAGTGGAAATATACTCTTTGTGCTTGTATATGTTTTACTGGCAGTTGTATTTCTTATTATATTTTATTTTGTAGAAAAGAAGGCAAAAGAACCTGTTATGCCCTTTGAGATATTTACAAGGTCAAATACCATAGTGAATATACTAGGTTTTCTGCAATCTGCTGTATTAATTGCAATGGATGTGTACGTAGTTTTATACATTCAAAATGTACTTGGCTTTAGTGCCACTATTTCAGGTCTTTGTATGGCGCCTATGTCACTTACATGGCTTATGTCTTCAATGCTTTTGGCAAAGTATATAACTAAATATAGTAAAAAGAATATAGTTTTATTAAGCTCTATTATATTATTAATAGGAAGTATGGTGTTACCTGTTCTTAATATAAACTCTCCATTAATTTTAGTAATACTTGCGGTATCAATACTGGGTTTTGGATTTGGTGGCAATCTCAATACTCAAACTATAGTTATACAGGATTCAGTGGACTATTCTATGAGAGGAGCGGCAATGGCATCTAATTCTCTTCTGAGAAACTTAGGACAAACCATAGGAATAAGTGTATTTGGAAGCATATTTAATTTTAGTATAATAAAATATTTTGAAAACCTACACATACAAGGTATACAACCTAGTAATTTATATAATACTCCAGCATTAAATAATAATCTTTCAGCTGAACTTGTAAAAGAGTCCTTAAATTCAGGATTGCATGTGTTGTTTATATGTTTTATTGTTTTGAATACAATTTCACTAATACTTTGTTTGTTTTTACCTAGAAGACTTAAAGGAGAACAGCTGGATGTGTAGTCAATTCATAATTTAAGGATATAGCTGTCACTTTGAAGAAGCCAATAGTGCTAGTAATGATAGCCTTTGGATAAAAGTATCTATGACATGGATTAAAAATAGTGATATACTAATTTTGTAGTAAAGAGACATCTTAGTTATGCTTAGATGCCCAAGTAAAATAGATTTTAGGAGGACAATTTATATATGAGTGATTTAAGGGAAAGGGCCTTAAAATTTCATAGTGAAAATCAAGGCAAAATTGCATTAAAATGTAAGGTACCTGTAAAAAATAAAGAGGATTTGACTCTTGCATATACTCCAGGGGTTGCAGAACCCTGTCTGGAAATTGAAAAAGATGAAGGTAAAATATATGAGTATACTTCCAAAGGGAATTGGGTAGCGGTAGTTACAAATGGAACAGCAGTACTTGGCCTTGGAGATATAGGAGCTGGGGCGGGAATGCCTGTTATGGAAGGAAAGTGTGTATTATTTAAGGCTTTTGCAGGAGTCGATGCTTTCCCTATATGTTTGGATACAAAAAATGTACATAAAATTATAGAAGCTGTAAAGCTAATGGAGCCAACTTTTGGAGGAATAAACTTAGAAGACATAAAAGCACCGGAATGCTTTGAGGTAGAGGCTAAATTGAAGGAAATAAGTAATATTCCCATATTTCACGATGATCAACATGGCACTGCAGTAGTTTCTTCTGCATGTATTATAAATGCATTAAAAATTGTCAATAAGGAATTTTGCGATATAAAAGTGGTGGTAAATGGAGCAGGTGCAGCAGGTACTGCTATTACAAAGCTTCTTCTGAAAATGGGAGTGAAGGATATAGTAATTTGTGATAGCAAGGGTGCAATATATAAAGGCAGGACTTTAGGAATGAATAAATATAAAGAGGAGTTAGCAGATATAACCAATAAATCTCTTGTAAAGGGAGATTTAAAAGAGGCATTAAAAGAGGCAGATGTATTTTTAGGAGTATCTAAAGCTAATTGTGTCACTGAGGAAATGGTGAAGTCAATGAGTATAGATCCAATAGTAATGGCAATGGCAAATCCCAATCCAGAAATATTGCCAGAGGCCGCTTTAAAGGCGGGAGCTAAAATTGTGTGTACTGGAAGGTCGGATTTTCCAAACCAGGTTAATAATGTGCTGGCTTTTCCAGGCATATTTAGAGGAGCACTGGATGTTCATGCTTCACAGATAAATGATGAAATGAAAATAGCTGCAGCTTATGCTATAGCAGAGCTGGTAGATAAAGATAAACTTTCACCTGAATATGTCATACCAGAAGCTTTTGATCTTAGAATAGCTCCTAAAGTAGCTGCTGCGGTAGCTAAGGCTGCTATCGACACGAAAGTTGCAAGAAATACAGATGTTACTCCCAATCAAGTTGAACAACACACTAGAAATATTTTAGGTATATAAAGGATTAATATAATTTTAGCGAGAATTTTTCTTAAAATTAGGAACAACTATTAGTTTTAGTTGTTCTTTTTTATTTGACAGTAATCTTCAATATTAAAATAATAGGTTTATTGTTGACAATCTATTTATATGGTGATTATAATTTAAATAACGTAAATCCGATGGTCGAGCCAATCGATTTGAGGCGAAGATAGCATATAAAGAGAATAAGACTGACTGTATAGCTCTTTATCCATCGGCGGGGTATCAGCGGCGACACGATGAAAAGGATAAAACATCAACTGGGGAAACCCTACCCGCACAATAGGGAAATCTATTGTTAAAATAAGGTAAGCTGTATAACCTTATAAAGGGAGTGCCTCAAGGGAGGCCACTGAAAAACCTAGGTGTTTCAGCTCAATTGAATAGGCGCTGGAACTATAAAATTAAGCACTTACAGCCATTAGGAATAAAATAAAATTGACGAAAGTTGAGCCACAAACCAATATGAATATAAACCTTGATAAGAATCTTTTAGGTGAGCCGTGTGAGGGAAAA
The DNA here is from genome assembly GCF_040939125.1 of Clostridium sp. BJN0013. Taxonomy (NCBI): domain Bacteria; kingdom Bacillati; phylum Bacillota; class Clostridia; order Eubacteriales; family Clostridiaceae; genus Clostridium; species Clostridium sp. BJN0013. The sequence continues at coordinate 1,269,484 of NZ_CP162495.1, forward strand.
CTTCATGCATGGTTCCTTAGAGAGATGCTGGAGACATAGGAAACTAATGCGCCAGCATTTTACCCGACAAAACTTTTTTAGATTTATAAAGCAAAATTTGAATGTTAAAAGATTGTTTGGAACAAGTGAAAATACAGTTTACAATCAACTTTTTATAGCTTTAATTGCGTATGTATTACTTCATTTTTCTTATGTTAATATATCTAAAAATTTAAAATTTGTTAAGTTATCATTTTGTGAGTTTATTAGAAAGCTTCTTAATTCTACACTTCAAGACGAAGTTCAAGTATGTATTGACTTATTATTTAAAAATATCAATAATTATAAAATTTGTTTATGGTGAAAACTGGTTAATCAACACGTGTGATATTTGCCCTTAAAATATCAATTATAGTGATAATAAATAAGGTACAGATGGTATACATGATACAGATAAAAAACAAAAAAATACATATGCATCTTGCACATAATTCATTTTTGAAAGAAGTAAAACTATGACTAAAACCACATACAGAAAAAGCCTTCTATTAGAGAGAGGTATGACAGTACATGGGATATAAATTTTCCTTATGGTTGCAAATTGTATGGAGTAAAATCTAAGCAAGTTCCATCTATAATTGTTTCTAAATCTATAGGAATACAGTGCGACCAATTTACAGAGAAATTACGATAATAGTATATGATTTACTCTCTTTCTTATTTCATAAAAACCTATAAGGGGTAAAAAGAGGGGGGAATTTGATTTTAAGACAAAATAATAACCGCTGAAACTTAATGTTTTCAACGGTTTCTGGTACATCAGAGAGGACTTGAACCCTCCGGCACCCTGGTTTGTAGCCAACTGCTCTATCCAACTGAGCTACTGATGCATATTACCAGCATTATATTAACACAAATAACATTTAAAATCAATTTAATGTTTAATAATTTCCAGAAATTAGGATTCAGCTAATATAAGTCATACACTTATCAATAATAAAAAAATAGCAGCTCAACCTAAATCGAATGCTGCTATTTCAACATACAGTTTAAAAATCAATTATTATGTTTTTGTATTATTTTTCAAGACTAGCGTTTCTAAGAATGAAGAAACCTAAATTTGATATATGAACACCCTTAAGTTTTGGATTCATGCAAACAACTTCAGTGTAGTAGTAAATTGGGATTATAGGTAAATCAACCATCAGTTGATCCTCTGCCTGATGCATTAATTCAGCTCTTTTAGCTTTGTCAGGTTCGCCTTTAGCCTGAGCTATCAATTGATCATATTTAGTATTTGAATATCCTGCATTATTGTTGCCATTTCCAGTTGTAAACATATCAAGGAAGGTCATAGCATCATTATAATCAGCTATCCATCCATCTCTGGCTAATATAAACTGGTGATTTTGAAGTTGAGCTAAATGAACCTTCCTCTCAACATTTTTAAGAGTAACATTTATTCCCAAATTCTTTTTCCACATATCCTGAATTGCCTGTGCTATATTTTGGTGATTCTGCATTGTATTATATAGTATTTCTAATTGAGGAAATCCCTTTCCATCAGGATAACCAGCTTCAGCTAGAAGGTTTTTAGCTTGTGTTACATCTGCAGTTTTAGGCAAATATTCTTTATTGGTAAATTGTTTACCATTTGAATCACTAGTACCTATAGGTACAAATGAAGTAGCAGGATTTTCACCGCCTTTTGTAACTTTTTCTACTAGGGCAGTTCTGTCTATGGATAAATTCAATGCTTTTCTAACTCTCACATCACTTAAAGCCTTAGCTGATGCTGGATTAATATTTTTAGCCTGCGGTGATACATTTATGTTATAGTAGTAAGTCCCTAAATAAGGATAAGCTTTTGCAGTACCATCTTTTAATAAATTAGGAATTTCAGCAGTAGGTAGTTTATCGATTAAATCTAAATCCCCTGTTTTAAATGCTGCATAGTAACTGCTTTCATTTTCTAGAGTTTTAAATTCAATTCTATCTATTTTAATATCTTTAGCATCCCAATAATTAGGATTTTTTTCAAAATTTAAGCTGTCCTTTGCTTTGTATTCAACCATCTTGTAAGGTCCATTCGATATATAAGTATCTGCTTTTGTGGCCCAGGAAGTTGGATTTTTTTCAACTACATCTTTTCTTACAGGATCATAAGTAGGAAGAGATGTAAGTGACAGAAAGTAAGGGATAGGATTTTCAAGAGTAACTACTAGAGTATAGTCATCCTTAGCTTGAACTCTCACTTGGTCTGCTGAAGCCTTGCCTGTATTATAAGCTTCTCCATTTTTTAAATAGAATAACTGATATGCATATTGAGAAGCAGATTTTGAATCTAAAGCTCTTTTCCATGCATATTCAAAATCTTTTGCAGTAACTGTTTTTCCATCAGACCATTTTGCATTTTTTCTTAAGTGAAAAGTGTAAGTAAGCCCATCAGTGGATACATCCCATTTTTCTGCCACACCAGGTACAGGTTTTTCATTATTGTCTATATTTGTCAAACCTTCAAAAGCATTGACGATTACCTTAGCTCCTTCAATCGAATTGTTTAAGCCGGGGTCAATGCTTCTAGGCTCGGCACCTATATTTACTTTTATAGTACTTTTGCTGCTTGCATTATTGGAATTTCCACAGCCTGTAAACAGAGTTCCTACAAAAACAAGTGACATTGCAAGTGAAAAAATTTTCAATTTTGTTTTCACCATAATAGTAGACCTCCTATTAAATTTAATTTAAAAAATTTATCATAAATATTTATATACCTTGAATTTATTTTAAGAATCCAAAGAATATAATTTATATAAAAACTAAGTAGTATTATTTGTTACACAAATGACATGATACCCAGTGTCCATCAGCTACTTGCTTTAATTCTGGTTCTTCTTCAGCACACACCTTCATAGCATATTTACATCTATCTTTAAATCTGCATCCTGGTGCAGGATCAATTGGAGAAGGTGTTTCACCTTCCAGCATTATCCTCTTATTTTTAGCTGAAATATCAGGATCTGGGATTGGTATTGCAGATAATAGCGCTTTAGTATAAGGATGAACAGGATAGCTATATAACTCATTGCTTTCAGCCATCTCCATCATTTTTCCAAGATACATTACTCCAATTTTAGTAGATATATGCTTTACCATGGATAAATCATGGGCTATAAACAAATAAGTGAGGCCTAAGTCATCTTGAAGATCTTCCAGCATATTTACTACCTGCGCCTGAATTGATACATCTAGGGCAGATATAGGTTCATCACATATTATAAACTCAGGTTCTACTGCAAGAGCCCTTGCTATTCCTATTCTTTGCCTTTGACCACCTGAAAACTCATGAGGATATCTGCTGATATGATCTTTATTTAAGCCTACTTTATTTAGAAGATATTGAATTCTGTCTTTTCTTTCTCTTCCATTCATTAAATTATGTATGTCTATAGATTCGCCTATTATATCTCCTACTGTCATCCTTGAATTTAATGATGCATAAGGATCCTGAAATATCATCTGCATTTTCTTTCTATAGGGAAGCATTTCACCAGAAGAAAATTCAGATATATCTACTCCATCGTATATAATTTGTCCATCCGTCGGTTCGTATAATTTGATTACAGTTCTTCCTATAGTAGTTTTGCCACATCCAGACTCTCCCACTAATCCTAAAGTTTCCCCTTTGTTTATTGAAAAAGATATATTATCTACAGCTTTAACATTACTTAATGCTTTTCCAAAAAAGGATTTTTTTACTGGAAAATATTTTTTTAGATTTTTAATTTCAACAAATGGTTTTTTAGCTGCCATTCTTCATACCTCCTATGGTAATATCTACTTTCGGTGCATCAGGATAATTGAGCCAGCATGAAGCAAAGTGATCTTCACTAATTTTAAATGCCTGAGGCATTTGCTCTAAGCATATTTTCATTGCATACTCACATCTCGGATAAAATGGACATCCCTTTGGAGGTTTTAGTAAATCCGGTGGAGTTCCTTCTATTGGTTTCAGTCTCTCTTTTATTTCTGCTTTAGGATTGGGTATGCTTCTTAAAAGTCCCCATGTGTAGGGGTGCTTTGAGTTATAAAAAATATCTCTTGTACTTCCCTTTTCAATAATCATTCCTCCATACATTACATTTATTCTACTACACAGATCAGCCACGATTCCCAGATCATGAGTTATTAGAATTATAGACATATTTATTTTAGATTTTAAATCCTTCATAAGTTCTATTATCTGCGCTTGTATGGTTACATCTAAAGCTGTGGTAGGTTCATCTGCAATTAAAAGCTTTGGGTTACAGATAAGAGCCATAGCTATCATTGCTCTTTGTCTCATTCCGCCTGAAAATTGATGAGGATATTGATTTATTCTTTTCTCTGCACTAGGTATTCCAACTAATTTTAGCATCTCAACAACTTTTTTATTGGCATCTTTTTTGTTGATATGTTTATGCTTTATTAAGGGTTCAGCCAATTGGTATCCTATTTTTAAAACTGGGTTCAAAGATGTCATAGGATCTTGAAATACCATTCCAATTTCGTTGCCTCTTATGTTTTCCATTTCCTTGTTATCTAATTTAGTTAAATTTTTATCTAAGAATTTTATACTATCTACTTGTATTTCACCATTATCCGGAAGAAGTTTCATAATTGACATCATGGTTACACTTTTTCCACTGCCAGATTCTCCAACTATTCCGAGAGCCTCACCTTTATCCAAACAAAAGGATACTCCTTGTACTGCTTTTACTTTTCCAAGATAAGTGTGAAAAGATGTATATAGATTATTTATGTCAAGTAATTTATCCATTACTATAATCCCCCTTAATTATTTTTTCATTTTAGGATCTAGAGAATCTCTCAATCCATCACCTAATAAATTAAATGCCAACATAGTTAAACATATGGCTATAGATGGAAAAAATAATTGCATAGGATATAATTGAAATCCATCTAGTGCATCGGAAGCTAAAGTTCCCCAGGATGCCATGGGAGCAGATACCCCAAGGCCTATGAAGCTTAAAAATGATTCTGTAAATATAGCTTCTGGAATTGAAAGAGTTAAGGTTACAATTATTGGTCCCATACAGTTTGGAATGAGATGTTTGAAGATTATCCTGAAGGAGGATGCTCCTAGGGTTTTTGCAGCAAGTACAAATTCCTGTTGTTTAAGAGACATTATTTCTCCTCTGACTATTCTTGCCATAGTAAGCCAGAATGCCACAGCCAGGGCTATTATTATACTTTTAAGACCAGCACCAAATACTACCATGAAAAGTATTACATAAATTGTCATAGGTATAGAATAGAGAATGTCTACTATCCTCATCATTATATTATCTATTTTTCCACCAAAATAACCTGCTATTCCACCATATAATATTCCAATTATTATATTTAATAAGCTTGCAACATACCCTACTGTAAGTGAAATTCTTGCACCATACAGTATTCTTATAAATACATCTCTTCCAAATTTATCTGTTCCAAACCAGTGGGTACCACTTGGCGGTAAATTGGCCATATTCAAATCCTGGCTGTAATAATTATATTTAGAAAACATTGGCCCAAATATAGCAAGAAAAGTAATAAATATTACAAACATTAAACCCACCACAGCCAATTTATTGTCTTTTAATCTTCTCCATACATCCTGCCAGTAAGAGATATGTGGTCTTACTATGGGTTCCAGATCTTTTTGTTGTTTTAAAACCTTTTCAAATGCATCTTTTGGTAATTGCATCTTTTAACCTCCTAAGATTGAAGTTTTATTCTAGGATCTATAATTACATACAATATATCTACAATTAGATTACACATTATTAAAAATGCACTATAAAATATAGTAACACCCAATATAGTAGTATAATCTCTATTGTATATGCTCTGAACAAATTCTCTTCCAAGGCCTGGTATACCAAATAAATTTTCTACTACAAAACTTCCGGTAAGTATGCCTGCAAACAAAGGACCTATATATGTAACTATAGGTATAAGTGAATTTCTTAGGGCATGTTTATATATTATTTTTATTTCAGATAAACCTTTTGCCTTAGCCACCCTTATATAATCCTGTCTTATTACTTCTAATAAACTTGACCTTGATAATCTAGCTATAAATGACATAGAATATGCACCTAGGGCAACAGATGGAAGTATATAGCTTCTAGGAGTATCTAATCCTACAGCAGGAAACCAACCTAGTTTAACTGCGAAAAAATAAATAAAAAACGTTGCCATAACAAAATTAGGAACAGTTACTCCTAAAGTAGATACAAACATTGATAGGCTATCTTGCCACTTACCTTGGTGTAATGCAGCTATTGTTCCCATAAATATACCTAATATTAAAGCAAAAGCTACAGCTAATAATCCTACTTTAGCAGATACAGGAAATGACTGAGATATTACTTCATTTACACTTTTTCCTTCATACCTCATAGATGGACCCATGTCACCATGTAATACTACATTATCTAAATAAGTAGTATATTGTTTACCAAGTGGCTTGTCCAATCCAAATTTTTGCTCTAAATTAGCTTTGATTTGAGGTGGAAGTTTCTTTTCATCATCAAAAGGTCCCCCTGGAATTGAATGCATTAATAAAAAGGTTATTGATAACACAAACCAAATTGTAATAACACTATATACTAGTCTTTTTAAAACATACTTCAGCATTTTTGACCTCCATTGTACACTAAAATTGTAAGTTCCCTACTATAAAAGTAATTTTAGTCTAAATTCTACATTGAATAGCTATATTTATAAATAAATGTGGTTTTGTTAAAAATAATATTATTATATATTTTACCATTTTAATTATCCACTTTCAACCTTTTTTGACATTTGATATTATTGGTACTAATATTTTATATATTTATTAATTTAGTAACTATTCAGGTACTAACAATGCTTAATTCTATTGCTACTATAGATCTAAATCTTTGTCAATTTCTAATCATTTATATCTGCAATTCGTAATATAAAGAATGAGAGCATACTATGGTAAAATATTAAGTTCAAAGGTAAAATTATAAATATACCAACACAATAATAATCTGGAGGATATTTATAATGTTACAGTTAAGTAAAAATAATAAAAAGAAAGTTTTAGAAAGTATAAAGTGCGGCAGCATTGATGCTGCTGATGTCAACTTTCCAAACCTCATAGATACCATAACATTAAAGATGAAAAAAATAAATCTTATAGATAAATTATCAAACAGTTTCAAGGACAAACGAAGTAAAAATAAAAAGTTACCTTTAGATATATTAATTGCACTGGCAGTTACAGTCAAAATGAAACTAAAGACAAGTTTGACTGATGTTGTATTTGCAGTAACAGACAGTGAACTTTTATCTGAACTGGGATGGAATATATGGGATACCGACAGGGATATGAACAAAGGTTTGTTTTCAGAAGGTGTCATTAGAAATTTTGTCAGCAAATATTCAGGCAAGTCACTGCCTGCAGTCATCAAGAACTACAAATCAGACAAGCAGAAATCTGTTATCATATACTCCGGTCAATATTTTGGAGTATTCTCATTTATTGAATTTATTCAGTTGTATGCTGGCTGTCCGGCAGAAGTCAGGAAACTTCTTGATCCAACCCTAGCTTTAGTATAAACAGGATTGGATCTCTATATTCAAATTACGAATTGAAGATATATGGACTTTCTTTTTGAAAATATCATTTTGTTTTGTCGTTCCTACTATCCGTTTTCCAAATATAATATCATTTTTCCGTTTTTTCAGGTGAAGGTGTTACGCTTGTTATGTGTAACCTCTGAAGTTATAATAGAATGTAAGTGTTATTCTATATAAATTTCATTAGCAACTAACTAGATCATATTAATATCTATCCGTTTAAATATTTTATTAGTTGTTTAGAAGTGCAAATTATATAGTTGTGGATTTTTAAATTTATTTTTTGTGGAGGATGATAGGTATGTTTATAACTTGTAAGAACATATTGAATCTACCAGGACTTGAAAAGATGAAAGTTGTAGCAGGAAAAGGTGGCTTAAATAAAGTAATCAGATGGGTGCATGTTACTGAAGTTCCTGATGTATCTAATTGGGTAAAAGGTGGAGAACTTCTATTTATTACAGGTGTAGCCATAGGAAACAATACAGAGCTGCTGCTGCAATTTGTAAAGGATATTAATATGAGAAAGCTGGCAGGACTTGTTATAAATGTAGGGCCTTATATTGAAAAAACACCTAAAGAGATATTAGATTTTGCAGACAGTGTGGATTTCCCAATATTTGAACTGCCCTTTGAAGTTAGATTAATAGATATAACTCAAAATATTTCCAGAACTATTTTTACAGAAAAGTTGGAAAAGGAATCTATGAGCAATTTTATGAGAGAAATAATTTTTGAAGATGTAAATATTACAGAAGAAATATTAAGTAGAGCTACTTTATATGGTTACAATGAAAATAAAAATTATTGTGCCCTGGTAGTGGATATAGATAATTTCGGACTTTATTTGAAAGAAAATAAAGTGCATGATGAGGATATCTATAGTATAAAAAATCGTATTCAGGAGGCTATTGAGTATGTAATGTATAAAAATAATAAAAAGTGTCTTTATACCATGCAGAGTGATGACTTCTTCTTTATGATGCCTGTAGAGAAAAAAAATAATAATGTAGATTATATTGCAGAATCCATAAAAAATCAGATAAATAGGACAATTGGTTTTATTACGGTAAGTATAGGAATTGGAGGAGTTTGTGATCATTTAAGAGGCTTTAACAAAGTTATCCTGGAAGCTAGAAAAGCCCTTGAAATGACAAAGCTTTATAAAAAAAATGATTGCATTATAAATTACAGGGATTTAGGTATATTTAGATTATTTTTTGAAATAAACGATTATAATGAAATGAAAAAATTATTCGATGAAAATTTGTTGAAGTTAAAAAAATATGATGAAAAGAATTCTTCTAATCTACTGGAAACTTTGATTGTATATCTAAGAGAAAATAGAAATTTAGGTAAAACTGCAGAGATATTGTATATTCATAGAAATACCATAAAATATAGAGTAAAAAGAATAGAAGAAATATTGAATTGTGATTTAAAAGATGAAGAGGTAATATTTAATATTAAACTTTGTATAAGAATAGGAATTTTCTTAAATTTAATCAAGTGATTCTTAGGTTCAGGCGGAGTTTGCTATAGAGAAATGCTTATCTCCCACTTTGAAAAATATGGGAGTATCAGCAAGGGCAGCTTCGGATAAAATAAATTTCTATATATAAGAAATGAAAATTACAAAAATATGTTTTGTAGTTTTTATTTTTTGTGGAAATTTGAGGTTATAATTTACAATGTACAAAAAAATAGCAATATATTTGTACACTGTGGATATATGATTATGTTTTTATATATGATAATTTATATCCATGATATTTATTATATTATTAAAAAATGATATAATAAATTAATGAATTTTAAATGAGCAGAGGTGTTTTTATGAGTTATTCTATATTTCAATGTCCTAGAGATATAATTTATGGGGAGGATTCAGTAAACTTAGTTGGAGCTAAATCTGTAGAACTAGGCAAAAAAGCTATGATAGTTACAGGAAAATATTCATCTAAGAAAACAGGGGCTTTGGATAAAGTTCTGGATAGTTTAAAACAGGTAAGTTTAAACTATGTAATATTTGATAAGGTAGAATCTGACCCCAGTGTGAATACAGTGAGGGCTGGAGTACAAACTGCCAAAGAAGAAAATGTAGATGTAATAGTAGCATTAGGAGGAGGAAGTGCACTAGATGCTTCGAAAGCCATAAGTGCAGTAACTACCAATGGAGGGGATATTTTAGATTACGAAAAAAAGACTCCTGAGGTTGATGGAATTCCTATAGTAGCAGTACCTACTACTGCAGGTACCGGCAGTGAGGTTAGTAAATACTCCATAATAACAGATATAGAGAGAAAAATTAAGATGTTAATTGCCAGTGATTTTCTTATACCTAAGGTAGCCATTTTAGATCCGAAGCTTACTAAAATGATGCCCCAAAGTGTTACTGCAGCCACAGGGATGGATGCATTTACTCATGCCATAGAAGCATATATATCTAAAGCTGCCCAGCCTATATCTGACATGTATGCAATAAAGGCTATAGAACTTATTACTGGTAATTTAGTAAAAGCAATTTTAAAAGAAGATGATATGGAAGCTAGAGGTAACATGTTACTTGCCCAAATGTATGCAGGTCTTGCTTTTAGTAATTCATCTACGGCACTTGTCCATTCTATGTCCAGGCCCCTTGGAGTCTATTATAAAGTTCCTCATGGTCTTGCAAACGCACTGCTTCTTCCGGAAGTAATGAAATTTAACAGGGCCGCATGTTCAGAAAAATTTAAGGTTGTGGCAGAGGCTATGGGGGAGAATATAGAGGGCAAATCTATAAGAGAAGCCAGCTATTTAGCTATAGAATCTATAAAAAATCTATTTTTAGAAACAGGACTGCCAACAAGTTTAAAAGAAGTGGGAGTAGATAAAAACAATTTTGAGAAAATGGCCAAAGATGCCATGGAGAGCAAGACTACAGCACTTAATCCGAGAAGGCCTGAAGTAGAACAGCTTATAGAAATATATAAGACAATATACTAAGGCATGTTCAAAGAAGGTTGTTTTTAAAAATGATTCATATATTAGGGGGAGTAGAAATGGAAATTTTGCAAAATGAGGAATTGGGTTTAGAAAGTAATAAAATAAAAGAATATGATAAAAAGTATAATTTACATTCATGGAGCGCACAAAAAAAATTAGATCCACTTGTAATTACAAAAGCTGAAGGAATTTACTTTTGGGACAGTACAGGTAAAAAGTATTTTGATATGTCCTCACAGCTTGTAAATTTAAATATAGGACATGGAAATAAAAAAGTGATAAATGCTATAAAAGAGCAGGCGGATAAAATGCCTTTTATAGGTCCTGGATATGCAGTTGATGTAAGGTCCAAATTAGCAGCTAAAGTTATAGAAAAAGCTCCTGAAAATATGGGAAAAGTATTTTTTACGTTAGGCGGGGCAGATTCTAATGAAAATGCTATAAAGATAGCTAAAATGGTAACAGGGAGATTTAAAGTATTTTCCAGGTACCGTTCTTATCATGGGGCAAGCTTTGGAGCTGCAAACTTAACAGGAGAACCAAGAAGATATACCTGTGAACCAGGTATACCGGGATTTGTTAAATTTTTTGATCCCTATATTTACAGAGAAAGTATAAGATTTGAAAGTGAAGAGAAAGCATGTGAATTTTATCTTGAAAAATTAAGAGATCAATTAATTTATGAGGGAACTGAAACTGTGGCGGCTATTTTCTTGGAAACTGTAACAGGAAGTAATGGTGTAATTATTCCACCTAAGGGATATCTTCAAGGTATAAGAAAGTTATGCGATGAATTTGGAATAATCATGGTATGCGATGAAGTTATGGCTGGATGGGGCAGAACTGGAGAATGGTTCGCCTGCAATAACTGGAATGTAGAGCCAGATATTATTACTTTTGCAAAAGGTGTTACCTGCGGATATGTGCCTATGGGAGGAGTTATTGTAAGCAAAAAGATAGGTGAGTATTTTGATGATAATGTGCTTATGTGTGGACTTACTTATAATGCCCATCCACTGGGATGTGCTGCAGGATGTGCAACCATAGAAGTGTATGAAGAAGAAAACTTAATAGAAAATTCTAAAAAGATGGGTGTTATTTTGGGGCAAAAACTGGAAGAGATAAAACAAAAACATGCAAGTGTAGGAGATGTTAGATATATAGGTCTATTTTCCGCAGTAGAGTTGGTTAAAGATAAAAGTACAAGAGAAGCATTAGTGCCTTATGGAAAGGATACTGAAGGGATAATGCCTAAAATTGTAGGTATGTTAAAGGAAAAAGGGTTTTCAACTTATTCTCATGAAAACTGTATAATGGTAGCCCCTCCACTTATTATTAAAAAGGAAGAACTAGAAGAGGCGATGGATATTTTAGATAAAGTATTGGATTTTGTGGATGAGTATATCAAGAAATAGAGAAAAATAAAAAAATAAGTGCCTTTTAAAATATATATAAAGACACCAATAAATTAAAAATAATCGCGTGTTATATTCTAAACCAATTTAATGAATTTGTAAAGGAGATTTATTTATGGAAGAAGTAGAAGAAATGAGAAAAATCATTTGTAACAAAGACAGGATGGAAGATAAAATTGCCACTTTCAGTAAGTTTGGTGATACTGGAAACGGCGGCATAACAAGGTTATCCCTATCAGAGGCAGCCCTTCAGGCAAGAGGGGAATTTTCAAAAAGAATGAAAACACTAGGTGCAGAAATTGTAACGGATGATATGGGAAATATGTATGCTACTTTCAAGGGGTTAGAAGATCTTCCGCATATTGCAATGGGCTCCCATTGTGATTCAGTAGTACAGGGTGGAAATTATGATGGAATTTTAGGTGTACTGACTGCAATGGAAGCAGCTGAAACTATAGTTACAGAAAATATTCCACATCGTCATCCAATTACGGTTATGATCTGGACTAATGAAGAAGGGGCACGTTTTGACCCTGCCATGATGTCATCAGGTGTTATTACCGGTAAATTTGATAAGACAAAGATGCTTGCATCAAAAGATACAGAAGGCATAACTTTTGGAGAAGCCTTGGATGCAAGTGGGTATAAGGGTGATGAAAAAAATAGGATAAATCCCAAGGATTATAAAGCTCTTCTTGAACTGCACATTGAGCAGGGACCAGTACTTGAGGCTGCAAAAAAGGATATTGGTGTTGTAGAAGGTGTTGTTGGAATGGTTAATTATGAATTTGAATTTATAGGTCAGGCTGGACATGCAGGAACTGTTCCGCAAAAAATGAGAAAAGATGCTCTTTTAGCTGCTTCTGAGGCCATTTTGTATCTTCACAGGGAACTTGACAAGCTTGATGACAAGTTGGTTTATACTACTGGCAGAATTAACTGTTCACCAAATGTGCACACAATTATACCAGAACATGTTAAATTTACTTTGGATGCAAGGCATCAAGATCCCAAAGTAGTACAGCAGGTAGTTGAAATCATTAAGAGCATTTCTTGTGAACTTGCAGGTTGCAAAGTTAGCTGCCAGGAATTGTGGGCACGTAAAACTGTCAGCTTTAATAAAGAATTAGTGAATTTAGTTGAAAAAAATGCAAATCTTTGTGGATACTCCAACATGAGAATGTACAGCGGTCCTGGACACGATGCTCAGTTTGCAGCTGATATGCTGCCTGTAACTATGATATTTGTTCCAAGTATTGGTGGACACAGCCATTGTGAAATAGAAAAAACTCCTCTTGATAATTGTGTAAAAGGTACCAATGTATTGCTTCAGACTATATTAGATATAGATAAGATGTAAAACAATGTATTTATTAAAAGAAAGAAGGGATTATTATGGAACAACTCATGGAAAAAGAAATATATGAATTAGATAAGTCAGATACAAGTGTCACAGAAAGTAAATTATATAATGATGATAATGCCCCCGTACCTGTTAAAGAGAGAACCTGGAATACTTATAATTTTACTGCCCTCTGGATTGGAATGGCTCACTGCATACCTACCTATATGCTGGCAGGGAGTTTAATATCCCTAGGAATGAATTGGAAGCAGGCTTTATTTACTATTACCCTTGGGAATCTTATAGTTTTAATACCTATTTTATTAAATGCTCATCCTGGAACTAAATATGGAATAAACTTTCCGGTTTTTTCAAGGGCGGCCTTTGGAGTATTTGGTGCCAATATACCTGCAATACTTAGAGCTGTTGTAGCCTGTGGATGGTTTGGAATTAATACTTATATAGGTGGAAGTGCATTAAATGTATTATTTTCCGCTGTAATTCCGGGGTGGAAAACCCTAGGTGGAAGTTTTCAAATAGCGGGATTAAGTTTGCCTGCGGCTATAACATTTATGATATTCTGGGGCATACAGATGTTTATTATATTCAAAGGAATGGAACAGCTTAAAAAATTTGAAAATTGGGCGGCACCGGCAGTAATAGTTTTAGCCGTATTTTTGGTAATTTGGGCAGTGAGTTCTGCACATGGCTTTGGTCCTCTTTTAAGCGAGGAAAGTAAGCTTAAAACTATGGGTGATTTTATGGAGGTATTTCCTGCGGCACTTACCAGTATGGTAGGATTTTGGGCTACTCTCTCATTGAACATACCTGATTTTACAAGATTTGCAAAAGGACAGAAAGAGCAAATGGTGGGACAATCTCTAGGGCTTCCTATAACCATGACTATATTTTCCGCAATGGGTATAATAATAACTTCTGCTACCGTGATTATATATGGTAAAGCCATGTGGGATCCAGTAGATATAATAGCTAGATTTACTAATCCTATAGCATTATTAATTGGATTTTTTGGAATAGTGGTGGCTTCTCTTTCTGTTAACATAGCTGCAAATATTGTTTCACCGGCAAATGATTTTTCAAACATAGCACCTAAACACATAAGTTTTAAAATGGGAAGTCTTATTACAGGTATTATTGGAATACTTATAATGCCATGGAAGCTGCTGGCTGATCCTAGTGGATATATATATGCATGGCTTGGCACTTATTCTGGAATCCTTGGACCAGTGGCAGCAATAATTATTTGTGATTACTGGATTATAAAAAAGAAAAATTTGGTTCTTAAGGATCTATATCTAATAAAAGGAAAATATACTTATAACAAAGGTTTTAACATAAAAGCTGTTATTTCACTAGCTGTAGGTATATTTGCAGCCCTTATAGGCAAAATAATTCCAAGCTTAAATGGATTGGTTGACTATGCCTGGTTTGTAGGTTTTGCAGTATCTTTTGTGGTTTACTATTTATTAAGTGTTTCTACTAAAAATATAGAATCCGTTGGAGCACTTGTAAATGAATAAAGTGATTCTTAGGTTCAGATTATTTTATGAGGTGATAAATAATGGATATGATTATAAAGAACGGTGTTATAATGACAGCGTCAGATACCTATAGGGCAGATATAGGTATAAAAAATGGAAAGATTACGGCTATAGCCAGCCAGATTGAAGATAAAAATGCAAAGGTAGTTGATGTAGAAGGTAAATTTGTACTTCCAGGTGCCATAGATGCCCATACCCATCTTGCAATGCCTTTTGGAGGAACGGTATCTGCAGATGATTATGAAGGAGGTACAAGAGCAGCTGCCTGTGGTGGAACAACTACAGTTTTTGATTTTGCCCTTCAACAAAAGGGGCATGGACTAATTCAAACTGCAGAGGAGAGAAATAAATTGTGTGCACCTGTGGCTTGTGTGGATTATGCTTTTCATGTGGTTGTATCAGATTTGAGACCAGAAATTTTGGATGAATTTGAAGCTTGTGTAAGTTATGGAATACCTAGCTTTAAAGTATTTATGGTGTATAAAAAGGAAGGATTAATGGCAGATGATGGTGTATTGTGTCAGGTACTTGAAAAATCCAAAGAGGTAGGTGCCATTATAGCAGTTCATGCAGAAAATCCAGATTTAATAGATATAAGGACAGAGCAATTTTTAAAAGAGGGAAAAACTTCTCCGTGGTATCATTACCTTTCAAGACCGGAATTTGTAGAAGCAGAAGCGGATAAAAGAGCCATACACTGGGCTAAGGCGCTAAATGCCCCTTTATATATAGTTCATCTTGCAAATAAAGAGGGAATGGAAGAAGTTAAGAAAGCTAGAGATGAAGGGTATGAGATATATGCAGAAACCTGTCCTCAATATTTATATTTTACTAACCAGGTTTATAAAAGGAAAGATGGAAGAAATTTTGTATGTTCTCCGCCCATGAAGGGAAAAGAAAGTCAGGATGCCCTGTGGCAGGGCATAAAAACTGGAGATATTGCAACTATAGCTACAGATCACTGCCCATTTCAAACCTATGAAAAGGATTGGGGTAAGGATGATTTCACCAAAATACCGAATGGGTGCATGGGTATAGAAAATATGTATCCCTATATGTTAAGTGAAGCCAATAAAGGAAGGCTTTCTTTCAATAAAGTAGTAGAAGTGTGTTCTACAAATCCTGCTAAAATATATGGGTGTTTTCCTGAAAAAGGCAGCATTACAGTAGGAGCAGATGCGGATATTGTTGTATATGATCCCCATAAAGACTTTACTATTTCTAAGGGAAATATGCATTCAGATGTGGATCATACCATATGGGAAGGGGTAAAGTTGAAAGGATACCCGGCTATGACTTTTTCAAGGGGAAAATTAGTATTTAAAGATGGAGAATTCTTAGGAGAACCTGGCTGGGGAAAATTCTTAAAGAGGAAAAGGAGAAAATAATCTAGAGTTTAAATTAGATGGGAGGCTTTTAAATGGAAGATAAGATAAAATTCAAACAGATAATAGAAGAAGTAACAAGATGTCTTTTATGCTATGATCCACCCTGTAGTAAAGCATGTCCAGGTAAAAAGGCTCCATCAGATATTATAATGTCTTTAAGGTTTAAAAATTACAAGGGAGCTTACTATAAAACCATGGAAGACTTAAATAGGGCAGGAGAGTGTGGCTTGGCCTGTAATAATAAGATGTACTGTCAGAGAAATTGTATAAGAGGCAAAATTGACAGACCTATAAAAATAAAGATGGTACATGAATTTTTATATAATAAAAAGCATTTAAAACTGGAGGAGATTAGAAAATGAAAGATCTTTCAATAGAATTTTGTGGTATAGAATGTGAAAATCCATTTTTCTTATCCTCCTCTGTAGTAGGTAATAATTTTGAAATGTGTTCCAAGGCACTGGATATGGGATGGGCAGGTGTAGTATTTAAAACTATCGGATTTTATATTCCAGATGAAGTATCTCCAAGATTTGATGTAATAGGTAAGGAAAATGTACCTTTTGTAGGCTTTAGAAATTTAGAACAGATTTCAGACCATCCCCTAGAAGAGAATCTGGGGCATATGAGAAAATTGAAAGAAAAATATCCTCAAAAAGTTTTAGTTGCATCCATTATGGGAGAAACTGAAGAGGAGTGGACCAAATTAGCAGAGATGGTTACCCAGATAGGAGCGGATATAATTGAATGTAACTTTTCCTGCCCGCAAATGTCTTCACAGTCCATGGGGGCGGATGTAGGGCAGAGTCCTGAGCTGGTGGAAAATTACTGCAGGGCAGTGAGAAAGGGAAGCTCCCTGCCTATACTTGCCAAGATGACACCTAATCTTTCAGACATGACAATACCTGCAGCTGCTTCTATAAGGGGAGGAGCCGATGGAATAGCTGCTATCAATACCATAAAGAGTATAACCAGGGTAGATTTAAATAAATTTTCACCTTATCCTATAATAAGCGGAAAATCCTCAGTATCTGGATATTCAGGGAAAGCCATAAAGCCTATAGCCCTTAGATTTATACAGGATTTAGCTAAAAGTCCTAAATTAAAGGGCATTCCTATAAGTGGCATGGGTGGAATAGAAAACTGGGAAGATGCAGTAGAATTTATACTTTTGGGAGCTTCAAATATTCAGGTTACTACGGCAATTATGCAGTATGGGTACAGAATAATAAAAGATTTAATCAGCGGATTATCTTACTATATGGAAGAAAAAGGATTTAATGTGTTAGAAGACTTAGTGGGTTTTGCACTCAAAAATGTAGTTCCAGCAGATGAACTGGACAGAAGTTATGTAGTGTATCCAGAGTTTACATATCGCAACTGTGTAGGCTGCGGCAGATGCTATATATCTTGTTATGATGGAGGCCATCAGGCCATAAAATGGGACTATGAAAATAGGAAACCTTCATTATTAAAAAATAAATGTGCAGGATGTCATCTGTGTCTAAACATATGTCCGGTAGAGGATATAGTATCTGGGGAGAAGATTAAAAAAATTATTTGATTTAAAGAAACAAACTGTAAGTAATGTTACAGTTTTGTTTTTAGTTTAAGGAATAATTTTATATATATTATCAAATTAAGATGAAAGCTTTCATACAATAATAATAGTAGTAATATGGAAAGGTATGGATTATGGCAAGGAGAGATGGGTATTATGTTCAATTGGATGAAACAGCCGAAAATATGTTAAGATCAGGAGATTTTTTAGGCTGCGGGCATAATGGTATAGTATATTTACTGGAAGATAATAAAGTGATTAAAATATTTAAGGATAGGAATATTTGTAAAAATGAATATGATCTTTTAAAGAAGACGGAAAAAAGTAAATATTTTCCCAGAGTATATTCTCATGGACCTCACTATATTATAAAAGATTATGTAGCAGGAGAAAGACTTGATTATTATATTAGAAAAAACGGTATAAATAAAGAAATATCCTGTGAGATTATCAAATTAATTATGGAATTTAAAAAACTTGAATTTACTAAGCTGGATATACGGTGTAAGGATTTGTATATTGATAATAATTTTTCTATAAAGGTTATAGATCCTAGAAATAATTATTCAAGAGGGGGAAACTATCCAAGACACCTTATGAAAGGTCTATATAAATTAGGGGTATTAGATGAATTTTTAGAAATGGTGAAAGAACAATATAATGAAGTTTATAAAGAATGGAGTTTTAAAATTAAAAGATATCTATATAGAGGAGTAAAGTAACAGGTAAAAAACAGAGAACTAATTTATTTACCAATAAGGGCACATTTGAGGTATAATTATCTGGAAACATTGCTAAAGAAAATATAATACAAATGAAATTATGTGGAGAGGATGAAAAGGAGAATATGGTTTTCATAGTAACAGCATTGTATTGTGAAGCAAAGCCATTTATAGATGGCTTTGCTTTAAAAAAGTATAACCTTATAAATAAATTCCAGGTGTTCAAAAATGAAGAAGTTGTCCTTGTGATAACTAAGGGAGGAGCTATAAATACGGCTTGTGCCTGTATACATATTATAGATGAATTTGAAGCTAGTGCTTATGATACTTTTATAAATATAGGTATATGTGGAAGTAAATACAAAACCGTCGACATTGGCACAACAGTACTTTGCAATAAAATAACTGAAAATATATCAAATAAGGATTTTTATCCAGATATGATCTTTAAACACCCTTTTAAAGAAGGAAACTTGGAAAGCTTCCCTAAAATAGTTAGAGAAAAAGATGCTGGAGATGTAAAAGGAGACTTTGTGGATATGGAAGGAGCTGCTTTTTTTCAGGCAGTATCTATATTTATTCCTCCCCATAGAATATATTGTTTAAAAATAGTATCTGATTATTTAAATAGCCATAACTTAATAGCATTACAAGTTACAGAGCTAATCCATAGAAGCTCAGAGAAAATATGTACATGGATAAAGGATATTTATAATCAGTATGCAAAACCTTTTGATATATTGGATGAAAAGGATATGGATTACATAAATGAAATAGCAAGCAATTTAAATTTGTCTGTTTCTATGCAGCATAAGCTTAAAAGATTGGCCAAAGGGTATAAACTTAGAAATGATAATTTGATATTGGCTCTTGAACCCTTTACTCAAATTTACTGCAAAACTAAAGTTGAAAGGAAGATGTATTTTGAAAGACTTGTATGGCAGCTGGAATCTATGTAGTTTTTCTCATATTTATGTGGAAGGAAAAGCTATGGATAATGAAAATACCAAATATATATTATCTAAATTTAAAAATTCCAGTATAATAAAAATACATCACTACAAAGATGTGTTCTCAAGGCATAATCAAGATTTTGTCCTTCAAAAGAAAAGTCCCAAAATTATATTGGCCTGTAAAGAGGGAAATCTTATTTATAAGGGAGCCAGAGTATGTGAGAGTTTTGGAAATGATCATTTTTATTATACCTCTTCCATGATGAATTGTGTTTACAACTGTGAATATTGTTATCTGCAAGGAATGTATACTTCCGCTAATATAGTGATATTTGTAAATTTAAATGATATCTTTCATGAACTCAAGTGTCTTTTGAAAAAGCATCCAGTATATATCTGTATATCTTATGATACAGATCTTTTAGCTTTCGAAAATATAACTGGATTCACTAGAAAATGGATAGAATTTAGCTCACTTTACCCTCACTTAAAAATAGAAATTAGAACTAAAAGTTCTAATTTTAAAAGTATAGAAGATATATTACCAAAATCCAATGTGATACTGGCATGGACTCTTTCTCCAGAGGAGATTATAGAGAAATATGAAAAAAATACTCCAGGCTTAAAGTCCAGATTAAGTAGTTTAAAATGTGCTGTTTCCAAGGGATGGAAGGTAAGAGTTTGCTTTGATCCCCTTCTTTATGTGCCTGGATGGAAAGAGTATTATAGAAGGTGTGTAGAGGATACCTTTAAAGTTGTTTCAGAATCTAATATTGAAGATGTAAGTATTGGAGTATTTAGAATTGCAAAGGATTATTTTAAGAAGATGGAGAAAATTAATCCTAATTCTATTTTACTCTCGTATCCCTTTAAAACTATAGATGGGATATATACTTATTCAGAGGAACATCATAAGTCCATGGTAGATTTTATGTATAATATGGTAGGAAATTATGTTAAAAAAGAAAAGATATTTTGTACATAGGGAAGGTGAATCATGAAAACTGCAATTGTAACAGGGGCTTCTTCGGGAATAGGGTTTGAAATTTCAAAAAGGCTTCTTAAAATGGATTATAAAGTATATGGCTTTGGAAGAGATTTTTCTAAAGTAGATTTTTTTAATTCCAATTTTATTCAGGAAGTTTGCGATATTACAGATATAAATGCACTTGTAAAAATTATAGAGAAAATTAAAAAAGAAAACCAGGTATGTTTACTGGTGAACAATGCAGGGGTGGGATATTTTGGCCCTCATGAAGAATTAAATCCTAAAAAAATACACTTGATGGTTTCAACCAATCTGGAGATACCTATGGTGCTTTGCAATGTGCTTTTAAGAGATTTAAAGAAAAACAAGGGCATGATTATAAATATATCTTCAGTTACTGCAAAATATGTAAGTACCTATGGTTGTGCTTATGCTGCTACAAAGGCAGGGTTAACCCACTTCTCAGAAAGTCTTTTTTCAGAAATCAGAAAAACCGGAGTTAAGGTACTTTCTGTTCATCCTGATATGACAAAGAGTAATTTTTATAGAAATGCAAATTTTAGTGAAGATGATAGTGACACTGATTTCTATATAGATAGTGAAGTTATAGCAGATACAGTAAGATCAATATTGATGCAAGGCTCCAATATAGCTGTAACAGATATTACCATAAGACCTCAAAAACATAGAATAAGAAGAAAATAACTTCCATAAAAATCATGAAATATTTAATTAATGGTGTATAATTTTAATTAGACACTACTAAGGGAGGTATTTTTATGAAAAGAAAAATAGGTATTATTGGAATGATGTTGATATTTGTCATTTCTGTTTTATTTGTTACTGGTTGTTCCAATGGAACTGATAGCTCTGAAGAATCCACTAAAATTAAAATAGCGGCATTAAAGGGGCCTACCGGCATGGGTATGGCAAAGCTTATGGAGAATAAAAATAGCTATGATATTACTGTATACGATTCCCCGGATGAGATAGTATCTAAAATCGTAAATGGACAATTAGATGCTGCTGCTGTGCCTTCTAATCTGGCATCTGTATTATACAATAAGACAAAAGGACAGATTCAATTGGTAGGTATAAATACACTGGGGATTTTATATATTGTGGAAAATGGCAGTACTGTAAAGGATATAAAGGATTTAAAAGATAAAACTATTTATTCCAGTGGAAAAGGTTCCGTCCCTGAATTTGCATTGAACTATATATTGAAAGAGAATGGATTAACTGCAGGAAAGGATGTAATAGTGGATTACAAGATGAATCACAGTGATCTGGCTGCTGCAGTGGCATCTAAAAAGGTTAACCTGGCAGTACTGCCAGAGCCTTTTGTAACCACCGCTAAAATGAAAGACAATGAACTTCAAGTACCTATAGATTTGACAAAAGAATGGGACAAGGTATCCCAGGGAAAAGGCAAGCTTATAATGGGAACTTTGATATTTAGAAAATCTTTTATAGATAGTAGATCAAATGATGTGGATGCTTTTTTAAAGGAATATAAGGAATCTGTTGATTTTGTAAATAATAATAAAGTAGAAGCATCAAAGCTTATAGAAAAATATGGTGTAATTCCAAAGGCCAAGGTAGCAGAAGAGGCAATTCCAAAATGTAATATAGTATTTATTAGTGCTAAAGAAGGTAAGGATGATCTTCAAAAATTTTATGAAGTGTTAAATGAAAATGATCCAAAGTCCATTGGAGGAACAATTCCAGATGAAAACTTCTATTACAGCGGAAACAAAAATAATTAAAAAAATAGGTATATTAATATTTTGGATATTAATTTGGCATGTATGTTCTGTTTTTATAAATGAGGAACTTCTCTTGCCCTCTCCCTTTCAAGTATTAAAATCTCTTGTATTGCTTATGGGTAAATTTTATTTCTGGAAAAGTGTCTTAAGCAGCGTAATAAGGGTGATAATTGGAATTTTGCTGTCTGTGCTTATAGGCATTGTACTTGGGTTAACAGCAGGACTTAACAAATTTGTGGAAGAACTTTTGGAACCTCTTATAGTCACTGTAAAGGCAACTCCTGTCATATCCATAATTATTATAGCACTGGTGTGGTTTAACTCATCTAATGTAGTGATTTTTACAGCTATACTTATATGTTTTCCAATAGTATATACCAATGTGCTTCAGGGAATAAAAAGCATAGATAAAAGTCTTATACAAATGGCAAATGTGTTTAAAGTAAAAAGAAAATATGTGCTTAAAGATATATATTTGCCCTCCATAAAAAATTATATTGTATCAGGAATACTTATGTGTATGGGAATTGGATGGAAGGTTTCAGTGGCTTCAGAGGTGTTAAGCATTCCAAGATACTCCATAGGGTTGAATCTTTTAAGCGCCAAAACCACTTTGGAGACAGCAGAGTTATTTGCCTGGACTATTGTGGTAGTTATTTTAAGCTTTATGTTTGAGAAGGTGTTTAAATATTATTTACAAAAGTAGATCTTAAAGTAATGCACAATGCGCGGTTCACAATTATGGTACTGAAAGCTGGATCTTATGAAGATGCCTTGGGGCAAAATAATTTATGGGTAAAGGTGACAGAAATATGGTAGTGGAGCATGAACACAATTATGAGGTAATAATTAAAAATTTGAATAAATCCTATGATGGAGTTTCTATTTTTTCTGATTTAAGTATAAACTTTATAAAAGGCAAAATTACAGCTATTCTGGGACCATCAGGCTGTGGAAAAACTACTCTCTTAAATATTATAAGCGGCATTGAAACAAATTACAGCGGGGAAGTTATATTGAAAAATGACAGCATATCCTACGTGTTTCAGGAAGACAGACTTATTCCCCATCTCACAGTGTATGAAAATGCTGCATTCGTACTAAAATCCACTATGAATAAAATGGAAGTTGACATATCTGTAAATAAATTTTTAGATATGGTGGAACTATTGGAGTATAAAGATAAGCTTCCAGGTAAACTAAGTGGAGGAATGAAGAGAAGAGTTGCACTGGCAAGGGCTGTTGCTTATAAAAGCAGCTTGATTTTAATGGATGAGCCTTTTAAGGGCATGGATGACAGATTGAAAAGCAGCATAATAAAAAAATTTTTAATTCACCAGAGGGAAACAGGTAGAACTGTTATATTGGTAACCCATGACAAGATTGAGGCTGAAACTATGGGTGATGAGGTTTATTTTCTGTAATTAAAGGAAAGATATTGGTTTTAATGAAGTCATTCAGAGGTTCAGATGGAGTTTGATATGGAGAAATGTTTATTTCCAGCTGAACCTTAGACAACTTATCCACGCGTGTTATTCATGAATGTATTTGCTCCAAAATCAATAAGATTTTAGAACAGGTATATATACGTGAATAAATGTTAAAAAGTTATTAAAATTTAGTATAACAACAGAATACGACAGTATTTTTAAAAATAATATGATATTTTAAATATAAAATTATATAATGGGAAACAATGAGACATGCTCTATAGTTAGGGCACCTGGATCATGATGAGTTAATGGTGCAACCGACCCAATCTACAATGAAGATTGGTTTTTTTGCGTTAAATTCTATACAAAGTTAACCCATATATGTAATTAGTCTATATTTAAAATGAAAATACATTAGTAGAAAAAAGTAAAATTTGAGAAATGAGGAGAATAGTAAAGAAAATACTTAGGAGGCATGTTAAATGTATTGGGAGGTTATAAAAAGACAAACTAAAACTAGAATGTACATTGATACAATAAAAACATTTAAATTTGATGAAGAAACTAAGGACGCGATGTACAATCAAGCGTTAAACTATGCTAAATGGAGAAATAAACTAGGTATTACAAAAAAATATTATTATGAAATCGAATTTGACTGGAAATAATTTTATCAATTGCAAGTAACCCTAGCTGATTGTCAGGGGCTACGCGTATATTATGTTGCAAAAGTATGTAATTTTATTGTATTATATAATTATTAAAAATTACATAATATTGGGTTGATAGGAATAATGGGTGAGAAAGAGTATTATAAAACAAAAATGGTTGAATACGAAAAAGCTAGAGACAGATTAGCATCATATAAGGAAGAGCTTGATAGATATTTAGACAGCTGTAGGACAGGTTTTAAAGACTTTAACACTGTATATGAAGCAAGCTATAATCTTCAAGGGGAAGTTATGGATAATTTTAATTATAAATCAGAGGATTTTAGCAAGGAAGTTAATCAACTATTTGGTAAAATTGAAGATGATATAAGTATTATTGATAACCAAAGAGCTAAAGCTAATGAATTATATAACAAGTATAGACGATTATATGAAGAAGCATGTGAATGTGATAATTAGAAAAATAATTATTTTAGTTAGGAGATAAAAGATGCTTTATAGATTAGATAATAGTATACATGATGACATAGGAAATTTTATGAATGGTAATAAAACTTTACAAGAGTCTTTAGATACAGTTAATGAGGTATTATCAATTTTAAATACAGATGTATGGAAAGGGAATAGTAAAGAATCAGCAATAGATTTGATGACAATATTAAAAAAATATCACGAAATGCTTCTAAGTGTAGCCAAAGATAATGTAGACATAATGGTTAAGTTAGAAACTAAAGCTGAAGAATATATGCACAGCGGTAAAATGCCATCTTTATGGAAGTAGTATGGAGGAATGAAAATGATTAGTGCAAGTGAATTATACTATCTAAATAGGGCACTAGATGGAACACCGATTTTGGGTATAAATCCCGTTGAAACTTTGATTAGTAATGATAAAGGTGAAAATTCACCAAAAAAATCATTAATTAAGAAAAAGATACTACAAAGTAATAATGGATTAAATGAAAAATCGTTTAGAATTATTAGTAACTTAGAAAAATATAAAAAGGCAAAAAAACACGTATGGATTAATGATTTATTAATATCACTAGATAAGACTGATTTTTTAGTATTTTTAAAGAACAGAGAAAAAGGACAATTTATTATTGAGAGAACAAGCAAATCTCTTATGCTGTATGAGATAATAAAAAATTATCAATTTTTATGGAATAATACAAAGGTAGAGGATAGCGAAAAAGAAATAATAGAACCTAATAATTTTATATTAAATGAAATACAAGATAAAAAAGAAAATCAGATCTTATGCATACAAAAAGAAGAAAATAAAAATTTTAGAGTATGCACTATTTATTATCAAAAAGATTGTGTATATAAATATAATTTATTAAATAAACAGTTAATCAAAGTAAATCCTAGAGATATAAGGCTAGAACTTGCAAATATATTTGAACTTGAGGTGAATAAATAAATGGATGATACCATAAAGGTAAGTGGTGAATTAAAAAATATTGCAAACAAAATAGGTAAAGCATCAGAGTTAGTAAGTGATGCATCCAAAATGTATCAACAAACATTTGAAAGTTTTATAGGAATGTATTTAGGAAAAGCTGGGAATGATGAGAAAGTACTGTCAGATAATTTTGTTAAAGATTTAAATACATTAAGTTATTTTTATGGACAAGCAGAGTATTATGTAAATTATTGTTTAGAAAATTTAAGTAAGCAGGATGAAGAAGAAGCAGAAAGTTATGATGCAAATATGGTGTAGCGTAGCAAATTGGTAATATGTCAAGAGCAAAATGAAAAGGATATGAGGAGAATGAAAAATGAGAAAGTATATTTTAGATTCAGATCTTTTATCTAAGAAAACTACTGCTGCGTACTCCATGCTAAATGATATGCTTCCAGTCCTGGATAAGATAGAGGAAACTAGCAAGGAAGCATTTGAAGAGATAAACGCTCATGATGAATTAGGGAATGTAGATTATACATCAATAAAGAATAATATGGAACATATTGAAGAATACATGGATAAATATAAGGTTTTCGGAGCAGTATCTAGTGGTGCTGGACAAAATAGTAGTAGTGGATATAATTATAATATGAGTACTGTAAGTTATAGCAGCAATGATGGATTTATAGGGGAGTATCAAAGAGAAGTAGATGATGTATTCTATAATGATCTGGTTAAAATAATAAAAAAGCTAAGAGATTCGAAGCTGCAAGATATAAGAATAGATAACAATGTAGGAATACAAGGAGAAAGACCTGCATCGATATTTGATATGAATACAAAAGTATCAGATGGAATTAACAAGGATAAAATAGGCTTGGAAGACCTACTTGGCTTTGGAAGAATATCAATGGCTATGCATCAAGAGTATGAACAGATAAAATCTCAAATAGATGCCTATAATGCAAGTTTGCCAAAATATAGTTCAGAAAATGCTTCAAAATTCCTGCCAGATTTTATTAGTAAGCTTATATTTGATTCGGAAATAGATAAGGAAAAAATAAATAGTTGTGATGATTACATAAAAAAAATGGTAACTTCATCAGACTTTGATTACGAAACGAATGGTGAAAGAACAGCATCTATTGCAGCAGATTTCATACCAGTATTTGGTGAACTTAAAATGTTAGGTGAAATAGTTGAAGGAAAGGATTTAGTATCAGGAAAGCACTATAGTACAGGAGAACAGTTGTTTGGACTAGGCACGCTGGGTGCAGGAAGTCTACTAGGAAAGATATACAAGGGAATAAAAGCAGGAATGTCACCAGAAGTAGAAGAGGCAGCAGGCAAATTAAGTAACGGAACTGTATTTGCAATGAATGGTGCTGGTGGAGCTAGTGGAATTGAAAAACTGACTAAGAATATAACTAAAAAGATTGTTGGTAAGGGAGAAGAGGCATCTGAGGGGGTAACACAAGCTGAGGCAGAAGTTGCTATTACATCTGAGGCTAGGAGTGCAGAACAGTATCATACATTCCACCAATTTGAGTTAAAAAGTGATTTTTACTATGCTAGTGACTCAGTTCAATTCAGACAAGCTAACAAGTCACTTATAGAAAGGCTTAATAGTGATGCTAGTTTTAGAAAAGATATGTTTAGGAGAAATCCAGAGTTAAAAACATGGTTGGATAATAACCCTAATTTATCTAACAGTCCAACAGGGTTCACTTGGCATCACTCCGAGGAAACTGGTATTTTGAAATTAGTTGATAGAACTGACCATAGTACCAATTTCGGAATATATCATCCGACTGGAAATGGAGGAAGAGATATATGGGGAGGAGGAAAGCTTGGGAGAACAGGTAAGTTGGATATGTACGGAAATATTAAAAAGTAAGAAAGGTGAAGAGAAATGTTAACAAAGAATAAAGAATACAAGTTTTATGAAATAATCAATGAATTAAGAACTATTTACCTGCAAGAGGGAGCTAAAAAGCTGTATCAGGATAACAATTGGTGTGTATATTCACAGGTAGATAATGTAGAGTTAGATTCAGAATGTTATATAGATGAGTATCCAGAAATTGATGATACAAGTTATGAAGAAAAATTACCTAACTTTATTGAAGAAAAGGAGTTACAACTTGTTTTTAGAGATGAATTATTGCAAGATGTTGTGGTTTCAGCATTGAATAGAAAAGAAAATGCATCAAATGATGAATTACTTAAAGCCATTCATTATTATAACGAGAATGATACATTTTTAGAGCTGTAAAAATAACTATAGTACCAAGTAGTATCTCGCTTCATAATTTACATCAAGCTAGCTTCATAATAATTAATGGCGTAGAGATAATACAAAAATCAATAAATTACAGAAAAGATAATACTGCATAATTGTAATAATGCAGTGAGAGAAGACAAAATGAACTAGCTGAAAAACAAGTAGGCTAGTTCATTACTTTTTATAGTGATAAAATAGTAGTACATGTTGAAAACGCTAAAGTCGCTCACTAAAGAATAATAAGACAGACTCTGCCCCAAGAGGGCGACTAAAGCTGAGGTTAAACCATTTGATATAGTTGAATATGGAAATAAAACTTCTGGAATAGAAAATCATCATGGTGTATTAGATGTATGGGCAAAAAATAATATACCTGGATATGTTGAAAGAGCAAGTGATTCAACTTCAATGGCATTAACAGCAGGTAAAGAAGGGCAACATGCTGCAACAAAATCAGTATATAGAGACTGGTTGTTTGAAAGAACAGGCAAAAAAGTTGGTGGAAAAGTCAACTGGAGTGAGGTTTCTCCTCAGGAGATACAAGGTCTAAGCGAAAGAATGTTTGATGCAGCAAAAGTTCCTCAGGAGGCAAGAGTAGAGTATTATAGAGAGTTTAACAGATATATCTATAATCTTAAATAACTTAAGGAGTTGATTAGATATGGACATTAAAGAACTAGTAGAGAAAATAAAAAAACTACCTAATTGTATAGTATACCCATCAAAAGGATTACCAAATGTTGAATCAAAACACCATTTGCCTGATGATGTGAAGGAGTTTTATGAACTTTGTGGTGGAATTACATTGTTCGAAAATCAAAACTATATCGCTAATATAGTATCTCCAGATGAATTCATTCTAGCAAACCCGGTAATTGTAGGAGAACTTTGTGAAGAGGATATTACATCAGAATGGTATATAATTGCTAATGATGGAAATGGTGACTATATGACAATAGATATGAATCCTGAAAGAATTGGAAAATGCTATGATAGCTACTGGGACAGACATGGGGTAGTTGGAGAATGTGCAGTTATTGCATTATCGTTTACTGATTTGGTTGAAAGATTAGTTGAAAACAATGGTGAAAGATGGTATTGGTTAAGAGAGGATTTTGCTTCAATGGGTGATGCTTATGATGGTATCGAAACGGAATAAAATATTAAAAAAATCCTGTTACTCAATGCAATATTATACCAAAGGTAACTGCAAAAAATATGAATATGAATCTCAAATATATATTTCATAATTCTTATAAAAAGGAAGAAATATTTAAAATTAAATTAGACTGCATAATTTCAATAATGCAGTGAGTTGTAACTAAAATAAAAACTAAATATATATTATAACAATGATAAGAGTCAATGTTTCTCACGAAGAAGCATTGGCTCTTTTTCCATGTAAGGAAATTGAAAGGAGTAAAGATGATGTGGCTGGTGCTAGAATAAAAATAGAAAGGGTAAAATCAAGGTAGAAGACACTAACAATAAGTAAAATAAGTGTAGTTTTTGATAAATACTAATACTATGCAGCAACCTATTCAGTGTTTTCCTATATTTAGTAAGTAACCCTAGCTGATTGTTGCATGACCAATATTTTTAGGTAGAAATAGTACTTCAATTACTGGGAACAGCATCAATAGACCAAGAAAGATAAAACCTAATTCATAGGCAGTATTAATTAAAAAGAAAAATTGAAATAAATTTACAACCACTGTAATGAGTGATATTCCCATACCTTGAGCTAATGTTGAAACAACAGCATTTAAAGTATTTGCACTATTTCTATCTTTAGGGTCTATTTCAGAAAAACTCAATCCATTGTAAGCAGTTAAGGCTAGTGAGCGTCCTACACCTGAGACTAATGCAAGAAACATTATCCAAATAGGCAAAGTATTGGTTTTAATAAATGCTAAAGCAATGGATGTGATAAATACCATTCCAAATGATGACAATAGTGCACCGCGATAGCCTAGTTTACGAATAATTGGATTGGCTACTTTTTTCAAGTGCTTGAAAACCATAAAGCCTAGTATTACTCCTAAAATAATTAAACCTATTGGGATATTAATCAAGAAAATCCAATGCCAGCTCCAGTAAGTAATAATAAATCCACCAACCACTGGTGCTATTGTGGGTGCTATCAATTCAGGCCAAATAAGATAACTAACCATTTTCAACAACTGTGAAGCCGGTGTCTTTTCTAATACAATCAACCTTGCTGTAGGTGTCATCAAAGCACCGGAAATTCCTTGTACAATTCTCATTAGCAAAAGGAAAGAAAAATTAGGTGCTAATGCATTACTTAACGAGCTAAAGGTAAAGATGATAACAGCAATAATCCAAATTCTCTAAGCCTATAAAAAACTTTGTGTAAAGTGAATAAAAAGCACTCTTTCAAGGCAATAATTTTAGATGATAAATTTACAATTATTAACATGAAGGAGTGATTTTTTATGTCGAATATTTCTAAAGAAATTTTAAGGAATTATGTGAATGAACAAAAATTTAAAAGTCCTGATGAAGTCCTGGCTGCCATGAAGGAAATGTTTAAAGATGTTCTTCAAGAAGCATTGGAAGCAGAAATGGATACCCAGCT
Source organism: Clostridium sp. BJN0013 (assembly GCF_040939125.1). NCBI lineage: Bacteria > Bacillati > Bacillota > Clostridia > Eubacteriales > Clostridiaceae > Clostridium > Clostridium sp. BJN0013. The sequence goes on from NZ_CP162495.1 coordinate 1,300,205, forward strand.
TGGATATGACAAATATGATGTAACTGAAAAACAAACAACTAATAGTAGAAATGGGTATTCCAAGAAAACTATAAAATCCGAGTTGGGTGCCGTTGAGCTTAATATCCCCCGGGATAGAAACGGTGAATATGAGCCTAAAATTATTCCAAAGTATAAAAGAAATGTGACTGGCATTGAAAATAAAGTCATGGCTCTATATGCAGCAGGAATGACTACAAGAGATATATCAGAACAGGTGAAAAATCTTTATGACGTAGATCTTTCTCCAGAAATGGTATCCAATATAACAAATAGAATTCTTCCAGTGGTTGCAGAATGGCAAAACAGACCACTTGAAAAAACTTATTCTTTTGTATTTATGGATGCAATTCACTATAAAGTGCGGGAAGATAAGCAAATTATAGTTAAGGCTGCCTATGTGGTACTTGGTGTAAATATGGATGGACAAAAAGAAGTACTTGGTATATGGATAGGTGCAAATGAAAGCAGTAAATTCTGGCTTTCAGTACTCAATGACCTTAAAAATAGGGGAGTTTGCAATGTGCTTGTATTTTGTGTGGATGGACTGAATGGATTTAAAGAGGCAATAGGAGCTGTATATCCTTTTGCCAAAATCCAGAGATGTATAATCCATCAGCTGAGAAGCAGTATGAAATACATACCATATAAAGATAAAAAGGCATTTGCAAAAGACTTAAAAGCTGTCTATGGTGCAGTAAATACGGCCAATTCTCTTTTTTCCAAATCGATTAGCCATCCATCCACTTAACGGGATAAAAATGGCCACTGTAATCAAATACACACTGACCAGTAAAGCAATTGTTGACGAACTTGTATGAAAATATTGTGCCATTTTAGGTAGTGCGGTGGTTACAATTGTTCCATCTAAGATCTCCATAAAGAGACTAGCAGCCATTAATAAGGCTATTTTTATTTCTTTTGTCATGCTGCTCACCATTCTTTCTTCAATTCATGTTTAAGCTTTTCAATCCATTCAATTGCCACAGTGGCTTGTTGTAGTCGTAACTCCAACTTCTTACTTGCGTACCAGTGATCTTTTGAATCTTTTTCAGCTAATTTTTGAAGTGCATTTTGTGTATCTTCCATGATGTCTTTTTGTTCCTGATAGAATTGATCTAATAATTGTATTTGTTCATCTAGAGCAAGATGCTGCATCACATCAAGCTTTATTAAATATATATCCGCATTGTGAGCACCCTTAGGAACAGGCATTTTCATTAGTTCAAAAAAACGTTTCTTTCCTTTTTCTGTAATAGTGGCAATTTTCTTATTTTTTTTGTCTGATTCTACATTGGTTATTTCTAAAAAACCTTCCTTCTCTAATTTTTCAAGTAGGGGATAAATCACTCCATAGCTGATTTTTCGATGATGTCCTAAAGAAACTTGCAATGCAAGTTATTTGTTTAAAAAATTTTTGTATACAATAAATAAAAATACATATATAATAAATTTAGAAAGTAAGAAAATAATAATTTAAGAAGGTGATTCCATGATTACTCAATTAAGAGAAAAATCACAAGTTACAATTCCAAAGGAAATTATGAAAAAGCTTAATTTAAAAATTGGGGATTCTATAGATATTGATATTGAGGATAACAAAATTGTAATTAAACCAGTAGTTATAGTTCCAAAAGAGCAGGCATGGTTTTGGAGTGAAGAATGGCAGCAGGATGAAAAACAGGCAGATAAAGATATAAATAACGGCAATACTAGAAAATTTAATTCTGCCCAGGAGTTGTTTGAAGATCTTGATAATTAAGCGTACTGATAAATTTAAGAGAGAATATAAAAAACTGCCTAATAATATTAAAGAACTATTTAAAAAACAATTTACTAGATTTATGGAACATCCATATGCTGAATTTCATCCTTCTTTAAGAATAAAGAGAATACAAGGTACTAGTAATATTTTTGAGATGACAATTACAATGGATATCAGGGTAACGTGGCAGTATATAGATGGTGGCATATTGTTAAGAAATATAGGTAAACATGATAGGACTTTAAATAATCCTTAATTTATAAATTGTAGCCGATGAAGATAAGTCTATATTAGAAGAAAAAAATTCCAAATCAACTTTTTTAGTATTTTTTAATTGTGTAGTAATATATTTTTGAGCATATATAAATTACCTTTTCCAGTATAATTGTTACGCAAATCAATTTTATACTATGAATTGGTGGTTTATATTATTTTTAGAATAGTTTTTATATAAACTTCATTTTCCATTTATAGGGTTATTAGCTGGAGGTAAGGAATGATATCAGCACTAAAGGAATATAAAAAGAGAAAAATTAAATATAATCTATTGCTCGAAAAGCAAGAAAAATATATAGGTAATTTGAGTAATTTAAGATTTGCTATTTTTGTACTAGGACTTATGATTTTGATAAGAATGTATATATTAAAAAGACATTTTATATTCGATTTTATAGTTTTAGTCATGATTATTTTGTTTTGTTATCTAACTTATTTACATAAAAAGATAGAAAGTAAAAAGAACTATTTGAATATATTATACGAAGTAAATAAAACTTCAATAAAACGATTGGAGGGAGAATGGAAAACTTTTCAGGATATTGGTGAAGATTTTATAGATGAAAATCATAATTATTCATATGATCTTGATGTTTTTGGGAAAGGTTCCTTATTCCAATGGATAAATACAGCCCATACTCACATTGGAAGACAAAAATTGAAGCAAATATTGACAGAAAAACCTCAAAATAAACAGAATATATATGATAGACAATCTGCGGTTATAGAACTTGGACAGAAAATATATTTCAGGCAGAGGTTTGAAGCAGAAGGAAAAGTAATTTGCAATGACAAACAAAATCCCCAAGAGCTTTTTTTATGGATAAAACAAAGAAGTAATTATATATTAAAAAATCAAGTAACTTGGGCTTTAAGAATTTTGTCAGTGATAACTACAATAACCAGTTTAACATTACTGGTCAAAATACTTTATTATGTATTATCTGTTTTCTTTGGTACTTACAAGAGTGCACCAAGAGTATTTTATATAATTCCTTATTATATTCCTATTTTTTTGATTTTGGTTCAATGTATTATTTTAAGGGTAAAAAAAGAAGATAGAATGAAAAATTTAACTATTGCTGAGAAACACAATTGTAGCATAAAAGCATATAAAAATATGCTTACACATATAGAAAAACATAAGTTTAAATCAAAGTATATTATAAATTTATGTAAAGAACTTTATAATAATGGTCAAAATGCATCTAAACAGATAGATGTTTTTTCTAAAATTTGTGAATCTATAGCCAATAGACGTAATATGTTATATTTCATTTTGAATCCTATTCTTATGATAGAATATCACTGGACTATTTCTATTGAAAAATGGAAGATACAATCAGGAAATAACTTTGAAAAGTGGATTAATATAATAGCAGAATTAGAAGCCCTATGTAGCATTGCAGTTATCAAATATGATAATCCTAATTGGAGTATGCCTAAAATTATAGATGGACCATCAAAGATTATAGCGAAAAATATGGGACATCCTCTTTTAGGAGAAAAACGGGTATGTAATAATTTAAAGCTCGAAGAAACTTATCCAGTTATGCTCATAACAGGCTCTAATATGTCTGGAAAGAGCACATTTATGAGAACTATAGAAATTAATATTGTATTAGCTTATGCTGGAGCTCCCGTGTGTGCAGAGCAATTTTACTGTACTATTATGGAGATGTATAGTTGTATGAGAATAAATGACAATTTGGAACAAAGTATATCTTCTTTTTATGCAGAAATATTAAAAATTAAAAATATTGTTGAGGCTTCAAAAGAAGGGAAAAAAGTATTGTTTTTATTAGATGAAATTTTTAAAGGAACTAACTCAAGAGATAGGCATATTGGAGCTATAACTTTAGTAAATCAATTAAGCAGAACAGGAAATTTGGGGGTTATATCCACCCATGATTTAGAGTTAGGTGAAATGGCAAAGCATAAAGACTCAAAAATTAAAAACTATCATTTTTCTGAATATTATAGGAAGAATAAAATTTATTTTGATTATAAATTGAAAGATGGAATATCATCTACAAGAAATGCTGTATATTTAATGAAATTAGCTGGGATTAAAATAGAAGAAATTAATGAGGATGAGTAAATCTTTTAGGGAAATGGATGTACCTTGATTTGTTTTATACAAACCTAGGTACATTCCTTTTTAGCACTTGAGTTTATAAGTTTTTTAAATTGATCTTTATTTATTATGAGATAATTTTGATCTTTTTGTGTATTTTTTTCCATTTGCATGAGAGCCTATTTTTTTACCGTGTTCAATACCTATTTCGGCACCTGCTTCAGAACACATTTTCCTTTTTTCAGCATTAGACTTAGGTCTATCTTTCATTCTGTTTTTATTGTTATCCATACAATTTCCTCCTGTAAAAATATTTTAACATTTATTTTACATTATTATGCTTTAAATAGAGTATGCTTATGCTACATTTACATTATAAATACCAATCCTAAAAAAGTTAACTACAGGTCATTAGTCATAATTTATCCGAAGGCGGCAATTAGCTAATACTCCATCTTCTTCAAAGTGGAGGATAAGCAATGTTACGCCCCTGGATAAGTTCTTCTAAGGTTCAGATGGAGATAGGCATTTTTTTATAGAAAACTCCATCTGAACCTAAGAATCACTTGATGGGGAGGAAGGATTAAAATGTCAGCTTTTAGGGTGCTGCATTTATCAGATATTCATATAGGAAAAACCTATATCAAATCTGAAGAAATAGCATATAAAATTGTTTATGACATAACCCATAATGGATTATGTACTGTTAGGAGTGTAGTTGTAACAGGGGATATTTTTGATGGGCAAGTGCAGGTTAATGAAAAATTAATTAATGAAGCTGTAGTTTTTTTTGACATCTTGCTAGAGCAAATCAATCTCAATCAAGATGAATATAAATTAACAAAAGATGATTTTATATTTATACCCGGTAATCATGATTTAATTAGAGTAGATGATTATGAATTAAGATGGAGTAAATATAATGGTTTCCTGAAAGGATTTTATATTAATATACCCAAGTATTATAATATAAAAAATTATTCGGTGTTAAGGCCCTATTATGAAGAAAAAATAGTTTTTATTGGATTTAATTCCTGTCAGATTGAGAAGAAGAAAATTTTTGACAAAACATATCTGAATATGATAGATAAAAATATTAAGGCAGAAACATTAAAAAAGCAAGGAATTGATAAAAAACAGTTAATTGAGTTGTTGGAAGGTGAAGTGGCAAACGAATATGATGATTATGGAAAAGTATCTATGGCACAGATAGCAGATATTGAGAGACAGATTAGAAAATTAAATGGGTACAATATAGTTGCCATGCTTCATCATCATTTTTATCTTTTCCCGGAAGTAGCACAAAAGTACGGAGATTCAAGTCTGGTTAGAAATTATACTGCTTTTATTCAACATTTAAAATATATGAATGTAAAAACTGTTTTACATGGACACAAACATTTCGATTTAGAGCGTCCATTTATTACAGATGATAACTTGAAAGAAATTCAGGTGTTTTTGAACATGACAAAAAGACCTATTAAAATGAGGTCAAAAAAAGAGACTTATATTATTTATAATTAAAAATCAACTTATTTTCGGTGATATCTCTTGACTTACTTTTGTTACTTCAAAGCCTTGAGCTTGAAGAAATAAAATAATTCTATCTATATCAGGTTGAAAATGTCGAGAAGTGTTTTCTCTTTTTAGATATTTTTCATAAATAGAATTATCAAAGGCTTCATTTTTTAAAAGCATATTATAAATACAGGTTAAAAGCATTCTTGCTATAGCAATAATTGCTCTTTTGTGCCCACGTCTTTTCTTTATACTTTCATAACGATATTTAAAGTATGGGCAGGACTTGTTTTTTATTGCTGCATTAGCACACTGAATAAGTATTGGCTTTAAATAAGCTCCGGCACGGCTTATACGAACACTTTTCTTTTTGCCAGCACTTTCATTATTTTGTGGTGTAAGACCTGCCCAAGAACACAGATGTTTAGCATCTGGAAAGACTGACATATCCACTCCAATTTCAGAAATTATAGTTGTAGCAGATTGTGTAGTTATCCCAGGGGCAGAAGCAATAAGCTCAATTTGTGACTTAAATTCACTTGAAATTAATGAAATGGCAGTATCAAGTTGAGAAATACAATTGTTAATATAATCATAATGATTCAAGCATACAGACATCTTTGCTGTTTGATTTTTAGAGATGCTTCCTTGCATAGCAATCTTAATTTCGTCAGCCTTAGATAACATACTCTTGTGTAGAAATTGAGTATAGTCTATATCTAATTTATCAGGATGCTCCATGGCATATTTAATTATAGCTGATGATGATTTACCAAAGGTATCTGATACTACGCTTGAAATCATGATATTTGAAACTGTTAATGAATTTTGGAATCTGTTTTTCTCACTTGAACGGAAATTTGTAAGTTTAAAGCGATAGCGCATAAGGTCTCGTAGTTCTCTTATGGCCTTTGGAGGAATAAAACTTCCTTTAACTAATCCATGCTTATGTAAGTCTGCAAGCCATAGAGAATCTTTTTTATCAGTTTTTTTGCCGGGAATGTTTTTAACGTACTTTGGGTTAGCCAGAGTAATATTACAGGAATCTTCAAGTATGTTATAGATAGGTATCCAGTACTTTCCGGTGCTTTCCATACAAACTTCTTTACAGTTATGCTCAGATAACCACTCTTTTAAATGGAAAAGATTCTTTGAGTAAGTACTGAATTGTTTGGTTGCATAGGTAGTGATGTTATTCTCATTGGTTGATGTTACAGTTGCAACTACAAATTTTTTGTGAACATCAATACCGCAACAAATAGAATAAACGATTTTTAACATTTATATCACCTACAAATAAAAAAATAAAGTACACAGGTGTTGACTGAATACTCATACTTTTAAACGGTCTTTGTTTAAACAAAGATTAACTTACGTGCCCTAGGGCACACTTATTTGTACTTAAAAGAGTAATCGGCACATGTTATTATACGGATTACAGTGAAGTGCAATCACACTCACCCCGCCGTGCTCTGTAGTACACCTGTATACTTGTCTATATTATTCACAGTAATTGGTAATTTTAATCACTCTTTCATTAATTTTTGTGCCTTGAGCACAGCGAAAGGAATGAATGTTATTATGAAACAACAGAAAGTATTATTGATGTATTTGCAGGAGGTTCTGTTGGTACAGATAAAAGGGATAGGCATACCTTTAGCGTAATTGATTTTTATAAGCAGAGAGAGGATATCAAATTAATTCAACATAAATTTATTTACAATGGAGAATCACTAGAGCCTATTTCTAAAAAGCAGATTCCTTCGAAGAATATTTCAGGTAGAGTGGTTAAACTTTTAGAGATATTAAAATTTACAAATTATGATGCGTATATGTTATATATGACATCTCTTGAAAAACTATTTAAAATTTATAAAACCTGTGGGGAAATAATCAACTGGATCAGTGAATCAATAACTGGATTTTGTGATGTTTATAAATATTTAGATAGGGATTATAGGAATATTCTGTTTTTATTATATTCTGTTAGTTGTAGAACATTAAACTATAAAAGTATTATAGAAAAGGATACACAATATTTAGAGTATGCATCATCAATATTGAAAGAAATATTCGATAATTTTTTATCATGTCCCCATTTTCATATCAGTGATGAAGATTTTCACTCTTTGTTTAAAATAAAAAGTTTAAAAAGTTTAGCGGATAAGTGTAATCAATTGCTAAATAAAAATATGAATAAAATTACTAAACAGTATTTAGCTTTTAGTATGATTGGTATATTTTTTTCGGATTTGTATTTGGTATTCACAGAATATGCAGATGACTTTTATAACGAAAATATCAAATATAAGGTAAATATTAAAATGAAAGAAAATAAGTTTCATGCAAATGTTCCTGCACCAAGAATAACTATTGAATCCAATGCTGATAGGAGAAGTGCCTATGTAAAGTTCTTGTGCAATGAGGCTACAGTATATAAAATTGCCGTTTTATTTGTTAAAGAATTTGATTTAATACTAGATAAGTTTCAAGATTGCTTTAAATCAATAGGGTTTAAAATGTATTATTTAATTCCTAAAATAGATAAGAATAATTTTAAGAATACACTTGATAATTGTAATTTTGAGGCCTATATACCAACTCTGCTGCCTTTATTAACAGGAGGTAATATATATTCTTCCAAGGAGGTATTTGCAAGAGAACTAATCCAAAATTCCATAGATGCCATAGCGGTTAGAGAAGCTAAGGAGGAAAGTAATTTTATAAAATCAATTCATATTGAATTTGGAAAAGATAAAAATGATGGACTATATTTTAAAATTAAAGACAGTGGAACAGGCATGGACAGATATAAAATCGAAAGATATTTTACTAATATTGGAAGAAGTTACTATTCAGGTGATGAGTATAGAAATTTAAATATTAGTTATGAACCTATTAGTAATTTTGGAATAGGTTTTTTGTCTTCATTTATGGTATGCAGGGAAATAGAAGTAAGAACCAAATACTTTTTCAACGGTAGTGAAGGCTTAAAACTTTATATACCTAATTACGATGGATGCTTTTTTATTGAAGGCGAGGAAAATGTAGATGTTGGTACAGAAATAAAATTATATTTAAATAAGGAAATGCATGTAGATAATATAATAGATTATATAAAAAAAGTTATGTTAGATGTTAAATACGATATTATTATAAACTGTAGAGATGAAGAAAAAGAAGAACTCATTGAAATACCGGCTCATTGTATTAGAAAAAATAATACGATTGAAACTTTTCAGTTTTTTGTTCCCTTTAAAGAAAATGGCGATGTGTTAAATATCCATTGGAAGAAGGAAGTACTTTCAGAAGATTTTATCAATAAATATGAATATGGATTATTAATAAAAGCTAATTTGGATAATGTGGATTATAATTATGGTGAAATAATATTAAATGCAGGAATTCGAGTAGAGCAGACATCTCTAGATACATTATTTCATAATGAATTTAACCATGATGGAGATGATAATGGTATTATGTATAATAGCATATTTATGAATTTTCCTACAAACTGGATACAAATTGATGTTTCCAGGGAAAAGTTGAAAGGTTTTTCTGATATGATTAGGGATATTAACCATAAAAATCCTATTGGAACTAAAATTGCTGAAGTGATATACAATCAGTTGACATGTTTTTTAAATTACAGCAGGGAAAATTCAATTAGTGTTCCTAAATCATGTGTACAAGAAATTATCCAGTATGCTATCTGTTTATGTGGAGATGAGAACTCCAGTGTTTATAAAAAATTATTGAATTTAAAGTATTAAACTTGTTTAGAAATTGTGGATATTGAAGAAGAAAATAAAAAAACTATTGATCTTTATATTGTAATATCGTAATATATAAATATAATGATTATATAAAATTTGGTGAGGAGGTTAATTATGGCTAAGGTGATAAATAGCAGGTTTCCAGCCTAAGGAAATACTAAAGTCTAGATTACAACAGTATTAAAATTTAGTTCACAAATATACATTTGTAGATTATTACAAGTGATTTTGGGATTCAGGTGGGGTTTGCTATAGAGGAACGATTTATTTTCCCCATCTGAATCTTATTATTTTTAAAAAATTGACATTATAAAATGTTGAACTCCAAGTGAGGTAAGTGACAAAACTATCCAACATATAAAACCTAAAAAAATTGGCTTTACAGCATTTTGGACAAGCTCTCTGATGTTAGTATTTAGTCCTACAGATACCATTGCCATTACAATGATGAACTTCCCAATTTGTGATAAAAATTTGGTAACTTCAATTGGAAATGGCACAAATGTATTGATTACTGATGCAGCTATAAAGCCCAGTACAAACCAGGGAAATATTTTAATCATACTATAAGATACTTTTTTGTTTTTAGTTTCTTTTTTGGAGGTATAAATAGCCAAAAGCAGAGTAATAGGAACAATTGCCAGGGTTCTTGTAAGTTTTACTATAACCGCCAGATTGCCAGCTGTATTACTGTAGGAATAGCCAGCAGCTACTACAGATGAAGTATCATTAACTGCAGTGCCACTCCACAGGCCAAAGCATTCATTGCTCATATTGAATAGATGTCCAATTAGAGGAAATAAAAAAGCAGCAATAGCATTAAAAAGAAATATAGTTGATATAGAATGGGCAACTTCCTGCTCATTTGCATTTATCACTGGAGCTGTTGCTGCAATAGCAGAACCACCACATATAGAAGAACCAACACCTATTAGTGTTGCTGTCTTATCATTTATTTTTAATAACTTGCCTATAATATAGGCGGTAATAAGTGATGCCGAGAGGGTAAAAATCATTAAAACAACTGTTTGTTTTTCCACTTTAAAAACATTGAAAAAATTCATGCTAAATCCCATAAGAATAATAGAATATTGAAGCAATTTTTTTGAAGTATATATTATACCTTCATCAAGATAGTTTGGCCTTTTCCAAAATGCTAAAATCATTCCAAATAAAATTCCAAGTACAGGGCTGCCTATGATTGGAAAGATACTTCCAATGAGCCATGCAGGAATTGCTATAATCAATGCAAATATAATACCATATGATTTGTCAATTATTTTTTCCACAATATCTTCCTCCTGTCTGCCTTTTATGATATACCTTGATATTATGTAAGTAAAATATTATTATATTATAATTATAATAAGTAAATTCTAATATATAAGGAGAATGTTATGACTTTAAGACATTTTAATATATTTGTTGCTGTGTGTGACAAAATGAATATGACTAAAGCGGCAGAGCAGCTTTTCATATCCCAGTCAGCAGTTAGCCAGGTAATTTCCGAACTTGAAGGCCACTATGGTGTGCGACTTTTTGAACGGTTGTCAAGAAAGCTTTATATAACTCAGGCAGGAGAAAAATTATTAAGTTATGCCAGATACATTATTAAATTGAATATGGAATTGGAAAATGATATGAAAACTTTAAGTGAAAATGGTTCTATCCGTATTGGTGCAAGTGTTACTATTGGGGCTTATGTATTACCTAAACTTATTTCACAGTTTCAAAAAGTAAATTCTGAAACTGATATAAAAGTACATGAGGAAAATACTGAAAAAATTGAAAAAATGCTTCTTCAGGATGAAATTGACATAGCTCTTGTAGAGGGAGAAACAACCCATACAGATATTATAAACAGGCCATTTATGGAGGATGAATTGGTACTTATATGCGGAAATAATCATAGATTTGCAAAACTTGATTGTGTTGAGCCCTATGAACTTGAAAAGGAAAAATTTATTATTCGTGAAAGGGGAAGTGGAACTCGCAGGACATTTGAAGACGAGATGAGGGAAAATCATCTAAAATGGCAAATTTCATGGACATGTAATAATACAGATACTATAAAAATTGCAGTTGCAGAAGGGTTGGGAGTATCAGTCATTTCAAGATGTTCAGTAATAAATGAATTAGTCCTTGGAACACTTTGTGAAATACCTGTTAAAGGAATTAAATTTAAAAGACAATTTAAAATTATATATCATAAAAATAAATATTTAACAGAAATAATGAAACACTTTGTAGATTTTATAAGGCAGTAGGAAGTTACTTTATAATATACCCAGTTATTCACCTGCTATATAAAAAGAAAAATTATATTTAATATCAGATACAACACCTATTAGATTGAACCCCTTTATGTCACATTCACTGTATAGTTCTTGGAGTGTTGGCATTTTTAAAGAAATAAAAAATTTAATTTTAAGCAAAAATTAAATGAACCATTTAGCAAATATATCTATCTAATTAGTGTAAGGCAAAAAAGTAGTACTACAGTTTGCAAAGAAAGGTAGGAAAGTCAATTGAATAAAGATACATTTATAGATAACGTTCTTGAGGCTCGGTCCACTTTATATCATGTATCTAAATCAATTTTGACTTATGATCAAGATTGTGAGGATGCCGTTCAGGAGACAATTTTAAAAGCCTATAATAAATTAGGTACACTAAAGAAAGAGCAATATTTTAAAACATGGTTGATTAGAATACTCATAAATGAATGTTATAGTTTAAAACGTAAAAAATATTCACAGGTATCTTATGAAGAATACTTTGAGTATGCCAGGGAGTATGATAAAAAGGATTATAGTGAATTATATTTGGCTATTAAAAATTTACCAGAGCGCATTCGTATTACAATTGTCCTTTATTATGTAGAGGGATATTCAGTAGAAGAAGTTAAACAGATTTTAAAAATACCCGCAGGAACTGTAAAAAGTAGATTAGCAAAAGGACGAAAATTATTAAAAATAAAGTTAGAGCATATGGAGGCAAATTATGAATAATTATAATTGGAATAATGCGTTTCCGGATACACCTAAAAGTTTTAAAAATAAGGTAAGTGCGACATTAAACAGCTTACCGAATCAAAAGGAGAATGCTGAAATGGAAAATAGAAAAATATCAATTAAGAAAAAAATTATTATTGCACTAGTAGCTGCTATGGTACTAGGAACAACGGTATTTGCTGCAGGAAAAATATGTTTTATAACTTTACATTCGAGTAATATACCAACGTATACCACTATACCTACAGTGGAACAAGTGAAGAATGATTTTAAATTTACTCCTAAATTAGTTAAGGAATTTGACAATGGATACACTTTTGCAAATGGATGTATTGTAAATAATGAAGGAACTGATGAGAAAGGTAATTCTGTAGCAAAAACAAAATCACTTGATTTTACCTATACAAAAGGCAATGATAAGTTAAAACTTTATATGGAAAATGGAAGGTTAGGTGAAAGATCAAAGAAAGAGACTGTTATTACTACTTATAGCGGTATAGATTTATATTATAATTCGTATGCTAATAAGCTTGTGCCAGCAGATTATAAATTGACAGAACAGGATAAACAGGATCAATCCTCTGGTAAATATGTATTTAGCTATGGATCTGATAAGGTAGAAATCTCTCAAATTCAATGTTTAAATTGGATGCAAGATGGAATTAACTATTCTTTCTTAGCAATTGATTCTAATATATCAAAAGATGAATTGGTTAAAATGGCACATCAGGTTATTGATACCAAGTAAAAACGCTTTACACATGGAACTAGAGTTTTAAAAATAAAAAACAGCGTGAAATTTGTAGAAATTTACTTACTCTTCTTAGTATGAAAGATAATACAGAGTGAAGTTTATTAATGTAATGGAAAGTAATCTAAATAAATTAGAGATTTATAATTTTAAAATTTATACGTACCAAAAATCATAATTATTTGATATGTATAAATTTTTTTATTTTTAGCTGTAAGAAGAATTCCTCTGCTGTTTTCTGTTAGCTTTCTTTTTATGTTAGGCTGACGAGAGGTATATAGTTTCTTTATACCATTAATTTATAACCCCAAAATTCGATAAGTTAACATTGAAAGTGAGATTATAAAATATGTATACTATAAGTAAAATATATTTTAATGAAAAAATAATATGCTTCCGGGTGAGTTCAGTAAAAAATATGTAGTACAAAAAGGATACAAAGTGAAATTTTTCAATATATTTTTTGCTGTTGGAATAGCTTTTACAGGTTTACTTGCTGCAGTACCAACTACACATTGGAACCTTCTGTTGTTATTTTATATACTGAACTCAATAGGGTATTCTGGAAGCAATATATTTAAGGAAAGACAATGCTTTATGTTGGGGTTATTATCTACATTTTTATTTGTGTATATGCTTGTTTTATACACAGTACCCTGGATTTTTGGATTCTTGCCGCTTGTAGGTTCATCCCAGGGAGGGATACAGGCACTAAGCAGATCATATTTTGGAAAGCTGGTGCCAAAGGAAAGTGCTAATGAATTCTTTGGATTTTATAATATATTCGGAAGATTCGCAGCTATAATGGGGCCGTTTTTAGTAGGAATAGTAACCCAAATTACAGGAAGGAGCAATTATGGAGTTTTTAGTATAATACTTTTATTTATTATTGGAGGAATAATATTAATTAAAGTACCTGATAAGGGATAGAAAGTTGCAAGGTACTGTTGAGAATGAAATAAGTTAAAGAAATAATTAATAATATGGGATATATTTTGTTATAATAGTTAATTAAAGTGATTAATTTAGATTATCTAATAAAAAAATTTCATATTTTAAAGAAAGGCAAGGTTTTAATAAAGTGGCAAAATGTATGCTCTGTAATAAAAAGATAAAATTTACCAGAAAATGTCCATCACTAAATGAAGTTATTTGTTCAACATGCTGTGGAAGTAAAAAAGGATCAGAAATAAAATGTATAGATGATTGCAAATATTTTATTGAAAGTCAAATTAGAGAAAATAAAAAACACATAATGAAATTAGTAAGAGAATCCTTCAACAAGGAAGAAGAGGATATATATCAAGATGAAAGAATGTTAAAATTAGTGATGCCCTTTGAACAATTTATATTTAGAAAATATTATAATAATATAAATACTACTGATGAGTTTATTTTTGAGTGCTTTGTGAAAATGTTTTATTGTTTAGATGGAAAAGTTAATATTTATACTTTTAATGAAATTGAAACTGAAATATTTAATGAATTTAATAATGTTGCTAAAAGAACTAAACTATCTGTAGAATCACAAAAACTTATATTACTAAGGCTGATGAAATCAATAAGTAACATGACTGGAGGTATGTTCGGAAACAGAATGTATCTTGAACTTTTAAGAAATGACTTTACTGGAACTGGTATTGTTACAGAGGTCATGAAAAGAATGTGATTTTTATAGTGCTTCAATGTAGTATAATATCGGTTTCTACATATATAACCGCAGAATATCTTAAGAACTGTAGTGAAGAAATTAAAGAAGTAATAATAAAGGCTTAACTTTTAAATTGTTAGGTCTTTTATTTTATCCAAACAGCGGCTATCTTTGACACCCCCATCTTTTTCAAAGTGGGGAATAAGCACTTTTATGTGCATGGATAAGTTCTTCCCCTAAAGGATAACGTATTCCAAGTGCTAAAGACACTAAGAATACTGTTAATAAGATTCAGATGAAGATGTTGCATTTCTTATGAGCAAACTCCATCTGAACCTTAAGAATCATTCGATATTGAATAAAGTATTATTGCGTTTAAAAGCATACTACAAATTTAAAACGCATGAGAGTCCATATATGCTATAATATATAAAATAAATTTTAATATAGAGGTGAGTAATAGTGATTGGCAATGCTGAAGAGGTTTTACATAAATATTATGGTTATGAAACTTTTAAAAAGCATCAGAGAGAAGTGATTGAAAGTATATTAAGTGGAAGAGATACCTTGGCAATTATGCCTACAGGAGGAGGAAAATCTATATGTTATCAAATACCTGCAGTGCTTTTTAAAGGCATAACTGTTGTCATATCTCCTTTAATTTCTCTCATGAAAGATCAGGTAGATAGTATAATTGGATTAGGCATAAACGCATCTTATATAAATAGTTCTATTTCTCAGCAAGAAATTTTAAGTATATTTTCAGATTTAAGGAATGGAAAAGTAAAAATATTATATGTAGCACCGGAGAGATTGGAGTCTCCAGAATTTTATCAGCTTATGAAAACCATAGAAGTTTCACAGGTGGCGGTAGATGAAGCGCATTGTGTATCCCAGTGGGGACATGATTTTAGAATAAGCTATATACATATATGTAAATTCATAGAGAGTTTTTCTAAAAGACCGGTGGTTACGGCATTTACTGCCACGGCTACTGAAGAAGTGAGAGAAGATATTGTAAACCAGATAAAATTGAAAGAAGAGGCTGTTTTTATATCAGGATTTGACAGAGAAAATTTAAAGATATCATGTCTTAAAACGGGAAATAAATTTCAATATTTATCAAATTATGTTAAAACAAATGAAACACAGTCTGGAATAATATATGCATCCACCAGAAAAGAAGTGGATAATATATATGAAAAACTTAAGGCAAATGACTTATCTGTTACAAGATATCATGCAGGATTACCAGACAGAGACAGAAAAATAAATCAGGAGGATTTTGTGTATGACAAGGTAAATATAATAGTGGCTACCAATGCTTTTGGAATGGGTATTGACAAATCAAATGTAAGATATGTAATTCACTATAATATGCCGGGAAATATAGAAAGTTATTATCAGGAAATAGGCAGAGCAGGCCGTGACGGAGAAGCCAGTGAGTGTATATTAATGTTTTCTCCACAGGATGTAATTACTCAGAAATATTTAATAGAAACAAGTATACAATCTCCAGAAAGAAGAATAAATGAATATAAAAAGCTTCAGCATATGATAGATTTTGTGCATTATAATGGTTGTCTTAGAAAATTCATATTAAATTATTTCGGAGAGGAGGTAAATTATAATCAGTGTGATAATTGTAGTAATTGTATAAATTCCGGGGAATATGTAGATAAAACCATAGATGCACAAAAGGTTATCTCCTGTGTATACAGGATGAAAAGAGAATTTGGAGTAAATATGATAGTGGATGTTTTAAGGGGGTCTTCTCAAAAAAAAGTACTTCACTATGGATTTAATAAACTATCCACTTATGGCATAATGAAAAATTATTCAAAAGAAGCATTATCAAATTTTATAAATACCATTATAGCTCATAAGTATATAACCTTAAAAGAAGGAGAATATCCCACTGTGGCGTTAAATGCCCAGTCCATAAAAGTTTTAAAAGGTGAAGAAAAAGTAATCTTAAAAGAATCAGTTAAAGCAAATAAGATCACTGCCCATAATGATTTATTTGAAATACTTAGGAATTTAAGAAGAGAAATAGCTTTGGAAGAATCTATTCCACCCTATATGGTATTTTCAGATGCAACTTTAAAAGAACTAAGTATAAGGTATCCGGTAGATTCAGATCAAATACTTGATATATCAGGAGTGGGGGATTTAAAATTAAAAAAATATGGTGAAAGATTTTTAAATGTTATAAAAAAATATATAGAGGAAAATAAAATTCAGCCCAACTGGTCATTTAAAACTGGTGTTACCAGTAAAAATGAAAGAAAAAATGACAAACCCAAAACCCATCATATAACAATTAATATGCTTAGAGACAATATGAGCATAAAAGAAATTGCGAAAAAAAGACAGCTTACCCTATCTACAATACTTACTCATATTACAAAATATTTTGAAGAAGGAGATATCGATATCAAGGATATAGATATAAATTTTCAAGAATTATTTACAGAATCGGAAGAAAGAGAAGTTTTAAAGGCCATAGATAAAGCTGGCATGTCTAAATTGAGGCCTATAAAAGAACTTCTTTCAGATAGCATAAGTTATGATAAAATAAGAGCTGTTATAGTAAAAAATTATATTTTAAAAGAGGTGGTAAAATGAAATTTGTAACTTATAATTATAAAGATAAAGAAAGCATAGGAATTTTAGAGGATAATAGTATTTTAGATTTTAAAAATATATTTTGTGAAATTGGAGAAAAAAATCCACCCCAAACTATGGTGGAGCTTATAAAATATTTAGATGAGAATAAATTAAATAAGATAGAAGAATTTTTAAAAAATAAATCTTTACAAACTGTATCTGTAGAGGCAATTAAATTAAAGGCACCTATACCTTATCCTGAGAGAAATGTATTTTGTCTTGGAAAAAACTATGCAGAGCATGCAAGAGAAATAAAATTAACTAAAATAACAGATAATGATATACCAAAGGTGCCAATATATTTTACTAAAGTTGCATCACCTGCCATAGGAAATAGAGATTCCATAGAATTTTCCAGTGAAGTTACCAATCAGGTAGACTATGAGGTTGAACTTGGAGTGATAATTGACAAGAATGGGAAAAACATAAAAATAGAGGAAGCAGAAAATTACATATTTGGTTACACCATAATAAATGATATATCAGCAAGAGATCTTCAAGGAAGTCATATTCAATGGTTTAAAGGAAAAAGTCTTGATACTTTTTGTCCTATGGGTCCTTGTATAGTACATAAAAATGAAATACCATCTCCTGTGAATTTAGATATAAAGTGTTGGGTAAACGGAGAGATAAGGCAAAGTTCAAATACTAAAAATTTAATTTTTGATATACCCTATATAATAAGTGACTTGTCTAAAGGATTGACTTTAAAGGCAGGAGATATTATAGCAACGGGTACACCCAGTGGTGTAGGAATGGGTTTTAATCCTATCAAGATGTTAAAACAAGGAGATAGTATAGAATGTTATATAGAAAAAATAGGTAAATTAGTAAATGATGTAATAAATGTTTCTAGCTAATTTATATTGGGATAAATATTCAAGAATCAAAAGTATTTAAGTATTTATATATTATAAAGGTGAATATATTTTTATATAGTATAATTCAAATTGAATGAATGTATATGCATAAAAAACAGCGTATATTATCAAATGATTTAGAATCTCAAGTGGAGTTTGCTCATAGGGAATGATTTTTCACATATAACCCTTGGAGGAACTTATAAAGAGGTGTGGTAATGCTCAACCCCAGCACTTTGGAGAAGTTGGAAGTGTTGACTGACTGCAGTCTTTGGATAAGAAAACTAAATAGAAATAAAAAATTTTAAAATTGTATTGAATTATTATTAGTATATATGTATAATTATAAGGTATATTAAGCAATTAAAGCTTAAAAGTTTGAGGTAAGTTTAGTTATATGTGAAAACTTTTTAAAGAATGGTAAACTGGAATTATTTAAATTAGGGGGATTGATAATGAAAAAAATAACTGCAATCATAATTACTGTTATATTTAGTGCAATATTATTTACCGGCTGTGGAAGCAGCACTAAAAAAGATACAAGTTCTAATCTATTGGAGAGTATAAAGAAATCAGGAAAAATTGTTATAGGAACTGAAGAAGGATATCCTCCTATGGAGTTTAGGGATTCCAATGGTCAGCTGGTAGGATTTGACGTGGATTTTTCAAATGAAGTGGCCAAAAGACTGAGAGTAAAAGCAGAATTTTTGGTTATGGATTTTAATGGAATTATACTAGCCCTTAATTCTAAAAAATTTGATGCAGCGGTTGCTTCCATAAGTATAACAGATGATAGGAAAAAGACCACTGATTTCTCTACACCTTATGTAGTAGGTGGTCAGGTTATTACAGTTAAGAATGAAAGAGAAGATATAAAGGGAGTAGAGGATTTAAAAGAAAAAGTTATAGCCTGTGAGCTGGGAACTACTGGAGAAAATGTGGCAAATGATATAAAAGGGGTTAAAGAATTAAAAAAATATGACAAAATAACTGAAGCATTTCAAGATATGTCAATAGGCAGGGTAGATGCTACCATAATAGATCAACAGGTAGGCGGATATTATATCCAGAAGAAAAAAGGTGAGTTTAAAATGTTAGAGGGTATATTAAGTAAGGAGCCTATGGGTGTAGCTTATAGAAAGGGAGATGATTCCCTTAAAAATGAAATAGATAAAATAATTGGCGATATGAAAAAGGATGGAACTCTATCCAAGCTTTCTGTAAAATGGTTTGGATTTGATGCCTATAAAGATTAACTTAGGAGGAGATATTTTGGCTAATTTATATGGTAGAAGTTTTTTAACTTTAAAGGACTTTATGCCAGAAGAAATAGAATACCTGCTTAAACTTTCAAAAAAATTAAAAGAGGAAAAATACAGCGGAAAAGAGAAGAAAAGACTACAGGGAAAAAATATTGCATTAATATTTGAAAAGGATTCTTTGAGAACCAGGTGTTCATTTGAAGTTGGTGCTTATGATGAAGGTGCCAATGTAACTTACATAGGTTCTACAGGGAGCCACATAGGTAAAAAAGAATCAATAAAAGATACTGCCAGAGTAATGGGAAGAATGTTTCATGGGGTAGAGTACAGAGGATTTTCCCAAAGGGACATGGAGATATTTTCAAAGTATTCAGGCATACCTCTTTGGAATGGGTTATCAGATGAAGATCACCCCACTCAGGTTTTAGCAGATTTTTTAACTATACAGGAAAATATAGATAAATCTTTAAAAGATATAAATTTTGTTTATATTGGTGATGGAAGAAATAATATGGCAAAAGCTCTTATGATAGGCGCTGCAAAAATGGGAATGAATTTTAAAATAATAACTCCTAAAGAACTTTTTCCAGAGGGTGAACTGGTAAAAGAATGTGAAAAGATGGCCAAAGAAAATGGGGGATATATATTAATCAGTGAAAATATATATGAAAGTGTAAAAGGGGCAGATATTATATATACAGATGTGTGGCTTTCCATGGGTGAGGAAAAATCCCTCTGGGAAAAAAGAATAGAAACTTTAATGCCTTATCAGGTAAATATGAAATTAATTGAAGCCTGCCAAAATAAAAAAGTCAAGTTTATGCACTGTCTTCCAGCTTTTCATAATAGAGAAACTGAGGTTTCAGAGCAAATATATAAAGAATTTGGCTATGAGGCTTTGGAAGTTACAGAAGATGTATTTGAAAATGAAGAAATTTCCATAGTATTTGAGGAAGCAGAAAATAGATTACATACTATAAAGGCAGTTATGGTAGCAACATTAAGTTCAGGAAACATTTAGAAAGAGGTAATATTATGAATTCCATATTATATTTAGAAGATGGTACTGTATTTATGGGAAAGGCTATAGGACAGATAGGAATAACTGTAGGAGAATTGGTTTTTAATACTTCAATGACAGGATATCAGGAAATACTTACAGACCCTTCCTATGCAGGGCAGGTAATAACTATGTGCTATCCCTACATTGGTAACTATGGTATAAACTATAGTTCCAGTCAATCTGAAAAAATACAGGTAAAAGGTATAGTAGTAAAGAATATGTACAATGACACTTCTCATTATTTAAGTGAAAATAGTTTTGAAGGATTTTTAAAAGAAAATAATATTGTAGGTATCAGCGGCATAGATACTAGAAGTATAACTAAAAAAATAAGAGCCAGTGGAACTATGAAATGTGTCATATGTAATAAAAATGAATCTATAAATGAATTAAAGGATATGTTAAATCTTTATGATGATAAAAAGTTGGTAGCACAGGTAAGTATCCCTTCTATAAAGAAGATCAGAGGGAATGGCTCTAAAGTAGCAGTTTTAGATTTTGGCATAAAAAATAATATTATTGAAAATTTAAAGAGCAGAAATTGTGATATAACTATATTTCCATATAACACTTCTTATGAAAGCATAATGAGCATAAATCCCAAAGGTATACTTTTAAGTAATGGACCAGGGGATCCTAAAGATGTATATGATACTGTGGAGGTAATAAAAAAGTTACTAAATACTGTTCCTATATTTGGCATATGTCTTGGACATCAATTGTTGTCTCTTGCACTTGGGGGAGACACTTATAAAATGAAATTTGGACATAGGGGCGGTAACCATGGTGTGTATGACAGCGATACAGATAAATCTTTTATAACATCCCAAAACCACGGCTATGCTGTTAAAAGGGATAGTTTAGATGAAAACAATATAAAAATAACTCATATTAATTTAAATGATAATACAGTAGAAGGATTTAGACATAAAACCTTACCTATATTTTCAGTTCAGTTTCATCCTGAAGGTTCCCCAGGGCCTACTGATACAAGCTATTTGTTTGATAAATTTTTAAGTTTGATGACTTTAGTATAAATAACAAGGAGAAGTGATATAATGCCGTTAAGAGAAAACTTGAAGAAGGTTTTAATAATAGGTTCAGGTCCTATAATAATAGGTCAGGCAGCGGAATTTGACTATTCAGGAACACAAGCTTGTGAAGCTATAAAGAAAGAAGGGATAGAAACAGTACTTGTAAATAGCAATCCTGCTACTATAATGACAGATAAAAATATTGCACACAAGACCTATGTAGAACCTTTGACTGTTGAATCACTGGAGGCAATAATAAAAAGAGAAAGACCAGATGGAGTTCTGGCTGGATTTGGAGGGCAGACAGCTCTTAATTTAGCTATGGAACTTGGTAAACTTGGTATATTAAAAAAGTATAATGTGGAACTTCTTGGAATAAAAACTGAATCAATAAAGAATGCCGAGGACAGGGAAAGTTTTAAAAATTTAATGGAAGAAATAGGAGAACCTATAGCTTTAAGTACTATTGCTACGGATTTACAGCAGTGCAAGTCTTTTTTAGATAAGGTCAATTTGCCTATTATAATAAGGCCAGCTTATACCCTGGGGGGAACTGGGGGAGGTATTGCAAGCAATTATGAAGAATATATGGAAATATGTAAAAATGGATTGGAAGAAAGCCCTATAAATCAAATATTGTTAGAGCAAAGTCTGGCTGGATGGAAAGAACTTGAGTATGAGATAATGAGAGATAAAAAAGACAATTGTATGGTAGTTTGTAATATGGAAAATTTAGATCCTGTGGGAATACATACAGGAGATAGTATAGTAGTTGCACCGTCACAGACGCTTACAGACAGAGAATATCAGATGCTTAGAAGATCTTCTATAAAGATAATAAGAAAATTAAAAATAGAGGGAGGGTGCAATATTCAATTTGCACTGAATCCTAATAGCAATGAATATATGGTTATAGAAGTAAATCCAAGGGTAAGTAGATCCAGTGCACTGGCTTCAAAGGCCGCAGGATATCCTATAGCCAAAATAGCAGCCAAGATAGCTCTTGGATATACTTTGGATGAGTTAAAAAACTATGTTACAGGAAATTCCAGTGCTCTTTTTGAACCAGCACTGGATTATTGTGTAGTTAAAATGCCTAAGTGGCCTTTTGATAAATTCAAGACTGCCAATAGAACCCTCAAAACTCAGATGAAGGCTACTGGAGAAGTTATGGCAATAGACAGAAGCTTTGAAAGTGCCCTTTTAAAGGCAGTTATAAGTCTTGAAGGAAAGATAGTAGGGTTAAAGCTGGATAAATTTGAAGATATGAACTTATCTCAAATAATAGATAAGTTAAAAAAAGAAGATGATGAGAGACTTTTTGCTCTTGCAGAAGCTCTTAGAAAAGGAATAAGTATAGATGAGCTTTATGAAATAACCAAAATAGACAAATGGTTTATAGGTGGAGTAAAAAATATTATAGATATGGAAAATAAATTGGTTAATAATGTACCAAATGTAGATATTATTCATCAAGCTGAATTAATGGGATTTACAGATGAATACATCTGTAGTTTAATGGGAATGAAGCTGAAAGATTTAAAGCAACTTAGAGAAGTAAATGGCATAAGAGTGGTATATAAGATGGTAGATACCTGCAGCGGTGAATTTGAAGCCAAGACTTCTTATTATTACTCCTGCTATGATCTTGAAAATGATAATGTTATTTCAGATAATAGAAAAATACTTGTAATAGGCTCCGGTCCCATTAGAATAGGACAGGGCATAGAATTTGACTACTGCTGTGTTAATGGTGTGTGGGCTATAAAAAAGGCAGGATATGAAGCTATTATAATAAATAACAATCCTGAAACTGTCAGTACGGATTTTGATATTTCAGATAAACTGTATTTTGATCCTCTTTATATAGATGATGTAATGAATGTGATAAATGAAGAAAAAGTAGATGGAGTTATAGTACAATTTGGAGGACAAACTGCTCTGAATTTATCTAAAAAATTAAATGACAGGGGAGTGAATCTACTTGGGACCTCTTTTGAGTCCATAGATCTGGCAGAGGACAGGGAAAAATTTAGAATACTCCTTAAAAGGCTCAATATAAATTCTCCTATAGGAGGGTCTGTAACTAGTTTGGAAGAAGCTTATAAACTGGTTTCTGAAATAGGGTATCCAGTTATTGTAAGACCATCTTATGTAATAGGTGGAAGGGCTATGAAAGTAGTTTACAACCCTGAGGAATTAGAGAGATATTTAAAAGAGGCTGTAGATTTATCTAAAGAACATCCTGTACTTGTGGATAAATATATACTTGGAAGGGAAATAGAGGTAGATGCCATATCAGATGGACATGACTTGATAATTCCTGGAATAATGGAACATGTTGAAAGAACGGGAGTACATTCAGGAGATAGTATAGCTATATATCCTGCTTCCGATTTACCTGAAAATGTATGCCAAAAAATAGAGGAGTATACGGTAAATATAGCTAGAGAGTTAAATGTTAAAGGTCTTTTAAATGTTCAATACGCTTTTGATGGAGATAAGATATATGTAATAGAGGTAAACCCAAGGGCATCAAGGACTGTACCTATTTTAAGTAAAGTTACTGATATTCCTATGGTGGAAATAGCCGTGGAAGTTATGCTGGGTAAAAAAATAAAGGAATTTAATTATAGACAGGATATGTATAAATACAGTAATATTTTTGCCGTAAAAATGCCTGTATTTTCTAGCAAAAAATTACCTGGAGTAGATGTGGCTTTGGGACCGGAAATGAAATCCACCGGAGAGGTTTTGGGGGTTGACTTTGATAAAGATAAGGCAATGTACAAAGCTTTTAAGGCAGCTGGAATTAAAATTCTCAAAAAAGGTAATTTATATGTTTGTGTAAATGATAGAGATAAATGCAGTTCTTTAGAAGTAATTAAAAAGTATAGTTCTTTGAATTTCAATATAATTGCCTCTTTTGGAACCTGGAAATTTTTAAATCAAAATGGTATAAAATGCAGTAAGATTTCTATAGAGGATGCAATATCCTATGTAAAAGAAGACAAGATAGATATAGTTATAAATATACCTACTCAAGGATATGATGGTACAAGAGATGGTTTTAAATTAAGGCATACTGCCCTGGCCCATGATAAGGTGGTATTTACCTGCATAGATACAGCCAGTGTTTATGCCGATGCTATATTGGTAGATAAAAAGGGAGAAACTATAGAATATAGACCTATGAGTGAATATCTACAGGGCAGTTTAAATAAGAAAATTATAAATATATGATATATTTAATGTATGGATTTTAAATTGCAGCCTTTATATAACGGATAAACAAAAAATAATAAAATCGTTGATAATTTATATACAATTTACCAACGATTTTATTATTTTGATTTTATTCTACAAACTGTATTTTGGAGAAGTTATTCTGTATCCAGAGTACTTTTTATATTTTCATGCATGAGCTCTCCTATAATTTTGTCTAGTTTATTATTTACCTCTAAAATTTCTTGCTCCAAATGATCTCTTTCACAAATTAATAAATTTAATCTTTTTCTTAGTTTATAAATATCTTTTTTTGACACATCTTTTGACACACTTAACACTCCAAATGTATAGTTTAAGTTTAAATTTTTGAATAACAGATAATCTTCTCTCTATTTACATATAAATTGTATTTATTTTAGAATTAAAGTTTGCAGAGTAATTACATACTTAATTTTACACAATAAATATGCTAAATGCAAATAATATTTGTTTACAGTAAGCTTATTTATCTAATTAATGGTTATGTATAAAGTTATCTTAAGAGGTTAGACAGGAGTGAAGACAAATGAAGAGAGTAAATATAATTAATAAACAGGAAATGGGGTTTAGAATTCGTGAAAATAGAGAAAAGTTAGATTTAACAAGAGAAAAATTTGCTGAAATTGTAGATCTTTCCGCACTTTATATTGGACAACTAGAGCGAGGTGAAAGACAGATGAGTCTTACAGCCTTGGTTAAAATAGCCAACTCACTTTGCGTAACAACAGATTATTTGATATATGGAAAGGATAAATGTAAAAATAATGAAAATATCATAAAAGAGGAATTTAAAGAATATAATTCAGCAGTCGATAAAAAAAAGAGCAGTGTGTTACATAAGTTACTGGAGACATGCTCTCCCAAAGAGTTAAATTTAATTGAAAGTATGGTGAAACTTATTTTACCTTATATTAGATAGAGATAGCCAATGGTATAGAAATTTGCATATAAAATGTTAAAATTTCTATACCATTGGCTACAATATTTATATAAACATGGTAATAACTCCAATGTATAAGCCAGGTATAGAGTGTACAACATAAATGAATAATGTAATTTACATCTATACATTTTAAAGATTGGAGGATATATTTTATGAAAAAAATAATTTTAATCATAATATTGAGCTGTATATGGGCAAATCCTGTAAAAGCCTTGTCAAATAATTATGACATTACAATGAAGCAGGATATTTTATGTCTTATGATGGCATATAAGGATTATATTATTGATATAGAAAAAGATAGTAGTAAAAATGTATATTTAATTACTAAATCAGGTAAAAAAATTTTATATGATGATAAGAAAGAAAAGAGTTTTGAAGAAAAACTGTATAACACAGATCTGCAGGATATGATGGAACAACTCTATCCAAAGGAATCCATAAATAAGGTCATGGATAAGGATATGGATCCGGGGAGATTTAGAGTTTATCCACTATTAAACGAAGTATATGGATTCAATAAAAGCTCTGTAGAATCTAATTTAAAAAGGGTTAACCTGGGATATGGTAGTTTTCAGTTTAATGGAAACAATGATGCTTCAAAATGCCTGGAAAATGTTATGAAGGAACTTATTCCACTGTCACAAAAAAGAACGGATATTTCAAGATGTCTTTTTCCGGGTAGTGGTACATTTAATTATAGGTGTATTTCCGGAACTAATTTATTAAGTCCCCATGCATTTGGAATAGCTATAGATCTTGCTAGAGATAAAAGAGATTATTGGAAGTGGGTACCTAAAGAAGAGGGAAATAGCAGATTAGAAGAATATCCTAAGGAAATTGTGGAGATATTTGAAAAAAATAATTTTGTTTGGGGAGGAAAGTGGAGTCATTTTGATATTTTGCATTTTGAATATAGACCGGAAATAATTTTGAAAGCTAAATATTTTAATACTGAGGATAAAAATAGTAAGTTATGGTATGGAGATGTACCTTGTGAAGATGAGGTAGTGAAAAACTGTATAAAAAAGATAGATGAAAAACTATAAATCAACATATTTAATACCTGAAATTTACAGAGTGATTATTATTTTAAATGGGAATAATAATTGTAAAATTATATGAACTCTGATAACTGTTAAATTATAATTATATGAGGAGTATAACTATGAAATTTTTTCTAAAGAAACATTTTATACAGTTTATTGTAATAATTCTATTTATATTTTGCATATCGCCCTATATAAAAGCACAGGAAGAGGAAACTCTCATTAAAGAAGAAATATCAAATTCCATACAGGAAATATTTCGAAATAGAAATAAGGCCATATTAAATGGAGATTTAAAATTAATAGAAGTTAGCTATGACAAAAACACAAAATATGGCACCTGGGCTTATGAACATGAAGAGACCAAGAAAAAATATCTTGAAAATTGGGAAGAAAAGCAGGGGGTAAGGTTTACAGATATTACTCCTGATATAGTAATAAAAAGAATTAGGAGAAAAGATGACAAGTTTTCTGTAAATTTGATATGTTCAACAGAATACAAATATGTATATGAAAATTGCCCTGAAATTATAAATAGATGTAGAATAGGAACCTCCCATGTATTAAATATGGCTAAAAAAGATAATAAATGGATAATAACTAAGGAGTGGTATAAAGATCCTTTTGCAGACTCTCTCAATCTAGATAATTTAAAAGTTGATTCCATAAAACAATATATATTGTCTCAAAATGAAAGAGAACTTTCAAATGTAGGAGATAGAAGAAAATCTGCAGTGGAATATGCAGATAAATACTGCGGCATAGCTACAGAAAAGAAATGCGGTTATATCTATAATAAAAAATATAGAAATTATAATTCTCAGGGAGGAGATTGTGCCAATTTTGCATCCCAAATATTACATGAAGGAGGAAAATTCAAAAAAAATCGTTCGTGGAATTATGATAGCTCAGGAGCCACTGGTGCATGGTTAAATGCAGATGGATTTAAAGATTATATGATATACAGTGGAAGAGCTTCAGTTATTGCCCATGGCAGTTATGAGAAAGTTTATAAGGCTTCTTATAAACTTCTTCCAGGAGATTTTATAGCATATGAAAAAAAAGGAGATATTACCCATATTTCAGTGGTGACAGGTGCAGACTGCAAAGGATATTCTCTGGTAAGCTGTCATAATACAGATAGAAATAGAGTGCCTTGGGATCTTGGATGGAGTGATAAGAATATAAAATTTTGGTTGGTACATGTGAATTATTAAATAATTAAAATTTATAATAGTAAATTGTGAACTGTGAATTGTGAACTGATAATATTGAACTGGCAATATTGGTGTATAAATTAATAGAAATGGGATATGATACAATTAGAAAAAATATTTTACCATGAATAAGAAACAATATAAAATAGGGGAGAGAGCATATGGTATTTAAATTAGGCAAAACCCGTAAGGTAGCAGGTAATGTATATGTAGTGAGAACACTTGTTTCTAACTTTTTTATTTATTCTAATTATGAAACTACTATATGTTTTAATTCGGGTTTTGTTCCCTTTGTTATAAATAGGGAATTAAGCAAAATAGATATTAAGCCTGAATCTGTTTCTAATGTGTTTATAACTTATCCCTATTTCTATAATATAGGAGGTATTAGATTATTTAAAAATTCAAATGTTTACATACCCTCAGAAGTATTCGATAAAAAATTAAAATATATGGAATTTAGTAAAAAAAAGAGAAGTAAAATAAAATATATAAGAGTAAAGGATGGAGATGTATTAAATATAGGAAATATAAAAATAAAAGCTATTATATTTCCGGGACGTAAAACGGGGACTATTTCATATATGGTAAATGACAGTACTTTGTTTATATAAATTTAAATTATGTATTTTAAATGATTATATACTACGCTATATTCATTTCTTTGAGTAAACTCACCTAATTACCATAAAGCATAAAATATATTTATAGTGATTGACACTATATAGGCAATATTATATGCTCTAACCAGTCTTTTTAAACTTAATGCAGTTGTAAACAAAAGGCATTCTTCACTAGCCCTGGGAATGCTTTTTTAATATGTTTTTTAAATTATGTTCTCATTTTAATGTTGCAAAAGTTCCCTTTGACCATATTTTTCGCAATTTTATAACCTTCTTTAGATACGTCTTAGAATAAATGGTATAATATACATATCTAAGAAAATAATTTTAGAATCTCCTTTTAAAACATATAACATATACAAAACTCAAATAATTATAATTTAAATTATAGGAGTGATACCAATGAATATTCTTAGAAAAAATTATTATAGTATAATGACAATATTAGGACTATTAATTTGTATTATTTGGATTATAACAGTTAATACACAACCATTTTCTGATTTTGATTACTACAATAAACTTGCACAACAAATTGCTAAGGGTGGCGAATGGGGGGATACATATACAAGTGTTGGATATTCAGTTATTCTAGGATTCATATATTCAATTTTTGGAATTAATTTAATTGTGGCTAAAATTTTTAATATAACTTTGATACTTATAAATTATATGTTAATTTATAAAATATTAAATAAAATAAATTTAAGCGAAATCAGACGAAAAATTATTTATACAGTATTTGTTTTCTTCCCTAATAATATTTTTTATACTAGAGTGTGTCTGAAAACAATGCAACAATAAATTACTTAGATAAAATAAAAATAGCAGCAATATAAACAAAAGCAAGGAAAGAATCAGCAAGCTTGTCATAACGAGTTGCAATTCTTCTAAAATGTTTGATTTTGTTAAAGAAACATTCAACTAAATGACGTTCCTTGTACAGCCACCAGTCACAATTCCATGGTTCTCTTACATTTGATTTTGGTGGAATAGTATATGAGGATTTCTTTGAAGTAATATATTCTCTAATTTCATTTGTGCCATATGCCTTATCTGCCAGGATATTGCTGCCTTCTATATCAACGTTGGAAAGAACATCTACGGCCTGTGTACTGTCGTGTAGATTGCCAGATGATAATTGAAAATGGATTGGATTGCCAAGTCCATCAACAACTGCATGAATTTTTGTTGTATGTCCGCCGCGACTCAGTCCAATATGCTGTTTTGTTTCGCTGTTTACAGCCCCTTTTTAGCACCAGCACTGTGCTGGTGGGCTTTTATACATGTTGAATCAATGCTTAAATTTTCATAATCTGCATCTGAGGTTAACTCTTTAAAAATTGTTAATAAAGTACCATCGTTACGCCACTTACAAAAACGACTGTATACAGTTTTCCATGAACCGAAGCGTTCTGGTAAATCACGCCATGCTGCACCACTTCTTGCAATCCATAGTATGGCATTAAATATAAGTCGGTTGTCTTTTGGAGGTCGTCCTGTTTTTGCTATTGGAATTAAGTTTTTTATTTGATCCCATTGTTCATCTGATATTTCATAACGCTTCTGTGACATATTTGCACCCTCCAAGTTTTTTATCTTATTTTACCTAAAACTCGGTTCTTTCGCAATATTTAGTTTTCAGACACACCCTAGTATAATAGCAACTGAAATATTATTTACTACCATATTACTTGCAATAACATTGATATATTATAGTAATACTAAATCAAAATATGTTTTAATTGGGATGCTTGTGGCTATTAACGCCATGATAAAGCCTTTTTTTATTATTTTCTTTTTAGTTATCTTTATAGTAGAATTGTTTCTAAAATATAGTATTATACACGTGTTAAAACATACCACTATAATACTAGTAATCAGTGCTATTTGCATTTCACCTTGGATATATAGAAATACAAGATATATAGGCCAGTTTACTTTTATTTCAAATAATGGAGGTATTGTACTTTATATAAATAATAATTCACAAAATAAATATGGTAGATGGATGCCTGCTGAAAAAGTAAAAAATTCAGTTGTATTAAAAAAAGAATATATTGAAGCTAATATAACAGAAAAAAATAAAATTTTAACTACATCAGCTAAAAACTGGATAATTAATCACCCATTACAATTTGTAGAACTTGGATTTAAAAGATTATTTAATACATATTTTATTGCTGACGATATATTCTTTAGTTTAAATGGAACAAATTTAAATAAATATCTTGAAATATTATTAATTGTCTATGCATTTTTAACAAAAGCAATATTATTTACAATAGCAATTATATATATAATTATATACAGCAAAAAAGTAATTGTTAACTTATTAAAAAGAGAAAATATTAATTCTTATGATCTTTATAGCTTGAGCTGCTTTTATATGTTCACTTCTGTATATTTTATTACAGAAGGTCAAGGTCGTTATGCCTTCCCCTTTATATTTATAATCATTTACTTTTTTTCTTTTTCAGTTGAGAAAATACTTAGAAATAGTATCTTTGTAACAAAGAATACATGAATATATTATGGCCATTCTAACCCAGTGGCTGTTTATCCGAGCTACCTTTGCTAATACCTCTAACTTCTTTAAAGTGGGGCATGAGCAATGCTACGCACCTAGATAAGTGATTCTAAGATTCAGATGGAGGAAAGCATTTTCCTCTATAGTAAACTCCGCCTGAATCTAAGAATCACTTAATTTTTGTTGCCATACAGGGTAATTCATGGCTTACTTTAAACTTTTAGTATATAAAAATATTGACTAAATGATAGAATTAGTGTATTATTATAATAGAACACTAGATATTATCAGGAGGTGATAAAATGAATGATGAATTTGAACCTAATATACCAATATATATTCAAATAATGAATATTATAAAGAGGAAAATAATAAATAAGGAATTAAAACCTGGGGATAAAATTCCTTCTGTAAGGGAATTGTCTGCCATGTTAAAGGTTAATCCAAATACTATTCAAAGAACTTATTTGGAATTGGAAAGAGAGAATATTGCATATAAACAAAGAGGAATGGGTACTTTTTTAAGGGAGGATGTATCTATGATAGAAAAGTTAAAAGGAGAAATGGCAAGAGATATTATATATAATTTTATAAAAGGAATGAAGGAACTAGGATTTTCTTCTGATGAAATAATTAAAATTGTAGAAGAAAAAGTACAGGAGGAAATATAAAAATGGAACCACTTATAAAATGTAAGGATTTAAAGAAGTTTTATTTTAGAAAATCAGCCTTAAATGGACTTAATCTGGAAATTGAAGAAGGTAAAATAACAGGACTTTTAGGACCTAATGGAAGCGGCAAAACTACTTTTTTGAAAATTGCAGCAGGCATATTAAAGCAGAGCTCTGGTGAAATACTTATAAATGGAAATAAACCTGGGGTAAAGACAAAATCCGAGGTTTCGTATTTGCCGGATAAGGACTATATTTTCAAATGGATGAGAATAAATGATGCCATAGATTTTTTTAAGGATATGTATGATGATTTTGATAAAAATAGAGCTTTAGAACTTTTAAAATTTATGAACTTGGAAGGGGATAGTAAAGTTAAGACTTTATCTAGAGGTATGTGTGAAAAATTTTATCTTACACTGGTGCTTTCCAGAAAAGCAAAGCTTTATGTATTGGATGAGCCTTTAGGAGGGGTGGATCCTGTAACCAGAGAAAAGATATTGGATGCAATACTTGAAAATTATACGGAAAATAGTTCCATAGTTATAACTACTCACCTTGTAAGTGATATTGAAAGATTGTTTGATGATGTAGCCTTTATATCTGAAGGGAAAATAATACTGTCAGGTAATGCAGAAGAGCTTAGAGCTGAAAGGAAAATGTCCATAGATGAGATATACAGAGAGGTGTTTAGTAATGTTTAAATTAGCAAAATATGATCTTAAGGGATGTTTTAAAGATTTTATAATAATGGTTTCTACCATAATAATTTTAAATTTGGCACTGCTTACAAGAATAAATGTATGGAGTTCCGAGGCTATATTTTTTTTAAACTTACTTATAGGGATTGTTGCGTCAGTGGTGGTTTTAATATGGAATATAACTATATTTAGCAGGGATTTATATGAAGATACATCCTATCTTGTATTTACAACACCTAAAAGTGGAAAGAATATATTGATGAATAAAATTGTAACAGCTATTATCCAATGCCTTATAGTTTCTATTATTGTTGGAATTTTTACAGTTATTCTGCTGCAGATTTTAAGACTTACCCAAAATTTTATAGCATTGAATATTACAGCCCCCCTTAGACAATTTATTAATGCCTTTACCCCTCAATTTTGGGTGTTGGCCATATTGTCTGTTCTAGCAGTATATATTACATTTTTACTTACTGTATATTTATCCATAACACTTGGAAGGGTGGCTATAAAAAACAGGAAGTTCGGTAAATTAGGTGCTTTTGGTATATTTATATTATTGTCTTTAGTACAAGTTAAATTGGAAGATTTATTTCTAAATATATTTCCACAAACATTTAATTTGAAAGTGAAAAATGTAGATAATATATTTATAGACGTGTTACCTTCGAGAATTGATTTAAATATATCACTTATAGTTTTATCCATAATAATAATAGTGGCTATGTTTTATGCTATAGCATATCTTATAGAAAATAAATTAGATTTGTAAATTAAGACTTAAATAAACTGTTATAAAATGTATTAAGTCACTCAGAGGTTCAGGTGGAGTTTGCTTGTAAATAAGCTTTTCTCTATCTGAACTTATTTTGTATACAGGGCTTTTATTATACGTAGAAGGTGTCTTCTATAATTATTTTAAAACTTAAAATTAAAAAAGAAAATAAAGTAAAAATATATTGAATTATTTATCTTTACTGCTAATATTATCAGTGATATAATAATAATTATTATTAATAATGAATTTCGTTATCAACAATTATTATTTTAATTTAAAGAGATTTTATAGGATTTTATTGGCCTAAGGTTAACAATTTTTATATGAGAAATATGATAAATTATTGCAGGGAAGTAGACTTCATCTAGGCAATAAAAAATTATTTGATTATAAGCTGGAGGTGGAAGATGAAAGACTATGGTAAAGTACTTTTAAAAGATGCATCTGGGTCAGAATGTTATGAACAAATTACTATAAAGTCTAATTCTGTTCCCATTGTACTATCCATATGGAAGAGTAAAAAGGAAGATCCGTCTATAGTTTTTTTCCCGGGAACAATGACTCACCCTTTATTCTATGAAGAATTTTTAAGTTTACTTTCATTAAATGGTTTTAATGTTATTGGAGTGCATCTGATATGCCATGGAAAAAGTCCAAGGGTAAAAGAATTGTATAGTTTTGATGAAATGCTTCAAAATGGAAAGGATGCTATTTCCTATGCAATTGGTAGATTTAATAATAAGGTATTTATTATGGGTTCAAGTCAAGGGGGAATTTTAACTATAGCATTAGCGGGGCTTGATAACAGAATTAAAGCTGCTTTCCCTCATAATATTTTGATTCCAGCCCTTCCAGATTCAATTTGTGTAACAAGATTCCCAAATAGTTTTAAGCACATATATAAGCTAATTATTATGACAATGAAAATAGGAAGAAAAGTAGCTCCAAGATTACAACTGCATGTTTCTTTTTATCTGGATGTAAAAAAAGTTACAAGAGATAAAAAAGTATATGCCAGACTAGAGGATGATCCCATTGGGTTTATGAAATATCCAATTTATTTTTTAACCAGTCTGTTTTGTGCTGACTTAAAGCAAGTATATGATGGAAGTATAAAATGTCCTGTTGTAGTTATAGCGGCAAAAAAAGATCCATTATTCCCTCTTGATTATACTAAAAAAGTTTTTAAACTGATAAAAGCTCCCCATAAGGAAATGTTGATTTTTGATGAAGATAAACATCTTATTATGAATGAGTGTGTAGATAGAATTATGGATAAAATTGTACGTAAAGTTAAGGAGTTTGTTTAAATTGTTTTAAAATTGTGCAATATTATAATGGAGACTTTAAATAATTATTGTGATATTTATAAATATTTAAATTTTTCTTAAAATTATATGAATATAAAAGGAATTATTGAAAAAGAGAAGAATATAGTATATTAAGAAAGAGGTGAATGTTATTATGGGGAAAAAACATGTTGTAAAATCACAAATAATAAAGGATAAAAAAGATAAGATAGAGAAAATATTTAGTGATTTAGGTAAAAGTTTAAATTTGGAAGAATTCATAAAAACATTTAAGGAAAATTACCCAGAAGATTGGAACAGTATAGTAAAACGGTATAAGGAACATAAAAAATTGTCCAAAAAGGGGAAAAAGTATCCTATGCCCGAACCAGATAAGTATCTTGAAAATATTTATAACAATTATATCGGCACTATAAGTGATTCTTAGATTTAAATGTTCTAAAAACATTAAAAAGAGTGTGTTCTTTTTAATGTTTTTATTATTTATATATGTGTTAATCAATGCTGTACAAATCGACTTATTTCTTATATTATTATAATAGCAAATAGAATAATTTAAAAAGTAATTTTTTAAATTATAGAAGGGAAAGAGGATCAATATGAGTTTTTTTTAGTTAAAAGATAAAGATAATTCTACCTCCAATTTTAATTCTCGTGATATTGAAATTCAATATCAAAAAAATATGAAAAGAAAAAAATGATATAAATCGACAAACCTTTGAATTTCTGAAACAATTATATAAAAAAATAGAAAATATAATAGAACAACATAATGCAGTAAACAGTGAACATGAAATTTTGGCTGAACTTACAGAGGATATAAAAAATCATATAAGGAGTATATCTTCTATAACAAATCAGACTAAAGAATCTACTAATGAGTTGTATGAAGAAGGAAATAAGCTTCATAATATAACTGAGAGTATTATTGAAAAATCTATAAAAGGAAAAGAAGCAGTAGAATCTATTATGGGTATAATAACATCCTTGGAAGATGGAATAAGAGATACATTTAACAGTATGAGTAAATTAGCAGACAAATTTAAGGAAGTAAATGATATAACAAATCTTATAAGTGGAATAGCCAATCAAACTAATTTATTAGCTTTAAATGCAGCTATTGAAGCAGCAAGAGCTGGAGAAAGTGGAAGAGGGTTTGCGGTTGTTGCAGAAGAGGTAAAAAAATTGGCTGAAATAACCGGCAATAGTACGAAAGATATATCTATGCTCATAATTGAAAGATACCGATGATCAAATCATAGTACATGTAGACGAAGCTTCAGTAATGGATAAGTATTTAACAGAAAGTGTAAATGAGTTATATGAATATACAAAGAAAATCAAACAATAATTCATAAGAAAAACTTATCTAGATGAGTAGCAGTGTTTATCCCCATATTTTGAATAAAATGGGAATATTAGCCAATTGCAGTCTTCGGATAAAATTAGCTAAAAATCCTATACTTAAAAAGTATGGGATTTTATTTAAAAAACCAATATATTTTAGGAGATATTTACAATGAATAAAACTGTTTTAATGGTAGATGATGAAGAGAGAATGAGACTTCTTATGGAGGCATATTTAAAAAGAGAGGGTTTACAAGTGCTTTTAGCGGAAAATGGAGAGGAAGCGCTTAGAAAATTTAAGGAAAATCATGTAGATTTAGTAGTGTTAGATATAATGATGCCCCTAATGGATGGCTGGACTACATGCAGAGAACTTAGAAAGATTTCAAATGTACCTATAATTATGCTTACAGCCAGGGGAGAAGATGAAGATCAACTTCTAGGGTTTCAGCTGGGAACAGACAGCTATGTAACAAAGCCTGTGAGTCCCAAAATTTTAGTGGCTAAAGTAAAAGCCCTCTTAAGACGGACTTATTATGATGAAATTAACCAGGACAATACCTATGATGGACTTTTTATAAATGAAGAGGGTCATGAAGTGAAAATAGATGGGGAAAATATATATCTCTCTCCGAAAGAATTTGAATTTCTATGTTATTTAATTAAAAACAAGGATATAGTCTTAAGTAGGGAAAAAATTTTAGATGCCATATGGGGAGTAGATTACTATGGGGATCTAAGAACAGTGGATACCCATGTAAAAAGACTGAGGGAAAAGTTAGGTGTTAAATCTTATTTAATAACAACTGTTAGGGGTGTAGGTTATAAATTTGAGGTAAAGAAGGAATGAAAATAAGGAGCATCATATATAAAAATAAACTTATAGAGAAAATAAGAAAAAATATAACATGGAAATTGTTTATAGTTACTGCTTTGATATTTACTATATTTATAAGCAGTACCTTAACTTTTCAGTCTCTGTTCTTTGGTAAATTTTATATAAACAAAAAGGAAAGAATTATAGAAAGTGAAGTTAAAAAGTTCAGAGTGCTTTATAATAATACAGAAAATAATAATGAAGTAACAGAGCTTATAAGGGAATTTGAAGATAGCAATAATGCTAAAATAGTTATAATGGATAGTGAAGGAAAAATAAATTTTATAACAAAATTAGATGATAGGGGATATGATGAAGAAAGAATAAAAATTATACAGGATATCATAGTTACATGGATAAGAGATTCAAATTTGCTAGATGAAATAAAAAGATATAATAAATCTATAACATTTATTACAGAAAAGAAAATTAATGGAACAAAAAATATAATAACTGTAGTTCCGGATAACAATAGACAGGAAATAATATTTGCAGTAACTTCTCTTCAGCCGGTAGATGAAGCTTCTTCTGTAATAAAAGAATTCTATATTTACTTTTATATGGGCGCAATAGTGCTCATTTTGATATCATCTTTAATATATACAAATACAGTTTCAAAGCCTTTAGTTAAATTAAATGATACTGCAAAAAAGATGGCTTTAATGGATTTTTCTAAAAAATGCAGCGTAAAAAGCAAAGATGAGATAGGAAATCTGGCAGATACATTGAATTTTTTAGCTTATAATCTGGATAAGGCATTGACCTCTCTTAAAAAGGCTAATGTGAAACTAGAAAAAGATATAGAAAAAGAAAGAGAAATAGAAAGAATCAGGAAAGAATTTATAGCCTCTGCTTCTCATGAACTTAAAACCCCTATAAATTTAATAGGAGGTTATGCAGAGGGTTTGAAAGATAATATATTTGAATCTAGTGAAAAGGATCATTATATTGATATTATAATAGATGAAAGTAATAAGATGGCAAATTTGGTGGCAGATATGTTAAATCTCTCCCATTTAGAGTCAGGTGTTTTAAAACTTAATAAAGAAGAATTTTTTATGGATGAATTTATAATATATTCATTAAAAAAATTTTCTAAGGTTATAAAAGATAAGAATATAACTATAAATTTTAATATGATACCTAAAATCAGAGTATATGCAGACTGGGATAAGATGGAACAAGTTATAGATAATTTCACAACTAATGCCATAAAAAATACAGAAGAAGGGGGATATATAAATTTTGTTATAGAAGATAAGGAAAAAGATAAGATTATTGTATCCATAGAAAATACAGGAGAAAATATACCAGAAGGGGAATTAAATAATTTATGGGATAGTTTCTACAAATTGGATAAATCTAGAAATAGAGAATTGGGAGGAACGGGTATTGGGCTTTCTATAGTAAAAAATATATTGATGCTTCATAACTTTCAGTATGGGGTAAAAAATACAGATATAGGTGTAAAATTTTACTTTATAATGAATAAAGTATAATATATATTTGTTTCAGTTATATTATATAAGTATTAATGAATGTTATAAGTTTATTAACAATTTATTAATAAACTTGACATGGTAATGTCATGTATGTATTGTAAAATTTTTTTTGAGTTTTAAAATAGTTCTATAGAAAGAGGAAAAAAAATGAATTTTGAAGACGTAAAAAATAATAAGTTATTTAAGGTATTGTTAAATTTCTTATATAACAATATAGATGTAATTCTATTTTTTACATTAATATGTATAAAACTTATGTCATATGCTAGAAACATATCCTCCAACTATCTGGCTGGGCTTGTATTCTTTCCTATAGCTGCTTCTGTATTGATACTAATTAGCTTTTCTCTTATTTTTAAGAAAAAAAGCAGAGTTACTTTTTTGTATATAGCAGATATAGTGATAAGTTTAATACTTATAGCGGATTTGATGTATTATAGGTATTTTAAAGATATTACTACACTGGCAGCAGTAAGAAATGCCAAATTACTTCAGGGAGTATCTGCTAGTGTAGGCAGTGTGGCAAATATTAAAGATCTGTATTATCTACTGGATATATTCATTTTATTACCTGTAGTTAGGTTCTATAAAAGAAGAATAAAAAACATAAAGCCTATATCAAAAAGATTATTAAGTTTTTTGGTAATGTTCATTTTAGGTGCTAGTGTTAATGCTGCTATTTTTTATTGGGTGTCTAAAGTGCAGCCTACATTATTAACGGCTATGAGTAATAGAATATATCTTACTACTATGATAGGAAATATAAATTTTCACATGGTGGATTCATATAACTATATAAGTACCAGCGTTAAGAATTCTAAAAAATTATCTGAGGATAGAGAAAATGAAATTAAAACCTTTTTAGAAAATAATAATAAGAGTACGGGAGAAATTAATTTTAAAGGAGAAGCAGAGGGGAAAAATTTAATAGTAATCCAAGTAGAGGCATTGCAGAATTTTGTAATAAATCAGAAAGTAAATGGACAAGAAATAACCCCCAATCTGAATAGATGGGTAAATAAATGCATGTATTTTGATAATTACTTTTATCAGGTTGCAGGGGGAAATACATCTGATGCGGAATTTATGTCAAATAATTCACTTTATCCTGCCCAATCGGGCTCTGCCTATTATACCTATAGTGGAAATAAATATGATTCTCTAGCCAGTGCTTTAAAAGATAAGAATTATTATACAGCAGCCATGC
This sequence comes from Clostridium sp. BJN0013, assembly GCF_040939125.1. Taxonomy (NCBI): domain Bacteria; kingdom Bacillati; phylum Bacillota; class Clostridia; order Eubacteriales; family Clostridiaceae; genus Clostridium; species Clostridium sp. BJN0013. Next base: position 1,339,965 of record NZ_CP162495.1, read on the forward strand.
ATGGAAATAGTGAAGGATTCTGGAATAGAAATGTTATGTATAAAGCACAAAATTTTGATGATTTTTTCGGAGAACATAGTTTTAATATAGATGAAAAAATAGGATTAGGACTTAGTGATAAATCATTTCTAAATCAATCTCTAGAAAAGTTAAAGAGTTTTAAAGAACCCTATTATGGATTTTTAGTTACTTTAACCAGTCATTTTCCTTATGAAGCTGTAGATAAGTATGGGGACTTTGATGTGGGTGAATATGAAGGAACCTTTATAGGAAAATACTTAAAAGCAATACATTATACAGATGCACAGTTGGGGGAATTTTTAGATGCTCTTGAACAACAGGGAATAATGGATAATTCTGTAATAGCATTATATGGTGATCATTTTGCTATTCCAAAGGATAATGCAGAAGAGCTTTTCAAATTTGAAAATGAAGAAAAAAGTGATGATTTTACCTGGTTCAAATATCAGAAAGTACCTTTATTACTGCATTTCCCACAAGATAAATACGCAGGAGTAAATCATAAATATAGTTGTCAGATGGACTTGTATCCTACACTGGCTAATTTATATAATCTACCTGGAAATTATATGTTTGGAAAGGACATGCTTAATGGAGATAATGAGAAAGTTATTTTTAGGAATGGTTCTTTTATAGATGGTAAGAACTTATATGTATCCTGGACCAATACATATTATAGTTTGGAGTCAGGAGAAAAAATAGATGAAACGGAAGAATTAAAAGAGGAAAAAAATCAATATACCAATGAATTGAAATATTGTGATGATCTGCTAAATCATAACTTAATAAAGACTTTTACAGAGGAAAAGTAAAATAAAAATTGAAAAATAGAGATAAAGCACATGTGCTTTATCTTTATTTTTATCCGAACGCTGGAAGTAGTTATACGTCCATCTCAAAGTGTGAGATAAGCATTGCTATGCGCCTGGATAAGCTCTTCCCCTAAAGGATAACGTATTCTAAGTGCTAAAGACACTAAAAATACTGTTAATAAGGTTTGGATAGAGAAAAGTATTTTCATAATCAAACTCCACCTGAACATACTAAGAATAACTTGATTAAATCAATAATATAATTAACTCTTAAGCATAGTATTTATGTAGGGGAATTTTGTTTTGAAAGGAAAAATTCAACTATGATACTAAGAAGTATATTTCAGTTTATAGTTATTATATTTATAGTTATTATACCTGTTAGTTTAACAGTGTTAATATTAACGGATTTCAAGGAATTTAAAGAAAAGCTACAAAATATTCACAAAAAAAAGTAAAAATATTAATAATTGTTAAGAGTTATTCTATACCTCTTTTAAGGATTTTGTGGTATAATTAATTTATCCGAACGCTACCATTGCTAATACTCTCACCCTCTTCAAAGGTGGGAGATAAGCACTGGATAAGTTCTTATAAGGTTCAGATGGAGATAAGTAGTTCTCTATAGCAAACTCCACCTGAACTTAAGAATCACTTGATAAATAATAATTGAGAAAGTTGTAAATAATTTAGCTTTTTCAAATAGAAAAGAGAGGAAATAATATGGATTTTGCGGGTAAAAATTTTGCTGTAGTTTGTAAAATAATATTGACCTTAATTATAGTGTCTGTGTTTATAAGAATAGTACCTTTACTAGCAATAACAGGAGTTTTACTGTTCTTGATTTTGAAAGTTAAAAAATATTTTAAAAATAAAAAAAATTATGTATTTAAAAACCAAAATAAACAGAACATAAAGAAGGATAGAGAAGAACCCTTTGATCTTTCCTATAAAAAAATTATAGATGTAGATTACCATGAAGTAGAAAAGTCAAGTGAACCCTAGAAGAACTTAATGACTACTTTAGATAAGATGAAGATGCTATTGATAATAGATGGCCTTGGAGTCAAGTGATTCTTAGGTTCAGGCAGAGTTTGTTCATAAGCACTGCTACATGCTTGGATAAATGTAGGTTTTAAGGAACTTAGAATTTTGATGAATTTGCTTGAATAAATCAAAAGTCTAAGTTCTTTTATATTTTAAATGTTATTATCAATACTGATATATCAATATTGATAATAACTAAAAAAATGATATAATTATGTATATTTGAAAATATATAACCATTAAATATATTTTTATATATAATTTTTAAATAGTTTAAAATTAGGAGGAATAACAATTGGAAAAAATTGCATTAATAGCGGACAGTACCAGTGATTTACCCGATAATATTGTAGAAAAATACAATATAAAAATGCTTCACTATAGAATAATATATAAAAATAGAGAGTTTGTAGATAAAATAGATATAACTCCAGAATATGTGTATAATAATTTACATAGAGAGATACCCACATCTTCAATACCTTCTATGGATGAAATAGAAAAGGTATTTAAAGAACTGGAGGAGGAGGGATATACCCATGCTATAGCTGTAACACTTTCCAGTGGATTAACGGGGATTTATAATGGAATAAGAGTAGTTAGTGAAAACCATCCTAAAATAAAAACCTGTATATTTGACTCTAGATCTATTTCCATGGGAGAAGGAGTAATATTAGAAGAATGCGGGAAGCTTATAGAAAAAGGTGTTAGTTTTAGTAAAATAGTTGACAAAATACCGGATATAAGAAAAAGATTAAATTTATTTTTTGTAGTAGATACCCTGGAATATCTGAAAAAAGGGGGCAGAATAGGCAAAGTGGCAGGAACTATTGCAGAACTTTTAAATATAAAACCTATAGTATCTATTGATATAAATGACGGTAAATATTATACTTATGATAAGGTAAGGGGAAGAAAAAAATCTTTAAATAAAATGATTGAAATTGCAAAAAATATCCTCAAAACTAAAAAATGCAGGTTATGTGTCGTACATGGATGTGCTCTAGAGGATTCACAAAAAATATTTCAGGAGTTAAAAGAACATCCCAATGTAGTTTCTTCAGTTTTTGGAGGGGCTTTAAGTCCTGTATCTGGTGTACATAGTGGTCCGGGACTGGTGGGGTTAATATTGTTTGAGGAAGAATAATTTTTATGGGTAAATTTAATTTTAAAAGAGATACTGAGGAGAAAGAGAAACTTTTATATGAAGAGTATAAGAAGAAACTTTTAGAGTTAAAAAAAGTAAAAAAAGAACAAGAAGCTGTAGGCCAGATTTTTACAAAAGGCCTTCTCCCTATATATGTGCTTTATATTTTAAATCTTAATGCGACTAATGGAAACGATATATCTCACAAAATAGGAGAGAGGACCGGAGGCAGATGGATTCCAAGTACTGGAGGAATTTATCCTCTTTTGAAAAAGCTGGAAAAAGATAAATTGATTGAAGGGAACTGGGATTATTCTAAAAATAAAATGCAGAAAATATATAAAATAACGGATTTAGGTGTCTGTGAGCTCAGAAAGAGAAAAAACCTTTTGAAAAATAAAATTGAGGAATCATTGGAGGTGTTTAAAATAGTATATAGTGATCTATATAATGAAAGTGATGAAAATTTATAAGGATCTATTGTAAAATACAGTTTATTTTACCTCAGATCCTTATGTTGTTAAGGTTTAAAAGTGTTGATCCTTAAATTCTTTCAGGGAGTAAGATACAGGTTTGTTTATAATATATAATCCATATAAGAGAACTATTATGGCAGCACTGAAGGATATTATATTTATCATCATCGGAGAAGTGAAGTTATGTAGAAGATTGTCCTCAAGAAGCATCTTGAAGGATGTATGAGCAAGTATTGCACCACCTATATATATGGTTATAGGATATTTATTCATAATTTTTGCTACATATTGACTTCCAAAAAATATAATAGGAATATTTAGTGCCAGGCCAAATATTATAAGACCTATATGCCCTTGGGCTGTACCTGCAATGGCAAGTACATTATCTAAACTCATAGCTGCATCTGCTAAAACTATACTGGATACTGCACTCCAATATTTGTTTGATGTATTTACCGTTACTTTTTCTGATTTTGGCGGTTCTGGTTTTATAAAGTTCCATGTGATTTTTATAAGCAAGATTCCTCCAATTAGTTTTATTGGAAGCCATTTTATAAGTAGTATATAAGTAATTAGGCAGGCAAATACTATTCTTAAAAAAATTGCAACAAATACTCCTATAATTGATGCAGATTTAGCGTGTTTTTTTGGTAAATCTCTGGTTGCTAGGGCTATAACACCTATGTTATCACCACTTAAAACTATGTCTAGCAAAGTAATTTGTAAGGCTCCTAGTAGAAAAGCTGTTAAATTATCCATATTGGTTACTCCTTTTATGTTATAATAAAAATTTCTATATTTATACAAATATACAAGCTAATATATTAAATATTACCTTTAATTTTATAACTTCTATTGTACCATATAAATCTTATAATATAAACATTTTAATCATATAATATGGTTTTTGTATCTATATTATTTATATTAAAAAATTATTTGTTTAGAATGTTAAATTAAGGTAATGTTCCAATGTTAAACGTTGAAGATTCTGACTTTTTTATTTTATTTAATTTGCAGATGTGTTAAAATTAAATTTAAATGAGTAGTTATATAAAATTCAAAAACTTATGAATGGGAGGGAATTTATATGGAGGAATATGTAAACTTATTTAGAATTAAGGTTAATAACAAATGGGGATATATTAATGAATTTGGTAAAGTTGTCATGCCGCCTATATTTCAATATGCATGGGATTTTAATGAAGATTTGGCCTCAGTTCAGGTGGATAACAAATGGGGATATATCAATGCAAAAGGAGATAAAGTAATAGATTATATTTATGATGAAGCATGGAATTTTTGCGAAGGATTTGCATCTGTGAGAATAAATGATAGATGGGGGATTATAGATAGACAAGGAAATATAGTGGTACAGCCAATATTTAGGTTTATTGATGAATTTTCTAATGGATTGGCACTTGTCATGAAAAATAAAAAGTACGGATTTATGGACGAAAAGGGGAATTGCGTTATAGAACCTATTTATGAAAACGCTTTTGGCTTTTCGGAAGGAATTGCCAGAGTAAATGAAGGAGATTATTGGGAGTATATCGATACTAAGGGTAAAGTGGTTTTAAAATGTACCTTTGATTGTGTTTTTGATTTCCATGAAAATTTAGCTCAGGTTATGTCGAATTTTAAATATGGATTTATGGACAAATCAGGAAAATTATTAATAGAACCTAAATATGATATTGCGGATGGTTTCTCAGAAGGACTAGCTAATGTAAAAATAGACACAAAATGGGGGTATATAGATAAAGAGGATAAAGTTATTATAGAGCCTACTTTTGATGATGCACTTAATTTTAAAGAAGAAAGAGCCTTTGTAAAAATAGAAGATAGTTGGGGATGTATTGATAAATCAGGTAATTTTATAGTCAAACCTGAATTTGAACATATAAATAATTTTTCTAATGGATTGGCGATGGTAGTATGTGATGATAAATATATCTATATTAATAAAAAAGGTGAAAGAGTGTGGAAAGAAGAGTAAACTCGTTATAGTAATCCTTTACTTAAGTTAGAGTTATTTCATTACTAATGATTTCAAGATTATTAAATTGATAGAAATTGACAAATATCTCTTGCAAAAGTATAATAAAATCGAAAATAAAGATGCTTAATCTTTAAGTGGAGGCATATTATGGGGATAATGATAAAAAAGACAGAAAATGTAGATTTCATAGAAGATAATAATTTATTGAGAAAAATATTAGTAGAGTTGCAATGGGATACAGATGCAGACAATAAGGATATCGATTTAGATATAGCAGCTTTTTGTCTTGGGAAAGATGGAAAAGTTCATAAGGATTCGGATTTTGTATTTTATAATAATTTGAAACATCCTTCAGGAGCTGTTGAACATTTAGGTGATAACCTTTTAGGTGATGGGAAAGGTGAACAAATAATTGTAGATCTGGCTTATATACCTTCTGATATTTGTAAGATAACTTTTGCAGCTACAATATATAAAGCTGGGATTAAACATCAAAATTTTGGACAAGGCGTTAGTTGTTATATTAGAATAGTTAATTCAAATAATAATCGAGAATTATTAAAATATGATTTAAGTGAAAAATTTTCTAATGAAACTGCTGTAATTATAGGTGAATTATATAAATATATCAGAACATGGGAATTTAAAGAAATAAGTAAAGGATTTAAGGGTGGATTAGCTACATTATGTGAAGAATTTGGAGTAAGGTATACTCAAAGTAATGACTAGTTAATAGCTTGTTTACAGTATACAGTATAGTGTTAAACAAGCCTCCTTGTTATAGTTAAATGCTAAAAGGAGTGTTTCTATGTCTAAATAAAATATTCAAAGCATTTTTGAGTTGTTGTTTATTTTCAAAGGCCTAAATTTATAGGATATATTTGATATTATTCAACAAATATAAATGTGCTTTTTTTATTTATAAGTACCTTAGAAGAATTTATAAAGAGGCGTAGCAATGTGCTCATCCTCTACTTTGAAGAAGCTGGGGGTATTAGCTAATTTCAGCCTTCGGATAAAAATAAATCATAATTATGTATGTATTGAAAAAGATCAGTTCACAATAAACCTAAAAGTAAAAAGTTTTGGAAAAGTAAATAATATAATGGTAAAATTTAAACAGTGAGTATAATCAAATTAATATTGAATTTTAGATGAGAAATAATTTGAAAGGGTGAAGTTATGTGTCAGTAGTTGTAGGTATAGATTTAGGAACTACAAATTCAGTTGTTTCATATTTGAAAAGGGGAAAAGCGGAAGTGATACCTATTGAGGGAAAAAATATTTTTCCTTCTGTTCTATCTATAAGAGATGGAGAAATTATTGTAGGAATTCAGGCTAAAGCTAGAATGATGTTGTCTCCGGAAACCTCTGTGTGTTCTACTAAAAGGGATATGGGAAAAGATGTTACCTATGATCTAGGAACAGAAATGTTTACTCCAGAAGATGTAGCCTATTATATACTAAAGACAATAAAAGAAAAAGCAGGCAGTGTATTGGGAGAAAAAATACAGCAGGCAGTAATAACTGTACCTGCATACTTTACTTCTGAACAAAGGGAAGCTACTAAAAGAGCGGCAGAAAGATCAGGACTTAATGTACTAAGACTTATGCCGGAACCAACAGCTGCAGCTTTAGATTATGGTATTGATCAGCACAGAGATCAGATTATAATGGTATATGATTTAGGTGGAGGTACATTTGACATTTCAATAATGAAAGTAGAAAATAATGAATTTGAAGTATTGGCTGTAGATGGAAATTCAAGGCTTGGCGGAGATGATTTTGATGAATTAGTCTGTGATATGATGTATAAGAAAATAAATGATGAGTTAGGTGTGGATATTACTTCAAAGAAGGATAAAAAATATATTTCTGCCCTTATGAAAATAAGAGAGAATGCAGAAAAAGCAAAGATGGATTTGTCAGATTTAGAAGAAGTTGAAATAATAATTCCTAACTTAATAGATGACTATTCTTTTGAGATGACTTTGACAAGAGATGAATTCAACAGACTGGTAGAACCTCTGCTGGAAGAAACTATTGATAAAATTTACAATGCGCTTAAATTAGCCAATCTTACCAGAGATGATATAGACAGAGTGCTCTTGGTAGGAGGATCTACAAAAATGCCTATAGTCAAAGAGAAGGTGAGGGACTCAGTTAAAGATCCTTATGTAGCACCTAATGTAGATGAAGTGGTATCAAGAGGTGCAGCTATAATGGCAGCCAGTCTGTGTGTACCTGAAACTTATGAGGAAAGTTCAGGAGTTAATGGATCGCATACAGTTAATGGATTCGATGGAGTTAATTTAGATAAGAAAATCATAGTAAAAGAAAAAGTGGTATTTACCTATGGTATAGATATGCTAGATGAAAATCGTAAATTATATTTTAGAGCTATAATAAAAAGAGGCTCTACATTGCCTGCTAAAGGTGCAGTACTTGGGTATACTTCAAGACCTCTTCAAAAAAGTGTAGTTATAACAATTTATAGGGGAGAATCCAAATCTGTAAAAGAAAATCAGTACTTAGGAGAACTGGAACTTGATATAGTAAATGTTTCTGAAAAGAATGTACCGGTATGTGCATTGTTTGAGATAGATGAAAATATGATAATTACATTTACAAGTATTGAAATACCTATGACAGAAGAATATAGTGAACTTATAGACAGTGCTGGAAATGATGGTGGAAATATGGATGTAAATTTAATAAATAAATATTTACTTGAGGGTAAATTAAAAGGTAAAAAAATAAAAATTGATGCAAAAGCTAATTTGAAATAGGAGGGTAATTATGGGTATAGTTGAAACAAAGAGTTCATATGTTTTAGGAATTGATTTAGGAACCTCTACTTCTATTGCGTCCGTATATACAAAAGGTAAAAGTAGAATTATAAAAATAGATGGGAAGGAGTATATACCTTCTGTGGTTTCATTTCTAGACAGTGAAACCATAATTGTAGGAGAGCAGGCTAAAGGAAGAGCTATAATAGATTCAGAAAATACTATACAATCTATAAAAAGGCATATGGGAGAAGATGGCTATACAGTTAAAGTATTTGGTGAGGAATATACACCGGAACAGATATCAGCAGAAATAATTCAAAAAATAGTGGAAGCCGCCATGAATTCGGAAGATTTTGATTCTATGGGCAAATTAAAATATGCAGTTATATGTGTACCTGCTAACTTTACTGACAATGCCAAAAGGGCAACTATCAAAGCTGCTGAAATTGCGGGTCTTGAAGTATTATACCTATTGGAAGAACCTGTAGCGGCAGCTATCAGGTATGGTTTTAATTCCTCAAAAGACCAAAACATTTTAGTATATGATTTAGGTGGAGGTACTTTTGATGTATGTATTTTAAAGGCTGAAACTGAGGAAGTGGGAAGTGCTGACTATGAAATACTTGCAAAAGAAGGTATTAATAAGCTAGGCGGAGATGATTTTGACCGGAAATTAATGGAACTTATCAATGAAAGGTTTCTAGATGAATGTGGAATGGATCTATTGGATGCACAAAAAGATCAGGGAGTAAGTAGAAAAAAATTAAAAGAAGCTATGCAAAAATTAAAAGAAGCTGCTGAAAGGACTAAAATAGAGTTAAGCGAAGCAGACGCTTGCAATGTAATGATACCTAATATAATTCAAAATGAAAAAGGCGAGTGGCTTAATGTAGATGTGGAAATTGAAAGAGAAGAATTTAATGACAGAATAGAAAATCTAATTTATAAAACCGAAGATACAGTAAAAAAAGCTTTAGAAAGTGCAAGGCTTACTATTGACGATATAGATAAAATTATACTTGTAGGTGGTTCTACTTTAGTTCCTATAATAAAGGAAAAAATAAAGGAAATGTTTGGGGTTGAGCCTTATTCTAATTTTAATCCTATAACCATAGTGTCAGAAGGGGCTGCTGTTTTTGGAGCTACACTATCTGTCCCTTCAGATTGTATAGACAATTATGAAGAAAAACCAGAAGGAGACATAAATATAAACCAGATAGTTACCCATAATCTGGGTATTATGATCTCAGGTATGAGATTTTCTAAACTTATAGAAAAAGGAACGGAAATACCAGATGGGGAATGTGTTGTAGAGGAAAAGGAGTATTCTACACAATTTGACAATCAAACGGAATTAAATATAATTATCTATCAATGTGACGAGGATATTGAATATATAAACGAGAAAAATGAGGATGATACTGATAAGGCCGTATGTATAGGTGAATTCAAATTAAAGAATATACCGCAGGGTGTTAGAGGAAAGGAAAAGATAACAGTTCAATTTGAGGTTAATGAAGAAAATATGGTTAGGATAAAAGCAACTTGTGCAAGTAATAATGAGAGCAGTGAAATAACACTTAAAGTAGACAGAATTTAAGGTGGTGAAATTTATTGGATAATGAAAAGGAAAATAACATCTATGATGAAAAATCCAATGATTTTGAAAAAAACTATATGGATTATAGAAAATCCATTGGAGAAGATTATATCCACATGAAAATTCTCAATGAATTAACTAAAAATTCACCTGCCAGCATAGAAAAAGTACAAAAAGAATATACATCTGAAGAAAAACTTGAAAAGCTAGAGGAAAAGGAAAAACCTATTATAGAAAAATGTGAAAATAAAAAACAAGTTGAAATAGAAGAAAAAATGGATGAAACCGGTATTAATTCTTTAAAGAAAATTGAAAAATATAAAGAGGAATTTAAAAACCAGAATATAATATATAAAAATTTAATACTAGACTATAAAAAATGGATAGCTAGAATTAAAGAGCTTATAGCATATATTAAAAAAGGTTATGAAAACAGTAGAAAAGTACCTTTGAAAAATGTATTGGATATAAAATTAGATAAAATAACCCAGATAGATGAAGTAAGCTATAATAAACTTTTTACTATGGATAATGTTGAAAATTTAACAGAGGAACAAGTTAAAAGTTATGTTAATGCCAACCATAATATAATAGAAGATAGTATAAGAGAAAGGGATAATCTTATTGATAAATATTTTGCCCTTGTAAAATCTTATATATTTCCCCTTATAGATAATTTGAATTTTAATTTATCTTCTAATATAGATATTGAAGACAAAAAACAGAGAGAATTACAAAAAATTAAAAAATATAAAGAACAGCTTCAAAATGATGACATAGCCTATGAGAAAAGTTTATTGGAGTACAAAACATGGATTGTAAAAAATAAGGAGCTGATTATATATCTTGAAAAAAATTGTATGGATATATCCCATATTATAGAAAAATTTAATGTTAGTATAGAGAATAAAATTGATAGTCTGGAAGATGGAGACAAAGAACTTTTAAAAAATAGACTCAAGGGCATAAATATGATAAATAAAATGTGTAAAAACATGCTGAATGTAGGACTGAATAAAATAAAAAATATTGAGGAAAAAAGTTATGATAAACTATGCTTTATAGAGGATTTTCAAAATTTAACAGAGGAACAAATCACTAATATATTTAATTCAAATTATAATATCATAACCAGTATTAGAAATGAGAAGGATTCTATTGTAAGGGCATATTTTAAATTTATCAATTCACAACTATTGCCTATAATTGACGGCGTGGATTCCGGTATTCAATATTTAAATACAAATAATGTAACAGCCTTAAAATATATAATATCAGATATATATGGAGAGATGGATAAAGTGTTAAAAGAACTACTGGAAAATATTAAAATAAGAGAGATAAAAACAAGTAAAGCTCAAAATATAAATTTTAATTTACATCAGGCTATAGATATAGAACACACGGAAAAAGAGGAAATGGATGAAACTGTGGCGGAAGTTATCAGAAAAGGATATGAATATTTAGAAGATATTTATAATACCGGCAGTAATTATATAATACGACAAGTGCAAGTTATAGCGTATAAATTTAAGGCATCTGAAAATACGCAAGTATAGAGGTATTTGAAGATGTTTAAAAAGGAAGAGGTGTGAAAATTGACCTATGATGCTCAGAATTCACCTGTAATAGGAATAGACCTTGGAACTACCTTTAGTTCCATTGCCAGATGGACTGGAGAAGAGGCGGAAACTTATAGTCCAAAAGGTGAAAGAATGGTAAGATCTGTAGTTTACTATGATGAAAAAAACAATAAATATATTTTTGGAAATACAGCATTTATGAGTGGAATATTAAATCCTGAAAATGTAATTGTAGGGGTAAAAAGGCTCATGGATGATAAAAATGCTAAAATAAAGCTTGGAAGTAAAATACATAATCCCATAGAGATATCCTCTATGATATTAAAGAATTTGTACAATAATGTAAAATCCATGTTTCCTTCTGGAGTTTATGAAGCTTCAGGAGTAGTAGTTACAGTTCCCTATTATTTTAAAGCCCATCAATTTCAGAATACTTCCGAAGCTGCTAAAATGGCAGGACTTAAATTATTAGGTATTATACAAGAGCCTATTGCAGCAGCACTGGCTTATGGATTTCACCATTCAAACAAACACTTAAATAGAGAAGAGAAACTTTTAATATTTGATTTAGGTGGAGGTACTTTTGATTTAACCATAATAAAAGTGAAGGAAGACGAAAATAATCTGTTTTTTGATGTTTTAGGTATAGGGGGAGACGACAGATTAGGGGGAATGGATTTTGACAGAGCTTTTATGGATTATGTAATGCATAGGGAAAAAATTGATTTTGAAAGTGTAAAAGATGAAAAAATAAAAAAAATAGGAAAGAAAAAATTTCTTGATTCAATTATAAAAAGCAAGGAGACTTTAAGTGCTACAGAAAGCGTTTATATTGCAGTGCCAGATGTAATACCTGGAGTACATGTAGATGCGGAGTATACAAGAAAAGATTTTGAAACTTCCATAGAGTCCTACATAGTTAAAATTAAAAATATTATAAAGAAGACTATAGCAAGTGCAGGTATAGCTCCTTATGAAATTGACAAGATAATAAAGGTGGGTGGCTCCAGTAAGATACCAATAATGAATAAAATAATAGAAGATGAAGTAGGAGAAGGTAAGACCTACTCAGATATTGACCCTAGTTTGTGTGTAGGGGAAGGAGCGGCTATATATGCTGCTTATATTTCAAATAACTTAAATTATAGTAAGAATATAAAAATAGAAACAGCTGCCGCTCATGCACTTGGAGTAGAAGATGCCAGAGGAGATTTTGTTGTACTTATTCACCAGAATCAAAGGACACCGGCAAAGAGAACATTGACTTTTACAACAGATGAAGACAATCAGACAGAAATTGATGTTAAAGTATATCAGGGTACAGCTAAAAGAGCCAGAGACAATGATCATGTAGGAACTGTAAAAGTTATGGGACTTAAGCCTATGCCTAAATATCAACTGGAAATAAAAATTACCTTTGAAGTAGGACGTTCTCAGGAAGTAAAAGTAACAATTGAAGAAATACAAAGTGGAATAAATAAAACTGAAGTAATGAAATTAACTTAAAATGGGGGGATATTTTAGTGATTTATGATAGTGTACATTCGCCTGTAGTAGGAATAGATTTAGGAACAACTTTTAGTTCCATTGCTAGATGGACTGGAACTAAAGCAGAAGTTTATTCTCTGAAAGGGGAATATAATATTCCTTCTGTAGTATATAATGATGGAAGTCAGTTTGTTATAGGAAAAATTGCATTTATGAAAGGGATCATGAATCCTGAAAGTATGTGCAGAGGTGTAAAACGTTTAATTGGAAATGAATATGCCTCTATAAAACTAGGGGGTAAGGATTACAATTCCATAGAGATATCAGCAGAAATTTTAAAATATCTTTATAGAAATGTGGAAGAAATGTTTCCACAGGGCAAGTTTAAATCAGAAGGAGTGGTAGTAACTGTTCCCTACCATTTTAGGGCAAATGAAATTTCAAATACAATAAAGGCCGCTAAAATGGCAGGATTGAATTTAATAGGAATAATTCAAGAACCTATAGCTGCAGCACTGGCTTATGGACTTCATTTAAGTAGTGATGCCTTAGAAGATGAAAATATATTGGTATTTGACCTTGGAGGGGGTACTTTTGACCTAACACTATTTAATTTAAATAATTCCTCAAATAGAATATCTTTTAATGTGTTAGCCACAAGTGGTGATGATAGATTGGGAGGTATGGATTTTGATGAGGAACTTTACAATTATATAGTAGATAGAGAGGGAATCAGACTTTCTGCCTGTAGGGATAAAAGGCAGCAGAACATAGCTAAAAATAAATTGATGGAACAGATTATAAGGGCAAAAGAGGCATTATCCTTTGACAATAGTGCATATATACAGGCATTTGATGTGCCGCCAGGAAATTTTGTAGATTGTACAGTTACGTTATACGAACTAAAAAATTGTATTAGAGAATATACCCAGAAAATAAAGAGAATTATAAGAGAGATGTTTGAAGAAAGAGGAATAAGTCCTAGAAGTGTTGACAAGGTAATAAAAATAGGCGGCTCCAGCAAAATAAAATTTATAGATGAGATTATAAATGATGTTGTAGGAGATGGAAAAATATACGGAGATATAAATCCAGAACTTGCAGTTTGTCAGGGAGCGGCTATTTATGGAGCTTATTTAAACAACAGAGCTTCCCAAAATAAAAAATTGGAGGTAACTCTTATAAATTCCCATGCATTAGGGCTAAAAGATGATAAGGGAGATTTTGTAGAGATTATTCCTAAGAATGTGGCAATTCCATATAAGGAAATTGTGACATTTACAAATTCAGAGGATAATGAGAGGGAAATAAGTATAGAAATTTATCAGGGAGAACATAAAGAATGTCAGCATAATAAGAAGATAGGGGTAATAAATGTTTTGGGATTAAAGGAAAGTCCAAAGGGAACTTTAAATATACCTGTTACGTTTTATATAAATAAAGATCAGACAATTAAAGTTATTGTAGAGCAAAAAGAAAGCAATATACACATTGAAAAACAATTCTAGTTAAATAAATGTTAATAAAAAGCACTATTAAATTCATTATATAAAATGAATTTAATAGTGCTTTTTATATGTTCAAATAGTACATAGTATAATTTATAATTTTAAAACTATTATGAAAAGTAAATTATATGCATTTGTGTAATATGGTAAATTTATAAGTCGGTTTTTGCATTATAAAATTATCAATATTATGTCATTAAATTAATAATTTTTTAATAAATAATGTATATATTTGATGATTTATATTGAATTGTGTAAAAAATGATGGTATTATTATAAAGACATGTAAATCGCATGCGAAATATTTTCAATGATACTGGGAGGGGAGACAAGTTTTATAAATTAATTATTAATTTTATATAAAAAATAATTTTTGGGGGTTGATAATGAATGAAAAAGTTCATTAAAAGTAAGATATTAATTTTATTTGTATGTATATTTGCATTAATTCTACCAGGATGTGGAAGTTCGTCTACAGGAAGTTCTGGAGAAGGTTCCAAGAAAATTATTAATGTAGGAATGATGAATGCTCCAAGTGGCTTTAATCCACTGGAATGGACAGACATTGCGCAGGAAGTGAATTGTGGATTGCTATTTCAAGCTTTAGTTGAATTAGATGATGACATGAAATATAAGCCTATGCTGGCGGATTCAATTACTACAGAGGATAATAAGACATTTGCAATTAAGCTCAATTCAAAGGCTAAATGGAGTGATGGAAAACCTGTAACTGTAGATGATGAAATATATACTATTGGTCTTATATCCAATCCTAAAGTGCCATCTACTGTGGCATCAAATTTTAATATTGTTGAAGGATTAAATGATTCAGGTAAAAATACTACCGGCAGCACTGATATATCCGGTATAAAAAAAATTGATGCTCATACTATGGCAATTACAACGAAAGCACCTATGGAATTGACTTTATTTGAAGATACAATAGGTACCAAACTTAAAGCTCTTCCTAAACACATTCTTGAAAGCACTGCACCAGATAAGATTTATGAGAGTTCCTTTATTCAAAATCCAACTGTAAGTAATGGACCTTTTAAACTTGAAAAATATGTGAAAGATCAATATGTGCAATTTGTAGCTAATAAAGATTATTTCAAAGGAACACCCAAATTAGATAGATTGATTTTCAAAATTATGCCTGGAGCTAATATAACTGCTCAATTGCAAAGTGGAGAAATTGATATGAATGATCCTCAGTTAGGGCAAATACCTTTTGAAGATAATGAAAAAGTAAAGGCTATGAGTAATCTTAATACAGATTCATCAGGTATTCAAGGCACTATACAGACATTGATGATAAATACAAAGACTATACCTGATTCAAAGATTAGGAAAGCAATTTCCTATGCTATAAACAGAGATATGATAATAAGTAGTTTATTAAAAGGTCAAGGTCAAGTGATTGAATTACCATATTTGAAAGAAAGTAAATTTGTAAATAAAAATTTAAAACCTACTCCATATGATCCGGAAAAAGCTAAGGAACTTTTGAAAGAGGCAGGATGGGATTCAAATAAGGCTATAAATTTTGACATACCTACAGGAAACAAAGTTCGTGAACAAGTTGCAGATATCATAACTCAAAATTTAGAGAGCGTGGGAATAAAAGTAAATCCTCAAAAATATGATTTTGTTACAAGTCTCGCTACAGCTAAAAAACATAATTTTGATATATACCTGGTAGGTATACCTGTTTATCCTATGAATCCTGATATATCATCCATATTAAAAACTGGGTTTGGGCTTAACTTATCACAATATAGTAATGCAGAAATGGATAGTTTACTTACAAGTGGTTTAAATCAAATCGATCCAACTCAAGTAAAAGCAACTTATGATAGAGTACAGGAAATATTTGCACAGGATTTACCTTGTCCGTCAGTATATGTTCAAAATCAGTTAAGGGCCGTAAATAAAAGGGTAACTTATGGAAAGCCTAAAAACTATGGAATGTTTATTGATGTATATAAATGGGATGTACAGAGCGAATAATTTGTACAAAATAAGTAATTAAAATTTGCAAAAGATTATATGTTAATTAAATACTATAATTTTCTGCCATATTAAATTATAAATTTTTGTAGAAAGGATGATAAATATGAGCTGTTTACTTTCTGTAAGACATCTTCAAACAGCATTTAAATCAAATAAAAAAGAAGTAATATCTGTTGAAGATGTAAGCTTCGATATAAAGTATGGGGAAACGGTAGGCATAGTCGGTGAATCCGGATGTGGTAAAAGTGTAACTTCTCTATCTATAATGAAGTTGCTGGGAAAGAAAGGTTATATACGTAAAGGTAAGATAAAATTTAACAATAAAGATATTGTAAAACTGGATGATAAAGAAATGAGAAATATTCGGGGGAACAAAATATCTATGATTTTCCAGGAACCAATGACATCATTGAACCCTCTTTTTACAATAGGAAATCAGATAATAGAGGTTATAAAATTACATCAGGATATAGATTACAAAGAAGCTGAAAAATATGCAATAAATATGTTAAATTTGGTAGGCATACCTAGAGCAAATAAGATAATTAATGATTATCCACATACTCTTTCAGGAGGAATGAGACAAAGAGTAATGATTGCTATGGCTCTTTGTTGCAAACCTGAGCTCTTAATTGCCGATGAACCTACAACTGCATTGGATGTAACTATTCAGGCTCAAATTTTAGATTTGATTAAGAAACTCAGAAAAGAGATGGGAATGTCGGTCATGCTTATTACCCATGATTTAGGAATAGTAGCAGAAATGGCGGACAAGGTTATTGTAATGTATGCAGGACAGGTAGTTGAAGAAGCGGATGTGTTTACACTATTTGATCATCCCAAACATCCATATACCTGTGCACTTATAAAATCAATTCCTCAAATAGATTCAGATGTAAATAAACGGCTTGAGACTATAAAAGGAATGGTTCCATCTACTTATCAAAATATAATTGGATGCCGTTTTCATAATCGCTGTCCTTATGCATCCGAAAGGTGTATAAATGAAGCTCCAACCTTGAATTTTGTTAATGATAAACATAAAGTAAGATGTTTTTTAGTTGAAAGTATGGAGGAAGTAGGTAAGGAGGTAATATAACATATGATTGTAGAAGCAGAAAAACAGATGAAAGTTTTACTTTCTCTTGAAAAATTGAAAACTTATTATCCCATAAAAAGGGGAATTCTATCCAAAACTGTGGGGTATATAAAGGCGGTTGATGGAGTAGATTTAAAAATTTATCTTGGAGAAACATTGGGATTAGTAGGAGAATCAGGATGCGGAAAATCCTCCATAGGTCGTACAATCTTAAGACTTGAAGAACCTACAGAAGGCAGTATATTTTTTAATAATGAAGATATAGCTGCATATTCTACTAAAAATATGACTAATATCCGTACTGATTTACAGATAATATTTCAAGATCCCTATTCTTCTTTAAATCCTAAAAAACGTATATATGATATATTGGCAGAACCTCTTAAAGTTCACAAAATTATACCTGAGAATAAAATATCAGGTGAAATTGACAAACTTTTGGATTGGGTAGAATTACCTAAGGGTTTCAAAAATAGATATCCTAATGAATTCTCAGGAGGTCAAAGACAGCGTGTTGGCATTGCAAGGGCACTTGCTTTAAGACCAAAACTTATTGTTTGTGATGAACCTGTATCAGCGTTGGATGTATCCACACAGGCACAAGTATTAAATCTTTTAAAAGATCTACAAGAAAAATTAAATCTTACTTATCTTTTTATAGCTCATGGATTAGGAGCAGTAAAATATATAAGTAACAGAATTGCAGTTATGTATTTAGGTAAAATTGTTGAAATTGCAAGTACAGAAGAAATTTTTGCAAATCCAAAACATCCATATACTAAAGCACTTTTAAGTGCATATCCAGTACCTAATCCCCATATGCGTGATAAAAAGAGAATTATTCTGGAAGGTGATGTACCAAGTCCAGCAAATCCGCCCAAAGGTTGCAGATTCCACACCCGATGTAAATTTACTAAAGATATATGCAGTAAAAAAACTCCAGAGTTAAAACAGGTAAAAGATGCAGAAAAAGAAGAACATCTATCAGCTTGTTTTTTTCAGGATAGTTTTTAATTAATAAGGAGGACATTTTATATGATTAATTATATTGTTCGGAGAATATTAATAAGCATTCCAGTTTTAATTGGTGTAACTATAATAAGTTTTATAATTATTAATATGGCACCAGGCAGTCCACTGGATAAAATGATTGATCCGCATCTTACTGCAGCTGATATTGCAGCTAGAAAAGCTGCACTTGGATTGAATGGACCTTTATATATAAGATATTTAGGTTGGCTTCAAAATGTACTTCATGGCAATTTAGGATATTCATTGACTTCATTCCAGCCTGTATCACAAATAATAGGACAAAGAATATTTCCAACTTTTTTACTTATGTTTTCCGCACTTATAATTGGATTTGTGATTGCTATTCCACTTGGAATTTTAAGTGCTACCAAACAGTATTCAAAATTAGATTATATATCTTCGACAGGATCACTTATTGGAATATCAGTTCCAACTTTTTTCTTAGGTCTTGTATTTATATATATCTTTGCTTTAAAGTTAAAATTATTGCCTTCTGGAGGAATGATAACTTTAGGTCAGGATAACGGGTTTTCAGATGTACTTAAACATTTAATACTGCCTGCTGTTGTCCTTGGGGTAAATGAAGCAGGAACACTTGTTAGATATGTACGTTCTAGTATGCTTGAAATACTGGATCAAGATTATTTGCGTACAGCAAGATCCAAAGGATTAAAAGAATCCATTGTTATAAATAAGCATGCTTTTAGAAACGCCGTACTGCCTATTATAACTGTAACTGGATTGGAGATTGTTACACTACTTGGTGGTTCCGTAGTTACCGAGCAAGTATTTCAGTGGCCAGGAATAGGCCAGCTTACTATATCTTCTGTAATGAGTCGTGATTATACCACTTTAATGGGCCTTATCTTATTTGGAACCGTAGTTGTCATGGTCGCTAATCTATTAATTGATATTATATATTCTATTGTGGATCCACGTATTAGATATAACTAGGAGGGAAATCAATATTATGAGCAAAATGGAAGTGGAATTGCGAAATAATTCAGGTTCAACTGCATTAGCTGTTGAAACAGATATAACTAGTGAAAATTATATATATTTAATTATGAAAAGATTTAAAAAGCATAAAATAGCTGTAGCTGGAGTTATATTTATATGTATATTAACGGTAATTGCAATATTTGCTCCACTTATAGCTCCTAAAAGTCCATATGCTGTAGAAAATTTGTTTGGGGCTGCACCGTCCTCTAGTCATGTACTTGGAACAGATCAGGTTGGTAGGGATGTATTAAGTCGTCTTGTGTATGGTGTTCGTATTTCTTTGATTGTAGGTATTGGGACTATGATTTTAAGTGTAAGCATAGGTACGATACTTGGCCTTATATCAGGATATTTTGGAGGTAAAATTGACATGATTATTATGCGTATAACCGATATTTTTATGTCCTTTCCTCAAATGATGCTTATATTGATTATAGTAAGTATAGTTGGACCTGGCCTTAAAAATATTATATGGGTTTTAGGTCTTCTTGGATGGCCAGGTATAACACGTTTAGTTAGAGGAAATGTGCTTTCTATCAAGCAGATGGATTATATAAAATCAGCTGTAGTTCTGGGATTTAATACTCCAAGATTGTTATTTTCTCATGTACTTCCCAATACTATGGCACCTATTTTGGTAAATGCAACTTTTGGAATTGCCAGAGCTATTATATATGAAGCCTCACTTAGCTTTCTGGGTATGGGAGTACAACCTCCTACTGCAAGTTGGGGAAATATGCTTACAGATGCCCAGGCTCTTACTGTTTTGACAACCAAACCTTGGTTATGGTTTCCACCTGGAATTATGATTATATTCACTGTATTGGCATTTAATTTTATTGGTGATGGTTTGAGAGATGCTTTTGATCCTAGAAATACAAGATAATTAAACTTTTATAAATGTGAAACTATATATAAATAAAAAATTTCAGTGAATAATTTATTTTATTAATAAATTGGAGTGATTGTAAAAATGAATACTTTAAGAAAAGCTGAAGACATAAAGTCTTGGATGATAGAACTTAGAAGAGATTTTCATATGTATCCTGAGCCGTCTTTTGAAGAAGTAAGAACGTCAAAAGTAATAGCTGAAGAACTTAAAAAAATGGACATAGAGGTTATTACCACAGGTAAAACAGGTGTTATTGGATTGCTAAAAGGAAAAAATCCGGGAAAGGCCATTGCACTTCGTGCAGATATTGATGGCCTGTCAGTTACAGAGGAAACAGGCCTTCCCTACAGTTCAAAAAATCCTGGATACATGCATGCTTGTGGACATGATACTCATATTACGGAACTTTTAGGAGCTGCAAAAATATTATCTGATTTAAAACATGAATTGTACGGCAGTGTAAAATTCATTTTCCAACCGGCAGAAGAACTTGGAACTGGCGCAGCATATATGATAGAACATGGGGCTCTTGAGAATCCTAAA
Organism: Clostridium sp. BJN0013; assembly: GCF_040939125.1. Lineage (NCBI taxonomy): Bacteria > Bacillati > Bacillota > Clostridia > Eubacteriales > Clostridiaceae > Clostridium > Clostridium sp. BJN0013. Next base: position 1,361,022 of record NZ_CP162495.1, read on the forward strand.
GTTGATATAATTGTAGGTATGCACACTTTTGGAATGATCGAGACTGGTAAAATAGTAGTTCAAAAAGGTCCTTTTATGGCATATGGAGATAAATGGAGTCTTACTGTAGAAGGAAAATCTTGTCACGGATCTTCCCCATGGCAGGGAATAGATGCAATGCCTTGTGCTGTGGCAATAATGGAGGGATTTCAAACTATTGTGACTAGATTTAATGATGCAAGAAATCCTATAGTTGTTAATGTAGGAACTGTAAATGCCGGTGAACGGTTTAATGTGATTCCAGGAAAAGTTGAAATAACGGGCATGAATAGGTCATTATCAAGTTATTCTAGAGAAATGATGCCAAAGTGGATGAAGAAAATAATAGATGGCATATGTAGTGCATATGGTTGTACATACAATTTTAAGTATGAAGAGGGATTTAAGCCTATTATGAATGAAGATAGTTTTACTGAATTTATAAGAAAATCAATATCTAAAGTAATAGGAGAAGAAAATATAATTCAAATAGGAAAAATTATGGGTTCTGAAGATTTTTCCTCTTATCAGGAAAAAGTACCAGGTACCTTTTTAATACTTGGCGGCGGAAACAAAGAAAAAGGTTATATGTATTCTCAACATTCCAATCGATTTACCATCGATGAAGACTGCCTTCCTATAGGAGCTGCAGCTTACGTTCAGGCAGCTTTAGATTTTTTAAAAGCTTAATTTTGAAATTGGAGGTAATAAGAAAATGAATACTTTAGATGAAGCTAGGAAACTGAAGTCATGGATGGTACAACTTAGAAGAGATTTTCATATGTATCCCGAGCCATCTTTTGAAGAAGTGAGAACGTCAAAAATAATATCTGAAGAGCTTAAAAACATGGATATAGATGTTTCTACTACAGGTAAAACAGGCGTTATTGGATTACTAAGAGGAAAAAAGCGGGGAAAAGTCATTGCACTTCGTGCAGATATTGATGGATTGTCAGTTACAGAGAAAACAGGCCTTTCATATAGTTCAAAAAATCAAGGGTACATGCATGCTTGTGGACATGATACTCATATTACGGAACTTTTAGGTGCTGCAAAGATATTATCGCATTTAAAAAATGAATTGTGCGGCAGTGTAAAGTTTATTTTCCAACCTGCGGAAGAACTTGGAGCTGGTGCAGCATATATGATAGAACATGGAGTCCTTGAGAATCCTAAAGTTGATATGATTGTAGGAATGCATACTTTTGGATTAATCGAAACAGGTCAGGTAGTAGTTCAGGAAGGATTTCTTATGGCTTCTATAGATACCTGGCATCTTACTATAAAAGGAAAATCATGTCATGGATCTTCTCCATGGCAGGGAGTAGACACAATTCCCTGTGCATTAGCAGTAATGAAAGGATTTGAAACTATTGTGACTAGATTTAATGACGCAAGAAACCCTATAGTTATTAATATAGGTACTGTAAATACAGGTGAAAGATTTAACATAGTTCCTGGAAAAGTTGAAATGACCGGGGCAAATAGGGCATTTTCACAATATTCTAGAGAAATGATGCCTAAATGGATGAAGAAAATAATATATAGTGTATGTGATACATATGGCTGTAAAGCTGAATTTGCATATGAAATGGGATGTAGTCCTACGGTTAATGAAATTGAATCAACTGGATTTGTAAAGAAATCAGTAGCCAGAGCTATAGGAGAAAAAAATATAATTCATCAGATATCACCCATTATGGGCTCTGAAGATTTTTCCTCTTATCTGGAAAAAGTACCAGGTGCTTTTTTGATACTTGGCGGCGGAAATAGGAAAAAAGGTTATATGTATTCACAGCATTCTAATTACTTTACAATTGATGAAGATTGTCTTTCGGTAGGGGCCTCAGTGTACGCTCAGATAGCTTGTGATTTCTTAAAAAATTAATATTTAAAATTAAAAAGATAATAAAAAAATTATTAACCAATATAGTTTTGGTAATAAATTTTTCGTGAAATTCCCATCTTTGTTTTATTTTATATTTTACTTACTATAAATAAAACATTTCCATGGGATTTTTTGTGTTTTCAGTCGAAATTATCTTTACAAATTCAGGTTATTATCATAGTAAAATTTTTATTGAACTTTAATATATTGCTTTTATTTCGAAAATTTAAATATTATACACTTTAAATTTAAAGTGTGTTAAAATGATTCTAAGTACAGTATATTTTTAAAAGCTTATGGGGTTGTTGAAAATGCCACAAAAAACTATTTTAAAACAAGATTCAAAGGTTGATGTTAAAAGACCACCTATGTATAAAGTTATTATATATAATGATGATTATACTACTATGCAATTTGTAGTAGATGTTTTAATAAAAATATTTAAAAAGAGTGCTGTAGAAGCTACGCAAATAATGTATGATGTTCATAGGAAAGGTATAGGCATAGCTGGCATATATGTTTATGATATAGCTGCTACTAAAACAGCGCAGGCTATCAGTATGGCAAGAAATAGTGGATTTCCACTAAAATTTAGTATGGAAGAGGAATAGTTATTATGAAATTAGATAAAATAGTGAATGAAATTATAACTGCAGCTTATAATGAAGCAAGGTATTGTAAACATGAATACTTTACTCCTGAACATGTATTGTATGCTGCGTTATTTTTTCCAGAGGGAATAGATATAATAGAAAGTTGTGGAGGTAATGTTAAAAATATAAAAAGAGATTTATTACAGTATTTCAATGACAATATAGAAATTACAGAGAAAAAAGAACCCCTTGAGACTATAGGTCTTCAAAATATATTGACTTCTGCAGGAGAACATGTTCTGGCTGCTGAAAAAGAGGTAATAAAATTGGGGGATATTTTTATATCCATATATGATGAAGAACAGAGTTTTGCCAGTTTTTTTCTCAGGAAACAGGGTATAAGGAGAATTGACATATTGAATTATATAACCCATGGAATTTCAGCAACTATGTTTGATTATAACATTGAAGAGGATTCCAAATACTTAATAGATGAAGAAGATACACAAAGTGTTTTAAATATAGGAGATTTTGCAGTAGATCTTACGGAAAAAGCTAAAATGGGAGGTATAGATCCTTTAATAGGGAGGGAAGATATAATTCGTAGAACTATACAAGTACTATCAAGGAGAAATAAAAATAATCCTATTCATGTTGGAGATCCAGGGGTGGGTAAAACTGCCATTACGGAAGGTCTGGCAAAATTAATTGTAGAAAATAAAGTGCCTAATCTATTAAAAGATAGTAAGATATACTCTCTAGATATGGGGTCCATTTTAGCAGGAACTAAATATAGGGGAGATTTTGAAGATAGAATAAAAAATACACTTAAAAAAATTCAAAAGGAAGATAAACCTATTGTATATATAGATGAGATTCATACTATAATAGGGGCAGGTTCCGTGTCTGGAGGATCTTTAGATGCAGCAAATATTTTGAAACCTTTTTTGACCAGTGGAAAGATTAAGTTTATAGGTTCAACTACCTATGATGAGTATAAAAAAATATTTGAAAAAGACAGGGCACTGGCTAGGAGATTTCAAAGAATAGAAATACCAGAACCCACAGTAGAGGATACTTATAATATACTTTTAGGTATAAAAGATCAATATGAAAAATTTCATAATGTAACTTATAAAGAAGAAGCTTTAAAGGCAGCGGTGGACTTATCTGTAAAATATATAAATGATAGATTCCTTCCAGACAAGGCTATTGACGTAATAGATGAGACAGGAGCTTATGTAAGACTCCATAGCAGTGACGATAATAAAATAGTTATTGAAAAGGCGCATATAGAAAAAACTATCGCTGCCATGGCTAAAATACCAGAGCAAACATTATCTCAAGATGAAACCAAGGTGTTAAAAAATTTAGATAAGGTTCTTAAGGAAAAAGTGTTTGGTCAGGAAGAAGCTATAGATTCTCTGGTAAGGGCTATAAAAAGATCCAGAGCGGGTTTTAATGAAGATAATAAAACTGTGGCAAGTCTTTTATTTGTAGGCCCTACAGGGGTGGGAAAGACAGAGATAAGTAAACAACTGGCAAAGGCCTTAAATATTCCTTTTATTAGATTTGATATGAGTGAATATCAGGAAAAGCACACAGTAGCTAGGCTTATAGGCTCTCCGCCGGGATATGTAGGTTATGAAGAAGGAGGACTTTTGACAGATGTTGTAAGAAAAACTCCTTATTGCGTGTTACTTTTGGATGAAATAGAAAAGGCTCATCCAGATGTATTGAATATACTGCTTCAGATTATGGATTATGCAACTCTTACAGATAATGCAGGAAAGAAAACTGATTTTAAAAACACAACAATCATAATGACTTCAAATGCCGGTGCCAGATCAGTGGGAAAAGTGCTTATGGGATTTGGGGATAGAATTGTAAAAAAAGATGCTATCAGTGAAGAGGTAAATAGGATATTTTCCCCGGAATTTAGAAATAGATTGGATGATATAATATATTTTAATTCAATGAATGATAAGATGGCATATTTAGTTGCAAAAAAAGTTGTGGGCCAGTTTGAAAAACAGCTTTTATCTAAAAATATAAAAATAAATGTAACAGATGAATGCTATAGATGGTTGTCTAAAAAAGGTGTATCACTGGAGTATGGAGCCAGAGAAATAATTAGAATAGTTCAGCAGGATATAAAACCTTATTTTGTAGATAAAGTACTTTTTAATGAGAATATTGAAAATACAATTAGTATTATAGATGTAGAAAATGATAGTATAAAAATCAAAAGTGAGGAACAATAGCTTATAAGATGACTTATATTGAGAGGGATGAGTTAAAATATTAAAAAGGGATAAAAGAACTGTAATTTTTCTAGTAGCATTTATTGTAATACTTGTGATTATATTTTTTATAAGGTCATCTTTAAGCAGTGAAGGTGGGGATAACAGTCCTGTTTATGGGAAAGTTATCAAGATACATTCTACAGAAAATAAAGGTTCTGAGAGATTTTCCAATGCAGATGTTAAAATAATTTCAGGAAAACTTAAAGGTAAAGTAATTACAGTTCAAAATTTTGTAGGGGGAAAGATTAAAGATGAGAGCAGCAGTACTCAGAGTTTTGTAAAAGTAGGAGATGAAGTATTAGTTAATATTGACAGGTATGATGAAAAAGGAAATGTAGAAGATGCATATATATATGAAATAGTAAGGTATAAGTATTTATACAAATTGGCATTGTTTTTTATAATCTCCCTAGCCATTATTGGAGGGAAAAAAGGACTAAAATCCATTATAACATTAATTATAACCGGATTTGTGGTGATAAAAGTACTTATACCTCTTATAATACAGGGATTTAATCCTACATTGGTGTCTTCTCTAGTATGTATTTTTGTAATTGTAGTAAATCTTCTCATAATAAGTGGAAAAAATGAAAAGACTCTGGCTGCTATTATAGGAACTTCTGGGGGAGTTTTGATTGCAGGAATTATAGCAGTATTTTCAAATTTTATAATAAGGGTTAATGGACTTACCGATGAAGAAATGCAATCCATTATATATACAGCACAAAATGCCAATTTTGACTTTTCAGGATTGCTTTTTGCAGGTATAATTATGGGGGCCTTAGGGGCAGTTATGGATGTAAGCATGTCTATAGCCTCTTCCATAAAAGAAATTGGAAGTGCCAAACCGGATATGACTGTAAAAGAGCTTATAAAGTCAGGGATGAATGTGGGAAAAGATATTATGGGTACTATGGCAAATACCCTCATACTTGCTTATGCAGGGGGTGCCATGTATATAATGATTATGGTTTCTGCATATTCCTATAGTACATCTATATCCACTGCCGTAGATCAAGACATTATCGCAGCAGAGATATTAAAAGCTTTGGCAGGCAGTATTGGATTGGTTTTTGCAGTTCCAATTACTGCAGTTGTATCTGCAATACTAGTTAAATCACATTCAAATAAATAACTGGCTAAAATTATAAAGAATAGCTTAAAAAGTTAAAAAGTAACATTTTTAAATTTGGAATAATATAATACAGTGAAACAAATCGAAAATAGGAGGGTGTACAACATCATGGAAATTACTGTAAATTTTTATATTATTTCAGATGATATTTTGGAAAGTTCAAAGAAATTCCATAGTCAGATAAAATCAGCCAACCCTATATATTTGACTCTTCAAACAGGAGATTCCATAATACCTGAGGATAATAGTGGAGAGTATGCTGTAGTTAG